>BMQD01000003.1 GCA_014647935.1 Planomonospora parontospora
CGTTCCACCCAGGCCGGCACCGGCAGCGGCCGGATCACCAGCCTGCTGACCGACGGCGGCGCGCAGGTCCCGGCCGGCGTCCGGGACGGGGTCACGGTCACGGCGGACTCGGCGAGCGTGCGGGCCACCATGTGGAGCCTGGTGCTGGCGCCCGCTGAGTGACGCGCCGCACGCCCGGCGCGGCCGGGCATGCGGCCGGACGAGAGAAGAGGGCCCTGCGCGGAGTCTCCGCGCAGGGCCCTCTCGGTTCAGGTGCGTAACGGCGCCTCGGTCCCGCGCCGTACGGCGCGCTATCCGATGCGCCAGGTGTCCCCCGACAGGAGCAGGTCGTCCAGGCCGCCGGGACCGCGCTGCGCGACGGCCTCCTCCAGCTGCGTGGACATCAGCTCGTCGTAGGAGGGGCGGTCGACACTGCGGAAGACGCCGATCGGGACGTGCTCGAAGGCAGGCTCGTCCAGCCGGGAGAGCGCGAAGGCCAGCGACGGGTCGGCGCGGTGGGCGTCGTGGACGAGGATCTCGCTCTCGGCCACCTCCGCCCGGGGCACGACCTCGATGCCGCCGTCGGCCGCCCGCCGTACGGCCTTGGAGGCGCTGGCGATGGGCTGCCCGTGCTCCAGGCGCAGCGTGATGTCGTCGCGCTGCTCCGGGTCCTTCAGCTGGTCGAAGGCGCCGTCGTTGAAGATGTTGCAGTTCTGGTAGATCTCCACCAGCGAGGTGCCCTTGTGCTCGGCGGCCTCGCGCAGCACCGACTGCAGGTGCTTGCGGTCGGAGTCGATGGTCCTGGCCACGAAGGAGGCCTCGGCGCCGATCGCCAGCGAGATCGGGTTGAACGGCTTGTCCAGCGAGCCCATCGGGGTGGACTTCGTGATCTTGCCGACCTCGGAGGTCGGGGAGTACTGGCCCTTGGTCAGACCGTAGATCCTGTTGTTGAACAGCAGGATGTTGAGGTTGACGTTGCGGCGCAGCGCGTGGATCAGGTGGTTGCCGCCGATGGAGAGCGAGTCGCCGTCACCGGTGATCACCCAGACGCTCAGGTCGGGCCGGGAGGCGGCCAGACCGGTGGCGATCGCGGGCGCGCGGCCGTGGATCGAGTGGAACCCGTAGGTGTTCATGTAGTACGGGAACCGGGAGGAGCAGCCGATGCCCGAGACGAACACCATGTTCTCGCGCTTGAGGCCGAGCTCCGGGACGAAGGACTGGACGGCGGCCAGGATGGCGTAGTCGCCGCAGCCCGGGCACCACCGGACCTCCTGGTCGGACTTGTACTCCTTCATGGACTGCTTGGCGTCGGACTTGGGGACCAGCGCCAGGCCCCTGCCGTTGAGGCCGGGGCCGCTCAGAAGCTCACTCACTGTCGATCACATCCTGGATCACGTCGGCCAGCTCCTCGGCCTTGAACGGGAGCCCCCGCACGCGGTTGTAGCTGATGATGTCGACCAGGAAGCGGGCGCGGAGCAGCATCGCGAGCTGGCCGAGGTTGATCTCCGGGAGCAGCACCTTGTCGTAGGACTTCAGCACCTCGCCGGTGTTGGCGGGCAGCGGGCTGAGGTGCCGCAGGTGCGCCTGCGCCACCTTCCCCCCGGACTTGCGGATGCGCCGTACGGCCGCGGCGATCGGGCCGTAGGTGGAGCCCCAGCCCAGCACCAGCACCCGTGTCCCGCCGTCGGGACCGTGGGGGTCGTCCACCTCCAGCGGCGGGATGTCCTTGGCGATCCCGTCGATCTTGGCCTGCCGGATCCGGACCATGCGGTCGTGGTTGTCGGGGTCGTAGGAGATGTTGCCGGTGCGGTCGGCCTTCTCGATGCCGCCGATCCGGTGCTCCAGGCCCGCGGTGCCCGGGACGGCCCACGGCCGGGCGAGGGTCTCGGGGTCGCGCAGGTAGGGCAGGAACTCCTCGCCCTCGGCCGGCGCGGCGGCGAACGCGGTGGAGATGTCCGGCAGGTCGGCCGCGGCCGGCACCCGCCACGGCTCCGAGCCGTTGGCGAGGTAGCCGTCGGAGAGCAGCATGACCGGCGTGCGGTACTTCACCGCGAGGCGGGCGGCCTCGACGGCCGCGTCGAAGCAGTCGCTCGGCGACATCGGCGCGACGACCGGCAGCGGCGACTCGCCGTTGCGGCCGTACATCGCCATCAGCAGGTCGGTCTGCTCGGTCTTGGTCGGCATGCCGGTCGACGGGCCCGAGCGCTGCACGTCCACCACGATCAGCGGCAGCTCGGTCATGACGGCCAGGCCGACCGTCTCGGCCTTCAGCGCCACGCCCGGACCGGAGGTCGTGGTGACGCCCAGCGCGCCGCCGAAGGCCGCGCCGAGCGCCGCGCCGACGCCCGCGATCTCGTCCTCGGCCTGGAAGGTGCGGATGCCGAAGTGCTTGTGCCGGGAGAGCTCGTGCAGGATGTCGCTGGCCGGCGTGATCGGGTAGGACCCGAGGAAGAGCGGGAGCCCCGACCGCACGGAGGCGGCGATCAGGCCGTAGGCGAGCGCCTGGTTTCCGGAGATGTTGCGGTAGACGCCGGGGGCCAGCGGGGCCGGCTTGACCTCGTAGGAGACCGAGAAGGACTCGGTGGTCTCGCCGTAGTTCCAGCCCGCCTGGAAGGCCGCGATGTTGGCCTTGGCGATCTCGGGCTTCTTGGCGAACTTGTTCTCCAGGAACGAGATCGTCGCCTCGGTCGGCCGGTGGTAGAGCCAGCTGAGCAGGCCCAGGGCGAACATGTTCTTGGAGCGCTCGGCGTCCTTCTTCGACAGGTCGAAGCCCTCCAGGGCCTTGACCGTCAGCGAGGTCAGCGGCACCGGGTGGACGCGCCACTCGGCGAGCGAGTCGTCCTCCAGCGGGCTGGCGGCGTAGCCCACCTTCTGCAGGTTGCGCTTGGTGAACTCGTCGGTGTTGGCGATGATGTCGGCCCCGCGCGGCAGGTCGCCGAGGTTGGCCTTGAGCGCCGCCGGGTTCATCGCGACCAGGACGTTCGGCGCGTCACCCGGGGTGAGGATGTCGTGGTCGGCGAAGTGCAGCTGGAAGCTCGAAACGCCGGGCAGGGTCCCTGCGGGGGCGCGGATCTCGGCGGGGAAGTTGGGGAGCGTCGACAGGTCGTTGCCGAACTCCGCCGTGCCCGCGGTGAAGCGATCACCCGTCAGCTGCATGCCGTCGCCGGAGTCGCCGGCGAAGCGGATGATCACGCGGTCGAGTTGCTGAACCTGCTTGGTCACAGCTCAGTCCTCCTCGACGCGAAGGGCGCCGTTGCTGTTGCCACCATGTTTACTTCCATGCTAGATCCCTCGGGGGTCACGCGTAGTCTTTCGCGTTCCGCACGGCGTGGGAGTGTGACGCATGTCGCAGTCCCCGGCGTGCCGCGGTGGTGGAGCGTGGGGGGCTCGGGCGTCGCGCCCGCGGCTCGGGGGGAGGCCGCGCGGATCACGATCGCGAACGGTCGTCCCGACACAGCCCGGCGGCGAGCCGGCACAGGTCAACGTGCAGGCGGCCGAAGAGGACAGTAGGGGTCACGATCGCCAACTATATGTCCTTCCCGGGCGGGGTCCCCATCTCTTCCGGCTATGGGGTCATAGCCGCCGGCTATGACCGTGCGGAGGCGGCCGGGGCGGCTGGAGTAGGCGGGGCGGTCGGGGCGGCCGGGCCGGAGCGGTACGTCTGGCCCGGGCGCATCCCCGCGGAGCCGAACAGCTCGGGCACGGTGACGAAGGCGTAGCCCTCCGCCGAGAGCCGCCGCAGGATCTCGGGGACCGCCTCGACGGCCGGGCGGTGGACGTCGTGCATCAGCACGATCGACCCCGGCCGCACTCCGGCGGCGACCCGGCGCGCGACGGCCCGCGGGTCGCGGTCGCGCGCGTCCAGCGCGTCGACGTCCCAGCCGACCACCGCCAGGCCCAGCCCGCGCGCGGCCTCGGCGACCCCGGCGCCGGCCGAGCCGTACGGCGGGCGCACCAGGGTGGGGGCCTGGCCGATCGCCTGGCCGATCGCCTCCTGGGCCCGGGTCAGCTGGTGGGCGGCCCTGCCCGGGGGCAGCGAGGCGAGGTCGCGGTGGGACCAGGTGTGGTTGGCCACCAGGTGCCCCTCCCGGCTCATCCGGCCGAGCAGGTCGGGGCGGGCGACCGCGTTCGAGCCGGTGACGAAGAAGGTGGCCCTGGCGCCGCGGGCGGCCAGGGCGTCCAGCAGCTCGCCGGTGGCCGGGCCGGGCCCGTCGTCGAAGGTCAGCGCGACGCACCTGACCGCCGCGCAGTCCACCGTGCCCGCCCGGGTGCTCCGCGCCGGGGGCTTGCCGGCGGCCGCCGCCTTGATGGACGCCTTGATGGACTCGGCGGTGAGCGTCGAGACCGGCAGCCGCCCGGCGCGCACGGCCGCGGCCCGGGCCCGCAGGCCGGTGGGGGAGAGCAGGCCCTCGGTCCTGCCCGCCGGCACGGCGACCGCCACCCGGCCGAGCGAACCGGCGGCCACCTGGTAGTCGTCGAACTCCACGACGAGGTCGCCGTGCCGGTTGAAGCCGACGGAGTCGAAGAGCCGCGCGTCCGCCCGGACGGCCGAGGCGTCCACGCCGGGCCCCCGGCCGGCCAGCTCCGTCCTGACCAGGCCGGCCAGCGAGGCCAGCGCGGGACCGCCGGAGAGCAGGCCGGCGGAGTCCACGGCCCGCCTCTCCACCCGGTCGTACCAGACGGTGGTCCTGGACTCGCGCCAGCCGGACTGGGTGAGCTCGCCGACGCCCAGCCGCACCCCGACGACCTGCTCGGTCGCGGCGGGCAGCAGCCAGTCCACGTTGAGCTCGGGGCGGGCGCTCCCATCCCGGCCGACCGGGCGGACGGCGGTCGCGGTGAACCGGTCGAGCCGCTCGGTCACCACGGCGCGGAGCCGTTCGGTGAGGCCGGGCGCGTCGGCCAGGACCGGGTAGACGATGTGCACGCTGCGTTCACCGGAGTCACCGTCGGTGATGGTGGCCGTGGTCAGGCCCTCGACCCGGGAGGGGTCCGCGTACTCGACGAGCGTGGGCTCAGAGGGGATCAGGCCGTCCGCCGCGAGGGAGGTCGCGGTGGAGCCGCAGCCGATCATGGCTACTGTGAGTAGCGCCACCCCGCCGACGAATCGCATTCTGTGCATGGATGTCACCGTAGGGCGGGAATGGCGTCGTTTACCTTTTCTTGGTACGACCGGTAAGCAGGCTTTGGCTGATTCAGGTTTAACCGCTCCACTCGGTGACGATGCATGTCGGATCCGTTAGCGGCCGGGACCCGCGACCTCCCTGGGACGGGTCCCCGAGAGGAGGTCCGTTGGACGGCTACTTCGGTTCCTACGCGGTGGTCTTCGCGCTGCTCGCGATCGGGGTGGCGATCTTCGCCGGCGGGCTCCTGGCCAACCGGCTGCTCCGCCCGCACCGGCCGACGGCCGAGAAGCTGACCACCTACGAGTGCGGCGTCGACCCCGTCGGCGGGGACTGGGCCCAGTCCCAGGTGCGCTACTACGTCTTCACCTACCTGTACGTGGTCTTCGCGGTGGACGCGGTCTTCCTCTTCCCCTGGGCGACGGTCTTCGCCGCACCCGGCTTCGGCATGACCACGCTGGTGGAGATGCTGGTCTTCCTCGGCTTCATCGCGCTCGGCATCCTGTACGCCTGGCGCAAGAGGGTGCTCGCCTGGACGTGACCCGCGGGAGGAGAATGGACCCATGGCGGATCTCCCGATGCCCACCGTACGGCCGGCGGTGGGGCCGGTCTCGCGACTGGCCCCCAAGCCCATGCGCTTCGTCCTCAACTGGGGGAGGCGCTACTCGCTCTGGGCGTTCAACTTCGGTCTCGCCTGCTGCGCGATCGAGTTCATCGCCACCTCGATGAGCCGGCACGACTTCATCAGGTTCGGGGTGATCCCGTTCGCCAACGGCCCCCGGCAGGCCGACCTGATGATCGTCTCCGGCACCGTCACCGACAAGATGGCCCCGGCCGTCAAGCGGCTGTACGAACAGATGCCCGACCCCAAGTACGTCATCTCCTTCGGCGCCTGCTCCAACACCGGCGGCCCCTACTGGGACTCCTACTGCGTGACCAAGGGCGTCGACCAGATCATCCCGGTGGACGTCTACGTCCCCGGCTGCCCGCCCCGGCCGGAGGCGCTGCTGCACGGCATCATGAAGCTCCAGGAGAAGATCGCCGCCGAGCACCTGGGCGACCGCTACGCCCCCGAGGGCGGGCGCGGGTGAGCGGGCGGGCGGACCTCTCCGCGATCGAGGAGCGGTACGGCTCCCGCGTCCGGGTATCGGAGTCGTTCGGCGAGACCACGGCGGACGTCGAGCCCGGCGACTGGACCGGCCTGCTGGAGGCGGCCCGCGACGGAGGCCACGTGTTCCTCGACTGGCTGACCGGCGTCGACGAGCCGCCGGAGGGCTTCGCGGTCGTCGCCTGCGTCTACGACCCGGACGCCCGCTCGCGCCTGCTGCTGCGCACCCGGGTGCCGCGCGAGGACCCCCGGCTGCCCACCGCGACCGGTGTGTTCCGGGGCGCGAACTGGCACGAGCGCGAGACCTTCGAGATGTTCGGCGTGGTCTTCGAGGGACACCCGAACCTCGTCCCGCTGCTGCTGCCGGACGGCTTCGAGGGCTTCCCGCTGCGCAAGGACTTCGTGCTGGCCTCGCGGGTCGCCAAGGCCTGGCCGGGGGCGAAGGAACCGGGCGAGTCCGATCACGGCTCCCCGAGCCGCCGCAAGACCCTCCCGCCCGGCGTGCCCGCGGACTGGGCGCGCGACGGCGGGGCCGAGGGGCGTTCCGAGACGGAGGCGTGATGCTCAGCGAGGTGCTCGACGCCGTCGTCCGGCTGGTCGCGATCGTCGCGGTCTTCCTCGTGCTCCCGCTGGTCGCCGGGCAGATGGAGCACAAGGTCATGGCGCACATGCAGGCCCGGCTCGGGCCGATGTACGCCGGGGGCTTCCACGGCTGGGCCCAGCTGATCGCCGACGGGGTGAAGTTCCTGCAGAAGGAGGACGTGATCCCGGCCGCCGCCGACCGCCGGGTCTTCGCCGTGGCCCCGGCCGTGGCGCTGGTGCCGTACCTCGTGGTGATGGTCGTGATCCCGGTCGGGCCCGGTCTGGTCGGGGTGGACCTGGACGCCGGGCTGTTCTTCGTGCTGGCCGTGATGGGGATCGGCGTGCTCGGCTCGATCATGGCCGGCTGGTCGTCGGGGAACAAGTACTCCCTGATGGGCGGGATGCGCTCGGCCGCGCAGCTGATGTCCTACGAGCTGCCGCTGGTGCTGGCCGCGTCCAGCGTCGCGATGGCGGCGGGCACGCTCTCCCTGCCGGGCATCGTGGAGGCCTGGCAGTGGTGGTGGCTGCCCTGGCAGGCGGTCGGCGGCGTGGTGTTCTTCGTCGCGGGACTCGCCGAGCTGCGCCGCCCGCCGTTCGACATGCCGATCGCCGAGTCGGAGATCATCATGGGCCCGATGACGGAGTACACCGGCATCCGGTTCGCCCTGTTCATGCTGGCCGAGTACGCCGGGATCATCGTGCTCTCGGCGCTCACGAGCGTGCTCTTCCTGGGCGGCTGGCACGGCCCGCTGCTGCCCGGCCCGGTGTGGATGCTGCTGAAGGTGTTCGCCCTGGTGTTCGTGGTGATCTGGGTCCGGGTGAGCTACCCCCGGCTGCGCGAGGACCAGCTGCAGCGGCTCGCCTGGACCGGCCTGGTGCCGCTGGCGCTGGTCCAGCTCCTGCTCACCGGGGTCGTCAGGGTCGCGGCCGGATGACCGCCCCGCCCGTCGGGGTACGGCTGGAGCCGGGGGACCACGCCGTCGTCGGGGTCGCGGCCGGGTGACCGCCCCGCCCGGGGACCGCGGGCGGGGCGGTCGCTGCACGGTCACTGCACGATGCGCAGCATGATGTCGGCGGCGGTGGGCCGGTTGGCGGGGTTCTTCTCCAGGCAGGCGGTGGCCAGCGGGCGCAGGGAGGCGGGCAGGACCGACAGGTCCGGCTGGTGGTTGATCACCCGGTTGAGGATCGCGGGGATGGTGTCCGAGCCGAAGGCGGTGCGGCCGGAGGCGGCGTAGATCATCGTGGACGCCCAGCTGAAGACGTCGGTCTCCGGGCCGACGTGCCCGCCGGCGAGCTGCTCGGGGGACATGTAGGCGGGGGTGCCCATGACGCTGGAGGTCACCGTGACCTGGTCGAGGGCGCGGGCGATACCGAAGTCGATCACTCGGGGGCCGTCGGCGCCGATCAGCACGTTGGCCGGCTTGAAGTCCCGGTGCACCACGCCCGCCTTGTGGATCGCGGCCAGCGCGCCCGCGGTGGCCAGGGCGAGCCGGGTCAGCCCGTCCTCGCCGCGCGGCCCCTGGTCGCGGACGAGCTGCTCCAGCGACATCCCGTCCACGTACTCGCTGACGACGTAGGCCTGGTCGTCGTTGATGTTCACGTCCAGCACCCGGGCGGTGGAGAAGGTCGCCACCCGGCGCGTCGCCTCCACCTCCCGCAGGAACCGGTCCCGGGCCGCCTGGTTGCCGGTGAACCGCTCGTGCAGGACCTTGATCGCCACCTTCTGCCCCTGCGGGCTGAGCGCGAGGTGGACCGTCCCCTGCCCGCCCCGGCCCAGGGTGTCGATCACCCGGTACGGCCCGATCCACTCGGCGGACCGGTCGGACCGCGCGAAGGTCCTGTTCACGTTCGCGTCCGAGGACTGCGGGCTGTACAGCGTGTGCTGCGCGTGCCGCGGACCGGGCGGCGGGACCGGCGTGTACGGCCCGGGGCCGGGGCCGTGGTGGAGCGGCGGCGCGGTGTGCTGCGGGTAGGCGGGCCGGTCGTACGGCGGGGCCACGGTGGGCGCGGTGTGCTGCGGGTGGGCGGGCCGGTCGTACGGCGGGGCCACTGGGGCCGCTGGGCCCACGGTGCGCGGGTGCGGCGCGGGGGCGGCCGGGGGGTGGTAGGGCGCCCCGGAGAAGGAGGGCCGCTCCCGGAAGACCGAGCCGCGGATGATCAGCGCGTGGCCGAGCCCGCCGAACCACGAGCCGAACAGGCCGACCATCATCAGGGCGTCCAGCCAGACGGGGATCAGATCGGAGTCCCCGTAGATCCCCGCTCCGATGACGAACACCGCGATCCCGAGGGCGTAGACCGCGGTGGCGAGGACGAGCGGGGCGCTCCGGAGCCGCCGGGCGGCGTGCCCCATGATGAACGGGGTGCCGATGCCGCAGGTGAACAGGGGTACCAGCGCCCACACCACGCTCAATCCGGTGGTGGACGGGGCGGGTTTCTGCGACGGGTGCCAGGCGGAGCCGTACTGCTGGGACATGGCCGGAACAATACGTACATCCGGGGGCGCTCGCAGTCCCTCTCCCGGTTGATCTCCCTCAGGACCCGATAACTCGAACACACAGTCTGTGGACAACGGCTGTGGATAACCGGTGGGAGTTGTGGACGAGGTCTTCCGCGGACTTCCGCAGACTTCCGCGGTCTTCCGTGTCTTTCGCGGTCTTCTGCGTCTTCTGCGGGGCCGTCGCATTCCCGCGGGACCCTCGGTGCGTCATGATGTCCAAGTGGCGCGAATACCGGGAGTAGGACTGGTGAAGGGGCTGTCCGTCACCCTCCGGCACATGCTGAGCCGGTCGGTGACACAGCAGTACCCCGAGGTCAGGCCGGATCTGCCGGCGCGGAGCCGGGGGGTGATCGCGCTCGTCGAGGAGAACTGCACGGTGTGCATGCTCTGCGCGCGCGAGTGCCCCGACTGGTGCATCTACATCGACTCCCACAAGGAGACCCTGCCCGCGCCCGAGGGCGGGCGCCCGCGCGCCCGCAACGTGCTCGACCGCTTCGCCATCGACTTCTCCCTCTGCATGTACTGCGGGATCTGCATCGAGGTCTGCCCCTTCGACGCGCTGTTCTGGTCCCCGGAGTTCGAGTACGCCGACGGCGACATCCGCAACCTCGTCCACGAGCGGGACCGGCTGGCCGCCTGGGTGCAGACCGTCCCCCCGCCCCCCGCCCACGAGCCCAACGCCGACCCGCCCAAGGAGCTCGCGGCGGCCTCCCGCCCGCCCCGCCCCGCCCGTCCCGCGGCCCCGGCCCGGTCCGCCGCGACCGCCCGGCCCCGGCCTCCAGCCGAGTCCTCCGCGGCCGGTCCGGCGGAGGCCGATTCGGGGCGGGCGGACGAGGGTTCCGGGCGAGCGGACGAGGGTTCCGGGCGAGCGGACGAGAAGGCGGAGCGACCGGGGGCGCCCGCACGGCCCGAGCGGTCCGCGCGGCCGCAGCCCGCGGGGCGACCGGAGGAGCCCGGTGCGTCGGAGGGACCCCCGGAACCGGGAGCACGGGAGCGACGGACCCCCGGAGCGCAGGAGCAGTCAGGAAGGGCTGCCGGGCCGGAGCGGCCGGTCCGCAGGACGTCGGCCGGGCATGCCAGCGTCCGGGCGATCAGACCGCCGGGGGCGCTCCCGAAGAAGGACGTTCCGCCGAGCGGTCCGTCCGCAGGAGGTTCGTCCACAGGCGGCCCGCCCGGGGAGCGGCCGCCGGGAGGTTCGTCCACAGGCGGGCCGTCCGGCGGCGATCCGTCCACAGGCGGGAGCGGCGGGCCTCCGGCGAAGGGCGGATCGGGGGATGCTTCCACCACGGACCCGGGCGGCGGTGAGGAGGAGTCATGACCGAAGCGGTGCCGTCCTACCTGTCGCCGACCGGGCAGGAGATCGTCTTCCTCCTCCTGGGGGTGCTGGCCGTCGGTTCGGCGCTGCTGGTCGTGACCACCCGGCAGCTCGTCCACGCCGCGCTCTGGCTGGTCGTCTGCTTCGGCGCGCTCGCCGGGTGCTACCTGGTCCTGACGGCCGAGTTCGTGGCGTGGGTCCAGGTGCTGATCTACGTCGGGGCCGTCGTCGTCCTGCTCCTGTTCGGCATCATGCTCACCCGCGCCCCGATCGGGAGGGCCGCCGACCTCGACAGCGGCAACCGGGTCGCCGCCGCGGTCGTCGCCCTCGCGACGGCCGCAGTCCTGGTCACCGTGGTCGTCGACGGCTTCCATGCGGCCTACGCCCCCCTGGAGCCGGGCCGCGGCTCGGCGGGCGAGCTCGGTTCCAGCATCTTCCGCACCTGGGTGCTCCCCTTCGAAGCGCTCTCGGTCCTGCTGCTGGCCGCCCTGATCGGCGCCATCGTCATCTCCCGCACCGACATCCGCGGGAGGGAGTGACGTGCACGTCGTCTACCCGGCGGTCGTCTCGGCGCTGCTGTTCTCCATCGGCGTGTACGGCGTGCTCGCCCGCCGCAACACCATCCTCGTCCTGATGTCCGTCGAGCTCATGCTCAACGCGGTCAACCTCAACCTGGTCGCCTTCGACGTCTGGCTGCGCGACCGGCTCCACGGCGGCCAGGTCCTCACGCTCTTCGTCATCGTGATCGCCGCCGCCGAGGTCGGCCTCGGCCTCGCCATCATCCTCGCGCTCTACCGCAACCGCCGGACCGTCGACCTCGACCGCCTGCGCGCCCTGGCCGAACCCGGCGCCTCCGGCCCGGGCGATGCCTCCGGCCCGGACGACGACTCCGGGGACGGTCCCGCGCCCGACACCTCCTCGGCCGGGGCGCCCCGCCCCGGGTCCCTCGCCTCCGGCACCTCTCCCGTCACCGTCCCCGGCGCCGATGCCGGCGCGCCGGGCCGCGACGGCACGACTCCCGGGACGGTGACGCCGTGATCGCCCTCGCCGCGCTCGCCGTCGCACTGCCGTTCCTGTCCGCGGCCGTGGCGCTGCTGGGGTCGCGCTGGCCGGGACACGCCCGGGGCGGACCCGCCGACACGGCCGCGAACCGCCGGGCCGCCTGGATCGCCGTCGTCCCCACCGCCGCCTCCACCGCCCTCGCGGCCTGGCTGGCCTACACCCACTGGACGCGGTTCGGCCACGAGGGGGGAGCGCCGTTCCCCTTCGCGGACGCATCCGACGTCCCCTCCGTCACCGGGACGCTCACCGTCGTGGACACGGGATCGGTGCCGATCTCACTCGGCCTCCAGCTGGACGGCCTGTCCACGGCCATCGCGGTCCTGGTCACCGTCGTCGCGCTCGCCGTGCAGGTCTACTCGATCGGCTATCTGCGCGGCGACCGCCGCTACCCGTCCTACAGCGCGTTCATCAGCCTGTTCACCGCCGCGATGCTGCTGGTCGTCTACGCCGCCGACCTCCTCGTCCTCTACGTCGGCTGGGAGGTCATGGGCCTCTGCTCCTACCTGCTGATCGGCCACTGGTGGGAGGACCGCGCCAACTCCCGGGCGGCGGTCAAGGCGTTCCTGGTCACCCGCATAGGCGACGTCGGCTTCCTGTTCGGCGTCTTCGTGCTCGGCACGGCCGCCGGCAGTTTCAGGATCGACGACATCCTCGCCGCGGCCACGAACATCTCACCCGTCGGCGCGACGGCCGCAGGAACGTCGATGCCCGTCAGCACGCTGACCGTCGCGACGCTACTGATCCTCGCCGGGGTGGCGGGCAAGAGCGCCCAGGCCCCGCTGCACACCTGGCTTCCCGACGCGATGGCCGGTCCCACCCCCATCAGCGCGCTCATCCACGCGGCCACCATGGTCGCCGCCGGGATCTTCGTCGTCGTCCGGCTCCACACGCTCTTCGTCCTCGCGGACCTCACCCTGAACGTCCTCGCCGTCCTGGCCGCTCTCGGCATGCTCGGCGCCGCTCTCGCGGCCCTCGCCCAGGACGACCTCAAACGGGTCCTGGCCTACTCCACGATCAGCCAGCTCGCCTACATGGCGGCGGCGCTGGCCGCGGGCTCCGACGGCGCCGCGGTCTTCCACCTGATCACCCACGGCGCCTTCAAGGCCCTGCTCTTTCTCTGCGCCGGAGCGGTCATCCACGCGGTCGGCTCCAACCTGATGAGCGCGATGGGGGGCCTGCGCCGGGAGCTGCCCGTCACCTTCGCGGCGATGACGATCGGTTTCGCCGCCCTGATGGGCCTCCCGCCGACCAGCGGGTTCTTCAGCAAGGACGAGATCCTGATCGCGGTCGAGCGGGCCGTCTCACCCGGGCCGCTCACGGACGCCGCCGCCCTGCTGCTGTACGGCAGCGCCCTGGCCACGGTCGCGGTGACCGGCGCCTACGCCACCCGCGCCTGGCTGCGCACCTTCTTCGGCGAGCGTCCCGCGGTCGCCCTTCCGGAACCGGCCCCCGGCACGGCCCACGTGATCGACGTCCACGAGGCTCCGGCCACCATGCGCCGGCCGATCCTGGTGCTCGCGGTGCCCGCCCTGCTGCTGGGCTTCGCCGGTGCCGCCGGCGTGCACTGGGGCACCGCCGCGCTGAGCGTCGCGGTGGCGCTGCTGGGCGCCGGAGCGGTCTACGCGATGTGGCGGAGCGACCCGCGGAGCGACCCCGCCCGCATGCTCGGTCCCTTCCGACTCCTCTGCGAGCGGGCCTTCTACGTCGACTCCGCCTACCGGACGCTGTTCGTCGCCCCGGTCCTCGCCCTCGCCGGGCTGGTCGTCCGCACCGACGACCGGGCGGTGGACGGCGCTGTGCGCGGTTCCGGCCGGGCGGCTCTGGGGCTGTCCGGCCTGATGCGGTCGGCGCAGAACGGCAACCTGCAGCTCTACCTGACGGGCCTGCTCGCGGGCGTGCTGCTCATCGCGGTCGGGGCGGTGGTGTTCGGATGAGTTCCCTCCTGTCACGGGACACGGGCACGGCGGGCCGGCTCCTGATCCCTCGGGTGCGGCTGCTCCGGGTCCCCCGGGTGCGGCCGCCCCTGACCTCCCGGGCGGGGCTGTTCCCGATCCACCGGGTGTGGCCGCTCCCGATCCGCCGGGAGGTGACGTGCCGATGAACTGGTTGCCGATCGCGCTTCTCGCGGTGCCGCTCGCCGGGTCCGCCGTGCTGCTGGCGCCGCTCCCGGTGGACGCGCCGGCCAGGGGACGGCTGCTGAGACTGCACGGGCTGGCCGTCTCCGGGATCACGTTCCTGCTGGCGGTGGTGCTGGCGGCGGGGTTCGACCACGCAGATCCCGCACGGGTGCAGTTCACGACGGACCTCGCCTGGATCCCCGGGCTGGACCTCCGGTTCCACCTCGGCGTCGACGGGATCTCGCTCCCGCTGGTCGTGCTGACCACGCTGCTGACCTTCCTCTGCTTCGTCTACCTGTGCTGGGGCCGCTCCGACGGCCCCGGGCAGCTGCTGCGGCCCCGGCCGGGCGGCAACCGCCCCCGGGCCCTGGTGTTCACCCTGCTGGTCCTCGAAGTCGGCATGATCGGCACGTTCCTCGCGCTCGACCTGCTGCTCTTCTTCGTCTTCTTCGAGATCGTCCTCATCCCGATGTACTTCGTGATCGCCGTCTGGGGCGGCCGGGCCCGGCGCGCGGCGGCGACCAAGTTCATCCTCTACACGCTGCTCGGCTCGGTCGCGCTCCTGGTCGGCCTGCTGCTCGTCTGGGCGCAGACCGGCACCCTGGACATGGTCGCCCTCGGGGGGGCGCAGGGCACCGGGATGTCCCGGGCCGTGCAGATCATCGCCTTCCTGGCGATCGGCATCGGGCTGGCGGTCAAGACCCCGATGTGGCCGCTGCACACCTGGCTGCCGGACGCCCACACCGAGGCGCCCACGGTCGGTTCCGTGCTGCTCGCCGGCGTGCTGCTCAAGATGGGCACCTACGGCTTCGCCCGCATCGCGATCCCGGTCCTGCCCGACGGGGCCGCCGCCGTCGCCCCCTGGCTCGGCGCCCTCGCGGTGGTCGGCATCGTCTACGGCTCGCTCGCGTGCCTGGCCCAGCGCGACCTCAAGCGGATGATCGCCTACTCCTCGATCGGCCACATGGGCTTCGTGCTGCTCGGCTTCGCCACGCTCACCCCGGTCGGGGTCAACGCCGCGCTGTTCGGCAACATCGCACACGGTTTGATCACCGGTCTGCTGTTCTTCGTCGCCGGGGCCGTCAAGGAGCGGTACGGCACCGCCGACATGCCGACGCTCGGCGGAGGCATGCTGGTACGGCTGCCGCACCTCGGGTCCGTGCTGACCTTCGCCTGCGTCGCCTCCCTCGGGCTGCCCGGCCTGGCCGGCTTCTGGGGGGAGATGCTCGCCCTCCTCGGCGCCTTCGACCCCGCCCCAGGCCTGTCCCGCCCGCTCTTCCTGACCTTCATGGCCGTCGGTGGCCTCGGCACCGTGCTGACCGCCGCCTACTTCCTGGTCATGCTCTCCCGCGTCACACACGGCCGCCCCACCGAGACCGTCCACGCCCCGCTGCTCGCCGGCGTGAAAGCCGGCGTCAGCCCCGGTGACACCGCGGCGGAAGCCGTTGCCGGCCCCGGTGACACCGCGGCGGAAGCCGTTACCCGCCCCGGTGAAGCCGTGCCGGAAAGCGCCGGCAGGGTGAGCGCCGACGCCGTGGACACCGGAACGGCGAGCGTGCGCACCGGCGGAAGGGCCGGACCTGGAGGCGGAGGGACCGGACCTGGAGGCGGGGGAGGACTCCGGGACGTCAGGGCCTACGAGGTGGCCGCGTGGGCGCCCCTGGTCGGACTGATCCTGCTGTTCGGCCTCTGGCCGAAGGCACTGCTGCTCATCACCGACCCGGTGGTCCGAACCTTCGTGGGGGCCCCGTGATCCAGTCGATCGACCTCTACGCGATCGCGCCGCCGCTGATCCTCGCGGTGGCCGCCGGTCTCGTGCTGCTCCTGGACGCCTTCCTGCCCCGCAGACCGTACTCCCGGCCGCTGCTGGGCGGGGTGACGCTGGCCGGGGTGTTTGGAGCACTGGGCGCGGTCGTGGCGCAGGCTCTGCGCACCGGTGCCCCGCTGCGGACCTTCTGCGTGCCCGAAGGCATGGCGGGGCCCTCACGGCCCGGTCTCATCCCCTCCGGGGCGATGGGCGGCGGACCTCCGGCGGGAGACCTGCCCGCCATCGCGGCGGGTCCCTCGTGCTCGTTCGTGGTGGACGGCTTCACGCTCGTCTTCGCGGGGCTCGCGCTGGCGGCCGGGATCGTGGTGGTGCTGCTGTCGATGGCGGAGATCTCTTCCGGAGCCGACGTCCCCGCCGGGGAGTGGCACTTCCTGCTGCTCTGCGTGCTGACCGGCGCGGTGGTCCTGCCCGCGGCCCGCGACCTGATCACGCTGGTGGTGGCCCTGGAGCTGGTGTCCCTGCCGGTCTTCGCGCTCACCGCGCTGAGACGCTACGACGGCCGCGCCTCGGAGGCGGCGGTCAAGCTCTTCCTCGTCTCGGTGGTCTCCACGGCGGTGATGCTCTTCGGCGTCTCCCTGCTCTACGGTGTGACCGGGACCGTTCACCTCGACCGGCTGGCGCAGGACCTGCGGCAGTACACACCGTGGTCCGGCGTGGATCCCGTTCCGCCGGCGGAGAGCCAGGCCTACGCCTCCTCGCTGCAGATCTCCCACGACCTGCCACCCGTGCTGACCGTGGCCATGGTGCTGGTCCTGGCGGGATTCGCCTTCAAGGTCGCGGCGGTGCCGTTCCACGCCTGGGCCGCGGACGTCTACCAGGGGGCGCCGGTCCCGGTCGCCGCGCTGCTCTCGGTGGTCTCCAAGGCCGCGGGGTTCGCGGGTCTGATCCTCATCCTGGTCGCGGCCCTGCCCGCCCAGGCGGCGCTCTGGGCTCCGATCATCGCGATCGTGGCGGCGCTGACCATGACCGCCGGAAACCTCCTGGCCCTCCGGCAGCGCCACGCGGTCCGCCTGCTCGCCTGGTCGTCGGTGGCCCAGTCCGGCTACATCCTCGCGCCCCTCGGCGTCCAGACCCGTGAGGCGGCGAACGCCTCGATCGCCTACCTGGTGTTCTACGCCGCGATGAACCTGGGAGCGTTCGCCGTGGTCATGCTCGTGTCGAGGCGGGACGGGCAGGAGGGGATCGACGGCTACCGGGGGCTGGCCTTCCGCAGTCCCGCGGCAGGCCTGTCGCTGGTGTTCTTCCTGATCTGCCTGGCAGGTCTGCCGCCGGGGCTGGCCGGGCTGTTCGCCAAGATCGTGGTGTTCCGGGAGATCGTCGGCGGTGGCGGGGCGTGGCTGGTCGCCGTGATGGCGGTCAACACCGTGATCGGTCTCTACTACTACGCCACCTGGGCCGCCCGGATCCTCACCCCGGTTCCGGTTCCGGTTCCGGTCCCGGTCCGGGTTCCGGCCCCGGCCTCGGCACGCGCACCGGCCGCCGGCGGGACCGCCGATAACGTCACCGGGGGCGTCGTCGCCGAGGATGCCGCCGCCGGGGCACCGGGTGCGACCCGCGCGGCGTCCGGTGCGGCTCGCGGAGGACCCGGCTCAGCCGCCGGATGGCTGCCCGTGGGCGTGGCGATCGCCCTGTCCGGCATCGCCGCGGTGGCCTTCTCGGCGGCTCCGCAGGCGGTGCTCGACCTGGTGCCGGGGTTCCTGATCGCCTCGCGCTGAGCGTCCCGGGGAACGCTGGGCCGGGCCGGAGACGTTGTCACTGCAGAACCAGCGTCAACGTCACTGCAGGAACCAGCATCGACCGGGAGGAGACGTCGTGCGGCACAACGGCCTGCGCACCGCGATCCTTCTGGGTGCGCTGTCCGCGGTGATCATCGCGGTGGGGGCGTGGCTGGGAGGCGGCGTCGGCGTGCAGATCGCGCTCGTGATCGCCCTGCTGGGCAACGGCGTCTCCTACTTCCTCTCCGACCGGATCGCCCTGTCCGCGATGCGCGCCCGGCCGGTGGGCGAGGTCGAGCAGCCGCTCCTCTACCGGATCGTGCGCGAGCTCTCCACCGAGGCCCGCCAGCCCATGCCGAGGCTCTACGTCTCCCCGACCATGCAGCCCAACGCCTTCGCCACCGGACGCAACCCGCGCAACGCCGCGGTCTGCGTGACCTATGGCATCACGCAGCTCCTCGACGAGCGCGAGCTGCGCGGGGTCATCGGCCACGAGCTGTCGCACGTCTACAACCGGGACATCCTGATCTCCTCGGTGGCCGGAGCGCTCGCCACGATGATCACTTATCTCGGCTACGTCGGCATGTTCTTCGGTGGCGGGGACGACGACGAGGGACCGGGCTTCCTCGGTGTGCTGCTGATGATGGTGCTCGGCCCGGTGGCGGCCGGCATGATCCAGATGGCGATCTCCCGCTCCCGGGAGTACCAGGCGGACGAGTCGGGCGCCCGGCTGACCGGTGACCCGCTGGCTCTCGCCTCGGCGCTGCGGAAGATCGAGATGGGCGCGAGGCGGCTCCCGCTCCCGGAGAACGGCCGCCTCGCCTCGACCTCGCACCTCATGATCGCCAATCCCTTCCGGGGCGCGGGGATCGGCCGGATGTTCTCCACCCATCCGCCCACCGCCGAGCGGGTCGCCCGCCTGGAGCGCATGGCGGGCTACCGCCGCTGAGCGCCGTACCGGGAGTCCGCGAGCGCCTGTACCGGGAGTCGGCTGAGGCGGCCCCGTAGCGGGGCCGATACCGGGACCCGTACCGGCGGTCCTAGGAGTGCAGGACGGCGGGGTCGGTCTCCCCGGGCGAGAGGCCGGGGATGCCGTCGATGCTCTCGCGGTTGTTCCTGGCCCGGTAGGCGCGCTTGGCCTTGGAGTCCTTGCGCTGGGCCCATTCGTCCAGCAGCGTGCGGTCCTGGTCGTAGGACATGAAGGGGACGGAGAAGCCGCAGGAGTCGGCGATGCGGTCGCAGTCGACGACGATGATCGATCTCACCCCCGGGTGCGGGCCGAACCTCGCGAGCAGTTCGGGGAAGCCGGGGTCCTCCGGCACGACGACGCGGCCCGTGCCGTACAGGCGCACGATGTTGGGCGGGCCGGAGAAGGCGCAGAACATGATCGTGATGCGGCCGTTCTGGCGGAGGTGGGCGATGGTCTCCACGCCGCTGCCGTCGAGATCGAGGTAGGCCACCGTGGAGTCGTCGATGACGGTGAAGGTGTCGGAGTATCCCTTGGGGGAGACGTTGACGTGACCGCCCTGCTCAGGAGCGGTCGCGACGAAGTAGACCGGCTGCGCTCCGATGAACGCGCGCAGCCGGTCGTCGATCCTGTCGTGGATTTTCCCCATGAAAGGGAAGATAACCGAGCTCACTCGCCCGGCAACCACCACGTCCAGAGACCGGACTTGATCTTGAAGGAGTCCAGCCTGCGGGTGGCGCCGGTCGCCGCGCCGACCGTCCGCTGCACGGCGGAGGTGATGTCGCCCTCCGCGTCCCCGCGCGAGGTCCAGAGCGTCAGCGCCCCGGCCGGGTCCCAGAAGAGCCGCTGCGGGGTCTCTCTCTTGGGGATGCCGAGCGCGACCGCGTCGGAGACGGTGTCGGAGGCCAGGTCGTAGGTGCGCAGCCGCGAGGCGCCCGAGGCGCCGGTGACGATCAGCGCCACCGTGGTGGCGTCGTCGGCCAGGGCGACCGGCGAGTTGTTGGAGACGATCTGCGGGACCACCTGGCTCGCGGTCCTGCGCCCGCCGGTGTCGAAGACCGTGAACTCGGTGGTGTTGTCGTCGGTGAACCGGCTGGTGAGCAGGTGCCGGCCGTCCGGGCTGAAACCCAGCACGGTGCCGTCCGGCGGCAACTCGGTGACCCTGCCGCTCTCCACATCGGCGATCAGGGTGGGCAGTCTCGCGGCGGTGTCGAGGTAGTCGACCGCGACGATCGAGCCGTCGGGGGAGAGCGCGACGTCCACCTCGCTCATGTCCAGCCCTCTGGGCAGGGAGGCAGCCCTGCCCGGCAGGGGGCGGACCTTCCCGCGCGACACGTCCCGGACCACGAGCCGGTCGCCCCTGAAGTAGTTCACGACGCGGCCGTCACCGCTGACCGTGAAAAGGGCTCCGGCGCTCATGTCGCTCTTGCCGCCGGCGTACGCCGGGTGGACCCGGGCGTCGGGCAGCCGGATGGTCCTCCCGCTGCGCAGGCTCAGCGTCCATGCGCCGCAGGGGACCGCGACGTCCTTCTTCGTGCAGCTCTTCAGCCAGGCATACCGTACGGCGTCGGCGTCGGTGGAGGCCGTCGCGGCCGTCGAGGCCGGGGCGGAGCGGGTGGCGGAGGCGGCTCCCGTGTTCGCCTGCGCCGGGGCGGTGATCGTGGTCGTGGCCGCTGCGGCGGCGAGGGTGAGCGCGGCGAGCGCGCGTGAGGGGGAGATCGGGCCCATCGAGGACTCCTTTCGTCACCCGGATAGATGCGGCCGGGCCGCGAAAGGTTGTGTCACGAGTCGGCCACGGCGTCGGTTCTCCCGGCTCCGGGAAAGCGCGGGAACTCCTCAGGGGAGTCCGGCTTGTCGCGGGATGACAGCCCGACGGCCGGAGTTTGGCTCCGGGTGCCTAGGAAGTGTGATGCGCATCACACAGAATTGCCGATCATGTCGGGTGTCGGGGGCCGTCGAAAGGATCGGAGATGGTTCGTTCCCGCAGCGCTCTCCACAGGACTCTGCGCCGGCTGGCCGTATCACTGAGCGCCGCCGCCGTCACCCTCGCCGGCACGAACGCGGCCTGGGGCACGGCGCGCACCGAGCCGTTGCGGGACGTGCTGCTGGTCGGCAACGCCCAGGCGGGCACGGTCAGCTTCATCGACGGCCGTACCTTCCAGAACCTGGGCTCGCTCGACGCGATCCCCGACCTGGAGGAGCGGCTCGCGGCGATGAACCCGGTGGAGAGGGCGGGATACGAGGCGGTCAACGCCGCGCAGGGCTACCGGAAGTTCGTCGACGACATGGCGCTCTCGCCGGACGGCCGGACGCTCTACGTCTCCCGCGGCAACCTCGCCGACGTCGTCGCCTTCGACGTCAGGGCCCGCACGATCCTGTGGCGCCACAAGATCGAGGGGTTCAAGGCCGACCACGCCGCGCTCTCCCCGGACGGCACCCGGTTCGTCGTCTCCGCGCTGACCGCCGCCAAGGCGGTGGTCCTGGACACGGCCGACGGGCGGCCCGTCGCCTCCTTCCCGACCGGGACCTATCCGCACGGCAACGACTACTCTCCGGACGGGACGCTGCTGTACAACCAGAGCATCGGCGTCACCTCGCTGCCCAGGGCGATGAACCTGCTCAAGGGGGACAAGCGGGTGACGGTGGTCGACGCCCGGACGCACCGCGTCCTGCGGACCCACCGGTTCGCCTACGGCGTGCGGCCCTCGGTGTTCACCGCCGACAACAGGTACATGTACGCCCAGCTGTCCTACCTCAACGGGTTTATCGAGTACGACCTGAACGCCGGGAGGACCGTCCGCACGGTCACCATGCCGTTCAGCGACAGGGCCCGGGCCATGTCCCCGGACGCCTACCCGCAGAACTCCGCCCACCACGGCATGGCGCTCTCCGGGGACGAGCGGAAGCTCTGCATGGCGGGCACGATCGACGACTACGTGGCGATCGTCGACCGGCCCTCGCTGTCCGTGGCCGGATACCGGCACTACGCCGCCGACAGCCTGCCGTACTGGACCGCCACCAGCGTGGACGGCCAGCACTGCTTCGTCTCCCTCAGCAACCAGGACGTCGTCTCCGTGATCGACTACGCCACGGCCGAAGAGGTGGCCCGCATCCCGGTGGGGCGCTTCCCCCAGCGGGAGCGCCTCGGCGCGGCACCCCAGGACGTGCTGGACTCGCTCGCCACCGGCTGACGGCCGGTCGACCGATCAGGCGGGGCGGGCTTCTCAGCGTCTTGATCGGAGCCTCGATCCACGTTGATGCCTGGCCCGACAGGCTGAACATCGATCGTCTGCTCGGTAGCGTGCTGGTCGTGAAGCCGCATCGGCGTCTGCAACGGGACCGTCGTCCGCGGAAGACCCGGACTGCGGGAAGAACGCCGCCTCTCCCGCCCGTGGTCCTGGCCGGCAAGGACGCTCTTCTCGTCGGGTACTTCTCCGCCGAGCAGAAGCGGTACACCGTGCTCATGGACGAACTGGCCGCTGCGGTCGAGACTCTCGGCGCCCGGGTGGTGGGCCGCTCCGTGCAGCGCCGGGGCGTCTCCGACGGCGGCGTGAGGACGATGGACCGCCCCTACTCGTCCCGCACGCTGGTGAGCGGGGGCAAAGTGCGAGAGATCGCGTCGGCTTGCGAAAGGACCGGGGCGGAGGCGGTCGTCTTCCTCAACCCGTTGACGGACCATCAGCGCGAGGTGCTCTCGGAGACCTTCGGCTGCTCCGTGATCAGCGCTGTCGATCTGCCGGCATGACCGGTACCTGCTGCAGACCGGGCTGCTCGGCGCCACCCCGGACGCGTTCGAAGCTGCCGAGGTAGATCGCCGCGGCGTCGTCGGCCTCGGTGCGGGTCAGGTAGACGACCGGGACGTCGGGGGCTCGGGTGCCGTAGGCGTGCAGGTTGACCATGAGGTCATCGTCGACGCGGTGGATCGAGTTGTGGAGCACCGTGTGGTGTGGCCGGACCTCGATCCCGTCGGCACCTCGAAGCGGCCGCAAGAGTGTGAGGGCGTTTCGCATGCGGGCGGCCATGACGTCACCGCCGGAGAGCGCCGGTTCGCGCCGCGGTGACCGCCATCGTGGTGTAAGGCATCGTGAAGCCGCCTCCAATCGCGTCGACGGCGGCTCCGACGCGGTCGTCTGCGGGCGCCGGCGCTCAGGATGCCGCGGTCTGCAGCGCGGAGGCGACCGCGAGTGGATTCTGGTACTCCCGCCAGCGGGCGATCCGTCCCTCTCGGACGGTCAGCACGCCGACGAACGGGGCCGTGGCGGACACTCCCGTCGCGGTCATCGTCGCGGCCAGCTCGTACTCGACGACGATGGTGTGGGGGTCGGTGGTGTCGTGTACGGCCAGCGCACGGCAGTCGTCGAAGCGGAAGGGCAGGTCGGCGTGCCCGGCGCGGATGAAGGCCAGGACCGCGGCCCGGCCTTCGACCCGGCTGGGCCGTCCGGGTGCGGCGAACGGCATTTCCAGGACGACGTCCTCGGTGAGCGATTCGTCGTCGAAGACGGTCACGTTGGCGATCCAGTGCTCGCGCATGCGGTCGAAGACCTCGCGTGGGGTCATGCCTGCCTCCGGGATAAGGTGAGTGGCGACTCGACTTAAGATAATGAGTCGAGACTCATTTTCCAAGGGGGTCGGCGTGCGGGCGGACGCGCAGCGAAATCGGGAACGCATCCTCGATGCGGCCGAGGAGGTGTTCGCGCACCGCGGCACGTCGGCGTCCACCGAGGAGGTGGCTCGGCTGGCCGGCGTGGCGATCGGCACGGTCTTCCGGCACTTCCCGACCAAGGACGACCTGCTGGCGGCGATCCTGAAACGCCTGCTGGCGCGGCTGGCGGAGGAGGCGGCCGCGCTCGGCGGGGCGGACGGCCTGCACGTCTTCTTCCGCCGGCTGGTCGAGCAGGCGGCGGCCAAGCGCACGGTGGTCGACCTGGCCGGTGTCAGCGTTCCGGGGGCGGTGGGTCAGCTGGGCGAGGCGGTGGGCGAGCTGTTGCGCCAGGCGCAGGCCGCGGGCACGGTACGCGGTGATGTCGGCCGGCCCGAGGTGATGGCGCTGCTGGTGAGCGTCTGCCAAGGTGCCCTGCAGGGCGGCTGGGACATGGAGCTGCAGGAACGGACACTCGCCGTCATCTTCGCCGGCCTGGCCGCGTAGGCGTCGTCCGCCGGATCCGGGTGCCGGCTTCCGCAGGATGAGCAGGATTACGAGATCGAGGTCTTCCTGTAGTTCTGGGGAAGTTCTCGTGGCGCCGGACGACCGGGCTGCTTCGAGCGGGGAGCGGCCGGGGCTTGGGAGATCTCCGGCCCCGGCCGTGTGCCCTGGATGTGCCCTGATCAAGGGCGAGGATCACGAACCCCAGGTCAAAGCGTTGATCGCCCGCCTGGTTAACGGTAGTTCGTGAACTGGAGGGCGAGGTCCAAGTCCTTGCCCTTGAGGAGGGCGATGACCTCCTGGAGCTCGTCCCGCTTCTTGGAGCTCACCCGCAGTTCTTCACCCTGGATCTGCGCCTTGACACCCTTGGGGCCCTCGTCCCGGATGATCTTCGAGATCTTCTTGGCGTTCTCCTGGTCGATGCCCTCCTTGAGGGTGACCACGAGTCGGTAGTCCTTGCCGGACAACTTGGGCTCGCCCGCGTCAAGGATCTTGAGAGACAGGCCTCGCTTGATCAGCTTCTCCTTGAACACGTCAAGGACGGCGTTGGCGCGCTCCTCGCTGTTGGCCTTGATCTCGACGGCCTTCTGGCCGCCGGACCACGCGATGCTCGCGCCGGTGCCCTTGAAGTCGAACCGGTGCCCGATCTCCTTGACCGTCTGGTTCAGCGCGTTGTCGGCCTCCTGATGGTCGATCTTGCTGACGATGTCGAAACTGCTGTCGGCCATGCGTCGACTGTCCTCTCTAGCTCTCTCGACGACCCTAGCGCTTTGCCTGTCAGCCCATGATGAAGGTGATCGTCGACATCATGGTGCCCGTTCCGGCAGCGAGCCGGTCCGGGCGGTGGAGCGCGGGGGCAATGCGCGGGAAGGGGATCAGGGGCAGGTGGAGGAGGCCGCCCGGCACGGGTCCGCCGACCGGGTCCCGGGCCCGCGGACGCCGTGGTCGGACCGTGGGTGCGGGTCCGCGGACTCCGGCGCGACAGGCCGACGGCGGGAGCCGCCGCCGATGTCACGTCACGTCCGGAAGTCCGCTATTCTTCTTCATGTCGCCGCCTCGAGCGGATGATGCGGCAGGTTGCCCGAGTGGTCAAAGGGAGCGGTCTGTAAAACCGTCGGCTCAGCCTACGCAGGTTCAAGTCCTGCACCTGCCACCAGCCAAACTGGCAGCTCAGAGGCCCTCCGGGGCCTCTTTTGCTTTCCCGGGACATGCGGTCCCGGGCGACCGGCCGACGCCACGACCCCGTCCCGGGGTGATACCCCGTGGTCGTCGGTCAGGAGTCGAGCACCTGGGTGTTCTGGCAGGCGGTCAGGCGCCAGTGGCCGTCCTCCTTGGACATGACGTACAGCGGGCTCCCCTCGTCCCCGACGGGTCGGCCGTCGAGGGTCAGATACCGCTGGCGCACCTTGACCGCGGCGACGTCGGGGCGGATGAACAGCACGTGCACCACCTCGTAGACGGGCGTCATGTCCTTCATCGCGCCGGGGAGCACCCGGCGGGTGAACTCCGCGATCTCCTCGCGGCCGAAGAGACGCCTGCCGTGGCCCGTGGTCCAGATCGCGTCTGGCCGGAAGAGGTCGGCGAACGCGTCCGGGAGCTCGTTCCGCTGGGAGTGCTCGACCGCGGCGACCACCTGCTTGATCGCCTCGATCTCGGTTTCACGCGTCCGCTCGTCGAGTGCTGTCGTGTTCATGGGACCAGCCTGATACCTCGACCAAAGTCGAGGTCAAGGGGAGTGCGCGTGGCGCCCGTCACCGGCTGAGCGCGGCCCACAGGGTGGCGAACTCCTCGGCGGTCAGCGGGTTCAGCCCGAAGTCGTCCGGGTAGAGCGGTCCTTCGGCCAGGAAGCCGTGCTCGTCCTCCATGCGGTGCCACGAGTACTGGCGGGCGAGGCCGTCGGCGCCGAGTTCGGCGTGCCTGACCGGCCAGTACTCGCCTCCGTCGTCGAGGACCGTCTCGAACAGCCACACGTGGCCGGCGGCGTCGACCCCGTGCCAGTAAAGGTGGGGGCGGTCGCTCTCGTCGAGGGCCCGGATCGCCTGCCTGCGCTGGTCCTGCACTGGTCCTCCTCATCGGCGGGAAATCGGTAGGAGAGCGGGCGGGCCCCGGCCCGGGCTCTCCTCATCATCAGGGAGACAGGGGGCCGACCGGGACCGCGGCGACCGCCTCGATCTCGATCAGGATGTCAGGTCGGAACAGGCCCGCGACCTGGACGAGCGAGCTCGTGGGCGGCCGCTCCAGATCGATGAACTCGTCGCGTACGGCCCGCACGACGGGCAGCGCCGAGGTGTCGACAACGAAGATCGTCAGCTTGAACACGTGCTCCCAGGCCGCTCCGGCCGCCTCGAGGGCGGCACCGACGTTCTGCATGACCAGGCGGGTCTGGGCCTCCCAGTCACCGGCGGCGGCAGGTGTGCCGTCCGCGGCGATCGGGACCTGACCCGAGGTCCAGACGAGCCGGCTGCCCGGTGCAACGCTCGCGACGTGGCTGTAGCCGTTGGTCGGGGGCAGCGTCGGCGGGGTGCCGAACTCGATGTGCGTCATGCGTCCTCCTTCGTGCGCGGCCGGGCTTGCGGTGCCCGGCTCAGGCGGGACCGTACCGGAACGGGGCGCGCGATCTGATTTCACATCGCGTGCGCCGGGCGTGTATGGTTACACCTGTCCGCAGCGCGAGAGCGACAACGGACAGGCCCCTATAGCTCAGTCGGCAGAGCGTCTCCATGGTAAGGAGAAGGTCAACGGTTCGATTCCGTTTGGGGGCTCCACAGCCTGAACGCCCTGGCCTTATGGTTGGGGCTTTTGGCTTGGGTGGACTCGATGCAGCCACCTGGAAATGCTCAAGGTTCCCGACGCGTGGGCGGACATATCGGGGCAAGTCCCTGATAGTGGTTCCGACCTGCACAGGTACGCGGTCGCTCCGCGAGTCGGGTATCCTTGCGGAGGCCGGTCGATTTCGTCGGCCTCAAGGCGGAGTAGCTCAGTCAGGCAGAGCAAACGGCTCATAATCGTTGTGTCGCCGGTTCAAGTCCGGCCTCCGCTACTACCCTCCCGGGCTCCCTTCCCTAGAAGGAGCCCTGGCGTGGGTTGTCCCAGTCCCGAACGTAGAAAGGCACTCCCACGTGGCTGCCACCGACGTTAGGCCCAAGATCACGCTGGCCTGCCAGGAGTGCAAGCACCGCAACTACATCACGCGGAAGAACCGGCGTAACGACCCGGACCGGCTTGAGCTCAAGAAGTACTGCCCCAACTGCAAGACGCACCAGGCGCACCGCGAGACCCGTTAGTCTCCGCGCGGCCCTCCGCCTCGTGGCGGAGGATGAGCGCTTCTGCAGATCTACAGTTCTGCGGCATTCACATATTCATTCGACGACCGGCGTCCTCTCCTGGGGCGCCGGTTTGTCGTTTCCGGACAGCTTTCCCGTCCGGGTGTTGACCGTGCTCCACACCCGGACGGGTCCCCGGCCGGGCTACGGTTTCCTGGTGGCCGTCGGGAGACCGCTCTCCCGAACGTTGTTCTGTTAATGTCGGCCTCACCGGCTCGGATTCCGTAAAGGAGCACGATGGCTCTGAACCGTGATTTCGTCGGGCGGGCGTCCGCGCCCTCCTCGCCCTACGAGGTCAGTCGCGTGAAGATCAAAGAGTTCGCGACGGCGATCGGGGACAACAACCCGATCTACCGGGACAGGGAGGCCGCGCGGGCCGCCGGTCATCCGGACGTCGTGGCCCCGCCGACCTTCCCCATCGTGTTCAGCCTGGCCGGAGGGGCGATCTTGGCCGACCCCGAGCTCGGCCTGAACTTCGCGATGGTCGTCCACGGCGAGCAGCGCTTCCAGTACCAGCGGCCCATCTACGCCGGTGACGAGCTGGTCAGCGTCTCGACCGTGACCGACATCCGCAGCGTCGGCCGCAACGAGTTCATCACCGTGCGAAGCGATGTGACGACCGTCGGGGGCGAGCCCGTCTGCACGACCTACAACACCATCGTCGAGCGTGGAGGAGCGGGCTGATGGCCGCGACGGTCAAGTACGACGACATCGAGGTGGGCCAGGAGATCCCGGCCGCGGACTATCCGGTCCGCCGCGCGAGCCTGGTGATGTACGCCGGCGCCTCGGGCGACTTCAACCCCATCCACTGGAACGAGCGCTTCGCCAAGACCGTGGGGCTGCCCGACGTCATCGCCCACGGCATGTTCACCATGGCCCAGGGGGGGCGCTTCGTCACCGACTGGGCGGGGGACCCGGCCGCGGTCGTCGACTACGGCGTGCGGTTCTCGTCCATGGTGGTCGTCCCGGACGACGAGAAGGGCGCCGTCATCACGGTGAGCGGCGTGGTCGAGGAGAAGCTCGAGGACAAGCGCGTGGTGGTAGCCCTGACCGCCAGGTGCGACGGCTCGCGGGTGCTCTCCAAGGCCCGTGCGGTGGTCCAGCTCTCCTGACGGATCGCCGGAGGCCGGGGTTGCTGCGGATCGGGGCGAGAATCTTCCCCCGGTCCGTGGGTAGCGTCTGGGCATGAGTGAAACACCACGTCATGTCAGTGAGCGGGCCGAGGAGCGGGCCGGCGAGCGGGTCCATGACCGGCCGGTGCAGGAGGCCGCCGAGACCGCGAGGCGGGGCGGCTCCCCCGAGAGGGCGGACCCGTCCGGTGCCAAGCTGCTCGCCGACGAGGAGGCGGCGCCGGAGCAGGTGCCCGAGGGGTCCGAGCTCGTCGGCCGGGAGGGCGGCAACGAGCTGGAGGGCAACCCCGAACGGGCGGTCTCCTCGCAGCGCCTCTGGGACGGGAGCCTGTCGGTGTCGCGGCTGGACGAGACCATGCCGCAGGGCCAGGACGAGGATCCCGCGGGTTCTCCCGGGCCGTCCCGGCGCGACGGCGCGGCCACCTGACCGCTCCGGGAGCTTGGGGCGGGAGCGTTGCGGAGCGCGCCCGCCCGCGGTGGCCGGAAGCCTGAAGGCCCGTGCCCGTCCGCGCCCGACCTGCGTCCGGCCCGGTCGGTGCCCGCATCCTGCTTCGGTCCGTATCCGCGCCTACTCCGTGTACGAGCCGGTCCGCATTCGAGCCGGTCCGTACCCGGTCCGTACCCGGTCCGTGTTCGGGGCCGTACCCGGTCCGTACCCGTACCCGTACCCGGTCCGTACCCGGGGCCGTCCGTGTCCGGGGCCGTCCGTGTTCGAGTCTGCCTGTGTCCGGGACGTTCGAGGGCACATAGGCTGGTCGCGAATTTTGTCGGGTCTGCTGGGGATGGGGCATGGCTGAGCGGGTTGCAGGGGTACGGCTGGCGCCGTACACGACGTTGGGGCTGGGCGGACCGGCTCGGGCGTTCGTGGAGGCGAGGTCGGCGGAGGAGCTCGTCGGGCTGGTCGCGGAGGCGGACCGGGCGGGTGAGCCGGTGCTCGTGCTCGGCGGTGGCAGCAACCTGGTCGTGGCCGACGAGGGGTTCGACGGCCTGGTCGTGCGCGTCGCGTCGCGGGGGATCGAGGTCGCCGGGAACGGGGACTCCGGTGCCGCAGAGACCGGCCGGAACGGCGGGAGCGGGAGCGAGGACTCGGGCGCAGGCGGTGACGGCCGGAACGGTGGGAACGGGGACTCCGGTGCCGGTGACGCCGGCTGGAACGGCGGGGACAGGATCACCGCGCAGGCCGGGGAGGACTGGGACGCGCTGGTCGAGCGGGCCGTGGCCGAGGGGAGACCGGGGATCGAGTGCCTGTCGGGCATCCCCGGGCTGGTCGGCTCCACCCCGATCCAGAACGTCGGAGCCTACGGGCAGGACGTCTCGCAGACGATAACCGCGGTCCGGGTCTACGACCGGGTGGCGGGCGAGGTGCGGGACCTGACCGCGGCCGAGTGCGGATTCGCCTACCGGCACAGCGCCTTCAAGCAGGAGCCCGGACGGCACCTCGTGCTCGCGGTCACCTACGCGCTCCCGCGGGACGCCGGGAACGGCGGCCTGTCCGCCCCGATCGCCTACAAGGAGCTCGCCGCCCGGCTGGGCGTCGGCCTCGGCGAGCGGGCGCCGCTGGCGGAGGTACGGCAGGCGGTCCTGACGCTGCGCGCGGGCAAGGGCATGGTCCTCGACCCCGCCGACCCGGACACCCGGAGCGCGGGCTCGTTCTTCACCAACCCGGTGCTGACCGCGGACGAGGCGGCCGAGCTGGAGCTGCGCGCGCCCGGCTTCCCCCGCTGGGACGTGCCCGGCGGGGCCGTGAAGGTCCCCGCGGCCTGGCTGATCGAGAACGCAGGCTTCCCCAAGGGGTACCGGCGCGGCCCGGCCGCGATCTCCACCAAGCACACCCTCGCCCTGACCAATCCGGAGCTGGCGGCGACCACCGAGGACCTGCTCGCCCTGGCCAGGGAGGTCCGTGACGGCGTGCGGGAGAAGTTCGGGGTGACGCTCGTCAACGAGCCTGTGATGGCCGGCACACGCCTGTAGCGGAATGAGTCCCGGGCGCCGGGTGTTAGGGTCGGGTGGAAACACCCGAAGGGGAGTAGTCCCAATCGCGTGATCGACATGCTGGCGCCCCAGGGCGCCCGGTCGCGCGGGCCTGGCAGGCACAGGCGGACGAGACCTTCGGCCTGGCAGGCATACCGAAATTCATGCCGCCGGGCCGAAGCGCGCCCGAGACTCCCCGGGTGCCCCCTTCCGGCCCGGTCGCATGCGCGTGAAGGGCGACCCCGTTGGAAGCGTTCTGGATCAGTCTCGCTGTGATCTTCGTCGCCGAGCTCGGCGACAAGAGCCAGCTCATGGCGATGACCTTCGCCACCCGGTTCAAGCCGTGGCCGGTCCTGGCCGGCATCACCCTGGCCACCGCGGTGGTCCACCTCGTCAGCGTCGGCCTCGGCGGGCTGGTCGGCGAGTTCCTGCCCACCACCGCCATCACGATCGTGGCGGGCATCGCCTTCCTCGGCTTCGCCCTGTGGACGCTCCGCGGCGACGAGCTGACCGAGGACGAGGCGGCCAAGGCCAAGCGCACCACCCGGTCGGCGATCATCGCGGTGACCGTGGCGTTCTTCCTGGCCGAACTCGGCGACAAGACCATGCTCGCCACCATCACCCTGGCCACCCAGCACGACTGGGTCGGCACCTGGATCGGCTCGACGGTCGGCATGGTCGCCGCCGACGCGCTGGCCATCGTGGTCGGCCGCCTGCTCGGCAAGAACCTGCCGGAGAAGGTCATCCGGTACGGCGCCGCCGCCGCCTTCGCGGTCTTCGGCGTGCTCCTGCTGGTCGAGCCGGTGCTCACCTGATCGGCATGGTCACCGGCTGGGGGACGCGCCGACGGGCGGCCCCCAGCGGTCCTCCGGCCAGGCGGCAGGCGAGGCAGTCGGCGTGGGCCGTCATCGGGTCCCGCAGCCTCCAGTCCCACTGGTCCGCCGGCCGGGGTCCGCTGGGCTTGCCCCAGCCCATCAGGTGCAGCGCCCACGTGATCAGTCCGGCGGCCGCGAGGGTCCCCGCCCCCAGCCAGACGCCGGGGAGCCACGCCGCGCACACGGACACCCCGATGGTCGCGGCTCCGGCGAGGGCGACACCGCACCCGGTCCAGCCCGCGACCGTGTGGCCCAGGTCGTAGTCGCCGTGCATTCCGCTCATGGCTCTCCTTGGCGAGGCTTCGATCTCCGGCGTAGAGTGGAGAAAGATTTATCTTACGTACTAAATATATTAGATGCTAAGGAGAGTGGTCGTGGAAGGCAAGCCCCGCCCCGAGGCGTCGAGCACCCAGGCGCTGGCCGGCATGGACCGGCTCATCGCGCTGAGCATCGTCGGGCAGAACGACATCGCCCAGCGGCTGGGTCTGAACGTCACCGATCTCACGTGTCTGGCTCACATCTGGGACTTCGGAGACGAGCCCCCGACCGCAGGGGACCTGGCGGAGAAGGCCAACCTGACCACCGGCGCGATCACCGGGGTCGTCAACCGCCTCGAACGGGCCGGTTACGCCCGACGTCAGGCCGATCCCGCGGACCGCAGACGGGTGCGGATCGTCGCGGACGCGTCCGCCGCGGCCCGGGTCGCCGTGGTCTACCAGCCCTTCTACGACCGGCTCTCCGAGCTGTTCGCCGACTACTCGCCCGACGAGGTCGCCGTGCTGGCCGACTGGTTCACCCGTGCCGCCGACGCGATGCGCCTCTCGCTGGAGGAGATCCGCGGGGAGGACTCCCGGACCGCGTCCTGACCGCGACCCGTCCGCGTCCTGGTCGTTCCTGCGCCCTGGTCGTGCGCAGGCCGTTCCCGTGTCCCGTCCGTGCGCGGACGGCGCCGCGGCGCCTCAGCCGATCAGGGCCAGGCGGTGGGCGGCCGCCGCGGCCTCGCCGCGGGTCGAGACGCCGAGCTTGCCCAGGATGTTCGAGACGTGCACGCTCACCGTCTTGGCCGAGATGAACAGCTCCGCGGCGATGTCCCGGTTGGAGCGGCCCTGTGCGACGAGCCGGAGCACCTCCTGCTCGCGCGGGGTGAGCGAGACGGCTTCCGCGGTCCCCTCCGCCGCCTGCCGGGCCTCCGGTGCGAGCGCGGTGCCGACCCGGCGGGCCAGGGACTCGATCTCGGCGATCAGCGGCCGGGCCGACAGCGCCTCCGCGACCGGATGGGCCGCGCGGAGCCGTACGGCGGCGCCCTCGCGGTCGCCCGCCGCGGCGGCGGCGCGTGCCGCCTGGAGCAGCGACGAGGCGCGCAGGAACGGCCGGTCCAGCCGCTCCCAGGCGGAGGCGGCGGCGTCGTGGTCGCCGGTGAGGCAGAACCGGTAGGCCTCGGCGACCGGGCCGTCCACGGTCATCGCGGCGGCGGTCGCCTCGATCCGGTCGCGCAGCGCCGCCGCCCGCTCGGGCGCGATGAGGCTGGCGGCGTCGCACACCACGGCGATCTGGGCGACCAGCCGCCAGCCGAGTTCGGGCTTGCTCAGGATGCGGGCCTCCAGGGTGACCTTCTCGGCCACGTCGAGGGCGGTCGCCGGCTCGCCCTCCAGCAGGTGCAGCCGCATCGCCAGACAGGCGTTGACCACCGCCTCCTGGGTGAACTCCGCCTGCTCGGGGGAGAGCGCCAGCTCGGCCAGGACGGCCCTGAGCACCTCGGTCTCACCGCGCGCGGCGGCCACCGCCGCGCGGGTCCGGTTCAGGTGGTGCCGGTCGCGGGTGGAGGGATCCCTGGCGAGCTCCCGCTCGGCCAGCTCGGCCGCCTCGTCGAAGCGGCCCAGCGCCTCCAGCACCTCGGCCCGGTTGTTGGCGATGAAGGCACCGTGGGCGCGGTAGCGGCCGTACTTGCGGGCCAGCCTCTCGCCCTCCAGCGCGAGCTCGACGGCCTCGGCCGAGCGGCCCAGGTTGTTGAGCGCGTCCACGCTGTTGGCCAGGGCGCGCAGCACGATCCGGCCCGAGCCGAGGCGTCTGCCGATCTCCATGGCGGTCTCGTTGGCCTCGACCAGGAGATGGAGCCGGCCCGCGATCGAGTGGCCCACCCCCAGGTTGAGCAGCAGGTCGGCCTCCAGGCACTCGTCGCCGTGGGCGCGGGAGATGGCCAGCGCCTCCTCGGTGAGCGCGGTCCCCTCGTCCACCTCGCTGCGGAACATCAGGTAGGAGCCGAGCCTGGCCAGCACGTGGGCGCGGGCCAGGCCCGGCCCGGGCACCAGCCGCTCGGCGTAGCGGAGGTCGGCGAGCGCTCCCGGCTTCCGCTTGGCCAGCTTGAACTGCGAGAGCCGTACGACCAGCTCGGCCACCCGCTCGGGCTCCGTCTTCTCGTCCAGCTCGGCCAGGGCGGCCTTGACGAACTTCGTGCCGCGGTCGAGCTCCCCGCAGGCGTAGGCGGCCTCCGAGGCCTGCTCCAGGACCGTGGTGTGGTCCGCGCCGATCCGCGCCGAGGCGTCGGGGACCTTGCTCCACAGCGCGAGGACCCGCTCCAGCAACTGCACCTTCTCGTTGTAGGCGAAGGTCCGCGCGGCCTTCTGCGCGGCCTCCCAGGCCGAGACGAGGGCCCACAGGTCGTCGCGGGCGGAGTACCAGTGATGGGCGATCTCGATGGCGGCGCGGCCCGGCGGGACCAGCGCGCGGTCCCGCTCGATCTCCTCGGCGAAGCGGGCGTGCAGCCGTACGTGCTCGCCGGGCAGCAGCTCGTCGTGCACGGCCTCGCGGATGAGCGCGTGCCGGAAGGCGTACGCGCGGCCGTCGGCGACCTGGATCACGTTGGCCGCGACGGCGGGCCGGATCGCGTCCTCCAGCTCCAGGTCGGACAGGCCGCTGACGGCGGCGAGCAGATCGTGGCCGACCCGGATGCCGCCCGCGGCGGCGACGCGCAGCACGCGCTGGGTCTCGTCCGGCAGCCGCTCGACCGAACCGATGATCAGGTCGTGCAGGGAGTCGGGGAAGGAGCAGCCGTCGCCGCACTCCGTCAGCGCCTCGACGAACAGCGGGATGCCCTCGCTGCGCCGGTAGACCTCGCCGACCCGGGCGAACTCCGGGACCGTGCCGAGGATGCCCGCCATCTGCGCGGCCACCTCGTCCTGGGTGAGCCGGGGCAGGTCCATCCGCAGGACCCCGTCCACCCGGCCGAGCTCGGCGAGCACCGGCCGGAGCGGATGCTGGCGGTGCAGGTCGTCGGAGCGGTAGGTGAGGACCATCAGGACCGGCGCGGTGCGCAGGTTGCGGCTGAGGAAGGCGATCAGGTCGCGGCTGGACCGGTCGGCCCAGTGGATGTCCTCTATGACGAGGACGACGGGGCGCTGCTCGGCCAGTCGCTCCATCAGGGTCAGGATCTGCTCGAAGAGCCGGGCCCGCGCGGTCTCGCTCTCGGTGTCGCCGCCGGGCTCGCCGAACTCGGGCAGCAGCCGGGCCAGGTCGCGGGCCGCGCCGTCCGGCAGCAGCGCCGCCACCTCGTCGGCTCCCCGCTCGCGGACCAGCTGGCGGATCGCGGCGGTGAAGGGCGCGTAGGCGAGGCCCTCGGTGGACAGCTCCACGCAGCCGCCGGCCAGCACCCGCGCGCCGTCGAGCGCGGCCCGTTCGGCGAAGCACGTGACCAGGCGGCTCTTGCCGACCCCCGCCTCGCCGCCGAGCAGCACCGCGGCGGCGTTCTTCTTCCGCGCCTGCTCGAAGGCCTCGGCCAGATCCGCGAGCTCCGACTCCCGCCCCACGAAGACGGGGCTCACCGCCCGACCCATCATGTTTTCCAGCATGTCATGTCTTCTGTCGTGATTCCTCCGTTTAACCGGAGGGCCGCTCTGACCGGAGGACCGGGTGAAGCGGAGGACCGCCCACCGGGAAACCGCGTGCGCCCCGTCGGCGGGGCGCCCGCGGTGGCGGAGACACCTCCGCGGGCCCGGACGGCCTGCGGCGGAAGGGGCACGTTCGTAGGCGCGGCTGCCTCAGCGGAAGGGGCGCGTCCGCGGGTGCGGGCGCGAAGGGCCTGCGGCGGAAGAACCCCTACGGAGGCAGAGATGCCCGGCCGGGCAGAGGCGTGCGGCCGGGCTCTCGTACGGACCTCATGCGGCGCTGGTCTTGCCGAAGAAGCGCAGCCCCCGGCGGAGACCGCCCTCGGAGCGGACCTTGCGGGCGGCCTGGACCTCGCGCGCCCGGCGGTGCGCGGCCGCCTCCTCGCGGAGCTCGGCGTTGCGGGTGATCATTACCTGGAAGTGAATCTCGGGACCCATGTCGGGCTCCTCCTTGAAGCGGTGCGATTTCCTTACACACTCAAGATTCGCCCTAAGGCCCCCGGTCCCACATCGGACGGATGCCTTATCTAGGGGCGGAGATCGCCTCACCCACGGCCTAGGACGTCCGCCCGGACGCCTAGGACGGGCCTAGGGCCGCCGGGCGGGAGCAGCCGGAGGGACCCGCCGCTCCCGCGGGCATCCCGGGCGCGCCGTGACCGTGTGCGGTCCGTTCCGTCGCTGAACTCGGCGAATGTTCACGAAAACCCGTTACCGGTCTCGGCCATGTCCAGTTTGGAACTGAACACACGAGTCGGCATGCTGGAGTGGTGTCAACCATGACTACTCCGCTCGCTGACGTGGCCTCGTCCGACGCCACGCTGCGAGCCTTCCTGCACGGCCTGCCCGGTGTCGACCGGGTGGGCGCGGACCAGCGAGCCGCGATGCTCGGTACCCGGTCGATCAAGACGACCGCCAAGGCGGAGGCGATCGACCTGGCCATCCGCATGGTGGACCTGACGACCCTGGAGGGCGCGGACACGCCCGGCAAGGTCCGCGCGATGTGCGCCAAGGCCGTCCACCCCGATCCGAGCGACCCGTCCGTGCCCAAGGTGGCCGCGGTCTGCGTCTATCCCGACCTGGTCGCCCTGGCGGTGGACGCGCTCGCGGGCTCCGGCGTGAAGGTGGCCAGCGTCGCCACCGCGTTCCCGAGCGGGCGCTCGTCGCTGGACGTCAAGGTCGCCGACACCGCGCTCGCGGTGGCCGCCGGCGCCGACGAGATCGACATGGTCATCGACCGGGGCGCGTTCTTGTCGGGCGGCTACTCGAAGGTCTTCGAGGAGATCGCCGCGATCAAGGCCGCCTGCGCCCGCCCCGGAGGCGAGCACGACGCGCACCTCAAGGTGATCCTGGAGACCGGCGAGCTCGCGACCTACGACAACGTACGGCGTGCGTCCTGGCTGGCGATGCTGGCCGGCGCCGACTTCATCAAGACCTCCACGGGCAAGGTCCAGCCCGCCGCGACGCTCCCGGTGACGCTGATCATGCTGGAGGCGGTCCGGGACTTCCTGGCGGCGACCGGCCGCAAGGTCGGGGTGAAGCCCGCGGGCGGCATCCGGACGACCAAGGACGCGATCAAGATGCTCGTCCTGGTCAACGAGACCGTCGGCGAGGGCTGGCTGGATCCCGACTGGTTCCGCCTGGGCGCCTCCACCCTGCTCAACGACCTGCTGATGCAGCGCCAGAAGATGGCGACCGGCCGGTACGCGGGCCCCGACTACTTCACCCTGGACTGAGGCGATGTTCGAGTACGCACCGGCACCCGAGTCCCGCGACGTCGTCGACGTCAAGTCGTCCTACGGCCTGTTCATCGACGGCGAGTTCACCGACGGGGCGGGCGCCGCCTTCAAGACGATCAACCCCGCGACCGAGGAGACCCTGGCCGAGGTGGCCGCGGCCTCCGAGGCCGACGTGGACCGCGCCGTCCGGGCCGCGCGCAGGGCGTTCGGCACCTGGTCGGCGATGCCCGGCTCCGAGCGGGCCAAGTACCTGTTCCGGATCGCCCGCATCATCCAGGAGCGCTCGCGCGAGCTGGCGGTGCTGGAGACGCTGGACAACGGCAAGCCGATCCGCGAGGCGCGCGACGTGGACCTGCCGCTGGTCGCCGCGCACTTCTTCTACTACGCGGGCTGGGCCGACAAGCTCGGCCACGCCGGCTACGGCCCGGACCCGAAGCCGCTGGGCGTGGCCGGCCAGGTCATCCCGTGGAACTTCCCGCTGCTCATGCTGGCCTGGAAGGTCGCCCCGGCGCTGGCCTGCGGCAACACGGTGGTGCTCAAGCCCGCCGAGACGACGCCGCTGACCGCCCTGCTCTTCGCGGAGATCTGCCGGCAGGCCGACCTCCCGCCCGGCGTGGTGAACATCGTCACCGGCGCGGGGGAGACCGGCGCGGCCGTGGTGAACCACCCGGACGTGAACAAGGTCGCCTTCACCGGTTCCACCGAGGTCGGCCGCCTGATCGCGCGCAGCGTCGCGGGCTCCGGCAAGAAGGTCACCCTGGAGCTGGGCGGCAAGGCCGCCAACATCGTCTTCGACGACGCCGCGATCGACCAGGCCGTCGAGGGCATCGTCGACGGCATCTTCTTCAACCAGGGCCACGTCTGCTGCGCGGGCTCCCGGCTGCTGGTCCAGGAGTCGGTCGCGGACGAGCTGCTGGAGGCGCTCAAGCGCCGCCTGAGCAGGCTCCGGCTCGGCGACCCGCTGGACAAGAACACCGACATCGGCGCGATCAACTCCGCGGAGCAGCTCGCCCGGGTCCGCGAGCTGTCGGACATCGGCGAGGCCGAGGGCGCCGAGCGCTGGTCCCCGGCGTGCGAGCTCCCCGGCCGGGGCTTCTGGTTCCCGCCGACGATCTTCACCGGGGTCGCCCAGTCGCACCGGATCGCCCGCGACGAGGTCTTCGGCCCAGTCCTGGCCATGCTGACCTTCCGCACCCCGGCCGAGGCCGTGGAGAAGGCCAACAACACCCCGTACGGCCTGTCGGCCGGCGTCTGGACGGAGAAGGGCTCGCGCATCCTGTGGATGGCCGACCGGCTCCGCGCGGGCGTGGTGTGGGCCAACACCTTCAACAAGTTCGACCCCACCTCGCCGTTCGGCGGCTACAAGGAGTCCGGCTACGGCCGGGAGGGCGGACGGCACGGGCTGGAGGCGTATCTCGATGTGTGAATACCGGAGGTCGGGGCCCGGCGGCTCCAGGGCCCGCCGGTCCCAGAGCACCCGGGGCCACGGTTTCGCCCGCGCCGGTCGCCCGGCGCTGCGGGGCTGGTTCGCCCACCGGTGCGGGGTGAGCCGCTGCGGCCAGGTCTTCGTGCCGGTACGGCTGGCACAGCAGCAGAGCACGTGGAGAGGGCGCGGAAATGACTGAGGCGGAGCAGCCGGGCAAGGACCTGCCGGGCAGGGACCAGCCGGGCAGGGCGCGGGCGGACGAGGCGCCGGACGGGCGCCGATCCGGCGCGCCGGGCCGGGCGGGGAAGCCGGGCGCCGGGAAGTCCGGCGCGGGGAGGATCGGCGTCGCGGACTCGGGTGAGTCGGCGTCCGTTGGGGCGGCGTCCAGAGAGTCGGCGTCCGGCGAGCCGGCGTCCGGCGAGCGCGGGAACTCGCGGGAGTCCGCCCGGCTGGCCGTGCGCAAGACGTACAAGCTGTACATCGGCGGGGCGTTCCCGCGGTCGGAGAGCGGAAGGTCCTACCCCGTGGCCTCCTCTGAGGGCGAGTTCCTGGCCAACGCCTCGAAGGCCTCCCGCAAGGACGCCCGCGACGCGGTCGTCGCGGCCCGCAAGGCCTTCGGCGGCTGGTCGGGCGCGACGGCCTACAACCGGGGGCAGATCCTCTACCGGATCGCCGAGATGCTGGAGGGCCGCCGGGCGCAGTTCGCCGCGGAGCTGGCCGACACCGGCGCCGGGCGGCCCGGCGAGGCCGTGGACGCGGCGGTCGACCGGCTGGTCTGGTACGCAGGGTGGTCGGACAAGATCACCTCAGTGGCGGGGGCGGCCAACCCGGTCGCCGGGCCGTACTTCAACCTCTCCTCGCCGGAGCCGACCGGCGTGGTCGCGGTGGTCGCGCCGGACGAGCCGCTGCTGGGGCTGGTCTCGGTGATCGCCCCGGTGATCGTCACCGGCAACACGTGCGTGGTGGTCGCCAGCGAGCGGGCGCCGCTCCCGGCGATCACGCTGGCCGAGGTGCTCGCCACCTCGGACCTGCCCGGCGGCGTGGTGAACGTCCTCACCGGCTCGGTGAAGGAGCTCGCCCCGTGGCTGGCCGCGCACATGGACGTCAACGCGATCGACCTCACCGGCGTGGCCGACGCGGAGCTGGCGGTGACGTGCGAGCAGGCCGCGGCGGAGAACCTCAAGCGGGTGCTCCGCCCGTCCGACCCGGACTGGTCGGCCGACCCCGGCGTCCGCCGGATGACGGCCTTCCTGGAGACCAAGACGGTCTGGCACCCGACGGGCGTCTGACCCTTTCCCGCCGCGTCCTGCCCGTTCAGAGGGGCGGGGCGTGGCGGGGCCAGGGGCGGGCGGCCTCGATCCGGGCCGCCAGGGTGAGCAGCTGGGCCTCGCCGCCGGGGGCGGCGACGAGCTGGACGCCGATGGGCACGCCGGTGGAGTGCCTGCCGTACGGGACGGTCATGGCGGGCCAGCCGGCCAGGTTCCAGGGGGCGGTGGCGGGGGCGTAGGCCAGGTTGACGCGGACGTTGGCCAGCAGGCCGCGCTCGCCCCAGCGGGCGGCGGGCGGCGGGACCGCGGCGAGCGCCGGGGTGACGAGCACGTCGGCGTTGCCGAACCACTGGTCGGCGCCGTGGGCCCGCCATCGGTCGCGACCCCTGGACCCGTCCAGGCCGAACCGGGCGAGGAGCCTCCCCGCGCGGGCCAGGGCCTTGGTGCGCCGTTCCAGCCTGCGGCGGTCGAGGCCCGCGACGTCCTCGCGGGCGCACGCGAACCAGGCGGCCACCGCGGCGGAGCCGAGCCAGACGGGCAGCCGGGTGCCGTGCTCCACGACCGTGTGCCCGGCCTCGCCGAGGGTGCGCGCGGCGTCGGTCACCGCCCGCTGGAACTCCTCGTCCACCGCGAACCCCGGCGGGAGCGGCAGCGGCGCGACGGCGACCCGGAGCCGCACCGGCTCGGACGGGAGCAGCCCGCCCGGATAGTCGTCGATCGTCTCCCCCACCCGCAGGGACTCGATCCGGTCCGGCGTGGCCAGGGACATGTCGCCGGCCATCACGGCGAGGGCGAGGGCCAGGTCGGTCACCGTCGTGGCGAGCGGGCCGTTCTCCGACATGGCGTGCCAGTCGTGCTCCGGCGGCGGGACCAGCCCGTGGCCGGGCTTGATCGTGACGAGGCCGCAGCAGGCGGCCGGGATGCGCAGCGAGCCGAGCCCGTCGTTGCCGTGGGCCAGCGGGACCATCCCCGCCGCCACGGCCGCGGCGCTCCCGCCGGACGAACCGCCGGGGGTGCGGGCGGGGTCCCAGGGGTTGCGCGCCGTGCCGTACACGCTGTCGGAGAACCCGGCCAGGCAGAGCTCCGGCACGTTGGTGATCCCGACGACCACCGCGCCCGCCGCGCGGAGCCTGGCCACCACGGGGTGGTCCTCGGGCTCGGGGGCGCCGGAGGTGGCGGCCGAGCCGTTGCGGAGCGCCTCACCGCGGACCGCGACGTTGTCCTTGACCGCCACGGGCACCCCGGCGAGCGGCAGCTCCGCGAGGTCCTCGCGCTCCTGTACGGCGTGCGCCTCGGCGAGCGCGGCCTCGGCGCGGACCGTGCGGAACGCCCCGATGCGCCCGTCGCGTTCGGCGATCGCGCCGAGGTGCTCTTCGACGACCCGCGGAGCCGTGGCCTTTCCCTGCCGCACGGCCTCCGCGATCTCCGCTGCGGATCTCCCCACCCACGACATATACCGAGTGTGGTCCTGCGGGCACTCCGAGGGGAAGCGCCCTATGTCTCAATCGGGTGACTTGTCGTCCTCCGGCGACCTGCGCGGCTCGCGGCCCGCCTCCTTGAGCGCCCGGCGCAGGGCGTACTCGATTTGGGCGTTGATGCTGCGCAGGTCGTCGGCCGCCCACCTGGCGATCGCCTCGTAGACGGCCGGATCGAGCCGGAGCAGGAGCTTCTTGCGCTCCGGCATGGTCAGGAGTAGAGACTGCCGGCGTTGACCACCGGCTGGGTCGCCCGGTCGCCGCACAGGACGACCAGGAGGTTGGAGACCATCTGCGCCTTCCGCTCCTCGTCCAGATCCACCACGCCCTCCTCGGCCAGCCTGTCCAGCGCCAGCCGGACCATGCCCACGGCGCCGGCCACGATGTGCGTGCGGGCCGCGACGACCTGGGCGGCCTGCTGGCGGACCAGCATCGCCTGGGCGATCTCCGGAGCATAGGCGAGATGGGTGATCCGCGCCTCCAGGACCTCGACACCGGCGAGCTCGGTGCGCTCGCGCAGTTCGGCGGTGAGCTCCCCGGCGACCTCGGCGCCGTCGCGCAGGCTGGTCCGGCCCTCCTCGTGGGCGTCGTAGGGGTGGCTGGTGGCGAGGTGGCGGACGGCCGCCTCGGACTGGATCGCGACGTACTCCTCGTAGTCGTCGACGGAGAAGGCGGCCTTGGCGGTGTCGGTGACCTTGTAGACGACGACCGCGGCGATCTCGACCGGGTTGCCGTCGGCGTCGTTGACCTTGAGCTTGGCCGTCTCGAAGTTGCGCACCCTCAGGGTGACGTGCTGCTTGGTGGTGAACGGCAGGACCCACTGGAATCCCGTCTCCTTCACCGTGCCGACGTAGCGGCCGAGGAACTGCACGACCTTCGCCTCGTTGGGGTTGACCACGGTGAACCCGCTGAGCAGGACGAGCGCGGCGAGGCCCCACGGGCCCACGGTGCCGAGCAGCGCCACGATCGAGTCGGTCCACCCGGCCGACACCACGACCGCCGCCAGCACCGCGCCCAGCACCAGCAGGCCGAGCAGGACGATGAAGCCGTTGACCCGGAATGCACGTCGTTCCATGAATCCCACCTCTGCTATCGGGGGTCTATCGAAGTGATATCACTACGATAGCCCATGGGGCGGCGGTGCGCGCAAGCCGTACGGTGGGCGAGCGGTGCGAGGGGTGGCGGTGCGCGAGCCGTACGGCGGGCGGGGTGCGCGAGCGGTGCGGCGGGCGGCCTCCCCGGCCGGGCACGGGCCTGCAAGTGAGTCCCAAGTGCGCCCCCGCACACTGGGAGGCATGTGGTTCCTCGATCGCACGGCACGCCAGCTACGACGTCATCCCGCCCTGCTCACCTACCGGCCCCCGGAGCCGGCCCGGTTGGAGGGCCTGCTCCGCCAGTACGACCCCGACCTGACGTCGTCGGGGGACTGGTTCGTCGTGCGGGGGACCCGGGTCCGCTGGGCCGAGCTCACCGAGGGCCTCGCCGCCAGGGCGCGCGTGCCCGCGGACCGGCGCGGGGCGATCATCGCCTGCGGCGGCGGGCACCGGACCGCGGGGACCTTCCTGCTGAACGGCCTGGCCAGCCGGATGGGCGGGGCGCTGTACCCGCCGGAGGAGCACGACGACCAGGTGGACGTCGAGGTGAACCTGGGCGGGCGCGCCGCGCTCGACTGCGAGGAGGTGGCCCACCTGGTGCGCCCGGTCCTCGGCGAGCGGGCCGTCGAGCACGACCACGACCTGGGCCTGTGCCGGGTCGGCGGCAAGGACGAGCGCCTCCAGGTGCACTACAGCCATCCGGAGCCCGGCTGGACGGACGGCACCGACCACCTGGTCGACCTGGAGCTCCGCCCCGACGGCCCGGACGACCCGGAGCTGGAACGCCTCTACCAGGCCGCCGTGGCCCTCGCCGCGGCCCTCGGCGGCACCATCCGCTCCAGGGACATGCCCGTCACCCGGTTCGAGGACATCGTCCCCACCCGGGACCGCCTGCCCGTCTGACGGCCTGGGACCGTCTGACGGCCTGGGACCGTCTGACGGCCTGGGACCGTCTGACGGTCCGGGAGCGCCTGACGGTCCGGGGGCGGGCTCAGCGGCGCGGGTTGGCGCGGCGGGTGGCGACGGCGGACAGGGGGTCCTCGGGCCAGGGGTGCCGGGGGTAGCGGCCCCGCAGCTCGGCGCGGACCGCGCGGTAGCCCTCGCGCCAGAAGGACGCCAGGTCCGAGGTGACCGCGGCCGGGCGGCCCGCCGGGGAGAGCAGGTGCACGACCAGGGGCACCCCGGCGATCCGCGGGGCGTCGTCCCAGCCGAACAGCTCCTGCAGCTTGGCGGCGAGGACCGGCCGCTCGCCGGAGTAGTCGATCCTGATCCGCGACCCGCTCGGCACCTCGATCCGCTCGGGGGCCGTCTCGTCCAGGCGGGCGCTCCACGGGACCAGCCGGCGCAGGGCCGCGGCCGCGTCGAGGCGCTCCAGGTCGGCGCGGCGGCGGGCGCGGGACAGCTCGGGCTCCAGCCAGAGGTCGGCGGCCTCGACCAGGGCGGCGTCGTCCACGGCCGGCCAGGGGTCGCCGAGCGCGCGCCGGCAGAACGCCAGGCGCTCGCGCAGGGCGGCGGCCTCGGGGGTCCAGCGCAGGATCGACGGGCCCTCGGCGCGCAGGCCGTCCAGCAGGGCGGGCCGGACGTCGGCGTCGCGGAGGGGGACCGAGGAGAGTTCGACGGCGCCGAGGCGCTCGACCCGGCGGGCCGTGACGTCCCCCCGCCGCTCTCCCGGCGGGACGCGCCAGGCGACCTCGTCCGCGACGGAGTACAGGGGGGCGGCGGCCGATCTCGCGGTCTCCTCGTCGATCACGACGGCCTGCCTGATCCGGGCCGCCGCCGAGCCCGCGGGCCGGTCCGCGACCGCGACCGCGAGCCACTCCGCGGAGCCGAGCCGGGAGCCCGCGGGCAGCTCCGCGGCGGTCCCCGAGGCCATCAGGTAGGCCCCGCCCCGCCGCCTGGCCACCCGTTCCGGGTAGGCCAGCGCCACCACCAGCCCGGCGATCGCGTCATCGCTCCGCTCCCCGGCCCGCTCTTCGGTCCGGCCTCCGGCGCCCGGGGGTTCCCGTCGTGTCCGCTCCGGGGTCGTGCCCGCGCCTCCCGCACCGGCTCCGCTTCCGTGACGGCTCTCCCCCGGTACGGCACGGGCCAGGCGCCCGGCCTCCTGACGCCAGCGGGCGGAGAACCCGTCGCCGCCTCGGCGGGCCGTACGCCAGACCGCGACCAGGTCGTCACCCGCGTCGCGGGGGAGCTGCTCCGACAGCAGCGCGACGACCTCGGCGGCCCGTCCGCCGGCGTCGACGAGGGCTCTGGCCAGGCGCGGGTGGACGCCGGCCGCGGCCATCCGGCGGCCTCGGCCGGTGACCCGGGCCCTGGAGAGGGTAGGAGCGCCCTTCGCTCCCGCGTCGTCCGCGCCGTCTGCGGTGCCCGGGGTCACGAGGGCGCCGAGGGCGCGCAACGTACGGTGTGCGGCCTCCAGCGCGGCGGGCGGCGGCGGGTCGAGCAGGGCCAGGCCCTGCGCGGCCGGGTCGCCCCAGCAGGCGGCCTGGAGGGCGAAACCGGTCAGGTCGGCGAGGGCGATCTCGGGGCGGCCGTGCTCGGGAAGCCGGTCGTGCTCGGCCGGGGACCAGCACCGGTAGACGACGCCGGGGCCCTCCCGGCCCGCCCGTCCGGCGCGCTGGTCGGCGGAGGCGCGGGAGACGCGGACCGTGGTGAGGGAGCCCAGGCCGCGGGCGTGGTCGGTGCGGGGCTCGCGGGCCAGGCCGGAGTCGACCACGATCCGGACGCCGGGCACGGTGAGGCTCGACTCGGCGACAGAGGTCGCCAGGACCACCCGCCGGGCGCCGCCGGGGTCGGGGGAGAGGACCTCGTCCTGGACGCGGGCCGGGGCCTGGCCGTGGACCTGGAGGATCCGCAGCCCGCCGGGGCGGGCCGGGCGCCCGCCCTGCGGTTCGCCGGGGCGGTCCGTGCGGCCGCCGCCCTGCGGTTCGCCGAGACGGCCCGCACGGCCGTCTCCCTCCGGACCGCCGGAGCGCTCGAGGTCGGCGAGCATTCCGGCGACGCGGCCGATCTCGCCGACCCCCGGCAGGAAGCAGAGCACGTCCCCGCCGTGCTCGGCGAGCGCCCGCCGCACGACGTCGGCGACGTGGGCCAGGAAGGCGGGGTCGACGCGCAGGCCGTGGGGCGGGGTGACGGGCCGGGTGGGCGGGGCCCAGACCGGGGTGACGGGGTGCATGGTGCCGGAGGCGCGGACGATCGGCGCCGCGGGCTCCGGCGTGCCGGGGCCGGGTGCGGTTCCCGGTCCGGTGGAGAGGCCGGCGGTGATCCCCCGATCCGTGGAGGACGCGGTGTCACCGGGGGTTCCGGTGGCGAGCAGGCGGGCCCAGGGGCCGGCGTCGGCGGTGGCCGAGGCGGCGAGGATCCACAGGTCGGGGCGGAGGGTCGCGCGGACGTCGAGGAGGAAGGCGAGGGCGGTGTCGGCGTCCAGGTGGCGCTCGTGGCACTCGTCGAGCAGGACCGTGTGCACGCCGTCCAGCTCGGGATCGCGCTGGAGGCGCTGGAGGAGGACGCCGGTGGTGACGACCTCGACGACGGTGCCCGGTCCGGCCCGGCGCTCGCCCCTGACCGAGAAGCCCACCTCGGCGCCGACCTCCGAGCCCAGCAGCCAGGCCATGCGCCGGGCCGCGGCCCGCACCGCCATCCGGCGCGGCTCGGCCACGACCACCCTGCCGCGGGCCGAGCCGTCGAGGAGCCCGGCGAGGGCGAGCGGGACGAGGGTGGTCTTGCCGGTGCCGGGAGGCGCGACGAGCACGGCGGTGCCGCATGCGTCCAGGGCGGCGAGCAGCTCGGGCAGGGCGTGCCGGACGGGCAGGCCCGACCACTCGGAGCGCAGGCGCCCGGTGCTCCCCGGCCCGTCGGCGGCCCGTCTGCCGTGGCCCGGTCCGTCCGTGGCCCGTCTGCTGCGGCCCGGCCTGTCCCCGGTCCGTCTGCTGCGGCCCGGTCCGTCCGGCGGCCGTCCGCTGTGGTCCTGTCCGTTCGCCGTCACGACCCCCATTCAACCCGCCGGATCCGGCCGGCCGGAACGAGGAGCGCTACGAGGAGATCGGCACGTTCGCGAACAGCCCGACACTGGGGATCTGGACGCCCAGCTCCTCCGCGGACTCGGGCACCCCGGTGAAGACGGAGTAGTACGACTCGGTGTCCCCCGGCGCGAGGGTCCCCGTGGTGGGGCTGCACGAGCAGGTGTCCCCGTCGATCGTGGGACCGTACTTCCTGCCGCTGGAGGGGTCCACCAGCATCACGCCCGCGGTGCTGTTGTAGTAGAACGGGGCCGTCGCCGACTGCGACCCGAACGCGATCCACGGGTTCCAGTCGTCGGTGCCGGTGTTGCGGACCGACCACTGCAGGGTCACTCCCTGCCCCTTGCGGGTGAGCGAGGCGATCTCGACGTGCAGGGGGATCCCGTCGATCCGGAGGTCCCGGCCGACCGGCAGGCCGTTCCCGGACGGCTCCCGCCCGCCCGCGTCCGGCCGGAGGACGAAGGAGAGCACGGCCGCCGCGACCGCGAGCGCGGTGACCGCGGCGAGCACCGGCACCGTCCACCGGCTCCGGGAGCCGTCGGCCGGAGAGCCGTCGCCGGACGCGATCCGGGTGGGGACCCGGGGCCGGGCCGGGGTCCAGCTGTCGCTGACCGCCTTGGTCGCGGTCTCGGCCGCCACCTCCTCCTGGCCGAGGAGCCGGTCGATGAGCTGCTGGGCGGTGGGCCGGCGGGCGGGGTCCTTGTCGAGCGCCCGCTCGACGAGGGGGCGCAGCCGTTCGTCGAGCCCGTCGAGGTGCGGTGCGTGGTGGGCGACCCGGTAGAGGACCGACGGAGCGGCCCCGCCGCCGAACGGGGGGCGGCCGGTGGCGGCGTAGGCGACCACGCAGCCCCACGCGAAGATGTCGGCCGCCGCCGTGACACGCTCGCCGTTGACCTGCTCGGGGGACATGTACGAAGGGGTGCCGATCACCACGCCGGTGTCCCCGCTCGCCGTCTCCGCGAGCTGAGCGATGCCGAAGTCGATGACGCGCGGCCCGACCGGGCTGAGCAGGATGTTCGACGGCTTGAGATCCCGGTGGACGACTCCCGCCCGGTGGATGGCCGACAGGGCCGTGGCCACCCCGACGGCCAGGGCGTCCAGGTTGGACCCGGTGACGGGCCCCTGCTCCTCGATGACGGTCGCGAGGTCCGGGCCCTCGACGTACTCGGTGACGAGATAGGCCCGACCGTCCTCCATGCCCACGTCGAGCACCGCCGCCGTGCAGAAACGCGCGACCTTCTGCGCGGCCTCCGCCTCCTTGCGGAAGCGCCGGCGGAACTCCTCCTGCGCGGCGAGCTGAGGACGCATGACCTTGAGCGCCACCTGCCGGCCCGCGGGATCGCGCGCCAGGTGGACGATGCCCATGCCGCCCTCGCCGAGGCGGCGGACCGGGGTGTAGACCCCGATGCGGTGCGGCGGGACGCCGGGGTCCGGAGGCGGCTGCCTGTTCATCACCGGCAATCTTGCCCGGCGCGGCCGGACATGTCAGGCATTTCTGATCACTGTGCCGTTACTGTCACCGACCATGACGGGCTCCGGGCGGGGACCGGTCCCGCCCGGGTCACCCCTGGCCCGCGGAGGGGTCCAGGACGCCGAAGCTCACCAGGGCGATGATCACCACGCCGAGGACCACCCGGTAGATCACGAAGCCGGTGAAGCGGTGGGTGCTGATGTACTTCAGGAACCAGGAGACCGCCGCGTAGCCGACCGCGAACGAGATCACGGTCGCCAGGATGGTCGGCCCCCAGGCGGGCGCCTGCTCCTCGCCGATGTCGAACAGCTTCAGCACGCCCGCGCCCAGCACGGCGGGGATGGCCAGCAGGAAGGAGTACTTCGCGGCCTCCTCGCGGCGGTAGTCGAGCAGCAGTCCCGCGGTGATCGTGCCGCCGGAGCGGGAGACGCCCGGGATCAGGGCGAGGGACTGGGCGAGGCCGTAGACGACGGAGTGGGTGAAGCTGAGGTGCCGCTCCAGCGTGAGCTTGTCGCGGGCCTTCCGGTCGGCGAGCCAGAGGATCAGGCCGAAGACGATCAGCGTGGTGCCGATCAGGCGCAGGTCCCGGAAGATCGTGTCGATCTTCTCCTCGAACAGCAGGCCCAGGACGAGGATCGGGAGCGTGCCGACGATCACGTACCAGCCCATGCGGGCGGCGTGGTGCGCGCGCAGCGCGGGCGTCCACAGGGCCCGGGTCCAGGTGGAGATGATCTCCCAGATCTCCTTGCGGAAGTAGATGAGCACCGCGGCCTCGGTGCCGAGCTGGATCACCGCGGTGAAGGCGGCGCCCGGATCCGGCCAGCCGAGGAAGGCGGAGACGACCCGGATGTGGGCGCTGGAGGAGATGGGCAGGAACTCCGTCAGTCCCTGAAGGAGTCCGAGGACCACCGCTTCGAACCAGCCGATCAACGTGGATGCCTTCCCTGCCGCGCCTGCGTGACCTAGGCGAGGTTAGCGGAGGCATGGGGCGGCCGTGACTCGGCCATAAGGCTGAGGGCCCCGTCCCGCTCCGCTCGGTCCCGCCCGGCTCGGTCCCCTCGGCTTGACTCGGCTCGGCCCGACTCGGCCGGGATCGGGGAGCGGAGTGGGGCCGGGTGGAACCGGGGGCCGGAGTGGGACGGGCGGGACCGGATGGGACCGGATGGGACCGTGGGCCGGAACGGGGCCGGGGTCAGCCGGCGCGTGAGCCGGACTCCCGGTCGAGGGGCCCCCACGCGTCGGCGCCCTGGCTGCCGATCAGCTGCTCGGCCTCCTCCATGACGGCGTCGTCGACGGTGGCCACGGCCTCGTGGCACTCGATGAGGGGCTCGTTGTCGGGCCCCCGGCCCACCTCCCGGCCGGACAGGACCCACGCCCTGACCCCGGGTCCCCGTTCGCGGCGCAGGTGGGAGTAGTCGTGCAGGCGGCGGGCCGCCCACAGCCGGACCGGTCGGTTCCCCCACCAGTCCTCGACGTCCAGGGGATTGGCGGACAGGCCCGGCAGCGCGGCCCCGGTGAGGGAGTCCCGGCTGCACCCGCTGGCCTCGTCCCTCTCCAGGTCCCTGGACCACCGGATGAACAGACCCCGTCGCTCGTCCAGCAGTGCCGTCAGCTCCGACAGGCTGGTGATGGTGGGTGGTCGCGACACCATGGCGTTCACCTCGTCTCCCCGTGCTGATCGACGGTTCCCCCGTACGCCCGCCTCATGCCCGGATCGTGCGGGCGGCCGGCACGTCCACGCCGCCGGGTACGGCACGGCGCGCCCACCTCGCCGGTACGGCACGGCACGTCCACCCCGCCGGGTACGGCACGGCCGGGGCCGCCGGGCGGCGGCCCCGGCCGACGCGTCGTCAGCGGTTCCCCTTCGCCGCGGAGATGTCGGCCAGAGCCGAGTCGGAGTCGCGGTCGATCGCCAGGTCCCCGATGCTCACGATGCCGACGGCGTGGTCGTTCTCGACCACGGGCACCCGCCGCACCGCCTTGTCGCGCATCAGCTGCACGACCTGCTCGATGCTGGTGTCGGGCCCGACCGTCGTGAGCTCCTCGCTGCACGCCTCGCGGACCGGGGTGTCGGGGCCCTTGTCCTGGGCCACGACGCGGACGGCGATGTCGCGGTCGGTCACGATCCCGCTGACATGGCCGTCGTCGGTGAGGATCACCGCGCCGGTGTCCTCGCTGACCATCAGCTGAGCCGCGACGGATACGGGCTGGCTCGCATCGAGGGTCGCCGGATCGGCCGTCATCACATCGGCCACCGTCTTGCTCATGGGTCCTCCTCTGCTCGCGCTTGCCGGATTTCCTACCCCTCACGAAACGGACAAACAGGGATATTTAACGCGCGAGCCGGTGCCCACCCCTCAGGTGGGCACCGGCTCGCGGCGCACGGTCACGCAGGGTACGGCGGCCGCTGGTCCGGTGGCACCCCGCCGCCCTCCCCGCCGCCCTTGTTGCCCTTGTCCGTGCCGTGCGGACGGCCTCCGGAGGCCGCGGTGCCGCTGGGCGTCTCGGGCATGACGTCGAGGTTCTCATCGTTGGTCGGCGCCCCGCCGGATCTGCGGAGCTCCGGTTGCTGTGGCTGGGTCATGGTCTTCTCCTCGCCGTTGGAGAGGGTCTGTCTTCCCGATGAGGGGGACGATGTCCCGCCGGGGCGGACCCGCGCCCGGCACGCCGGCCGGTCGCCGGAGGGCCGCCGGAAGGTCGCCGGAGGGTCCCGCCCCTCCTCGTCTGGAGGCTGCCCGGAAGCGGGAGGGGCGAACCTTAACGTATGGGCTATTTGGTGTTATATCCGGCAATTAGGGCATGTGGGGATTATGACGATGCCAGAGGAGAACCAGCCCAAGACTGCCGATAATGACCCTCTGTTGGAGTCCGTCGCCGAAGAGGGGCGGGACGAGGAGCGGTCCGGGAACGGCGGCGGGGAGGCTGCGACCGGCGGGACCGGCGACGAGGGCCGCGGCGACTGACCGCGGCTCGGTGCTGCCCGCCGGTGCGCGACGGCCGCCGGACGGCGCGGGCGGTCTTCGCCCCGCCACCCGGCGACGGTGTCGCACACCGGCGGGATCCCCTACGGCCGGACGATCGACACGTCGTCCACCCCGGCCTCCACCAGGGAGGCTCCCGAGGCGTCGGCCGCCTCGACGAGGATCCGCACGGTCTGCCCGGCGAAGGCCGAGACGTCGGCCTCCGCGGAGCTCCAGGCGCCGTCGCGGTCGGTGGCCGCGCCGAGCTGCTGGAACACCTGGGTCGTCCCGGACGGGCCGACGACCTTCACCCTCAGGTAGTCGGCGCTGGAGGAGTTGGAGCCGTGCGCCAGGTACCAGGAGAAGCGGAGCCTGAGCGCCCCGTCCGCCGGCAGGGCGATCTCCGGTGAGCGGATGCTCGTGACGCCGCCGTCGATGTCGTAGGCGCCGGCCGAGGAACCCGCCAGGCGGCCGGTGACCAGGTCGTTGACGCCGCTGACCGTGGTGCCGAGCTGCTTGGTCCCGCTGGAGGAGGTGGCCGCCGGGTCACCGCGCTCCCACTGGCCGGAGGTGGCGGTGTCGGTGCCGGACGGGTTCGCCGTCCAGCCGGTCGCCGTCTCGAACGTGTCCTGCCAGACGGCCTGCGGCGGGACGGCCGTGGCGATCGTCCACACGGCGTAGGCGATCGCGTCGGCGTTGCGGTCCAGCGCGGTGTCGCTGATGTTGGCGGTCGTGTCGCAGGACCGGTGGTAGCAGGGGTCGAACGCGCGCCCCGCCGTACCGCCCCACAGGGTGGCCTGGGCGCTGGTCTTGGTGCCCTCCGCGCCGGTGAACGTGCCCCCGGCCGGGATGCCGACGGCGATGAACGGGCCGTAGTCGGAGCGGCCGTCGAAGTCGGTGCCACGGGTCGGCACGCCGATCGAGGCGAAGTAGTCCTGGAGCGTCCGCTCCAGCTGGGCGGAGCCCGCCGGGCCGGGGCCCGAGCCGGTGCCGTCGGAGTTGTCGCCGTCGTAGACGAAGTAGCCGGCGTTGGGCGAGCCGACCATGTCGAAGTTCAGATAGCCCTTGATCTTCGCGCGCTCGGCGGACGGGAGGTTGTTCACGTAGTACTGCGAGCCGCGCAGGCCCAGCTCCTCGGCGCCCCACCAGGCGAAGCGCAGGTGCTTGGCCGGGGTGAGGCCCCGGCGGGCCACCTCCAGGGCGGTCTCCAGGATGGCGGCGCTGCCGGAGCCGTTGTCGTTGATGCCGGGGCCCGAGGTCACGCTGTCGAGGTGCGCGCCGACCATGAGGACGTCGTTCGGGTCGCCGCCCGGCCAGTCGGCGATGACGTTGTAGCCGGTCGCGCCGCCGTAGGTGAACGACTGCAGGGTGGTGGTGAACCCGGCGCCGTCCAGCAGGCCCTTGACGTAGTCGGCCGAGGCCCGGTAGCCGGGACGGCCGTGGGCGCGGTTGCCGCCGTTGGCGGTGGCGATGGACTGGAACTGGGACAGGTGGGCCTTCACGGCCGCGAGGGGGATGTCGGGCGGGGCGGCCGCCGACGCGGTGGGGATCATCAGGGGGGTGAGTGCCAGCGGGACGGCCAGGATCGCCGCCATCCCGATGGACCTGCCGATGGTTCGCAGGGTGCGCATCGTGCTCCTCGGGTCGGAGGTGGAAGGGTTCCCCCGAGCGGCGCGCACCCCTGGGTGGGGGTGCGCGCCGTACAGCATGGTGGTGCGCTTCGCGGGGCGCGGCGCGTCCCGCCCCGGCCGGTCGACGACCCCGGCCGGTCACCCGGGCCGGTTCACGGCCCCGGCGCCGGCCGGGGACCGCTCCGGCGGGCCACTGAGTGGGTTACCGGGTCGGGCTACTTGGCGGGCTCGGCGTGCTTGCCGTCCTTGCCGTGCGCGTGCGCGTGGGCGGCGGGAGCGGCGGCCGACTTCGCCCGGGCGGCGGCGTTCCGGTCGGGGATGGTGGACAGGTCGTAGGCGTAGAAGGTGGTCGCGTAGGCGATGGCCTTGGAGTTGCGCTCCAGCGCGGCGGCGTTGATGTTGGTGATGCCGTCGCAGGCCGCGTGGTAGCAGGGGTCGTACGGCGCGCCGGCGGTGCCGCCGAACTTCGCCGCCTGCTCCTCGGTCTTGATGCCTTCGGCGCCGGTGAAGATGCCGCCGGAGGGGATGCCGTTGGCGATGAACGGGCCGTAGTCGGAGCGGCCGTCGAAGTCGGTGCCCTCGAAGCCCAGGCGGCGCTTGGCGTAGTACTTCTCGAAGAGCTTCTCGATCTCGGCGGAGCCCGCCGGGCCCGCGCCCGCGCCCTCGGCGTCGGAGTCGTCACCGTCGTAGAGGAAGGTGACGTCGTTCGGGGAGGCGACCATGTCGAAGTTCAGGTAGAGCCGGATCTTGTCCTTCTCCGCCTGGGACAGGCCCGCGACGTACTGCTCGGAGCCGAGCAGGCCGAGCTCCTCGGCGCCCCAGAAGGCGAAGCGCAGCTTGTGCTTGGTGGGCACCTTGGCCAGCTTCAGCGCGGTCTCCAGGATGGCGGCGCTGCCGGAGCCGTTGTCGTTGATGCCGGCGCCCTCGGGCACGCCGTCCAGGTGGGCGCCGACCATGACGATCTCGCCCTTCTTGCCCCACCGCGAGTCGGCGATGAGGTTCTTGGTCCTGCCCACCGTGGTGGCGGCGTCGACCTTCAGGCGCACGGTGGTGCCGGGGCTGTCGGCCAGGTCGAGGCCGACCGCGGTGCTCGCCATCACGATCGGGAAGCCGAAGCGCCACTCGACGATGTCGAACTCCAGCGGGTCGGTACGGCCCGGCTGGCCCTCGTTGAAGAAGATCACACCGGCCGCGCCCGCCTCCTTGGCGTTGGTGGCCTTGTCGACGAACGGGCAGGTGCCGCGCTGGAGCAGCGCGATCCGGCCGGGGACGAAGCCGTCGAAGTCGGCGTCCTCGCAGCCCGCGGTGGAGGTGTTGGGGGTCTCCGGGGTCGGGATGACCGCGTCGACCACCTGGACCTCCGCCGTGACGTCCCCGCCGGCGGAGGAGTGCACGGTCACGAAGTCGGTGCCGACCGTGTAGGTCTTGGCCTCGGGGGCGGTCTGCTGCAGGACCGCGGGGGAGAACTCCTCCCAGCTGAGCGGGAACTCGACGTCGGTGGTCGAGGTCGTGTAACCGGCGCGGCGCAGCTTGTCCTGCACGTAGGCGAGGGAGGCGTCGTAGCCGGGGCTGCCCGCGGCGCGGTTGCCGCCGTTGGCGGTGGCGATCTCCTGGAACTTCTGCAGGTGCTTCTGCACGTTCTTGCCCTTGACCTGGTAGGTCATGGCGGTGGCGAGGACGTCGGGGACGTCGACCGTGGACGCGCTCGCCGGAGTGGTGAGGGCGAGGGGAAGGGCGAGGGCCGTGGCCATGGTGGCCACTGTGAGGCCACGGGCCGCTCCGCGTCGGAATTTCAAGCGCATAACGCTCCTCGGGAGTGTGCTTGGGGGGTCCCCATTCCGTACTAGAGCGGAACGTACCGTGATCAATCGCCAACGCATAGAGGAGCTGACGCGGAGTTGCGCGAATAGTTACAGAATCCGGTCGACGCGGGGCCGAAGTGTCATGGATGTCCGGCGGTGCCGGGACCGCCGACCCTGTCAGGGTTTTCTCAGGGACGTCCGGGGAACGGGGGTCTCTCCGTCGCTCGTTCTGACAGATGAAGACCGACGAACCGGGGAGAGACCATGCACCGTTCGAGAAAGCACAAGATCATCGCTGGCGTCTGCGGCGGGATCGCCGACAGCCTCGGCCTGCCGCCCACGCTCGTCCGGGTGCTCTGGCTGGTGCTCTCGCTCATCCCGGGGCCGCTCTGGATCGCCTACGTGGCCCTGTGGATCCTCATGCCGAAGGCGCCGGAGACCGTCTACGGGCGCTGAATAGACTCGGGGCATGAGGCGACGCCCCCTGTCACTGATCCAGGACGACCTGGTCGACTACGAGAAGGCCATGGACCGGATGGCCGAGCTGGTCGGCGAGCGGCAGCGCGACGAGCGGCCGGACACGCTCTGGCTGCTCAGCCACCATCCCGTCTACACCGTCGGCAGGCGCACACCGGAGCAGCACCTGCCCGACCCGTCCCGCGGCATCCCCGTCCTGAGCACCGGGCGCGGCGGCCAGCTCACCTACCACGGCCCCGGCCAGCTGGTCGGCTACCTCATCGTCAAGCTCGGCGAGGGGGAGGGGATCGTCGACTACGTGCGCGAGGTCGAGCTCCGGCTCGTCGGCGCGCTGGACGCCCTGGGGGTCCCGGCCGAGCGGCGGGACACCCCGCCCGGCTCCGAACTGCTCACCGGCGTCTGGACGCGCGCGACCGGACGGAAGATCGTCTCGATCGGCATGCGCCAGAGCCGGGGCGTCACCAGCCACGGGTTCGCCCTCAACGTCGACGGCGACCTGACCCCGTGGAACTGGGCGGTGCCCTGCGGCATGCCGGAGGTGGAGATGACCTCGCTGGCCAACGAGGGCGTCGCGACCGCCATGGACGGCGTCCGCGACGCGGTGGCGGCGGCCTTCGAGGCGCGCTGACCCCGCGGTGGGAGGGGCCGGGGCGCTCCGGGTCCGGCGGGCCGGGGGAGGGACCCGGCGGGCCCGGAGCGCCCGGGCCGGATCAGGGGACGGGCTCGGGCTCGCCGGTGGCGGCGTCGTCGTCGACCGTACGGCGCGGCCCGGTGAACCAGTGCCGGGCCGACAGCGCCCACCACAGCCCCACGCTCAGGACCATGACGCCCACCACGATGGGCGCGTAGTTCACCGCGGTCCAGGTGAAGTCCTCGCTGAACGGCACCGCCTCCGGGACCAGCGGCATGACGAAGTAGACCGAGACGACCGCGATCTCGACGATCGCGATCCAGCACATCACCCTGTACCTGCGTCCCAGCGTCCACGGGCCGGGCTCGAAGCGGTCGCCCATCCGCAGCCGGAGCCAGATCGGGATCAGGAACGCGAGGTAGAGCCCGATGACCGCGACCGAGACGACCGCGTAGAACGCGAGCGGCAGGCCGTTCGGGGCCTCGTAGAGCGCGGGCAGGGTGAGGGCCAGGGCCAGCACGCAGCCGAAGACGATCGCGTTGACCGGGGTCCGGTTGGCGTCGACCCTCGACCAGAGCCGCCAGCCGGGGATCGCGCCGTCCCGCGAGAAGGCGTAGGTCATCCGGGACATCGAGGTCACGCAGCTCATGCCGCAGAAGAACTGGCCGACGGTGGAGATCGCGAAGATCGCGGTGGCCAGGTTGCCGGGGAGCGCCGAGTCGAAGATGGCGCCCACGAAGCCGCCCGCCTCGTTGACCGCCTGCACGTCGGTGGCCGCGAACAGGAAGGCGAGCAGCACGATCCAGCCGCCGATCGCCGAGTAGAAGATCGACTGCCACAGACCCCGGGCGGCGGCCGTGGACGCGCCCTGGGTCTCCTCCGACACGTGCGCGCACGCGTCGAAGCCGGTGATCGTGTACTGGGTCAGCAGGAAGCCGAGCGGGAGCACGTAGAACCAGTAGGACGTGTCGGAGAAACCGGAGTTGTTGATCGTCTCGGTGAAGACGAACGACATCGACTGGTGCGAGTCGGGCCCGAAGACCAGGATCAGCACGACGGCGGCGGCGCCGAACACGTGCCACCACACCGAGACGTTCTGCAGCACCGAGATCAGCCGGTGGCTGTAGACGTTGATCAGCGCGTGCAGCACCAGGACGACCGCGAACAGGATGAAGGTGTTGCCGAGCGAGACCTCGAACCCCGGCGCGAACCGGTTGACCGTGATGTTCATGAACGTCGCGCAGCCGTAGTCGACCGAGGCGGTGACCGCGATCAGGCCGATGAGGTTGAACCACCCGGTGAACCAGCCGTGCACCGGCCGGCCCATCTTCGCCGCCCACCAGTAGATGCCGCCGGCGGTCGGGTAGGCCGAGACCAGCTCGGACATGCACAGGCCGATGATCAGGATGAAGACCGAGATCAGCGGCCAGCCCCAGGAGATGGCGACCGGGCCGCCGTTGTTCCAGGCCTGGCCGAAGGTGGTGAAGCAGCCGGCGAGGATGGAGATGATCGAGAAGGAGATGGCGAAGTTGGAGAAACCGCTCCAGGTCCTGGAGAGCTCCTGCTTGTAGCCGAGTTCGGCGAGTCGTCTCGCGTCCTCGTCCACCGGGGCCGGCTCGGTCATTCGGGCCTCCTTGCGTCGTGCGGGGGGTGGGGGGATCCGGGGCCCGCGCCCCGGACGTCGTCGATCAGCCGTCCGAATCCCGGGTCGGCGAGGTCCCGTACGGCCCGCGCGAACTTCCCGGCCGCCTCGGCCTCGTAGTCGAAGCCGGCGGCGGCGGCCTGCTCGCGCAGCAGCCCGTGGTGCACGGAGAACCAGAGGGTCCAGGTGACGTTCGACATGATCAGGTTGAGCCGGACCCGGGCGGCGAGCCGCGGGCTGTCCTCGCCGAAGTACTCCCGGGCCAGCCGGCGGGTGAGGTCCGGGTCGTACTCCGCCTCGGCCGCGATGTCACCCAGTTCGAAAGCCGGGTCGCCGTTCCCGGAGAGCTGGTAGTCGACGATCCGCACCTCGCCGTCGCAGAGGATGAAGTTCGCCGGGAGCAGGTCGTTGTGGCAGGGCACGGCCGGCAACGGGCGCGCGGCCAGCGCGTGCTCGATCTCGGCGACGGCCGGGAGCGCGTCCTCGTAGCCGCCGGGGGTGCGCAGGCCGTGCCTGCGGCACAGGGCGAGGAACTCCTCCAGCTTGCGGAAGACCGAGAAGCCGCCGACGAACGGGGGCCCGGCGTGCAGGCGGCGGCAGGCGGCCGCGATCGGTCCGGGCAGGGCCCGTACGGCCCGCGCGTCCAGCGTGACGCCGTCGAGGTACTCCAGCAGCAGGGCGCCGGGCATGCGGTGCAGGACCCGCGGGCCGACCCCGGCCTCGGCCGCCCGGAGGGTGTTGGCGATCTCGTCGTCGAGCGGGATGCCGAGGCCTGCGGCCGAGACCCGGGGGTCGAGGACCCGCAGCAGCCAGCGCCGCCCGTCGGCGGCGTCCACCCGGGCGACGCGGTGGCTGAGGCCGCCCGCCAGCGGCGTCTCGGTGACGGGTTGTCCCGCCCATTCGCGGACGCGCGCGAGAGCGTCTGGCATGCCGCACTCCTTTGGCCTACCTTCAGACCATTGATCCGATTCTGCGGACGAGTCGTTACAGGGCCAGTCACAGGGGGTTCCGGACATGAGACATCCCGACTCCGCGAGGGCCGTCGTGATCGGCGGCGGCGTGGCCGGTTGCAGCGTGGCCTACCACCTGGCGCGGCTCGGCTGGACCGAGGTCCTCCTGGTGGAGCGGCACGGGCTCACCGAGGGGACCACCTGGCACTCGGCCGGTTTCGTGGGCCAGCTCCGCTCGACGGTCACCCAGACGAAGATGATCATGTATTCGGCCGGCCTCTATCCCGAGCTGGCCGAGCTCACCGGGCTGGACCCCGGCTGGCGCGGGGTGGGCGGGCTCCGGCTGGCGACCACGCCGGAGCGGGTGGAGGAGTCGCTGCGCCTGGCCGGGGCCGCGGAGACCTACGGGCTGGACGTCGCGGTGCTGTCCGGGGCGGAGGCGGGGGAGCGGCTGCCGCTGCTGGAGACGGCGGACGTGCGGGCCGCGCTCTGGCTGCCGGGTGACGGCTGGCTCGACCCGGCGCTGCTGGCCCGGGCACTGGCCGCCGGGGCGGAGAAGCTGGGCGCGCGCATCCTCACCGGGACCGAGGTGACCGGTTTCGACATCGAGGACGGCGAGGTCACCGGGGTACGGCTGGCCCGGGCCGCGCGGCCGGGCGCGGGTGCGGGAACGGGTGCGGGTGCGGAGACGGACGTGAGCGCGGGGACCGCTGCCGGTGCGCGGACCGGCGCCGGTGCCGGGGCGGACGCGGAGGCGGAGACGGGGGCGGGTGCCGGGACCGAGGAGTGGTCCGTCCGGACCGGGACGGTCGTCATCGCCGCCGGGGCGGCCAGCGGGCGGCTGGGGCGGCTGGCGGGGGTGGACATCCCGGTCGTGCCGATCAAGCACCAGTACGTCGTCACCGAGCCTTTCGGGGTCTCCTCCTCCATTCCCACGGTCCGGGACCCGGACAACATCGTGTACTTCCGGGAGGAGGCCGGGGGGATCCTCGTCGGGGGGTACATCCGCACCCCCGAGGTCTGGGACACGCCCGCGCCCCTGGCCGAGCCCCGGACGCTGTTCCCCGCCGACCTGCCGAAGTTCCAGGAGTCGTGGGAGTCGGCGGTCCGGAGGGTCCCGGCGCTGGGCCGTACGGAGATCGTGAAGGTGGTGCACGGGCCCGAGGCGTTCACGCCGGACGGCGAGTTCCTGCTCGGCCCGACCCCGGTGCGCGGCCTGTGGGCGGCGGCCGGGTTCTGCGTGCACGGGCTGGCCGCGGCGGGCGGCGTGGGCAAGGTCATGGCCGAGTGGATCACGGACGGCACGCCCGAGTACGACCTGTTCGGCATGGACCTGCGCCGCTTCGGCGGCCACGCCCGGTCGGCCGCCTGGGCGCGGTCCAGGGCCCTGGACGCCTACTCGACGTACTACGACATCGTCTACCCGGGCGAGGAGCGCACCGCCGCCCGGCCGCTGCGCCGCTCCCCCGCCTGGGTACGGCACGCGGAGCTGGGCGCCGCGTTCGGCGAGAAGGCGGGCTGGGAGCGGGTCAACTGGTTCGAGTCGAACGCCGGGGACGGGTCGCCGGAGGGCGACGCGGAGCGCGGCGGCACCGGAGCGGGCGGTGCGGATCGCGCCGGGTCGGGCGGCGCGGGGAGCGTCCCCGGGGTCCGGGGGAGGGGGACCCGGCCGGAGGGGTGGGCCGGGCGGATCTGGTCGCCGGCCGTGCGCGCCGAGTGCCTGGCCACGCGGGACGCGGCCGGGCTGTTCGACCAGACGTCGTTCGCCAAGCTGGAGGTCTCCGGTCCCGACGCGCTGGAACGGCTCCAGCGGGCCTGCGCCGGGGAGCTGGACCGGCCCGTCGGCTCGGTCGTCTACACCCAGCTGCTCAACGCCCGCGGCGGCATCGAGGCCGACCTGACCGTCACCCGCCTGGCCGCCGGCCGCTTCCGCCTGGTCACCGGGACCGCCTTCGGCGTGCACGACGCCGCCTGGCTGCGCGGGCACGGGCTGGAGGTGCGCGACGTCACCTCCGCCCACGCCTGCTACTGCCTGTGGGGCCCGCGCGCGCTGGACGTCCTCGGCGCGCTTAGCCCCGACGACCTGGCCTTCGGCTACCTGTGGGCTCGGGAGATCAGCGTGGGGAACGTCCCGGTGCTGGCCCAGCGGGTCACGTTCGTGGGCGAGTTCGGCTGGGAGCTGTACTGCCCGTCGGAGTACGGCCTCACGCTCTGGGACGCGCTGATGCGGGCCGGCGCGCCGTACGGCCTGCGTCCCGGCGGGTACCGGGCGATCGACTCGATGCGCCTGGAGAAGGGCTACCGGGTCTGGGGCCTGGACATCACCCCGGAGACCACCCCGCTGGAGGCGGGCCTGGGCTTCGCGGTCGCGCGGGACAAGGACTTCCTCGGCCGCGAGGCCCTGCTGCGGGACGCCGGACCCGCGCGGCGGCTGCGCTGCCTGGTCCTCGACGACCCCCGGCAGGTCTGCCTGGGCGGGGAGCCGGTCCGGATCGGCGGCGAGCCGGCCTCCCGCGTGACGAGCGGCGGGTACGGCCACCGGGTGGACCGCTCGATCGCCTACGCCTACCTGCCCACCCACCTGGTCCCGGGGGACCGGGTCCAGGTGGGCGTCACCGGGACCTGGGCGGACGCGTCCGTGGCCGCCGAGCCGCTCTACGACCCCGCGTCCGAGCGGGTCAGGCGGCTGCCGGACTGACCGGCCCGCGGGCGAGCCGATGATATGACCGCATGTGCTATTTTTTGACCATGCGGTCAGAAAATGAGCCAGTCGGCCAGGAAGGGCGTTCCTTCATCGAGACGGCCCGGCGGGCGCAGATCGTCGCCTGTGCGATCGAGGTGATCGCCGAGGTGGGTTACGCGCAGGCGTCGCTGGCGCTGATCGCCAAGCGGGCCGGGATCAGCAAGGGCGTGATCTCCTACCACTTCAAGGGCAAAGACGAGCTGATCCAGCAGGTGGTCGACGAGGCGTTCACCCTCGGCGACGCCTTCACCCGCCCGCGGGTCGAGGCCCAGACCACCGCCGCGGCCATGCTCGGCGCCTACATCGAGTCGACCGTCGAGTTCTACCGGACCCACCGGGCTCACATGATCGCTCTGTCGGACATCTGGTCGGCCTTCCGCCATACCGACGGCAGGCCGAGGCTCGACATGAGCGCCAACGAGCCGGAGGTGTCGTCCGTCGAGGAGATCCTGCGGTTCGGGCAGCTCGCGGGGGAGTTCCGTGAGTTCTCCACCCGGGTGATGGCCGTCACGGTCAAGCAGGCGGTCGACGGCGTGTTCATCCAGCTGGCGGCTCATCCCGATCTCGACTTCGACGCCTACGCGCGCGAACTCGTCACGACCTTCGACATCGCGACCAGGAAGGAACGATGACGCCCCCCGAGCCCGGTCCCCGGCCCATCTCCTCGCCCGTCTCCTCGCCCGCCCCCGGGCCCGCCTCCTGGTCGGCGGCTTCCGGGCCCGGCTCCCCGCCCGGCCCGCCCGCGGGCGGGGAGCCGCCGTCCGGTCTCCGTCCTCCGCGCCACCCGGTGGACGGCCGCGCGATCGGCTGGTGGACCGGCCAGGCGCTGGTGCTGGTCGCCCCGCCCGTGCTGGTCCTGCTCCTCCTCGGCCTGCTGATCCCGCCTGCCCGGTTCTGGCTGCTGCTCCCGGCCCTGGTCCTCGCCGTGCCCGGCCTGGTCTACACGCTGGTGATGCCCCGGGTGCGCCATCGCGTGCACCGCTGGGAGATCACGGATGACGCGGTCTACACCGCCTCCGGATGGATCTGGCACAAGTGGCGGGTCGCCCCGATGTCCCGGATCCAGACCGTGGACACGGTCAGGGGCCCGATCCAGCAGATCTTCGGTCTGGCCGGGGTGATCGTGACCACGGCCTCGGCCGCTGGGGCGATCAAGATCAACGGGATCGACCGGGTCCTCGCCGCCGAGCTCGCCGAGCGCCTCACCGCCCGCACCCAGGCCGTTCCGGAGGACGCCGCATGAGCCGGGACGAGTACGCCGCCGGTGCCGGAACCACCGCGGCCGCCGGGGTCGCCGAGGCCGCCGACGGCACCGGGAACGCCCGGAACACCGAGCACGCCGTAGCCGCGGAGAACGCCGGACACGCCGAGCACGCCGTAGCCGCGGAGAGCGCGGAGAACAGCGGGGGCACCGACGCCGGGGACGAGGGGTCCAGGGCGCGGTGGTCGCGGCTCGACCCGCGGCTGCTCCGGTTCACCCTGGCCAGGTCGCTCGGGCCGGCGGCGCCCGTCGCGACGACGCTGCCGTTCGCCCGTGACGGGCTCGGCCTCCAGGCGGCCGTCACGCTCGGCGTGATCCTCGTGGTCTTCGCCGCGATCGCGGTGGCCGGTCTCGTCCGCTACGCGACCACCCGGTACCGGGTCACCGCCGAGCGGGTGGAGTTCCGCTCCGGACTCGTCTTCCGGAGGCGTCGCTCGGTCCCGCGCGACCGGGTGCGCAGCGTCGACCTCGAGGCCGACCCGCTGCGGAGGTTCTTCGGCCTGGCCACGGTCACGATCGGCACGGGCCGGACGGACGACGGGAAGGGGCTCGTCATCGACGGGGTGTCCCGCGCCGCCGCCCGCCTGCTCCGGGTGGAGCTGCTGGGCCGTACGGATCCGGCGGACTCCGTCATCGCGGAGCTGCGTCCCGCCTGGATCCGCTACGCCCTGCTGAGCAGCTGGTCGCTGCTGATCGGCCTGGCCCCGTTCGGGGTGTTCTTCCGGGTGCTGGACGCCTTCGGAGTCGATCCGGCCGAGGTCGGCTTCCTCGGCTACCTCTGGAGCCGCGTCACCGCGACGGACCCGTTCGTGGTCACGGCCGTCGCAGTCGCGATCGTGCTCTCCATCGGCCTGTCCGGCGCCCTGCTGCTGTACGTGGAGTCGTGGTGGAACTTCCGGCTGACCCGCGAGCCCGACCGCGCGTTCTCGATCCGGCGCGGCCTGCTGACCACCCGGTCCGTGACGCTGGAGGAGCGCCGGCTGTACGGGGTCGAGCTGGCCGAGCCGCTGCCGCTGCGCTGGGGTGGCGGAGCCAGGCTGAAGGCCGTGGCCACCGGCCTCGGCGAGGACGAGTCGGTCGTCCTGCTGCCGCCCGCCCCGCGCGCCGAGGCGCACCGGGTCGCCGGGGCCGTGCTCGCCGCTGCGACGCCCGCAGCGGCACCTGTGGAGAAGGCGTCCACGGAGCCGCCCGTGGAGGCGCCTGCACCGACGCCCGTGGAGCCGCCCGTGGAGGCGGTCGGAGAGGTGTCCGGGAAGGCGTCGCCCACCCTGGCGCCGCTGGCCGCCCACCCCCGTGCCGCGCTCCGCCGCAGGGTCGTCCGGGCGCTCTGGCCGCCGATGGTCGTCTCCGCGGTCCTGGGCGGGCTCGCCGCCTGGCTGAGCTGGGTCCCCGGCCTCCTCTGGCTGGCCGGTCCCGCCCTGCTCCCCGCCGCCCTGCTCCTGGCCCTCGACGCCTACCGCAACCTGGGCCACGGTCTCCACGGCCCCTACCTCGTCACGCGGTACGGCACCGCCCGGCGCAGGACCGTGGCGCTGCGCCGTACCTCGATCATCGGCTGGACGGTCGGCCGGTCGCCCTTCCAGCGCCGGGCAGGCCTGATCACCCTGGCGGCGACGACGGCGGCGGGCGGAGGGTCGTACGAGGTCGTGGACGTCTCCGTCGCGGAGGGCCTGGCCTTCGCGGAGGAGTCGGTCCCCGGTCTGCTGGCGCCGTTCGTCCGCTGACATCGCCGAAGTCGAATATACCCCCCCTGGGTTGTCTTTCGTGATCCCTTGTGGCATCCTGAGGCTGCAGAGATACCCCATAGGGGTATTCGGAGAGGGGGAGAGATGAACGGCGCGACCAAGGTGGGGGCGTACGTGCTCGGGCTGGCCGCCGTCTTCGGCGGCGCGTTCGGCGCCGGAAGGCTCGCCGGGCCGGTCGGGGAGACCGGCGGTGCGCCGGCCGGGCACGTGGCGGCCGGAGCCTCCGGCGGCGCGGGCCACGCGGGCGACGCGCACGCGGGAGCGGAGAAGCAGGTCGGATCCACCGGGACCGCAGGGGCGCCCGGGCTGCCCGGCGGGCTCCAGGTGTCGGCGGGCGGATACACGCTGGTGCCGAGGACCGACGTGGTCGAGCCGGGCGAGAAGACGGACTTCCGCTTCTCGGTGACCGGCCCCGACGGCCGCCCGGTGACCCGGTTCACCCCGCAGCATGAGAAGGAACTGCACTTCATCGTGGTCCGCCGGGACCTGACCGGCTTCCAGCACCTCCACCCCGTCCGGGAGGCCGACGGCACCTGGTCGGTCCCGCTGACCCTCCCCGAACCGGGGGAATACCGTGCGTTCGCCGACTTCGCCCCCGAGGGCGCGGAGGGCATGACGCTCGGCACCGACCTGTCGGCCCCCGGCGACTACCGGCCCGAGCTCCTCGGCGAGCCCGTGCGCACCGCGACCGTGGACGGCTACACGGTCACCCTCGCCGGCGACCTGGTCCCCGGCCGGTCGAGCGGGCTGACGCTCTCGGTGAGCAGGGACGGCGAGCCGGTCATGGACCTGGAGCCCTACCTGGGCGCCTACGGCCACCTCGTCGCGCTGCGCGACGGAGACCTGGCCTACCTGCACGTCCACCCGGGAGGCGAGCCCGGCGACGGGAGGACCGCGGCCGGGCCCGGCATCACCTTCCACGCCGAGGTGCCCAGCGCGGGGGCCTACCGCCTGTTCCTCGACTTCAAGCACGGCGGCGAGGTCCGGACCGCAGAGTTCACCGCGGTCACCGCGGGCACGCCGCCGCCGGCCGGAGACGACGGCGACCGGTCCGGTGGCGGACCCGGGGCGGACCGGTCCGGTGACGGGCCCGAGGCGGACCGGTCCGGTGACGGGCCCGAGGGTGGGGACGGCGGCGGTGCGAAGGACGGCGGTGCGAAGGACGGCGGCAAGGGCCGGGACGGGGACGAAGACGGGGACGCCACCCCGTCGCCCGAGGCGTCTCACGGCGCCGACGGACACGGCCACTGACCGAGGAACACCCCCCGGGGGTTAAGTGTTCTCCGGATGGGAGGGGCGGCGGACACCCCGATTACCGCCTGCGGCTCCGAGCCGCGCACGATGGATCGACGAGCAAGAGGAGAGGCCATGTCCACGACCACCACCAGGCCGCCCGCCGGCGGCGGCGAGATCGAGCTCGCCATCGGCGGTATGACGTGCGCCTCCTGCGCGAACCGGATCGAGCGCAAGCTCAACAAGCTGGACGGCGTGAGCGCCACGGTCAACTACGCCACCGAGAAGGCGAAGGTCGTCTACGCCGGGAGCGTCAGCCCCGAGGACCTGGTCGCCGAGGTGGAGAAGGCCGGCTACACCGCCGAGCTGCCCGCCGTACGGGAGGAGCCGGGGGAGGGGGAGCGCGACGAGCTCGCGCCGCTCCGCCAGCGGCTGGTCACCTCGGCCGTGCTCTCCGTCCCGGTCGTCGCGATGGCGATGGTCCCGGCGCTGCAGTTCGACAACTGGCAGTGGCTCTCGCTGGCGCTGGCCGGACCCGTCGTGCTCTACGGCGGCTGGCCGTTCCACCGGGCGGCCTGGACCAACCTGCGCCACGGCGCGGCGACCATGGACACCCTCGTCTCCCTCGGCACGCTCGCCGCCTTCGGCTGGTCGCTCTGGGCCCTGTTCTTCGGCACGGCCGGCATGCCGGGCATGCGGCACGGCTTCGAGTTCACCCTGGCCAGGGGCGACGGGTCGGGCAACATCTACTTCGAGGCCGCCGCCGGAGTGATCGCCTTCATCCTGGCCGGCCGCTACTTCGAGGCCCGCTCCAAGCGGCGGGCGGGCGCCGCGCTCCACGCGCTGCTGGAGATGGGCGCCAAGGAGGTCACGCTCGCCTCGGGCGAGCGAGTCCCGGCCGAGCGGCTGGCGGTCGGCGACCTCTTCCTGGTACGGCCCGGCGAGAAGATCGCCACCGACGGCGTGGTCGAGGAGGGCTCCTCGGCGGTGGACGCCTCGATGCTGACCGGCGAGCCGGTGCCGGTGGAGGTCCGCCCCGGCGACGCCGTGGTCGGCGCGACCGTGAACGCCGGCGGACGGCTCGTGGTCCGGGCCACCCGGGTCGGCTCCGAGACCCAGCTCGCCCGGATGGCGCGGCTGGTGGAGGATGCGCAGAACGGCAAGGCGCAGGTGCAGCGGCTGGCCGACCGGATCTCCGGGGTCTTCGTGCCGATCGTGATCGCCCTCTCGCTGGCCACCCTGGGTTTCTGGCTGGGCACCGGCACCGGCACGGCCGCCGCCTTCACCGCTGCGGTCGCGGTGCTCATCATCGCCTGCCCGTGCGCGCTGGGCCTGGCCACCCCGACCGCGCTGATGGTCGGCACCGGCCGGGGCGCCCAGCTCGGCATCCTGATCAAGGGCCCCGAGGTGCTGGAGTCCACCCGGCGGATCGACACCGTCGTCCTGGACAAGACCGGCACCGTGACCACGGGGAAGATGACCCTGTCCGGCGTCCTCACCGCGGAGGGGGAGAGCCGCGAGGAGGTCCTGCGGCTGGCCGGCGCCCTGGAGTCCGCCTCCGAGCACCCGATCGCCCAGGCGATCGCCCGCGCCGCGGAGTCCACCGCGAAGGTCGAGGACTTCGCCAACGTGGAGGGCCTGGGCGTGCAGGGCGTCGTGGACGGCCACGCCGTGCTCGTCGGCCGCCCGCAGCTGCTGGCCGAGTGGTCCCAGCACCTGCCCGCCGACCTGGCACGGCGGATGGAGGAGGCGCAGGAGCGGGGCGAGACCGCGGTCGCGGTCGGCTGGGACGGGCGGGCCCGCGCGGTGCTCACCGTCGCCGACGCGGTCAAGCCCACCTCGGCCGAGGCGGTCGCCGTCCTGCGCGAGCTGGGCCTGCGCCCGGTCCTGCTCACCGGCGACCACGGGACGGCGGCCCGCCGGGTCGCCGCCGAGGTCGGCATCGACGAGGTGATCGCCGAGGTGCTCCCCGCCGACAAGGTGGACGTGGTCAAGCGGCTCCAGGCCGAGGGCCGCACGGTCGCCATGGTCGGCGACGGTGTCAACGACGCCGCGGCGCTGGCCCAGGCCGACCTCGGCATGGCGATGGGCACCGGCACCGACGTGGCGATCGAGGCCTCCGACCTGACCCTGGTCCGGGGCGACCTGCGGGTGGCCGCGGACGCGATCCGCCTGTCGCGCCGGACCCTGGCCACGATCAAGGGAAACCTGTTCTGGGCCTTCGCCTACAACGTGGCCGCACTGCCGCTGGCCGCGCTCGGCCTGCTCACCCCGATGATCGCCGGCGCCGCGATGGCGTTCTCCTCGGTCTTCGTGGTCAGCAACAGCCTCCGCCTGCGCCGCTTCCGCTGAGCCCGCTCCGGCGCCCCGGGTCTTTCACGGGATCCGGGGCGTCGCCGTACGGGAGGCCAGGCGGGGTGGGGCGACGAGGCCGTGGTCCGAAGGCGGGTCACCAGATGATCGAGATGACTTTATCGCCTTATGGGTAGGACTAATGCTACCGTCGGTAGCATGAGTGGTGGAACCAAGAAATTCAGCGTCACAATCCCCGAGCACCTCGCCGAGACTGTGCAGGAACGGATCGGCAAGGGCAGTTTCTCGGCTTACGTCTCCGAGGCGCTCATGCGGCAGGTCGAGCGGGACGACCTGAGTGAGCTCATCGCCGCGGCCGAAACCCAGCACGGTCCCGTGGATCCCGCCAGAGTCGAGGTCAAGGGCGCTCTCCTGCAGACGGATCCCGGTGCGCGGGATGACGACCGCACCTCGGCCGCGTGATGCCGGGATCGCTCGTCCTCGACTGTGAGGGCCTGTCCAAGGCGATCATTCAGGACGTGGAGATGACCGAGTGGCTGGCGGCGGCCAAGACGAAGGACGTCCGTGTCATCGTCAGCGCCGCCAGCCTCGTTGAGGTGTCGCACCCCCGGCTGAACCGTGCCCGCTACGAATGGACCGTCTCCAGGTTGATCGTCGAGCCTGTCACCGGGGAGATCGCACGTGAGGCGTCCCGTCTGCTCGCCTCCGCCGGCCTGCACGGGCACAAGCACGCCATTGACGCGATGGTGTGCGCCACCGCGCTCCGGTCGCCCGGGCCGGTGACCGTGCTGACCTCCGACGTCGAGGACATCACGGTCATCGGGCAGGAGCGCCTGCGCGTCGTGGGGATCTGAGGCGGCCGGGCAGCGGCGTCACGGCAGTGCGCCGGTCTCCTCGGGGAGTCGGGGCGCCGCCGTGCGGGAGGCCAGGCGGTGCAGGGCGACGAGGACGTAGCCCAGGACGGCGAAGCCGGCCGTGAGGAAGACCGCCTGGAGCGCGACGCCGTCGTAGCCGAGCCGGTCCACGTCGAGGAAGGGGTACGGGTAGCGCCGCTCGGTGCCCGGCGCGAGTAGGGCGCCGCGGGTCAGCGCGAAGACGAGGTAGGCGGCCGGGTAGGCCAGCCACACGAGCGGCTTGGTCCACCTGGGGCGCAGGGCGCGGTCGAAGAGCAGCCAGTCGGCGAAGGCCATGATCGGTGTCACGTAGTGCAGCAGCAGGTTGCCCATGTCCTGGACGTCGTTCCCCCGGCCGTCGGGGAGCAGCCCCAGGGGGCTCGCGCCGTGGGTCAGGATGAAGTGGGCGACCAGGCCGGTGATGGAGATGAACAGGGTCGCCGCGCCCTTGAGGAACGCCGACGGCAGGCCCCGGCCCGACAGCTGCCAGACGTGGTAGGCCACCAGCATGATGTTGCTCTGCACGGTGAAGTAGACCGGCGGATTGAGCGGATCGGCCGCCGCCAGCCAGGTGCAGAGCAGCCCCGCCAGACCCGCGGCGACCAGCACGATCCGGTAGGTCTTCGTCCCGTTCACCCGCACACCATACTGGTAGGTAGTGGGCTTATCGGACGGAAAGGGCATCAAATGCCTTGTCTCGCGTGACCGGACACCCGGCATCCGCATGGCGGACGTACGGGAGGGCCCGGCGATGTCACGGGCCCCGTGGTTTCAGCGGGTATCACGGTCCGGAAGGCGCCGGGGTCCGCAGGGCAGCGAGGTCCGGAAGGCGCCGGGGTCCGCAGGATGGCGGGGTCCGGGGGGCGCCGGGGTCCGCAGGATGGCGAGGCACGGGAGGGGGCGAGATTCACAAGGCGGCGAGGTGCGGGACGGTCAGGCGCACCGGGACGCCCGGGACGGGTGCGGCGCCGGTCCGGTCGACCCAGCAGAAGTCCACCCCCGCCTCCCGCGCGCAGCCGCCGTCGCTCACCGGGGAGTCGCCGACCATCAGAGCCTCGTCGGGCTTGGCCTCCAGCAGGGAGAGCGCGTGGTGCAGCAGCGCGCCGTCGGGTTTGCGCAGACCCACCTCGGGCGCGATCACCACGTGCTCGAAGAACCGGTGGATCCGGGTACGGCGGAGCTTGACCCGCTGGACGCGGGCGATGCCGTCGGTCACCAGCGCCAGCCGGAAGCGCCGCGACAGCCGCCGCAGGGCACCGTACGCCTCCGGGAACAGCACGGTCCCGCGGCCGAGGGCCTCCTCGAACGCGGCGGCCACCCCGGGACCGGCGCCCAGCCGGGCCCAGCGCTCCAGGCGCAGCTCGGACAGGTCCATCCGGCGCTCGCGGTAGGCGGCCCAGAGGGGTTGGTTGGCCGCGTGGAAGGCACGCAGGAACGCCGGCAGGTCCCGCAGGTCCGGCAGGCCGCTCGGACCGGCCGGGCCGCCGCGGAAGAAGCGGCGGTGGACCTCACGGAGTGCGCAGTCCTCCGTCCGGGCGTAGTCGACCACGGTCCCGTCCAGATCGACCAGCAGGACCTGGTAACGCCTCTCCCTCGCCGAGCCCATCGCGCTCCGAACGCCCGAGGATCTCCTCGACCGCCGCCGCGTCGGCGACATAGATGTGAGGAACGTCGACGAAGACCCTCATTGACCCACGACCCACCCCGAGGTCGTCGGCGACCTCGTTCTGGATACTACGCAGGGGCACGTAGTTCAGGTAGCAGGTGAGCGCGTTCTGCGACCGGAACGTCGCGGTCATCGCCAGCCGCCCCTCCCGGATCCGGAAGGCCAGGCTGGTCAGGCAGGGCACGGCGTCCGGCCGCTCGCCCGGCACGGTCAGCGAGATCCACCCGCTCTTGCTGTACGGCCGCGCGCGCAGCAGCCCGGTGACCCAGCCGAGCTGGTCCACGCCCTGCAGGCCGCGGATCCTGCCGCCGTAGCTGTACTTGAACGGCGGCACCACCGTGACCTCGCTGAACTTGCTGGAGTACAGGGTGATCTTCCCGGGGTCGCCGTGCGACCTCAGGACCGGGTCGTCCCAGCCGAGCTCGGCGATCTCGAACAGCACGGCCGGCGCTTCGATGATCGGGCCCCGGTCGTCCTCGGCGGGCCCGCCCTCGTTCCATACGTGGCGCATCAGCCACAGCCAGGTCTCCCCACAAGACGCGAATCGGAGGAGGTCTGCCATCAGGTCTCCACGTTGGGGAAATGGAAGGGGTTCTGCGGGAGCCGGCGCTGGCGGGAGACGTTGGAGCGCACGTAGTAGACGAGGTAGTGGACCAGCGCGAGCAGCATGATGATCAGCACCAGCAGGGTCGGGGTGGGTTCGGCCCCGGCCAGGCCGAGTGCGCCGACCGCGATGTAGGCGGAGTTGACCAGGGCCAGCATCATCACGTTGATGCCCGGCCAGGCCAGGGGGGCGTAGGTCTCCGGGTAGCGCGGGTCGACCGGCAGGTTGGGGGACCAGCCGAGGCCGGAGAAGTGGTCCTTCAGCTGCACGACGTACAGCAGCCGGAAGTTGTTGATCGCCCGCGCGGTGCGCATGTGGGCGTTCACCGCCTCGATCAGCCGGAGGAAGGGCACCACGCTCAGCAGCCCGAAGGCGGTGACGGTCGCGAACAGGTACCACGGCACGGTGGCCCAGGAGGTGAGCGCGAGCGGGTTGACGACCTTCGCGCTCGCGAGCGCCACCGCCGCGGCGAAGGGCGCGGAGAGCAGGCTCATGGAGAGCCGGGTCATCTTGATGCGTTCGTCTTTCGCCGCCAGGTAGACGTGATAAGTCCCGGTGAAATCCACCGAGACGAGCTGGAGGAAGTCCTTGGCGTCCACGGGCAGCTCGTCGAGGCTCTGGGGCAGGGATTCCGCGCTCATGCGCGGCAGCATCTTGCGCATCGGGACCTCGGCTTCAAGCGCAGTGAACAGACCCGGTAAGGAAATTTTGACGCACTTGTCAGCTGGGTGCGCGCCTTTTCCCTATTTATCTCCAATAACTTTGCCAAGGTCACCGGCTTGCGGCGGGAATTATGGAGAACCGGTCTGGCCGGGGCCTTCCGGGCGGGCGCATCCGTCATGGACCGCATCCGGCCGGGAAGGATAAGGCGCATGATCCGCCTGCCCGCCGTCGACTGGACCGTCGTCGTCCCGCTGTTCGCCGTCGTGACCCTGGCCTTCACCTGGGGCCGGGGCCTGTCGGTTCTCGGGGCGGTGGTCACCGGGGTCTTCCTGGCGGGCGGGGTGCTGGCGGCCGTGCACCACGCCGAAGTGATCGCGCACCGGGTGGGGGAGCCGTTCGGCTCGCTCATCCTGGCGGTGGCGGTGACGGTGATCGAGGTGGCGCTGATCGTCAGCCTGATGGCGTCCGGCGGCCCGGAGACGTCCTCCCTGGCCCGGGACACCGTCTTCGCCGCGGTGATGATCACCTGCAACGGCATCGTCGGCCTCTCGCTGCTGGTCGCGGCGGTGCGCCGGAAGGTGGCGGTGTTCAACGCCGAGGGCACGGGCGGCGCGCTCGCCACCGTGGCGACGCTCGCCGCGCTGAGCCTGGTGCTGCCGAGGTTCACCACGAGCACGCCGGGACCGGTCTTCTCGGCGCCCCAGCTGGGCTTCGCCGCGGTGGCCTCGCTCGGGCTGTACGGATTGTTCGTGGTCACGCAGACGATCCGGCACCGCGACTACTTCCTGCCGGTCGCGGCCGACGGCTCGCTCATCGCCGACCACCAGCACGCCGCCCCGCCCACGACCCGGCAGGCCGTGGCGAGTCTCGGCCTGCTGATGGTCGCCCTCGTCGCCGTCGTCGGGCTGGCGAAGGTGGAGTCCCCGGTGATCGAGTCGGCGGTCACGGCCGCGCGGCTGCCGCAGGCGGTGGTGGGCGTCGTGATCGCGCTGCTGGTGCTGCTGCCCGAGACCATCGCCGCGGTGCGGGCCGCCCGCAGGGACCGGGTCCAGATCAGCCTCAACCTCGCGCTGGGCTCGGCGATGGCCAGCATCGGGCTGACCATCCCGACCATCGCCGTCGCGTCGTTCTGGCTCGACGGGCCGCTGCTGCTCGGTCTCGACGCCACGCACATGGTCCTGCTGGGCCTCACGGTCGCGGTGGGGACCCTCACCGTGGTCCCCGGACGGGCGACCCTGCTGCAGGGCGGGGTCCACCTCGCCTTGCTCGCCTGCTACCTGTTCCTCGCCGTCAGCCCGTGACCCGGCACCGTCTCCCGTGCCCGGCGCCGTCAGCCCGTTCTCCCGTCCGGCGCAGGCCGTCCGGCGCCGGGCGCGGGAGGCGGGGTCAGCCGCCGAGCCGCTGGGAGAAGCGCACCGCGTTTCCGGAGGGGTCGCGGAAGGCGCAGTCGCGGACGCCGTAGGGCTGGTCGATCGGTTCCTGCAGCACCTCGGCGCCCGATGCCCGGATCTTCTCGAACGTGGTGTCGCAGTCGTCGGTGAGGAAGATGAGGGTGGACAGCGAGCCCTTGGCCAGCAACGCCCGGAGCGCCTCCCCGTCCGCGGGCCCCCGTCCCATCTCCGGCACCTCCAGCACGATCTCGAGGCCGGGCTGGGAGGCCGGGCCGACGGCCAGCCAGCGGTACTCGTCGAACGGCATGTCGGCGCGCACCTCGAAGCCGAGGACGTCGCGGTAGAAGGCCAGGGCCTGGTCCTGGTCGTGGACCTGGACGAAGGTGTGGGAGAGCTTGAGATCCATGCCCGCAACGCTACTCAACCGGTGCGGCCGGAGGCTTCTCCGATCCTGACCGGTCGCGTGACGGCCTTTCGGGCGGCGGACCGGCCGCGAGCGAGCGGTGGTCAGGCCGGGGGAGGGGCGGTGCTGTCCCGCACGACCAGTTCGGTGGGGAGCAGGACGCGCTGCGGCGTGGCGGGTTCGCCGGTCCGGGCCGCCGCGATCGCCGCGGTGAGCGCGGCGGCCGCGGCCCGGCCCTTCGCCTCGACGTCCTGGCGCACGGTGGTCAGCGTCGGCCGGACCTGTACGGCCAGCGGGTTGTCGTCGAAACCGGCCACCGACAGCTCCTCCGGGACGCGGATGCCCAGGTCGGCGGCGACCTGGAGGACGCCGTAGGCGACCGCGTCGGAGAAGCAGAGGATCGCGGTGGGACGGTCCGGGCGGTCCAGCAGCAGCCGGGCGCCCGTCTTCGCCTGCTCCAGGGTGATCCCGGTCTGCCGGGCGATCAGCGGTCTGACGCCCGCGGCGCCGAGCGCGTCGAGCCAGCCGAGCAGCCGCTGCTTCGACGCGTGCCCGTCGATCGCGACGTCCTCGGGGGTGACGATCCCGTGCGGGCCGTGCAGGCCGGACATCAGCAGCCCGATCTCCCGGTGGCCCAGGTCGACGAGGTGCCGGGCGGCGGCACGGGCGCCGGACCGGTCGTCCACGTTGACGCTGGAGACGCCGTCGACGGGATCCTGGTCGACGTAGACCAGGGGCAGCCGGCGGCGGAAGAGGTATTCGACCGCCGTCGACGTCGGATCGCAGGAGTAGACCAGCGCGCCGTCCATCGCGACGTCCCGCGCCGGGATGACGTCGCCGCGGTCGGACGAGGTCAGCAGGGTGATGGCCAGGCCGGTCGGCCCGAGCTCCTCGGCGATCGCGCCGAGGAAGCCGGTGGCGACCAGGTCGGTGAAGGCGAAGCGCAGCGACGAGGTCAGCAGGACCCCGACGGCGCCGGTGGTGCCCTTGGCCAGGGCCCGCGCCGCCGGGTCCGGACCGACGTAACCGAGTTCCCGCGCGGCGGAGAGGATCCGCTCGCGCAGTGCGGCGGAGAGCTGGTCCGGCTTGGAGAACGCGTTCGACACCGTCATCCGGCTCACGCCGAGGTGGTCGGCGATCGTCTGCAACGTCACCCGTGGCGCCATGTCACCGCCGATTCAGCCCGATCGGTTGCCGTTCGCCACCGGCGGCCGCGAGTGCGACCGCCGGCCGGGACCGGCGCCGGCCGCGGTGCGGGGCGCCGGTGGCCATTGACATCGCCAGGCTAACAGGCGGGGAGGCGGGTCAGGTCGGCGCGATCACCCGGGCGGCGTGGACCAGGCCGTCGGCCAGGGCCTTGCGGACCCTCCGGACGCGCCGCGGGCGCTCGACGTGCGGGACGACCGGCGCACCGGGAAGGGCGCTGGCGTACTCGTGGGTGACGCCGTTGACGGCGAGGACGAAGGCGGCGGGCATCTCCACGGTGGTTCCCCTCTTCTCCCGATTTCTCTATACCGGTAAAGTAAACGCTTCTTCTGTACCGGTCAAGAGATTTTTCTGTAGCGGTACAGAATCCACTGCGGCCGGCCGCCGCCTCCCGGGCGTCGTCGGCCTCGTTGTGGTGGAACCGCGGCGCTGAGAGGATCTTCGCCATGCCTGTCTTCTCCGCATATGACGGAACCGATCTCGCCTACCACGTGTTCGGAGAGGGCGCCCCGGTGATCTGCCTGCCGGGCGGCCCGATGCAGGACTCCGCCTACCTCGGCGAGCTCGGCGGCCTGTCCGCGCACCGCCGGCTGATCATGATGGACCCCCGGGGCACCGGCCGGTCCGCGACGCCGGAGGACGCCGCCTCCTACCGCTGCGACCGGCTGGTCGGCGACGTCGAGGCCCTGCGCGCACACCTCGGCCTCGACCGGCTGGACCTGCTCGCGCACTCCGCCGGCGCGAACCTCGCGGTGCTGTACGCCGCCCGGCATCCTGAACGCGTCGGCAGGCTCGCTCTGATCACTCCGAGCACCTTCGCCGTCGGCATCGCCGCCACCGGGGAGTCACGGCTCGAGGTCGCGCGGCTCCGCGGGGACGAGCCCTGGTTCGGGCCCGCCTTCGCGGCCCTCGAGGCCGTCATGGCCGGGGACGCCACCGAAGCGGACCGCAAGGCGATCGATCCCTTCTTCCACGGGCGGTGGGACGCGGCGGCGCAGGCCCACCAGGCGGCCCAGGACGGCCGCCGGAACAGGGAGGCGGCGGCGGTCTTCGGCGCCGAGGGCGCGTACGACCCGGACGCCACGCGCACGGCGCTCGCCGCGTTCGGCGCGCCGGTGCTGCTGCTCGCCGGAGAGGTCGACCTGAACACGCCTCCAGGAGTCGCGGCCGAGTTCGCCGGGCTGTTCCCGGACGCCGAGTTCGTCGTGCAACCGGAGGCGGGCCACTTCCCGTGGCTCGACGACGCCGACCGGTTCGTGGCGACGGTCGCGAGGTTCCTGGGGTGAACGCCCGCCGGCGCCGGGCGGGTGGCCGGGATCGGTGACCCGGCTGCCCGGTCCGGGCGGCGCCGGCCGGCCGATCGGGTGGCATCGGCTGCCCGGCCCGGGTGACATCGGGTGACCCCGACCGCCCGATCGGGGGGACTCGGGCCGGCCGGTCCGGGTGGCGCCTTCGCGGAAAAACGGGTGGACGCGGTCGTTAGCGTGTCGGGTATGGCTATCGTCGATATCGATCGGTTCGTCGCCGACGGGTTCGTCAAGCTGGAGGCCGCCGCTCCCCGCGAGGTCGCCGACGCCGCCAGGGCACTGCTGTGGCAGCAGATCGGCCTGTCACCGCAGGACCCCGCCGGCTGGAAAGAGCCGGTGGTGTGGGCCTCGGACCTCACCGGCGAAGGGCCTTTCGGGGAGATCATGGGCAGTGCGCGGCTCGCCGGGGCACTGGACGAGATCTGCGGGCCGGGCGGCTGGGGGCCTCGCGGCGCGCTCGGCATGGTGCCGGTGCGGTTCCCGCGTCTGGATCCCGCCGACGACCGGGGATGGCACATCGACGCCAACGCCGCCCAGCCGGACGGCACCTACCTGTGCAGCGGGAGCCCGGAGACGATGCTGCTGCTGACCCTGCTGTCGGACGTCGGTCCCGACGACGCGCCGACCCGCATCCGCGTCGGGTCGCACCGGGACGCGGCCGCGGTGCTGGCGGGCCGCGTGCTCGACCCGTTCGAGGCCGGGCCGCTGGTGGACGCGGCCAGTTCCCACCGCCCGCTGGCCTACGCGACGGGCCGGCCGGGCGACATGTACCTGGTGCATCCCTTCACCGTCCACGCCGCCGACGAGCACCGCGGCGACGAGCCGAGGTTCATGGCCCAGGCGCCCGTCTTCCTGGCCGAGCCGGTGTCCCCGGAGGGGAGCGGCGCACTGGCCCGGGCCATCGCCGATGGTGTCTGAAACCGGGCCGTCGCGGGTGGTGCCTGAACCGGGCCTCCGTGCGCGGTACGGATGACGCGGGTCGACATGACCGGGTGCAGCCCCTCCTCGCGTGACGGATGCCGGGCGCCTGCCGTTCCTCCGCGGGCGGGGAGGGCGGGCCCCGCGTGACCCTGGACCGATGGATCGGAGATCGGAGCGGAATTGACCTGCCACCTCGTCGCACTCTGTGTCGACGCGTACGATCCACTCCGTCTCGCGCGGTTCTGGGCCGGTGTTCTGGGCTGGGAGACGGCGGGCGGCCTCCGGGACGGCGTCGCGCTCCTGCCGGTCGACGACACCGGGTTCCGGATCCGGTTCCTGCCGACCCGGGAGCGGAAGGCCGGCCAGAACCGGATGCACTTCGACCTGACGAGCACGTCCCCGGAGGACCAGCGGCGGACGGTGGCGAGGTCGCTCGGGCTCGGCGCCCGGCACATCGACATCGGCCAGCGTCCGGAGGAGGGGCATGTCGTGCTCGCGGACCCCGAAGGCAACGAGTTCTGCGTCATCGGGCCGGGCAACGCCTTCCTCGCCGACTGCGGATTCGTCGGAGCGCTCGCGTGCGACGGTTCGCAGGAGGTCGGATACTTCTGGAGCGAGGCGCTGGGCTGGCCGTTGGTCTGGGACCAGGACCAGGAGACCGCGATCCGCTCGCCGTACGGCGGTCCGAAGATCACTTGGGGCGGTCCGCCGCTGATGCCGAAGACCGGTAAGAACCGGCTGCACTTCGACCTCGCTCCACCCGCCGGTGGCGACCGGGAAACGGAGGTCGACCGTCTCGTCGCCCTGGGGGCGACGCGCGTCGGCGCCGGTCGGGGCGGGACCGACCGGGTGGTCATGGCCGATCCCGACGGCAACGAGTTCTGCGTGCTGACCCCGCGATAGCGGGAACGGCCCCCGGCCCGTCCCGGATCCGGACGGGGCGCCGCGGCGGAGAGGGGCACCGGAGCCGGTGAAACCGGCGGGCCCGGGGGCGAAACCGGTGTGAAGCCGTGACGAAGCCGATGGCGTGGAGGCTCTCCTCGGACGCCGGGAGATACCCGGCGGAGAGAGGAGACGCGTCATGGCGGACCCCAGCGCCGTCCGGGCCGACGACCTGGTCAAGGGCCTCAGCGCCGTCCGGGCCGACGGCCTGGTCAAGGTCTTCGGAGACGTCCGGGCCGTGGACGGAGTCGACCTCCACGTACGGCAGGGCGAGATCTTCGGGGTCCTGGGCCCCAACGGAGCGGGCAAGACCACCACGCTCCGGATGCTCGCCACCCTGCTCCCGATCGACGGCGGCCGCGCGGAGATCTTCGGCGTCGACGTCCGCCGGGACCCCCACCGCATCCGGCAGCTGGTGGGCGTCACCGGCCAGTACGCCTCGGTGGACGAGGACCTGACCGCCCGGGAGAACCTCTGGCTGTTCGCCCGCCTGCAGGGCCTGGCCGGTGCCCGGGCCAGGACGGTCGCCGGTGACCTGCTCGAACGCTTCGGCCTGCAGGAGGCGGCCGACCGTCCCCTGTCCCAGTTCAGCGGCGGCATGCGCCGCCGCCTGGACCTCGCGTCGAGCCTGATCACCCGCCCGCCCCTGATCTTCCTGGACGAGCCCACGACAGGTCTCGACCCGAGGACCCGGGGCCAGATGTGGGACACCATCCGCGAGCTGGTCACCGACGGCTCCACCATCCTCCTCACCACCCAGTACCTGGACGAGGCCGACCAGCTGGCCGACCGCGTGGCCGTGATCGACCGGGGCCGAAAGGTCGCCGAGGACACCCCCGACGCCCTGAAGACCCAGGTCGGCGACTCGACCCTGCAACTCCGCCTCGCGGACGGCTCCGACACAGCCCTGGCCGCGGACGTCGTCCGGCGGCTGCTGGGCGAGGACCCGGTCCTGACCCCGGAGTCAGGACGCATGAACGTCCCCCTCCCCGACCCGGACCGGGCCGCGGACGTCCTGATCGGCCTGCGGGAGGCGGGCCTCGGCATCTCCTCGGTCAGCGTGGCCAAGCCGACGCTGGACGAGGTCTTCCTGGCGCTGACCGGCCACGGCGCCGACGACGAACCCGGGACGGACGACGAATCCCGGACGGACGACGAATCCCGGACGGACGACGAATCCCGGATGGAGGCGGCCCGATGACCACCCCGAGCACTGTGACCCCGACGACCCCGACGACCCCGACGACCCCGACGACCCCGACGACCCCGGCGAGCCCGTTGACCCCGACCGCCCCCGCCCCCCGGCGCATCGACCCGTCCGCCGCGGTCACCGGCACCACGCCCCGCAACTCGTTCCGGGAGACCTGGGTCCAGACCATGGCGATGGCGTGGCGCGCCCTGAAGAAGATGCGCCGCAAGCCCGAGCAGTTCTTCGACGTCCTCATCCAGCCCCTGCTGTTCACCGCGATGTTCGCGTTCATCTTCGGCGGCGCGATCTCCGGCAGCGTGGCGGACTACCTCCCGGTGCTGATCCCCGGCATCCTCGCCCAGACGGCCCTCACCGTCTGCATGGCGACGGGCGTGCAGTTGCGCGAGGACATGGACAAGGGGGTCTTCGACAGGTTCAAGTCCCTGCCGATCGCCCGGATCGCCCCCCTGGCCGGCCCGATGGTCGCCGACCTGATCCGGTACGGCATCGCGTCGGTGCTGACGCTCGTCACCGGCCTGGCCATCGGCTACCGCCCCGGCGGCGGCGTGCTCGGCTGCGTCGGCGGCGTCGCCCTCACCGTGTTCGCGGGCTGGTCGCTGGCATGGATCTTCACCTGGCTGGGCACGGTGGCGCGCTCGGCGCAGAGCGTCCAGGGCATCTCAATGATGATCATGTTCCCGCTCACGTTCCTGTCCAACGCCTTCGTCCCCGCCGAGACGCTGCCCGGCTGGCTGCAGGCGTTCGTGAAGGTCAACCCGGTCTCGCACGTCGTCTCCGCGGTGCGCGACCTGTTCAACGACGGGGCCGTGACGGCCGAGGTCGGCTGGGCGGTCATCGGCTGCGTGGTCGTCATCGCGGTCTTCGCCCCGCTGGCGGTCCGCTCGTACTCCCGCAAGATGTGACCGCAGGCCGCGGCCGGCGTCAGAGCACCCGCTCCAGTACGGCGCGGGCCTCGGTCAGCAGGTCGGGGCCGCGCCGCTCGCCGTACTCGGCCCCGATCCGGGACATGACGCCGGGGGCGAGGCGCTCGGCGTGCGCGGACAGCACCGGCCACTGCATCGTCGGGGTGAACCGGTTGTAGGCGAACCGGTCGGCGAGCACCAGCAGCCGGACCGCGTCCCCGGCGGGCACCGCCTCCTTCAGCAGGCCCCAGACGCCCAGTCCGGCGAGCACCATCCCCACCACCGGGTAGTCCCTGAACGCGTGGTCCGGGCCGAGCACGATCAGGGCCTTGGTCCGCAGCGACTCGAACAGGTCCGCGCCGTCGTCGCCCTCGCCGTACTGCGCGAACGCCGAGAGCGCGAAGACCTCGCCCACGACGGCCCAGGGTGTGAAACCGTTCGGAGCGTGCGGGACGCGCAGGTCCCGGAGCAGCTCGGCGGCCTCGCGGTGCCGTCGCAGCCCTTCGGCGATGTCGCCGTCGACGAGGGCCAGCTGGGCTCTGGCCACGGCGACCGACAGGACCTCGCCGTGGGTGCTCCGGGAGGCGAGCGCCTCCAGGTCGTCGATCATCCGCGCGGCCTCGTCGCGGCGGCCCTCGGCGAGCGCCGCCATGGCGAGGGCGGCGCGGATCTGGACGGCGTCCTCCACCGCGCCGAGGCGTTCGAGCACCGGGAGCGCCTCGGCGGCGTGCCCGGCGGCGGGGGCGAAGTCGCCGGAGTTCGCGTACAGGCCGGCCAGCTGGGTGTGCAGGGCCGCCCGGCTCCAGGGACCGCCGTCCTCGTCGGTGAGCTCGAGGGCGGTCAGGGTCGCCTCGATCGCACCGGCCGGGTCACCGGCGTTCTCCCGGCCGTGGCTCAGGAAATGCAGCGCGATCCCGCGGACCAGAGGGTCGGGATCGCAGGTCAGCCCTTCGATACCCGCACCGGGGTCCGCCATCATGGTGAGCATCACCGTCACCAGCGCCCGGACGGCCGGATTCGCCGAGTCGGAGCCCAGCCCTGACAGCATCCGCGCGAGCGTCTCGGCCTCCTCGAAGGAGAAGACGACGGTGTTGAACAGCGCGATGCTCAGGACCACCCGGGTCCGGTCGAGGAGCCGGGGCGGCGGCGTCCAGCCGGTCAGGGCGGCGACGACGGCCGGGGTGAGGACGATGCTGCGCGGATGGTCCCCGCGGATCGTCCAGTAGCCGCCCAGCGCGGCGAACAGCACCACCACCGCTTCCGGATCGGAATCGGCGAGGACCTCGCGCAGGATGTCGCCGAGGTTCGTCTCCTCCGCCCGCAGCCGGTCCATCGCGTCGATCTGCTCCGGCGAGTACAGCCGGACGCCGTGCCGGTCGGCGTAGCCGACGGCCCACGCGCGCACGGCGGCCCGCGCCCCGTCGGCCTCGCCGGCCTCCTCCAGCCGCATCCGGCCGAACTCGCGCACCGTCTCCAGCATGCGGTACCGGACGCCGTCGGCCGTCTCCACGACGGTGAGCAGGGACTGCTCCACGAGCTCGGTGACGCCGCCGAGGGCGCCGTCGCCGAGCACCTCCTCCGCCGCGTCGAGGGCGAAGCCGTCCGGGAAGGCCGAGAGGCGGCGCAGGGCTCGGCGCTCGGGCCCGCCGAGCAGGTTCCAGGACCAGTCGATCACCGCAAGCAGCGTCTGGTGCCGCGAGGGGGCGCTCCGGTCACCGCCGCGCAGCAGCGCGAACCTGTCCTCCAGCCGGCGGGCGATCTCCGCCGGCGACATCACCCGCACCTTCGCGGCGGCCAGTTCGATCGCGAGCGGCAGGCCGTCCAGGCGGGTCACGACGGCACGCACGTCGTCCTCGCCGAGGCGCACGCCGGGCCGGGCCGCGGTCGCGCGGTCGCGGAACAGCTCGACGGCGTCACCGGTCCCCAGCTGGGGGAGCGGATAGACGCGCTCGGCGGCGATCGCCAGCGGCGCGCGGGTCGTGGTGAGGACGCGCAGCTCCCGCGTGGTCGCGGCCAGATAGGCGACCAGGTCGGCGACCGCCTCCACCAGATGCTCGCAGTTGTCGAGCACCAGCAGGGCGGGGGCCAGGTCGAGCTGCCGGGCGATCCGGGCGCGGACGTCGGAGAGCTGCCGCGGGGTGAGCGCGCGGCGTCCGGTCACCGAGTCGCGGACGCCGAGCGCCGACCCGACCTCGCCGACCAGGTCCTCGGGCGCGGTCACGCCGACCAGCTCGACGAAGTGCACCACGGGCTGCGGTGCCTCGCGGGCGACGGCATGCGCGAGGCGGGTCTTGCCGAGCCCGCCCGGGCCGAGGATCGAGACCACCCGGGACGCGCCGAGCAGCGCCCGCACCCGCCGGAGGTCGTCGTCGCGGCCGAGCAGCGGGGTCGTGTCGAACCGCACGCCGGCGCGCACGGGGCTGTCGAGCGCCAGCAGCTCGCGGTGGATCCGCCGCAGCTCCGGTCCGGCGTCGGCACCGATCCGGTCGCGCAGATCCGACCGGTAGCGCTCGAAGCGGTCCAGCGCGGCGCCCGTCCCGCGCACCGCCGCCTCGCTGCGCAGGAGGTCGGCGAGCAGCCCCTCGTCCTCGGGACGGACGCGCACGGCCTCCTCGAGTCCGGGCAGGGCGGAGCCGTGATCGCCGCCCCGGCTCCGGGCCCGGGCGAGCACGATCCGCGCGGACGCCAGGTCGCGCTCCGCGCGGCGGCGCACCTCGGCCAGCGGGCCGTCCCCCTCGGGGGGCAGCGTTCCGGCGCCCAGCGCGAGCGCCTCCTCCGCCGCCGCGGCCGCCGCGGCCGGATCCTCGGCGAGCAGCGCCCGCGCCCGGTCCGCCAGACCGTGCAGCAGGGCGGCGTCGACCCGGTCGGGCGGAACTCCGAGCCGGTAGCCGCCACCTTCCGTGACCAGCGCCTCCGGTCCCACGACCGACCTGGTCCGGGAGACCAGGACCTGCAGCGCCTTCGCCGGATTGGCCGGTTCGTCGTCCCCCCACACCTCCGCCACGAGCCGGTCCGCGTTCACGGTCCGGCAGGTGAGCGCGAGGGCGGCGAGCAGCGCCTGAGCCCTGTCGCCGACCACCGGCCGCCCCCGCCACCGCACACCGTCGAGCAGGCTCAGGGCGATCGGCATGGCCCAAGTCTAGGCTCCGCCGAGCCGTCCGCCCGGCCCGCGAGCACGCCGGCGTCATGGCGAGGACGATCACCGCCGAACGGCCGGCGGTCGAGCCGCGCCCACGGCGGAACCGGCGTCCGGGCCGCCGGAATCGCACGTGAGCTGGTGCGCGCGCCCGTCAACTTCTGGGCGGGCAAGGCGGACGTGCAGATCGTGCTGACCGTCCAGGGTTCCACTCTTCTCGAAGTGGAGAAGGAGGGAGCACGTGTGGCGACGGCGAAGGACAGGGAGGCCGTCGTCGAGAAGATCCTCCAGGCGGTGGACGCCGAGAAGATCTATTACGAGGACGGTGCCTTCGCGGCGAAGGTCCGGGCCTCCTACTGCCCTGATCGGCTGTGCGGGTTCGATCCCGACCCGGCTGACCAGGAGAGCCTCTATGTCAGAAGTGATGATCCCGGTGCGGTCGAGAAGCTGAGCAGCGCACTGGGCTACACGCCGGGCGTGGATTTCGTTTTCCCGGTCCGTCCTGACGTGTCGTGACCGGCACGGGCCGGGGGAGAACGGCCGACTGATCCGCCGGCCGGGGAAGTCCCTGTTCGCGGTCCGTGACGCATTCCCATGGCGCCACGGAAACCATGGCCGTCGCCCTCGGCGCCGACCACGGCCAGGCTCGCCTCCTCGGTGACACCGGTGGAAGCGAGATTTCCGACCACTCGGCCGGTCCTCGTCACCCTGTGTGCCGGCACGCTGATGGCACGGCGATCCGGTGTTCCGGCATGATGATCGGGTGAGTGCCGGCAGTGTGAGGATCGGCGACCGGTTCCGGGATCCGCTCGTTCGGGTGGACCGGTTCGCGGACGACGTCCTGGTGCGTTGTCCCGCTTGCGATGGTTGTGCGGTTGTGCTGGGGAATCTCGGTGGCCCTGAACATGCGCCGAAGACCGGCTCCGGGGCGCTGGGGGTCCGCCGGCGGCTCCGGTGCGGGGCATGCGGATCGTCCAAGGACGAGTTCACCTCGGTGTCCCTGACGGGCGGGCCGGTCGACCCCTTCTTCCGGCTTCCGCTGTGGCTGCAGGCCGACTGTCGCGGCCATGTCCTGTGGGCCTACAACGTTCGGCACCTTGATCTGCTGGAGTCCTACGTCGCGGCCCGGTTGAGGGAACGACGCGCGGTGCCGGGTTCGATGAGCATGCTGGCTCGACTTCCGAAATGGTTGAAGTCGGCCAAGAACCGTGACGAGGTGTTGCGGGCCGTGAACAGGATGCGGGCGTCACTTCCCCGTTCGTGACGGTCCGGTGACGCACTCGCCCGCCGACCTCCTCGGCGCCCCAGCGCCCCGCCGGAGGCGCCGGGTTTCCCGCAGAGGATGTTCGGAGCAAGCTCACCCTGTGAGGTGGGAGCGGGGTGGTCGAGCCCGGATGTGAAGCCGTTACGGCCATTCGATTCGGATGAGGTAGACCTCGCGTTGTTCGCCCAGCGCGATGTACGTCGCGAGACCCCGTTCGCCGAAGGCGTGGGTGAGCATGTTCGCCTTGGGGTCGGCGGGATTGTACGGTCGTCCGCTCCACGGCGCGATCTCCAGGAGGACGAGCGGTTCCGCGAGCGGACGCAGGGCTTCCTCGGGGAGTTCGGTGGTCCGTTCCTCGGCGATCGGGCCGAGCAGGACCTGGTACACCTACAACTCGATTCCGCGCTCCGTCAGAACCTCACGCCACGGTCTGCCCCGGCGGGATGGCTCGCCGGCGATGATCTGCTCGGCCCTGGCGTGCATCCGGCGGCGTCCTTCGGGGTCCTTCGCCGAGTCGCACGCGGAGATCCACCAGCGGTGGACGAAGGCGTTCAGCATGCTGAGATCCAGGCTGACCCGGACTTCGTCGAGTACGGCTCCGAGCCCGGCGTCGAATGCTTCGCGGTCTTGAGACGTGACCAGAGCGGCGCGGATGGCACGCAGGTTCTTCTCCGGCGCCGGTGGGATGGAAGCGGGGAAGTCCTGTGGCTGCGTGGTCATGTGGCGGCTCCTCCCGCTGGCCATGAGCTTACAGAGGAGAGGCGGAGAGATCCCCGGCTTCACCATGCCGGCGGTGAACTTCCGGGGAGGCGGCTCGCAGGCTCCAGGAACGATCAATGCCCGGGTCGGGAATCTCTTCCTGACCCGGGCCTCGGTGCGTGGAGCGGGTGACGGGAATCGAACCCGCGCTGTCAGCTTGGGGACCGGTTACCGACCCCCTGCTGAACTGCGAAAAAAGGGGTGCAGGTCGGCGTGGGCCGGTTGATCGCGAGCCCTCGTGAGTGATCATGGTTCCCCGCCGGTTCTGGCACGGATCTGGCGTGTGATGAGGGCCCTGCCTAGGCGTCTACTGCGGATGGCGGGACCACCGTCGTAGACTCGTACCCATGAGCGCCGGACATGCGCATGAGGAGCTTCATCACCTGGTGGATCGGCTATCGCCGACCCAGGCGCGTCGTCTTCTGCGGTTGGTGAGTGCTGATCCCGAGCTGGCGGAGGCTGCCGAAGCGACATCTGAACCGGTCCGGCATCGCAGACTGTCGATCGCTGGGATCGGTGCGTCTGGCGAAGGCGATCTGTCGGAACGGGTCGAAGATCTTCTGACAGAGCGGTTCAATCGGTCGGTGTGACCGCCACGCTTCTGGACACCGGCCCTCTGATCGCCGTCGTCGACCGAGATGACAAGCACCACGCCTCATGTGTACGTCTCTTGGAGGAACTGGAGGGGCCGCTGCTGCTGCCCTCGACGGTTCTCATCGAAGCCGGTTGGACGATCAACAAGCACATGGGGCGGCCGTACACGCCCAGTTCCTTGACCTAGTGACGGAAGAGTTCGAGTTGGTCGATCTCTGCCCTGCTGACGTGCGGCGTATGGCCGAACTCGTCCGGTTCTACAGGGACGCGCGTCTTGATCCGGCGGATGTGTCTGTCGTCGCCATCGCTGAGCGGTTGGATGTCACGCAGATCGCGACGCTCGATCGCCGAGACTTCGCTCTGATCCGGCCCCGGCACATTCCGGCGTTCAGGCTGCTGCCAGCCGTACTCGCTTGAGAGATTTTGGAGCGGGTGACGGGAATCGAACCCGCGCTGTCAGCTTGGGAAGTGCGTCGATCATGCCTCGGAGGAGGCCTGGGCTGGGCGTTCGGCCGGTCGTGAGTGACCGTGGTTGACCTCTCGTCACCCTGTCTAATGGCACGCTAATGGCACGGCGATCACATTCGTGATCACAGATGCTTCCAGGGATAGGGCTGATCGCTGGAGAAGCCCGGTTTCACGTTCTCGGGACGAGGTTCTTGCTCTCGCTATAACGTCCGTGTTATGAACTGGGGAGAGGTGGAGCTGGAGCCGGAGGTCGATGAGTGGTTCGACACGCTTGATCAGGAGGACCAGGAGACTGCGGCGTTCTACGTCGATCTGCTGGCCGAGCGTGGTGTCCTGCTCGACGAGCCCTACACCCGGCAACTTCGCGGCAAGCTGCGAGAACTGCGGTTCCATCTGCACCGGGAGGCGGTACGGATCACCTACTGGATCGCTCCGGGGAGGCGGATCATCATGCTGACGGTGTTCCGTAAGCAGCGGATGAGGGAGTCCGCCGAGATCGAGCGTGCGTGGCGGGCCATGCGGCGGTGCATCGCCGAGGCCCACACCGCGGATGAGGAGTGAGCGGCATGGGAGAGCGCAGGGCCTGGGCGGACAAGAAGGCCGAGATCATGAGCCGCCCTGGTGCGGGAGCGGCATACGAGGCGGCCAGGATCCGGTTCGAGCTGGGTGAGGCGGTGCGGTTGCGGCGTGAGCAGCTCGGGCTGACCCAGGCCGATCTGGCCGAGCGTACAGGGCTGAAGCAGCCGGCGGTGGCGCGGTTCGAGGCGGGCGGGACGATGCCCACCATCCCGATGCTGGAGCGGCTGGCGGAGGCTCTGGAAATGCGGCTGAGCGTCCAGTTCCAGCCGCTGCAGGAGGCGAGCTGATTTCACCGGAGCGGCGTTCGGCCTCGCACGGTGCCGAAGCGGCTCAGGAACGATCAAGGCCCGGGTCTGGAATTGTTTCCTGACCTGGGCCTTCACTCTTGGAGCGGGTGACGGGAATCGAACCCGCGCTGTCAGCTTGGGAAGCTGATGTTCTGCCATTGAACTACACCCGCAGCGGCGTGCCGCGCCAACCACTGTAGCGGAAACTCCGGCCACTCTGGACCCTCCACGGGCCCGAGTTTCTCGGCTTATCCGGACCGGGCGAGCGTTGGTAGGTTGCCTCACGTGCTGCTTTCCGATCGTGACATCCTCGCCGAGATCGAGTCCGGACGGGTCGGACTCGATCCCTTCCAGCCGGAGATGGTCCAGCCGTCCAGCGTCGACGTGCGGCTGGACCGTTACTTCAGGGTCTTCGAGAACCACCGCTACCCGCACATCGACCCCGCGGCGGAGCAGTCCGACCTGACCCGCATGGTCGAGCCCGAGGGGGACGAACCGTTCATCCTGCACCCGGGGGAGTTCGTCCTGGCCAGCACCTACGAGGTCATCACCCTGCCGGACGACATCGCCTCCCGTCTGGAGGGCAAGAGCTCCCTGGGCAGGCTCGGCCTGCTCACGCACTCCACGGCCGGTTTCATCGACCCGGGGTTCAGCGGGCACGTGACGCTGGAGCTGTCCAATGTCGCGACGCTGCCGATCAAGCTCTGGCCGGGGATGAAGATCGGCCAGTTGTGCATGTTCCGGCTCAGCTCGCCGGCGATGCATCCCTACGGTTCCGAGAAGTACGGTTCCCGCTACCAGGGCCAGCGGGGCCCGACTCCGAGCCGCTCCCACCTGAACTTCCACCGGACCCGGATCTGACGCCGGCCTCGCCGTCCGGATCGGGCCCGCCGCCGGGGGCGGGTTCGCCGCCAGGGCCGCGCCGGCCTCCGCCGGAGCCGCGCTCGCCGTCGAAGAGGGGCAGCCCCGGGACGAGCAGGGCGAGGAGCGGCAGGAGGGCGGTGGCGGCGCTGACGGTCAGGAAGAGGTCGGGGCCCAGCGACTCCGAGAGCGGCACCGCCAGCGCCAGGCCGAACGGGCTCATGCTCAGTGCCGCCATCCACTCCAGGGAGGCCACGCGGGCCTGCCGGTCGGACCGGACGGTGCGCAGCATGCCGATGATCCACTCGATGGCGGAGATCTCCAGGCCGATCCCGGCCAGCAGGTAGCAGGCGAACACCCAGCCCGGCACGATCGGCTCCATCAGGGCCAGGGGCACGAGGCCGTACGGCAGGAGCCCGGCCATGGCGACGAGGCCGGGGCGCCGGGGCGACAGGCGCATGGCGGCGACCGCGCCGATCAGGCCGCCGAGCGAGAGCGCCGCCAGGGTGAGGCCGTACATCCCGTCCAGCGGGGACCGGTACGGCGACGCGGTGGTGACCGGGAGCAGCACCTGGGCGGGGGCCACGATGAAGGTCTGGTGCAGTGCCGTGACGGAGATCACAACGGCCATCCAGGGGCGGCGGGAGACCTCGGCGACGCCTTCGCGGATCTCGACGGAGACCGGGAGCCGGAGCTCGTGGGCGGCGGGGGGTTCGTGGACCCGGCGGAGCAGCAGGGCGCTGGCCGCGAAGCCCGCCACCGCGAACCAGAGCGCCGCCCGCGGGCCCAGGACGGTGACCGTCAGGGCGCCGACGACGGAACCGGTGACGGCGCCGATCCGCCAGGACGCGCTGGTCAGGCCGACGCCGGTGCGGTGCAGGCCCGTCGGGAGCACGGAGGCGAGGCAGGCCTGGAAGGCGGGCCGGAAGAAGGCCTCGGTGCCGCCGGCGAGGAAGACGGCGGTGCCGAGCACGGCGGGCGCGGGGGAGGGCCAGAGGGCCACGGCGGCGACGATCAGCAGCAGGACGCACTGGGAGACCGCCATCACGGACTTGCGGGGCAGCCGGTCGGCCCAGACGCCGCCGAAGACGGCGAAGGCCACCAGGGCCACCAGGCGCCCGGCGAGCACCACTCCGACGGCCGAGCCGTCCGGGTCGCCGGCGAGGAGTGCGGTCACCACGGCGATGGGGAAGACGTGGTCCGAGGCCACCGAAGCGGTCAGACTCCACCAGAGCAGACGAAACGGGCGCTCTCGCCATACGTCGCGGGCCCCCATGTGCTATCAGTATTCGCCATAAGATGGTCAAAGACCAGCAAAACGGTCGGCGGAAAGATGCCGCCAAAGCTCACCGATCCGCGTGTCGCTGCGCATACAGGGGGTAGCGACAGGGAGAAGAGTGGGCCTCTAGCGGGTGAAGTTCGCATTTCCGCTGGTAACCCTTACTCTTCTCTGCGGACCATCCCCGCACATCTGGAGATCGACGTGCGCCTGCGTCTCACACCTAGTGAGGACAGCTACTACGACTTGTTCGCCGACTCGGCGAACAACCTCGTCACAGCGTCCCGGCTGCTGGTAGAGATCATTAGTGAAGGATCGGACAGGGAGGCCCTGGCCGAGAAGATGCGCGCGTGTGAGCACGCGGGTGACGAGCGCACCCACGCGATCATGAACCGCCTCAACGAGAGCTTCATCACGCCCTTCGACCGCGAGGACATCTACCGTCTCGCGGCCAACCTGGACGACGTGATGGACTTCATGGAGGCCGCCGCGGACCTCATCGTCCTCTACCAGATCGACCACCTTCCCAAGGAGGTCGTCGGGCAGGTCGAGGTCCTGGAGCGCGCCGCCGAGCTGACCGCCGAGGCCATGCCGCGGCTGCGCTCGATGCGCAACCTGAACGAGTACTGGATCGAGGTCAACCGCCTGGAGAACCAGGCCGACCAGGTCTACCGCCGCCTGCTGGCCAAGCTCTTCAGCGGTGAGTACGACGCGCTCACCGTCATGAAGATGAAGGAAGTCATCGACCAGCTGGAGGGCGCCGCCGACGCCTTCGAGCACGTGGCGAACACGATCGAGTCGATCGCGGTCAAGGAAAGCTAAGTGGACCTCTCGCTCGCCCTGGTCATCGGGGTGGTGGTCGTGGCGCTGATCTTCGACTACACCAACGGCTTCCACGACGCCGCGAACGCGATCGCGACCTCGGTCTCGACCCGCGCGCTGACTCCGAGGGCCGCACTGTTCATGGCCGCGGCGATGAACTTCCTGGGCGCCCACCTCGGCACCCAGGTGGCGTCGACCGTCGGCAAGGGCATCATCGACGCCCCCCAGGGGTCACACGGCCTGGTGATCGTGTGCGCCGGGCTGATCGGCGCGATCACCTGGAACATGGTCACCTGGTACTTCGGGTTGCCCTCCTCCAGCAGCCACGCGCTGATCGGCGGACTGATCGGTTCGGCGCTCGCCTCGACCAGCGTCATCCACTGGGACGGGGTGGTGGACAAGGTCGTCATCCCGATGATCCTCTCCCCGCTGGTCGGCTTCACGCTGGCCGGCGCCATCATGATCGGGATCCTGTGGGCCTTCCGGCGGGCCCACCCGGGCAGGGCCAACCGCGGCTTCCGGCACGCCCAGACGCTCTCGGCGGCGGCCATGGCCCTCGGCCACGGCCTGCAGGACGCGCAGAAGACCATGGGTGTGATCTTCCTGGCGCTCGTGGTCGGCGGCCACGTCCAGGAGAACGACCCGATCCCGCAGTGGGTCATCCTGGCCGCCGCCACGGCGATCTCGCTGGGCACCTACGCGGGGGGCTGGCGGATCATGCGCACCCTCGGCCGCCGGATCATCGCCCTGGACCCCCCGCAGGGGTTCGCGGCCGAGGCGGCCGCCTCGACCGTCCTGTACGGCGCGGCGATCGGCTTCGGCGCGCCGATCTCCACCACCCACACCATCACCAGCGCCATCATGGGCGTGGGCGCGACCAAGCGCCTGTCGGCCGTGCGCTGGGGCGTGGCGGGCAACATCGTGACCGCCTGGATCCTCACGATCCCGGCCGCCGCGCTGGTGGCCGCGCTGTCGTACTACGCGCTGCACTGGATGGTCGAGTAGCCGTCCGGTGAGCGGGGCGCCGGCCGCCCGGGGGAGACCCCGGGCGGCCGGCGCCTTCTCATGCCGGGCCCGCTCCGTTTCCCGGGCCCGCTCCGCTTCCCGCGACCCCTCCGCTTTCCGGGCCCCCTCCGAGGCCGGTCACCTCCGGTACATCACGTCGGTGTCCCAGCGGGTGAAGCCCAGCCCCTGGTAGAGGCGGACCGCCCAGGCGTTGTCCTCGTCGACGTAGAGCAGCACCTCGGCCAGGCCGCGCGAGCGCAGGTGCTCCAGGCCCGCCAGGGTCAGCGACCGGCCCAGCCCGGCGCCCTGCTCGGCCGGGTCCACCCCGACCACGTAGACCTCGCCGATCGGCTCGTCGCCCCGTCCGCCGCCGGTGTCGTGCACCTTCGTCCAGTGGAAGCCCGCCAGCCGCTCGCCGCGCACCGCGAGGAAGAAGCCCGCCGGGTCGAACCACGGCTCCTGCTCACGCAGCCTCAGGTCGTCCAGCGTCCAGGAACCCTGCTCCGGGTGGTGGGCGAACGCCAGGGCGTTCAGCGCCACCCAGGCCTCGCCGTCGGCCGCCGGGTCGAAGGTGCGCAGCCTTACGCCGTCGGGGAGCGTGAAACCGGGGAGGGGGGCCGCGTGCGGGCCGGAGAGCGGGCGCCGCATCTGCCACAGCGACCGGACCTTCACCAGGCCCAGCGACCTCGCCAGCGCCTCCGCCCCCGGGTGGCCGCCGTGCGCCCAGACCCGGACCGCCTTCCTGTTCCGGTCCCGGTCCTGGACGCACCGGAACAGGAGGCTGCCGTGGCCCCGCCGCCGGAAGGCCGGATGGATCACCAGCTCGGCGCTCGGGCCCTCGGCGGGGTCCGACAGGTCCACGTGCGCGTAGCCCGCGAGGTCGCCTCCGGCGTACAGGAGCGCGGCCTCCGCGTGCTCGCCGCCGCCGCGGCGCAGTTGCAGCATCGCGTGCTCGTTGAGGGGGCGGACCCCGTCGGCCTCCGTGGCGGCCGCGACCAGCGCGAGCACGGCGGCCACCTCCCGCTCGTCGAGTCGTTCCCGGTGTTCCACACGCACGTCCATGTCCTGGACTCTAGAACCCCTCCGGGCCACCGAGATCGCCGGGGACTGGCAAAAGACGCCATCTCCCGGCCAGATGAATCGTTACCTTGCGGACATTCGATGCATAGATAACGGCTCTAGTGTCGTGTTTCATGATGTCCCGTTCCTTCCAGCGGTTGGCCATGGCCGGCGTCCTCGCCTCCGCCGGCCTCGTGCTCGTGACGGGACCGGCCGAGGCGGGCAACAAGCCCGCCAAGACGGTGCCGGTCCGCCTCCTGTCCCTCAACGACTTCCACGGCCACCTGGAGCCCCCGACCGGGTCCTCGGGCCGGATGGTCGACGAGACCGGCGCCACGGTCGACGCCGGCGGCGCGGCCTACGCGGCCACCCACCTCAAGCAGCTCACCGACAAGAACACGCTGAAGGTCGCCCAGGGCGACCTGATCGGCGCCACCCCGCTGATCTCCGCGGCCTTCCACGACGAGCCGTCGGTCGAGTTCCTCGGCAAGGTGGGCGTCACCACCTCGGCGGTGGGCAACCACGAGTTCGACGAGGGCTACGCCGAGCTCCGGCGCATCATGAAGGGCGGCTGCCACCCGGTGGACGGCTGCTCGCCCGCCGGCACCTGGAAGGGCGCCGAGTACGACTACATCGGCGCCAACGTGATCCTCAAGCGGGGCGGCACCGGCGCCGAGAAGGACGCGCTCGCCGCGCTCGGCGGGAACGGCTCCTCGCTCCGCAGCCTGCTGCGGCAGTACGGCGTCCCGGCGCTGCCCCCCGTCTCCATCCGCTGGATGAACGGCGTGCCGATCGGCTTCATCGGCCTGGTCACCAAGACCACCCCGAACATCGTCACCGCCGAGGGCATCAAGGACCTGGAGTTCGTCGACGAGGTCAAGGCCGCGAACGTCGCCTCCAGGCTGCTCAAGCTGGTCGGCGTCAAGGCGCAGGTCGTGCTGGTGCACGAGGGCGACCAGGTCACCGCGGGCCAGTCGCCCGACGCGTGCAGCGCCCAGCCCGGCGCGGGCAACCGCATCGCCACCCAGGTGGACGCCGAGATCGACATGATCCTCAGCGGCCACTCGCACCAGGCGTACCTGTGCACGGTCGCCGACCCGAAGGGCAACCAGCGCCTCTACAGCCAGGGCGGCTCGTTCGGCCGGGTGATCACCAAGGTCGACTTCCGGGTCGACGTCCGCACCCGTGACGTGGTCCGCTCCTCCGTGGCCGCCGACAACCAGGTCGTGACCCGGACGGTCACCCCCGACCCGGAGATCTCCGCGTTCGTCCAGACCTGGAAGGACCGCGTCGCCACGGTCGCGAACAAGCCGATCGGGAAGATCACCGCGGACATCACGAACACGGCCGCGCCCTCCGGCGAGTCCCCGCTGGGCAACCTCATCGCCGACGGCCAGCTGGCCGCCGCGAGGACCGGCGGCAACGCCCAGATCGCGCTGATGAACCCGGGCGGCGTCCGGGCGAGCCTCACCTACCCGAGCTCCCCCGCGGGCGAGGGCGACGGCGTCGTGACCTACGGCGAGGCCTTCACGGTCCAGCCGTTCAACAACCTCCTGCAGGTGGTCACCCTCACCGGCGCCCAGCTCAAGACGCTCCTGGAGCAGCAGTTCCCCGGCGGCCCCAACAACCAGGCCTTCACCAAGATCCTGCAGCCGTCGTCGAACCTGACCTACTCCTACAGCGCGAGCGCGGCGTGGGGCTCGAAGGTCTCCGACATCAAGATCGACGGGGTCGCCGTGACGGACACCCAGACGATCCGGGTCGCCGCCAACAACTTCCTCGTCGGCGGCGGTGACGCCTTCGCCGCCTTCACGCAGGGCACCGACGTGTGGAGCGGCCCGCTCGACATCGACGCGTTCGCCGCCTACTTCGCGGCGAACCCGGTGATCGCGCCGCCGACCCCGAACCACATCACGGTCCTGCCGTAGGGGAGCGCGACGGCCCGAACGAGAGAAGGGGCCCGCCGGACCGTCCGGCGGGCCCCTTCCCGCGTCCGCCTCCGGCGGCCGGGTCGTACGGGACGGGTGGTACGGCGGGCGGGGTGGTACGGCGGGCCTCGCGGACTCCGCGGCGGAGGTCCGTAGCGGGGACCGGCTCGACGGTTGAGGTCCGCGGCAGGGACCGGCTCGGCGGCAGGGGCCGCGGCGGGGACCGCCGGCTCAGTGGTGGGCCGGCTCGCGCTCCTCGGCGGCCTCGCCGCCGCGCTCGGGGACGAACCGGTAGCCGACGTTGCGGACCGTTCCGATCAGCGATTCGTACTCGGCGCCGAGCTTGGCGCGCAGCCGCCGGACGTGGACGTCCACGGTCCGGGTGCCGCCGAAGTAGTCGTAGCCCCAGACCTCCTGGAGCAGCTGGGCCCGGGTGAAGACCCGGCCGGGATGCTGCGCGAGGTACTTCAGGAGCTCGAACTCCTTGAAGGTCAGGTCCAGCGCCCGGCCGCGGAGCCGGGCGGTGTAGGTGGCCTCGTCGATCGAGAGGTCGCCGCTGCGGATCTCGTCCGGGACCTCCTCGGCGGCGGACAGGTTCATCCGGCCCACGGCCATCCGGAGGCGGGCCTCGACCTCGGCGGGCCCGGCGCTGTCGAGGATGACGTCGTCGGCTCCCCACTCGGCGGTCATCGCGGCCAGGCCGCCCTCGGTGACGATCACCAGGAGGGGGCAGTCGAGGCCGGTGGTGCGCAGCAGCCGGCACAGGCTCTTGGCCTGGACCAGCTCGCGGCGCGCGTCCACCAGCACGGCGTCGGCGGGCGCCGCGTCGAGCAGCGCGGACGCCTCGGCGGGCGCGACCCGGACCGAGTGCAGCAGCAGACCCAGGGCCGGAAGCACCTCGGCCGACGGCTGCAGGGCATTGGTAAGAAGCAGGAGGTTGCTCACGTGCACTCCTTCGCCGGGCTCATTGGCAGGCTCTCGTGCGGGGCGCGCTCGGCCGGCTCGTCCACGATCGCCTCCTTCCCGCGTCTTGCCGGCGGTAGCCGTACGAAAACACGTAGGGACCCGGGGGCTACGTCGCCCAGGTCCCGTAGTAGGCGAGGATATCCGAGAAGGGTCGGGCGTCCAGCGGACGTCCACCTGATGAACACGTGTTTCCCCGGTGGATTCGCCGTAATCAGATGTTGACCGAGCGTATGCCGGAAGGGGTGGTCGTCGGATGGCCAGGGGCAGGATCCGCTACTGGGCGGCGGCGAAGGACGCGGCGGGCGTCGCGGAGGAGTCCTTCGAGGCCGCGGACCTGGCGGAGCTGGTGGTGAAGGTCACAGCGGGGAGGGAGGCGCTGGCCGTCGTGGTGCGCCGGTCGTCCTTCCTGGTGGACGGGAACCCGGTGGGCGCCCGGGCGCACGAGACGATCGTGCTCCCGGACGACGCGACGGTCGAGGTGCTGCCGCCCTTTGCCGGCGGCTGACGCGAGGCCCGGGCGGCACACGGTCCCCGGGCACGGTCCGATGCGTTCCGGGCGTACGGCCGGCGCGGTCCCGGGGTGCGGCCCGGCGGGTTCCGGGCGCACGGCCGGCATGGTCCCGGGGTGCCGGGGACACGGCCCTGCCGCGGAAACGTGACAGAGCCGGGCTCACGTTTCGGGTGAGATTGCCGGGGAACGCGCCGCGGTGGCAATCTGGCCGGATCCGGGAACGGACACGGAAACGAACGACGGGAAGTCGGATGCGCAAGCTGCTCGCTTTTCTGATCCTGCTGCTCGTTCTCCTCGCGATCCTGGACAGGGTCGCGGTCGCCGGGGTGGAGAAGGAGATCGCCACGCGGGCCACCGCGCGCTACGACCTGGCGGCCCCGCCGGAGGTGACCGTCCACGGCGTGCCGTTCCTGACCCAGGCCGTGGCCGGACGCTACGACGAGGTCGAGGTGAAGGTCGGCGCGCTGAACGCCGCGGGCGTCCGGCTGTCCGGCGTGGACGCCGTCCTGTACGGCGTGACCGCCCCCCTGTCCGACCTGGTGCTCCGCGCGGACCAGGTGGAGGTGCGCGCCGAGCGCGTGGTGGGCACCGTGGTGGTCCCGGAGGCGACGCTGAACCAGCGGGCGCCCAAGGGGATGCAGGTCGACGTCTCCCCCTCCGGCCTCGACGTCGGCGGAGAGATCACCTTCCTCGGGCGGAAGGTGCCCGCGAAGGCCAGGATGAAGATCGAGCTGACCGAGAAGGGCCTGCGGCTCATCCCGGAGAAGGTCACCCTGGGCGGCGGCATCACGGTGCCCGACCCCGAGCGGTTCCTCCGCTACGAGGTCCCGATCGGCAACCTGCCCTTCGGCCTGAAGTTCACCGAGGTGACGCCCGTGGCCGGAGGGCTGCGGATCACGGCGGAGGCGTCGGACGTCCCGCTGCAAGACTGAGCGGCCCGTGCCGGGCCGCGGCCCCCGTCCCCGCCCGTGGCGGCACCGCCGTCGCGGTGGCCGTGGCCGTCGCGGGTGTCCGGTGACGGCCGGGCCGCCGCCGACCCGGTCGGACGGCTGGGCCGGGCTGTCGCCGGTGACCGGGGCGGATGATTGTGCCGGGCCGCCGCCGACCGGGGCGGGTGACCGTGGCTGAACCGATCCGGCCCGCCGTACGTCGTGAGGGTGTGAGCCACGCCGGAACCGCCGACGAGCAGCTCGTCAGAGCGCTCTTCGACGAGCACGGCGGGCCGCTGTACGGCTACGTGCTGAGACTGACGGGCGACCCGGGGAGAGCGGAGGACGTCGTGCAGGAGACCCTGCTGCGGGCCTGGCGCCATCCCGACGCGCTCGGCGGGCGCTCGATCCGCGCGTGGCTGTTCACGGTGGCCCGCAACCTCGTCTTCGACCAGCACCGGGCGCGCCGGGCCCGCCCGCCGGAGACGGGCGACGAGGCGCTGGCCGTGGTGCCCGCCGAGGACGAGCTGGAGCGGGCCGTGGAGTCCTGGGCGGTCGCCGAGGCGCTGGCCGCGCTCCGGCCCGAGCACCGCGAGGTGCTCACCGAGGTCTACTACCAGGGGAAGTCGGTCAAGGAGGCGGCCGAGGCGCTCGGCATCCCCGCCGGGACGGTGAAGTCGCGCACGTACTACGCGCTGCGCGCGCTCAAGCTGGCGCTGGAGGAGCGGGGGCTCGCGCCATGACGATGAACTGTGACGAGGTGCGGATGTCCCTCGGGGTGTACGCCCTGGGCGCGCTGGACCCCGAGGAGCACGCCGCCGTGGAGGCGCATCTCGCCGGGTGCGGGGAGTGCCGGGCGGAGGCGGAGGAGCTGGCCGGGGTCGCCGGGTTCCTCGGCAGGGTCTCCCAGGAGGACGTGGTCCAGGTCGCCAGCCCGCCGCGTGCGGTGCTCGACCGGCTGCTCGACGCCCGGACCAGGCGGCGCCGCCGGACGGCCCGGACGCTGCTCGCGGTGGCGGCCTCGGTCGTGCTGGCCGGCGTCGGGGGGACCGTCTGGATGGCGGCGGAGCGGTCCGCGCCGGAGATGTCGGCTGCCTCGGCCCCCGACTCCGGGGCCTCCGCTCCGTCGGCCGCTCCCGGCGCTTCGCAGTACGGAGCCTTCGGGGAGGACGCATCCGAGGACGCGGCGAGTGCCCCGCGCGACGGCGACGTCTCCCGCAAGGAGCGCGAACCCTCCCCGGACGCGGCCGTCCAGGCCGCGCCCAGTGAGTCGGCCGCGCAGGCCGCGCCCAGCGAGTCGGCCGGCCCGCAGATCATGCTGGACGCTCCGCAGGAGCCGCTGGTCAGGGAGGAGAAGAAGGGAGCCGTCCGGGCCCGGGTGACCGCCGTGCCCGGGGCGGGGGCGACCGCCGTCGAGGTGGTGGTCTCCGGGGTCGCCGAGGGCACCCGGTTCCGGCTGGACGCGGTCGACGCCGCCGGGAACCGCGAGACGGCCGGGAGCTGGACCGTCGACCAGGCCGCCTACGAGGAGTCGGGCCCCTTCCGCGGCTCGGTCACCATCCCGCCGGGCGGCGTCGACAGGTTCGAGCTGGCCACCGTCGGCGGCAGGGTGCTGCTCGTCGTCCCGGCCCGCTGACCCGCGCTCCCGCGCCCCGGACCGGCTCCCGCGCCCCGGACCGGAGGCTGGCCCGGTCCGGAATCGGACCCGACCCGGTCCGGGCCGGACCGGACCGGGAATGGCCCGCGGCGGGCGGGCGTTGTCGTGCCCGATGACCGGTCTGACGGTGCTGCTGGTGACGCTCGCCGCGGCCGCGCTCGCGGGCGTGGCGCTGCGGCGGCGCGGCGGCGTGCCGCGCGAGGTGAGGGGCGACGTGCAGCGGATGACTCCGGACGACCTCGGTGCGGAGCTGGGTGAGCGGGCCACGCTGGTGCAGTTCTCCAGCGCCTTCTGCCAGCCGTGCCGGGCCACCCGCCGGATCCTCGCCGAGGTGGCGGAGATGGTGCCCGGTACGGCGCACGTGGAGATCGACGCCGAGTCCCGGCTGGAGCTGGTCCGCTCCCTGGACATCCTGCGCACCCCCACCGTGCTTATCCTCGACCGGTCGGGGTATGTGGTGAAGCGTGCCTCGGGCCAGCCACGGAAGGCCGACGTCATCGGGGCGCTGGGCCTCGCCATCGGTGAGTGAGCGGGGCACCTTATCGCCTTCCGGATCACCCTGTCTCAGAAACTGGACAGGGATGTGACAGATAGCGGGACGCCGGGGTAATGTCATCGCCATGCACCCCATGACAGAGCTGCTGACGAAGCGGCGCGCGGTCGACTTCTGCCGCGTCGCCACCGCGCTCTGTCGCGTTTCCTGAGGGCGATCCCAAGCGGCCCCGGCCGCACCCGATCTGCACGACCCTTCAGGAGCATCGCACGATGCAGGCTGATCCCAGAGCCCTTCGCTTCGCCGCGACCGCAACCGCCGTCGTCCTCGCGCTCGTCCTCGTCACGGACAGCGTGTGGCTGCTGGCGGCCCAGACCGCGGTGTTCGCGCTGGGCGCCGTCGGCGCCTCGCCGTACGGGATGGTTTTCAAGGGGATTGTGAAGAGCCCTCCCAGGGACCTGGAGGACGCCCGGCCGCCGCGCTTCGCGCAGCGGGTCGGACTCGCCTTCGCCCTGGCGGCCCTGGTCGGACACGCAACGCAGATCGCGCCACTGGCCCTCGGCGCCACCGCCGCGGCCCTGTTCGCCGCCTTTCTCAACGCCGCATTCGGCTTCTGCCTCGGCTGCGAGACGTATTTGATCATCCGCCGCCTACTGCCCGCCGCAAGATAATCCCGGAGGAATCCCAATGAGCCGTTCCGCCGCCCTGGTGGACGCCGACTGGGTCGAGGCCAACCTCGACACCCCTGGTGTCGTTCTCGTCGAGGTCGACGAGGACACCAGCGCCTACGACAAGGGCCACATCCGTGGCGCCGTGAAGATCGACTGGAGGGACGACCTCCAGGACCCGGTCCGCCGCGACTTCGTGGACCGCGAGGGCTTCGAGGCGCTGCTGTCGGCCCGCGGCATCGCCAACGACGACACCGTGGTGCTCTACGGCGGCAACAACAACTGGTTCGCCGCCTACGCCTACTGGTACTTCAAGCTCTACGGCCACGAGAACGTCAAGCTCCTCGACGGCGGCCGCAAGAAGTGGGAGCTCGACTCCCGCGAGCTGGTCACCGAGGTGCCGCAGCGCGCGGCCACCCAGTACAAGGCCAAGGAGCAGGACAAGAACCTGCGCGCCTTCCGCGACGACGTGCTCGCCGCGATCGGCAAGCTCAACCTGGTCGACGTGCGCTCGCCCGACGAGTTCACCGGCAAGCTGCTCGCCCCGGCCCACCTCCCGCAGGAGCAGGCGCAGCGCGCCGGCCACGTGCCGACCGCCCGCAGCATCCCGTGGTCCAAGGCCGCGAACGACGACGGCACCTTCAAGTCCGACGAGGAGCTCAAGGCCCTCTACGAGGGCGCCGGCGTCGACTTCAGCAAGGACACCATCGCCTACTGCCGCATCGGCGAGCGCTCGGCGCACACCTGGTTCGTGCTGCACGAGCTGCTCGAGCAGGCCAACGTCAAGAACTACGACGGATCGTGGACCGAGTACGGCTCGCTTGTGGGCGTGCCGGTCGAGTTGGGAGAGGCCCGATGAGCACCCAGGGTTGCGCAGCACCGGAGCAGACCGCCGCTCTTCCCGCCGGGATCGACCTGTCGACCCAGGCCGTCATCCAGGGCGTCGTGACGGGTGCGGGCACCGCCTACGCCCGCCTGCTGGACCACTCCGGCGAGTTCACCGGCGAGGTCGTCGTCTCGGAGGAGGGCGTCTTCCGCTTCTTCGCCGCTCCCGGTGACTGGACCGTCCGCATCATCGCGGGCGGCGGCGTCACCAAGGACGTCCCCGCCCAGGCCCGTCTGGGCGAGGTCACCCAGCTGGCCGTGGCCGTCTGAGCCGCACAGCGATCCGGCCGCGCAGATCTGCACGGTCAGACCTGTGCGGCCGGACCTGGCCGCACAGATCTGGCCGCACAGTGAGCTGAGCCGCGCGGCCGTCCAGGCCGCTCCGCGTGAGAAGGATCGGCGTCCCTCCTCGGTCAGGGACGCCGGTCCTTCGCCTTTCCGGCGGTCGCCTGCCCCGCCGCCCCGCCTCCTCGAGCGGGGCCGGGTGGGAACGGTGTTCGGCTGTGACGTGGGGCGGTGGATCGCTACGATTCGTCGGGTGCCCGGAACGTCTGCTGCGTCCTCATCGTCCCCGTCCGCCCCGCCGGCCTCACCGCCGCAGGCCGCTAGACGGGCGCCCGCCCGGCTCACGGCGTACTCGCTGCCCCTGCACACCTTCAGGGTCTTCGGCGCCTGCGCGCTCTCGCTGGTGCTCTGGTTCTCCGCCGGGCGGGCGGTCCGCGCGGCGCTGATGTGGGCGGGCACCGAGCTGGCGCACGGCGACTACCGGCAGGTGCGGCTCGTCGTCACGACGCTGATCTTCACGTTGATCGTACTGAACGAGCTCGTCGTCATGGTCGGCATGCTGCACTCGGTACGCGGCGCGCTCCGCGAGATCCGGGTGCGCAGGGCGGAGGACGAGGGCGCGGACGAGAGCCTGTTCGGCGCGCTCAACCGGACCACGCTGCTCTTCGCCACGATCTACCTGGCGTGGAGCTTCCACCGGGAGGACGCCCAGGAGTTCATCTCCCTGGACAGCATGAAGCAGATCAGCGAAGATTTCGGGCGGGTGGCCGCCGGAGGCGAGGGCGAGGCGGGCACCATCCTCCTCGGGCTGGACCTGCGGATCTCCGTCGGGATCGCGGTGGCGGCCTACATCCTCAAGACGCTGTTCGCCTGGCTGCACATGAACGGCAGGGTGCGGGGCGGCGGCATGCTCACGGCCTTCTTCGAGCTGGGCCTCGCCTTCTACGGCCTCAACGCGCTGTTCGCCCTCGCCGCGTCACGGGCGGACTGGTTGGACGAGCGGGCCGCCGTGGCCGCGGTAAAGGGCTGGTTCGAGGACCTGGAGAAGACCCTGCCATGGTGGAAGGGGTTCTGGGAGGGCGCCGGCGATCTCTGGCCGCTCCTCGTGGACGCGCTGATCGAGCCGCTCGCCTGGCTGGCCGTGGCGGCGCTCGTCTACGGCGCCTTCGCCGAGGACACGCGCGCGGTCGTCCGGGGGACCCGGCTGGAGACGGTCGCCGACCGGGTGGAGCGGACGCACGCCCTGACCCGCACGACCATGAGCGGTGCGACGACCGGGTTCCGTGACCGCTGGGTCCCGCCGGTCAACGCCTTCAGGCTCGCCGCCCGCGGGGGCGCTCCGCTGTTCGGCGTGTTCTGCCTGTGCTACGTCGCCCTCCAGGTGGGCGCCGACTACGCGGGCCGCGGCGTGCGGGCGTTGATCGGCAATGACTTCCCCTTCTTCTGGCTGCTGTTCAGCAGCCCGGTAGAGTTCGTCGTGGATCTGATCGCCGGTGTGCTGACGGTCTGCCTGCTGGCGGCCGCGTTCGACGTCGCGGCCACCCGCAGCAGAGAGGCCGGGCAGGCGCTCACCGCCTGAACACCAGGACCTGGTCCTGGGGTTCGGTCTCCGTCTCGTCGGGTTTGAAGAGATCCTCCACGGGCTGCTCCTCCAGTGGGAGGCGCGCGGGGTGGGGAAGGACGTGGAGCTCGACCTCGTCGGCGACCTCCTGCGGCACCACGCTGACCGCGTTGTAGCGGTAGGCGGTGCCGATCTTGTGCTCCTTGACCTCCAGCGGGAGGTCTTTGTCGGAGACCAGGACCTGCCAGCTGCGGCCGTCGGGATGCACGGCCTTGATCGTGGGATCACCGCGCCGGATCACCCCCTCGGTGTCCAGGGAGGTCCTGAACACCGTGATCTTGAGCCATTTCCGGCCGGGCTTGGCCTTCCCCCCTCCCGGCAGGCTGTCCGCCGACTCGACCTGGGCCCGCCAGGCCACGTGCATGAGCGTCTTGCTGCCGCCCGGTTCCACGCTGTGGAAGTGCAGGGCCGGATAAAGCCTGGTCCGGTAGTAGTGGTAGCCGTCCCAGGTGGGGATCCCGACGGCCAGGGCGACCGCGACGAGCAGCCCGCCGATCCGCGGCGCCGTACGGCGCCGCGGTGCGGGGGCGGCGGCCCCGGCCGTCGGGGGGGTTTCCCCGGACGTTCTCGAGGCGTCCGGCGGGGAGGCGGGCGGAGGGACCGCGGGGGCCGGGTTGGGGGCCGCCACCGGGGACGCGGCGGTCACGGGAGCGGGGACACCCCGCGCGGGAGCGGAGGCGGGCCGCGGGAGCGGTGGCGTCGGGACCGCGGGGAAGGGCTGGGTCGACGACCCCGGTGACTCGCGCACGGGCCGGGGCACGGGCGGCCAGACCTGCTCGTCGGGGAAGACCTGCCGGGGGGCGGCCATCCAGGGCAGACCCGCGGGCGGCGGTTCCGAGGCGGCCGACTGCAGTGCCGGGCCGACGGGCGCCGCCGGGGTCACGGGCGGGGCTTGGACGGCCGGATGTCCGAAGGCGGGATCCGGGTGCCCGGGATGGGTCTCCGGCGGGGCCGAGCGTCCGAAGGCGGGATCCGGGGCGGTCGGGTGCCCGGGGTGGGTCTCCGGCGGGGCCGGATGTCCGAAGGCGGGATCCGGGTGCCCGGGGTGGGTCTCCGGCGGGGCCGGCCAGGCGCCGGAGGCGGGCCAGGGGGCGCCGCGGTAGGGCTCGCCCTCGTAGGGCGCACCGTGGGACCCGCCGTAGGGGCGGCCGTGAGACCGCCGGGGGGCCTCGGCGGGCGGTTCCTCCCGCCCGGGAGCGGACCAGTCCGGGAGGCCCGCGTTCTCCGGGGCCGGGGTGCCGGTCACTGCTTACTCGTCAAGGGGTAGACGTCCTTCGCATCGGCGATCAGGCGTTGCGTGCCCGCCTCGTCCAGGCCCAGGTCGACCTCCACCTCCGGCTGGTAGGTCTCCCCGATGAACCCGTTCTTCAGCGGGAGCACGAACCGGGCGCCGGTCAGCGCGTTCACCGGGACCTCGAAGACCGCCACGCCCTCCGTCCACCAGCCCGGCTGGATGTAGGGGTTGACGATGGTCAGCGAGGAGTCGACCTTGTCGGTGGCCTGGTAGCGCTTGTCGTCGTCGGTCAGCAGCACCGGGGCCGCGAACTGCTGCGGCTCCCGGTGGGCGGTCGCCTCCAGCGTTACGACGACGAAGATCCCCGAGGTGGTGGCCTTCTCCACCTTCTCGGCGGCGTCCGTGGTCTGCACCGAGCGCGCGCCGTACACCCCCTTCACCCGGGCGGAGAAGCGCGAGGCGACGACCTCCTCGCCGAGGCCGCCGGTCCAGGTCAGCGCGGCACTGCTCTCCTCGCGGCCCAGGGCGGTGGACTGCAGGGCCACCGCGGCGGCTGCCAGGGCCAGACCGGCGAGCAGGGCGCCCGCGCGGCGCATCCGGCCCGGCCGCCGGGGCCGGCGGCGACGGCCGTCGGCCGGGCCGGGCGCGTCGGCCGGACCCACCGGGTTCGGGCCCACCGGGTTAGGGCCCGTCTGGCTCGTGGGAGGCGCGGAGCTCATCAGCCCTCCTCCCCGCGCTCGACGGGCAGGGTGACCTGTGCCACGACCTTCGGCGGGGAGTCGTCCGCCGCCCCGTCCTGTTCCAGGATCCAGCTGCCCGTGACGATCGTGAACTGCTCCAGGAACTCGAACGTCCCCACGTCGAAGCGCACCTTCTCCGGAGGCTCCTGCCCCTCGGGCAGCTCGTAGCGGAGCACGACGGTGGAGGCCACGCCAGGGTGCAGCTGCCGGCTCGGCACCCCCTCGTCGGCGATGTTCACGATGGGGCCGCCCTCGGGCGTGATCGCCGGGCTCATCGCGAGCAGGCCCTTGGCGAAGAAATAGCCGTCCTTGCCCGGCGCCCCCGTGCCGGTGGTCTCGTCGCCCTTGTTCGTGACCTCGAGTTCGACCTCCAGGAACCGCCTGCCGCCGGGGCCGTACTCGTCCGGCTGGTAAACGGTCCGCGACGTCACGAACTTGGTGAGAAACTGTTTCTGATCCACGACGGCGCCGGGGCCGAGCTGCTTGGGAGGTTCTTTGGGAGCGTCGGCGAAGCCGCCGAGGGCGGCGGTGACCCCCAGGCCGGCGGAGAGGACCAGGGCGGTGACGGGCACTGCGATGGGGCGTCGCCGTCGGGTACCGCCGCCGGGGGGAGACGTCATGACAATGGATGGTAATCGCTGATCTCAGTACCGTCCGACTCATTCATCCCACATGTCACGATGAACGAGCGGAAAATACAGCGGATTGACCTGAACGCCGCCCCTGCGGCGGGTCCAGCTCATACGCTGTCACGGAGGCGGACGAGAGCCCGACGGCGGAGGTTCCGTGGCGGACGTGCATCCTGAGCATGCGCAGCTCCAGGCGGACCGGATCTACCTGGGCTGGCAGTACGCCCTGCTCCACCCGGACCCCGGTCCGGCCCCCAGGCGCCCGTCCCCCGCCGAGGATCCCGCCTTCGAGATCGACCCCGAATGGATGCGCCGCGAGCGGCTCAACGAGGACCTGCTCAACCGGCCGGTGAAGATCGTCCGTGGGTTCATGGTCGCGCTCGGCCTCCTCGTCGTCGCCATCTCCGCCACCGGGCTGCTGGACTGGTCGTTCGCCGCGGTCGGGCTGGCGGCCTCCCTGGGCGTCGCCGGGTTCTGCACCTACGCGGTCTACCAGGGCGACCGGGCGGTCCGCTACCGGATCGAGGAGCGCAGGACCGCCGTGGACCGGCGGCGGCAGGAGCGCGACCGGGAGCTCTACCTCGCCCAGGAGGAGCACGCCGCCCGCTACCGCGAGTGGGCGGAGAAGAAGGAGCGCTACGACCGCCAGCTCACCTGGTACGCGGTGACCGTCCCCGACGAGATCGACCGCATCGACGTGGCCGGCGGCACGCTGCCCGGCTGGTCGGCGCTGATCACCCTGCTCGGCGCGACCCGCCTCTACAGCGGCGGCCACCTGACCGTGCTCGACCTGTCCGAGGGCGCGATCGCCAAGGACCTGATCGAGCTGGCCCGCCGGGGCGGCGACGACCCGCTGGTCTGGGTGCTCCCGGTGGACCTGCCCCGGCTGGACCTGGGGGCGACGCTCGCGCCCGAGGCCTTCGCCGACGTCCTCGCCCACGTGGTGAGCGTCAGCGAGGAGCACCGCACCACCCGGGACCTGTCCTTCGACAACGCGATCCTGGAGCGGGTCCTGGAGGTCCTCGGCGCCAAGGCCACGATCAACCAGGTGACCGCCGCGCTCCGGGCGCTGGCCCAGGTTGGCGACCCCCGCGAGGACCTGCGCCTGGGCCTGATCACCGCCACCCAGCTGGAGCGGATCGGCACGCTGTTCGGCCGCGGGGTCAGCGACCGGGTGGTGATCGAGCGGGCCTGGGCGCTGGAGTCGCAGCTGCGCAAGCTGGAGACGCTCGGCTCGGAGGCCGTACGGCTCCCGCCCGCGCGTCTGCGGGTGGTCTCCATGGACCGGCAGGCCGGGGTGTTCGGCAACCGGGTCCTCGGCACCTACGTGGCCACCGCGCTCACCCACATCCTGCGCCAGTCGCCCGGATCGGAGCGGCCCTGGTACCACACGATCATCGTCGCGGGGGCGGACAAGCTCCGCGGCGACGTGCTCGACCGGCTGATGGACGCCTGCGAGACCTCCAGGACGGGGCTGGTGCTGACCTACCGGTCGCTGACGCCGACCGTGCGGGAGCGGCTGGGCCGGGGGCACGCGGCCGTGGCGTTCATGCGGCTGGGCAACGCCGAGGACGCCCGGGTGGCCAGCGAGCACGTCGGCACCGAGCACCGGCTGGAGCTCGCCCAGCTCACCGAGACCATCAGCGCCGCGGGCGCGGGGCTCGACGGCGGCTACACCTCCACGGTCGGCCAGACCGACGAGGAGGAGGACGCGCACGCCGCCGGCCACGCGGACCTGAAGGAGGACATCACCGAGTCCACCGAGTGGGGGCGGCGGGCGACCAAGGCGCTGGGCGACACCGAGCGGGTGCTGCACCGCTCCCGGGAGTTCCTCGTCGAGCCCCACCAGCTCCAGCAGCTCCCCACCACGTCAGTGATCGTCACCGACGCCACCGCGCAGGGCCGCCGGGTACGGCTGGCCGACGCCAACCCCGCGATCCTCACCTTCCCCAAGACGACGCTGGGGGAGTTCGAGGAGATCCGGGAGAGGCTGCTGGAGCCCTTCGCGGCGCGGGACGACCGGCCGCGCGAGCCGGACCGCGAGCCGAACCCCTTCGAGGACGCCCCGCCCAACCTCGGCCCGCCGCCGCCCCGCCTCGACTGGCGCCGGCGGCAGTGAAACGCGCGGGCGCGTCAACGAAGGGTGCGGACAGGGTAATGGAGTGGTCAATGCCGGGGTGCCGGTCAGAGTGAGGTTCGACCGTAGTGCTGTCGCGAGGCCTCGCCCAGCACGGCGGAGCGATCGGTGAAGCGTCGACCCCCCGGCCCGGAGCCGGGGGCCCCGGGTGGAGACCACATGCAGCAGCAGAGCGTATCCCGTCTTCCGCACACCCTGGCCGGTCCGTGGTACCGGATCCAGGCGATCGCGGCGCCTTCGCGCAGTTCGTCGGCCGAGTGGGACTTCGTCACCGTCCTGCCCGCCGCGCTCTCCGCGGCCCAGCGCGGGCGGCCCTTCGTGATCGGCTGGCTCTCCCGGGGCGCGGGCGCCCCCCTGGAGCTGCTCACCAACGCCGGGCCGCTGACCCCGCCGCGCGCCCCCCGCCGGGCCGTCACCGCCGAGCACCGGCGGACGGCCGAGGCCGAGCCGCTGCTGTTCCCCGGCGGCGCCCGCGGCGTGCGGATCGGCGACGAGTGGCTGCGCGACCTGACCGACCTCGTCTGGACGACCTGCCCGGGACGGCAGGCGCCGCCGCTGGGCGGCCGCCGCGAGGCGGACGCCGACGAGGTCAAGCGGCCCACCCTGTTCGAGTCCACGCTGGTCACGCTCATGTCCCGGCCGTTCGCCTGGCTGGTGGTGGCCGAGCCCACCGACCTGCTGGACGCCGAGGTGGCGCACCTGCGGACCCAGCTCAACGTGCTGCGGCAGTACGGCGACGCCTCCGAGCGCTCGCGCTACGACGCCGAGCGGGCCGAGCGGCGCATGCAGGAGCTCGACACCTTCCGCGAGGCCGGGCTCTGGAACGTGCGGGTGCTGGCCGGAGCGGCCGGGCCGGAGGAACTGCGGCAGATCGCCCCGGTGCTGGTCGGCTCCGCGGAGCTGGGCCACCACCCCTACCGCCTGCGCAGCGCGCTGTCCGCCCCGCCCTGCGGCTTCACGGACGCGCTCACGGCGACCGTGCAGGACCCCGCCGACGGCGCCGCCGCGCCCTTCGCCGCCACCGCCGGGACGCTCGCCGCGCTGGCCGGGCTGCCCCGCCGGGAGGTGCCCGGCGTCCGGGTGGTGGAGGCGGGCTTCTTCGACGTGACCAGCGAGGCCGACACGCCCGCCGGGGAGCCCTCGGTCGACCTCGGCACGATCGTGGACGGCCAGGACCGCGCGGTGGGCACGTTCCGGGTGCCGCTCGCCACCCTGAACCGGCACGCGTTCGTCACCGGGGCCACCGGCTCCGGCAAGTCCCAGACGGTCCGCCACCTGCTGGAGGAGCTCACCGGCGCGGGCATCCCCTGGCTGGCGATCGAACCGGCCAAGTCCGAGTACGCCGCGATGGGCGGCCGGATCGAGCACCTCGCCCCGGTGACCGTGATCAACCCCTCGGACCCCGACACCGTGCCGTTCAGCGTGAACCCGCTCGCGCCGGAGCCCGGCTACCCGGTCCAGGCCCACATCGACATGGTCCGGGCGCTGTTCATGGCCGCCTTCGACGCCGAGGAGCCGTTCCCGCAGATCATGTCGCTGGCGCTGCAGCGGGTCTACGAGGCCAACGGCTGGGACGTGGTCACCGGCGCGGCGGCCCCGGGGGCGGCCGTGCAGCCCGCCGTGCCGACCCTGGAGCAGCTGCAGCGGCACGCGATGGACGTGATCAAGGAGATCGGCTACGGCCGGGAGGTCCAGGCCGACGTCGAGGGCTTCATCGCGCTGCGGCTGCGCTCGCTCCGGGTCGGCTCGGCCGGGCGCTTCTTCGAGGGCGGCCACCCCGCCGACATCGGCGACCTGCTCCGGCGCAACGTCGTGCTCGCCATCGAGGACGTGGCCAACGACGAGGACAAGGCGTTCCTGATGGGCACGCTGATCATCCGGATCGTGGAGCACCTGCGGATGCGGGCCAGGTCGTCGAAGACCTCCGGGCTGCAGCACGTGATCGTGATCGAGGAGGCGCACCGGCTGCTCCGCGACCGGGGCGCGGGCCGGGCCAGCACGCACGCGGTCGAACTGCTGGCCGGCATGCTCGCCGAGATCCGCGCGTACGGCGAGGGCATCGTGGTCGCCGAGCAGATCCCCACCAAGCTGGTCCCCGACGTGGTGAAGAACACCGCGCTGAAGGTCGTCCACCGGCTCCCCGCCGAGGACGACCGCCGGCTGGTCGGCGCCGCGATGAACCTGAGCGAGGAGCAGTCCCGGCAGGTCGTCTCGCTCCAGCCCGGTACGGCGGCGGTCTTCGCCGACGGGATGGACCGCCCGCTCCGCATCCGGGTGCCGCTGGGCGAGGACCGCGAGCACCCGGCGCCCGGGCAGACCCCGCCGATCTGCGGGCGCCGCTCGGTGGCCTGCGGGCAGGAGTGCAGGAGCGGCCGGGCGTGCACGCTGGTCGAGATCCGCGAGGCCGACCTGCTCGCCGAGGCCCCCGAATGGGCCTGGCTGCGGATCTGGGCCGACACGCTGGTGCTGGCCTTCTGCGTCAACCGGCCCGTTCCGGGCGTGCCCCGGGCGCTGGCCGAGCTCTGGGCGGAGCTGCCCGCGCGCCGGCGCGAGTGCCTGCTGGCCACGGCCGTGGAGCGCGCCGTCGCCCGCCGGGCGTGGGCGCTGCGCACGGTCGCCGACCCGGCCCTGCTCACCGAGCAGGTCGCCGAGACCGCCGCCCGGCTGCTGGGAGCCGACCGCAAACCCGGCGAGCGGCCCGGGCCCACCTGGGTGATCCCGCAGGTCCGCTGGCTGCACGAGGTGGAGCGCCTCTTCCCCTACGGACAGGCCGCCCCCAACCCGCGCGGTCCCGCGCCGGCCATGGAGTACCCCCTGTTCGACCGCCCCGCGGGAGGCGAGGAGCTGCTCGGCCACCGCGCGCGGGCGCTCCGGCACCACCCCCTCTCCATGGAGGCGGACCGGAACCGGGCGCTCGCCTGGCGGGTCCTGCTGGGCGACGACGAGCACGAGGGCGTGGAGCGGGACGTGCTGACCGTCACGATCGGGATCGACCCGGCCGAGCGGCTGCGGCACGTCGCGCAGACGATGGGGGCGGGCTGGCTGGAGACCGTGCTGTCCTGGCCGAACCGGTTCGTGCTCCCGTTCGACGCCGAGTCCTCCGACTCGGTGGAGCTCGCCTTCACCGAGTGACGGGCGCGGATTCCGCGGCGTTCCCGCAGGCGGCCGCCCCGCCCATCCCCGGCTAGGATCGGCGGCATGACTCAGCTTCCGCTGCGGGCGCAGCTCGCGAGTGCTCTCGGCCGGACGGCCGCGACGCTGTCCCGGGCGACCGGACGCGGCGACGGATCGGTGATCGGCGGCCGGGTCGGCCTGGCCCTGGAGCCGGACCTGCTGCGCAAGCTCGCCCGCGACCGCAGGCTCGCGCTGGTGAGCGCGACCAACGGCAAGACCACCACGACGCGGCTGATCACCTCCGCCCTGCAGGAGCTCGGCGACGTCGCCACCAACGCCTTCGGCGCCAACATGCCCGCCGGGCACGTGTCCGCGCTCTCGTCGGCGAAGGACGCGCCGTACGGCGTGCTGGAGGTCGACGAGAAGTACCTTCCCGAGGTGATCGAGACCACCGGCGCGGGCGTGGTCGTCCTGATGAACCTCAGCCGCGACCAGATGGACCGGGCGGCCGAGATCTGGCTGCTGGCCCAGAAGTGGCGCCGCGCGCTGGTGGCCAGGAACACCCACGTGATCGCCAACGCGGACGACCCGCTGGTGGCCTGGGGCGCGTCCACCGCCGCCCGGGTGACCTGGGTCTCGGTCGGGCAGCCGTGGAAGGAGGACTCCTGGTGCTGCCCCGAGTGCGGCGGCCCGCTCGACCGGGGCGGGATGGACTACGTCCCGCCCGGCGGTCACGCGCCCGGCGTGGCAGTACGGCAGGCGGACGGGAGCGTCCCCGCGGCCCCGGGGTCCCCGGCGGGCCCGGGGGGGCCGGGCGGCGGGCTGGCGGAGAACGACTGGGCGTGCCGCGAGTGCTCCTTCCGGCGGCCCGCGCCGAGCTGGTTCCTCGACGGCGACACGGTGGTCGACCCCCGCGGGCAGCGCTGGCCGCTGGACATCCGGCTGCCCGGCCGGGCCAACCGGGCCAACGCGGTGGTCGCGCTGGCCACCGCGGAGGCGTTCGGCCTCCCCGTCCAGCGGGCGCTGCCCCGGCTGGCCGAGGTCACCTCGGTGGCCGGCCGCTACACCACGGTGGAGCGCGAGGGGCGTCAGGCCCGGTTGCTGCTGGCCAAGAACCCGGCGGGCTGGCTGGAGGCGTTCGACGTGCTCGACCCCGCGCTGCCTGTGATCCTCTCGGTGAACGCGCAGGGCCCCGACGGCCGCGACACCTCCTGGTTGTGGGACGTCGACTACCGGGTGCTGCGCGGCAGGCCGGTCTACGTGACCGGGGAGCGCCGACTCGACCTCGCCCTCCGGCTCGACGTGGCCGAGGTGCCGTTCCAGCTGACGGAGTCCTTCGGGCACGCGCTCGCGGTCCAGCCGCAGGGCAAGGTCGACGTGATCGCCAACTACACCGCCTTCCAGCAGATCCGATCGGAGTTCGGTCGTGCCGTCTGACAGTGTCCTGCGCCTTGTCTGGATCTACCCGGACCTGCTCAGCACCTACGGGGACCAGGGAAACGTCCTGGTCCTGGAGCAGCGGGCCCGGCGCCGCGGGATCGCGGTCGAGACCGTCCACGTACGCTCGGCCGACCCGGTGCCCGAGCAGGGGGACGTCTACCTGATCGGCGGCGGCGAGGACCGGCCGCAGATCCTGGCGGCCGAGCGGCTGCGCCGGGACGGCGGGCTGCACCGGGCCGTCGCCCGGGGCGCCGCCCTGCTGGCGGTCTGCGCGGGCTACCAGATCATGGGCAGCACGTTCGGCGGTGAGGAGGGGCAGCCGGTGGACGGCATCGGGCTGCTCGACATCGCCAGCGGCCGGGGCGCCGCCCGCGCGGTCGGCGAGCTCGTCGCCGAGGCCGACCCGGCGCTCGGAGTCCCGACCCTGACGGGGTTCGAGAACCACATGGGCGTCACCAGGCTGGGACCGGGCGTGCGCCCGCTCTCCCGCACGGTGGTCGGCACCGGGAACGGCGACGGGACCGAGGGCTGCTATGCCGGGAGGATCGTCGGGACCTACCTGCACGGTCCGGCGCTGGCGCGCAACCCCGGCCTGGCCGACCTGCTGCTGACCTGGGCGGTCGGCGCGCAGCTCCCGCCGACCGACGACACCTGGTTCGAACGGCTCCGCCAGGAGCGGCTCACCGCGGTCCGGCCCGCCTGATCCGGCTCACCGGGGTCCGGCCTGCCCGGTCGATCGGCCGGGCAGGCGGGGCTTGCCGGCGGCCCGGAGCGGTGGTCGCCGGCCCGCCGGTGGGCGTCAGTAGACGAGCGCCTGGACGCCGTCGCCGAGGGCCTCCTCGACGAAGGTGGGGGCGCCCGCGATGCGGACCCCCTCGATCACGTCGTCCACCGTGATGTCCCGCCGGGCCGCGCACTGCGTGCACAGCGTCACCCGGCCGGCGGCGAGCACCGCGTCGAGCAGGTCGCCGAGCCGGGCCGCGTGGGGCAGGGTGAACTCCTCGGCCCGCCCGGGGAGGGCGAACCACGACGCCTCGCCCGTCAGCCAGAGGGAGACGGGCACCCCGCTCGCCAGGGCCGCCGCGGCCACCGTGAACGCCTGGTTGCAGCGCTCCGGGGCGTCCGCGCCCGCGGTCACTTTGATCACCAATGATCGTGCCATGCTCGAAGACTATTCGGGCCCGGACCACCGGCGCGAGCCAGGTCCGGCCGGGCCTACCCTTTATGGCTATGGACGTTCCTGAGCTGCATCCCGACCTTGAGCCGATCGCCTTCCTCGTGGGCCGGTGGGAGGGCGCCGGGGTGGGGGGATACCCGACGATCGAGAGCTTCAACTTCGGTCAGGAGATCGTCTTCGGGCACAACGGCAAGCCGTTCCTGACCTACACCAGCCGCACCTGGTTGCTGGACGAGGCGGGCGCCAAGGTCCGCCCGCTGGGCACCGAGACCGGTTTCTGGCGCCAGCTGCCGGACCGCCAGCTGGAGGTCTGCCTGTCGCACCCGACCGGCATCGTGGAGATCTACGTCGGCGAGGTGGTCTTCCACAAGATCGAGCTCCACACGGACGTGGTGGCCCGCACCGCCACCGCCAAGGAGTACACCGGCGGCCACCGCCTCTACGGCCTGGTCAACGGCAACCTGATGTGGGCCTACGACATGGCGGCCGTGGGGCAGGGGCTCCAGTCGCACATCTCGGCCGAGCTCAAGCGGGTGGGCGACTTCGTGCCCGACACGGACTGAGAGCAGGCGAGGGCCAATACGATGCCGGACATGAGCACCCCCTTCACCCCCGACGTGGTCGAGGCGATCAAGCGCCACATGAACGACGACCACGCCGACGACGCGCTGCTGATCGTCAGGAGCCTCGGCGGCAGGCCCGAGGCGACGGCCGCGACGACGTCGGACGTGGACGCCGAGGCGATCGAGTTCGCCGCGGTCGTGGACGGTGACGAGGTCACGGTGCGCGTTCCGTGGGGGAGGACGCTGACAGAGCGGGCCGAGGTCCGCCGGGAGGTCGTCCGCCTCTACCGGGAGGCCTGCGCGGCCCTCGGCGTCCCGGCCCGCGGCGAGCACTGAGGCGCCGGAGGCCGGGCACAGCAGGCGGGTCCCGGGGCGCCGGAAGAAAAAAAAGAGAACCCCGGGCTCGCTCCTCCGCTCGAGGCGTGAGGGCCGGATGGACCAAAGACGGGATATGCCCGCCCTCCGGCAGCCCGGGGTTCCGGTGATTGTCGTGGATTCGCCGAACGTCGCGAGACGTCCGGACAGAGTCCGGAGTCGCGGCGTCCTAGCGGACAGCCACCTCGCTAGCCCAAGTATGATCAACCATTGTTTGGACCACCTCCCTTCTGCGTGATTCGTACGCTATGCGACCGCTTCCGGGTTGGGCAAGTAAATATTCGCCAAGTGGGTTTCCGCTGGTGAAAGCCTTCGAAGTCGCCGCTGGAGGAGGTCCGGGACGACCGGACGGGCGGAGGGCGCGGAGCAGGCGCGCGGGACCGTGGATCCGGCGGGCGGAGGGCAGGGACGGGCGGGACCGCGGATCCGGCGGGCAGAGGGCACGGGGCCGGCTTCAGGTGATGATCAAGAGGGCTGGGCCGGGGCACGGCATAGAATCTCGCCATGACCGAGACGTCGTGGCATGAGGAACTGCGGGCGCGCGGTTATCGGGTCACCCCGCAACGCCAGCTGGTGCTCGAGGCGGTCAAGTCGCTGGAGCACGCCACCCCGGAGGAGATCTGCACCCGGGTGCGCGAGACCGCCCGCGGGGTGAACATCTCGACCGTCTACCGGACCCTCGAACTGCTCGAGGAGCTCGGCATGGTCGCCCACAACCACCTCGGGCACGGCGCGCCCACCTACCACCTGGCCGCCGACGCCGACCACGTGCACCTGGTCTGCCGCGGCTGCGGCGACATCAGCGAGGTCAGCCCGGAGCTGGTGCGGGCCCTGGTGGACGGGCTCGACGCAGAGCTGGGCTTCGCCACCGACGTGCACCACCTGACGGTCTTCGGCCGCTGCCGCAAGTGCCGCTGAGAGCTCCCGGGCCGCTGCCGTGAGCCGCCCGCGGGCCCATGAGCCGTGGGCGCGGCCCGTCCGCCCCGGATCCGCGAGCCGCGGTCACGCGCCCGCCGGGGGCCTGCGGGCCGCGTTTCCGGACGACGCCGGGGGCCTGCGGGCCGTGGCTCCGGACAACGCCGGGGGCCTGCGGGCCGCGGCTCCGGGCGTCGCCGCGGGCTCGTAGGCTTGGGGCATGCGAAGCCCTCTGCTGGACACCCCCGGCGCGGTCGCCGCCGACGCCCCCGACGACGGCGTCGCCGGACACTACGGTGACCTGTTCGCCGAGCAGCGCGCCTTCCTCGCCGGTGAGGCGATGGTCGACCGGAGCAACCGGGAGGTCGTCAGGATCTCCGGGCCCGACCGCCTGAGCTGGCTCAACAGCCTGAGCTCCCAGAAGCTCGACGACCTGCAGCCGGGCCGGGCGACCGAGACGCTGCTGCTGGACGCCCAGGGCCGGGTCGAGCACCACCTGGTCCTCGTCGACGACGGCGAGGCCGTCTGGGCGCACGTGGAGCCGGGCACCTCGGCCGGCCTGGTCACCTTCCTCGACAAGATGCGGTTCATGCTCCGGGTCGAGGTCGTAGACGTGACGGACGCCTACGCGGTGGTCTCCGTGGCCGACCCGGCCCGCCTCACCCCGCCCGCCGGGGCGGTCGTCGCCGGAGGCGACGTGCTGCTCCCGCGCGACCTGCTCCCTGATCACCTCGGCCTGCGGCTCGCCGGACTCTGGGCCCACGAGGCGCTGCGGATCGAGGCGCACCGCCCCCGGCTCGGCTTCGAGACCGACCACAAGACGATCCCGCACGAGGTCGGCTGGATCGGTACGGCCCTGCACCTGAACAAGGGGTGCTACAAGGGCCAGGAGACCGTGGCGCGGGTGCACAACCTCGGCCACCCGCCGCGCCGGCTGGTCTTCCTGCACCTGGACGGGAGCGCCGACCGGCTGCCCCGGCGCGGCGCGGCGGTGACCGAGGGCGGGGCCGAGGTCGGGTTCGTCGGCGGCTCCGCCCGCCACCACGAGCTCGGCCCGATCGCCCTGGCCCTGGTCAAGCGGACCGTGCCGGTGGACGCGCCGCTGGAGGCCGACGGGGTGGCGGCGGCCCAGGAGGTCGTCGTGCCGCCGGACGCCGGGCGCAACGTGCAGATCGACCCGGCCCTGCGCCGCCGCATCCGCTGACCCGCTGACGGAACGCCGAGAGGGCCGCTTCCCGCTCAGGGAACCGGCCCTCCTTGCCTCCGGCCCCCTCCGGCCCTGATCCGCCTCCTCGGGACGCGGCCCCACCGCTTTCGGAGGCGTTCCCGGGCTTCCCGGTCTCCGGATCGTCTCCCGGCGTCCTGGATCCGCCGGGAGTCAGACCTCCAGGATCAGCGTGATGGGACCGTCGTTGGTCAGCGCGACCTTCATGTCGGCGCCGAAGACACCCGTCCCGACGCGCGCTCCCAGCGCGCGCAGCTCCGCGCAGACGGCCTCGACCAGGGGCTCGGCGACCGGTCCGGGGGCCGCCGCCTGCCAGGTGGGGCGGCGTCCCTTGCGGGCGTCGCCGTACAGGGTGAACTGGCTGACCACGAGCAGGGGCGCGCCGATGTCGGAGCAGGACTTCTCGCCGTCCAGGATCCGCAGTCCCCAGAGCTTGGCGGCCAGCCTCGCCGCCTCGGCCGGGGTGTCGGTGTGCGTCACCCCGACCAGCACGAGCAGCCCCGGCTCGTCGATCGCGCCGACGACCGCCCCGTCCACCGTCACCGACGCGGAACTCACCCGCTGTACCACCGCACGCATGCCCCCATCATCCCGCGCTCCGGGTGCTCTCTAGACTCTGCGCGGGCTCTGCACGAAAGGGGACAAAGGTGTCTACAGGGTCGTTGGTCGTCGAAGTGGTCCGTTCGGGGTTCGTGGAGTCCACGCACCGGGCGCGGATGCTGGCCGTCGCGGCGGACGGTTCCGCGGTGCGGGTGCACGGGGCGGTGGACGCGCTGGTCTCGCCGCGCTCGTCGATGAAGCCCTTCCAGGCGCTCGGCATGGTGCGCAGCGGCCTCGCCCTGGAGGGGGAGCTGCTCGCGCTGGCGTGCGCGAGCCACGACGGGGAGGCGTTCCACGTGGACGGCGCCCGCAGGATCCTCGCCGGGGCCGGGCTGGACGAGGACGCGCTGCGCTGCCCGGAGGACCTGCCCGGGGACGCGGCCTCCCGCGAGGAGGTGCTGCGCTCGGGCGGCGGCAAGGCGCGGATCTACATGAACTGCTCCGGCAAGCACGCGGCGATGCTCGCCACCTGCGCGGCCAACGACTGGCCGCTGGAGACCTACCTCGACCCCGCGCACCCGCTGCAGCGGGCGATCCGTACCGCGGTGGAGGAACTGACCTGCGAGAAGGTCGCCGCCACCGGCGTCGACGGCTGCGGCGCCCCGCTCTTCTTCGTCTCGATGACGGGTGTGGCCCGGGCCTTCCGCGCTCTCGTGCTGGCCGAGGCCGGCAGCCCCGAGCGGCGCGTCGCCGACGCCTTCCGCGACCACCCCGAGTGGACGTCCGGCACGACCCGCCCCGAGGCCCGGCTGATGCGGGCGATCCCTGGATTGCTGGTCAAGGCCGGGGCTGAGGCCTTCGACGCCTTCGCCTTCGAGGACGGCCGCGCCGGCGCGGTCAAGATCGAGGACGGCGGTCAGCGCGCCCGCGTGCCCGTCACCGTCGCCGCCCTGCGCGCTCTCGGCCTCGACGCCCCCGAGCTCGCCGACCTCGCCGCCGGCGTCCTGTACGGCGGCGGCCGCCCGGTGGGCGAGATCCGCCTGGGCGGCAGGCCGTAAGGCCCCGATCAGCGACAGCGGAGTGCAGGGCCGCGCCGCGGACCACGGTGACCTCGACGCGGCGGCGGCCATGGCCAGGGCGGTCCGCCGGATCCGCCGGTGCCGGTGGGCGCGCCGTACGGTCTGCTGGGCGAGGCCGGGAGGAGCGCCGAGCGCCGAGGTCTCCTCGATCATGGCCTGGCGGAGTTCGTCCTCAAGATTCAGCACGGGGCAACGCCTCCTCGCGGAGTTCGACGCCGGACAGGGAGTCGGGCGCGGGGGTCTCCGGCGGCGCCTGGGCGGGCAGGATCCGCAGCAGGTTCGTCCCGCGCGCCGCGACGGACTCGGTGAGCCCCCGATGGCCGCTCACGCGGCCGCCTCCGCTCTCATGCCCGTCCATACGCCCGGCCGGGACGGGAGGTTGCCCGGCGTCTTCGCTTCATGAGGCTTATCGACTTTCTTGCTACGCTCGTAGCAAGAGTTCTACAGTTAGGTTCATGACTGCGATTCCCGCACGTGAGCTGCGGAACAACACGGCCGAAGTGCTGCGGCGTGTCGAGGCCGGTGAAGAGATCGAGGTGCTGAGGGACAACCGTCCGGTGGCGAAGATCATTCCTTTCCCCCGCCGCAGCCGCTGGCTGCCCGCCACCGAGATCGGGGGAGAGCTCGCCCGCCTCGGGCCGGATGGGACGGGCTGGGCCGAAGAGCTGCGGGAGACCCTGTCCGGAACCACTGACGATCTCCCGTGGTGAGTCCTCAGCGGGCGCTGGCCGATACATCGATCTTCATCGGCCTGGAGGCCAGCCGGTTCGATCGCGAGCGCTTCGCCGACTACGAGTGGGGGGTTTCGGCGGTCACCCTGGGCGAGCTGCGTCTCGGGGTGCTGCAGGCACGGGATCCTGAGTCGGCCGCCCGGCGCCTTTCCACCTATCAACTGGCCCAGCGCTTCGAGCCGCTACCGGTCGACGAGGCCGTTTCCGAAGCGTGGGCGCTGCTGGTCGCGCGATTGCGGGTGGCGGGTCGCAGGGCTCCGATCAACGACAGCTGGATAGCGGCGACCGCCCTGGCCTATGACATCCCTGTGGTGACCCAGGACGCGGATTACGACGAGATGCCCGGCGTGAAGGTCGTCAGGTTGTGAGGCCATGAGCCCGTACGGCGGAGCGACGGTCCTCCGGGCCCGGCCGGTCGCAGAGGCCGTACGGCCGGGCCCGGACGGTCAGAGGGACCGGAACTGGCGGGTGGTGGAGATGGCGCCGGAGGTCGTCATGGTGAAGGTGCGCATGGAGTCGGCGAACTTCGACAGGTCCCACTCGGCAGGGCCGTGGTACCAGTACAGGTGGTCGGCCTGCTGCCCGTTGCCGGTGACGGAGGAGACCACGCGGGCCCAGCGGTCCACGCAGTCGAAGATCACGGCGTAGGGCAGATAGCGGGAGAACAGCTCCACCCGCTGGGCCGCGGGGACGTCCGCGCCGAGGTCGGCGGAGGAGAGATATTCCCGGAAGCCCAGGGTGTGGGCGAGGGCGGCGGCGCCCTTGGCGGTCTTGGCGGGCATGTACTGCCCGCCGACGGCCAGCGCCGCGCCGGCGATGATCAGGGCCAGGCCGAGCAGGCCGTACGTGGTGAACCAGGCCAGCGCCACGGTGGCGAGCACCCCGGCGAAGGTCAGCGCCACGCCCAGGGTAGTCCAGCGGGTGCGGACGGTGTCGGGGCGGCGGGCGAACCAGCCCTGGGTGACCACGTCCCGGTAGAGCGCGGCGCGGACCTTGCCGAGTTCGGCGCCGAAGGAGCCCTTGAGCTCCGAGAGCAGCACCGCGTCGCGACCGTGGAAGACGGCCTCGTAGAGCGCCCGCTCGTACGGCAGCAGCGAGCCGACGGGGGCGCCGGGCAGCCGGACCAGCGTCCAGTCCGGGGTGTCGTAGGTCTGCCGGGGCCGCTCGTCGATCCGGATGTAGCCCCGCACGGCCAGGTCCACGATGGTGGCGGTCACGTCGATCACGTCGGCCTGCTCGTCCATGAGCGTGCCGATCTGGCCGGGGCGCACGCCGTCCGGCGGGGCGAAGTGGCCGTTCTCGACCGGGCGGAGCGAGCCCGACTCGTGGCCGACCACGCGGGCGTCGCGGCCGCGGGTCCAGTAGAGCAGGCCGAGGCCGCCGAGGAGCAGGACCAGCAGGCCGGCCAGCGCGCCGCCGGTGACGGCGTTCAGCGTGAAGGCGTTGGACAGCTCGAAGCGGCGCTCCAGCACGGGCGCGCCGGTGGTCGCTCCGGCCGGGTAGCCGACGACGACCGTCAGCACCTCGCCGGCGCCGAGGCCCTGCTGCTCGAACTCCGCGCTGGTCCCGGTGTGGTCGAAGGACGCGGCGGTGCAGGCCACCGCGGAGGCCAGCACCCCGGCGAAGCAGGACAGGTTCTGCATCTGGGCGGGCCCGGTCACCTTGACCGTGGCCTGCTCCACCGGGACGGACCAGCCGCCCACGGCGTACCAGCGCAGCTCCTGGATGTCGGCCAGCGGGGTCACCGCACCCTTGACGTCGTACTCGATCGTCGCGGTGCCGGAGCCCTTCAGGGTGATCGAACCGCCGGAGAGCGTGCCGTCGCCCTTGAACCCGGTGACCTGGTAGAGCCGGTCGTTGCCGTCGTCGTAGCGCGTCCGGTCGACGAGCGTCCGCTTCGGCGCGGCGCCGGTGAACTCGACGGTCTCCTTGACGTGCAGCACGCCGTCCTGCCGCAGTTCGAGCTCGACCACGTCGCTCTTCACCGTGTCGGCCCAGGCGGACGCGGCGCCCGCCGTACCGGCGAAGGCCGGGGACAGGCCCGCGGCCAGGGCCAGCACGGCCGCCGCGACCAGGCTTCCGGCCGCGCGATGGGCCGTCCGATGAAAGAAAGATCCCGCCATGGCTCGGCAGCCTATCGAGAACCGCGGGGAAGTGACGGACCGCCCTATTACGATTTTTCGGTCAATAACGGCATGTGGTGGTCTATCCGCTAGATTGCCGCGCGGTGATCCAGTCTTCCCCGAGAGGCGGTCAGATGCGCCCGCGCCGGTCGAGCCCCCTGGTCTTCGGTGTCTTCGGCGTCCTCGCGACGACCTTCACCGCCGTCGTGCTGGCAGCCGCACTGGCCGGTGGCGACGAGGCGGCGGTCCCCGCGGGCCCGGGAACCGCGCCGACGGCCACCCAGCGGGCCGTGCCCACCCCGACGGAGCGGACGGAGGTCGAACCGCCGGCCTTCAACCCGCCGCGCAAGCTCGACCTCGGCGCGCTGGGCGAGTCCGAGATCGCGCTGGCGGGCGGGAGCCCGGCCGCGGACCGGCGGGCCGCACGCAGCGCCATGGCCGTCGACCTGCGGTACATGCAGCGCTCCCAGACCGGCGCCCGGCTGAAGCGCAACCCGTTGTACGGCACCGGCATGATGCGCCCCACCACCTGCCGGGCGCCGCGCCCCTCGACCCAGGCGAGGGACATGCTCGCCTTCCTCAACGCGACGACCGGCTGCCTGGACCGGGCCTGGGCCGCCAAGTTCTCCCAGGCGCGCGCGGTCTTCCAGCAGCCCCGCCGGGTCTTCTGGTCGCGTCCGGGACGCGGCCCGTGCGGCAGCTACCCCGCCTCCGGCGCCGCCGCCTACTACTGCCCCTCCAACCAGGGGATGTACATCGGGTTGTCGCACCTGATCCAGCAGACCGGCCGGATCGACCCGGCGAGCAACCACGTGCCCTACCTGTCGGTGCTCGCCCACGAGTACGGTCACCACGTGCAGTCCATGGCGGGGATCGGCGGCGCGTGGTGGTGGGAGGTCTCCAACAAGTCCAAGAGCGCCCAGAACGCGCACTCCCGCCGGTCGGAGCTGCAGGCCCAGTGCTTCGCCGGGGTCTTCATGCGGACCGTCCGGGTCCCGCTCGGCGTCACCGCCGCCCGCTGGCAGGCCGTGCTGGAGATGGAGTACAGCCGGGGCGACGACCAGAACGGCCTGGGCCTGCGTGATCACGGCAACGGCCAGAACTTCGCCGGGTGGCTGGACCACGGCTGGAAGTACGCGCGGCCGGGCTACTGCAACACCTGGACCGCCCCCGCCTCGCACGTCGGCTGATCTCCGGCCTCCCGCACGCAGCCCGCGGCGGGACCGCCGCGGACCCGGTCCGGGCCGTCGAGGCGTGCGGCCCCCGGGTCGGCGACCACGGTGAGGAACGCGACCGCGCTCCAGACCAGCAGGGCTCCGGCGGACAGCTCCAGGACGAGGCTCGCCCAGCCGGTCCGCCCGCGGTCCGCCCGGCCGCGTCCCCAGCCGGTCCGCCCACCGCCCGCCCGGCCGCGTCCCCAGCCGCCGGTCCCGGTCCGGTGGTCCCCCCGGTCAGGGGTCCGGACGTGTGTCCCGCCGGGGCCGTCGGCCGTCCGGTCCGCGGCGGCGACCGCCGGGTGATGGGCCATGCCGAGGGCGGCGAAGCCCAGGGCGACGGAGACGAGCACCAGGGGGGCCGAGGCCCCGGAGGCGGCCGGGACGAAGCCGGCCAGGACGGCCGCGCCGCCCGCCAGGAGCGACGCCAGGCCGAGGCCGCCTCCCGGCTGCGAGCACCGGGAGGTGCGGTCCGGGCGGGCGGGATGGGGGCGGGGATCCGGCGGCAGGCCGTGAACGCAGATCATCGATCGCCTCCGGCGCGGAGACGCCGGCCCTCGGGCCGGGGAGGGGGTGCGGAGCGATCCCGCATGGTCGTCTCCTTTGTCGTGGTCGTGGTCGTGGTCGTGGTCGTGGCCGGGCGTGGTCGCCCGGTGGGGCGGGCCGCGCCGGCGGGCGCCGGCTCGTCGGCCCGGGCACCGGCTTGACCCTCTCCCGTCGAACGTATTACGGAGTGTTGACGGCTTGTCACCCGCCGGGGTTGCCGTCTCATGGCGAACACATTGGCGTTTCCAGGGCCGTGCGGTCCGTTTTCTCAGCTAATAGATAGATATTTCCGGTCGTTTTGAAAGGTAAATTCTTTCGTTCCGGATCACCGCGACCGGGTGGCCGTGCCTGACTAGAATGCCGAATGCTCAAGGCGGTCCCCCGGGGTGGCCGTGACCGCGGATCCACTCGTCATGAGGGTGTCCGGTGGAGGTCACGGGCGTGACGCACGCCCCGGGAGCCGCGTTCACATCAGCGGTCCACGGTTCTCCGAGGTGGCATGCACCGGCTTTCACGGAAGCGGCGCGGAGCGTTTTCCTCCGCACTCGCCGTGGCGCTCTGCTGCCTGCTTCCGGGATGCGCCCCGGCGGTGGGCGGGGCGGCGCCGGAGGGCGGGCGGGAGACCGGCGGGCAGGCCGCGGCGCGGCCCATGGCGGCCCGCGCGGCGGCTCCGGTGGTGATGGTCGTCGGGGACAGCTTCACCGTCGGGTCGGGCCCGGTCGAGCGCTGGGAGAGCTACGCGGCCAGGAGCGCGCGTGAGCTGGGCTGGCAGCTGATCACCGCGGGGATGGGCGGGACCGGCTTCGTCAACCCGGGACGGGTGGGCCGGACCTTCCACGACTCCTTCGCCCGGGAGCTCGCCTGGCGGCCGGCGCCCGACCTGCTGATCATCTCCGGCGGGCACAACGACCGCCGCACCCGGCCGGGGGAGGTCTACGAGGCCGCCGCGCGGCTGCTGAGAACGGTCGCCGGGCACTGGCCCGGCACCCGGGTGGTGGTGGTCGGCCCGCTGTGGATGGGGGCCGCGCCGCGGTGGGCCTACGGCGTCAGGAACGCCGTCGCGCTCGCCGCGGAGAGGGCCGGCGTGCCGTTCCTCGATCCGCTCGGCATGCGCTGGGGCCGCGGGCTGACCCTCCCCGACGGCGTTCATCCGACGGGCGAGGGCCACGCCCGCATCGCCCGCTGGCTGGTCGCCTCCCTGCGGGAGCGCGCGGCCCGTGAGGGCGGACGGCCTGCGCGGGCCGTCCGCCCTCACGGTGAGACGCGAATCTCCCGCCCTGACGGGTGGGGCGCGGGCCGTCCGCCCTCACGGGTGAGCGGCCCGCGCGTCCCGGCGGCTGGGGTGCGGGTCAGGAGATGACGGGGGTGGGCGGGGTGCCCGAGCCGTTCCAGGAGCCGATGAAGCCGAAGGTGGTGGAGCCTCCGGCGCCGATGGTGCCGTTCCAGGCGGCGTTGGTGAAGGTGTGGGCGCCGCCGCTGCCGGAGCGGACGGAGCTCCAGTTCTGGCTGATGGTGACGGTGCTGGGGAAGGTCAGGGTGGTGCGCCAGGAGGTGACGGGTTCGGCGCAGGTGATCGTCACCTCGCCCTGGAAGCCGCCCGGCCAGGAGTTGGCGGTGCGGTAGGCGGCGGTGCAGCCGGTGCCGGTGCCGGGTCCTTCGAGGGTGGTGAAGGTGGTGGTCTCGGAGGCGGCGGAGGTGTTGCCGGCGGCGTCGCGGGCGACGACGTGCACGGTGTAGGCGGTCTCGGGGGTCAGGCCGGTGAGGGTGGCGGAGTTTGTGGTGGTGGAGGTGAGCCTGGTGGTGCCGCGGTAGACGTCGTAGCCGGTGACGCGGACGTTGTCGGTGGAGGCGGTCCAGGTCAGGGTGGCGCCGGAGGAGGTGATCGCCGAGGCGGCCGGAGTGCCGGGCCTGGACGGGTCCTCGGTGTCGTCCGGGTCTCCGGGGTCTCCGGCGGCCAGGGCGTCGTGCACCGCGGTGTAGGACGCCTTCTTGGCGTAGTTCTCGTCGTAGATCAGGGCCGCGCCCTCACCGGAGAAGGTGTCCGGGACCCAGGAGTGCTTGTCGGTGAAGCCCCAGATCGTCACGCCGGAGCAGCGGCTCACCGCCAGGCAGGCCTTGACCACGTTGGAGTAGTAGGTGGCCTGCGTGGCGTCCTTGGACGAGCTCCGGGGCATCTGCATCCGGACGTCGATCTCGGTGACCCGGACCTCCACCCCCAGGTCGGCGAAGCGCTGCATGTTCTCCTGGATGTTCGGGAAGCCGTACTGGATCGCCAGGTGGGACTGGAAGCCGACGCAGTCGACCGGCACGTTCTGCGCGCGCAGGGTCCGGACCAGGTTGTACATGGCGGTGCTCTTGGCGTTGACGCCCTCGACGTTGTAGTCGTTGATGCAGAGCTTGGCGTCGGGGTCGGCCGCCTTGGCGTACCTGAAGGCGTCGGCGATGTAGCTCTCGCCGAGCCGCTGGTACCAGAACGAGTTGCGCAGGCTGCCGTTCTCCTCGAAGACCTCGTTCACCACGTCCCACGACTTCAGGGCGGGGTTGCTCGCGTAGCGGCCGGCGACCCTGCTGATGTGGTTCTGCATGGCCGAGCGCATCTCGGTGGCGCTGAGGCTCTGCACCCAGTTCGGCGTCTGGTTGTGCCAGACCAGCGTGTGCCCGTGCACCTGCTGGCCGTTCTGCTCGGCGAAGGCCATGATCTGGTCCGCGCCGCTGAAGTTGAACTGGTTCGGGCTGGACTCGGTGGCGTCCCACTTCATCGCGTTCTCGGCCGTGATCTGGTTGAACTCCGTGGCGGCGATGTTGCGGTAGGCCGTCTCATTGGCCAGCGGCGAGGTGGCGAGCGCGGTGCCGATGAACTTGCCCTGCGCCTCGGCGTGGACGCGCAGCGGCGACGACGCCTGCGCCGGGGAGGCGGGCAGGGCGACGACCGCGGCGGCCGGGAGTACGGCGAGCGCCCCGGTCAGGACCGCTCGGCGGAGTCTGGACAGTGCAGGCATGGTGTTCCTTTCCCGGTGGTGCAGAAACTTGCTGATTGGACCCGAAACTTTCGGAGGCAGGTCTAGGGGAGGGGGTACGGCCGGGCGGGCCGTACCCCCTGGGAGGGGTCAGGAGAAGGCGGGGGCGGGCGGGGCGCCCGAGCCGTTCCAGGTGCCGATGAATCCGAAGGTGGCCGAGCCGCCGGCCGGGACGGAGCCGTTCCAGGCGGCGTTGGTGAAGGTGAACCCGCCGCCGGCAGCCGACATGGTCGAGCTCCAGTTCTGGGTGATGTTCACGCCGCCCGGGTAGGTCAGCGTGACCTTCCACGAGGTGACGGCGCTGATGCAGTTGATGGTGACCTCGCCCTGGAAACCGCCCTGCCAGGCGTTGACGACCTTGTAACCGGGTGTGCAGGCGCTGCCGCCGGGTCCGGTCAGAGTGGTGAAGGTGGTGGCGGCCGAGGCGGCGGAGGTGTTGCCGGCGGCGTCGCGGGCGACGACGTGCACGGTGTAGGCGGTGTTGGAGTTCAGGCCGGTGAGGGTGGCGGAGTTGGTGGTGGTGGAGGCGAGCCTGGTGGTGCCGCGGTAGACGTCGTAGCCGGTCACGCCCACGTTGTCGGTGGAGGCGGTCCAGGTCAGGGTGGCGCCGGAGGAGGTGATCGCCGAGGCGGCCGGAGTGCCGGGCCTGGACGGGTCCTCGGTGTCGTCGCCGGAGCCGCCGCCGTAGATCTTCGCCTCGACGGCGGTCTGCGCGATGCCGTCGGGGCCGTTGAACAGCCGCCGGCCCCAGCTGGTCAGCTTGTTCACGTCGAAGCCGGTGACCTGGTCGAGATACTCGACGCCGCCGCCGTTGCCGCTCCAGGACCAGCCGAAGTAACCCAGGCCGCGCGACTGCGCCTGGGCCATGATCGTGTCCTCGTCGGGGTTTCCGTCGGAGTGGTCGTGCCCGAACTCGCCGACCACCAGCGGCAGGCCCGCGGTCCTGAAGGCGTCCATGTAGGCGATGACCTCGGCGGAGGTGTCGAACACGCCGTACATGTGGATGGAGAAGATCGTGTTCTTGTCGGGGTCGGCGGCGGCCACGGTCTTGGCGTTGTCGCGCATGGTGAAGGACCAGTCCTGGCCCCAGTTGGGGGCGTCGACCATGAGCGCGTGGTCGAACCCGGCGGTGCGCATGCGCTTGATCGCGTTGGAGGTGGCCTCGGTCCAGCCCGGGGTGACGGCGTTGTTGCCGATCGGCTCGTTGCCGATGTTGATGATGACGTAGTCCTCCTGGCCGTCCAGCGCGCTCTTCACACCGACCCAGTAGTCCACGGCCTGGTCGAGGGTGTAGGCGCCGCCCTGCTCGCCGTACCCGGTGGTGTCGTGGTTCTCCAGCACGCAGATGAGCTTGTTCTGCTTGCACAGCGAGACGACGTTCGCCACGTCGGCGGTGTCGTTGGGCGTCCAGCGGCCGCCGCTCAGCACCACGCGCACGGCGTTGGCGCCCAGCGACTTGATGCCGGCGAAGGAGGCCGTCTGACTCGTGTACCAGGTGTGCGCGTGGGAGGTGCCGCGCAGGACGAGTTCGCTCCCGTCGGCTTCGACGATCTTCGTTCCGCTCACGTGGATGCCGGTGGCGGCGTGGGCGGGCGCGACCGCGACGATCGACGGGACGACGAGTGAGATGAGGAATGCGGCGAGGACCGCCAGTCGTGCTCTCATTACCTGCCTCTGGTGGGGATGGGGGGACCCGGCCGGGCGGAGGGGTCCACTACGCCCGGCCGGGGGCTCTGAGGCCCGCGGAGCCGGCGGGACGGCCGGCTCCGCGGGCTCGTCAGCTCGCGGTGCAGGACACCGGCGACGGGACGCCGTTCGCGCCGCCCCGGCTCGCGGTGAAGCCGAACGAGGCGGACGCGTTCGGGGCGAGCGCGCCGTTCCAGGCGACGTTCCTCACCGTCACGTCCGCGCCCGTCTGGGTGTGCGCGCCGTTCCAGAGCTGGCTGATGACCTGGCCGTCCGGGAACCGCCAGGTCACGGTCCAGCCCTTGATGGCGGCCGTGCCCGCGTTGGTGACGGTGACCTCGCCCTGGAAGGCGCCCTGCCAGCTGTTGCCGACCTTGTAGACGGCGGTGCAGCCGCCCGCCGGGGCCTCCGTGGTGGTGAACGAGGTGCTCTCGGACGCCTCGGAGGCGTTGCCCGCCGCGTCCCGGGCCACCACGTGCACGCTGTACTCCGTGGCCGGGGTCAGGCCGGTCAGGTCGTAGGAGGTGCCGGAGGCGGTCCCCACCTTGGCGGTGCCGCGGTAGACGTCGTAGCCGGTGACGCCCACCTCGTCCGTGGCGGCGGTCCAGGTCAGCCTCGCCGTGCTCCCGGTGACCGCGGAGACGGCCGGCTTGCCGGGCCTGCTCGGCGGGGTGTCGTCGTCCACCGGCGGCGGCTCGTCGCCGGGCGGGTTCCCCCAGATCCGCTCGGTGCCGGAGTAGACGGTGATGTTGTCCACCCGGACCGGGGTCGCGCCGGGAGTGGTGACGACGCCCTTGTACGACCAGTCGTTCGACGGGTCCCAGGTGCCGGAGGAGGCGAGGCGGAACTGCACCTCGCGCCGGTGCTGGGACTGCCCGGCCGGGGAGATCGAGGTGCCGGAGCAGTCGATCGTGACGTAGTAGGTCTTGCCGGACAGCAGGGTCGGGCCGGTCGGCGGCTTGCACTGGGTGTAGGCCGAGCTGACGGTGATCTGGCTCGCCGTGGTGTCGCCGTCGAGGGTGAAGTAGTAGCGGAAGGAGCCGTCGGTCAGGTTCCTGGCCGGCCAGGCCGACTGGTTGCGGACGATCGCCTTGATCTCGGTGAAGGCGCTCCCGGAGGCGTTCACCCCGGCCTCGATGAAGATCTCGGGGCCGTCGGGGCTCTCCTTCGCGGGGAAGCCCGCCGCCGGGGACCCGCCGTACTCGCCGTACAGCCGCGCCAGCGCGCTGGTGAAACCGGCGTTGTAGTCGGTGGCGACCTCGTTCATCACGTAGTCGTCGCGCCTGTCGGTGTAGGCGTCGTCGGGGTCGGGCGGGCCGCCGACGAGCGCGCCGTACAGGGTGTGGCGGGTCTCGACGGGGTTGGTCTGCTGGTCGGTCCAGGAGCCGTGCGCGGTGCGGTGGTGCGGGTTCTTCGGCGGATTGGCGCCGAAGCCGACCACGTAGGAGGACCTGCGCGGGTTGTCGCCGAGCGCGTAGTCGATCTGGCGCTTGGCGAAGTCGTGGTAGCGCGCCTTACGGGTCGCGTCGGTGATCGAGTCGGCGTGCACCAGGGCCGCGAACGAGGTGTTGGCGGCGTAGCGCAGCGACCCCCACCGGTCCAGTACGGCCTGCCCGCCGGGCGAGTACCTGATCTTCTGCCCGTTCACCCCGACCGTCCAGTAGTCCAGCCACCGGTTGGCGTCGTCGAGGTAGCGCTGCTTGCCGGTGAGCTTGTGCAGCAGCACGTAGGAGCCGTAGGACTTGTCGTCCCAGGCGATCGTCCACTTGTAGGACTTCGTGGTGCTCTGCGGCTCGGTGCCGAGGTTGTCGTAGTAGGACTCGGCCTTGGCCAGGTAGGAGGCCTCGCCGGTGGCCCGGTGCAGCCAGATGGCGCCCCAGACCAGCTCGTCGTTGTAGCCGCTCCAGGAGTTGTAGTAGCCCTGGGCGTCGGTGATGCACTCGCTGTACTTCTTGCGCACGGTGTCGGCGAAGGCGTACAGCTCCCGCGCGTGCTTGACCAGCGTGTCGGCGTAGGCCGCGTTCGTCGGGCGGAAGACGATCGAGGAGGCGGCCATCGCCGCCGCGGTCTCCCCGGCCAGGTCCGATCCGCCGCAGGTGGCGTCGATCTTGTAGGCGGGCCGCTCCATCTGCATCGCCTCGGCCGGCCCCCACCAGGCGTGGTCCTTGCCGCCGTGGCCGACCTGCCCGTAGAGCACGTTCGGAGACGGGTGGGCCTTGATGAAGTAGTCGTTGACGAACTTCAGGTTGTTGAGCAGGTGGGTGAGCTGCCCGGAGTCGGCGTACGCGTCGCGGTACTCCACCGCGCCCCAGGCCAGCATGGTCGTGGTGAACGCCATCGGCAGGCCGAACTTCACGTGGTCGCCCGCGTCGTACCAGCCGCCGGTCAGGTCGAGCCCGGCGTCCTTGCCGTCGTCGAGCGCGGAGTCGCCGCGCCAGCTCACCCGGTTCCAGTCCGGCAGTTTCCCCGACTGCTGGGCCTCGTAGAACCAGATGGACTTCTGCAGCGCCTCGCCGTAGTTGAACTCCGCCGCGGCCGAGGACGCAGAGGACGCCGAGGACGCAGAGGACGCCGCGGCGGTCGCGGCGGGCACCGGGACGGCCGCCAGGGCCGCCAGCGCGAGCACCGCCATGGATCTCTTCATCGGTGGGGGGTGCCTCTCGGAGAGAAGGTGGTGCCCGGGACGCGGCGGCAGGTCAGGGATGCCGCCGCGCCCCGAGGTCTTTCAGGTGCCGGGTCCGGAGTCAGGGGCCGGACCCGGCGTCAGGGGGTGTAGGGGATCTCAGGGGGCCTCAGGGGACCTCAGGGGGCCTCAGGGGAACAGCCGGCCGTACTCGGCGAGGGCGACGGCGACGTCGACCTGCGCCCAGAAGCGGTGGTACTTGAAGGTCGGCGCGGGGCCGGTGCCCTTCAGATAGGCGTCCACCTTCGGCCAGTCCGGGTCGTTCTTGTAGAAGGAGCGGATGGACAGGAAGGTCGAGTTGCTGTCGATCACGTCGCCGTTGGGCATCTTGCCGGTCCAGCCCGGCGGGACGTAGACCGGGTCGTCGAGGCGGTTGTAGTCGGCCTTGGTCTCGACGGTGGAGACGCCCTTGTCGTCCTGGTTGTTCTTCCACATGCCGTCGAGCAGGCCCTTGGCGACGTTCTGCGCGTTCGTGTCCTTGGCCCTGGCCGCGTAGTACATCAGCACCTTGGCGTAGGAGCCGGCCACGCCCACGTCGGTCGTGTAGTCCCTGATGCTGACGTGCAGCCCGGAGTTGGAGCCGGGGCTGGCCGGGTTCCAGGTGTCGGGCTGGCCGGTCCACACCAGCGTCGAGGGCATCTGGTAGGTCCCGTCGGCGTTGATCGTGGTGTTGTCGGTGGCCCACTTGACCCACTTGTCCAGCACGACCTTGGCGTCGGCGTTGCCGGTCGCGTAGTACAGCTCCGCGACCCGCTCCATCGACCACGCCTGGAAGCCGAACCACTGGTTCGACGGCGGGTCGTGGTAGACCGGCTGCCAGTCGTAGGCCATGCCGTAGAAGGTCGGCAGGGTCGACGGCGGGCTGGCGTAGTGGCCCTGCCAGCTGTTGGTCGCGCCGCCGGCGATCGCGCCCTCGGACGACTGCAGCCAGCGGTAGAACTCCATCTGCCGCTTGGTGCTGGTGGTCCAGTCCTGGACGGCGGTCGCGCCCTTGGGCTTGAGCGCGTCCACGCTGGACAGCACCCAGGCGGCCATCGGGTTCTGGTAGCCGGAGTGGTTGTGGCTGGAGCCGATCCGCCAGGCCCAGCCGGCGGCCGGGTCGGCCGCGCCGCCCCAGGCGTAGTACCAGCTCAGCAGGTAGGAGGCGCTGTCCTTGCCGGTGCCGGCCGCACACGAGGTGCTGGTGCAGCCCTGCTTCTTGAAGTACTTGTCGTACATCGCGTAGCGCAGGTAGTCGCCCATCTTCGCGGCCTTGGAGACCGTGGTGGAGATCTGCGACTCCTTGCCCTGCTCCTTGGCCCAGGTGTGCGCCCAGTAGGCCACCTGGACGGCGCGGGCGTCGGCGTCGGGGGCGTTGGTGTACTTCCACTGCTTGGCGTAGGAGGCGTCCCCGGTGAACAGGTCCAGGAAGCCGTTCTTGCCGCCGTGCGCGAACGTGTCGCAGGACGGCTGCGGGATGGTCTCGAAGACCGACTCCTCCGGGCCGCGCTGGTAGGTGTTGATGTAGGCGGGCCTGGTCGTGCCGTCGCCGCAGCGGCCGAAGCCGTAGGTGTTGTCGACGTCCAGCAGCCAGTGCATGCCGTACACGTCGCTGGTGCCGTAGGCGCTCTTCAGCTCGCCTGCGATCGGGTCCACGCCGACCGAGACGCCGCTGTCCAGCTTCGACGGGTACTGCTTGATGTCGTCCCACTCACCGGCGTAGGTGGCGGGCTTGGCCGGGTTGTAGAACGAGTTCGTCGGCTGGTCGGCGGTGGAGGGGATGATGTACTTCTCCAGCGAGGCCCAGGCCTCGTTGAACCTGCTCCAGTCGCCCGTCACCTTGCCGTAGGCCGCCTCCAGCCACAGGTAGTAGCTGTAGGCCTCGGAGGTGGTCTCGTGCCCGTGGTCCGGCGCCTCGACCATGAAGGTCTCGACCGAGTGGTACGGCACGCCCTCGGGCGAGAAGTAGCCGTTGGCCGGGTCCTTGATCTTGTTGTACATCGTGGTGAAGCGCTTGATGTACTCGTTGTCGCCGCCGGTGGAGTCGTTGTCCACCTCGGTGGCGGACACCTTCGCCGCGGTGTGGCCGGTGGCGCTCACGGTGAACTCGGCGCTGCCGGAGGCCTGGTCGGCGTCCTCGGCGGCCTCGATCTCCACCGTCTGCGCGGTGTTCCAGTTGGCCGGGGTGAACGTCAGCGAGGCGCCGGTGCCGACGGACAGGTCGGCGTCGCCGGAGGTCCGGGCGGTCGCCACGGTGACGTTCGCCGACGGGGCCTTGGAGAGCTTGACCGAGACGGTCTCGGAGTCGCCCTCGGGGACGGCCACCGAGGCCGGGCTGACCACCACGGCGGGCGCGCTGTCCGGCGAGACGGTGATCCCGACCGGGTCGGAGGTCTTCGCCAGGCCCTTGTCGTCGGTGGCCTTCGCGGTGAGCGAGTAGCTGCCCGCCGCCACGCCGGTCCAGTTGTAGGCGTACGGCGCGCTGGTGTCGCTGCCCAGCAGCGTGCTGCCGTTGTAGAACTCGACCTTGGCCACCGTGCCGTCGGAGTCGGCGGCGTCGGCGGTGATCTCCACCGTGGCGGGCGCGGTGAAGGTCGCCCCGGCGGCCGGCTTGGTGAGCTTCACCGACGGGGCCTGGTTGACGGGGTCACCGCCGCCGCAGGTGGTGCCGTTGATCGTGAAGGCGGCCGGCTTGGGATTGCTCCCCGACCAGCTGCCGTTGAAGCCGATGCTGGTGGAGGCGCCGGTGGCGAGCCTGCCGTTCCAGTCCATGCTCTTGGCGGTGACGGTGCTGCCGCTCTGCGACCAGGTGGCGCTCCAGCCCTGCACCAGCTTCTGCGAGGCGTTGGGGAAGTCGAAGCCGAGGGTCCAGCCGTTCAGCGGGTCGCCCAGGTTCTTGATCGTCACACTGGCGGTGAAGCCGCCCTGCCAGTCGTTGGTCGAGTAGGCTACGTCGCACGAGACGGCCGCGAAGGCCGGCGAGGCCGCCAGGGCGGTCGTCGTGCCGGCCGCCAGGCTGAGCAGCGCCACGGCCGCGACCCGTCTCCGGAGTCGTGGGAGCGCTCCCGCTCTGATGGGGGATCTGTACATCGAAAAGGTCCTCCAGGGGTGGACCCGTCGTGATTCCGCTGGTGACGGCCTCGCGTCGGATCGGACAGGGGAGAAGATGGGTGGGAGCGCTCCCAAACAGGATTCTGGAGTCCGCCCCCCGGATGTCAATGGCGTGTATCCCCGGTTACACCGGCGTTTCGTGTCAAGGGGCGGCAGGCTGCGGCGATCCCGCGGGGGTGATTTCCCGCCCGTGAAACTTTCAGCCGAGCGCTTGCTCTGCCGGTGGTGCGGCGTCCCGCCTCCGGAGTCCGGAGCCGGGACGCCGCACCGGCGGTGCGTCTCAGCCGCCCGAGCAGGCGACCTCGGCAGGCTCGCCCTGCGGGCCGTTCGCGGTGAAGCCGATGGTGACCGACTGCCCGGCGGGCAGGTTCGCGGCCCAGGCGGGCCCCTTCGCCGTCCAGGTGGTCCCTGAGGTCGTCACGACGGCGTTCCAGGCGCTGCCGAGCGTCACGCCCGCCGGCATCTTCCAGGTGGCCGTCCAGCCGTTGAGCGCCGAACCGCCGGTGTTCTTGATCGCCAGCTCGCCCTGGAAGCCGCCCTGCCAGGAGTTCACCGGCTTGTACGACGAGGTGCACGAGGCCGGGTCCACCGTCGAGGTCACGGTCGGGGTGGCCGACGGATCCGGGCCGTCGTCGCCCGCCGGCGGGATCAGGTAGGGCTGCAGGATGTCCTGCTTGTCCTGGTTGATGGAGGTCCAGTCGTCCTTGGCGATGCCGCCGGTGTCACCCGAGTTCGGGTTCCATGACCAATAGGTGAACGACATGCCGTTCACCCCGGTGCCGGTGTACTTCATCAGCTCCTGCAGCCAGACCTTGTCCACCGCCGCCTGCATGGTGGTCCCGAACTCGCCGATCATGATCGGGGCGATGTTCTCCTTGTGCAGGTAGCCCCAGTACCTGTCCCAGATCGCGGGCATGTTCGCCGGGTAGGACGGGTCGTCGAACCACTTCTGGCGGTGGACCGAGGTGGCGTACTCGTGCGGGGAGTAGACCAGCCGGTTCGGCACGCTGAGCCGTACCGGGAACTCCTTGGCCTTGGAGAGGTTCCCGCCCCACCAGCCGCAGTCCTCGTCGTTGGACGGGTCGTTGTCCCAGACGTTGGACAGGCCGCCGCTGGGGCAGCTCACGCCCTCCACGAAGATCAGCCAGTTCGGGTTGACCGAGAGCACCGCGTTGCCCGCGCGCTCGGCGGCCAGCCGCCAGTCGCGGGCGGGGTCGCCGCAGCCCCAGCAGGCGCCGGTGGCGGCCGGGTTGGTGCCCTCGGCGTGCGGCTCGTTGTGCAGGTCGGCGCCGATGACGGTGGGGTCGTCCGCGTAGCGCCGGGCGAGCATCTTCCAGTCGTCGATCCAGGTGCTCTCCGGGGTCGAGGCGACGTACCAGAGCGCGGACTGCCCGGCCGAGGTCGGGCGGTGCCGGTCGAGGATGATCCGCATGCCCTTCTGGCCGGCGTAGTCGATCACCATGTCGAGGATCTGCAGCGGGCTCTTGCCGACCAGGTCGGGGTTGACGAAGTCGTTGACGCCGCTGGCGGTCGCGCCGGGCTTGAGCGCGTCGTTGGAGAACGGCACGCGCAGGGTGTTGTAGCCGAGCGAGGCCATCTTGTCGATCTGGCCCTTCCAGGGGTTGTTCGACCACAGCCCGTGGAAGGTCCTGTTGTCGGTCTCCATGCCGAACCAGTTGATACCGGTCAGCCGGACGGTCGCCCCGGTGCTGTCTACGATCTTGTTGCCCGAGGTGTGCAGGTAGCCGGTTCCGGTCCCGGCCGCCGCCCCCGCGGGGGAGGAACCGAGCGCGACGGCCAGTGCAGCGGTGGTCGCGAGCGCCGCGAAAGCGGCCGACCACCTGCGGACACGCAGGACTTTCATGAGATGCCCTTCGAGGACGGGATCTGCTCGCGAGGCGGGAACCTCGTGGTGGATGGGGGTGCGGCCGGTCGCGTCGTCATGGTTCGGTGCCCGCCGGGCGGCCGTCAACCGTCACGCGCCCCGCCCGGCGCCGCCGGGCGGGGCGCGCGACCCCCTCTAGCTCGGCCGGTACGGCTCACGCGGCGGAGCGGGCGGGGTGAAAGTTTCATCCGCGAGGCCCCCGGCGGGGTGAGCTGCGGACGTGTCCGTCCGGATGGGAAACACGCACTCCACCCGGGGCTGTGTTCGCTTGATCGCCCCTGTACGTTAGGCGGTAACGGCCATCGCGCCTGTCGCAACACCACGGCCGCTTCGGCGGTAAAGCTCGAAGGCAGGCGAACATTGACGAAGTTGTCCATCGAGGTGATCTCACACCCCGCCTGCGCCGTCATCTCCGTCTCCGGAGACCTGGACAAGGTCTCGGCTCCGCAGCTGGAGAAGGTGATCTCGGAGGTGCTGGGGGCCGGGCACGTCCACCTCATCGTGGACGTCTCGGCCCTGGGCTTCTGTGACTCCACGGGGGTCTGGCTGCTGCTGGCCGGCCTGCGCCGCTCCTTCGAGGCCGGAGGATGGCTCCGGCTGGCGGGCGTCCGGGGCTTCCTGCAGCGGCTCCTGGAACTGACCCGGCTCAGCGAGGCGTTCCCCACCGATCCGACCGTCGCCGAGGCCATGCGCCATGTTCCGGCCCGGCGCTCCGGCCAGGCCTCGCCCCCCGCGCCGGCCTGACGGACCGTCCGCCCGAGGGCCCTGTCCCCGCCCCGGGTCCCGACCCCGTTCACGGGTTCCGCCCCCGCCCGAGGGCCCTGTCCTCGCTCGAAGGCCCGCCCGCGGTCCCGTCCGGAGACACGGCGCTGCCCGTGTCCCCGGACGGGACCGTACTCATCCGGCCAGCAGCACCGCCATGGCCTTGAGCTGGGCGTTCAACGACTCGCGGAGCCGGCCGGTGAGCGAGCCCTCCCGGTGCCGGTCTGCGATCTTCTGCCGGACCGGCGTGAGGTCCTGGGCGCAGCAGACGCTGTTGGCCAGGACCTGCCGCAGGTCCAGCGCCACGTCGGGGCGGATCTCCCCCCGGCCCGCGCTCTCGGCCAGCAGGGTGTTGAAGCGCCGTACGCGCTGGTCCAGCGTGAGCTGTTCCGTCCGCACGTTCTCCACCAGGAGCACCGTCGGTTCCGCAGTCGGTCGCCGGGACCCGCCGGTGTCCGCCGCCTCCCGTCCGGCGTCCGGATCGCCGGCACCCGTCCGCCTCCCGGTGTCCGTCTCCTGCTCCCGCTCCCGTCCGGCGTCCAGGCCGCCCGCACCCGTCTCCCGTCCGGCGTCCGGGCCGCCGGTGGGCTCGCCGGTCGGTGGCCCGGCGGTCCCGGCCCCTCCTTCGGGCTCCGCGGAGGAGGGGCCCGGAGCGGGGTCCTCGGTGAGGGCGGGACTCGGCTGCGGGGCCGGGCCGAGAGAGATGACGGCTCCGTTCCGCTCACCGCCGACCTGCCCCCAGACCAGGAAACCGGTGACCATCGTCAGAGCGGTGACGGCCGCCGTGCGGTGGACGATCGAGCGCCGCGCCGAGCCTCCCGACCTCCTGCGCCGGGCCCGCGCCGCCGCCAGGCCCTCGGCCACCTCCTGCGCCCTCGGCCGGGACCCCGGATCGTGCGCCAGGCAGCGCCGGCACAGCGCCGCCACCTCGGACGGCAGACCGGGCACGCGCAGCTCGGGCGGCGGTCCCTCGCGCCGCGCGTTCTCGATCTCCTCCCAGGTCCGCTCCGGGTACGGCGTGGCGCCGGTGAGCATCTCGAAGAGCAGCACGCCCAGGGCGTAGACGTCGCTCGCGGGGTCGGCGACCCGGCCGGTCAGGCGTTCCGGCGCCACGTAGGGCGGGGTGCCGTACTCACCGGTGCGGTCGTCGTCCTCCTCCCCGATGAACGCCGCGATGCCGAAGTCGAGCAGCTTGGCGCCGTCCGAGGCCAGCAGCACGTTCTCGGCGGTGACGTCCCGGTGCACGACGCCCCGCTCGTGGGCGGCGGCCAGGACGGTGGCCAGCCTCCCGGCGACCGCCACGGCCTCCGTCCAGGGCAGCGGCCCCTGGACGATCCGGTCGGCCAGCGGCCGCCCCTCCAGCAGCCGCATCACCACGTAGGCGGCGAGGCGGCCGTGGGAGGTCACGGTCTCGCCGTAGTCGTAGACCTCGATCGTGTCCGGGTGGATGAGGCGCGCGGTGGCCCGGGCCTCGCGCCGGATGAGCTCGCGGTCCGCGCCGAGGTCCGCCTCCAGGATCTTGATCGCCACCATCCGCTGGAGGGACTGGTCGAACCCCCTCCAGACGACGCTCATGCCGCCCCGGCCGATCTGCTCCATCAGCAGGTACCTGCGGGTGAGCACGTCGCCCGCGCGGAGTCCTCCGGGTTCAAGCAGATTCACGGACCACCAGCTCCGTCGGCAGCACCGGGTTGTTCCTGGTGCTCTCGGGAGAGTTCATCGACATCAGCAGCAGCCGGGTGGCGAGTGCGGCGAACTCCTCCACCGGCTGGCGCACCGTGGTCAGCGTGGGGGAGGTCCGCCGGGCGATGGGGGCGTCGTCGAAGCCGATCACGGCCACGTCGTCGGGCACCCGGCGGCCGGCGCGGCGCAGGGTCTGCACGGCCGCGGCGGCCATCACGTCGGAGGCGGCGAACACCGCGTCCAGATGCGGCATCCTGCGCAGCAGCCACTGGGCGGCGTGCACGCCGGAGGAGTGGGTGAAGTCGCCGTAGGCCACCGGGATGCCCGTCATGCCGGCCAGGGCGAGCGTCCGGGTGAAGCCCTCCAGCCGGTCCCGGGCGGCGGGGAGGCCGGGCGGCCCCGCGATGGCGGCGATGGACCGCCGCCCGCCGAGCAGCAGGTGCTCGGCGGCCTGCCTGGCGCCGTCGGCGTTGTCCATGTCCACGTACGGCAGGTCGATGCCGTCGGGGGCGCGGCCCGCGCTGCGCACCGGGACGCCGGAGGCGGCCAGGGTCACCACGAGCGGGTGCCGCTCCCGCGCGCCGATGAGCAGGACGCCGTCGACGCCGCCGGCGACGAGCTGCGGGGTGGCGATGGTGGAGGTGGCCGAGGTGGCGGTCATCACGGTGAGGGGGATCCCCTGGCCGGTGAGCACCTCCTCCGCCGCGGTGATCATCCTCGCGTAGAACGGCTCGGTGAACAGCCGCTGTGCGGATTCGCAGACGACCACGGCCACGGTCTGGTCGCACCGCCGTCCGGATCCGCCCCGGGGTGCGCGGTGACGCACGTAACCGAGACGGGAGATCGCGTCGTGCACCTGTCGTCGGGTCGAGGTGCTGACCCTGACAGAGCCTGTGAGGACCCGGGACGCCGTTGCCGGGGACACACCTGCTTCTGCGGCGACCTGGGCGAGTGTGGGCACATCAGACATAACTTCCTCCACACCTAGTTCCGTGCAGGTGGGAGCGCTCCCAGTGAACGTAGCATTGTTTCGGAACTGTCAACAGACGTTTCCGAAAAATCACGCGATGTCTGTCAGATCTTCTTGACCCTCCAGTCAGGAGCGAGCATCGACATGATGATCGAGTCATGCCGTTCCCCTTTCCAGAGGAGGGCGTCCCGACGGACTCCCTCCTGCACGAAACCGACCTTCCGGTAGACATGGGCGGCCCGGTCGTTGAAGTCGAAGACCTCGAGCTCGATCCGGTGCAGATCGGTGGTGGCGAACGCGTGGTCGAGCACGAGCCGGATCGCCTCCGTGCCGTAGCCCCTGCCGAACGCGCGCGGGCCGACCAGTGCGATCCGCAGGTTGCAGGAGAGGTTGGCGGTGTCCAGGTCGTTGAGCACCACCTCGCCGACGTAGGAGTCGTCCTCGGCGGCGCAGATCGCCAGGTCCAGCCGGTCGTCGTGCTCGCCGCGGGAGCCGTACCAGAGCTCGGCGGCCTGGTAGGCGAACAGGCCGTGCGAACCGGTCAGCCGGGCGACGTCGGGGTCGTTGACGAGCTCCCAGAGCCCGTCGACATGCTCGGGCCCGACGGGCCGGAGCGTCACGCGCTCTCCGTGGAGTGTGGGTTTTCTGGCGAACATCACCCGCGTGTCTACCGTCTCGGGGACGTTACGGGCAAGCCCTTACCAACCGGGTGGTCTTCGCGATGAAGCCGAGAGCTGTCTTTCCGGGCTCAGAACGGACACGACTCGGGGAGAGGCGGGGCGCCCTCCGGGGGCCTACCAGGGGCCGTAGGGGCCCGAGCTGCCGCCCTTGCCGACCTCCCGTACGGCGGGCCGCACGTCGGCGAGGTAGATGCCCGCCGCGATCACGGACACGATGGTGAGGAAGCCGATGCCCGGGAGATAGCCCACGGCGGAGGCGAAGGAGAACAGCGCGGCGAGACTCAGGATGATCGTCCACAGCTGCTTGGTCTGCTTGCCGGTGACCGCGAAGGCCCGCGCCGGGGTCTTGATCGCGTGGACGAGGGCCCAGGCCGAGAGGATGAAGGCCCCGATGCCCAGGATCAGGAAGATCAGGTCCAGGACACCGTAAATCTGGAACATCGTCCCTCCATGGGATCGCCGCGCCGGTCGCCCCCAGACTAGGCGATGCCGCGCACCCGCCGGTAAGCCCTTCTCCCGGCCCGCGCCGCCCCGGGACTCCCGTCGCGGGCCCCGTCACCCACCGCCCGGCCCGGGACGGCGAGGCCCGTCCAGGCGTCGACCGGGGACGGCGAGGCCCGCCCCGCCAACCGGACGGAGACGGCAGGACCCGCCCCGGCCGGTGCCGGGGCGGGTCCTGTGCGGTCCCGTGCGGACCTGCGCCGCGGACGGGGCCCGCGGCCTCAGGCGAAGGCCGGGCCTCCGCCGGGAGAGGTCAGGCCTTCACCGCGAGAGGTCAGGCCTTCACCGCGTTCTTCGGGGCGCGGGCGTTCCTCCTGGGGGCGGCGGCGGGGGTGGCGGCGATCGCGGGCTCGGCGGTGGAGGAGACCTCCTCCAGCTCCAGGGCGGCCTCGCCGCTCACCTTGGAGACGACCTTGCGCCCGCGGTTGGCGAACTCCTCGTAGAGCTCGTTCGCCTTGGCGGTCAGCTGGTCGGCGTAGTCGCGGGCCTTGACGGGCAGGTCCTTGGCGTAGCCCTCGGCCCTGCCGCCGAACTCCTTGGCGTAGCCCTCGGCCTTGCCCGCGATCTCCCTGGCCTTGACGGGCAGGTCCTTGGCGACCTCGCGGATCTCCTCGCGGCGGCTCTGCAGCCGCTGCACCTGCTCGGGCAGCTCGCGCAGCTTCTCCACCGCGAAGTCGCCGGCTCCGGCGACGGCGTAGAACGGCTTGGAGTCGGTGATCTTCTTGACCTCGGTGGCCAGAGTCATGAGTTACCCTTTCCTGGTTTCGGTTCGGTCGTGCCGTTCGCCGAGGACGCCGTGTAGGGCTTCAACGCGGCGGCGAACTCCTCGGGGAACGGCCCCTCGTCGCCCGGCGGGGAGACCGTGTCGCCGTTCTGGGGCTCCGGAGCGGGATGCGCGCTCTTGGCGGCTCGCGCGTCCTCGTCCGGGGCCCCGGCCCGGTTCTCCTTGCGGAACGACTCGTAGATGTCGATCAGCACCTGGCGTTGCCGCTCGGTGATGAGGGTGTCGGCCCGGATGACCGTCAGCACGTCGCTGTCCGGCTCCCGGTCCTCGATGAGGCCGGCCTGGATGTACAGCGCCTGCGCGGAGATGTGCAGACCCTTGGCGATCTGGTTCAGGATCTCCGCGCTCGGCTTGCGCAGCCCCCGTTCGATCTGGCTGAGGTAGGGGTTGGAGACCCCCGCCGCGGCGGCCAGCTGGCGCAGGGAGATCTTCGCCTGCGTGCGCTGCTCGCGGATGTACTCGCCGATCGAGCCGACCTTGGGTAGTGCCATGCCTCAAGTCTGCCCCACGTTGCTTGCAATTGCAAACACGTTGGCTAACACCAGCAAGCGGTCAAATGTGCGTCATCGGTGCCCTGATCAGTGCGGGACCAGCCAGAGCAGCGGTGCGGAGGTGGTCAACGTGACGGAGAACACCACGACGCCGTAGCGGAACCGGCGCGGGAGCCGGGGCCCCGGCGAGACCAGGCGCTGGACCCGGGCCATCACGGCGGAGGAGGGGCTCACGGCACCCAGGGCCCCGTGCGGGGCGGGCACGGCGCCGACCGTGCCGAACCGGAGCAGGGCGGTGGCCAGGCGGCGCGGCGAGCAGGAACGCCGGGCGGCGTCGTCGGCGGCCATCTCCACCAGCAGGGCCACCTCGTGCTGGGCGTCCCGCACCGTGCGGGACCAGGGCAGCGCCCGGCGCAGCGCGGCGAACGGGAGCAGGACCAGGTCGTGCCGCTCGCGCACATGGGCGCTCTCGTGCGCCAGGACGGCGTGCAGCTCGTCCGGGGAGAGCAGCTTCAGCGCGCCCTCGCTCACCACGACCTGGGAGCGCAGGCCGGGCACGCAGTAGGCGGCCGCACCCGGGTGGTCGACCACGTGCACGCCCGGGACCCCGGGATCCTCCCGGGCGATGAGGCTCAGCAGCGTGCGGTGGCGGCGGCGGGCGCGGAACGTCTGCAGGCCCGCGGCCAGCAGCACCACGACCAGCACGGTGAACGCGGTCAGCCCGGCGATGAGGGCGAAGATCCTCGGCAGGTCGTACGGCCCGCGCGGGCCGTACCCGCCCTCGACGGCCGAGGCGGCGAAGGCGCCCAGGCCGTGCAGCACGCCCCGGCCGTAGGGTTCCAGGGCGTAGGCGAGCAGCGCCCCGGTGCCGGCCAGGCCCCAGGTCACCCCCAGCGCCTGCCACAGGACGATGGCCACGTGCGGGGCGCGGTAGGTCCACCGTGCCCGGACCAGCCGCCAGGCTCCGACCGCGCAGACCGAGGCGAGGAACGCCAGGGCTGCCGCGGTGATCACTCGTCCTCCAGCTCCGTCAGGGCTCTGCGCAGGATCTCGGCCTCGGACCCGGAGACGGCCTGGGCGAAACGGGTGAGAGCGGCCGACCGGTCCCCGGTCATGTCGAGCGCCTCCAGCATAAGCTCCGCGACGTAGGCGTCGCGGCTCGCCGCGGCCGCGTAGCGCCACGCGCGCCCGTCCCGGGTGCGGATGAGGAAGCCCTTGCGGGTCAGCCGGTCGAGCACCGTCATCACCGTGGTGGGCGCGAGGTCCCGCTCCTCGATGAGGCGTCCCACCTCGCGGGCCGTCACCGCGGACGGCTGCGCCCAGATGATGTCCATGATGCTGCGTTCAAGCTCACCGAGACCCTTCACGTGAACAAGCCTAACCCCGCACCACGTCGGGTAGTACTACGGGCTGTCGAGCGGGGCGACGGCCGCCCACGGCACGGTGACCTCGCCGAGCCGCCAGCGGGACCGGCCGCCGAGCGGTGGGCGGAGGAAGACCGGCCAGGTCGCGGAGAGCGCCTCCACCGCGGCGATCCAGCGCTGGCGCGCGCCGTACGGGGCCAGCGGGGCGCTGACCGCCCAGGCGTGGTCGAAGTCCCGCAGGAAGGCGTGGACCGGCTCGCCCGGCACGTTGCGGTGGATGAGCGTCTTGGGCAGGCGCTCGGCCAGGTCCGAGGGGCGCTCGAAGGCATCGAACCGGGCCGACAGGGTCAGCGTCCGGGGCCCGGAGGCGTCCAGGGCGGCCCAGACGGCGCGGTGTCCGACCTCCGAGCAGGTCCCCTCGACGATCACCCCGTCCGGGTCGATCCCGGACCTGAGCAGGTCCCAGTGCTCCCAGGCCTCCGCCTCGCCGTACTGCCGCAGCACGTTGAAGGCCCGCACCAGCAGCGGCGGCCGGTCCACCGGCAGCTCGAAGCCGCCCAGCCGGAACTCGAGGCCCGGTCGCTCGTACGGCCGGGCGGCGGCCACCCGGGCCGGGTCGATCTCGATCCCGGTGACCTCGACGTCCGGGCGGACCCGGCGCAGCCGCAGGAACAGCTCCAGCGTCGTGGTGTGCGAGGCCCCGTAGCCGAGGTCCACGACCAGCGGCCGGCGGGCGGAGCGGAGCATCGGCCCGCAGACCGCGGTGATCCAGCGGTCGGACCGCCGCAGCCGGTTATGGCCGGTCGTGCCGCGGGTGATCGCGCCGACCGGTCTCCTCGGGCGCGCCACCGGTCAGGAGGTGACGCGGTGGATCTTGTGCTGGGCGGCCTGCGCGCGCGGGCGGATGACCAGCCGGTCGATGTTCACGTTCCACGGGCGGGTGACGCACCAGGCCACGGCGTCGGCGACGTCGTCGGCCGAGAGCGGGCCGGGCACGCCCTGGTAGACCTGCTCGGCCCGCTCGGCGTCGCCGCGGAAGCGGGTCAGCGAGAACTCCTCGGTGTGGACCATGCCGGGGGCGATCTCGACGATCCGGACCGGCTCGCCGCACAGCTCCAGCCGGAGCACCTCGGTCATCGAGGTCTGCGCGTGCTTGGCCGCGTTGTAGCCGCCGCCGCCCTCGTAGGAGACCAGCCCCGCCACCGAGGTCAGCATCACCAGCACGCCGTCGCCGGAGGCGATCAGCTTCGGCAGCAGGGCCTGGGTGACCCGGAGCGAGCCGAGCACGTTGACGTCGTACATCCGCTGCCAGTCGGCGGGGTCCCCGGAGGCCACCGGCTCCAGCCCGATCGCGCCCCCGGCGTTGTTGACCAGCACGTCGCAGCGGTCCAGGGAGGCGGCCAGCTCCGCCACCGACTCGGGGGAGGTCACGTCCAGGGTCGCCGGGCGGATCCCCTGGACCTCGGCGGCCAGCTCGTCCAGCCGGTCCCGGCGGCGGGCCGCCGCCACCACGTCGAAGCCCTCCTGGACCAGCCGGCGGGCCGTCGCCGCGCCGATGCCGCTGCTGGCCCCCGTCACCACAGCCGTCTTCTTCATGACCAGCCATCCTGCCAGCACCGCCGGACGCCGCCCTGTGCGGCCCGGTATGTCCGTAGATCGCGGGAATGCCGGGAAGATATGTGAGGTTATATCCGTCTCGGAGGTGGTGTCGGTGAGGCGACGACGGGTCAACCGGGTCGCGACGATCAGCATGCACACGTCCCCCCTGGACCAGCCGGGTACCGGGGACGCGGGCGGGATGAACGTCTACATCGTGGAGGCGGCCAAGCGCCTGGCCGAGCTGGGCGTCGAGGTGGAGATCTTCACCCGGCAGACGGCCCGGGACCTGCCGCCGGTCGCCGAGATCGTCCCGGGTGTCTCGGTCAGGCACGTCACCGCGGGGCCGTACGAGGAGCTCGACAAGGGCGACCTGCCCGGCCAGCTCTGCGCCTTCCTGTCCGGCGTGCTGCGCACCGAGGCGATGTACGACCCGGGCCGCTACGACGTCATCCACTCCCACTACTGGCTCTCCGGCCAGGTGGGCTGGCTGGCCAAGGAGCGCTGGGGCGTGCCGCTGGTGCACACCATGCACACCATGGCGAAGGTCAAGAACCTCCTGCTCGCCGAGGACGACCGGCCCGAGCCCACCGCCCGCGTGCTGGGCGAGGAGCAGGTCGTCGACGTCGCCGACCGCCTGGTGGCCAACACGCCGACCGAGGCCCGCGAACTCGTCGAGCTGTACGGCGCCGCCCCCGGCCGCGTCGAGGTCGTCAATCCCGGGGTGAACCTCACCGTCTTCCGGCCCGGCCCTCGCGGTGCGGCCCGCCGCAGGCTGGGCGTCCCGCGCGACGCCCTCATGCTGCTGTTCGTGGGCCGGGTGCAGCCGCTCAAGGCCCCGGACGTGCTGCTGCGCGCCGCGGCCCGGGTACTCGTCGACGACCCCTCGCTCCGGTCGCGGCTCGTCGTCGCCTGCGTCGGCGGCCCCAGCGGCAACGGTCTGGCCCGCCCCTCCCACCTGGCCGACCTGGCCGCGCACCTCGGCATCCAGGACGTGGTCAGGATCGTGCCCCCGGCCCCCCAGCACGAGCTGGCCGACTGGTACCGCGCCGCCGACGTGACCGTCGTGCCCTCGCACAGCGAGTCCTTCGGCCTGGTCGCGCTGGAGTCGCAGGCGTGCGGCACGCCGGTCGCCGCGGCCTCCGTGGGCGGGCTGCGCACCGCCGTGCGCGACGGCGTGTCCGGAGTGCTCGTGGAGGGGCACGACCCGCACGACTGGGCCCACGTCCTCGGCCGGTTCGTGCGCCTGCCGGCCTGGCGCGACGAGCTGTCCGCGGGCGCGGTCGCCCAGGCCGCCGCCTTCGGCTGGTCGGCCACCGCGGCCCGGCTCGCGGAGGTCTACGCCGGGGCCATGGCGCACCTGCACCGCGCCCCGGTCGCGGTGCCCTGCTCGTAGGACGGGCGGGTCCCGGCGGTCTCCTTGTGGCACGGGCCGGGTCTCGGCGGCGGTGCCCTGCTCGTGGGACGGGCCGGGGCGCTCGTAGGGTGGGGTCCATGCGCGAAGTGATCGAGGCGGCGCTCAAGGGCGCCGAGGTCTCCTTCGAGGAGCCCAGGCCGGGCGCCTTCCTGGTGAGGCTGCCCGGCCAGCACAAGCTCGCCACCATGACCTGGCTGGTCGTCGGCGACCAGGCGCTGCACGTCGAGGCGTTCTTCTGCCGCCAGCCCGACGAGAACCACGCCGAGTTCTACCGCTGGCTGCTCACCAAGAACGGCTCCATGTACGGCGTGCACTTCGCCCTGGACCCGGTCGGCGACGTCTACCTGGTGGGGCGGATCGCCCTGCCGGCGGTCTCGGAGGAGGAGATCGACCGGCTGCTCGGCTGCGTGCTCACCTACTCCGACGAGGGCTTCGACCGCGCGCTGGAGCTGGGCTTCGCCTCCTCCATCCGCAAGGAGTGGGAGTGGCGGGCCAAGCGGGGGGAGTCCCTGGCCAACCTGCAGGCGTTCGCCCGGTTCGCCGACCCGGACCGCTGAAGCGCCCGGCACGGCCGGTGCGGGCGGGTGGCGCCCGCACGTACGGCCCGGCACGCACGACCCGGGGCGGCCGGTGCTCGGCGGGCCGGTGATCCGCCGGGCGGCCGGTGCGGCGGGCCGGTGATCCGCGGCTCTGACTAAGCTTGGCCGCATGGCGACTTTGGTGCTGCTGCGGCACGGTGAGAGCGAGTGGAACGCCAAGGGTCTGTTCACCGGCTGGGTGGACGCGGGACTCTCGGCCAAGGGCGAGGAGGAGGCACGGCGCGGCGGGCGCCTGCTGCTGGAGGCCGGGGTGCGGCCCGACGTGGTGCACACCTCGCTGCTGAGCCGGGCGATCCAGACGGCGAACCTCGCCCTGGGCGCGGCCGACCTGCTCTGGCTGCCGGTCACCCGGTCGTGGCGGCTCAACGAGCGCCACTACGGCGCGCTCCAGGGCAAGAACAAGGCGCAGACGCGCGAGGAGTTCGGCGACGAGCAGTTCATGCTCTGGCGCCGCTCCTACGACGTCCCCCCGCCGCCGATCGCCGACGACGACGAATACTCCCAGGCCGGCGACGCCCGCTACGCGCTCCTGCCCGGCGAGCTGATGCCGCGGACCGAGTGCCTCAAAGACGTCGTCGAGCGCATGCTGCCGTACTGGTACGACCAGATCGTGCCGGACCTCGCGGCGGGCCGGACCGTCCTGGTCGTGGCGCACGGCAACTCGCTCCGCGCGCTGGTCAAGCACCTGGACGGGATCGGCGACGACGAGATCGCCGGGCTCAACATCCCCACCGGCATCCCGCTCCGCTACGAGCTGGACGCCGACTTCCGGCCGCTCGCCAAGGGCGGCCTCTACCTCGACCCGGACGCGGCCGAGGCCGCCATCCAGGCCGTGGCCAACCAGGGCAGGTGAGGCGCCGTCCCGGGCCGCGCGGCCCGGGACGGCCGGTGACGCGAAAAGGGGTCCGCTCGTCCGAGCGGACCCCTTCCGCGTCCCCTTTCCGCTCCGGTCCTCCGGTCCTCCGGCCTTCCCGGGCCGGGCGGGTGCGGTCCCGGGTCAGCCGGTGAGGTTGATCTCGTGGGGACGGGAGCCGGTGACCAGGTAGACGACGTCGCGGGCGACGCGGACCGCGTGGTCGGCGTAGCGCTCGTAGTAGCGGCCGATCAGCGTCACGTCGATCGCCGGCTCGACCCCGTGCTGCCAGGTCGGCTTCATGAGGGTCTTGAACAGCTTGCGGTGCAGCCTGTCCATGGCGTCGTCGTCGTGCTCCAGCTCCAGTGCCGACTCCACGTCGCGTGAGGCGATGCAGCCGCCGGTCTTGGTGACCAGGCGCTCGGCGATCTGGCCCATCTCCAGGATGGTCGCGCGCAGTTCCGGCGGGATCGCCGAATCCGGGTGGCGCAGCCGTGCGACCTTGGCCACGTGCTGGGCCAGGTCGCCCATCCGCTCCAGGTCGGTGCCCATGCGCAGGGCCGTGATGACCATCCGCAGGTCCACGGCCACCGGCTGCTGCCGGGCCATCAGGTCGAAGATCGTCGCTTCGATCTCCGCGAAGAGCCGGTCGACCTCCGTGTCCTGGGAGATGACGGTCTCGGCGAGCTGGAGGTCGGAGTCGAGCAGGGCGGTGGTGGCCCGGGAGATCGCCGACCTCACCAGCCGGGTCATCTCGACCAGCATGCCGGTGAGGGAGTCGAGTTCTTCGTGGTAGGCGTCGCGCATGGCCTCACCGTACGGGCGCGTTCGTGAACGAACCCCGACCGAAGGGTGAACTTTGCGGGAAGGAGGGCGGCACCGCCTCCCGGACCGTCCTGAGGGGGGAGGGGCGCGCCTACCATCGAGGGCGTGAAGCCGACAGGAGGACCACGTGAGTGAGCTGATGGCGAGCCTGGCCGTACTGGCCGGGTTCGTCGTGGGAGCGCTGGCCGTGATGGCCGTCCGCCCGGTCACGGGGCGGCAGCGGGCGGTGGTGCCGATCGACGACCTCCAGCCCGGTGGGCTGCCCCAGGGCGTCGCCTCCGTGCTGGCGGTCCTGCCGTCCTCGGCGGTCGTGCTCGACCGGGAGGACCGGGTGCTGCGGGCCAGCTCCGCCGCCCGCGCCTTCGGCCTGGTCAGGGGAGACCGCCTGATGGCGGCCGAGCTGCTCGCGCTGGCCAGGCAGGTGCGCAGGGACGGCGAGATCCGCGAGAGCGAGATCGAGGTGGCGGGGCACAGGTTCGGCCAGGAGGCGACCAACTTCGCGGTCCGCGTCGCCCCGCTCGGGCCGTACGGCCAGGTCCTGGTGCTCGCCGAGGACCAGACCGAGCACCACCGCGTCGAGGCGGTGCGCCGCGACTTCGTGGCCAACGTCAGCCACGAGCTGAAGACGCCGGTCGGCGCGCTGAGCCTGCTGGCCGAGACCATCCAGGACGCCGCCGACGACCCCGAGGCGGTCACCCGCTTCGCCGGGCGCATGCAGCACGAGGCCGCCCGGCTCACCTATCTCGTCCAGGACCTCATCACGCTCTCCCGGATCCAGGGCGCCGAGCCCGTCCCGACCCCCTGCCCGGTCCCGGTCGACGAGGCCGTGCACGACGCCATGGACCGCTGCAACACCACGGCGGCGGCCAAGGACATCACCCTGGTGGCCGGCGGAGTCGAGGGCCTGCAGATCTGGGGTGACGAGGAGCTCCTCGTCACCGCGCTGCGCAACCTCATCGACAACGCGGTGGCCTACAGCCCCGAGCACACCCGGGTCGTGGTCAGCGCCCGGCCGGCGGGTGACTCCGTCGAGATCAGTGTGAGCGACCAGGGCATCGGCATCCCGGAGAGCGCCCAGGAGCGGATCTTCGAGCGGTTCTTCCGGGTCGACACCGCCCGCTCGCGCGCCACCGGCGGCACCGGGCTCGGCCTCGCCATCGTCAAGCACGTCGCCGCCGCCCACAACGGCGCGATCACGGTGTGGAGCAAGGAAGGCTCCGGCTCCACGTTCACCCTCCGCCTGCCCGCCCTCGGCGGCGTGGCGGTCCCCGCAACACCCGACATCGGCACCGTCCCCCTGGAGGCCTCGAAGTGACCCGCGTGCTCATCGTCGAGGACGAGGAGTCGTTCTCCGACGCCCTGTCCTACATGCTGCGCAAGGAGGGGTTCGAGGTCGCCGTGGCGGCCACCGGCCCCGAGGCGCTGGAGACCTTCGACCGGGGCGGCGCCGACCTGGTCCTGCTCGACCTGATGCTCCCCGGCCTGCCCGGCACGGAGGTCTGCCGGTCGCTGCGGCAGCGCTCCAACGTGCCGGTGATCATGCTGACCGCCAAGGACAGCGAGATCGACAAGGTCGTCGGGCTGGAGCTGGGCGCCGACGACTACGTGACCAAGCCCTTCTCCTCCCGCGAGCTGGTGGCCCGCATCCGCGCGGTGCTGCGCCGCCAGGGCGACGTGGACGAGCCGGAGTCGTCGGTGCTCACCGTCGGGCCGGTGCGGATGGACGTGGACCGGCACGTCGTCGCGGTCCGGGGCGAGGCGGTCCAGCTCCCGCTGAAGGAGTTCGAGCTGCTGGAGGTGCTGCTGCGCAACGCCGGCCTGGTGCTCACCAGGGGCCAGCTCATCGACCGCGTCTGGGGCACCGACTACGTGGGCGACACCAAGACCCTGGACGTCCACGTCAAGCGCCTGCGGGCCAAGGTGGAGGCCGACCCCTCCAGTCCGCGCTGCATCCTCACCGTGCGCGGCCTGGGCTACAAGTTCGACCCCGTGGAGGAGTGACCCGCGGGGCTCCGCGCCCGCGTGCGACGTCGAGGGGGGTACGGCTCGCGGAACCGTACCCCCCTCGACGTGCGTGCCGGTGACCGCGCCTCAGCGGCTCAGTGGTCGCCCTCGCCGTGCTCCGCGGTGGCGGACGGCGTCGGGGTCGGCGTGGGGGCGGCGGAGGCGCCCTGCGCGGGGGGCAGGGTCGCGAACTCGCGGCTCCGGGTGACCACCGGGATCCGCAGCGGGACGATGCCGGCCTTCTCGAACTGCAGCTGCACCTGGATCTCCTCGCCGCCCCTGAGCGGCTTCTTCAGCTGCTCGATGACGATCGAGTGCGCGGGCCTGCCGACGACGGCGGCCTGCTTGCCTCCGGCCGGGAGCGGGACGGGCGCGGGGACCTTGGCGGTGCCGAGCGCGGGGTCCACGCCCACGCCCACGAGCTGGTCCGGCTGACCGGTGGTGTTGACCATGTACAGGTAGAGCGGGGTGCTGGCGCCGGCGGGCAGCGTCCCGCCGGAGTCCGGGCCGAGGAGGAACGCCTGGGTGATGTCCAGCCCCTTGACCTTGACACTCGTGGCCTCGGTCGGCGCGTAGGGCTGGGTGGTGATCGCGTCGAATCCGGCGCCGCAGCCGGCCAGCGCCGGAGCGGCTGCGAGGAACGCGGCGGCGGCGATCGCCCGGTGACGGCTGTTGCGGGTCACGGTGCGGGTTCTCCTTGTCACACTAGAGATAGGGCAGCGCCAACCTTATCCGTCCGCTTTCCCGGGTTTTCCGGCGGCCTGGCGGATCGCGGGCATCGGGGGCATGCAGGTCATGAGTGCTTTTCCAACCCTTGATTCACACAGTCGGACGCTTGTCAAGGCTTAAAACGCGGCTTTGACCTGCAGTTATGGTGATTTCACTGTTCCGGGAGCCTGTGGATACGTGGTACTCTGGAGTACAGCGGAAGGGGTACTTGTCACATGACTTTCCAGGTCGGCGACACTGTCGTCTACCCCCACCACGGGGCTGCTCGGATCGAGGCGATCACGACTCGGACCATCAAGGGCGAAGAAAGGACCTACCTGGTTCTGAAGGTCGACAAGGGCGACCTCACCGTCCAGGTTCCAGCCGACAACGCCGAGCTCGTCGGAGTTCGCGACGTCGTCGGCCAGGAGGGCCTCGAGCGCGTCTTCGACGTGCTGCGCATGCCTCACACCGAGGAGCCCACCAACTGGTCCCGCCGCTACAAGGCCAACCTCGAGAAGCTGGCGTCCGGTGACGTCAACAAGGTGGCCGAGGTCGTCCGCGACCTGTGGCGTCGAGACAAGGAGCGCGGACTCTCCGCAGGAGAGAAGCGCATGCTCGCCAAGGCGCGGCAGATCCTGGTCAGCGAGCTGGCTCTCGCGGAGAAGACCAACGAGGACAAGGCCGAGGCCCTGCTCGACGAGGTTCTCAACTCCTGAACACGACATTTCCACGGGTGGGCGTCGGGGTCGACGTCCACCCGTTCGCATCCGGGCGCGAGTTGCACCTCGCGGGTCTGCACTGGCCGGGCGAGACGGGCCTGGCCGGGCACTCCGACGGTGACGCCGCGGCCCACGCCGCCTGCGACGCGCTGCTGTCCGCCGCCGGTCTCGGTGATCTCGGCGGTCTCTTCGGCACGTCCGATCCCCGGTGGGCCGGCGCCTCCGGGGTCTCCCTGCTGGAGGAGACGGCCCGGCAGGTCCGGGCCGCCGGGTTCGAGATCGGCAACGTGGCCGTCCAGGTGGTCGGCAACCGCCCCAAGCTGGCGCCGCGCCGTACCGAGGCCGAGAAGGCCCTCAGTGCGGCCGTGGGCGCGCCGGTGAGCGTCAGCGCCACCACGACCGACGGGCTGGGACTCACGGGCCGCGGAGAGGGCGTGGCGGCGATCGCCACCGCGATCGTGGTGAACCTGAACGGCGGGCCGCGCGTCCTGTAATGCGGAGCGCGTGAGCGTTCGTCGCGTTCCGGCGGGTGGCGCGGAAAAACCCTCCGGAACCCCTGCGGGGCGGCCCGTTTCCTGGCGCGGTACGGGTCGCCTCTTTTTCTTCGGATAATCACGTATGTCCTGGGTACGCCTCCAATGACCGTGTCCCGTCACAGGGGGGAGCTGGACATGCTTTGGTCGATCATCAGCGCGATCGTGATCGGAGCCATTGTGGGCGCGCTCGCGCGTCTCATCATTCCGGGCAGGCAGGGCATCAGCATGGCGCTGACGCTCATCGTGGGAATCGCCGCCGCGCTCATCGGAACGCTCATCGCAGGCGCGCTGGGCATCGCGAACACCCGGGGGATCGACTGGTGGGAGCACATCCTCCAGCTCGCTCTGGCGGTGGTGGGGGTGCTGCTCGTCACGCAGATGCGTCCCGGGAAGACCCACCCGGGGGGAACCACCAGGACCTGATCCGGCAGGAATTTTATATTTCCAGGAGTAATCCTGGAGTACGGGGTAGCCCTCTTTCCGTGAGAGTGAAGGTCTCACCCTCACGGGGAGGTTGATATGACTATCGCATCCATTCTCGGGGCCATCGTCATCGGCGCCGTCATCGGCGCAATCGGTCGTCTCCTGCTTCCTGGCCGACAGGCGATCGGATGGGTCCTGACCATTGTCGTCGGTATCGTCGCCGCACTGATCGGTACCGCGATCGCCCAGTCGCTGGGCGTCGCCACCACCGACGGCATCGACTGGATCGAGCTCGTCATGCAGGTCGTCCTGGCCGTCGTCGGTGTCGGCCTGGTCGCGGGGCTCCGCCGCTCCAGGGTCTGACAGCCGAGCGCACCTTCCCGGTGACCGGCCGCGGTCCGGGCGGGCACCGTCCGCTCCGGAGACGCCCGCGGTGGCAGGCTCGATGTCCTGGCTTCCGCACAGAGACCCGTCCGGCGCCCACACGGCGCGCCGGGCGGGTCGCGGCCGTATGCGGGGCCGGCTCCCTCCACGGGCCCCGGAGCCGGCCCCGGCTACGGCCGACCGAGGCGCCTCACCCCTCCGGAGGGACGGGGGTGCTGCGCATGCGGCCCGAGGGCGGTGCAGCGACCTCGTCCTCCTGAGGATCGGCGGCCTCGGCGCCGTGCGCCGGATCGGGATCGGGATCGAGATCGAGGGCCGGTGAGCCGTCCTCCATTGCACGCATCGGCTGGGTGTCGGCGTCACGGTCGGCGGACCCGCCGGGAACCGAGGGTGAGACCTCTGGCCGGAGACCCGTCAGGGAGCCCTCTGTCTCCTCGTGCGGTGCGGCGGTCCAGGTCTCCACACGCTCTCCGGTCCGGCCGCCCCCGGGCCTCCGGTCCTGTACGGCGCCGCCTTCCGGATCGGGTACGGTCTCGCGTTCCGGATCGCGCACGGCGCCGCGAGGAGGGTGCACGAGCAGGTCACCCGGGTGCGGGCGGACCAGGTCACCCCAGCGCACGGGCTTGTCCCGGGGGCCGGGGGCCGGCTCCGGAGCCTCGGGAGCGTCCGTTTCCGGCCCGGGTGCCGCGGAGAGGTCGGCGGGCCGGTCCGCGGACTCCTCCTCCACGCGTTCCGGGTCTCCAGCACGGTCCGAGTCCTTCGTAGGGTCCGAGCCCCTCGTACGGTCCGGGTCTCCTTCGCCGCCGCGACCCCCGGCGGGCCGGTCCGCCACGGGGTCCGGCCCGGGCAGTTCGTCCACCTCCGGCGTCTCCGGTGCGGGCGTGGGCCCGACCACGGGCTCGGTGGACAGGTCGTGGAGCGGAACCGGGTCCAGCGGCGCGGACTCCAGGGGCGGGGCGGCCTGCGGGTCGAGCGGGGTCTCCACCGCCGGATGCTGGACCGGGCGGGCGGAAGGACGGTCCGCGACCTCCGGCCCGGCGTCGGGGAACGGCACGATGTCGCCGTCCCGCTCCGGACCCGTCCGCCGGGCGTCCAGGGCGGCCCGCCGTACGTGGGCGTGCTTGATCAGCACGAGCCAGAGCCACAGGGCCAGGGCCAGCATCGCCCAGGGCGCGACGGCGACCACGACGGCCGCCCGCCGTACGTCCACCGCCGTTCCGGCGGCCCTGATCACCTCGGCGGCGACCACGGCGGCGAACAGCAGGACCAGGACGGCCCCGGCCTGCAGGCGGATCGGCCAGCGCGCACCGCGCAGCAGCAGCACGCCGATCATGGTGATGACCAGGAGCGCGTCGAAGCCCGCCGGGTAGAGGTAGGCCAGGTCGGCGCGGGCCCCGCCGGTGACGGCCAGGGCGCGCAGGGTCTCGAAGGACAGCACGCACGCCGTACCGGTCAGCGCGGCGACGCCGATCCCGGCGAGCGCGACGCCCGCGTGGCGCAGGGCTACGGCGGTCCGGCCGGGGGAGGCCGGAGCGGAGGACAGGGCAGAGGACGGGCGGGAGATCGGACCTGCCGCCGCGGGGGATTTCACGTCCATGGCCCTCCGACCCTACCGCGATCATGCCGTCGCGCCCCAGGCCTTCGGTGCAGGCCGAACCGCGTTCTTCCTGGTCCGCGGAGGCCGGATGTCCCGGATGGCGCGGAGAGGACCGATGCGGTCGTGATTTCAACGTCGCGTAACCCGGCTTGCCGGGCGGGGGAAGGCGTTAGCCTTTTCTCGTGAGCCTGCGCCTTTACGACACCAGCACACGCACGGTCCGCGAATTCGTTCCGGTGGAGCCCGGCCGGGCGTCGATCTACCTGTGTGGCGCCACCGTGCAGGCCCCACCGCACATCGGCCACATCCGGTCCGGCGTCAACTTCGACGTGCTCCGCCGCTGGATGACCCGGTCCGGTTACGACGTCACCTTCTGCCGGAACGTCACCGACATCGACGACAAGATCATCCGGGTCGCCGCAGAGGAGGGCGTGCCCTGGTTCGTGGTCGCCGAGCGCAACCAGCGCGCCTTCACCTGGGCCTACCAGGTGCTCGGGTGCCTGCCGCCGACCGTCGAGCCGCGCGCCACCGGCCACGTCCCCGAGATGATCGAGCTCATGGAGCGGCTGATCGCCGCCGGCCACGCCTACGCCGCCGACGGGGACGTCTACTTCGACGTGGTCTCCTACGCCGACCGGTACGGCTCGCTCTCCAACCAGCGGCTGGAGAACATGCGGGCGGCCGGCGACACCGACACCGACTCCTGCAAGCGCGACCCGCGTGACTTCGCCCTGTGGAAGGGGGAGAAGCCCGGCGAGCCGACCTGGCCGACCCCTTGGGGCCGGGGCCGTCCTGGCTGGCACCTCGAGTGCTCCGCGATGGCCACGAAGTACCTCGGGGCGACCTTCGACATCCACGGCGGCGGCGTCGACCTGATCTTCCCGCACCACGAGAACGAGCTGACCCAGTCGCAGGCCGCCGGGGACGGCTTCGCCCGCTACTGGATGCACAACGGCATGCTCAAGATCGGTGCGGAGAAGATGAGCAAGTCGCTCGGGAACTCCCTGCTGATCCCCGAGGTCACCAAGAAGGTCCGGCCGGTCGAGCTCCGCTACTACCTGGCCGCGCCGCACTACCGCTCGGCGATCGACTACTCCGAGGAGGCGCTGTTCGAGGCCGCCGCGGCCTACCAGCGCATCGAGGGCTTCGTCACCCGGGCGGCCGAGGTGATCCACGACGTGGACGCCGACGCCCCGCTGCCCCAGGCGTTCACCGACGCGCTCGACGACGACCTGGGCACGCCGCAGGCGCTGGCCGTGGTGCACGAGGTGGTCCGCGAGGGCAACGTCGCCCTGGCGCACGGGAACAAGGAGCAGGTGGCCCGGCTGCTGGCCGAGACGCAGAACATGCTCGACGTGCTCGGCCTCGACCCGCGCTCGGAGCAGTGGCGCTCCTCGGGCGGCGACTCCGGTCTGCGCGCGACCGTGGACGCCCTGGTCGCCGTGGCGCTGGAGCAGCGGCAGGCGGCCCGGGCCCGCAAGGACTTCGCCGCGGCCGACGCCATCCGTGACGGGCTCGCCCAGGCGGGCGTCGCCGTGGAGGACACCCCGCAGGGCCCCCGCTGGGAGCTGTCGAGGTAGGCCCCGAGGCGGTCGCGGACGGGATCCCGGACGCGGGGCCGCCTCGAGGCCCCGGCCTTGCTCCGCCTCCGCGTCGCTCCGTGTTCCGCTGCGTCGCCGCCGTGCCGCGCCGCCCGCCGGTCCTCCGGCGGTCGCGGGCGGCGCGGGCTCGGTGGGGCAGGCCGTACGCTAGGGACCATGGCTGGTGGGGGTAGAGGGTCCGGGCGACCCGCGAAGAAGAAGAGTCCGACCAAGGGCACGGGCGGCAACGTCCGCCGTGGCCTGGAGGGCAGGGGCGCGACCCCGCCGGCGCACATGCGGCACTGGTACAAGGACAAGGCGCGCACGGAGCGGCTGGAGCGCGAGGAGAAGACCGGCAGGTCCTCGTCGCAGCGTCCCGCCCCGGCCCGCACCCGGCGCAGCGAGGACGCGCCGGAGTACATCGGCGGCCGCAACCCGGTCCTGGAGGCGCTCCGGGCGGGAGTGCCCGCGAGCGCGCTCTACATCGCGCAGCGCATCGACAACGACGACCGGGTCAAGGAGTCGGTGCGCATCGCCGCCGACCGGGGCATCCCGATGCTGGAGGCAGGCCGGGAGAAGCTGGACCGGCTGACCGAGGGCGGCGTGCACCAGGGCGTGGCCCTGCAGATCCCCGCCTACGAGTACGCCCACCCCGAGGACCTGGTCCACGCGGCCCAGGACGCCGCCGAGGTGCCGCTGATCGTGGCCCTCGACAGCGTCACAGACCCGCGCAACCTCGGCGCCATCGCGCGCTCGGCCACCGCCTTCGGCGCCCACGGCCTGGTCGTGCCCTCCCGCCGCTCGGCGGGGGTGACCGCCGGTGCGTGGAAGACCTCGGCGGGCACGCTGGCCAACATGACCGTGGCCCGTGCCGCCAACCTCACCGCGACCCTGCGGGACTACCGCGAGGCGGGGCTGTTCGTGATCGGCCTGGACGGCGAGGGCACGGTCGACGTCGGTGACGCCAACCTGCTCGACGGGCCCCTGGTCGTGGTCGTCGGCTCGGAGGGCAAGGGCCTGTCCCGCCTGGTCCGGGAGGCCTGCGACCTGGTCGTCCGCATCCCCATGAGCGCCGCGGCCGAGTCCCTCAACGCGGGCGTCGCCGCAGGCATCGCCCTGTACGAGGTGGCCCGCCACCGCAAGCGGTAGATTCCGCTCGCGGTTCGCGCCCTTTCCTCAGTGACGTCAGGGGCTCAGGCCGACTACACTCGTCAGGCGACCGTGCCGACGTAGCTCAATCGGCAGAGCATCTGTCTTGTAAACAGAAGGTCAGGGGTTCGATTCCCCTCGTCGGCTCTGTAACGGAAAGGCCCCTGAACAGGCGATACGCCGTCAGGGGTCTTTTGTTTGCTCGGGTGATTCCATGATCTTGCTAACGGACTCGCTAACAGCGCCCTCTGGAAGGGGCATCTACACCGCCAGCGGTGATCACACTTCCTGCTGCTACCGTCCTCGCTCGTGATCGTGCGTACGGCTGTCGCCCAGATCCCCGTCTCCTGGAATGTCCGGGAGAACCTCGCCGAGATCGCCCGGGTGGTGAAGGCCTGCGCGGACGATGACCTGGTGGTGCTTCCAGAGGGAGCGCTGTCCGGATACGGCACTGATCTGTCTCCGCTTGCGGATCTGGATCCGGGTGAACTGGACGAGGCCATGACTGAGTTGGCCAAGCTTGCTATACGCAGTGCCGTGCATGTGGTCTGCGGCTCTCTGGTATTCGACGCCGGGCGGTGGTGGAACGCCGCGATCCTCTTCGATCCCGAGGGCAGGCGGAGCTTCTATCGGAAGATCAACCTGGCGATGAATGAACGGGGTGTGCTCGCCGCCGGATCCGAGCTTCCCGTCCACCGGCTCACCCTGCCGGGAGGAGCGGTCGATGTGGGGGTGCAGATCTGTCGGGAGATCCGCTTCCCCGAGCAGTGGGGATATATGGCCCGTTCGGGGGCGAAGGTGCTCGCCTATCTGACGAACGCCGCCAACCCCGATGAGCCCTCCGGGGTCTGGCGTAGCCATCTCATCAGCCGGGCGGCGGAGAACCAGCGGTGGGTGCTCGCCGCCAACGTCGCTGATCCGATCTCGCACTGCCCGACAATGATCGTTTCCCCCCGGGGAAAGGTCGTCTCGGAGGTGGCCGGGGGAGAACCGGCCGTGCTCCGTGCAGTGATCGACACCGACGCCGCTTCCGAGTGGTACCTCGGTCAGCGGCGCCGGGATGTCATCGAGATGCACTACTTGGGCTAGTGGAGTGTTTTCCGCGACGTCTTCCTAGGGTTTAGGGAGCGATCCCGGTGTCGTCTTCACCGAGATGAAAACGCGTTCATGCGTCGAACTCTTCAACCGCTTGGGCGAAGACGCCGGCGGCCGTCGCCGCCTGCTCATGGATCACGCGGGCGTAGACCCGGAGCGTGATCACCGGATCGGCGTGGCCGAGCCGGGCCGCGACGACCGCCAGGAGGAGCGTGGTGGCGTGGATGTGGCGGAGGTCGTGGAGCCGGGCAGGAGGGAGCGGCGTTTCCGGTCGTGCGTCCGCCTCAACGTGCGCCGTCGCCGGCCGTACGGTCTCACTGCGGGCCGGAGCGGATGCGCCGTCTCACCAGGACGATCAACCCTAGCTGGATGGCGAGCACCACCAGTGCGATCAGTCCTGACGCGGCGGACATCTCTTCCTCCGAAAGCCCGCCGCCGCATTCTGTTGTGTTGCCGCCTCCGTACGACACGACACAGTCGCGTCCCAGGATCGCCGAAGCGATGAACCAGTCGGCGAGCAGAAGGGGGACCGCGCCCAGGACAAGGGCCGGTGTGATGTATCCCGCCTTCCCGGCCGCCGGCCCCGTCTTCGCCGCAACAGGTTCGAGACGCCTGCCCATATCCGAATCAGAACTCACACTGATCACGTAAGCACAGGCGAGCGATCGCGTACCAGATGCGTGCCAGAACAGGCAGGAACCGCGGTCACCCACGGGCACCCGCGGTCAACCGGCCCGCCCTGACCGGTACCCCCGTTCTCCCGGCCAGCCCGGCATGATCAGTGGCCGGGTCCCAAGCCGACGGCTCTCTAACCCACGCCTACCCTGACACCGTTCACTCTTGACGCTGCACCGCGGCAATGCCATTTTCCTCGTCGGTCCGCGGTTCGAAGGCCCCTTGTGATCGCGATGTGTGGTTGTGCCTGTGGGAGGGTGGCAGCGCTTGTCGACGGGTGCGGGCAGCAGTCGGTGATCGACAGGCGCGGAAATGTCCGTGAGAAAACGGCGGTGCACACTGCCGCCTGCGCAACGGACCAATCATGCCGCACCCGCCGACGGCGGGTTAGGCTGCGATCATGGAACGCGTAGCCGACGTGCCCGAGAATCGCGCATCATCGAGGCCCGCCTGGGTTTCGACCGCAACCCAGCCGGTCGATCCGGCGGCCCGGGTGAATGACTACGACAGCTTCGCCGAGGCGTACTCGGCGGAAACCGAGAACAGCTTCATCAACGCGTATTATGCGCGGCCCGCGATCATGGCCCTCGCCGGAGACGTGGCCGGTCGCCGGGTCCTGGACGCCGGCTGCGGCTCAGGCCCCCTGTCGGCCGTACTGCGCGAGCGCGGCGCCGTCGTCACGGGCATCGACGCCAGCGCCGGGATGCTGGCGCTGGCCAGAAGGCGGCTCGGTGACGACGCGGACCTGCGTGTGGCCGACCTGAGCGACCGCCTGCCGTTCGACGACGGCACGTTCGACGACGTGGTCGCGTCGCTGGTGCTGCACTACCTGCAGGACTGGGGGCCGACGCTGGCCGAGATGCGCCGGGTGCTCAGGCCGGGTGGACGGCTGATCGCCTCGGTGAACCACCCGTTCGCGGACTACGCGCTCCAGGATCCTCGGCCCGACTATCACTCGACCACCAGCTATACCGACGAATGGACGCTCAACGGGCAGTCCTTCCCGATGCTCTTCTGGCGCAGACCGTTGCACGCGATGACCGGCGCCCTCACCGCCGCCGGCTTCCGCCTTGCCGTCATCAGCGAGCCACAGCCCGACCCGGCCGGACGTGAGCTGTTCCCCGACGATTTCCATGACTTCTCGACCAAAATCAGCTTCCTGTTCTTCATCGCCGAGGTGCCGCTGCCGACTGCGGACGCGGGCGAATAGCCGGTTGCCGGGCTTCGTGCCTGCACGGCGATTGACCTAAACCATGCTTGAGCTTCTAGGTTCTTCCTAGGACCGCGGGAACCGGCCTGCGGTGCTTTTCCCAGGAGGTTCGCCATGGCCGAGAGCGCAGTCGAAGCCGAGATCCCCGACCGCTACCGCTACGCGGTGATCCCGCACATCATGGTCGACGACGCCGCCGCGGCGATCGACTTCTACCGGCGGGCGTTCGGCGCCCGCGAGGACTTCAGGATCGACGCTCCGGGCGGCGGGATCCTGCACGCCGAGATCTCCATCGGGCGGTCGGTCCTGATGCTGGGCGACGGCAGCGTGGACGAGGCGGAGGCGGGCTCCTTCGCCGCGCCGAGCTCGCTCGGCGGAGGCACCTCCGTCACGCTGCACGTCTTCGTGCCGGACGTCGACGGCCTGGCGGAACGCGCGCAGGCCGCCGGAGCCGAGATCCTCCAGCCGCCGAAGGACATGTTCCACGGCGACCGCACCGTCATCCTCAAGGACCCGTCCGGGCACATCTGGGTGTTCCTCACCCACATCGAGGACGTCTCGGAGGAGGAGCTCCGGCGTCGACTGGCCGCCGGGTGACCGGTTCGTCGTGCGCGGTGATCCGGTCGGGTACCGGGCGTCCTGTGTGACGGAGCCCGTCGGCCGGAACACTCGGCTGTGACGGAGCCCGTCGGCCGGAACACTCGGCCGCATCCCCGACCCGGGTGCACCGCCCCGGCTCTCGTGAGGGTGACGTGCCCCCGCTGATCCCGGGCGCGGGGCCCTTTCCTACGATCACGGGCGTGACTGTGACGGCGCCCCTGCGACGAGACACCGCCCGAGTGATCCTCCTGAGTCCCGACGACCGCGTGCTGCTGTTCCGACATCATCTTCCCCACCCATGGGACCGGCGGGGTTGGATGCCCCCGGGCGGCGCCGTTGACCCGGGTGAAAGCCCCGCCCAGGCGGCGGCTCGCGAACTGCGCGAGGAGACCGGCCACACCCTCACGCCGTTCCGTATGGGAGACCCGGTCGTCGTCGACTCCGGTCAGTGGTGGCTGGGGGAGACGACCTTCATCACCACCAACCAGTACTTCTGTGTCAGGGCGGACACCGTCCGGCTCGACCTGTCCGCCCAGAGCGACCAGGAGCGCAGAGACCTCCTGGAGATCCGATGGTGGAGCGCAACGGAGCTGCACGCCACCAGTGACCTGGTCTTTCCCGTCATCCTGCCGGACCTGCTGCCTCGGCTGCTGTCCGGAGACCTGCCCCGGCGGCCTCGCCGTTCACCATGGCCTGCGTAGACCGGCCGGCATCTCTCCGCCGGGAGTACCGGGCACGTCGGCGCGCATCGCGGATTCCGTCGGTGGCGGACCCTACGATCACGGCATGATCATCATTTCTGGCCGGCTCGTCGTCGATCCCGATGACAGGGACGCCTATCTGCAGGATTGTGCCGGTGCGGTCGAGCAGGCGCGCGCCGCCTCCGGCTGCCTCGACTTCGTGCTCGGCGCCGACCTGGTCGACGCGGGGCGGATCAACGTCTATGAGCGGTGGGAGTCCGAGGAGGCTCTCGAGGCGTTCCGGGGCTCGGGGCCGGAAGAGGAGCAGACGGTGGCGATCCGCGACGCCGAAGTGCTCCGCTACCACGTGTCCGGAGTCGGTCCGGCCTGAGCCGGGTGACCGCCCGGTGGCCCCCGGTCGTCCGGGAGACCGCCGGGCGGTCCACGGCTCCGGCGAACCGGTCGTCCGGGAGGCCGCCCGGCCCGATCCCGACGAACCGGGATCGGGCCGGGCGGTGCGAACGGTCAGGGGGTCGGCGCCTCTCGCGGACTCAGCGGGAGACCGGCGTGTCCGGCGCGCTCTCCGGCAGCCGGACGCGCAACGCCCGGACGAACCAGTCGGACACCGGTGCCAGGCTCTCCGGGGCAGGCCAGCCGTTGATCACTGCTAGCAGCCGGAGATATCGCTCCCTGCGGGGGTCGCCGGCGGTCTCCAGCCGGGTCAGCAACCAGTGCCGGAGGTCGGTGTCGTCGGGGCGGCCGACGAGGTCCGCGCACCGGGCCGTCACCGCGGAGACGATCGGATCGGCCTGCGGCGAGACGGGGTCGATGCCGGCGGCCAGGGCCGGGCCTACCTGCTCGGGGATGATCGAGACGGTGTCGCGGCGCGGGGGCGAGGGCTCACCCGGGAGGCGCTCGGCGGCGTGCTGCTCGGCCGTACGCCGCATGAGGGCACGGAAATCCGGGTCCTGGGACAGCTCGGCCAGCTCCACCCACGCCTCGACCTGCTCGGCGGTGGGGTCGTCGGGCAGGTGCGGGGTCATCGAGCGCATGATCCCGGTGAATCCCGGGCCGGTGTCCAGGTCGCCGAAGGCGCTGTCGAGGAAATCGCGGATCAGGCGGTGGCGTTCGTCTTCGGAGAGCTTGGCCAGTCTGTGCATGAGACTCATCTCCTCGGGAGTGGAGCCGCGTTCGGCGACCGCCGTCAGCACCGCGCGTCGCAGGCGCAGCGTCCGGATCTGCACCGACAGGGCCGCGGCGTGCGCCGCGGCGACCTCGGGGAGGGAGACCTCCCGGTCCAGGACCCTGCGGATGGTGGGGAGGTCCACTCCCAGGTCGCGGAGCGTGCGGACGAGGTCCAGTCGTGCGACGGCGTCGATGCCGTAGCGGCGGTGGCCGACCGGGCTGCGGTCGGCCGGCGGCACGATCCCGCAGTCGGAGTAGAACCTGATGGCCTTGACCGTGAGTCCGGTCCGCCGGGCCAGGTCACCGATCGAGTAGAGCGCGTCGCCGTCCATGCCTCCACCCTTCCGTCTCCCCTTACTGGAGACTCAAGCCCGCTCACGCAGCACCTCCGGCCCTGGAAGGGAAACAGCGGCGGTCGAGGTGAGACGACGGTCGCGATCAGTAGGCGCTCAGCGTCCCCTGGTGGAAGTACAGCCGCCACCCCTGCTCCGAGTGCCGCCAGACGGAGCTCCGGCGCGCCCGGCGGCCGTGGTACTCGGAGACGTAGGTCAGATGGACGAGCCCGGGGGCGAGAAGCCTGCCCTCCATGTCGCTCACCGCGATCGGGACCGCCAGCGGATCCGGGTCCTGGGAGATCGCAGCGATGAGGGAGTCACGGTCCCAGAGACGCCCGGAGGCCCCGATCTCCCTGAACTCGGGGTCCATGAGCTCGCCCATGAGCGCTGCCGAGGAACGGACCTCCCGGTCGAGGAGGCGGAGTTCGCCTGAGATCGCGGACTGCACCGGATCATCCCGTGAGATCGCGGACTGCAGCGAATCGTTCTCCTCGCCGACCATGCCGGTCAGCTTACAGAGCCCGGACCGACGCAATAATCTACGCATGGTCGGGCGTTCCAGGCGGTCCTTCCTCCGGCTCGGTGGTGCCGCCGCGGCCGGAGCGCTGATCCCGGCGGGGTGCTCCGACGGGGTGGTCCCACGCGGGGCGGGTCCCGGCGCGTCCACCGGGGACGATCCGTTCGTCCTGCTGCGCCGCCGGTGGCGGGACGTGACGGCCGGGTCGGGGTTCGACCCGGCGGCCGAGCCGTACCGGAGCCGGCTGGCGGAGCTGGGGGCGGTCGCGGCCGGGTACCGGGACACCATGGCGCCGGATGATGCGTCGCTCTGGCCGGGCCTGGCGTTCCCCTCCTTCACCGCGACCCCGGCGCGGCTGCGGGCCATGGCCCGCGCGTACGCCCTGCCGGGGACCGGGCTGACCGGTGACGCCGCGCTGGCGGCCGCCGTCGCCGCGGGCGTCGACCACTACCGGCGGCGGGTGTACGCCGTGGGCGCGGACCCGGCCGGCAACTGGTGGGACTGGCGGATCGGCGTCCCCCGGAGGCTGCTGGACGCGGCCGTGCTGATCGGCCCGCAGCTGGGGGAGGCGCGGCGCGGGGCGCTGCTGGACGCCGTGGACCACTTCGTCCCCGAATGCGTGCTGGACGACTACAGCGGCACCAGCACCGGCGCCAACCGGGTGGACCTGTGCACGGTGACGCTGCTGCGGGCCGTCCTGGGGTCGGATCCGAGGAGGGCGGCCCTGGCCGTGTCGGCGCTCTCGCCGGTCTTCCCCTACGTCAGGGAGGGGGACGGCTTCTACCGGGACGGCTCGTTCGTCCAGCACACGTCCGTCCCCTACCAGGGCGGGTACGGGGTGGTGCTGCTGTCCGGTCTCGCGACGCTCTTCGCGGTGCTGCGCGGCTCGCCGTGGGAGGTGACCGACCCGGACCGGCGGATCGTCTTCGACATGGTTGAGAGGTCCTTCGCCCCGGTCGTGCACGACGGCTTCTGCATGGACCTCGCCGGAGGACGGGGGATCGGCAGGCGGCCGTACGAGGACCACCGCAGGGGGCACGCGATCGCGGCGGCGGTCCTGCTGCTGGGGGAGTCGGCCTCGGCCGCCGAGCGGGCCCGGTGGCGGGCCATGGTCAAGGGGTGGGCGCTGCGGGACACCGGTGTGCCCATGCTCCGGGCCGCGGAGCGGAGCGACCTGGGATTCCACGCCCGCCTGGCCGCGATCCTGCACGACGACGGGATCCCGGCGGCCGGGGAACCCGACGGCCACCGGCTGCTGGCGATGAGCGCCCGCGCCGTCCACCGCCGGCCGGGCTGGTGCGCGGGGCTCAGCATGGCCTCCGACCGGATCGGCCACTACGAGCACGGCAACGGCGAGAACCTGCGCGGCTGGCACACCGGCGCCGGGATGCTCCACTGGTGGGCCGAGGGTCACGGCGACCAGTACTCCGACTCCTTCTGGGACACCGTCGACCCCTACCGCCTGCCGGGCACGACCGTCTCCACGCTGCGGCTGGCCGACGGCGCCGGTGGGGAGTGGGGTGACACCCGCCCGCCGGCGCGCTGGGTCGGCGGCGCCACCGACGGCGTGTACGCGGCGGTGGGTCAGCACCTGAACGGCTTAGGGAGCACTCTGGAGGCCTTCAAGTCGTGGTTCTTCCTCGACGACGCGGTGGTCTGCCTGGGCGCCGGGATCACCGCGGCGGACGGGGTGCGGGTCGAGACGGTCGTGGACAACCGGAGGACCGGAGCCCCCCTGGCGGTGGGCGGGGCGGTGGGCGGGGCGGTGGGCGGCGTCGCGCACGGGGACGCGGCCGGGGGCGGCGGGGCGGCCTGGGCGCATCTGGAAGGGCACGGCGGCTACGTCCTGCTCGGTGGCGGTCCGCTGCACACGCTGCGCGAGGAGCGCACCGGCCGCGTCGGCCGCACCGGTGGCGACGACGATGACGTCGGTGCGGACCCGGTGGCCCGGAGCTACACGACCCTCTGGCTCGACCACGGCGTCGATCCCGCCTCGGCCGGTTACGTCTACCTGCTCCTGCCCGGTGCGGACCTGGTGGGCACCCGGGCCCGGGCCGCCGATCCGGGCTGGGCGAGGGTGCTCGCCAACACCGCCCGGCAGCAGGGGATCCGGGTCCCGTCGCTCGGGATCACGGCGGTCAACTTCTGGACGGGCGGAGCCGCCGGGGAACTGACCGCCTCCGCGCCGTGCGCGGTCCTGGTCAGGGAGCGCGGTGACGGTACGGCCACGCTGACCGTGGCGGACCCCCGGCGCGACCTGGACGCGCTGACCGTGACCTGGGACCGGCCGGTCGCCGAGGTGCTCCGCGCGCCGCCGCTCCTGACGGGCGCCGGGACGGGCGCGAGGCTCGTGCTCGCCTTCGGCCGGCTCGCCGACCAGGAGGGCGGCTCGCGGACGGTCACCGTACGGCTGGGCTGGCGGGGAGTCTGGCCGGGAGCGCGGACGGCGCCGCGGGACCGGTGGACTCGCGCACGATGAGGGTGGTCTCCAGCCGGGCCAGCGCCGCCGTCGCGGCGTCCCCGGCGTTGACGGCGGCCAGCAGCAGGTCGACCGCCATCCGCCCGGCGGCCGCGGTCGGCATGGTGATCGTCGTCAGCTTGGGCCGGTTCAGCCGGCCGGGCAGGCTGTCGTCCACGCCGATGACGCTCAGGTCGCCGGGCACGCTCAGCCCCCGCTCGCGCAGCCCTTCGATCAAGCCCAGTGCGACCAGGTCGTTGTGGCAGAGCACGCCGGTCATCCCCGACCCGGCGACGGCCGCGGCCGCCGCCAGCCCGCCCTGCTCGGTCGGCTCGTTCGGCCGCAGCACGGTCAGCTCCACGCCCGCCTCGGCCGCGGCGTCGGTGGCGGTGGCGTGCATCTCCTCACTGGTCCACGAGCCGCTCGGCCCGGACAGCAGCGCGATCCGGCGGTGGCCCAGGTCCGCCAGGTGCTCCACCGCGGCGCGCACCCCCTGCCCCACGTCCATCAGCACCGTGGGCAGCCCCTTCACCCGCCGGTTGACCACCGCGAACGGCACCTGCGCGCGCAGCCGCTCGATCACCCGGTTCGACAGGCGCGGGCTGCACAGCAGCACCCCGTCCACCTGCTTGCAGAGCGTCTCGATCAGCTCCTGCTCCATCAGCGGGTTCTCGTCGGTGTCCGCGACGAACACGTGGTAGTCCCGCTCCCGCGCCTGCGCCTGCGCCGCCTTGATCAGCGGAGGGAAGAACGGGTTGGCGATGTCGGCGACGATCAGCCCCAGGTTGTGGGTCCGCCCGGTGGTCAGCGCCCGCGCCGCCCGGTTCGGCCGGTAGCCCAGCCCTTCAGCCACGGCCAGCACCCGGTTGCGCGTCTCCGCGCTGACCAGGTGCGGCGCGGAGAACGTCCGCGACACCGTCGAGACGTGGACTCCCGACGCCTGCGCCACATCCCTGATCGTCACCATCGCGGCTCACCTCCTGCTGTTCTCGTGGGACGGACTGCTGTTCCCGTGGGGCGGGCCGTTGTCACATGGCGGGCGAGCCAGTCGAAGACCAGCTCCTGGGTGGGGAGGTCGAAGCGGTGCCCCGCGTCACCGAACACGCCGGTGTAACCGGCCGGGGCCCGCCGGTAGTGCTCCGTGATCATGGCGTGGGCGCGGCGCATCCCCTCCGGGGGGAGGATCGCGTCGTGCTCGCCGTACCAGACCAGCAGCGGGCGGGGGGCGGCGCAGGCCACCAGGTCGGGCAGGTCGCAGAGCCGGGACAGGCCCGGCGGGTACAGCATCCAGGTGTGGGAGGCGACGTGCCCGTCCAGCAGGTCGCGGTAGGAGGAGATCATCGCGACCACGGCGACCGCGGTCAGGCCGGGGTCGAAGGCGCCGAGCAGGGCCGCGCGCAGGCCGCCGCCGGACAGCCCGGCGGCGGCGACGGCCCCGGTCTCGGTGTCGGGGCGGGAGCGCAGGTAGACGGCGGCGGCCAGGTCCTCTCCGGCGACGACGCCGGCGAAGGAGGTGCCCAGCACGGTGCAGTACTTGGCCAGCACGTGCTCGTGCCGGGCGGCCGCGGCGTCGTAACGGTCGGCCTCGCTGAGCCCGGCCTCACCGGACCCTGTCTCACTGGACCCTGTCTCACCGGATCCCGGATCGCCGGGGTCCGCCTCACCGGAGCCGGGTCCGGTCCCGCCGGGGCCGGGCACGGGGTTCCCGCGGACCCGGTCGGGCATGTCCGCGAGCGGGACGCGGCGGCTTCCCCAGCCCAGCACGTCGGGGACGAGCACGGTGAAGCCGCGCCGGGCCAGTTCCCCCGCCCAGGCCCGGCCGCCGTAGAGCTCGGCCCGGAGCCGGGCGACCTCGGGGGAGGGGCCCTCCGGGCCGTCGGCGATCTTCTCCTTGCCGGCCCACTTCATCCCGGCGTGGCAGTGCAGCGCGAGCACGCCGGGCAGCGCCGCGCCGCCCGCCTCGCGGGGGCGCAGCACGTAGGCGCGGGTCCGGGGGCCGAACCCGACGTCCCAGGAGACCTCCTCACCGGACAGGTCGCCCGCCGTCCAGGTGCGTTCGGTGCGCACGTCGGCGGCGGTCAGGTCGAGGACGCCGACGACGTCACGCGCCCGCTCGCGCAGCGCGGGCCCGGGGGCGGAGGAGGGGAACAGCCCGCGCTGCTCGATGGCCAGGCCGGCGAGCCCGGAGAACCCGCCGAGGTGCCGCAGGCGGCGCGGGCCGCCGGCAGGATCGGACAACACGGCTCAGCTGTCCGCCATACGGGTGCCCCCGTCGACCAGGCGGATCGGCCGGCCGGTGCGGATGGACTCGTTGGCCGAGGCGCCCACCATGACGCTGCGGATCCCGTCGAGGTAGCCGGCCTGCCGGGCGAGCGGGTCGCCGTCGGGGCCGCGGAAGACGTCGTCCAGCAGCAGCCGGTCGCCGCCGCCGTGGCCGCCCTCGCCCTGCTCGATCGGGATCTCCCTGGCCTCCTGCCAGTGCCGGTGCAGGGTGAGCCTCTCCCAGGCGCCGGCCGCGTGCTCCTTGGAGGCGGCGGTGGGGTCGATCGCGGCGTGCGGCGGCGTCCAGGCGCGCTCGCACACCTCCAGCTCGATCCGGCCGCCGGTGCCGTTGAACACGACGCGGTAGCCCTCGGCGGGGGCGTGCGCGTTGAGCGAGTAGGTGAGCAGGGCCCGGTTGTCGTAGCGGACCAGGACCGACATGTTGTCCTCGATGGTGACGCCCTCGGTGAAGACGTCCTGGTCGCGGATGTAGCCGTCCTCGTGCTCGGCGTCCAGGTAGAGGCGCTTGAGCCGCGGGTCGGCGGAGATGTCCAGGATGAACGGGTCGCTGCCGAGGCCGGGCGCGCCCTGGCCGCGCTCGGGCCGCGCGTCGAGCTCACGGGCCCGGGCGTTCTCCGCGCCGTAGAAGCGCAGCTCGCCCTGGGCGTAGACGCTCTGCGCCGCGGCGTCCAGCCACCAGTTGACCAGGTCGAAGTGGTGGGTGGACTTGTGCACCAGCAGGCCGCCGGAGTTGGCCTTGTCCCGGTGCCAGCGGCGGAAGTAGTCGGCGCCGTGGATGGTGTCCAGCGCCCAGTCGAAGTGCACGGAGGTGACCTCGCCGATCGCGCCCTCCATGATGAGGCGGCGGACCGCGGAGTTGCGGGGCGAGTAGCGGTAGTTGAAGGTGACGATCAGCGAGCCGGTGCTCCGCTCGGCGGCGGCGGCGATCGCGGCGCATCCCTCGGCGTCGATCGTCAGCGGCTTCTCCACGATGACGCGCTTGCCCGCGTCCAGCGCTGTGACCACGTAGTGGGCGTGCGTGGCGTCGACCGTGGCGACGACCACCGCGTCGCACAGCTCGAGCATCCCGGCGAAGTCGTCCGGCGCGAAGCAGGGCACCTTCTCCCCGATGCGCTCGACGTAGTAGTCCATCCGGGTCCGGTTGGTGTCGCACAGGGCGACGATGGTGCCGGTGTCCCGCCAGTCGCCGAGCAGCGCGTCGACGTACATCTGGGCGCGGTGGCCGAGCCCGACGAATCCGTATCTCATTTCCTTCTCCCCGATGGTGCGCCGTACGGCTTCCCGATGGTGCGCCGTACGGCTTCCCGATGGTGCGCCGTACGGCTTCCCGATGGTGCGCCGTACGGCCCGCCGATTGGTGTGCCGTACGGCTCGCGCGCTCCGCAGCGAGCCGTACGGCAGGCGTGAGGTGTTCCCCGACGGTGGCGGGCCCGTCCCGGCCGGATCAGCCGGGACGGGCCCGCCGGCGGCGCGGGCTAGCCGGCGATGGCCGCGTTGGCCTCTTCGAGGAGCTTGGTGGCCGCCTCGTCGGGGGTCTGCTGGCCGGAGGTCACGGCCTCGGAGTAGCGGCGGATGATGTCCTCCATCTTGCCGCCGCCCTTCGGAGGCACGACCACGGCGTCGAGGTCGCTCTTGATGGACTCGATGAACTCGAGGCTCTGCGTGTCGGCCGGGGGCAGCTTGTCCTTGATCGCCGCCAGCACCTTGCTGTTGATCGGCAGGCCGCGGTCACTGAGCAGGATGGCGCCGGCCTCCGGGTCGTTGAGCAGGAAGTCGACGAACTTCTGCGCCTCGGCCGGGTGCTCGGTCTTGCTGGAGATGGTCCAGTGCATGGCGGGCTGGAGGAACAGGCCCGACTTCTGCGCGTCCGGCGCCTTCGGCAGGCGGAGCAGGGTCAGCTCCTGGCCCGAGGACTTGACCATGGCGCCGAGCTGGTTGGTCCACCACATGCCGAACCCGCCCTTGTTGGTGGCGATCAGCGACTGCTCCTGGCCGGCGGCGGCGGTCTCGGCCATCTTGGCGGCGTCGGGCGAACCCTTCTCCTTGATCAGCTTGTCGAAGTTCGCCCACCAGGCCTTGAGGGTCTCGGGCGTGATGCCGATCTTGCCGTTGTTGTAGAACGACTCGCCGCGCTGGGCGGCGAAGATGGTCAGGTAGGCGGGGTTGAAGGTGTACTCGGTGCCGTAGACCGAGCCGTCGCCCCCCTTGGTGATCTTCGAGGAGAGCTCGATGTACTCGTCCCAGGTCCAGGTCGTGTCGTCGGGCATCTTCTCGCCCGCCTTCTCGATGGTGGCCTTGTTGGCGAGCATCGCGAAGACGTTGACGCCGGTGGGGATGGCGTACTGCTTGCCGTCGACCTGGCCCGCGGGCAGCACGCCCTGGTCGAGGTCGGCGGTGTTGACCTTGCCGGTGAGGTCGGCGAGGGCGCCCCGGCCGGCGTACTCGGACAGGCCGCGGATCTCCAGGGTCATGACGTCGGGCGCGTCGCCGGCCGCGACCTTGGTGGCCAGCGACTCGTAGTAGCTCGGCCAGTCGGAGAACTCGCCGACCACGTCGATGGTGGGGTTCTTCTTCTCGAACGCCGCGATGGCCTGCTCGGTCATCTTCTGCCGGGAGTCGGAGCCCCAGTAGGAGAAGCGGAGCTTGGTCTTGCCGTCGGAGGCGGCGTCGCCGCCGCCGTCACCGCTGCCGCAGGCCGTCAGGGTGAGGGCCGCCGCCGCGAGCAGGGCCGCAGTCTTGAGAGAACGCATCTCCCGGTCCTTCCTCTTGATCATTAGGGGGGTTGAAGAGGACTTACTTGAGACCCGTGGTGGCCATACCGCGGATCAGGTACTTCTGGCCGGCCAGGAAGAAGCCGAAGATCGGACCGAGGGCGATGATCGACATGGCGAACATCGGGCCCCAGGAGGACTCGCCGCTGGAGTCCAGGAAGGTGCGCAGCGCCACCGGAACGGTGAAGTTGTCGGGGTTGTTCAGGTAGAGCAGCTGGCTGAAGAAGTCGTTCCACGTCCAGATGAACGTGAAGATCGCGGTGGTGGTCAGCGCGGGGGTGCAGAGCGGGAGGATGACGCGGAAGAACGTGCGCCAGTACCCGGCTCCGTCGATCGAGGCGGCCTCGTCGAGCTCGCGCGGGAGCGTCCTGATGAACTGGACCATCAGGAAGATGAAGAACGAGTCGTGGGCCAGGAACTTCGGCAGGATCAGCGGCCAGATCGTGTTGATCATGTCCAGCTGGGAGAACATGATGTACTGCGGGACGATCACCACGTGCAGCGGCAGCATGATCGTGCCGATCATGAGCGCGAACCAGAGCTTCTGCAGCGGGAAGTTCAGCCGGGCGAAGGCGTAGGCGGCCAGCGAGCACGCCATCAGGTTGCCGATGACCGACAGCGCCGTGATGACCGCCGAGTTCCACAGGTAGTAGCCGAACGGATGGGCCAGCGCGTCCCAGCCCTCGAAGTAGTTGTCGAGGGTGAACTGGCTGGGGATCAGGCCCGGCTCGCGGAAGATCAGCTCCTCCGGCTTGAGCGAGCTGGAGATCATCCACAGCAGTGGATAGAGCATGACCAGGCCGAAGCCGATCAGCAGCAGGTGCTTGGCACCCCGGGAGATGCGGCGCCGGTAGAGGACCGGCGGCCGGCTACTTGCTGTCGCCATAGAAGACCCAATACTTGGACGCGAGGAAGTTGACCCCGGTCAGACCGGCGATGATGACCACGAGCACCCAGGCCATCGCCGAGGCGTAGCCCATCTCGTAGTCCTTGAACCCCTTGGTGTAGAGGTAGAGCGTGTAGAAGAGCGTGGAGTCGGTCGGGCCGCCCGTGCCGTTGCTGACGATGAACGACTGGGTGAACGACTGGAAGGACTTGATCACCTCGAGCACGAGGTTGAAGAAGATGATCGGCGTGAGCAGCGGCAGCGTGATGGACTTGAACTGCTGGACGACTCCGGCGCCGTCCATCTGGGCGGCCTCGTAGTAGCTGCTCGGGATCTGCCGCAGGCCGGCCAGGAAGATGACCATCGGCGCGCCGAACGTCCAGACGTGCAGCAGGATCAGGGTTCCCAGCGCGGTGTCGGGGTTGTTGACGTAGCTGGTGCCCTCGATGCCGAAGATCGCCAGCACGCCGTTGACGAGGCCGTCGGCACCGAAGATCTTCCGCCAGAGGATGGCGATCGCGACGCTGCCGCCGAGGAGCGAGGGCAGGTAGTAGATCGACCGGTAGAACGACAGGCCGCGCAGACCGCGGTCCAGCGCGAGGGCCAGCAGCAGGGCGAAACCGAGCTGGAGCGGCACCGAGACGACCACGTAGATCGCGGTGACCTTCAGCGAGGTCCAGAACCGCGGATCCTCGGAGAGCAGCTTGGTGTAGTTGTCCAGCCCGACCCACTTGGCCTCCTCCAGGAGGCTGTAGTCGGTGAAGGACAGGTAGAACGAGGCGATGATGGGGCCGATCGTGATGAAGATCAGGCCGACGAACCAGGGTGCGAGGAACGTGTAGGCCGCCAGCGTCTCGCGACGAGAGCGGTTGACGGCCCGCCGGCGCCCGTTCTGGGGAGCGGGGGCCGTGACCACGGGCTTCTTCAGCGACAGCGAATCAACCACGGCGATACCCCTGAACGGATCGGAGCCGGGCCTTTCTCGATTCACTCGTCATCACGGGACCTCCCGATGTGACGTGATTGGATGGCGCTTTCCTATAGCTCGGGGAAAGCCTGCGTCAACCCTTTGCAGGCGTTACTTCATCGTTACCGATATATCGACAACACTGTTTTCCCAGGTGGAGCGGTTAACGCAAGGTTTCGGAGAATAAAGGATCTTGTAACAATTGCTGCGTTGCTACAAGCGGTTGCAGCGGGGGAGGTGACACAGCCGGTCATAGGATGAATCCATTGCCGGATGGGAATCTCCGGAGAGTCTCGATGAAAAAATCGGTCACGAGACTCTTTCTAGCGGCAAACCAGACCTGAATCAGCCGGTGAAGCGGTAGACGGTCGTCGAGGCGTACTCCTCCCCGGGCCGGAGCACGGTGGAGGGGTAGTCCGGCCGGTTCGGTGAGTCGGGGAAGTGCTGCGTCTCCAGGCAGAGCCCGGCGTGCCTGCCGTACGGCGTGGCGACGCCGTCGAGCATGTGCCCGGTGTAGAACTGGACCCCCGGCTCGCTGGTCGTCACCTCCATCACCCGGCCGCTCACCGGCTCCTCGACCCGCATCGTGGCGCCGGGCCGGAGCGCGTAGCAGTGGTCATAGCATCCCTCCAGCCGGGCGCCCACGGCCGCCGGCCGGGTGAAGTCGTACGGCGTGCCCGCCACCGGCGCGGGCGCCCCGGGCAGGGGGATCTTCCCCTCGTCGACCGGCAGGTAGTGGTCGGCCTCGATGGTGACGACGTGGCCGAGGACGTCGCCCGAGCCCGCCAGGTTGAAGTACGAGTGGTTGGTCAGGTTGAGCACGGTCGGCGCGTCGGTGGTGGCGCGGTAGTCGATCCGCAGCTCGTCGAGGTCGGTCAGGGTGTAGGTGACCGAGGCGGTGAGCGTGCCCGGGTAGCCCTCCTCGCCGTCCGCGCTGACCAGGACCAGCCGGACGGAGCGCCCGCCGTCCGCCTCGGCCCGCCAGACCCGCTTGTCGAACCCGGTCTCGCCGCCGTGCAGGCTGTGCCCGTTGTTGTTGAGCGGCAGCCGGTGCTCGGCGCCGTCGAGGGTGAAGCGCCCGCCGGCGATGCGGTTGCCGTACCGGCCGACCACGGCGCCGAAGTAGCGGCTCCGGGTCAGGTAGTCGGTCACGGTGGGCAGGCCGAGCACGACGTCGGTCCCGTCGGGCAGCTCGATCGACTGGATGATCGCGCCCAGGGTGAGGACGCCCACCCGGAGCCGGCCGTTCGACAGCATGTGCCGGTCCACGGCCTCTCCGGCGGGGGTGGTCCCGAATCTCGCGACCTCGGGGGCGGCGGGGGTGGTGGTCTCGGATCTCACGGTGGGCTCGCTCTCTGCGTCGGTTCCCTGGAAGGCGGGGCGGGCTCGTCGGCACCGGGGCGCGGGCGTCCCGCCCGCGGCACCGTAACGCAGGCGATCGCGCGGCTACCAGCCTTCACCAGGGGGTCGACTGCCCTTTTGCTGCTACCGGTTGTGATGATCGCTGCAGGCCTTCATCACATATGACCAGTTCAGAGCGGTAGTCGAAATTGCTCCCTTGACGTTTCCCGGAGTTGACGACACTGTTTGGTGCAACTGGTTGCAGTCCTCGGGCTCGCCCGCGACTGCCAGAAGGGAAAGACACCCGTGAGCAGAACTCTTGTCACCGGGAGCGCCGGGCGCCTCGGGCGCAGCGTCGTGTCCGCACTCGCCGCCGCCGGTCACGAGGTGATCGGCGTGGACAACATGCCGGGCACCCCGACGGACGCCGCCGACAGCCTCCCCGCCGACCTGACCGATCTCGGTGAGGCGTACGAGGTGATCGCGCGGTTCCGGCCGGACGCCGTGGTGCACCTGGCGGCCATCGCCACCCCGTTCAGCCGCAGCGACCAGGTGATCTTCCAGACCAACACGAGACTGGCCTTCAACGTCTGCGACGCGTCGGTGGCGCTGGGCGTGGGCAAGGTGATCGTGGCCAGCAGCCCGACCGTCATCGGGTACGGCTCGCCGGGCGGCTGGACCCCCTCCTACCTGCCCCTCGACGAGGACCACCCCTCGCAGCCGTGGAACGCCTACAGCCTGTCGAAGCACGTGGCGGAGGAGACGATGCGCTCCTTCGCGCGCACCGCCGCGACGAAGCTGGCGGCGGTGCGGCCCTGCTTCGTGATCGCGCCGGAGGAGTGGGAGGGCGCGCCGACCCAGTCGGGGCACACGGTGACCGAGCGGCTGGACCGGCCGGAGATCGCCGGGGTCTCGCTGTTCAACTACATCGACGCTCGCGACGCGGCCGACCTGTTCATCACCCTCCTGGACCGGTTGCCCGAGCTGCCGAACGGCGAGACCTTCTTCGCCGGGGCCGCCGACGCGCTGGCCCGCGGGCCGCTGGCGGAGCTGCTGCCGCAGGTCATGCCCTCCACCGCGGGCCTCGCCGCCGGTCTCACCGGCACCGCGCCGGCCTTCTCGTCCGCCAAGGCCGAGCGCATGCTGGGCTGGCAGGCCAAGCGCAGCTGGCGCACCGAGCTCGCCTGAAGCCGAGCCTCCCCGAAAACAGACTTTCCCGAAGCAGAGCCTTCCCGAAGGGAACGACCGACCATGAATCTCAGCGGAGTCCTGTTCTTCCCCGTGACGCCGTTCGACGCCGAGGGCGCGCTGGCCGAGGACGCGCTGGCCGAGCACATCGGCCGGAACCTGGAGCACCGCCCGGGCGGCGTCTTCGTCGCCTGCGGCACCGGGGAGTTCTCCGCGCTGTCCCAGGCCGAGCACACCCGCGCCGTCGAGGTGGCGGTCAAGACCGTCCAGGGCGCGGTGCCGGTGCTCGCGGGCGCGGGCGGCCCGCTCGGCGCGGCCCTGGAGCAGGCCCGCGCGGCCCGCGCCGCGGGCGCCGACGGCCTGCTGCTCATGCCGCCCTACCTGATGCTCGGCAGCCGCGCCGGATTCGCCGAGTACGTCCGCGCGGTCGCCGCGGAGCTGCCCGTCATCGTCTACCAGCGCGGCGCGCTGGTGCTGGAGCCCGACGCGGTGGTGGAGCTGGCCCGCATCCCCGGCGTCATCGGACTCAAGGACGGGCTGGGCGACATCGACCGCTTCCAGCGCACCGTGCTGGCGGTCCGGCGGGAGATCGGCCCGGACTTCACCTTCTTCAACGGCCTGCCGACCGCCGAGCTCACCATGCCGGCCTACCGCGGCCTCGGCGTGGAGCTGTACTCCTCGGCCGTCTTCGCCTTCGCCCCGGAGATCGCCACCGCCTACTTCGACGGCGGCGACCTGAGCGAGCGGCTGCTGACCGAGTTCTACGCGCCCCTGGTCGAGCTGCGCGGCAAGGGCCCGGGCTACGCGGTCGCGCTGGTCAAGGCGGGCCTGCGGCTGCGCGGCCTGGACGTCGGCCCGGTCCGGGCGCCGCTGACCGACCTCACCCCCGAGCACCTGGCGGAGCTCGACGAGATCATCAAGCGCGGCCTCGCCCTGGTGTCCGAATGATCAAGGATTTGAAGACCACCCTGCGGTCGGCGCCGCTGCGCCGGCCCTGGGGTGCGGACGTGCCGTACAACCACGTGATCGTGTGCGAGGTCACGCTGGAGGACGGGCGGACCGGCACCGGTTTCTCCTGGACGCCGCAGATCGGCGCGCACGCCGTGCGGGCCCTGCTGGACAACGACGTCCGCGAGGCGCTGATCGGCCTGCCCGCCCACCCGGGCGTGGTCTGGGACCGGCTCGCGGTCCACCTGAGCGAGGCCGGGCGCGGCGGGCTGGCCACGGTCGCGATGGCCGGGGTGGACCTGGCGCTGTGGGACCTGCGCTGCGGGGAGTCCTCCCTGGTGGACGTGCTCGGCCCGCGCCGGGAGAGCCTCCCGGTGTACGGCAGCGGCGTCAACCTGCACTACTCCCTGGACGAACTGGTCGAGCAGGCCGGCCGCTGGAAGGCCGCGGGCTACCCTGCGGTCAAGATGAAGGTGGGAAAGCCCGATCTGGCCGAGGACGTCGAGCGGGTGGCCGCGGTCCGCGAGGCCGTCGGCCCCGGCACGATCCTGATGATCGACGCCAACCAGCGCTGGGACCTGCACCGGGCCCGCCGCGCGATCGCCGCGCTGGAGCCGTACGGCCTGCACTGGATCGAGGAGCCGCTGCCCGCCGACGACGTCGCCGCCCACGTGGAGCTGCGGCGGAGCATCGACGTGCCGGTGGCGGTGGGCGAGAACGTCTACACCGTGCACGGCTTCCGCGACCTGCTCACCGCGGGCGCCTGCGACGTGGTCCAGCCCAACGTGGTCAGGGTCGGCGGGATCACCCCGTTCCTGCGCGTGGCCGAGCTGGCCCGCGCCTTCGACGTGCCGGTCTACCCGCACCTGCTGACCGAGCTCTCCGGGCAGCTCGCCCTCACCCTGCACCACCCCGTCATGGTGGAGCTGGTGGAGGACGCCTCCCTGTCGGACCTGGGACTGCTGGCCGCGCCGTACCCGGTGGAGATCACCGGCGCGGAGCTGCGCTCGGCGGGCCGTCCGGGACTGGGGCTGACATGGACGGGGTGACGGAGGGCGGGAAGGACCCGATGGCGGGCTCGGGAACGGACCCGAGGACGGGCTCGGGAACGGGCCCGGGGACGGGCAGGGCTGCGGGAGCGGCGGACGGCGGGGCGACCCGGGTCGTGCTCGCGGGCGTGTACGGCCACGGCCGGTCGCACCTGGAGAACCTGCGCGGGCTGTCCGCCCGGGGACTGGTCGAGCTGGTCGGCGTCTGCGACGTGCGCCCGGTGGAGGCCGACTGGCTGCACGGCCTGGGCACCCCCGAGCAGGTGCGCCCCGACGGCCTGGCGGGGCTGATCGAGCGCACCGGCGCCGAGGTCACCATTCTGTGCACGCCGATCAACACCCACGCAGACCTCGCCGTGACCGCGCTGGGCGCGGGCTCGCACCTGCTGCTGGAGAAGCCGCCCGCGGCCTCGCTGGCCGCCTTCGAGCGGATCGCCGCGGCGGTGGCGGAGACCGGGCTGGCCTGCCAGGTCGGCTTCCAGAGCCTCGCCTCCGCGGCGATCCCCGCGCTGCGCAAGCGGATCGCCTCCGGAGAGCTCGGCGAGGTCCGCGGCATCGGGGTGGCGGGCGCCTGGGAGCGGCCCGCCGAGTACTACACCCGCTCGGCGTGGTCGGGCCGGCGGCGGCTGGACGGCCAGGACGTGGTGGACGGCGCGCTCACCAACCCGTTCGCGCACGCGACGGCCACCGCGCTGGCGGTCGCCGGCGCCGAGGAGCGCGGCGCGGTCGCCTCCGTCGAGCTGGAGATGTTCCACGCCAACCCGATCGAGGCGGACGACACCTCCACGGCCCGGATCCGCCTGGCGGACGGCCGGGTGATCACCGTGGCCGTGACGCTCTGCTCGACGGGGCGCACCGAGCCGTACCTGATCGTGCACGGCTCGGCGGGCACCGCCCGGCTGACCTACACCACCGACGAGCTCGACGGGACCGTCCACCCCCGGGCGAACCTGCTGGAGAACCTGGTCGAGCACGTCAGGACCGGGGTGGAGCTGCTGGTGCCGCTGGTCCGCACCGGCGCCTTCATGGAGTTCATGGAGGCGGTACGGCTGGCGCCCGACCCGCTGCCGATCGCGGACGAGCACCAGGTGCTCCACCCCGACCGGCGGGAACTGCCCGGTATCAAGGCGCTGACGGACGCGAGCGCCGAGCGGCTGGCCCTCTTCTCCGAGCTGGGCGTGGCCTGGGCGGCCCGGCGGGAGCTGAGCGTGGCGGGGACGCCGGTCGCGTCCTACGTGTGGCGCCCCGACCTGCCCGCCGCCGATTCACCGCGGCCGTACCTGCACCCGGTGCGGACCCGGGGCGGGGTGCCGGTCACCGAGTTCCGCCCCGACGACCACGTCCACCACCTGGGCGTCAGCCTGGCCATCGCGGACGTCGGCGCGGTGAACTTCTGGGGCGGCCGGACCTTCGTCCGTGATCAGGGCGCGACCTGGCTGGACGACCACGGCCGGCAGCGGCACGACGCCTTCGAGGAGGTCGAGGGCGGGTTCGCCGAGGAGCTGACCTGGATCGGCCCCGACGGCGCGACCGTCGCCCGGGAGCGGCGGACCGTTCTGGCGGTGCCGGTGCCGGTGTCACCGCCGGCTCCGGAGGGCGCGGCGGGGACATCCGGCCCGTCGGGGACCGGGGCACCGGACCCGGGCGCGGGCGGGGCCTGGGCGCTGGACTTCGCCTTCGAGCTCACCGTGCGCGAGCCGCTGGAGATCAAGAGCTCGGCCTGCAAGGGACGGCCGGGCGCCGGGTACGGCGGGTTCTTCTGGCGGGCGCCCAAGGAGTCGGCGAACCTGGCGGTGTTCACCGCCGGGGCCGAGGGCGAGCAGGCCGTGCACGGCAGCGTCACCCCCTGGCTGGCGCTGGTGTCCGACGCCTGGAGCCTGGTCTTCGTCCAGGTCGGCGCGGTGGACCCGTGGTTCGTGCGGGTCGCCGAGTACCCCGGCGTCGGCCCGGCCCTCGCCTGGGACCGCCCGCTGCCCGTCGCGGACACGCTGACCCGGCGGGTGGTCACGGTCGTGGCGGACGGCCGGCTCGACCGGGCCGCCGCCGCGCGCCTGGCGGAGGCCGCCGGTACGGCGGGCACCGCCGACCCGGCCGGAACCGGGACCCCCGGGGTGGCAGCGGGCGCGGCCGGGACCGGTGCCCCGGCGGAATCGGCCGGGGAGGCGCCGTGACGGTCTTCATCGCCGGGGACTCCACCGCGGCCGCCTACCCGGTCACGCTCGCCCCGCAGGCGGGCTGGGGCCAGGCGCTCCCGCTCTTCTGGGACGTGCCGGTGGTCAACGAGGCCATCCCCGGGGCCAGCGCCCGCACCTCGGTCGAGCACCTGGGGATGTACCAGCGGATCATGGACGCCATCGGGCCGGGCGACCACCTGCTGATCTGCTTCGGCCACAACGACGGCAAGCACGAGCAGGGTCGCTTCGCCCCGCCGTACGGCGGCTACCAGGACTACCTGCGCCGCTACGTCCGCGGGGCCCGCGAGCGGGCCGCGCGCCCGGTGCTGGTCACCTCCGTCGAACGGCGCGCCTTCGGCCCGGAGGGCACGCACGGCCGCTATCCCGACGCGATGCGGGACCTGGCCGCCGCCGAGGGGGTGCCCCTGATCGACCTGCAGGCCGTGAGCTTCCGGCGCTGGCGGGAGCTCGGCCCCGAGGCGACCAGGGAGTTGTTCCTCTGGCTCGACCCGCACCCCAATTACCCCCGGGGCAGCGCCGACGACACCCACTTCACCGCGCGCGGCGCGATCGAGGTGGCCGGGCTGCTGCTGGAGGCGGCGGGCGGCCTGCTGCCCGCCGCCGTCCGCGAGCCCGACGCCGCCCGGCTGGAGTGGCGGCCCGCCGAGCCCGTCTGGAGCGTCGACGCCCGCTCGGGCGAGCGCCGCCGGGAGTACGTCTCCACCAGCCGGGAGGAGGTCGGCCGCGCCTGCCGGGAGGCCGAGGCGGTGCTCCCGGCCCTGGACGCGGCCGGTCCCGCGGGCCGGGCCGTGCTGCTGGAGGCCATGGCCGACGTGCTGGACGAGCGGGTGGACATCCTGGTCTACGCCGCGGACGCGGAGACCGCGCTCGGCCTGCCCCGGCTGACCGCGGAGGTCGCCCGGACCGGCGGCCAGCTCCGGCTCATGGCCGAGGTGCTGCGCGACGGCTCCTTCCTCGACGCGCGCATCGACACCGGCGGCGGGGCCGCCGGGACGGGTGGAGGTGGGCCGGACCTGCGCCGGATGAACGTCCCGCTCGGCATCGTCGGGGTCTTCTCCGCCAGCAACTTCCCCTTCGCCTTCAGTGTCGGCGGCGGCGACACCGCCAGCGCCCTGGCCGCGGGCTGCCCGGTCATCGTCAAGGCCCACCCGCTGCACCCGGAGACCTCCGAGCTGACCCTGGCCGCGCTGCAGGAGGGCGCCCGCCGGGCGGGCCTGCCCGAGGAGGTCGTCCAGCTCGTCCACGGCCACGAGGCCGGGATCGCGCTGGTCACCAGCCCTCTGGTCAAGGCCGTCGGGTTCACCGGGTCGACCGCGGGCGGCCGCTTCCTGCACGACCTGGCCAAGTCCCGGCCCGAGCCGATCCCGTTCTACGGGGAACTGGGCAGCCTCAACCCGCTCGTCGTCACCCCCGGCGCGGCGGCCCGCCGTACCGGGGAGATCGCGGCGGGGCTCTCGGCCTCGGCAACGCTGGGCGCGGGGCAGTTCTGCGTCAAACCGGGGCTGGTCCTGGCCCCGGCGGGCGCCGGGCTGGTCGAGGCGATGGCGGGGCACTTCGCCGGGCTCGGCCCGCAGGTGCTGCTCGGCGACGGCATCCGGGAGCGGTTCGAGGAGGGCGCGGCCGCCCGGGAGGCCGTACCCGGCCTGCGCGTGGCGGCGGCCGGCCAGGCGGGACAGGGTACGAGGCAGGTGGCGGCCCGGCTGCTCACCGGCCCCGTCTCCGCCCTGGACGACTCCGAGCTGCTGATGGAGGAGTGCTTCGGGCCGGCGACCGTCGTGCTCACCTACGACGACGAGGACGAGCTGGTCGAGGCGCTGGCCGCGGCCCCCGGCAACCTGACCGCGACGCTGCACAGCGAGCCGGAGGAGGAGAAGCTGGCCGCCCGCCTCGTGGCGGTGATGCGGGACCGGGCGGGGCGGCTGGTCTTCGACGGCTACCCGACCGGGGTGGCGGTCGGCTGGGCCCAGGAGCACGGCGGGCCGTACCCGGCGACCACCGAGCCGACGACCACCTCGGTCGGCGCGGCCGCGGTCTTCCGCTTCCTGCGGCCGGTCGTGTACCAGGACTGCCCGCCGCACCTGCTGCCCGAGGCGCTGCGCGACGACAACCCGTGGCGGCTGCCACGCCGGGTGAACGGAGTGCTGACACCGCCCTGAACCCGCGCCGCACCCCCTGACGGCCCCGCCGCTCCGGCGGCGCGGCCCGTACGGCCCCGGAGGGCCCTCCCCCCACCCCCCCGGGGCCGTCGGCGTGTCCTTTTTCCGGCTGTTCCTGCAAGCGCTTGTAATCAGGGAAAGCGATTTCCTTAAGGCTATTGACGTGAATGTGGGATTACGTCAGCGTTTCATGCAACCGATTGCCGCTTCCTCCTCAAGGTTGCAGATGCGACTCCTGACACTCCCCACGGTCATCGCGCTCACGGTCGCCGCGGCGGCCGCGCCGGCCCTCGCCGAGACCGCCCCATCCCGTTCCAGCACCATCGTGGTCGCCGCCGACGGCTCGGGCGACCACGCGACCGTGCAGGCCGCGGTCGACGCCGTCCCGGCCGGCAACACCAGGCCGGTCACCATCAAGGTCCGCGAGGGCACCTACAAGCAGCAGGTGGTCATCCCCGCGGACAAGCCGTACATCTCGCTGATCGGTGACACCGCCGACCCGCGCAAGGTCGTGCTCACCTTCGACGCCGCCGCCAAGACCCCGAAGCCGGACGGCTCGGGCACCTACGGCACCTCGGGCAGCGCGTCCTACGTGATCAGCGCGCCCGACTTCACCGCCCGCAACCTCACCTTCGAGAACTCCTACGACGAGGCCGCGGGCGGCAACAGCCAGGCCGTGGCGGTGCGCACCACCGGCGACCGGCAGGTCTACGAGAACGTCCGGTTCATCGGCAACCAGGACACCCTCTACGCCAACACCCCCAGCGCCACCACCACGGCCCGGCAGTACTTCCGCGACTGCTACGTCGAGGGCGACGTCGACTTCATCTTCGGCCGGGCCACCGCGCTCTTCCACAACTGCGTGATCAAGTCCCTGAGCCGCGACGCCGCCGACGGCAACAACGGCTACGTCACCGCGGCCAGCACCGAGATCGCCAACCCCTACGGGTTCATGATCTACCGCAGCCACCTGGTCAGCGACGCCCCCGCCAAGACCGTCCACCTGGGCCGCCCGTGGCCGGCCGGCGGCTCGGCCACCGCCCGCGGCCAGGTCCTGATCCGCGAGTCCTGGCTCGGCCAGCAGTTCAAGGACGCCCCCTGGACCGACATGTCCGGCCTGAACTGGCGGGAGGCCCGGCTCGCCGAGTACCTCAACCGCGGTCCGGGTGCGGCGGTCAACGGCGACCGGCCGCAGCTGACCCGGGAGCAGGCCAGGCAGCACGACCCGGAGGACTATCTCAGGGGCGCCGACGGCTGGGACCCGTTCCGCAGCTTCCCCACCGGCTCCGACAACCGGCTCGGCCGCCAGGTGCTGCCCGAGAACGACGGCTGGGCCGCCGAGGGCGCCGGCACCACCGGCGGCTCGGCCGCCCGCCCGGAGAACGTGTACACCGTCTCCACCGCCGCGCAGCTCCGTGCCGCGCTCGGGAACCCGGCGGACAACACCCCCAAGATCATCTACGTCAGGGGCGCCATCGACGCCGACACCGACGCCGCGGGCAACCCGCTCACCTGCGACTCCTACGCGGTGAACGGCTACAGCCTGCAGGCGTACCTGGCCGCCTACGACCCGGCGGTCTGGGGCAGGGACAGGGTGCCCTCCGGCCCGCTGGAGGAGGCCCGCAAGGCCTCCTACGACAAGATGGCCCAGCACGTCACGATCAACGTCGGCTCCAACGTCACCCTGGTCGGCCTGGGCTCCGACGCCGCGCTGAAGAGCTTCGGCATCCGGATCACGAACGTCGACAACGTCATCGTCCGCAACCTCACCATCACCGACACCTCCGACTGCTTCCCGCAGTGGGACCCGACCGACGGCGACGAGGGCAACTGGAACGCCTCCTTCGACAACGTCGAGGTCTCCGGGGCCACGCACGTCTGGCTGGACCACAACACCCTCAACGACGGCGACAACCCCGACTCGAACCAGCCGTCCTACTTCGGCCGGCCGTACCAGGTCCACGACGGGCTGCTTGACATCGTGCGCGGTGCGAACCACGTGACGATGTCGTGGAACCACCTGAGCGGCCACGACAAGGTGACGCTGATCGGCAACACCGACAACGGCACCCGGTACGGCGAGACCGACAAGCTCAAGGTGACGCTGCACCACAACTTCTTCGAGGGCCTCGGCCAGCGGACCCCGCGGGTGCGCTTCGGCCAGGTGCACATCTACAACAACTACTACACCGGCGGTGACAACTACCTCTACAGCATCGGCGTGGGCGCGGGCTCGCAGGTCTACGCGCAGAGCAACGCCTTCGAGGGCATCCCCGCAGAGAAGGTGCTCTCGGTCCTGAAGGGCACCGCGATCACCGCCAGGGACAACCTGGTCGGCGGCGCGCCGACCGACCTCGTCGCCGCCCACAACGCCGCGCACGACCCCGACCTCGGCGCCGACGCGGGCTGGACGCCCACCCTGTTCACCCGGATCGACCCCGCGCACACGCTGCGCGGCACCGTCCCCGCCCGCGCGGGGGCCGGACGCCTGCGCTGAGCGGACCTCCCGCCGGGGAACAGGTACGGCCCGCACCCCGATCGGGGTGCGGGCCGTACCGCTGTGCGGGGCGCGTCACGCCCCGGTGCCGGTCGATCGGCGAGCCGGCCCGCATGAACCGCAGCCGCTGACCGGACGGCCTCACTCGTCCCGGTCCCGGCGCGTGGGCGTCAGCTCGTCGGCCTCGTCGGCGAGCTGGCTCTCCACCAGGGCGCACCAGCGGTGCCACTCCTCCAGCCGCCGGTGCTCCCCGACATCGCCGGCCTCGGCCTCGGCCAGCAGGCGGTGGGAGTCGGCGGCGGACCTGTGCGCGTTGGCCAGGGCGTGATGACCGTGGTTGGCCAGAGATTCGGAGATGGCCAGGCCGACGGCCAGCTTGTCCAGATCCCCCCGCCGGGGTCCGGGGCCGTCCCCGAAGTCGTCCGCGCTGACGTCGAAGTCCTCTGAACGCTCACCCATGCCTGCCCGCATGCCCGCTATGTGCTAGATCTACCTCGGGAATTCACCGGAGAACGCTCCCGCCCTCTACGCGGCCTGCAAATCGGTCGCCTGCAAATCGGTCACCCCGAATCGGCCGCCCGGAATCAGCCGCCCGGAATCGGCGCGACCCGAATCGGCGCGGCCCGCGCCGGACGGCCGGAACCCGGCCGCGGTGCCCGTGGGGAGCCCGATTCCGCCGGAGAGGGATCACCGCCCGGGTCGCGGGGCATCTCCTGTCCGGAGGGCGGTCGGGAGAGAGCGTGGACGTTCCCGTGGTCTCGGTGATCGTGGCCGTGCACGACGTCGAGGCGTACCTGGGGGAGTGCCTCGACTCGGTGGTCGGGCAGAGCATCGGGCTGGAGAGGCTGGAGGTCGTCGCGGTCGACGACGGCTCGACGGACGGCAGCGGAGCCGTGCTCGACGGCTACGCGAGGAGGCATCCGGAGATAAGGGCGGTGCACCAGGCCGCCTCCGGGGGGCCGGGAGGGCCGCGCAACACCGGGCTCGGCCTGGCGAGGGGACGCTACGTCTTCTTCCTCGACTCCGACGACTACCTGGGCCCCCAGGCACTGGAGCGCCTGGTGGCGGCGGCCGAGCGCAACGGCTCCGACGTGGTGCTCGGCAGGATGGCCGGGGTCGGCGGGCGCCGGGTGCCGAGGACGCCGTTCGCCCGCAACCGGGACCGGGCCGACCTCTACCGGGACGGCGTCTACTACACGCTCTCGGCGCAGAAGCTCTTCCGGCGCGACCTGGTCGAGCGCCTCGGCCTGCGCTTCCCCGAGCACCTGCGCACCGGCGAGGACCAGCCCTTCACCGCGCTCGCCTACCTCGGCGCCCGGGTCATCTCGGTGGTGGCCGACTACGACTGCTACTACCTCACCTACCGCGAGGGCGTGCGCAACGCCAGCCGGTCCGCGGTTCACCCCCTGGAGCGGCTCCCGCAGGTCGCCGAGGTGATGGAGCTGGTCGAGCGGCACACCCCGCCGGGCGAGGAACGGGACCGGCTGATGATGCGGCACTTCCGGTGCGAGGTGCTCAGCGGGTTCGGCCCGCGGTGGCGGTCGTTCGACCGCCGGACCCGGGACCGGGTGACCGGCCTGGCCCGGCCGATCGTGGACCGCTGGGCGACCGCCTGGATCATGGACCGCCTCCCGCCGGCGGATGCGCTCCGCGCCCACTGCATCCGGCACGGCCTGCGCCGGGAGCTCGACGAGGTCGCGGGCTTCCCTGCCGGACGGGCGTACGGCGCGGCGGTCGTGGAGGGCGGGCGGATCTTCGCCGCCTACCCGGGTTTCCGCGCCGGACTGCCGGACCGGTTGTTCGAGATCACCGGCAGGGTGCGGCCGGTGGTCCGGCTGGCGGCGCTCCGGGCCGGGCGGGACGGGTTCACGCTGGAGGGCGCCGCGCGGCTGGAGCCGGAGGGGCTGCCGGCCGAGGCGGAGCTCATCCTGCGGCGGCGCGGCGACGGCCTGCGGCTCGCCTTCCCGCTCCCGCCGGGCGGCGGCCCGCGGTCGGCCCGCCTGCTCCCGCCGGGCGCAACCGGATCACCCCTCCCGGCCGGCGGCGGGCCTCCCGCTCCGTCCGGCGGCGCCCTGCCCGCCCCGGCCGGCGGAGGCTTCCGGGCCGTGGTCGCCGGGGTCCCGCCGGGGACGTGGGACGTGTCGGTGGTGGTGGGCTGCCGGGGCCTCACACGCGAGGTGCGGCTCAACGCGGACCGGCACGGCGCACCGAGGATCGAGGGCGCAAGCCGTACGAACCGGTTGTTCTTCACCGTGCACGGCAACCTCAGCGTGGAGGTGAGCGGACCAACCGGATGGATCGGCCACGCGAGGGCCGCTCTTCGTCACATACTGAAGCGCGACGTATGCGCTATGTGACCGACGAGGGGCGGTGCGGTGACGCGAGCGATCCTCCAGCGAGTCCGTACGGGGCACGGCGGCGAGCCGGTGGCGGAGGCGGGCGCCGGCCGGTCCGCCGTCGACGTGAGCGTGATCGTCCCCCTCCACGACTGCCGGCCCTACCTGGACCGGTGCCTGACCTCGCTGCTGGTCCAGCGGGTCGACAAGGAGATCATCGTCGTGGACGACGGCTCCACCGACGGCGGCGGGGAACTGGCCGACCTCTACGCGGCCTGCCACCCCGGGATCGTCCGGGTCGTCCACCAGGACGTCTCGGGCGGCGCGGGCCGCCCGCGCAACACGGGCCTGTCCGTAGCCCGGGGGAGATACGTCTTCTTCTGCGACGCCGACGACTACCTCGGTCCCGAGGCGCTGGAGCGGATGCTGGCCATGGCCGAGCGCAACGGCTCCGACATCGTCCTGGGGAAGATCGTCGGCCACGGGCGCAGGGCCCCGGTCTCCATGTTCCAGGAGAACGCCGAACGGGTGCCGCTGGAGGACAGCGCCGTCTACAACAGCCTCAGCTGCTTCAAGCTGTTCCGCCGGGAGATGATCGAACGCCACGGCGTCCGCTTCGACGAGAAGCTCACGGTCGGCGAGGACATCGTCTTCACCGCCCACGCCTACTGCCACGCCGAGGTGATCTCGGTGGTCGCCGACTACGACTGCTACCACCTGGTCGACCGGCCCGACGGGACCAGCATCATGCAGCGGAAGGGGAGCCGCGACCCGATCTCCTGGATGCGGATGATCAGGAGGCCGATCGAGCTGGTGGCCGCCCACGTGCAGCCCGGCCCGCTCCGCGACCACCTGCTCCGCCGCCACCTCCGGCTGGACGCCCTCGCCCACCTCGGCAGGTCCTTCCTGGAGGCGGGGGAGATCGAGCGCAAGGAGATCGCGGCCGAGGTCGCCGACCTGTGCGAGCGCTGGCTGACCGACGGCGTGCGGGAGCGCCTCACCCCGGTCGACCGGCACCGGATCGCCGCGCTGGAGGACATCGACCGCCTCGTACGGCTGGCGCACATCGAATCGGCCGCGGTCCGCAGGGAGCTCACGGGACTGCGCTGGGACGCCGGGGCGACCGCGCTGACGGTCTCCGGCCGGGTCGCGCTGGACGCCCTGGGCACGGCGGGCAGGCCGGAGCTCGCCGTCGACGGCGTCACCCTGGTGCTGCGCCCGCGGCCGGACGGGGAACCGCCCCGCGCCGACGTCATCGTGCCCACGGCCGGAGACGGCGGGGAGATCACCGGGACGATCGACCTGACCGGGCTGCCGTCCGGGGTGTGGGACGTCCACGTGGCCGTCGAGTGCGAGGGGATCGTCCGCACGGCACGGCTCGGCGCGGACCGGGACGGGACGATCGCCCGGCCGGAGCCCCGCGTGGTCGGCGGGACGATCGTCCTGCCCTACTTCACCCGGCCCCACGGCAACCTCAGCATCGACGTCGGCGGTCACGTGCTCACCGTGCCCGGCACGGCACGGCTGACCCGGTCGCACTGGGCGGCCGGGCACCGGCTGGCGCTGACCGGCGAGGTGACGGTCGGCCGGCACCGGCCGGTCCCGGCCGGGCCGCGGGCCGTACGACGGCTGGTGTGGCGGGACCGGCACTCCGGGCGTGAGCTGTACGCGCCGGTCACGGCCGGGCCGGACGGCGGGTTCACCGCGCGGACGGCGGCCGGGCGGACGGCGGCCGGGACCTGGGACGCCTACCTGGAGCTGGACCTGGGCGGTCCCCCGGTGCGCTTCCGCGTCGAGGCGGCCGCGGAGCTCATCGCACCGGCGCGCACGTGGTGGCGCGGGACGGTCCGGCGGACCGCCAAGCCGTACGGCACGGCGGGCAAGGGGCGGCTCAGCATGGTGGTCAGGGCGGTCCCGCTGCGCACCCTGGTCCGGCGCATGCTCCGTTAATGCCTGGATATTGCAACAGCAAGCCGATGGCTTAGGGTGAGAGCAAATCCGCCCATCGGAGGCTTGTCGTGCACGTTCCTGACGGTTTCTTCAACGCGGCCGTGTCGGTCTCGGCGGCGGCGGTCGCGGCCGCCGGGGTCGCGGTCTGCCTGCGCGGCGCCCGCCGCGAGCTCGACGACCGGACCGCCCCGATGGCGGGCCTGGTGGCGGCGTTCGTCTTCGCCGTCCAGATGCTGAACTTCCCGGTGGCCGCGGGGACGAGCGGCCACCTCCTCGGCGGTGCGCTGGCCGCGATACTCGTCGGGCCGTACACCGCGGTGCTGTGCATGGCGGTGGTCCTGCTCGTGCAGGGCTTCTTCTTCGCCGACGGCGGCCTGACCGCGCTGGGCGTCAACATCACCCTCATGGGCCTGGTCACCGTCCTGGCCGGCTGGGGCGTCTTCCGGCTGATCACCCGGAGCCTGCGCGGCCGCACCGCGATCACCGCGGCCTCGTTCGCCGCCGCGCTGGTCTCGGTGCCGGCCTCCGCACTGGCCTTCACCCTGCTGTTCTGGATCGGCGGCACGGCGCCCGTCGAGATCGGCACGGTCGCCGCCGCCATGGGCGGCGTGCACGTGCTGATCGGCATCGGCGAGGGCCTGATCACCGCGGTCACCGTCGGCACCGTGCTCGCCACCCGCCCCGACCTGGTGTACGGCGCGCGCGGCCTGGCCGCCCCGCTGGTGCTGCGCGGCCCCGGCGGCGAGAGCACGGTGGCCCCGCAGGCCCCGGCTCCGGCCGCCACCCCGCGCCCGGCGCGGCCGTTCCTGCTGGCGGGCGCCGGCGTCACGCTGCTGCTCGCCGGGGGCGTCTCCCACCTCGCTTCCGGAGACCCGGACGGGCTGGAGCGGGTCGCCGAGGACGAGGGCTTCCTCGGCCAGGCCACCGACCACGCGCTCGGCTCGTGGGCGCTGGCCGACTACGGCGAGGTGGGCGGCGTCCCGCTCTGGGTCGTCGGACCCGTCGGGGTCGGGATCACGCTCCTCGTCGCGGGCGCCGTCGCGTACGCCGCGCGCCGCCGGAAGGGCGGCGCGCCGGGCGGGACCCGCGAGACCGCCGAGGCCGCCAAGACCGGCGGGTCCGTCGAGGCCGCCGAGACTAGCAAGGTCGGCGGGGCCGCCAAGGTCGGCGGGACCGGCGGGACCGGCGGGACCGGCGGGACCGCAGCCTGATGCCCGCCGTACGGCGGGCGGAGCCCGGAAGCCGTCGCCGGTGAGCGCGGGCCACGGGCACCGGCTCCACCGGCCGGGCGACACGCTCGTCCACCGGCTGCCGCCGCAGTGCAAGCTCGCCGCGGTCATCGCGTTCGCGCTGACCGTAGTGGCCACGCCGCGTGAGTGGTTCGCCGCGTTCGGGGCGTACGCGCTGCTGCTGGCGGGGGTCGCCCTGGCCGCGCGGATCCCGCCCGGCTTCGTGCTCCGCCGGATGGCGGTCGAGATCCCGTTCGTGCTGTTCGCGGTGGCGATCCCGTTCATCGGGACGGGGGAGCGGGTGGCGGTCGCGGGGCTCTCGCTCAGCGTGCCGGGCCTGTGGGCCGCGTGGAACATCCTGGCCAAGGCCACCCTGGGGGTGGCCGCGAGCATCCTGCTGGCGGCGACCACCGAGCCGAGGCTGATGCTGCTGGGCGCGCAGCGGCTGCGGCTGCCGCCGCTGCTGGTGCAGATCGCCATGTTCATGCTCCGCTACATGGACGTGGTCGCGGGCGAGATGCGCCGGATGCGGGTGGCCAGGGAGTCGCGGGGGTTCGCCGCCAGGGACGTCCGGCACCTGCCGGTGGTCGCCCGGTCGGCGGGGGCGCTGTTCATCCGCTCCTACGAGCGGGGCGAACGGGTCCACCTGGCCATGCTGAGCCGCGGTTACACCGGTTCCATGCCGGTCGTCGTCGACCTGGCCGCGTCGGCGCGGCAGTGGCTCGTCGCCGCTATGCTGCCGGGCGCGGCGCTGGTGGCGCTGCTCGGCAACTGGGGGATGGCATGACGGCGTCTCGGCGACCGGAGGAGGTCTCGGCGGCGTCTCGACGACCAGGGGACGGCATGACGGCGTCCCGGCGATCGGAGGACGGCGCGGCGGTGTCTCGGCGGCCGGAGGAGGTCTCGGCGGCGTCGCTGGAGGTGAGCCGGCTCGCCTACGCCTACCCGGACGGGACGCAGGCCCTGTTCGGCGTGGACCTGCGGGTGGAGCGCGGGGAGCGGGTCGCGCTGCTCGGGCCGAACGGCGCGGGCAAGACCACCCTGGTGCTGCACCTCAACGGCATCCTGACCGCCGGGCACGGCACGGTGACCGTGGCCGGGCTCCCGGTCGCGAAGGAGTCCCTGCTGGAGATCCGGCGCCGGGTCGGCCTGGTCTTCCAGGACCCCGACGACCAGCTCTTCATGCCGACCGTCCGCGAGGACGTCGCCTTCGGCCCCGCCAACCTGGGGATCCGCGGCGAGGAGCTCCAGCAGCGGGTCGAGGACGCGCTGGAGCAGGTCGGCATGCTGGAGGCGATCGACCGCCCCCCGCACCACCTGTCCTTCGGCCAGCGCCGTCGGGTGGCGGTGGCGACCGTGCTGGCCATGGAGCCGGAGATCCTGGTGCTGGACGAGCCGTCGTCCAACCTCGACCCGGCCTCGCGCCGCGAGCTCGCCGAGATCCTGCGGAGCCTCGACGTGACGGTGCTGATGGTCACCCACGACCTGCCCTACGCCCTGGAGCTGTGCGAGCGCTCGCTCATCCTGTCCGGCGGGGTGATCGCCGCCGACGGGCCGACCCGGGAGCTGCTGGCCGACGCCGAACTGCTGGCCGCGCACCGGCTGGAGCTCCCGTACGGTTTCACCGTCGCCTGAGGTGCGGCCACCGTGTGAGGTGCCGGCCACCGTGTGAGGTGCCGGCCGCCGTGTGAGGCGTCGGCCACCGTGTGAGGCGCCGTCCGGGATGTCGCGGGACCGTCGGCCGGTGCGCCGCGGAGTCCGCGGCGGCAGGCCGATCAGCGGGGCGCCGGGGCCGTCCCCGTTCAGGCCGGCCCGGTGTACGGCCGGCCCGCCCTGGCGGCCTCCAGCAGGCCCCGCGTCAGGACCGTGCCCCGGGGCCATCCCGTCGCCATGAGCTCCTCCAGGCCCCGGGGCGCCGCTTCGCCGCCCTCGGGGGCCAGGGCGTTGACGTCGGCGAGGAGCCGGTCGGCCAGCAGCGCCAGGGCCGAGGCGCCGGATCCGCGGTAGCCCCAGCTCAGCCTCCGGCGCCGGTCCATGGGCGCGGGGTAGAGCACGCCGTCCCGGGTCCGCACCCAGACGGGGGAGTCCAGGATCACCTCGGCCAGAGGGCTGGTGGCGGGCAGCCGTTGCGGGACGGCGACGTGCAGCGTCCCGTTCCCGGTGCGGATGACCGGGGCGTCGGTCTCGGGGTCGAGCAGCGTCTCGACCGCCGACCGGTCCGGGTCCAGGAGCGTGAAGGCGGCGGTGCGGCGCGCGGGGACCAGCCGCTCGGTCCACTCGGCGCCCGGAGCGCTGTCGGGCTCCACGGTCTCGGGATTGCCGAAGGGGAAGTCGGCCCCGCCGTCCCACAGCATGGCCTGACGGACGCAGGCGGCGGCGAGGACGTCGTCGCGGGAGAGGATCTCCAGCCATCCGGCGCGCCGGACGGAGCGGTCCACGTCGTCCGGCACGGTGTCGGGAACGGGGAGCGGGACGGCGGCCACCACCGTGGTCCCGGGGACCTGGATCCGGTCGAGGGCCGCCAGGTCCCGCGCGGCCGCCTCGGCGGCGCGGTGCTGCCAGATCCGGGCCAGGTTCGTCAGCACCCGCTGGGCGGGGCTGCCCGGCTCGACCAGGGAGGCCAGGCACAGCACCGGGACGTGGTTCTGGACGGGGACGGCCGGCGCCACGACGGGCGGGGCGCCCGGGTGCCAGGCCTTCAGCAGTTCGGGGACGCGCAACTCGAACGGCCAGAAGGGGACGGGCGCGCCGACCGCCCGCGACAACGCGGACCAGGGCACCTCGTAGACGCGGTCGGGGAAGGCGGGCAGGACTCCGCGCAGCGCGGGGCCGTCGAAGCCGAAGTCGCCCCCCACGGCGGTGATCGCGGCGGCGGACGGCAGCCTCCGGGCGGCCTCGGCCAGGGTGTCGTCCCCGCCGAGCGGGTGGTCCCACACCACCCACACCGGCCCGGCCGCGGTCCGCCAGCCCAGCGCCGTCGCGGAGCGGTCGGACCAGTCCACGACGGTCTCCGTGCCGAGGTACCGCGCCGGTCGGCGGGCGGCGGGCCAGTAGCCGATCGGGACGCGGTCGCGGAGCTCGGGGGCCGTCCGCGCGGCCCACCGGTAGACGTCCTCCGCGTGCCAGTACGGCCGGCCGCAGGCGTCGTATCCCGCGAGCCTGGCGAACACGCCGTCGTCCACCGCCCGCCGCGTCCGGCTCGGCGGGACGCCGAGCAGGCGGGCGCACCCGTCCGCGTCGAGCCGTTCAGGTTCGGGGCTTCCGGTGAACCTCATTGCCTCAGGTAAACATATAAGGCATAAAACCCGCATACATCCGATCAGTCCTGGCCGTTATCGGCCAGTCGTTGCCGGAGGGACTTTCCCGCAGGTCGATGGAGAGCGCTTTCCTGTTCGGCTGGCGATCACCCGGGCGCACGAGGAGGCGGCGGCGGCCGCCGGGGTCGATTCCTCCGACGACCTCGGAGCCGTGCGCTCCTCCCGGCCGTGCCACACGGAGCGTCCCCTGTCGTGCCGGAGGGGGCCGCCGGACCGCGTGAGCACGGATGCGGCGATGGCGAAGTAAAGTAGGTCTGCCTCTCGTGCTCGACTAGGAGGATCGATGAAACTACGGCTGGCTCGCCGGGCCGTCGGCGACGCCGTGGTGGTGGCGGTCGAGGGAGAGCTCGACCTGTTCACCGCGCCCTTCCTGCGGGACGAGGTCCGTGAGGCGATCAAGCTCGACGGCTCCCGGCTGGTGCTCGACCTGACCGCGCTGTCCTTCATGGACTCCAGCGGGCTCTCGGTGCTGATCGAGGCGTGGCGGCTGGCGACGAGCCAGGGCGGGGGCGTCGCCCTCGCCGCCCCCCAGGCGCCGGTCGCGCGGATCCTGCGCACCACCGGCCTCGACCGCCGGATCAAGGTCTTCGCCGACGTCGGCACCGCGGTCGGGGAGCTGTGACCCGATCTGACGATTCCCTGGCGTTCCCCGGGCGAGATTTACCCCACCCTGAGTAGAACTTCATTCGGTCTCCGCGTTAAAGTCCGCTCATGGACCTGAACGGAGCAGCAGCAATCATCTCGGGCGGTGCCAGCGGCCTCGGCGAGGCCACGGCCCGCGATCTCGCCGCGCACGGTGCGACCGTGGTCGTCGCCGACCTGAACGAGGAGCGCGGCAAGGCCCTCGCCGACGAGCTGGGCGGGGTTTTCGTCAAGACCGACGTGTCCGACGAGGAGCAGGTGCAGGCGGCGGTGGACGCCGCGGTGGCCACCGGCAAGCCGCTGCGCGTGGTGATCAACAGCGCCGGCATCGGCTGGGCCACCCGTACGGTGAACCGCGACGGCTCGCCGCACGACCTCGCCTCCTACCGCAAGGTCATCGAGGTCAACCTGATCGGCACCTTCAACCTGATGCGCATCGGCGCCGCGGCCATCGCCAGGACCGAGCCGGTCGACGCGGACGGCCAGCGCGGCGTGGTGATCAACACCGCCTCCGTGGCGGCGCTGGAGGGCCAGGTCGGCCAGGTGGCGTACTCCGCGTCCAAGGGCGGCATCGTCGGCATGACGGTCCCGGCCGCCCGCGACCTGGGCGCGGTGGGCATCCGGGTCAACACGATCTGCCCGGGCATCATCGACACCCCGATCTACGGCTTCTCGCCCAACGCCGACGAGTTCAAGGCCAAGCTGGTCGCTCCGGTGGTCTTCCCCAAGCGCATGGGCCTGGCCTCCGAGTTCGCCCACCTGGTGCGCTCGCTGATCGAGAACGACTACATGAACGCCGAGACCATCCGCTTCGACGGCGGCATCCGCTTCCAGCCCAAGTAGGAGTCACCGGTGTCCGACGTCTCTCCCGACGCCAAGACGGCCTCCGACGAAGTCCTCGTCGAGGTCGACGGCGGCGTCGCCGTTATCACGATCAACCGGCCCAGGGCCAAGAACGCCGTCAACGGCGTCGTGGCCCGTGCCATCGCCGCGGCCCTGGACGAGCTGGAGGAGCGTAAGGACGTCTCCGCCTACGTGCTGACCGGCGCGGGCGGCACGTTCTGCGCGGGGATGGACCTCAAGGGCTTCCTCACCGGGGACTTCCCGGTCGTCGAGGGCCGGGGGTTCGGCGGCCTCGCCGAGGCCCCGCCGAGCAAGCCCCTCATCGCGGCGGTCGAGGGGTACGCCCTGGCCGGCGGCTGCGAGCTGGCGCTGGCCTGCGACATCATCGTCGCCTCCGAGGAGGCCAAGTTCGGGCTGCCCGAGCCCAAGCGCGGCCTGGTCGCCGGAGCGGGCGGCGTGATGCGGCTGCCGCGGCGCATCCCGTACCACATCGCCATGGAGATCGCGCTGACCGGCGACCACTTCCCGGCCTCGCGGCTGTACGAGGTCGGCCTGGTCAACCACCTCACGCCCGTGGGCGGGGCGCTGGGCAAGGCCCTGGAGCTGGCGCGCAGGATCGCGGCGAACGCACCCCTGGCGCTCGCCGCGACCAAGCGCGTGATCGTCGAGTCCGCCGACTGGAGCCTCGACGAGATGTTCAAGAAGCAGGGCGAGATCGTCAATCCGGTGTTCGGCTCCAAGGACGCCATGGAGGGCGCGGCGGCCTTCGCGGAGAAGCGCGCTCCGCAGTGGAAGGGCGAGTAGCGCCTTAGACCGCACGCGCCCGGCCTGCTCGCGTCCGGGCGCGTGCGACGCCCCCGGAGTGCGTACGGTGAAGGTGTGGGCGCGTGCGGCGTGGGCACGGGACAGGCCCACGGTGACGGCTCCATGAGGCCAGGAGAGCGCATGTACGACCACCCGGGGGCGACCCCTCCCACCACCCGATCCACCGGTGCGCGGCTCCGGCGCAGCGCGGGCAGCCTGGCCGCGGGGGCCGCCGGGGCCGGCATGCTCGTCATCCTCCTGGTCGCCGCCATGTGGGCGATCGAGGTCGCTGACTACGTGCTGCCCGGCGAGTTCGACGACTACGGCATCCGCGCCTGGAACCTCGAGGGCCTGACCGGCGTCTTCCTCGCCCCGTTCCTGCACGCCGACTTCGCCCACCTGATGGCCAACTCGCTGCCCCTGCTCGTCCTGGGCTTCCTGGCGGCCCTGCGCGGCCTGGGCCGCTTCCTGATCGCCAGCCTGATCATCATCCTGGTCAGCGGCCTGGGCGTCTGGCTCACCACGGACCCGAGGTTCGTCACGGTCGGCGCGAGCGGCCTGGTCTTCGGCTACTTCGGCCTGGTCGTGGCCCGCGGCCTGTTCGACCGCCGCCTGCTCGACATCGTGATCGGCGTCGGCGTCGCGGCGGCCTACTACTCGATCATCTGGGGCGTGCTCCCCACCCAGGAGGGCGTCTCCTGGCAGGGCCACCTCTTCGGCCTGCTCGGCGGCGTCCTCGCCGCCTGGATCGTCCGCCGCAAGCGCCCCGCCCTTCCCGCCTACTGACCCCGTACGGCCTGCGCCGTCCTCCTCGCGAAACCCTGGTGCGGGATCCCATCGACGGCAGGAGTGGCGTATGGAAGAGCCGCTCGGAACCGACAAGATGAGCGTCACCTTCCCGTCCGGCCCTGTCGTGATCGTCACCTCGGACGTTCCGCACCTGCGCCCTGGTCTCCGAGCGCGAGCGCGTAGCGGTGGTTCACGTGGACAAGCTCAAGTCAACGACTCGATCCTGAAGGGTCGGAGCTTGCGGCTCCTGCTCCTGTCTGACGGACAGGAATAGGCCGCAAGGTGAGAGGCGAACCCCTCACCTTGGGTCGGTTGACGGCAGCCCCGGCATGGAGACCATACCGAGGGCGAGAGCCTCCTTCGTGTCCGGGGTCGCAGAGTTATGCTGTCAAAGACGCAGCATATGCTGTGCGTATGACAGTAAAGTGCGGAGCGTGACAACGACATCACGCATCCCCGTGCTGGAGAGGGTCGGTGTGCGACAGCCACCACCGCCTGTTTTTCCGGTCTTCCGGTCGCGGATCACGACGGCGGTCCTCGCCATGACCTATATCGGGGGCGGCGAATACTCGATTGCCGAACTCGCCGCCGCAGCCCGCACCGACAGCGGGAACATGACCCGGGAGGTCGTCCGCCTCGAACAGGCGGCTGTGCTGAGAAGCCGCAGGATCGGCCGGACCAAGCTCGTGGAAGCCGACCGGAGTGCACCCTTCTACCGGGCGCTCAGTGAACTCGTGACCATCACGTTGGGCCCCGCGCACGTCCTGGCGGAGGAACTGACCGGGGTGGAAGGGGTGGAGCAGGCGGAGGTGTTCGGCTCCTGGGCCGCACGCATGCTCGGTGAGCCCGGCCCCGCCCCCGCCGACATCGACCTCCTCGTGGTCGGCCGTCCAGACAGGGACGATCTACATGATGCCGCCGCCCGTGCGGGCGCTCGGCTCGGACGGGAGGTCAACACGGTCGTGGTGACCCCGCAGCGATGGCAGGCCGGTGATGACGGCTTCCTCGTGGAGCTTCGCAGCAGGCCCCGCGTTCCGGTGCGGTTTCAGGGGAGGGCTCCCGGTGACCGGTTGGGGCCGGGGGCGGGAAGAGATCCTCGGAATGCTCCAGCGCCGGGAGCTGACGCAGGTGGTCGCGGACGACAAGCTCGCCGAGCGGATGATCGAAACGGCCAGGAGACACCTCGCGAGCGCCGAACTCCTCGCCGCCAGTGATCCTCACCTCGCCTACTCTGCGCTGCACGACGCGGTTCGCAAGGCGCTTGCGGCACTTCTCCAGACGCAGGGGCTGCGCGCGACGACAGCGGGCGGTCATCTGGCGGTCCAGCAGGCTGCCAAGGCCCAGTTCGGCTCCTCCATGGGAGGAATCCTGCGGCCCGTGGACCGGATCCGGATCACTCGCCATGAGAGCGAGTATCCGACAGCCGGTACGTGGATCGACGAGGACACGGTCCGAGACGATCTCCCGGCCGCGCTGGCCGTGGTCGACGCCGCGGAAAAGGCGCTACCGCACCTGTCGCCGTTCGTGACCTGACCGGCGAGTTCAATTCGTCTGGGTGGACTTCTTGAAGGTGACCTTGCTGTCCGTGGCGGCCACGCCGTTCCAGCCCTTCCCGTGCGGGTCGACGTCGGCCGTCCGCGATTGCAGCTTCACGCCGTCGACGAAGAAGTGGTCGTGCGAGGCCTTCCTGACGACCTTGAGCGTGTGGAAGTCCCCCGGGTCGAAGCCCGGGGAAACGTCGGTGCGTTCGTCGGTCGCGGTGCCGCCGTCCCAGACCCGGGTGGCGAGCGTGTACCGGGGCTTGGTCTCGATGTAGACGCCGATGTCGTTGCGCCCCTCCGTGTGAGAGAGCAGCAGGCCCTACTTCGGGGTCGGCGAGACCAGGTCGTCCCCGCGCAGGGGGCCGGAGCCGCGGACGGTCTCCTCCAGGGAGACGCCCTCGACGTACTCGCTCACGACGTACGGCACGCCGTCCTCGACCCCGAGGTCCAGGACGCGGGCCGTACAGAACTGGGCGACCCGCCGGGCCGTGTCGACCTCGCGCCGGGAACGCCTGATCGCGCCTCAGCGCCGGGTGGAGGCCTGGTTCGTGTCACGCCGGTAGGCGTAGTGGACGAGCCCTTCGTGGAACTTGCCCACCTTGTCGTACAGTGCGCGAGCCGGGGCGTCTTCCAGTGTGTTCCAGTAGAGGCCTGGGAAGTCGTGCTCCCATGGCGCCCATCCTGCCGTAGGGGCAGGTCTGCATTGGGCGCTCATCAGGAGGCCGGTCAGCGTCGCGTCGAACGTGGCGGCTGGCTTGAGGTCGCCTCGTCACCGAAAGCGGACCAGAGCCGGTTTCGGATATCCGTTGACAGGCGGGCGCGGCATCCCATCGCATGTCGATGAAGAGACCGTCCACCTGGGGAACGCGCGACCGATGCACGCGGCGAGCGCGTCGGCCTCCGGAGATCGCGGCGTGGTGTCTGGAGACGGAGGCGTGGCAGGTCCTCGCCGCCGGGGACTACCGGCATGCCCCAGCGCTTGACGAGCCCTCGGCGGGGCCGTACGGCGTGCAGAGGGGTGCGGGCCGTGAAGCCGGATCCCCCCGGGGACGGGCGGGCCGTCCCCGGGTCTGACAGGCGAGACTAGAGGCGCTCGACGACGTGGTCGATGCAGTGGGTCAGCGCCTCGACGTCGGCCGGGTCGATGGCCGGGAACATCGCGACGCGGAGCTGGTTGCGGCCCAGCTTGCGGTAGGGCTCGACGTCGACGATGCCGTTGGCGCGCAGCACCTTGGCGACCGCGGCGGCGTCCACCCCGTCGGAGAAGTCGATGGTGCCGACGACGTTGGAGCGGAACTCGGGGGCGGCGAACGGCGTGGTGTAGGAGGTCTTCTCCGCCCACGTGTAGAGCCGGCTCGCCGAGTCGGCGCTGCGCGCCGTGGTCCAGGACAGGCCGCCGTTGCCGTTCATCCACTCGATCTGCTCGGCGAGCAGGAAGAGCGTGGCGACCGACGGGGTGTTGTAGGTCTGGTCCTTGGCGGAGTTGTCGATCGCCACGGGCAGGCTGAAGAACTCGGGGATGTAGCGGCCGCTGCCGGCGATCTCCTCGACCCGGGCGAGCGCGGCCGGGGACATCAGGGCGATCCACAGGCCGCCGTCGGAGGCGAAGCTCTTCTGCGGCGCGAAGTAGTAGACGTCGGTCTCGCTGATGTCGACCGGCAGGCCGCCGGCGCCGGAGGTGGCGTCCACCAGCACGAGCGAGCCGTCCTCGCCCACGCGCTTGATCGGCATCGCGACGCCGGTCGAGGTCTCGTTGTGGGTGAGCGCGTAGACGTCCACACCGGCCTCGGTGACGGCCTCGGGGTGGCTGCCGGCCTCGGACTTGATGACGCTCGGGTCGCCCAGCCACGGAGCCTTGGCCGCGACGGAGGCGAACTTGGAGGAGAACTCGCCGAAGTGCAGGTGCTGCGACCGCTCGCGGATGAGCCCGAAGGCGGCGATGTCCCAGAACGCGGTCGTGCCGCCGTTGCCGAGGACGACCTCGTAGCCCTCGGGGAGGGAGAACAGCTCCGACAGACCCGCCCGGACGCGCCCGACGAGCGACTTGACCGGCTTCTGGCGGTGGGAGGTGCCCAGCACGCTCGCGCCGGAGGCGGCCAGAGCCGAGATCTGCTCGGGGCGCACCTTCGAGGGCCCGCAGCCGAAACGGCCGTCGGCGGGCTTGAGGTCAGAGGGAATCACGATGTCAGCCACCTGACCAGCCTACTGAGCCCGTCCTCCGGCCCGGACCCGGGTCCGGGATTTGAGACGGGGATTACTGGAGAACGAGACGGCCGCCCCGCGGGGCACCCGAGGACGGCCGTACCGGTGGGAAACGAGACGGCCGCCCCGCGGAGACCCGGGGGACGGCCGTACCGGTGGAGAACGAGACGGCCGCCCTGCGGAGACCCGCGGGACGGCCGTACCGGCTCGGGGCGCGTCAGAACGCGCCGATGACCTCGGCGGCGCCGGGGACGTCGTTGACCGAGCGCTGTGCCGGGCCGACGTAGTCGGCGCTGGGGCGGACGAGCCTGCCCGTGCGCTTCTGCTCCAGGATGTGCGCGGCCCAGCCCGCGGTGCGGGCGCAGGTGAACATCGAGGTGAACATGTGCGAGGGGACCTGGGCGAAGTCCAGGATGACCGCGGCCCAGTACTCGACGTTGGTGGCGAGCACCCGGTCGGGCTTGCGGGCGTGCAGCTCCTCCAGGGCGGCCTTCTCCAGCGCCGCGGCGACCTCGTAGCGGGGCGCGTCGAGCTCCTTGGCGGTACGGCGGAGCACGCGGGCCCGGGGGTCCTCGGCGCGGTAGACGCGGTGGCCGAAGCCCATCAGCCGCTGGCCCTTGTCCAGCTCGCTCTGGACGTACTTCTTGGCGTCGCCGACCTGCTCGACGCCCTCGATCATGTGCAGCACGCGGGCGGGGGCCCCGCCGTGCAGCGGGCCCGACATGGCGCCGACCGCACCGCTCAGCGCCGCGGAGACGTCGGCGCCGGTGGAGGCGATGACGCGGGCGGTGAAGGTGGAGGCGTTCATGCCGTGCTCGGCCGCGGACACCCAGTAGGCGTCGATGGCCTTGACGTGCTTGGGGTCGGGCTCGCCCCGCCAGCGGACCATGAACCGCTCGACGATGCTCTGGGCCTCGTCGACGCGCTTCTGCGGGACCATCGGCAGGCCGAGGCCGCGCGCCGACTGGGCGACGAAGCTGAGGGCGGTCACGCTGGCGCGCGCGAGGTTGTCGCGCGCCTCGTCCTCGTCGATGTCGAGCAGCGGCTTGAAGCCGTAGGCGGGGGCCAGCATGGCCAGTGCGCTCTGCACGTCGACGCGGATGTCACCGGAATGGACAGGAATGGGGTACGGCTCGGCCGGGGGGAGGCCCGGCTGAAACTTGTTGTCGACGAGCAGGCCCCAGACGTTCCCGAAGGAGACGCGGCCGACCAGCTCTTCGATGTCGACGCCCCGGTAGCGGAGGGCGCCCCCTTCTTTGTCCGGTTCCGCGATCTCCGTCTCGAAAGCTACGACGCCTTCGAGCCCGGGTTTGAAGTCGGACATTCTCGGCCGCCTCCCTTTCTTGAAGTCAAAGCCTTGATGTCGAGATACCGGCGAGTCATATTCAACCCCCTGTGTTCAGGAGGCCTGCCGCCGGTCCCGCCGGAACGCGATAGCCCCAGGTGGGGGGCGGTGCGCGTGGGCGGCCGTCAAGCACGCGAGAATACCGTCCCGTGGACGCCACCTCGCGCCCGCCGTCGCTGGCGGGGCTCCGACGCACCTACGAGGGTCATCCCCTGCTGGAGGAGGACCTCGCACCCGATCCCATCTCCCAGTTCGCCGCCTGGTTCGGCGAGGCCGTGGACGCCGGGCTTCCCGAGCCGAACGCGATGGTCGTCGCGACGTGCTCGGCGGGCGGGCGGCCGACGGCGCGGACCGTGCTGCTCAAGGGCTACGACGAGACCGGGTTCGTCTTCTACACCAACTACGAGTCGCGCAAGGGCCGGGACCTGACCGAGAACCCCCGGGCCGGCCTGCTGTTCCCCTGGCACTCCATCCGCCGCCAGGTGCGGGTGGAGGGCCCGGTGGTCCGGCTGCCGCGGGAGGAGTCGGCCGCCTACTTCAGGTCCCGGCCGTACGGCTCGCGGATCGGCGCCTGGGCGTCGCGGCAGTCCGCGGTGGTGGGCTCGCGGCAGGAGCTGGACGAGCGGTACGCCAGGCTGGCGGAGCGCTGGCCGGAGGACCCGCCGGTGCCGGACTTCTGGGGCGGGTTCCGGGTCGTGCCGGTGGAGGTGGAGTTCTGGCAGGGCCAGCTCGACCGCATGCACGACCGCCTGCGCTACCGCCGCGCGGGGGACTCCTGGGTCGTCGAGCGCCTGGCCCCCTGACCCCACAACCTCCTTTTGCTGATATATCCGATTATTCGGGTGAGCATGAGGGGGACGGTGTGGGGCTGCCGCAGTTCGGGCGCAGACATCTGGTGGACGTCCGGCCCCTGGCCACCCCGGCCTACCGGCGGCTCTGGCTGGGGCAGGGCGTCTCCTACCTGGGGTTCCAGCTCACCTCGGTGGCGGTCAGCGCGCAGATCTACGCCATCACCGGCTCGTCCTTCTGGGTCGGCATGCTCGGTCCGGCCAACCTCGTCCCGCTGGTCGTCTTCGGCCTGTGGGGCGGGGCGGTCGCCGACGCCGTCGACCGGCGCCGGCTCCTGATCGGCGGCGCCCTGGTCGCCTGGGCGGCGACGCTCGCCCTGCTCGTCCAGGCCTGGACGGGTACGGCGAGCGTCGGCCTGCTGCTGGCGACCGTGGCCGTGCACGCCACCGGTTTCGCCGTGACCAGCCCGACCCGCGGCGCGATCATCCCCCGGCTGCTCCCCGTCGAGCAGGTCCCGGCGGCCAACACGCTCAACTTCCTGGTCAGCAGCATCGGCGCGGTGATCGGCCCGCTGCTGGCCGGGGCGGCGCTCGCCGGGGGCGGGGTCGCCGTCGCCTACCTCGCCGACGCGGTGCTGTTCGGCGCGAGCCTGTACGCCGCCCTGCGGCTGCCGAGGCTAGCCCCGCTGGGAGAGGTGACCAGACCCGGCCTGCGGTCCGTCGCGGACGGCCTGCGCTACATCGCGGGCAACCGGGTGGTGCTGATGTCGTTCGTCGTGGACGTCATCGCCATGGCCTTCGCGCTCCCCAGGGCGCTGTTCCCGGAGATCGCGGCGGAGCGGTTCGGCGGCTCGCAGATCGCCTTCGGCTGGCTCTCGGCGGGCATGGCCATCGGCTCGGTGATCGGCGGGCTGCTGTCGGGCTGGGTGGGCCGGGTCCGGCGCCAGGGGGTGGCCCTCACGTTCACGATCGCGGTGTGGGGGGCGAGCGTCGCCGCCTCCGGCCTGGCGGGCGAGCTCTGGCTGATGGTCGCGCTGCTCGCGGTCGGCGGGGCCGCGGACATGGTCTCGGCGGTGTGGCGGCAGACCATCCTGCAGACCCACGCCCCCGACGAGATGCGCGGCCGGATGCAGGGCGTCTTCACGGTGGTGGTCGCCGGCGGCCCCCGCCTGGGCGACCTGCGGGCCGGGGCCACCGCGACCTGGTTCGGCGCCACCGGCGCCTGGGTCGGCGGCGGGCTGGCCTGCGCGGCCGCGGTGCTCGCCGCGGGGCTGGCCGTACCGGCGTTCCGGAACTACCGGGCGGGCGGGACAGGGGCGCGCGACGGCGTGACCGGGGCGTGACCGGCTCCGCCGCGTCCGGTCGTGTCCGCCCCTGCCGCGTCCGGCCGCCCGGCCGGGTCGGGGCGGGTCCGGGCGGCCCGGCGGCCGGGTGGCGCGTCCGGGGCGTGCGGGCCGGTCGGGAAGCATTCCCGGCCGCGTGGTGTTGCCCTCCTTTGTCATCTCGGGGCCATCGCGGGCGGTTCTCCCAATAGGGTCGTAGCCCAAGACCTTTTTGCGAATCCAGCCCTGTCCGGAGCGACCCGCGGGACGCCGCGGAGCGGACACGGCACCGATAAGGAAGGGAGGGGTCTTGACCGCACACGGCTTGATCGACACCACGGAGATGTATCTCCGCACGATCTTCGAACTGGAGGAGGAGGGGATCGTCCCCCTCCGGGCCCGCATCGCCGAGCGGCTCCAGCAGAGCGGCCCGACCGTCAGCCAGACGGTCGCGCGGATGGAGCGGGACGGCCTGGTCCGGGTCGAGGGCGACCGGCACCTGACCATGACCGACCTCGGCCGCACCCTCGCGACCCGCGTCATGCGCAAGCACCGCCTCGCGGAGTGCCTGCTGACCCAGGTGATCGGCCTGCCCTGGGAGGAGGTGCACATCGAGGCGTGCCGCTGGGAGCACGTGATGTCGGAGTCCGTCGAGGCGCGCCTGGTCACGCTGCTGAACAACCCCGTCCGGGATCCGCACGGCAACCCGATCCCCGGCCTGGAGGAGCTCGGCGTCACCGCGACCGGAGCCGAATGGGAGTCGCTGCCGTCGATGGCGGAGGCGGCCGGACCCAGGGACGTACCCGTTGTCGTCCGTCGAATTAGCGAACAAGTGCAAAGCGATCCCGCTGTGATGCTTAAACTCAAGCAAGTTGGGATACAACCCGGACGCGAGGTCACGCTCGCGGCGAGCGACTACGGTGTGCGGGTGATAGGTGACGATGCGACGGGCAACGCTCTTGCGGACCTTCCGCGGGAGGTCGCTGCCCACGTCTTCGTCTCCGCGCGCTGACCGGCGCGCACTCACTCGGTTGGATCCCACGGGGAAATCCCTCCACTCCCCGGCCGAGACTGCAGCAGGAGCAACCGTGGTTCGCTTTGCGCACACCCGTTACCGAGGGGCGGTCACCGGATGAAGCGGTGGGGGGATCTTCCGCAGGACGCCGCCGACCACCTTTCGGCGGGAGCCGTCCTCGACCAGGCGGAGATGGCGGTGGTGGTCACCGACCGCTTCAGCAATCTCCTCTACTGGAACCCGTTCGCCGAGAAGCTCTTCGGCCATTCCGGCCCGCCGGGCTCCCCCGAGCCGCGGGGGCTCACGCCGAGCCTCATGGAGGCCGACCACCCGCTCGCGGTCGAGGCCGCCAAGCAGGTGCTCAAGGGCGGCGTCTGGGAGGGCACCTTCGAGGTCAAACGCGGCGACGGGACGATGATCTACGTCCGCGCGCAGGCCGTGCCCCTGCGCCACTCCTCCGGGGCGGTGACGGGCATCGTCATCACCGCCCGGGAGGCCATGCGGAGCAACGAGCGGGAGAAGGACCGCTTCGGCCTGCTGGAGCGGATCGGCGAGCGCCTCGCCGGCTCCCTCTACGTCGAGGAGACGCTCAAGCGCGTCGCCGAGATGCTCGTCCCGCAGTTCGCCGACCACTGCTTCATCGAGCTGATGGAGGGCGAGCGGCTGACCCGGAGGGTCTCCACCCACGTCCAGGGCTGGAACCCGCCGCCGGACACCTGGGCGCCGCTCGGCGCCGAGATCCGCTATCCCGCGGGCCACTACGCCGACACCGCGCTGCGCCGCCAGGAGACGGTCCTGGTCGAGGACTTCGCCCGGACCAGCTACCCGAGCCCGAGCGAGGGCAGCACCCGGCTGGCCGCGGAGGTCGGCCTGACGTCGGCCATCGTCGCCCCGCTGTGCGTGCGCGGCGAGACCCTCGGCCTGATGTACCTCGGGCTGTCCAACCTCACCGACCGGCGCAGCCCGCACTACGACACCTTCGACCGCGACTTCGTCGGGGCCATCGCCACCAGGGTCGCGCTGGCCGTGGACAACGCGCTGCTGTTCGAGGAGGAGCGGCACACCGCCGAGTCCTTCCAGAAATACCTCCTGCCCCGCGCCCTGCCCCAGCTCGACGGGCTGGAGATCGCGGTCCGCTACTACCCCGCCGCGCCGCTCGCCTCGCACGGCCAGGGCATCCAGACCCAGGTCGGCGGCGACTGGTACGACGTGATCCCGCTCTCGGCGGGCCGGGTCGGCATCGTCATCGGCGACGTGGAGGGCCGGGGCGCCAAGGCCGCCGCCGTCATGGGGCAGCTCCGGGCCGCGCTGCGCGCCTTCGCCCAGGACGACAAGCCGCCCGCGGAGATCCTCGCCCGCCTGGACGAGTGGACCCGCATAATCGCCACCCCCGAGCAGGACGACAGCGGCGAGGACATCAGCGTCCCGCCCATCGTCACCTGCCAGTACCTCGTGTACGACGCGTGGTCGCGCGAGCTGTCCTTCGCCAACGCCGGGCACGCCCCGCCGCTGCTGCTCGCCGACGGCACCTGCGTCGAGCTCGACATCAAGGAGGTCGGCCAGCCGCTCGGCGTCCGCGCCAAGGGCGTGCACGCCGACCTGGTCTACAAGGAGGAGACGCGGACGCTGCCGCCGGGGGCCTCGCTGCTGCTCTACACCGACGGCCTGGTGGACCGCCGCCCGCTGCGCGACTCCGGCAGCCACCCGCTCAGCGACGAGGAGAACCTCGCGCTGCTCTGCGACAAGCTCGTCGAGTGCTCCGGCGGCTCGGTGGAGCGCATCGCCGACGCCGCGACGGTCGCGGTGCCCGGTGAGATCGACGACGACATGGCCATCCTGGTGGTCAGGTCCTCCGCCGCCGACCTGGAGGTCGAGGAGCGCACCTTCGCGGCCCAGCCGATCATGGTCAGCGAGGCCCGCCGGATGGCGGCGGAGGCCTTCGCCGGGTGGAACGTCCCGGAGGAGCGGGCCGAGCTCGCCTGCCTGCTCGTCTCCGAGGTGGTCACCAACGTCGTGCTGCACGCGGCCAACTCCGGCGTCCCCCGCCGGGACCTGGTGATGGACGGCGGCGCGCTGGACTTCGACGAGTCCTGGGACCTGCCCGGCTTCGAGGACGAGGACGAAGGCGAGGCCACCGCGGAGAAGGAGTTCACGCTCCGGATCCGGCGGGGCCGGGAGTCCGTCTGGGTCGAGGTCTTCGACCAGGACCTGCGGCTTCCCCGCATCCGCAGCGCCGGGGAGAACGACGAGGGCGGCCGCGGTCTCTACCTCGTCGACCAGCTCGCCAGGCGCTGGGGCTCCCGTCCCACGCAGGAGGGCAAGGCCGTCTGGTTCGAGATCCCCACCCGGTCGCGCTGAGCGCGCCGCCGCTCCACGCGCGCTCCCGGGACTAGGCCCGGTCCCCGATCGGTGCTTGAGTGGTCCGTATGGAGCTGGCCTTCGAACGGCGCGGGGCCGGAGCGCCCCTGATCCTGCTGCACGGCATCGGGCACCACTGGCAGGGGTGGCTGCCCGTGCTCGACCGTCTCGCCGCCGAGCGGGACGTGATCGCCGTCGACTTCCCGGGCTTCGGCGTCTCGCCGCCGCTGCCGCCCGGCACGCCGTACACCGCGGAGACGCTCGCGGACGCGGTCGAGTCCTTCTGCGGGATGCTCGGCGTCCGCGAGCCGCACGTGGCGGGCAACTCGCTCGGCGGCTACGTCGCGCTGGAGCTCGCCTCGCGGGGGGTCGTCCAAACGGCCGCGGCGCTGTCCCCGGCGGGGTTCTGGAGCCGGAGCGAGCTGCTGTACCTCCAGACGGTGCTCCGCGCGACCAAGGCGGCGGCGCTGGCCCTCCCGCCGGAGCGGGCCGAGGCGACGGCGCGGAACCCGGTCACGAGGGCGCTGTCGACGGGCGTGATGGTGGCGCACCCGGGCAGGCTCTCCGAGGAGGCGGTGCTCGCCGCGGGGGAGGCCCTGCGGGGCGCCAGGGGGTTCGACGAGATGCTTGCCTCGTTCGCGTGGCTGATGCCCCCGGCGCCGCCAAAGGCGCCGGTCACGATCGCCTGGGGCGAGCACGACCGGCTGCTCCTCCGGCGGCAGGCCGTACGGGCGGCGCGCTGGTCCGGGCAGCGGGTGAAGCTGCTGCGGGGCTGCGGGCACCTGCCGATGAGCGACGACCCCGAGCTGGTCGCCCGGGTGCTGCTGGAGGCGTCCGCCGGGTGACTCGGGGCCGGACCCGGGGCGCGCCGGCGTGCGGTGCCGACGTGCGGTGCCGACGTGCGGTCGCCCCGGAGCCGTCCGGCGCGCCGGCCCGTCGACACGTCGCCGGTCAGCGCATGGTCTGTCCCCAGACGGCGAGCATCACGATGACGAACGCGATCATGACGCCCGCGTAGGCGAGAGGGCCGAGCCGCAGTGCCCGGCGCACCCGGTTCAGCCCCCAGGCGAACAGGAACGCCAGGAAGACCAGCAGGATCAGTCCGCTGTCCATCGTCACCGCCTCGGGGGAGCCTCGCTGACCAGTATGCGCTGTCCGTTCGCCGGATGCGGAGGTTCCGTGAGCGCCTTCCGGACATGACAGGTGCGTAGGGCGCGGCGGTTCGTGGCAGGGTGGCCGTCGTGAACAGAACGTCGAAGACAACGCGTGTCCTGCTGGTGGCGGCGTTCGCCGTGTGCCTCTCCGCCTGTGCGGGGGAGGGCGGCTCGGACCCGTCCGCCGCCCCCGCGGCGCCCTCAGCCTCGGGATCCGCCCCGGAGGCCGCGTCCCCCGCGGTCTCCACCCCGGCCCCGGCCCTGCCGTCGGAGACGGCCGAGGCGTCGCCCCCGGTGCCCTCGCCCTCGGCACCGTCGAGCCCGGACATTCCCGGAGGCAGAGGTCTCGACGAGGACGTTACGGGCCAAGTCACCATGAAGGGGGCGAATTCCATCCTGGTCACGGGGGACGACGCCGGTGACCGCACCGCCCAGCTCCTGCCGTACACCGAGGTGTTCGACGTGCAGGGCGGCATCTGCGACGAGGGGGAACTCCCGCACCGGTGCAGCGTGGACCAGCTGAAGAAGGCGCTCAAGGCGGACGTCTCGCTGTACGCCAAGGTGACCATCAAGGACGGAGTGGCGGTGAAGATCGAGGAGATCGTCAGGAACTGACCCGGCTTCCGCCGATCACGCCCGCACCGGGGTGTCCCGCGGCGCGGGCGTGATCGCTGTGCGGGTGCGCTCCGCGGACGGCGGTCGCCGTCCGCGGCCGGAAGTGATCGGAAGCCGCCGGAAGCGACCGGGGCGGCCAGGGGCGATCGGCGGCGGGCGGCGGTCAGAACCCGAAGGAGCGGCCGATGATCTCCTTCATGATCTCGGTGGTTCCGCCGTAGATCGTCTGGACCCGGCTGTCGATCCAGGCCTTGGCGACGGGGTACTCCATCATGTAGCCGTAGCCGCCGTGCAGCTGGAGGCAGCGGTCGATGACCTTGGTCTGCAGCTCGGTGGTCCACCACTTGGCCTTGGCGGCGTCCACGACGGTGAGCCGCCCCGCGTTGAGGGCGAGGATGCACTTGTCCAGGTAGTGCCGGGCGATCTCGACCTCGGTGTCCAGCTCGGCCAGCACGAACCGGGTGTTCTGGAAGGTGCCGATGCTGCGTCCGAAGGCCTGGCGGTTCCTGCAGTAGTCGATGGTCGCCTTGAGCACGGTCTCGGCGGCGGCCACCGCCGCGACGGCGATCGACAGGCGCTCCTGCGGCAGGTTGCCCATGAGCTGGAAGAAGCCCTGGCCCTCCTGGTCGCCGAGCAGGTTGGCGGCGGGGACGCGGACGCCCTCGAAGGACAGCTCGGCGGTGTCCTGGGCGTGCATGCCGATCTTGTCCAGGTTGCGGCCCCGGGTGAAGCCCTCCATGCCGCGCTCCACGACCAGCAGCGAGATGCCCCGGGCGCCCGCGGCCGGGTCGGTCTTGGCGACGGTCACCACCAGATCGGAGTTGATGCCGTTGGTGATGAAGGTCTTGGAGCCGTTGAGGACGTAGTGGTCGCCCTCGCGAACGGCGGTGGTCCGCACGCCCTGCAGGTCGCTCCCGGCCCCCGGCTCGGTCATCGCGACGGCGGTGATCAGCTCGCCGCTCGCGAACCCGGGCAGCCAGCGGGCCTTCTGCTCGTCGTTCGTCAGGTCGACGAAGTACGGGGCCATGACGTCGTTGTGGAGGGAGAAGCCGAGGCCGGACGCGCCGACCCTGATGATCTCCTCGACGATCACCGCGTTGTAGCGGAAGTCCTTGATCCCCGCCCCGCCGAACTCCTCCGGCACCCCGAAGCCGAACATCCCGACCTCGCCGGCCTTCTTCCACACCTCGCGGGGGACGATGCCGTCCTTCTCCCACCGGTCGTGGTGCGGCACGACCTCCCGGGCCAGGAACTCGCGCACGGTCTCCCGGAAGAGATCGTGCTCCTCCTCGAAGAGGTCTCGCTGCATGGACTGCCTCCTTAGGGTCTCCGCGGACCAGAATACGATTCTGTTTCCTGGAGGTACAGGTGGCCGGGGGTGCCGGGTTCCCCTGCTTGGAACGTTCGCGAGATCACAACTGCGCCACAGTGCCCTGGGAGTCCCGCCGAACCCCCTGCGGGGTGCTGCCGCATACCAGTACGATCCGGACCGGTTGTGATGAAATGACCATTTCTGTGTCCAGGTTTTACGAGCGGAGTGACCAGTGGCGCGGTGGACGACAGGGCTCCGTACAGCGGTTGCGGTCCCGATGCTGGGGTTGCTGAGCGGCGCGCTGGTCGTGCTGTCGTCCGGTACGGCCGCGGCCAACAACGCCGAGCTTGTGGTCGACTACACGTGCACCGGGGGCCTCACACAGAGCGGCCCGGTAAGCCTGCGGACCAAGGTGTCGATTCCCACGACACTCTCGGTCGGCGAGCCTCTCAGCATCGGCTGGGCCCTCGGCTACCGGAACCAGTTCCCGGCCAGGTTCGGCTCACCGGCCTACTTCGCCCCGGGCGGCAAGGTCTCGGTCACCGGAAACGTGCAGCTCTCCGGCGGTTGGCAGGGCGTCCTCCAGCCGAAAGGAAGCGTGGAGCAGCCCAACCAGCTCCAGCCCGGCACCATCCTGAGGCTTCCCGAGGGGATCTCCGATGCCGCTCACACCACCCAGGCGGCGAAGGTCAAGGTGACGCCCCAGAGGCTGGTCGTGGACTTCACCCCGCCCGCCGGTGAGGCCATGGTCAACGACGACCATCCAGATGTGAAGTACGACGGCGACTGGGCGAGCCTCGACGACCAGCCGGAGAACAACAACGACCACCACCACGACGTCCACCGCACCACGGCGGCGGGGGCGAAGGCCACCTTCACCTTCACCGGGACCGGGATCGAGTACGTCGCCCGGCGTGACAGTGACGCCGGGCGGGTCGGATTCAAGATCAACGGTCAGGACGCCACGCCCGCCTATGTGGACGCCTCGAAGCTGCCCAACGGCACGCCTTCGAACGACGACGACAGGGGCGGACTGACGCTCTGGAGGTTCCGCGGTCTCGCCTACGGCCAGCACACCATCGAGGTCACGAACCTGGACGAGGGCAAGGAGGCGACCCTTGACGCCTTCCGGGTGATCACGAGAGAGCTGGTGAACCCGCCGGAAGAGTACAGGACCGTCTGCACGCTCGACAGCGCGCCGGTGTCGGTGGACGTCACCATCGGAGGCGCGGGCGGATCGCCCTCGCCCGACCCGACGGGCACCGTCACGTCTACTCCGACGACGTCCGTCACTCCGACGACCTCAGTGACGCCGACGATCTCCGTCACGCCCACGGTGACCTTCCCGCCCGTGACGCCCTCGTGCATGCCTTGGGCTCCACCCTCCCAGACGCCGACGCCGACTCTTGCGCACACGCCTAAGCCGACGCCGACTCTTGCGCGCACGCCTACACCCATTCCGGTATGCCCCACGACTCCGTCACCCCAGGGGCAGACCAGCAAGTCCGCCTCACCCACCGCGACCAAGACCGTCACGACCACGCCCAAGCCGACCGTCACCGCCACCGTCACCGTCACGCCCACGCGGGCGACGCCCACCACCCCCCAGGTCGTGGTGACGCCCCAGGGCGGCGCGGACACGGGCGGCGGGTCCGGTGAGCGTCCGGGCCTGGGCCTCGTCGGAGCGGGGTCGGCCGTGGTCTTCGGCGGGATGCTGGGCGGTGTGGTGCTCGTCCGGCGCCGGGCGGCGCACACGCGGAGTGGGGAGTAGGCATGAGCGCCGGAATGTACCCGGAGCCGCCGCAGGAGGGGCACGCCTCCCGTCCGGATGACGGCTCCGCCGGTGCGCCCGCGTCCGGTGGGGGCAGAAAGTGGCTGCTCCCCTCCCTCCTGGTAGCAGGGTCGCTGGGCGGGGTGGCGATGGTCATGGCCGGGCTGCTCGCCTACCTGGCCCCGCTCTCCGAGGAGGAGATGTACGGGCCTCCGGTGCCCCAGGCGGCGGCGCAGAACCAGCCGCCGCCCGTCCAGCCGCAGGACCAGAACGCGGCCGGGGCGCCCGCGGAGGTGGGTCCGGGCGGCCTGGAGGTCCCGCTGACGGCCGCCGCGCCCACGGCCGCGCCGCCGCTGCCCGTCGTGATGCCGCCCGAGCCGCTCAGGAGCGAGGGGGTGACCCCGCGCAGGATCGCCATCCCCAAGATCGGCGTGCTGTCGTCGCTGATGACGCTCGGGGTCGACAAGAAGCAGCGGGTCCAGACCCCTCCGCTGAACAGGCTCCACCTGGCGGGCTGGTACAGGCACGGTCCCGTCCCCGGGCAGCAGGGACCCTCGGTCGTCCTCGGTCACGTCAACGGCAACGGCAAGGCCGGGGTCTTCGTCCGCCTCAAGGAGCTCAGGCGCGGGGACAAGATCAAGGTGTCGCGTTCGGACGGGGCCGTGGCCGAGTTCACCGTCGACGGGGTCGAGCAGGTCAGCAAGCAGGCGTTCCCGTCGAAGCGGGTCTACGGCAACACCGGCGAGGCCACCCTCCGCCTGATCACCTGCGGCGGCGTCCTCAACCAGAGGACCGGCCACTACACCGACAACATCATCGTCTACGCGACCCTCTCCGCCACCGGCAAGGCGTCCTCACGCTGACTCGGGCGTTCACACCGTGACGAGATGCACGTCCTGCGCGTCGAACGCCTCCAGGTAGGCGGCCATGTCCTCCGGGTCGCTCGTGAACACCACGGCACCGCCGTGACGTACGGCGGTCAGCGCCACGAGAGCATCGACCGCGTCCGGACGCTTCTTCAGCGGTAGCCCGGCCCTGCCGAGAGCGCTGCCGACCCGCTGCCAGTCAGCGAGGTCCGGCGCGGTCGTGCACATCAGGCAAGTGGACTGCCCCGCTGCCGCCGGGCGGAGCGCCGGAGCGGAACCACGCGCCTGGGGAACGGTGCAATCGCGCAGCGAGGCGGCGATGGCATGGACCAGAGCCGGAGCCGGACGCCAGACCTGCGCCAAGACGGGACCCGGCACGACCGCGCGGTGCGGTGCGGCCTTGAGGCCGTCGTGCAGTCGCACCGCCTTGGCCTTGCGGTCGGCGAGAGCGATCAGCATCCCCGTGTCGTAGACGGGGACGCGAACGCTCATGCGGCAGTACCGGGACGCGTCGCGGACTTGTCGGTGCCGTAGACCAGCTGCATGGCCTCCTGCACCTCACGCCGCTCCTCTTCGGTCAACTCGTCATCGGCGACCGCCGGGAGCGGAGGCAGCGCGGCGGCTTCGGCCTCCGCGGCGGCGATGACGGCGTCGACGGACGCGAACTGTGATTCCAGCGTGTCGGTCTCCGCCATCTGCCGGACGGCCGCGTTCACGAGGTAGGCGGAGACGTCCATGCCGGCGCGCTCGGCGTGGGCTCGGATGCGCTCCGCGTGATCGGGATCGATGCTGATGCTGATCCGGGTCTTGGCCATGACCGCATTGTATGACGCGTATTACGCCAGTTCAACGCTGCTCTAGGAAGTCCGGGGAGGATGAAGGATGATCCACGTCCGCAGTGGGGTGCCGGCGGATGAACGCGTGGCGCCGAATAGGGGTGTCCTCCGCCAGGGTCAGGAGCGGGGAGCGAAAGAAAGATTATGGGACGTGGGAGAATTTGTGCCCGTTTTGCCGAGATGTTCCCAGTCACCGTCCGGTCTCCATAAGATCTGTGACAAGACTTGACCATCGGTGGGAATCCCGAGCAGCCACCTCCTTCCACCGCGCAACCGCACCCAACCGGGAGAGACCGTGCTGAAGTCCAAGACGCGCAGCCGCGTCGTGGCCAAGACGGCCGCCATCTGCGCAGCGGGCGCAGGTGTCCTCTTCGGAGCGGTCCCGGCGATCGCGTCGATGACGGCGGCCCCCAAGGCGGTCACCTACAACTGCGAGTCGCAGGTCGCGGGCGCCGCCCCCAGCCCCTACAAGTTCCAGATGGACCTGACCGGCCCGCTGGCGCCGACGCCGAACTCCACGGTCGTGGCCACCTGGAAGATCGGCCAGCCCTCCCCTCCGGGACCGAGCCTGCTCGCCCCTTCGGCCATCGCCGCCACCGAGCGCCTCGTGGTCGAGGCGGAGGCGCTGGTCACGGGCTCGCCGCTGCCCACGCAGACCTCGACCGCCTTCGCCACGGTCTCGGCCGCCCCCGGCGCGGTGGCCCAGGGCAACCCGCTGACGGCCCCTCCCGTGCTCATCACAGTGGTGCCGACCGCCACCGGCGTCATCGGCATCCAGCCCAGTTCCTTCATCCTGGCGGTGGGCCCGGCCAGCGGCACCGGCACCCTCGGCGACCTGTACGACTGCACGCCCGCGTCCCCGGCCGAGGTCACCGCCGCCGGTCTGCTGATCACGGTGCAGCCGTCCGGCACGGGCACGGGGACCGGCACTCCGACGCCGACCGCCACCCCCACCACCACGACCCCGAAGCCGACGATCACCGTCACCACCACCATCACGCCGGAGGCCACGGAGAGCACCAAGACCATCAAGAGCCCCAAGACACGGCAGATCGAGGAGACGCCCGAGGGTGCGGCGTCCACGGGCGGCGGCGGCGAAGCCGGTCCGGACGCCCGCATGATCATGCTGAGCGGCGCGCTGCTGGTCGCGGCGGCCGGAGCCGGCGGGCTGGTGCTGCGGCGCCGTACCGCGCAGCGGGGCTGACCGGGGTGGCCGGATGACCACGCCCACGCCGGACGGCCGGCGGCCGGGGTCCGTCCCGCCCGGCGGGGGACCGCGACGGCCCGCGCAGCCGTACGGGCACCCCCGGCCGGGCCACCTCCCGCCCGGGTACGGCCGGACGGGCCATCCGCCGCCCGGGTACGTCGAGCCGGGTCTCCCACCCGGGTACGGCGAGCCGTACGTCGACCCCGCCGGCGGCCGGGTGCTGCGGTCGGTGCTGATCCTCGCCGGGATCGCCGGGGTGGTCACGGTGCTCGTGGGGATGATCCTCATGGTCTCCGCGCCCGAGCAGTACGGCCTCGCCGACCAGCGGACCACCCTGCCGCCGCGGGTGCAGCCGAGCGCGGCCGGGGCGGAGCAGTACTTCCAGGCGGCTCCGACCGCGCCGCCGCCGCAGCCGAGCCTGCCGGCGGCCCCGCCGCTGCAGCCCTCGACCCCGGTCCGCCTGGTCATCCCGAAGCTCGGCGTCAACGCGCCGATCAAGTCCGTCGGGCTCGACCGGCGGGGGGCGATCGAGGTGCCGCCGGTGGGCGACCCCAACCTCGTCGGCTGGTACCGTTCGGGCCCCACGGCGGGGGAGGCGGGACCGTCGATCATGCTGGGGCACAAGGACACCCGGAGGGGGAGCGCGGTGTTCGGCCGCCTCCACGAGATCCGCAACGGCGACGTCATCGAGGTGCACCGTCAGGACGGCCTGATCGCGGTGTTCACCGTGGGCGGGCTGGAGCAGGCGGAGAAGTCGGTCTTCCCGACGCAGCGGGTGTACGGCGAGTCGGCCGTGCCGCAGCTCCACCTGATCACCTGCGGCGGGACCTACAACCACGCGACAGGCCACTACACCGACAACGTGATCGCCTACGCGACGATGACGGGCACCCGCCGGACATGAGCGCGGACACCACCCCCGGGCCCGGGAGAACCGGAGCGGAGGAGACGGAACCGGCCGAGGCGGGGGAGAAGCGGGGTTCCGGAGGCGGGACCGGCGCGCCCGAGGACCGGATCGAGGAACGGACCGAAGCGGCGGACCGGCCGGATTCCGGCGCCGCAGGGCCGATGGGGCGCGCCGCCGGGTTCGTGGGGCGCGTCGACGGGCTCGTGGGGCGTGCCGACGGGTTCCTGCGACGGCGGGCGCACCCGCTGGCGCTGGGCGCGACGGTGGTGCTGGCCGCCTGCGCCTACGCCGTGCTCGGGCTGGTCAAGCTGGCCACCTTCCGGGCCAGCATCTTCGACCTGGTCATCTTCGACCAGGCCGTGCGCGGATACGCGGGCTTCGGTCCTCCGGCGGCGCCCGCGGTGGGCGTGAACTACGGCCTGGGCATGGACTTCCTCCAGCTCGCCGATCACTTCTCGCCGATCCTCGCCGTGCTGGCCCCGCTGTACTGGATCCACGACGGACCGCAGACCCTGATCGTCGCCCAGGCCGTACTGCTCGCGCTGGCCGCGGTCCCGGTCTGGCACTACGCCGCGCGCCGCCTCGGCCCGGTCCCCGCCCACCTGGTCGCCGTGGCCTACGCGGTGTCGTGGCCGGTCGCGCAGACCGCCGGGTTCGACTTCCACGAGGTGGCGTTCGTCCCGCTGCTGAGCGCGATCATGATCGAGCGCTTCGACGCGGGCCGCCGGGGCGTGGCGGTCCTGGCCGCGCTGGGCCTGCTGCTGGTCAAGGAGGACATGGGCCTGCTCGTCGCGGGTTTCGGCGTCTACCTGCTCGTCACGCGGCGCAGGCTGGAGGGGACCGCGTTCGTCCTGCTCGCGCTCGCGGCGCTGGTGACGATCCGCGGTGTCCTGATGCCGCTGGCGGGAGCGGGCGAGACGGGCTTCCACTGGGCCTACGGCCGGTGGGGGGCGACCGTGGGCGAGGCCGCGGCCGGGCTCGCACGCGACCCGCTGGGGGCGCTGTGGCAGTTCGTCAGCCCGGAGATCAAGGTCGACACGCTGGCCTTCCTCTTCTGGCCGGTGCTGCTGACCGCGCTGTTCTCACCGCTCACCCTGATGGCGCTCCCGATGATCGCCGAACGCTTCCTGGGCGACCGGCCGCAGTGGTGGGGACCGGACCACCACTACAACGCCTTCATCGTGGCGACCCTGCTGTGCGCGGGGGTGGACGGTGTGGACCGGCTGGGGCGGCGCCTGCGGAGCCGGCGCGCGGAGCGGGGACCGGACACGGCGGGGAGTCCGCGGACGGAGAACCCGGACGCGGGCGCGGACGCGGGCCGGGGCGGAAGCCGGGACGCGGGCCGTGGGGGCGCAGGCCCGGACACGCGGCGTGAGGTGGGGCGTTACTGGGCGGTCGGCGTCTGCATGGTCGCCATCACGCTGATCCCGCGCTTCGCGCTCGGCAACCTGGTCGAGTGGTCCTTCTACGAGGGCGACCCGCACGTCGCGGCGGCCCGGGAGGCGGTGGCCGCGGTGCCGGACGGGGTGGTCGTCGAGGCGGTCAACCACGTCGGACCCGCGCTCACCTCGCGGACGACCGTGCTGCTCTGGGGGCCCGTGGCCCGCGACGCACCGTGGATCGTGGCCGACGTGGACCGCTGGTCCTTCCCGTTCGGGGCCCACGAGCTCCAGCGGCAGCGGGTCGACGAGGCCCTGCGCAGCGGTTACCGCCCGGTCTTCGAGAGGGACGGCTACATCGTGCTGAACCGGCCCTCCTGAACAGGTGGGCCGCGCGGTGAAAGTTTCAGCCGGCTTCGGCGGATGCGAGGGGGGCTTCCGCGGCGCCGGGGACGCTGACCTGACACGTTCCCCACCCGGTGCGCGGCGGCGGGATGACCGGCATTCGCCCTGATTGACGCGCTGAACCGCACGTCCTACCTTCTAGATTCCGGGAAAGCGTATTCCTTGGGAATCCCGGAACCCCGCGAACGGCCACGCGGATCCGGTCCCGTGATCCCTCCGGCGGCCGTACCGGGTGCCGACGCGGCTCGGACGCGGTGGTCGGCGAACCTCCTCAACCTGTTCCTCGACGGTTCGGATCGGAGCTGGAAATGAAACGTTTTAAACAGTCGGTGCCCCGGCCGCGCCGGGGAGCGGCGGCGGTGGCGGCCGTCCTGGCGGCGGGCTCGGTGCTCGGCGGCTGGAACGCGGCGGCGCAGGCCGCCGCGGGCTGCCGGGTGGAGTACGCGGTGTCCGGCCAGTGGCAGGACGGGTTCACCGGCGACGTCAGGATCACCAACCTGGGCGACCCGGTCGACGGCTGGACGCTCACCTGGGTCTTCGGCGCGGGGCAGCGGATCACCCAGGCGTGGAACGCGACGGCGGCGCAGGACGGCGCCCGGGTGAGCGTCCGGGATGCGGGGTACAACGCGGCCGTCGCCACCGGCGCCACGGTCGCCTTCGGCTTCAACGGGACGTGGGACGGCTCCGCCAACCCCGTCCCGGCCGCGTTCGAACTCAACGGCACCGCCTGCACCGGCACCGCCACGCCCACCGCGACCCCGACCGTCACGCCCACCGCCACACCCACCGCGACTCCCACGGCAACTCCCACGGCGACTCCCACGGCGACTCCCACGGTCACCCCGACCGCGATCCCCGCGAGCGCGAAGCAGGCCGAGGACCTGGACCGCGGTGTGATCAGCGTGCGCTCCGGCGGAGCCAACCTGGTGTCCTGGCGGCTGCTGGGCACCGAGGCCGCCACGACCGGCTTCAACCTCTACCGCAACGGCACCAAGGTCAACTCCGCGCCCATCACCGGCTCCACCAACCACCTGGACTCCGGAGCCCCGGTCGACGCCTCCTACACCGTGCGGGCCGTGGTGAACGGCACCGAGCAGGCCGCCTCGCCGGCGTCGTTGCGCCTGGCGAACGGTTACCTGGACGTGCCGATCTCCCCGCCGGCCGGCGGCACCACCCCCGACGGCGTCGCCTACACCTACGCGGCCAACGACGCCTCGGTCGGCGACCTGGACGGCGACGGGCAGTACGAGATCGTCCTGAAGTGGGACCCGTCCAACGCCAAGGACAACTCCCAGTCCGGCTACACCGGCAACGTCCACCTCGACGCCTACCGGCTGGACGGCACCCGGCTGTGGCGCGTCGACCTGGGCCGCAACATCCGCGCGGGCGCGCACTACACCCAGTTCCAGGTCTACGACTACGACGGCGACGGCCGCGCCGAGGTGGCCGCCAAGACCGCCGACGGCACCCGCGACGGCCGGGGCACGGTCATCGGCTCGGCCTCGGCCGACCACCGCAACTCCTCCGGCTACGTGCTGTCCGGACCCGAGTACCTGACCATGTTCAACGGGCAGAGCGGCGCGGCGATGTCCACGGTGAACTACGATCCGCCGCGCGGGACCGTCTCCTCCTGGGGCGACTCCTACGGCAACCGGGTGGACCGCTTCCTGGCCGGCACCGCCTATCTCGACGGGCAGCGCCCGTCCCTGATCATGTCGCGCGGCTACTACACCCGGACGGTGATCGCCGCCTGGGACTTCCGGGGCGGCGCCCTGACCAAGCGCTGGACGTTCGACTCCAACTCCAACACCGCCTACGCGGGGCAGGGCAACCACAGCCTGACGATCGCCGACGTGGACGCCGACGGCAGGCAGGAGATCGTCTTCGGCGCCATGGCCGTCGACGACAACGGCACCGGGCTGTGGAACACCCGCCACGGCCACGGCGACGCGGGGCATCTGGGTGATCTGAACCCCGCCCGGCCCGGCCTGGAGTACTTCAAGGTGAGCGAGGACAAGTCCAAGCCCGGCTCGTGGTTCGCCGACGCCCGCACCGGCCAGGTGCTGTGGTCCACCGCCTCCGGCACCGACAACGGCCGCGGCGTCTCGGCCGACATCTGGGCCGGCAGCCCGGGGGCCGAATCGTGGTCGGCCGCCGACACCACGCTGCGCAGCACCGGCGGCGCCTCCCTGGGCCGCGAACCGTCCTCGATCAACTTCCTGGCCTGGTGGGACGGCGACCCGGTCCGCGAGCTGGTCGACCAGACCCGGATCGACAAGTACGGCACGAGCGGGGAGACCCGGCTGCTGACCGCCTCCGGGGTGCATTCCAACAACGGCACCAAGGCCACTCCGTCGCTGACGGCCGACCTGTTCGGCGACTGGCGGGAGGAGGTCGTCTGGCCCACCGGCGACAACCGGGCCCTGCGCATCTACAGCACTCCGCACCAGACCGACCGGCGCATCCACACCCTGATGCACGACCCGCAGTACCGCACCGCGATCGCCTGGCAGAACACCGCCTACAACCAGCCGCCGCACCCGGGCTTCTTCATCGGTGACGGCATGGCGGCTCCGCCCCGGCCCAACGTCTACGTGCGCTGAACCCGCGGCGGTACGGCACCGCCGCGCGAGCCCGCACCGGGCTCCCGCCCCGGCTCGGGCGGGAGCCCTTCCCCGTTTCCGGGCCCGCCCCGCCTGGAATCCTCGGGAGGGCGCGGGCGGAGGTTCTGAGGTAACCTCCTACTGACAGAATGATGCTCGGTTTCATTGGGACGGGACCCAGGAGGCACTGTGGCAGAGGCGTACATCGTGGGGGCGGTCCGTACCCCGGTCGGCAAGAAGAAGGGCGGGCTGTCCGCCGTCCACCCCACCGACCTGGCCGCGCACACCCTCAAGGCGCTGATCGACCGCACGGGCGTCGACCCGTCCGCGGTCGAGGACGTGATCATGGGCTGCGTGATGCAGTTCGGCCCGCAGAGCATGGACATCGCCCGTAACGCGTGGCTCTCGGCGGGCCTGCCGGAGAGCGTCCCCGGCGTCACCATCGACCGCCAGTGCGGCTCCTCCCAGCAGTCGATCCACTTCGCGGCCCAGGGCGTGCTCTCCGGCACCCAGGACCTCGTGGTCGCCGCCGGGGTGGAGTCGATGAGCATCGTCCCCATGGGGGCGAGCATCACCGCCGCGCTGGAGAAGGGCATGCCCTTCCCGTTCGGCGACGGCTGGGTCGAGCGGTACGGCAAGCAGGAGATCTCCCAGTTCCGCGGCGCGGAGCTGATGTGCGAGAAGTGGGACCTGCCGCGCGAGGAGCTGGAGCGGTACGCCTACGAGAGCCACCAGCGGGCGGCCAAGGCCGTCGCGAACGGCTACTTCAGGGACCAGATCACCCCGGTCAGCGGCGTCGAGGACGACGAGGGCCCCCGCCCCGACACCACCCTGGAGAAGATGGCGGGCCTGAAGACCCTGAAGGAGGGCGGCCGGATCACCGCGGCCACCTCCTCGCAGGTCTCCGACGGCTCCGGCGCGCTGCTGATCGCCTCTGAGCAGGCGGTCCGCGACCACGGCCTGACCCCGCGCGCCCGCATCGTCACCCTGACGCTCGCCGGAGACGACCCGGTCTACATGCTGACCGCGCCCATCCCCGCCACGCGCAAGGCGCTGAAGCGGTCGGGCCTGTCCATCGACGACATCGACGTCACCGAGATCAACGAGGCGTTCGCCCCGGTCCCGCTGGCCTGGCTCAAGGAGATCGGGGCCGACCCGGCCAGGGTCAACCCGAACGGCGGTGCGATCGCCCTGGGCCATCCGCTCGGCGGCACCGGCGCGATCCTGATGACCAAGCTGCTCCACGAACTGGAGCGCACCGGCGGCCGGTACGGCCTGCAGACGATGTGCGAGGGCGGCGGCCAGGCCAACGTCACCATCGTCGAGCGCCTGTAGGGCGGACGCGCCCGTGCCGCGTGCCGTACGGCGCGGGCGGAGACGGAAGGTGGAGGCGGAAGGCGCCGCGATCCCCTAGTGGGAGGGACCGCGGCGCCTTCCCTTCAGCGGCCGCCCTTGCCGGGGATCCGGCGCGGCTGCTGGGTCGGCCTCACCGGCAGGTGCGGTCTGGGCATCTGCCGGGGCACTGGCGGCATGGAGGGCAGGGTCCGCTCGGGGAGCGGAGTGCGGGTCCGGGTCTTTCCGGAACGCTTGGCGGTCGCATGGATTCGCATATGGAATCTCCTTCGAAGACGGTGACGACGCGGCGCCGCGAAGGGCCGTGCCGGAAACTCAGCTGCCGCGTCAGGACTACGGGGCCAGAGGGCTGAGTGCGGGCGGATCAGCCGATGACTGATCGATGCCGGCTTCTAGGAGAAAATCCACATGACGATGACGGTACGCGCCCGGATCGGGTCGGTGCAAGCCATTTAATTTCGGTTCGTTTTCCTCGATTCCGGGCGCATGCCGCGGTGGCCGCCGGACCGGCACCGGCACCGGCACCGGCGTCACGGGACGGCGGCGAGGCAGCCGGGATCAACGGGCCGGCGTCCTCCGCCGGCCGGGGGTCAGTGCACCGGCCGGGCAGGGGACGGCCGAGGGTCAGTGGACCGGTCGGCGGAGGTTCTCGGCGGCCGAGGCGCCGGGTTCTGACGGGGAGATCCAGGGCCCGTCGACGGAGGCGTCCAGGATGCCCTCCTCCGCGAACGCGTAGCGTCCCTTCAGCAGGTGCTTCGCCAGCCGTACGTCACCGGAGTCGGTGTTGTCCCAGAGGCGGTCGAAGAGCGCCTCGGCGCGCAGCCGCGCCTGGCGGCAGAAGGTGTCGGCCAGCTCCGCGGGGCGCCGGCCCAGCTCGGCCTCCTCCTCGCGGGCCCGCACGCAGACCGCGGTCATCGCGAACAGCTCGGCGCCGATGTCCACGATCCGGCCCAGGAACCCCTGCCGGTGCTCCAGCCCGCCCTGCCAGCGGGACATGCCGTAGAAGGTGGAGCGGGCGAGCCTGCGGCCGGTCCGCTCGACGTAGCGCAGGTGCGCCGCGAGGGGGCCGAACTCCGCGTAGGAGCCGGGCCGGTTCCCCGCCCCCGCGACCAGGGTGGGCAGCCAGCGGGCGTAGAACCCGCCGGCGCGGGCGGCGGCGCGGGCCCGGTCGCGCGGCGCCGCGGCGGGGTCGACCAGCTCGCCCGCCACCGACAGGTGCGCGTCCACCGCCTCCCGGGCGATCAGCAGGTGCATGATCTCGGTGCTGCCTTCGAAGATCCTGTTGATCCGGACGTCCCGCAGGAGCTGCTCGGCCGGGACCCCGCGCTCGCCCCGGGCGGCCAGCGACTCCGCGGTCTCGTACCCCCGCCCGCCGCGCAGCTGGACCAGCTCGTCGGCGACCTTCCAGACCATCTCCGAGGCGTACAGCTTGGCGAGCGCGGCCTCGATCCTGATGTCGTTGCTCTCGTCGTCGGCCAGCCGGCAGGTCAGGTCCATCACCGCCTCCAGGGCGTAGGCCGTGCCGGCGATGAAGGCGAGCTTGCCCGCGACCGCCTCGTGCTCGCCGATCGGACGCCCCCACTGGACGCGCTCGGCGGCCCACTCCCGGGCGATCTTCAGCGCCCACTTGGCGTTGCCCGCGCAGGCGGCGGGGAGCGAGAGCCGCCCGGTGTTCAGCGTGGTCAGGGCGATCTTCAGGCCCTGGCCCTCGCGTCCGATCAGGTTGGCGGCGGGGACGCGGACCCGGTGGAACCGGGTGACGCCGTTCTCGATGCCGCGCAGGCCCATGAAGGCGTTGCGCCGCTCGACGGTGATCCCGGGGCTGTCGGCCTCCACGACGAAAGCGGAGATCTTCGACCCGGTGCGGGCCATCACCACCAGCAGGTCGGCCACGACGCCGTTGGTGGTCCAGAGCTTCACGCCGTCGATCACGTAGTCGTCGCCGTCGCGGACCGCGGTGGTCGCCAGCCGCGCGGGGTCGGAGCCGACGTCGGGCTCGGTCAGCAGGAAGGCGGAGATCTCACCCTTGGCGCACCGGGGCAGGAAGGCGCGCTTCTGCTCCTCGCTGCCGAACAGCTTCAGCGGCTGCGGCACCCCGATCGACTGGTGCGCGGAGAGCAGCGTGCCCAGCGCCGGGCAGTACGAGCCGGTGAGCATCAGGGCGCGCCCGTAGTAGAGGTACGGCAGGCCCAGCCCGCCGTACTCCCGCTTGATGGTGATGCCGAAGGCGCCGAGCTCGGCCAGGCCCTTGACGACCTCGTCGGGCACCTGCGCGGTCCGCTCGATCAGCGCGGGGTCGACCTTGCTCTCCAGGAACCTGCGCAGGGCGTGCAGGAAGTCCTCGCCCCGGCGGACCTCCGCCTCCGGCAGCGCCGGGGCGGGATGGACGAGGTCGAGGCGGAAGTCGCCCAGGAACAGCTGCCGGCCGAAGCTGGGCCGGGTCCACTCCTTCTCGCGGGCCTGCTCGGCCACCGCACGTGCCTTGGCGTAATCGGTCGTCATCGTGACCTCCTCGGACGCGGATGCCTCCGACGCTACGCCGGGGCGGCAGGCCCGAGAAGACACCGGCGGCCGGGGCGGCGCCCCACGGGCGGCCCGGCGGCCGCGCTACTGCGGTACGCGGGCCACACAGAAGACGGTCTGCCCGAAGGGAGGCCGGACGAACCGCTCGATGAAGCGGGTGGCGGGGACGACGGTGCGGTCGTAGATCTTCACCAGCCGGGGGTCGGGGTAGCCGACGCCGCCGCGGCGCACGGCCGCCCACCACGCGATGCCGCCGAGGAAGTTGATCGGCTTGAGCACGTCGATGTCGAGGCCGGCCTTCGTGACCGTGCTGCGCAGGGTGGCGGGGGTGTAGCGGGTGACGTGGCCGACCTTGCGGTCGAAGTCGCCGTAGAGCTGCATGTAGCCGGGGACCCAGATGACGATCCGGCCGCCGGGCAGGGTGACGGCGGCGAGCGAGCGCAGTGCCTCGACGTCCTCCTCGATGTGCTCCAGGACGTTCATCATGACGACGGTGTCGACCTTCTCCCCGATGGGGATCTCGGTCGGCAGGCCGAACTGCAGCACGTCGATGTCGTCGCGCCCGGTGAAGCGCTTCTTGAGCTGCTCCACGCAGTAGGGGTCGAAGTCGCTGACCACCAGCCGGTCCAGGCGGGGCAGGAACTGCTCGGCGAAGTGGCCGAGGCCGGAGCCGATCTCCAGCATGGAACGGCCCACGTGCGGGGCGACCATGTCGAACTCGTACTGGCGGTAGTTCTTGGCCTCGTCCCCACCGAGGTGGTTCTCCAGGGCCTCGTCGCCGGCCGCGGGTTGCACTACGCGGTCATACCCAGACATGCGGTTCCGTCCAGCTCGCAGAAGACCGCGGCGCCACGGCCACGGCTACGGACAGGCAGAGTCTAGTAGCCGTTCCCCTGGACCGGCCCCCCAAACTCCCCGAAGAGGACATCCGGCGGCCCCGCGCGAGGGGCCGCCGGGGAGCGGAGCGGGAGGCCGGTGAGCCCTCGCGGCCCGAACCGATCATCACAGTTATCCTTTTGCGTCATTTATGGGTATTTAGTGGTCATCTACATTTAAATGAAGTTAACAATAAGCATTCTCGACACCCGGGAGAAGATTCAATCCCGCAATGGAGGGGTGATTTCCTCCGAGGGGGAAAATCCGCACCCTGAAACGGTTTCATGTCCGGCCCGTGACCTTGACCGGATGTTATTCCTGGTACGCGGAAGGAGCTGGAACCGATGGAACCGATCCCGTGGTGGCGTGGGAACCTCCCTGTGGAGACGAGCAGCTTCGTCGGCCGCGAGACCGAGGTGCGGGAGCTGGTGAAGCTCCTGGCCGAGGCGCCGCTGGTCACGGTCGCCGGTCCCGAGGGCGTCGGCAAGTCGCGGATCGCCGTCAAGGCGGCCGAGGAGTGCCGGGACGCCTATCTGGACGGCGTGTGGCTGGTCGAGCTCTCCGGTGAGCGCAACGGCGACCTGCTCGCCCACACCGTCGCGGCCGTCCTGGGCTTCCGCGAGGAGTCCACCCGCTCCCAGACGGAGGTGCTGGTGGAGTTCCTGGCGGGGAAACGGCTCCTGCTCCTGCTGGACACCTGCGAACAGCTCCTGCCCGCCTGCCGCGACCTCGTCGGCCGGGTGCTGGCCCGCGCACCCGGGGTGCGGATCATCGCCACCTCCCGCCAGCCCCTCGGCGTGGCGGGCGAGACCCTCCTGTCCGTCGAGCCGTTCCGCACCCCCGACCCCGCGGGGCCGGGGGCGGGGCTGGAGGACGACGCGCTCCGGCTCTTCCTCGACCGGGCCGGGACCGCCGTGCCCGGCCTGACCATGGACGAGGCGCAGCTGAAGGCCGCCGCCCGGATCTGCCGGCGGCTGGACGGCATCCCCCTCGCCGTCGAGCTGGCCGCCGGGCAGCTGCGGAGCATGCCGGTGGAGCGGTTCGCCGAGCGGCTGGACGGCCGGTTCGCCGCGCTCTCGGCCAACCGGGCCCTCGTCTCCCGGCACCAGACGCTGCGCACCGCGGTCGGCTGGACCCACGAGCTCTGCACCCCGGCCGAACGCCTGCTCTGGGCCCGCCTGTCGGTCTTCGCCGGGAACTTCGACGCCGAGGCGGCCGACTGGGTCTGCGGCGACGAGCACCTGGCCGGCGTGCCGGACCTGCTGGCCGTCCTGGTGGACAAGTCGCTGCTCATCAGAGTGCCCGGCGGCTACCGCCAGCTCGACACGATCAGGGAGTACGGCAGGGAGCAGCTCGTCCGGCTCGGGGAGGAGGACCGGCTGGCCGAGCGGCACCGCTGCTACTACCTCGACCTGGCCCGCCGGGCCGACGCCGGCTGGTACGGCCCCGACCAGGAGGCGTGGGCCAGGCGGCTCAACTCCGCGATCACCAACTTCCGCGTCGTCCTCGACTCCGGCTCTCCCGCCGGGGCGGCGGTCTACGGCCGGATCCCCGTCCCCGCCTCCGTCGAGCTCGCCGGGGCGCTCTGGATCCTCTGGTTCTGCCTGGGCCGCCTGCGCGAGGGCCGCTACTACATGCGGCGGGCCATCGAGGCCTCGTCCCCCACCGACCCCGGCCTGCCCAAGCTCCTGTGGGCCGACGGCTGCGTGGCCATGGCCCAGGGCGACCTGGAGTCCGGCCGCCGCCGGGCCGAGACCGCGCTGGCCGTGGCCCTGCAGTGGGGCGACTACGAGGCGGCGGGGCACGCGCGGCTCCGCCTGGCGGTCCGCTCGCTGTGCGTCGGGGCCCTCGAAGAGGTGGAGCCCGGCGTCAAGCTCGTCATCGAGTACTTCCGGAGGGCGCAGATCATGACCGTGAGCGAGCCGCTCGCCCTGGTGACCGCAGCCATGGCGGCCACGTGGCGCGGTGACTTCGCCAAGGCCATCACCGTGCTGCAGGAGGTGCAGCGCCTCTGCGACGACCACGGCGAACGCTGGGCCCGCGCCACCGGCGACTACGTGCTCTCCATCGCCCAGCTCGGCCTCGGCCGGCTGGAGGAGGCCGAGCTGGCCGCCCGCCAGTCGCTCGCCGCCAAGTGGCGGCTCCGGGACACCACCGGCGTGGCGCTCGCCCTCGACCAGCTGGCGGTCATCGCCGCGGTCCAGGGCGACGGCTACCGCACGGCCCGGCTCCAGGGGTCCGGCATGCGGCTGTGGGCCACGTTCGGGCTGCGGGGGTTCGGCTCGGAGAGCATGTCCGAGCCGCGGACCGTCGCCGAGCGCACCGCCCGCCAGCTGCTCGGCGACGACGCCTACGACACGGTCTTCGCCGAGGGCCACGACGACGACCCCGACTCCGCGGTGGCCTACGCCCTCGACTGAGCAGGAGGGATCCCGCCGGGCCCCGCCAGGTCCTGCCGTTCTTGCGAGGTCTGCCGTTCCCGCCGGGCCCCGGCGGATCCGGTCGGCCCCGCGGCCCTCTCCGGCCCGGCCGGCCGGTTCCGGTTACGCGCCCGGCTGATCGCCGGGCGCGGCCAGCCAGGCGTCCACCCGCTGCAGCAGCTCCTTGCGCACCTGCTCGGGGGCGGCCGAGGCCCGGATCGACTGCCGGGCCAGTTCCGCCACCTCCGCGTCGCGGAAGCCGTACACCTGCCGGGCCAGCTCGTACTGGGGCAGCAGCCGCGAGCCGAACAGCAGGGGGTCGTCGGCGCCCAGCGCGATCGGCACCCCGGCGTCGAACAGCCGCCGCAGCGGCACGTCCTCGGCCCGCTCGGTCACCCCCAGCCCGACGTTCGACATCGGGCAGACCTCGCAGGCGATCTGCCGGTCGGCGAGCCGCTCCATCAGCCGCGGCGACTCCGTCGCCCGGATCCCGTGGCCCACCCGGTCGGCGCCCAGGTCGTCCACGCACTCGGCCACGCTCGCCGCGCCCAGCAGCTCCCCGCCGTGCGGTACGGCCAGCAGCCCGGCCCGCCTGGCGATCCGGAACGCCCCGTCGAAGTCGCGGGCCCGGCCCCGGCGCTCGTCGTTGGAGAGCCCGAACCCGACGACGCCCTGGTCCAGGTAGTGGGTGGCCAGGCGGGCGAGTGTCTTGGCGTCCAGCGGGTGCCGGGTCCGGTTGGCGGCGACCACGACCGCGATCCCGATCCCGGCGTGCGCGGCGGCCCGGTGCACGGCGTCGAGCACCAGCTCCATCGTGGCGGTGAGCCCGCCGAACCGGTGGGCGTACCCGGACGGGTCCACTTGGATCTCCAGCCAGGCCGACCCCTCGGCGGCCTCGTCCTCGGCGGTCTCCCGCACCAGCCGGTAGATGTCCTCCGGGCGCCGCAGGGCCGAGCGCGCGATGTCGTAGAGCCGCTGGAACCGGAACCAGCCCCGCTCGTCGGTGGCCCGCAGCTTCGGCGGCCAGTCCTGCACCAGCGCGTCCGGCAGGTGCAGCCTGTGTTCCCGCGCGAGCTCGATCAGGGTGGCGTGCCGCATGGAGCCGGTGAAGTGCAGGTGCAGGTGGGCCTTGGGCAGGGCGCTGAGCGGACGTGGCATTTCCATATGGTGCCGTACCCTCGCGGTCCGGCGGGCCGGACCCTCTCAACCCGCGGGCGTGTCCGTGCGTTGGGAGGGGCGAAAGGGGACCTCGCTGATGACGGAAGAAGACGAGGCGGCCTTCGACGAGTTCCTGGCCGCACGGAGTACGGCGCTGCTGCGCACCGCGATCCTGGTCTGCGGGGCGTCGGCGCACGACGCCGAGGACCTGGTGCAGCACGCGCTGGAGAAGGTCTACCGGCACTGGAGCCGGATCCGGCACGACAACCCCGAGTCCTACGCCCGCAGGACCGTGGTCAACGCCGCGATCAGCGCCTCCCGCCGCCGCCGGGTGATCCAGGAGATCACCTTCGCCCGGCCGCCGGAGACCCTGGTCGACGACCCGGACGTGGAGCTGCGCGACGCCCTCCTGGCGGAGCTGCGCAGGCTGCCCGCGCGGATGCGCGCGGTCCTGGTGCTGCGCTACTGGGAGGACCTGTCGGAGGCCGAGACCGCCGCGCTCATGGGCTGCTCGGCGGGGACCGTGAAGAGCCAGGCCGCACGGGGGCTGGCCAGGATCCGCGAACGCGTCGGCACCCTGGAAGGAGTGTTCGGATGAGGCTTGAGGAAGAGCTGGCAGGGGCGATGGAGGCGCACGTCGCGGACGTGCACGCCGGGCCGTCGATGGGCGCGGCGGTCCGCCGCCGCCACCGCGCCCGCGGGATCCGGTCCCGTACGGCGGGCGCCGCGCTGGCCACCGCGGTGGTCGCCGGAGCCGTGCCCGCCTACCTGGCGCTGGACGCCGGGGCGACCGTCCCCTCGGAGACGGCCGCCCCGGCGCCCGGCCTCGGCGCCCCGTCCGCGCTGTGGACGGAGGCGCCGCCCGCCCCCCCGACGGCGACCGCGGACCCGGACACGACCGCGGACCCCGACGCCTCGCCGTCCGAGGACGGCAGCCCGGCCATGCCGCAGGACCTCGGGGACCTGGGCGACGGCAGGAGGTTCGGCGGTGTCCGGTTCGGCTACCTGCCCGAGGGTCTGAAGTGGGGCGAATGGTCGGTGAAGAACACCTTCGGCACGACCAGCTACAGCACCACGTGGGTGGAGCCCGGCCTCGAACCCGGGATGTACAGCGTCCAGGCGGTCGTCTACCGGGACGGCGCCGCACGACAGGCGGCCGAGCGGATGAAGGGCTACCGGAAGCAGGGCTCCGAGGCCGTCGTGATCGGCGGCGAGCGCGTCCACCTGGTCCGCGCGGGCGAGGCCGTCGGGAAGATCACCGAGGACGGCACCCCGACCGCGCTGTGGACGGAGGCGCCGGGACTGGCGGTCGAGGTCATGCTGAGCCCCGACTACGCCGGGAGGCTGGGCGGGAAGGAGACCGAGCGGGAGCTTCGCAGGATCGTCGAGGGGCTGGAGCCCACCGGCTGATCCGGACGCCGTTCCGGGGCCGGGACCGGGGCCGGAGCCGCACGTCGGAGTGGCGGACCGTGACTGCGGACGGTGACGGACAGAAAAGATCACGGAATTTCCCGAACGCTTTCACCGGGCCCCGGCCCCGTGCGAGAGTTGGGCGGCATGAGCGGTCGGGACGGTGCCGGAGACGCGGTGGGAGCGGACCTTTTCGTCGGTAGGCGCGCGGAGTCGGCGGAGATCCGCAGCCTCCTCGGAAGGCGGCGCCACCTCACCCTGACCGGCGCCGCCGGAGCGGGGAAGAGCACCCTCGCGAGACGCCTGGCCGACACGATGGAGCAGGCGTCCCCCGGATCCGTGTGCGTCCTGGACCTGTCCGAGGCGCCGGACGACCTCCCCGGCCTGACCGGGATGCTCGCCCGCGCGCTCGGCGTCCGCGTCCGCCCCGGCGCGTCCGCCTTCGACGCCGTGGCCGTGGAACTGCTCTCCCGGCCGCGGACGCTCGTCCTGGACGACTGCGACCGCGTCGCGGGCACCGCCGGGGTCCTGGCGGACCGGCTGCTGCGCGAGGTCGGCGTGCTGAGCGTCCTGGCCACCAGCAGGCAGCGGCTCGGCTTCACCGGCGAGCACACCTACCAGCTCGGCGGCCTGTCGGAGAACGAGGCCGTCGAGCTGCTCACCGGCCTGGCCGGCGACAGGCTCGGCGGGGCCGACCCGGCCGGGATCTGCCGGCGGCTGGACAACCTCCCGCTGGCGATCGGGCTGGCCGCGGCGGCACCCGACCCCACCGCGGCCGACCTCTTCACGGACCGCCGGGACGTCCGCCGGGACACCCGGCGGCACGGCTCCATGGGCGCCGCGCTCGGCTGGAGCCACGACCGGTGCGGCCGGGAGGAGCGCCTGGTGTGGGCCCGCGTGTCGGTCTTCTCCGAGGGCTTCGACGCCGAGGCGGCCCAGCACGTGTGCGCCTACGGGGGCCTCACCGTCGAGCAGGTCCTCGGTGCGCTCCGCGGCCTGTCCGACAAGTCCGTCCTGCTCTGCGAGAAGGACGGCGGCGGTGTCCGCTACCGGCTGCCGAACACCGTCCGGGCGTTCGGCGCCGCGCTGCTGGAGGACCTCGGCGAGGCGGAGGAGGCCCGGCGCCGCCACCGCGACCACTTCCTGGGCCTGGCCGCGCGCGCCACCACGGGCTGGCGGAGCGACCAGCTCGGCTGGTACCACCGGGTCCTGCCCGACCTCGCCAACCTGCGCGAGGCGGTGGAGGACTGTTACGCCAGGCCCGAGGAGCGCCGCAAGGGCCTGGAACTGGTCAGCAACCTGTGGTTCCTCTGGGTCTGCTGCGGCCGGGCCGCGCTCGGGTACGAACTGCTCCGGCGCGGCCTGGACCTGGAGCGCCGGCCCTCCGCCGAGCGGCTCAAGGCGCTGTGGGTGCAGACCTGGATGTCGATCCAGCGCGGGGACGTCGAGGACGCGGAGCGCACCCTCGCCGAGTGCGCGGCGAGCGACTGGGAGGGGGCCGTGGACCTGGTCCCCTACGTCAGCCACTTCCGGTCGCACCTGGCCGTCGCCAGGGGCGACGTGGGCAGGGCCCTGTGGCTCATCAGGGACGCCCGGGAGCGCCACCGCTCGTCCGGCGACGTCTTCCCCGGGTTCCTGCCGACCTACATCGTCGTGGCCACCGGCATGATGCTCTCCGGCGAGTACGCGCAGGCGACGGCCGTCCTGCGGGAGGGCCGCGAGCTCTGCGCCTCCTACCGCGACTACTGGACGCTCGCCCGCCTCGACCTGATCCTCGGGCTCGCCGAGCACATCCTCGACAACACCGCGGCGGCCACCGCGTCCGTCCGCGAGTCGCTCCGCGGCGCCCGGATGTTCGACGACGGCGTCTGCCTCACCGAGGGGCTGGAGGTGTTCGCGGTGATCGCCGAGGGCGACGCGCACGACACCCTCGCCCTGTTCCTCCTCGGCGCGGCGGCCACCGCCCGCGAGGAAGCCGGGACGCCGTCCCTGCGCTCGCCCGTGCTGACCGAGCTGCTCCGCCGCTCCGAGGCGAGGCTGCTCGCCCGCAACGACAAGGAGGAGCACGACCGGCTCATCGGGACGGGGCGTTCGACGGACCTGCTGACCGCCGTGGAACACGCCCTCCAGGGGCTCGCCTTCTGACGGGGCCCGCCGTCCGGTGCGGGACCCGCCGCACGGCGCAGGGAACCCGGCAGCGTGCCGCACCGCCGTACGGGACGCCGCCCGCGACCGCGGGGGCCGTCCGCGACCGCCCGCGGCCGCCGCCGTGCCGGATCGTGCGGGTCCGGCACGGCGGCGGCCGGTACGGCTAGCGGGCCTCGCCCAGGAACTTGGCCACCCGGCCGACCCCCTCGGCCAGGTCCTCGTCGCCGAGCGCGTAGGACAGGCGGAAGTAGCCGGGGGTGCCGAAGGCCTCACCGGGGACGAGCGCGACCTCGGCCTCCTCCAGGATGATCTCGGCGAGCTCGGCGGAGGTCTGCGCCCGCCTCCCGCCGAACTCCCTGCCCAGCAGCCCCTTGACCGAGGGGTAGGCGTAGAAGGCGCCCTTGGGCTCGGGGCAGACCACGCCCGGGATCTCGTTGAGCATGCGGACCATCGTCCGGCGGCGGCGGTCGAAGGCCTCCCGCATCCGGGCCACCGCCGACAGGTCGCCGGTGACCGCGGCCAGGGCGGCGGCCTGGGCCACGTTGGAGACGTTGGAGGTGGCGTGCGACTGCAGGTTGGCCGCCGCCTTGACGACGTCCTCGGGCCCGATCAGCCAGCCCACCCGCCAGCCGGTCATCGCGTAGGTCTTGGCGACGCCGTTCAGCACGACGACCCTGTCGCCCAGCTCGGGCACGGCGGTGGCGATGCTGGAGAAGGTCGCGTCACCGTAGGTGAGGTGCTCGTAGATCTCGTCCGTGACGACCCACAGGTCGTGCCCGGCGGCCCAGCGGCCGATCGCCTCGACCTGCTCGGGGCTGTAGACCGCGCCGGTCGGGTTGGACGGGGAGACGAACAGCAGGGCCTTCGTGCGGTCGGTGCGGGCGGCCTCCAGCCGCTCCACGCTCGCCAGGTAGCCGGTGGTCTCGTCGGTCACCACGTCGACCTGGACGCCGCCGGCCAGCTTGATCGCCTCGGGGTAGGTCGTCCAGTAGGGGGCCACGACCAGGACCTCGTCGCCCGGGTCGAGCAGCGTTGCGAACGCCTCGTAGACCGCCTGCTTGCCGCCGTTGGTGATCAGGACCTGGGACGCGCCGACCCGGTAGCCGGAGTCGCGGAGGGTCTTGTCGGCGACGGCCTGCTTGAGCTCGGGGAGCCCGCCGGCCGGCGTGTACTTGTGGAACCGGGGGGTGCGGCACGCCTCGACGGCGGCCTCGACGATGTAGTCCGGGGTCGGGAAGTCCGGCTCGCCGGCGCCGAAGCCGATGACCGGGCGGCCCGCCGCCTTCATCGCCTTGGCCTTGGCGTCCACGGCGAGCGTGGCGGACTCGGAGATCGCGGAGATGCGGGCGGAGATGCGAGGACGGGTCATACCTCCATGGTTACAGACCCGTCGCCGCGTTTCCGTCCTCCATCCGTCATGCGGACCGTCCGCGGCGGCCCCGTACAGGCGGGGAGAAGCTCCCGTGACCGTCCCGTTGCCCGTCCTGTGACCTGCGATGCGGGTTTCCGGTTCGACGTGGGGCCCATTCCCCCGTAGACTCCGGCGTGGTCTTTCCGCCGTATGCGTGTTCGGCGGTCAAGACCGGTGAGCCGCGGACAAACTTCGGGTCAACCGGGGTATGGTGGTTCATGTCTTAGGGCACTAGCGCAATTGGTAGCGCACCGGTCTCCAAAACCGGCGGTTGGGGGTTCGAGTCCCTCGTGCCCTGCGAGGAGCGGTCCGCGCATCAGGGCGTCTAGCGCGCCGCAGACATGCGTTGGATACGACGGATCAGGTGAGGACTGTGGCGATCGACACGCGCGGCGAAACCGCAGACAAGCCGAGCGGTGAGAAGAAGCCGAAGCGCACTTCTCCCGCCCTCTTCTATCGGCAGATCGTCGCCGAGCTGCGCAAGGTCATCTGGCCCACGCGCAAGGAACTCATTTCTTACACCATCATCGTCCTGGTCTTCGTTTTGATCATGGTCGGGATCGTGGCCGGGCTCGATGCGCTGTTCACCGAGGGCGTGCTGAGGATCTTCGGCGGCGCCTGAGCCGGCATCCGGCGGGTCGTCCCGCCGTGACCCCAGCCCCTCCGCAAGTCCAGTCAGCCCATCGACGAAAAGAGAAAGAGCCACCGTGTCCGAGTCTTCACAGTCGGCCGGCGAGTCCCGCGAAGAGTGGGAGGGCGAGCCGGAAGAGGCCGTCGACGCCGCGGAGGATTCGCTCGGCGAGTCCGAAGAGGTCGACGAGTCCGGAGCTCGCGACGAGTCCGGGGAGGCTCGTGACGAGTCCGCCGACGCCGACGCCGCCGGAAGCGAGGCCGAAGAGGTCCCGGCCGGCGCCGTCGACGAGGACGGTGACGTCCTTCCCGACGTCGACCCGGTCGAGGAGTTCAAGCGCCACCTGCGCGGCCAGTACGGCGAGTGGTACGTCATCCACTCCTACGCCGGCTACGAGAACCGCGTGAAGGCCAACATCGAGACCCGCACGCAGTCCCTCAACATGGAGGACTTCATCTTCCAGGTCGAGGTGCCCACGCACCACGTGACCGAGGTGAAGAGCGGCAAGCGCCAGCTCGTCAAGGAGCGCGTGCTGCCCGGTTACGTGCTGGTCCGGATGGAGCTCACCGACGAGTCCTGGTCCGCGGTGCGCAACACGCCCGGAGTGACCGGCTTCGTCGGACTGTCGAACAAGCCGAGCCCGCTGAGCATCGACGAGGTCGCCAAGCTGCTGGCCCCCGAGCCCAGCGAGGAGACCAAGAAGACGACCGCCAAGGCCACCACGGCGACCGTCGACTTCGAGGTGGGTGAGTCGGTCACCGTCATGGACGGCCCCTTCGCCACCCTGCCCGCGACGGTCAGCGAGATCAGTGCCGAGTCGCAGAAGCTCAAGGTGCTGGTTTCGATCTTCGGTCGCGAGACCCCGGTCGAGCTCTCGTTCAACCAGGTCTCGAAGATCTGACCCGTCACATAAACTAAGACGTTCGGCGGCCGCGCTTCGCGAAGCGCGGTCCGTCGGCACGCTCCCCGCGTCTGCGTGGGAGCCGCATCACCCCGATTAGGACCCGGAGAGAACCATGCCTCCTAAGAAGAAGATCGCGGCACTGGTCAAGGTCCAGCTTCCCGCTGGCCAGGCCACGCCCGCTCCGCCGGTCGGTACCGCCCTCGGTCCGCACGGCGTCAACATCATGGACTTCGTGAAGCAGTACAACGCTGCCACCGAGGCCCAGCGCGGCAACATCATCCCCGTTGAGATCACCATCTTCGAGGACCGCAGTTTCACCTTCATCACGAAGACGCCTCCGGCGCCCGAGATGATCAAGAAGGCCGCCGGTGTGACCAAGGGCTCGGCCGTCCCGCAGAAGGACAAGGTCGGCAAGCTCACCCGGGAGCAGCTGCGTCAGATCGCCGAGACGAAGATGCAGGACCTCAACGCCAACGACATCGAGGCGGCGGAGAAGATCATCGCCGGCACCGCCCGGTCGATGGGCATCACGATCGCCGACTAGGCGTTCACCACCACCAACCTCGAAGCGAGTGGAGGGGCCAGGCGCTGGCCCGTACCACGGACACTCGGATCCACAGGAGTGAGCAAGTGAAGCGCAGCAAGGGACACCGCAACGCAGCGGCCAAGTTCGACCGCGACAACCTGTACAGCCCGGCCGAGGCCGCGAAGCTGGCCAAGGAGACCAACGTCGCCAAGTTCGACGCGACCGTCGAGGTCGCCCTGCGGCTGGGCGTCGACCCCCGCAAGGCCGACCAGATGGTGCGCGGCACCGTCAACCTCCCGCACGGCACCGGTAAGACCGCCCGGGTCCTGGTCTTCGCGACCGGTGACCGTGCCGAGGAGGCCCGCGCCGCGGGCGCCGACATCGTGGGCGCCGACGAACTGATCGACGAGGTCGCCAAGGGCCGCCTCGACTTCGACGCGGTCGTCGCCACCCCGGACCTCATGGGCAAGGTCGGCCGTCTGGGCCGCGTCCTCGGCCCGCGCGGTCTGATGCCGAACCCCAAGACCGGCACCGTTACCCCCGCGGTCGGCAAGGCCGTCACCGACATCAAGGGCGGCAAGATCGAGTTCCGTGTCGACCGGCACGCGAACCTGCACTTCATCATCGGCAAGGTGTCGTTCGGTGAGCGTCAGCTCATCGAGAACTACGCCGCCGCCCTCGACGAGGTGCTGCGTCTCAAGCCGTCGGCGGCCAAGGGCCGTTACCTCAAGAAGATCACCTTCTCCACGTCCATGGGCCCCGGCATCCCGGTCGACCCGAACGTGACGCGCGGCATGACCGCCGACCTCGACGCCTGATCTATCAGACGTCCGTCGTAGCGGGCCTCGACCGAATGGCCATTCGGTCGAGGCCCTTCTTCGTTCTTGTGGCCGAAGCGGCCCGGCTCCCCAGCGCATAGTCTCGTAGACAAGTCCGATGGGGGATTACGAAGGGGTGTGAGGACGGAATGCGCCGATTGGCTTCCGCGCTGGCGCTGGGAACGGCCGCGCTGATCGGGGTCGCGGGATGCGGTGCGCAGGGCACCGCCTCCCTTGGGAACGTGAAGCTGGCGGCGGCCGAGGCGGTGCAGCAGAGCGCCCAGAAGGCCGAGGAGGTCACCTCCTACTCCGCCGACCTGGTGCTCGACGCCAAGGACGGCGAGCACGGCGCCGGCAAGATCCAGGGCCGCATGGTCTACCAGAGCAAGCCCCAGCTCGCGACGGACATCACGCTGGACGTGATCTCCTTCGGTGAGCAGAACGTGCCCGGCGGGGCGCGGGCCATCCTGCTCGGTGACACGGTCTACGTGAAGTCGAGCCTGCTGACCCGGTTCACCGGCGGCGACAAGCCGTGGGTCAAGGTGTCGACCGCCGATCTGGACGCCGGGGACCAGGCCGAGGTCCGCGGGCTCATGGATCAGGCCCAGCAGTTCGACCTGCCCGGCACGGTCAGGCTGCTGACGGCCTCCAAGGACGTCAAGGCCGTCGGCACGGAGACGGTCGGCGGGGTGGAGACCACCCACTACAGCGGCACCTTCCCGGTGGCCGAGGCCGCGAAGGCGCTCGACCCGGCTGAGCGCGAGCAGCTCCAGGGCCGGTTCGCCGAGGCGAAGAACGTGAAGTTCGACCTGTGGGCCGACGCGCAGAGCCTGCCCAGGAAGGTCACGCTGAGCGGCACCGAGCAGGGCGCCTCGTTCACCATGGCGGCGCACTTCCAGGGCTTCAACGAGCCGGTGACGATCGCGGCCCCGCCCGCCGACCAGGTGGGCGACCTGCCGAAGGACCTCGGCGAGCAGCCGCGGGAGAGCACGGGCGGCAACTGAGCCCCGCGTACGGCCCGCGCCCCGGAACTGTCCGGACGGGGTGCGGGCCGTACGCGTGTCCGGAGCCGTTCTCGGAGGGGACCGGCCTGTCCGGTCGTTCTCGGAGCGGCCGTGCATGTGTCCGGAGCCGTTTCGGAACGGCCGGGACCGTGCCGGCCCCGCGATTTGGCATCTTCTCCCCGGGCGCGTAAGCTGTCCAACGCCGAAGACCGCCGGTCGTCGTCGGGCCTCATGGCCTGGCGGCCCAAGGATCCACATCAGTGGACGGCCTGCGCAGGTGTGATGTGAGTTTTCATCTGGATTGATTTCCTTATGTGAGCCCCGTGCGCCTGCGCCGGGGCTTGTTCTCATTTATGGGCCTTTGCCGGCGGCACATCTGGAAGGAGGCCCATGGCGAAGGCGGAAAAGGCAACGGCTGTAGCCGAGCTGAAGAGCAGCTTCGAAGGCTCCAGCGCTGCCGTTCTGACCGAGTACCGCGGTCTCACCGTCGCCCAGCTCAAGCAGCTGCGCGTTTCTCTCGGTGAGAATGCGAATTTCGCCGTGGTGAAGAACACGCTGACCAAGATCGCGGCCAACGAGGCCGGGATCAGCCAGCTCGACGACCTGCTCGCGGGTCCGTCGGCGATCGCGTTCGTCAAGGGCGACGTGGTCGAGGCTGCCAAGAGTCTGCGTGACTTCGCCAAGGCCAATCCCCTCCTGGTCATCAAGGGCGGTGTCGTCGACGGTAAGGCGATGACATCGGCCGAGATCAGCAAGCTTGCCGACCTCGAGTCGCGCGAGGTCCTCCTCGCGAAGCTGGCCGGCGCTCTGAAGGCGAAGCAGGGCCACGCGGCCGCTGTCTTCAACGCGCTGCCCACCAACATGGCTCAGCTGGCCGAGGCTCTGCGCGCGAAGCGCGCGGAGGCCGGCGAGTAGGTCCGCGCACGCGGTCCCAGGGGATTAGCGCATACGTACCGCGGTCCCAATTCTCATAAGTTAGATCCATACGGAGGAAATCATGGCGAAGCTCAGCACCGACGAGCTGCTCGACGCTTTCAAGGAGATGACCCTCCTCGAGCTGTCCGACTTCGTGAAGCTCTTCGAGGAGACCTTCGACGTCAAGGCCGCCGCCCCGGTCGCCGTTGCCGCCGCCCCCGCCGCCGGTGGCGGTGCCGCCACTGAGGAGGCCGAGGAGCAGGACGAGTTCGACGTCGTCCTCGAGGCCGCCGGTGACAAGAAGATCCAGGTCATCAAGGAGATCCGCGCCCTGACGAGCCTGGGCCTCAAGGAGGCCAAGGACCTGGTCGACGGCGCTCCGAAGCCGGTCTTCGAGAACAAGGTCAACAAGGAGCAGGCGGAGAAGGCCAAGGCCGCCCTCGAGGCCGCCGGCGCCACCGTCAGCGTCAAGTAATTCGCTTCACCGTAAGAGGGCGGGTCCACCAGGTGCCGGTGGACCCGCCCTTTTCGCGTCCGCGGTACGGCGCCGCGCGTCGCGGCCCGGCCGCCGAAGCCCTTCGCCGGGCTGCGTACCTCCTCCGGTTCAGGTCGGGAAGCCCCTTCGCCGGGCTGTCCGTGTACCCCGGTTCGGTCCGGAAGCCCCCTCGCGGACCGGGTGGTGACGACCTTCACCTCTTGTTGTTGGACTGATGGTCTGATAGCCATGCCGTAACGGGTGGTGGGTGGCCGGCCGGTCCGGCCGGTGGGGCGGCCCGCCGCCGGAGTGGGCGGACCGGTCTGCTGGAGGACGGCGCGTGGGCGTGGAAGTCGTGGTCGAGGGCCTGACGAAGTCGTTCGGCAGGCAGGTGATCTGGGAGGACGTCACGCTGACGCTCCCCGCCGGTGAGATCTCGGTGCTGCTCGGGCCGTCCGGCACCGGCAAGTCCGTCTTCCTCAAGTCCCTGGTCGGCCTCCTGCGGCCCGAACGCGGGCACATCTGGATCGACGGGCACGACCTGGCCAACTGCAGCGAGAACAAGCTGTACGAGCTCCGCAGGCTGTTCGGCGTGCTGTTCCAGGACGGGGCGCTGTTCGGCTCGCTCAACCTCTACGACAACGTCGCCTTCCCGCTGCGTGAGCACACCCGCAGGAGCGAGACCGAGATCCGCCGCATCGTGATGGAGAAGATGGATCTCGTCGGCCTGGTCGGCGCCGAGGGAAAGCTTCCGGGAGAGATCTCCGGCGGCATGCGCAAGCGCGCGGGCCTGGCGCGGGCGCTGGTGCTCGACCCCGAGATCATCCTGTTCGACGAGCCCGACTCGGGCCTGGACCCGGTCCGCACGGCCTACCTGAACCAGCTGATCGTGAACCTCAACGCCGAGACCGAGGCGACCTTCCTCATCGTCACGCACGACATCAACACCGCCCGGACGGTCCCCGACGGCATCGGCCTGCTGTTCCGGCGAGAGCTGATCATGTTCGGGCCGCGGGAGATGCTGCTCTCCAGCGACGAGCCGGTGGTGCGGCAGTTCCTCAACGCCCGCAGGCACGGTCCGATCGGCATGTCGGAGGAGAAGGACGTCTCCGAGCTGGAGGCCGAGGCGCAGCTGGGGCACGACCCCGGGGTCCTGCCGCCGATCCCGCCGCAGCTCATGCCGAGCGAGAACCGCATGCGCCGCACCCAGCGCCCCCCGGGCGCGTGGCTGGCGGCCAACGGCGTCATCCCGCCGCCGAACTCGTTCGTGGACGAGCGGGGGCGCAATTGGCTGGAGGAGTACCCGCGGCTCGTCGCGGCCCGTGCCCGCGGGGAGGGGTGACGCCGGTCTCCCGGGGAGCGGGCGCCGTCCCGCGGCCGTCCGCGCGGGGTGCGGTCACCCGCCGCGGAGCGGTGTCCCCGGCGGGGCGGTGTCCTCAGCGGGGTGGTGGCCGCCGCGCCGCGCGGGAGAGGTTCGGAAAGGTCCGATGAGGATCCGCCCGCCGGGTTATGATCCGGCGATCGGGGACCTTCCGGTCGGGTACGGCGGGGCCGTACGCGATCTCCGGTCCACCGCCCGGCCGCGTGACGGGAGACGAGCATGGCAGTGGGGGCCGGCAGGCCGTCTCGCCCGCTGAGGGTCGCCGGGCTCGTGCTCGGCGTGCTGATCGCCGTGCTGCTGGCGGCGGCCCTGTGGATCGGCGGGCAGCTACGGGACGCGCAGGCGGCGGCGGACGACCGGGAGGCGGCGCTGCGCGCCGCGGGGACGCACGCGATGAACCTGCTCTCGGTGGGCTACCGGACCGTCGACGCCGACGTCGGGCGCATCCTGGACACCTCCACCGGACCGGCCAGGGCCGAGTACGTCAGGACCGCCGAGGCGCTGCGCAGGACCACGACGGAGGAGAAGGTGGTGCAGACCGGCGCCCTGCGCGCGGTGGGACTGGTCTCGCTGAGCGGGGACACCGCCCGGGTGATGGTGGTCGGGGACGCCGTGATCGAGTGGGAGGGGAGCAAGAACGCTCCGCAGGAGCGGTTCTACCGCTGGACCATGGAAGTCACCAGGACCGGGGGGAAGTGGCTCGTGTCGAGGGCGGAGCTGGTCCCGTGACGAGGGTTTCCCTGGTGGTCGGCGGGGTACTGACCGCCGTGGCGCTGGTGCTCGCGGGGGCGGTCGGCGTCATGCTGGTCGACCTCGACCGGCTCCGCGCGGACGAGGAGGCCGGGAGGGAGGCGCTCGCGGCGGTCCGGTCGGTCGCCCCGGACATGCTGTCCTACGACCACCGCACGATCGAGCAGGATCTGGCGAGGGCCGCGGGCTACGCCACGGGAGAGCTCACCGAGCACTACAGGAGGCTCTCCACGACCTTGGCGCCGACGGCCAGGCGGCAGCAGGCGGTGCAGTCGGTGGCGGTCTCGGGCGCGGCGGTGGAGTCGGCCGGGAGCGACCGGGTCGAGGTGCTGCTGTTCATGAACGTGAGCACGGTGAAGACCCCGGCGGGGGAGAAGGCGCCGCGCAGGCAGGTCAGTCAGAGCCGGGCCCGCTTCGTGATGGTGAAGAAGGGCTCCAGGTGGCTGGTCGCGGAGCTGTCCACGCTGCTCGGAGATCCTCCGCCGCCGTGATCTCCCCGTCCGGGCATGGCGCGTTACCCAATTGTTGGTAAATCCTGTGTTTGAGAAACCTGCGGTCAGGGGTACACCCACCACGGCAGCGTCGATCGTCGGTCGGTTATCGGCCGGAGGTCGAGCCGCCGGGCGTCCGGGCGTTAACCTCTCCGGGGCGCGGGCATCGTCTGGAAGCCGACGGTGTGCCCGGCCGGCCGGAGGGAGAACTCCCAGCGTCCCGGCGGTTCCACGGCTGGAAGGCGGGATCCCGGGCTTGACGTTTCGGCTCCGACGAGCGATGCTGCGACCAACGTGGAGCATGCAGCGAGACTGAAGTGGACAGGCGTGTGCCGTTCGGCTACACTGCCCCTTTGCGCTGCCCTTTGACGACCCGCTTCTTTTGGTGCTCTGATGCATGGTCGTCTGGCGTGCGTGTAGTCAGTCCGCCGCGAGCCCTCGGAAGGACATCTGTTGGCAGCCTCGCGCAACGCCTCCGCCGTACCCGCTGGTCCCCGTCGTGTGTCTTTTGCACGGATTCAGGAGCCGCTCGAAGTTCCTGACCTTCTCGCCCTGCAGACCGAGTCCTTCGACTGGCTGCTCGGCAACGAGAAGTGGAAGGGGCGGGTCGAGGCGGCTCGCCAGGCCGGGCGCAAGGACGTTCCGGCCCAGTCGGGTCTCGAAGAGATCTTCGAGGAGATCAGTCCCATCGAGGACTTCTCCGGAACCATGTCCCTGTCGTTCCGGGACCACCGGTTCGAGCCGCCAAAGTACTCAGTCGATGAGTGCAAAGACAAGGACATGACCTACTCCGCCCCGATGTTCGTCACGGCGGAGTTCATCAATAACACCACTGGTGAGATCAAGAGCCAGACCGTGTTCATGGGCGATTTCCCGCTCATGACCGGGAAGGGTACCTTCATCATCAACGGCACCGAGCGTGTCGTGGTCTCCCAGCTGGTCCGGTCCCCGGGCGTCTACTTCGATCGCAGCATCGACAAGACCTCCGACAAGGACCTGTACGGCTGCAGGGTGATCCCCTCCCGGGGCGCCTGGCTCGAGTTCGAGATCGACAAGCGCGACAGCGTCGGCGTCCGCATCGACCGCAAGCGCAAGCAGGCCGTCACGGTCCTGCTCAAGGCGCTGGGCTGGACGAACGAGCAGATCCTCGAGCGCTTCGGTCAGTACGAGTCGATGCGCGCCACCCTGGAGAAGGACCACACGGCCGGCCAGGACGACGCCCTGCTGGACATCTACCGCAAGCTGCGTCCGGGCGAGCCTCCGACCAGGGAGTCGGCGCAGACCCTGCTCGAGAACCTGTACTTCAACCCCAAGCGCTACGACCTGGCCAAGGTCGGCCGCTACAAGATCAACAAGAAGCTCGGGGCCGACAGCGACATCACGCAGGGGACGCTGACCGAAGAGGACATCGTCGCCACCATCGAGTACATCGTCAAGCTGCACGCGGGCGAGGTCTCGATGAACGGCGCCTCCGGCCGGGAGGTCGTCGTCGAGACCGACGACATCGACCACTTCGGCAACCGCCGTCTGCGCACCGTCGGGGAGCTCATCCAGAACCAGGTCCGCCTGGGCCTGGCCCGCATGGAGCGCGTCGTCCGCGAGCGGATGACCACCCAGGACGTCGAGGCGATCACGCCGCAGACCCTGATCAACATCCGCCCCGTGGTGGCGTCGATCAAGGAGTTCTTCGGCACCTCCCAGCTGTCGCAGTTCATGGACCAGACCAACCCCCTGGCCGGGCTGACGCACAAGCGCCGCCTGTCCGCACTGGGTCCCGGCGGTCTGTCCCGTGAGCGCGCGGGCTTCGAGGTCCGTGACGTGCACCCCTCGCACTACGGCCGCATGTGCCCGATCGAGACGCCGGAAGGACCGAACATCGGTCTGATCGGCTCGCTGGCCTCCTTCGGCCGGGTCAACTCCTTCGGGTTCGTGGAGACGCCGTACCGGAAGGTCGTCGACGGGCGGGTCACCGACCAGGTCGACTACCTCACCGCCGACGAGGAGGACCGGTACGTCATCGCCCAGGCGAACACGCCGATCGGCTCCGACGGCGCCTTCCTGGAGGACCGCGTGCTCGTCCGCCGTAAGGGCGGCGAGTTCGAGTCCCTGCGGGCGACCGAGGTCGACTACATGGACGTCTCGGCGCGCCAGATGGTGTCCGTGGCGACCGCGATGATCCCGTTCCTCGAGCACGACGACGCCAACCGCGCGCTCATGGGCTCCAACATGCAGCGCCAGTCGGTGCCGCTGCTCAAGAGCGAGGCTCCGCTGGTCGGCACCGGCATGGAGTACCGCGCCGCCACCGACGCCGGCGACGTCATCACCGCCGACAAGGCCGGTGTGGTGGAGGAGGTCTCCGCCGACTACGTCACCGTCATGAACGACGACGGCACCCGCACCACCTACCGGGTCGCCAAGTTCAAGCGTTCCAACCAGGGCACCTGCTTCAACCAGAAGCCGATCGTGGCCGAGGGCGACCGCATCGAGGTCAACCAGGTCATCGCCGACGGCCCGTGCACGGACGACGGCGAGATGGCACTCGGCAAGAACCTCCTGGTGGCGTTCATGCCGTGGGAGGGCCACAACTACGAAGACGCGATCATCCTGTCCCAGCGCCTGGTCCAGGACGACGTCCTCTCCTCGATCCACATCGAGGAGCACGAGGTCGACGCGCGCGACACCAAGCTGGGCCCCGAGGAGATCACCCGGGACATCCCGAACGTCTCCGAGGAGGTCCTGGCCGACCTCGACGAGCGCGGCATCATCCGGATCGGCGCCGAGGTCGTCCCCGGCGACATCCTCGTCGGCAAGGTCACGCCCAAGGGCGAGACCGAGCTGACCCCCGAGGAGCGCCTGCTCCGCGCGATCTTCGGTGAGAAGGCGCGCGAGGTCCGTGACACCTCCCTCAAGGTGCCCCACGGTGAGCAGGGCAAGGTCATCGGCGTCCGCGTGTTCAGCCGTGAGGAGGGCGACGAGCTCCCCCCCGGCGTCAACGAGCTGGTCCGCGTCTACGTGGCCCAGAAGCGTAAGATCACCGACGGTGACAAGCTCGCCGGCCGCCACGGCAACAAGGGCGTCATCTCCAAGATCCTGCCGGTCGAGGACATGCCGTTCCTCGAGGACGGCACGCCGGTCGACATCATCCTCAACCCGCTGGGCGTGCCCGGCCGAATGAACGTCGGCCAGGTCCTGGAGACCCACCTCGGGTGGATCGCCGCCAGAGGATGGGACATCTCGGGCATCGAGGAGGCGTGGGCCGAGCGGCTGCGCGACAAGGGCTTCGGCCAGGTCGCCCCGCGCACCAACGTCGCCACCCCGGTGTTCGACGGCGCCAGCGAGGAGGAGATCGTCGGCCTGCTCGACAACACCCTGGTCAACAGGGACGGCGGGCGGATGGTCGGCGAGAACGGCAAGGCCCGGCTGTTCGACGGCCGGTCCGGCGAGCCGTTCCCGCACCCGATCTCGGTCGGCTACATCTACATCCTGAAGCTGCTCCACCTGGTCGACGACAAGATCCACGCGCGGTCGACCGGTCCTTACTCCATGATCACGCAGCAGCCGCTGGGCGGTAAGGCCCAGTTCGGCGGCCAGCGGTTCGGCGAGATGGAGGTGTGGGCGCTGGAGGCGTACGGCGCCGCCTACGCCCTCCAGGAGCTGCTGACGATCAAGTCCGACGACGTCCTCGGCCGGGTGAAGGTCTACGAGGCCATCGTCAAGGGCGAGAACATCCCCGAACCGGGCATCCCCGAGTCGTTCAAGGTCCTCATCAAGGAAATGCAGTCGCTGTGCCTGAACGTCGAGGTGCTCTCCAGCGACGGCATGTCCATCGAGATGCGGGACACCGACGAGGACGTCTTCCGCGCGGCGGAAGAGCTCGGCATCGACCTGTCCCGGCGCGAGCCGAGCAGTGTCGAAGAGGTCTGATCTAGAAGCTGAGGAGGGGAATACAAGTGCTGGACGTCAACTTCTTCGACGAGCTTCGGATCGGCCTCGCGACGGCCGACGACATTCGCCAGTGGTCGCACGGTGAGGTCAAGAAGCCCGAGACGATCAACTACCGGACCCTCAAGCCCGAGAAGGACGGACTCTTCTGCGAGAAGATCTTCGGCCCGACCCGGGACTGGGAGTGCTACTGCGGTAAGTACAAGCGCGTCCGTTTCAAGGGCATCATCTGCGAGCGCTGCGGCGTCGAGGTGACCCGTGCCAAGGTACGGCGTGAGCGGATGGGCCACATCGAGCTGGCCGCGCCCGTCACGCACATCTGGTACTTCAAGGGTGTCCCGTCCCGGCTGGGATACCTGCTCGACCTGGCCCCGAAGGACCTCGAGAAGGTCATCTACTTCGCGGCCTACATGATCACGCACGTCGACAAGGACCTGCGTGAGCGCGACCTGCCGTCGCTCGAGGCGAAGATCTCCGTCGAGCGCCAGCACGTCGAGCAGCGCCGCGACGCGGACGTCGAGGCCCGGCAGAAGAAGCTCGAGTCCGACCTGGCCGAGCTGGAGGCCGCCGGCGCCAAGGGCGACCAGCGCCGCAAGGTCCGCGAGGGCGCCGAGCGCGAGATGCGCCAGCTCCGCGACCGGGCCCAGCGCGAACTGGACCGGCTGGACGAGGTCTGGAGCCGCTTCAAGAACCTCAAGGTCCAGGACCTCGAGGGCGACGAGCTGCTCTACCGCGAGATGCGCGACCGCTTCGGCCGCTACTTCCGCGGCGGCATGGGTGCCCAGGCCATCCAGGAGCGCCTGTCCAACTTCGACCTCGAGGCCGAGGCAGAGAACCTCCGCGAGACGATCCGCAGCGGCAAGGGCCAGAAGAAGGCCCGCGCGCTCAAGCGTCTCAAGGTCGTCTCCGCCTTCCTGAACACCCGCAACTCGCCCAACGGCATGGTCCTGGACTGCATCCCGGTCATCCCGCCGGACCTGCGCCCGATGGTGCAGCTCGACGGTGGCCGGTTCGCGACCTCGGACCTGAACGACCTGTACCGCCGGGTGATCAACCGGAACAACCGCCTCAAGCGGCTTCTCGACCTCGGCGCGCCCGAGATCATCGTGAACAACGAGAAGCGGATGCTCCAGGAGGCCGTCGACGCGCTGTTCGACAACGGCCGCCGCGGCCGTCCGGTCACCGGGCCCGGCAACCGGCCCCTGAAGTCCCTGAGCGACATGCTCAAGGGCAAGCAGGGCCGCTTCCGCCAGAACCTCCTGGGCAAGCGAGTCGACTACTCCGGCCGTTCGGTCATCGTCGTCGGCCCGCAGCTGAAGCTGCACCAGTGCGGTCTGCCCAAGCAGATGGCGCTGGAGCTGTTCAAGCCGTTCGTGATGAAGCGCCTGGTCGACCTGAACCACGCGCAGAACATCAAGTCGGCCAAGCGCATGGTGGAGCGGGCCCGCCCGGTCGTGTGGGACGTCCTCGAAGAGGTCATCACCGAGCACCCCGTGCTGCTCAACCGCGCGCCCACCCTGCACCGCCTGGGCATCCAGGCCTTCGAGCCGCAGCTGGTCGAGGGCAAGGCCATCCAGATCCACCCGCTCGTCTGCACCGCGTTCAACGCGGACTTCGACGGCGACCAGATGGCCGTCCACCTGCCGCTGTCGGCCGAGGCCCAGGCCGAGGCCCGCATCCTGATGCTGTCCACCAACAACATCCTGAAGCCGGCCGACGGCAAGCCGGTGACCATGCCCACCCAGGACATGATCATCGGTCTCTACTCCCTGACCACGATCAAGGACGACGACGAGAACGCCGTCGGCGCGGGACGGGTCTTCGGCTCGGTCTCCGAGGCGCTCATGGCCTTCGACCGGCGCGAGCTGGACATCCAGGCCAAGATCCAGATCAGGCTGAAGGGCGACGTCCCGCCGCCTCGCGGCTGGGCGGCTCCCGAGGGCTGGGAGCCGGGCGACTCCTACCGCCTGGAGACCACGCTGGGCCGGTGCCTGTTCAACCAGACGCTGCCGGCGAACTACCCGTACGTGAACTTCCAGGTCGGCAAGAAGCAGCTCTCGGTCATCGTCAACGAGCTGGCGGAGAAGTACCCGAAGGTCGAGGTCGCGGCCGCGCTGGACGCGCTCAAGGACGCGGGCTTCTACTGGGCCACCCGCGCCGGTGTGACGATCTCCATCGAGGACGTCATCGCGCCGCCGAACAAGGCCGAGATCATGGAGTCGTACGAGCGCCGGGCCGACAAGGTCCAGCGGGAGTACGAGCGCGGTCTCATCACGGACGAGGAGCGCCGTCAGGAGCTCATCGAGATCTGGACGCACGCGACCAGCGACGTGACCGACGACATGCAGAAGGCGTTCCCGAAGACCAACCCGGTCTGGATGATGGTCCAGTCGGGCGCCCGAGGAAACCTGATGCAGGTCCGCCAGATCTCCGGCATCCGCGGTCTGGTGTCCAACACCAAGGGCGAGACGATCCCGCGGCCGATCAAGGCCTCGTTCCGCGAGGGCCTGTCGGTGCTGGAGTACTTCATCTCCACCCACGGACAGCGAAAGGGTCTGGCGGACACCGCGCTGCGGACCGCCGACTCGGGTTACCTGACCCGTCGTCTGGTGGACGTCGCGCAGGACGTCATCATCCGCGAGATCGACTGCGGCACCGACCGCGCGGTCCCGCTGCACGTCGGTGAGCGCGACGCCTCCGGCAACCTCGTCAAGGCGGAGAACGCCGAGAGCAACGTGCACGGCCGCATCCTGGCCGAGGACGTCGAGGTGGACGGCAAGGTCATCGCGTCGGCGGGCGTCGACATCAACGACAGCCACGTGACCGCGCTGGTCGAGGCCGGTGTGGAGACCGTCAGGACTCGCAGCGCGCTCGTCTGCGAGGCCAAGATCGGTGTCTGCGCCACCTGCTACGGCCGTTCGCTCGCGACCGGCAAGCTGGTGGACGTCGGCGAGGCGGTCGGCATCATCGCCGCCCAGTCGATCGGTGAGCCGGGCACGCAGCTGACGATGCGGACCTTCCACACCGGTGGTGTGGCGGGTGCGGACATCACCCACGGTCTGCCCCGTGTGCAGGAGCTCTTCGAGGCGCGCATCCCCAAGGGCGTCGCCCCGATCAGCGAGGCCGAGGGCCGGGTCCGCATCGACGAGACCGACAAGACCCGGAAGATCGTGATCACGCCGGACGACGGTTCGGACGAGATCGCCTACCCGGTGTCGATGCGGTCGCGTCTGCTGGTCTCCGACGGCCAGCGGGTCTCGGTCGGCCAGCAGCTGATCGCCGGTGCCGTCAACCCCAACGAGGTGCTGCGCATCCTCGGCCCGCGGGCCGTGCAGCTGCACCTGGTGGCCGAGGTCCAGCAGGTCTACCGCTCGCAGGGTGTGTCGATCCACGACAAGCACATCGAGATCATCGTGCGCCAGATGCTCAAGCGCGTGAACGTGCTGGAGTCCGGTGACACGGACATGCTCCCCGGTGAGCTCGTCGAGCGGCCGCGCTTCGAGCGGATGAACCGCGAGTGCGTGGCGGAGAGCGGTACGCCGGCCTCCGGCCGTCCGGTCCTCATGGGCATCACCAAGGCCTCGCTCGCCACCGAGTCCTGGCTGTCGGCGGCGTCCTTCCAGGAGACCACCCGGGTGCTCACCGACGCGGCGATCCACGCCAAGTCGGACTCGCTCCTCGGTCTCAAGGAGAACGTCATCATCGGAAAGCTCATCCCGGCCGGTACCGGCATGCCGCAGTACCGCAACATCCGGGTGGAGCCCACCGAGGAGGCCAAGGCCGCGATGTACACCGTCGGCGGCTACGACGGCTCGGCCGCGGACTACACCTTCGGCTCGGGCTCTGGTGAGGCCGTGCCGCTGGAGGAGTACGACTTCGGCCAGTACAACCGCTGACCTCTCGGTCGCGGGCAGGTCCTGAGCGGCGCCCGGGTCCCTTCGGGGACCCGGGCGCCGTATCTGTTGGTACGGCTTGACCTGATCTTTGCGGCGGAAGCTGTACGTTATGAGGAGAACGGCCGGAGAGGTCGTCCGCAACGGGTAAACTCATGCGGGGACCCGACAGCGATCGGCCGGAAACCGGTCGCGGGAGCCATGACACGGATTCGGACGCTTGCGACAGCGCCCGGCAGGTGCAGCGGTTTTGACGTGTTGCGCTTGACTGGGTAGTCTCTATCTTCGTGCCCGTGGCTTCATGGGCCCTCACGCGTGCGCGTCGGCAGGTTTCCCACGGGGAGTCGACGGAGGCGCCGTGTGGTCTCCTCCACTGGGCCGGCCTAGCTCGGGAGTGGCGCGACAAGAGCGCGACACGCCCGACCGCGTGGGTCGGAGTGGACGGAAAACCAGCAGGTCATGACACCGGCAGTACCTGCGAAATGAACGACCATTCGAATTACCGGCAAGCACGAACGGAGACGCGGTGCCTACGATTCAGCAGCTGGTCCGCAAGGGCCGCCAGGACAAGGTCACCAAGACCAAGACCCCGGCGCTCAAGGCCAGCCCCCAGCGACGCGGCACCTGCATGCGCGTTTACACCACGACCCCGAAGAAGCCGAACTCGGCGCTGCGCAAGGTCGCGCGTGTCCGGCTCACCAACGGCATCGAGGTCACGGCCTACATCCCGGGTGTCGGTCACAACCTCCAGGAGCACAGCATCGTGCTCGTCCGCGGTGGTCGTGTGAAGGACCTGCCGGGTGTTCGCTACAAGATCATCCGTGGTTCGCTCGACACCCAGGGTGTCCGCAACCGCAAGCAGGCCCGTAGCCGTTACGGCGCGAAGAAGGAGAAGTAAGAATGCCTCGCAAGGGTTCTCCTGGCCGTCGTCAGCTCATGGCTGACCCGGTCCACAACTCGCCGCTGGTCACCGCGCTCATCAACAAGGTGCTCCTGGACGGCAAGCGCTCCATCGCGCAGTCGATCGTCTACGGCGCACTGGAAGGGTGCAAGGAGAAGACGGGCAACGACCCGGTCGTCACCCTGAAGCGCGCGCTGGACAACGTCAAGCCCACCCTCGAGGTCCGCAGCCGCCGTGTCGGTGGCGCGACCTACCAGGTCCCGGTCGAGGTGCGCGCCGCGCGCAGCACCACCCTGGCCCTGCGTTGGCTGGTGCAGTACTCCCGCGCCCGCCGCGAGAAGACCATGACCGAGCGCCTCATGAACGAGCTCCTCGACGCCAGCAACGGCCTCGGCGCGAGCGTCAAGAAGCGCGAGGACACCCACAAGATGGCCGAGTCCAACAAGGCCTTCGCCCACTACCGCTGGTAACAGCGGGTTCGACGAGACGACGAGGACGCGAGAGAAGTGGCCACCACGACCGCTCTTGACCTGGCCAAGGTCCGCAACATCGGGATCATGGCCCACATCGACGCGGGCAAGACCACGACGACCGAGCGCATCCTGTTCTACACCGGTATCACGTACAAGATCGGTGAAGTCCACGAGGGCGCAGCCACCATGGACTGGATGGAGCAGGAGCAGGAGCGTGGTATCACCATCACCTCCGCTGCCACCACCTGCGAATGGCTCGGCCACACGATCAACATCATCGACACGCCGGGTCACGTGGACTTCACCATCGAGGTGGAGCGCTCGCTGCGCGTCCTCGACGGTGCCGTCGCCGTGTTCGACGGCGTGGCGGGTGTCGAGCCCCAGTCCGAGACGGTGTGGCGTCAGGCCGACCGTTACGGCGTGCCGCGCATCTGCTTCGTCAACAAGATGGACCGGGTCGGCGCGGAATTCCACCGCTGCGTCGACATGATGGTCAACCGCCTGAACGCCACGCCCGCCGTCATCCAGCTTCCCTGGGGCGTCGAGGCCGGCTTCAAGGGCGTCATCGACCTGGTGAAGATGAAGGGCCTGCTCTGGAGCGCCGAGGCGGCCAAGGGCGAGATGTACGAGACCGTGGACATCCCGGCGGACCACGCCGAGGCCGCCCGCGAGTGGCGTGACAAGCTCGTCGAGACCGTCGCCGAGCACGACGACGAGCTGATGGAGCTCTTCCTCGAGGGCGTCGAGCCCACCGAGGAGCAGCTGGTCGCGGCCATCCGCCGCGCCACGCTGGCCAGCGCCATCAACCCGGTCCTGACCGGCACCGCGTTCAAGAACAAGGGCATCCAGCCCCTGCTCGACGCGATCGTCGCCTACCTCCCCGCGCCGACCGACATCCCGGCCTTCAAGGGCCACGCGGCCGGCAACGAGGAGCAGGTCGTCGAGCGTCACGCGGACGTGAACGAGCCGTTCTCCGCACTCGCCTTCAAGATCATGAGTGACCCGCACCTGGGCCGGCTCACCTACATCCGCATCTACTCGGGCACGCTCGAGACCGGCACCGCTGTGGTCAACTCGGTGAAGGGCAAGAAGGAGCGGATCGGCAAGATCTACCAGATGCACGCGAACAAGCGCGAGGAGCGCCCGTCCGCGCACGCCGGTCAGATCGTCGCCGTGATGGGCCTGAAGGACACCACCACCGGTGACACCCTGTGCGACCCGGCCAACCCGGTCGTCCTGGAGTCGATGACGTTCCCGGCCCCGGTCATCAACGTCGCGATCGAGCCCAAGACGAAGAGCGACCAGGAGAAGCTCAGCACCGCCATCCAGCGGCTGGCCGAGGAGGACCCGTCCTTCCAGGTCCGCCGGGACGAGGAGACCGGTCAGACGGTCATCTGGGGCATGGGCGAGCTTCACCTGGAGATCCTCGTCGACCGGATGCGTCGCGAGTTCAAGGTCGAGGCCAACGTCGGCCGGCCGCAGGTGGCCTACCGGGAGACCATCCGCCGCAAGGTGGAGAAGGTCGACTACGTCCACAAGAAGCAGACCGGTGGTTCCGGCCAGTTCGCCAAGGTCATCATCGACATTGAGCCGCTGGGCGAGGGCAACGACGGGTACGAGTTCGAGAACAAGGTCTCCGGTGGCCGCATCCCGCGGGAGTACATCCCGTCGGTCGACGCGGGTGCCCAGGAGGCCGCCGAGTTCGGTGTTCTCGCCGGTTACCCCATGGTCGGGGTGAAGGTCACCCTGCAGGACGGCGCCTACCACGAGGTGGACTCGTCCGAAATGGCCTTCAAGATCGCTGGCTCGATGGCCTTCAAGGAGGCCGCGCGCAAGGCGGACGCCGTAATCCTGGAGCCGGTGATGGCCGTCGAGGTCATCAGCCCCGAGGACTACATGGGTGACGTCATCGGTGACCTCAACGGTCGCCGCGGGCAGATCCGGGCGATGGACGAGCGCGCAGGCGCCCGTGTCGTCCAGGCGATCGTGCCGCTCTCTGAGATGTTCGGCTACGTGGGCGACCTCCGTAGCAAGACGCAGGGACGTGCGAGCTTCAGCATGCAGTTCGACTCCTACGCGGAAGTGCCCCAGCACATCGCCAAGGAGATCGTCGCGAAGGTCCGGGGCGAGTAGTTCTCTGCCAGGCCGGCCCCTCCGGGGCCGGCCTCCCCGAACCCGAGTGAAAAGACGAAAGTCAAGTCAGAATCTCTAAGGAGACAGACCAGTGGCCAAGGCCAAGTTCGAGCGGACCAAGCCGCACGTAAACATCGGCACCATTGGGCACATCGACCACGGCAAGACCACTCTGACCGCGGCGATCACCAAGGTGCTCCACGAGCGTTTCCCTGAGCTCAACGAGGCGACCCCGTTCGACAAGATCGACAAGGCGCCCGAGGAGAAGGCTCGTGGTATCACGATCTCCATCGCCCACGTCGAGTACCAGACCGAGAAGCGCCACTACGCCCACGTGGACTGCCCCGGTCACGCCGACTACGTCAAGAACATGATCACCGGTGCGGCCCAGATGGACGGCGCGATCCTCGTGGTCGCCGCCACCGACGGTCCGATGCCGCAGACGAAGGAGCACGTCCTCCTGGCCCGCCAGGTCGGCGTCCCCTACATCGTCGTGGCCCTCAACAAGGCCGACATGGTCGACGACGAGGAGATCCTGGAGCTCGTCGAGCTCGAGGTCCGCGAGCTGCTCTCGGCTCAGGAGTTCCCCGGCGACGACCTGCCGGTCGTGCGCGTCTCCGCTCTGAAGGCCCTTGAGGGCGACCAGAAGTGGGGCGACAGCATCATCGAGCTGATGACCGCCGTCGACGAGAACGTGCCCGAGCCGACCCGTGACGTCGACAAGCCGTTCCTGATGCCGATCGAGGACGTCTTCTCGATCACCGGCCGCGGCACCGTCGTGACCGGCCGTATCGAGCGCGGCATCGTCAAGGTCAACGAGACCGTCGACATCATCGGCATCAAGCAGGAGAAGACCACCACCACGGTCACCGGCGTCGAGATGTTCCGCAAGCTGCTCGACGAGGGCCAGGCCGGTGACAACGTCGGTCTGCTCCTGCGCGGCATCAAGCGTGAGGACGTCGAGCGCGGCCAGTGCATCATCAAGCCGGGCACGACCACCCCGCACACCGAGTTCGAGGCCCAGGTCTACATCCTGGCCAAGGACGAGGGCGGCCGCCACACGCCGTTCTTCAACAACTACCGTCCGCAGTTCTACTTCCGTACGACTGACGTGACCGGTGTCGTGAACCTCCCCGAGGGCACCGAGATGGTCATGCCCGGTGACAACACCGAGATGACCGTCCAGCTCATCCAGCCGATCGCGATGGAGGAAGGCCTCAAGTTCGCGATCCGTGAGGGTGGCCGCACCGTCGGTGCGGGCAACGTCACCAAGATCCTCAAGTAGTACGACCACGGGGCGGCGGCCGGCTCTCGCAAGAAGAGGCCGGTCGCCGCGCCGCGCGGGGCTCCCGTGGCTCCACACGCGACCCACGAACCGTGATCTCGCAGCTGCTTCGGCCGGATGTGACCGAAGCGACTGCCAGATCACGGAAGAAAGCGCAGATCTCGAACGTCTGCTACGTGGGGACAGGAGACGGACCGGACCGCCGGAAGGCGTGACGGGCCCGGATCCGCATATAGCGGCCGCCGGCCGCATGTAACTTTTTCAGACGACAGCGAAGGACACCGAGGCCATTATGGCGGGACAGAAGATCCGCATTCGGCTCAAGGCCTATGACCACGAGGTCATCGACGTTTCGGCCAAGAAGATCGTCGAGACGGTGACGCGGACTGGCGCTAAGGTCGCGGGCCCGGTTCCGCTGCCGACGGAGAAGAACGTGTACTGCGTCATCCGCTCGCCGCACAAGTACAAGGACAGCCGCGAGCACTTCGAGATGCGCACGCACAAGCGGCTGATTGACATCATCGACCCGACGCCGAAGACGGTCGACTCGCTCATGCGACTCGACCTCCCCGCCGGCGTTGACATCTCGATCAAGCTCTGAGGGAACGCACTGACATGGCTAAGCAGATCAAGGGCGTCCTGGGCAAGAAGCTCGGCATGACCCAGGTCTTCGACGCGGACAACCGCATGGTCCCGGTGACCGTGGTCGAGGCCGGTCCGTGCGTCGTGACCCGCGTCCGCACCCCCGAGAAGGACGGCTACTCCGCCGTTCAGCTCGGCTTCGGACAGGTCGACCCGCGGAAGGTCAACAAGCCGCTCGGCGACTACCTGCGCAAGCACGACATCACCCCGCGCCGTTACTTCACGGAGATCCGTACGGACGACGCGGCCGACTACACCATCGGCCAGGAGATCGCGGCCGACGCCTTCGAGGCCGGCCAGTTCGTCGACGTGACGGGCAAGAGCAAGGGCAAGGGCTTCGCGGGTGTCATGAAGCGTCACGGCTTCGGTGGTCTGGGCGCCTCGCACGGTACCCAGCGCAAGCACCGCTCGCCGGGCTCCATCGGTGGCTGCGCCACCCCGGGCCGCGTCTTCAAGGGCCTGCGCATGGCCGGTCGGATGGGCAACGTCCGCACCACCATCCAGAGCCTGAAGATCCACGCCGTGGACGCCGAGAAGGGCCTCATCCTCATCAAGGGTGCGGTTCCCGGCGCCAACGGCAGCCTGGTCCTCATCCGCACCGCTGCCAAGAAGGGGGCTGCCAAGTGAGCACCATTGACGTCCTCGACGCCAGCGGCACGAAGGCCGGCTCGGTCGACCTGCCCGAGGACATCTTCGGAGCCAAGGTCAACGTCCCGCTGATCCACCAGGTGGTCGTGGCCCAGCTCGCCGCTCGCCGGCAGGGCACCCACAAGGCCAAGACCCGCGGTGAGGTCAGCGGTGGCGGCAAGAAGCCGTACCGCCAGAAGGGCACCGGCCGCGCCCGTCAGGGTTCGACCCGCGCTCCGCAGTTCACCGGCGGCGGCACCGTCCACGGCCCGGTCCCGCGCGACTACTCGCAGCGGACCCCCAAGAAGATGAAGGCCGCCGCGCTGCGCGGCGCCCTCTCCGACAGGGCGAACGGCGGCCGCGTCCACGTGGTCAGCGGCCTGGTCTCCAGCGAGACCCCCAAGACCAAGGCGGCCCTCGAGTCGCTGCGGAAGATCACGCAGGCTCGTAGCGTCCTGGTCGTCGTCGACGAGGGCGACGAGCTCACCTGGATGAGCCTGCGCAACGCCCCGGAGGTCCACCTGCTGGACGCCGGGCAGCTCAACACGTACGACGTGCTCTGCTACGACGACGTCGTTTTCACTCAGCAGGCGTACGACCAGGTCGTCACGCGTCTGAGCAAGAGCGGGAAGGAAGACGCCTGATGGAGAAGATCGCCGACCCGCGCGACATCATCATCAAGCCGGTTGTCTCCGAGAAGAGCTACGGCCTGATCGACGAGCACAACAAGTACACGTTCCTGGTGCGGAAGACGGCCAACAAGACGCAGGTCAAGATCGCCATCGAGCAGATCTTCGGCGTCAAGGTGGCGAGCGTCAACACCATCAACCGCCAGGGCAAGCGCAAGCGGACCAAGTTCGGCTACGGCCAGCGCCCGAGCACCAAGCGTGCGATCGTGAGCCTGGTCGAGGGCGACCGGATCGACATCTTCGGTCAGGGCTGAACCGCTCGCCAGTAAGTGACGCGCCGAGCGCCCCCGCCGGGAGGCGGGGGCATTCGGCCGGATCAACCGACAAAGGATGAACGAAAAAGATGGGCATCCGTAAGTACAAGCCGACGACCCCGGGTCGCCGCGGCTCGAGTGTCTCGGACTTCGCCGAGATCACCCGCAGCACGCCCGAGAAGTCGCTGCTCGCCCCGCTGCACAGCAAGGGCGGCCGCAACGTCCACGGCCGGGTCACCACCCGCCACCAGGGCGGCGGTCACAAGCGCGCCTACCGGATCATCGACTTCCGGCGCCACGACAAGGACGGGATCCCGGCCAAGGTCGCTCACATCGAGTACGACCCGAACCGCACCTCCCGGATCGCGCTGCTGCACTACGCCGACGGGGAGAAGCGCTACATCCTCTGCCCGACCGGCCTCAAGCAGGGCGACAAGATCGAGAACGGCCCCGCGGCCGACATCAAGCCGGGTAACTGCCTCCCGCTGCGCAACATCCCGACCGGTACCTTCATCCACGCGGTGGAGCTCCGTCCGGGCGGCGGCGCCAAGCTGGGCCGGTCCGCCGGTGCGCAGATCCAGCTGCTCGCCAAGGAGGGCCAGTACGCCACGCTGCGTATGCCCTCCGGCGAAATGCGCCAGGTCGACGTGCGCTGCCGGGCCTCCATCGGCCAGGTCGGCAACGCCGAGCAGGGCAACATCAACTGGGGTAAGGCCGGCCGCATGCGGTGGAAGGGCAAGCGCCCCACCGTCCGCGGTGTCGCGATGAACCCGGTCGACCACCCGCACGGTGGTGGTGAGGGCAAGACGTCCGGCGGTCGTCACCCGGTCAACCCCAAGGGCAAGCCCGAGGGACGGACCCGTGCGGCGAACAAGGCCAGCGACCGCCTGATCATCCGTCGTCGGACCAAGCGGAAGAAGCGGTAGGAGCAGCCGAAATGCCACGTAGCCTTAAGAAGGGTCCCTTCGTGGACGACCACCTTCAGAAGAAGGTGGACGCTCAGAACGAGAAGGGCACCAAGAACGTCATCAAGACGTGGTCGCGGCGCTCCATGATCGTGCCCGACATGATCGGTCACACGATCGCCGTCCACGACGGCCGCAAGCACGTCCCGGTGTTCGTCACCGAGGCGATGATCGGTCACAAGCTCGGTGAGTTCGCGCCCACGCGGACCTTCCGCAGCCACGTCAAGGAAGACCGCCGCAGCCGGCGATAAGCGCCTGGGGAGAGGAAGCCGAGCCGCGAACGGCCGGAGGGCGAGAGCCGTACCGGTCGGGCAAGGCGAGGCGGACTCGCCCCATACGAAGCAGAAGGTAAGAGGAGTAAGCGATGGAAGCCAGGGCTCAGGTGCGATTCGCGCGCCACACGCCCATGAAGGCCCGCCGCGTGGTGGACCTCATTCGCGGGCTGCCCGCTTCGGAGGCGCAGGCCGTGCTGCAGTTCGCTCCCCAGTCGGCGAGCGAGACCGTGTACAAGGTGCTGTCCAGCGCCATTGCGAACGCGGAGCACAACTTCAACCTCGACCGTGACACGCTCGTCGTGAGCCGTGCCTGGGTCGACGAGGGCCCCACCCTGAAGCGGTTCCGTCCCCGCGCCCAGGGTCGTGCCTATCGGATCAACAAGCGGACCAGCCACATCACCGTGATCGTGGAGTCCCGCGAGCCGAAGGGGAGGACCCGCTAGTGGGTCAGAAGGTCAACCCGCACGGGTTCCGCCTCGGCATCACGACCGACTTCAAGAGCCGGTGGTACGCCGACAAGCTCTACAAGTCGTACGTGGCCGAGGACGTGGCGATCCGCCGCATGCTGAAGAAGGGCATGGAGCGGGCCGGCATTTCCAAGGTCGAGATCGAGCGGACCACCGACCGGGTTCAGGTCGACATCCACACCGCCCGTCCGGGCATCGTCATCGGCCGCCGCGGCGCCGAGGCGGACCGGATCCGGGGCGACCTCGAGAAGCTGACCAAGAAGCAGGTCCAGCTGAACATCCTCGAGGTCAAGAACCCCGAGATCGACGCCCAGCTCGTCGCCCAGGGCGTGGCCGAGCAGCTGTCCAGCCGTGTCTCGTTCCGGCGGGCCATGCGCAAGGCCATGCAGTCGGCCATGAAGAGCGGCGCCAAGGGCATCCGGGTGCAGTGCTCCGGTCGTCTGGGCGGCGCCGAGATGTCCCGCTCGGAGTTCTACCGCGAGGGCCGCGTGCCCCTGCACACGCTCCGCGCGGACATCGACTACGGCCTGTACGAGGCCCGTACCACCTTCGGCCGCATCGGCGTGAAGGTGTGGATCTACAAGGGTGAGGCTCCGACCAGCCGCGCCGAGCGTGAGGCGGCTGCCGCCGGCGCCCGTGCGGGCCAGCGTCGCGAGCGTGACGACCGTCGTGGCGGCGGCGCCGGTGGCGACCGTCCCCGTCGTGGTGGCGGCGCCGGTGGCGACCGTCCCCGTCGTGGCGGCGGCCGCGGCGACCGTGCACCCAGGACCGAGGCGGCTTCGCAGGCCGCCCCCGAGACCGGCCCGGCTGCGCAGCCGGGTGCTGAAGGGAGCTGACCATGCTGATCCCGCGCAGGGTCAAGCACCGCAAGCAGCACCGGCCCGACCGCAGCGGCGCCGCCAAGGGCGGCACGCGCGTCGTGTTCGGCGAGTACGGCATTCAGGCGCTTGAGCACTCCTACGTGACCAACCGCCAGATCGAGTCGGCTCGTATCGCGATGACCCGCCACATCAAGCGTGGCGGCAAGGTCTGGATCAACATCTACCCGGACCGTCCGCTCACCAAGAAGCCGGCCGAGACCCGCATGGGTTCCGGTAAGGGTTCGCCGGAGTGGTGGATCGCCAACGTCAAGCCCGGTCGCGTCATGTTCGAGCTCTCCGGTGTCGCCGAGCCGGTGGCCCGTGAGGCGCTGAAGCGGGCGATCCACAAGCTCCCGATGAAGTGCAAGGTCGTTAAGCGTGAAGTGGGTGAGGCGTGATGGCTAAGGGCCTGACCGCCGGTGAGCTGCGGGTGGAGGACCAGGACACCCTGGTCCAGAAGCTGAAGGAAGCCAAGGAGGAGCTGTTCAACCTCCGCTTCCAGGCCGCGACCGGCCAGTTGGAGAGCCACGGGCGGCTGCGCGCCGTCCGCCGCGAGATCGCCCGTATCTACACCGTGATGCGCGAGCGGGAGCTCGGCATTGTGACGGTTGAGAAGGAGTCGAGCGATGGCTGAAGCAACTGAGAGCACGACCGAGGCGCGGAACTACCGCAAGACCCGCGAGGGTCTGGTCGTCAGCGACAAGATGGACAAGACTGTCGTCGTCGCCGTCGAGGACCGCGTCAAGCACCGCCTGTACGGCAAGGTCATCCGCAGGACGACCAAGTACAAGGCGCACGACGAGGCCAACAGCTGCGGCGTCGGCGACCGCGTCCTCCTGATGGAGACCCGGCCGCTGTCGGCCAGCAAGCGCTGGCGGGTCGTCGAGATCCTCGAGAAGGCCAAGTAGCAACGCGCCTCGTGGGGGGTGGCAGGTCCACCCCCCACGACGGCGTCCAAGGGTGTGGGGGCTCGCCCCCGCACCGCCTGCGGCGGCGGTCGCCGGCCAGGGAGACCGGGCCCCGGACGGGCCGGTGCGTCACATGACGGACCGGCTGCGGGGTGCGGCGGACCCGGGCGGACGGGCTGTCGCCGGGGGAAAAAGACCACAGTAGGTTCCGCAAGGCTCGCCCGCCCGGGGCGAGAACCGGCGAGACAAACAGGAGTAGACGTGATCCAGCAGGAGTCGCGACTCAAGGTCGCCGACAACACGGGTGCGAAGGAAGTCCTCTGCATCCGGGTGCTCGGCGGCTCGGGTCGGCGCTACGCCGGTATCGGCGACATCATCGTCGCCACTGTCAAGGACGCCATTCCCGGCGGCACCGTGAAGAAGGGCGACGTGGTCAAGGCCGTCGTCGTCCGCACTGTCAAGGAGCGCCGCCGGCCCGACGGCTCCTACATCCGCTTCGACGAGAACGCCGCCGTCATCATCAAGGACAGCGGTGACCCTCGCGGCACGCGTATCTTCGGTCCCGTCGGCCGCGAGCTGCGTGACAAGAAGTTCATGCGCATCATCTCGCTCGCGCCGGAGGTGTTGTAAATGTCGAAGCTGCATGTGAAGAAGGGTGACCTGGTCCAGGTCATCGCCGGCAAGGACAAGGGTGCCAAGGGTCGTGTGATCGCCGCCCTCCCGCGCGAGGACCGCGTGGTGGTCGAAGGCGTCAACATGATCAAGAAGCACGTCAAGGAGAGCCTGCAGGGCCCGCGCGGCGCCAAGACCGGCGGCGTGCAGACCATGGAGGCTCCCATCCACGTGAGCAACGTCAAGAAGCTCAAGGATGACGAGAAGCCCGCCAAGAAGGCCGACAAGAAGGCCGACGAGTCGGGTGAGGACAACTGATGACTGCCACCTCTGAAGAGCGCACGCTCCCTCGCCTCAAGCAGCGTTACCGCGAGGAGATCGCCGCGAAGCTGCAGGAGGAGTTCGGGTTCGAGAACGTCATGCTGATCCCCACGATCACCAAGATCAAGGTGAACATGGGTGTCGGTGAGGCGGCCCGCGACTCCAAGCTGATCGAGGGCGCCGTCCGCGACCTCACGGTCATCACCGGTCAGAAGCCGGCCGTCGTGCGGGCCCGCAAGTCCATCGCCCAGTTCAAGCTGCGCGAGGGCATGCCGATCGGTGCGCACGTCACGCTGCGCGGCGACCGCATGTGGGAGTTCCTGGACCGTCTGCTGTCCCTGGCGCTTCCCCGTATCCGCGACTTCCGCGGCCTGTCGCCGAAGCAGTTCGACGGCAACGGCAACTACACCTTCGGTCTCACCGAGCAGGTCATGTTCCACGAGATCGACCAGGACAAGGTCGACCGGCAGCGTGGCATGGACATCACGGTCGTGACCACCGCCAAGACCGACGACCAGGGCCGGGCGCTGCTGAAGCACCTCGGCTTCCCCTTCAAGGAGGCCTGATCATGGCGAAGACGTCGCTCAAGGTCAAGGCTGCTCGCAAGGCCAAGTTCGAGGTCCGGGCCTACACCCGGTGCTCGCGCTGTGGTCGTCCCCGCGCCGTGTTCAGGAAGTTCGGCCTGTGCCGCATCTGCTTCCGTGAGATGGCGCACCGGGGCGAGCTGCCCGGCATCACCAAGTCGAGCTGGTAGTCGCGCGCGGTCTCCGCGATCCGTCGCGGGGCCGCGCGGCGCCGGCCGTACCAGAGAAGTCATATTCACCGGGCGCTGTTCGAAGAAAGCGCCCATGACCGCACCGTAGGTCCCCTGGGGAAACCGCGGTGAGGAAGGCCACCGGCCATGACGATGACCGACCCGATCGCAGACATGCTGACGCGTCTGCGAAACGCGAACTCGGCGTACCACGACACCGTGGCGATGCCGTACTCGAAGATCAAGGCGCACATCGCCGAGATCCTCCAGCAGGAGGGTTACATCCAGGCCTGGAGCGTCGAGGACGCCAAGGTCGGAAAGAACCTCGTGGTGGAGCTCAAGTTCGGGCCGAACCGTGAGCGTTCGCTCGCGGGCCTGCGCCGGGTTTCCAAGCCCGGCCTGCGGGTCTATGCAAAGAAGGACAACCTGCCTCGAGTCCTGGGCGGACTGGGCGTCGCGATCATCTCGACGTCCGGCGGCCTCATGACCGACAAGCAGGCCGGCAAGCGTGGTGTGGGCGGGGAAGTCCTCGCCTACGTTTGGTAGAAGGGAGGCATACAGCATGTCGAGAATCGGACGGCTGCCCATCCCTGTACCGAGCGGCGTCGACGTCACCATCGACGGTCGGGATGTCACGGTCAAGGGCCCCAAGGGCACGCTCTCGCACACGGTGGCGGAGCCGATCGAGGTCGCTCGGGCGGAGGACGGCACTGTCGCCGTCACGCGTCCCAGCGACGAGAACAAGGTCCGTGCGCTCCACGGTCTGTCCCGCACGCTGATCGCCAACATGGTGACGGGCGTGACCCAGGGATTCTCCAAGACCCTGGAGATCGTGGGCGTCGGTTACCGCGTCCAGGCCAAGGGTCCGACTCAGCTCGAGTTCGCCCTCGGTTTCAGTCACCCGGTGATCGTGGACGCCCCCGAGGGCGTCACCTTCCGCGTCGAGAAGCCGACGCTGTTCCACGTGGACGGCATCGACAAGCAGAAGGTCGGCGAGATCGCCGCGAACATCCGCAAGCTGCGCAAGCCCGACCCGTACAAGGGCAAGGGCGTGCGCTACCAGGGTGAAGTTATCCGCCGCAAGGTCGGAAAGGCTGGTAAGTAGGCATGGCTGGCAAGACTGCGTTCGGCAAGCACACGGCCGCCCGCGCCGTCTCGCGGGCCCGCCGCCACGGCCGAGTCCGCAAGAAGGTGGTCGGTACGGCCGCGCGTCCGCGCCTGGTCGTCAACCGCTCCACCCGACACCTGTTCGTGCAGATCGTCGACGACACCCAGGGCCACACGCTGGTGAGCGCCTCCACCATGGAGAGCTCGCTGCGCACGGCCGAGGGCGCCAAGACCGACAAGGCGAAGCAGGTCGGCGAGCTCATCGCTCAGCGGGCCAAGGCTGCCGGTATCTCCGCGGTCGTGTTCGACCGCGGTGGCAACCGCTACGCAGGCCGCCTCGCGGCCCTCGCGGACAGCGCACGCGAAGGCGGGCTGGAGTTCTGATGACTCCGTCCCGAGGATCGCAACTGATGGCCCGTATGACGAATGAGAAGAGGAACCACTGATGGCCGGAGCTCCGCGTCGCGGTGGCGCCGCCGGTGGCGAGCGGCGTGACGGTCGTCGTGACGACCGCCGCGGTGGCAGCGCTGACAAGGGCGTCTCGTACATCGAGCGCGTCGTGAAGATCAACCGGGTGGCCAAGGTCGTGAAGGGTGGTCGTCGCTTCAGCTTCACCGCCCTGGTTATCGTCGGTGACGGTAACGGCATGGTCGGTGTCGGCTACGGCAAGGCCAAGGAAGTCCCCGCGGCCATCGCCAAGGGCGTCGAAGAGGCGAAGAAGCACTTCTTCCGGGTGCCCCGCATCCAGGGCACCATCCCGCACATCGTGCAGGGTGAAGAGGCCGCCGGCGTCGTCTTCCTGCGTCCGGCCTCGCCGGGTACCGGCGTCATCGCCGGTGGTCCGGTGCGCGCCGTGCTGGAGTGCGCCGGCATCCACGACGTCCTGTCCAAGTCGCTCGGCTCGGACAACCCGATCAACATCGTGCACGCCACGGTGGCCGCTCTGAAGGGCCTCAGCCGCCCCGAGGAGATCGCGGCCCGCCGCGGCCTGCCGATCGAGGACGTCGCTCCCAAGGCGATGCTCAAGGCTCGCGCCGAGGGCATCGCGGAGGCCGCGGCGGCGAAGGCGGTGAGCTAGTCGATGGCACGCCTGAAGATCACTCAGGTCCGCTCGAAGATCGGCGGCAAGCAGAACCAGCGTGACTCGCTGCGCTCGCTGGGTCTGAAGCGCATCGGCGACGTCGTCGTCAAGGAGGACCGCCCGGAGATCCGCGGCATGGTCTCCGTGGTGACGCACCTGGTCACCGTGGAAGAGGTCGACTGACATGGCAGAGAACACTCCGCTCCGCATCCACCACCTGCGGCCGGCTCCGGGCGCCAACAAGTCGAAGGTCCGCAAGGGCCGCGGCGAGGCGTCCAAGGGCAAGACCGCCGGTCGCGGCACCAAGGGCACGCGGTCCCGGAACACGGTCCCCCTCGGCTTCGAGGGTGGCCAGGTTCCGCTCCAGCGCCGTCTGCCCAAGTACAAGGGCTTCTCCAACGCCCTGTTCAAGACGACCTACCAGGTCGTCAACCTGGACCGGCTCGGCGAGCTGTTCCCCGAGGGTGGCGACGTCACCGTCGAGGCCATGGTCGCCCGGGGTGCGGTCCGCAAGAACCAGCTCGTGAAGGTTCTGGGAACCGGCGAGATCTCCGTGGCGTTGAACGTGCAGGCGCACGCCTTCTCCGCCAGCGCCAAGGAGAAGATCGCCGCCGCCGGGGGCTCCGCCTCCGAGCTGTAGGCATCAATCACGTGGCGCGGGGGCCCTTCTGGGCCTCCGCGCCCGCGGTGCGTTAGAGTTCGCTGGACAATGAGTGTCAACTCATTTCCACGGACTCGTTGACTTGAGATACCAAGATGGATCACCCCCGCACCATCGCTGACCGACCTCGCCTTTCAGGCGCGCAGGAGGGACCGTGCTGACCGCGTTTACCCGAGCGTTCCGTACGCCGGACCTGCGTAAGAAGTTGCTCTTCACACTGGGCATCATCGCGCTGTTCCGTCTCGGCTCGGTTCTTCCGACTCCGGGTGTTCACACCGAAAACATCGCCCTGTGCCTCAAGGAGGCGCAGGCCGGCGATGCGGGCAATATCTACGGGATGGTGCAGCTGTTCAGCGGCGGCGCGCTGCTGAAGCTGTCCGTTTTCGCGCTCGGCATCATGCCGTACATCACCGCGAGCATCATCCTCCAGCTCCTGGTCGTGGTCATCCCCCGCCTCGAAGCCCTCAAGAAGGAGGGGCAGGCGGGCCAGACCAAGATCACTCAATATACGCGTTACCTGACGATCGGCCTGTCGATCCTGCAGTCGACCGCCTTCATCGCGCTCGCGCGCAGCGGCCAGCTGTTCCCCGGCTGCCGCCAGGAGGTCCTGCTCGACAAGGACAACATCTTCGCCATCGTGACGATGGTCCTGGTGATGACCGCGGGCACCGCCGTGATCATGTGGCTGGGCGAGCTCGTGACCGACCGCGGCGTCGGCAACGGCATGTCCATCCTGATCTTCACCCAGGTCATCGCGGTCTTCCCGTCCGAGCTGCTGAACATCGGCCGCCAGAAGGGCGCGTTCGTCTTCGCCGTGGTCATGGCCGTCGGCATCGCGATGATCGCCCTGGTCGTCATGGTCGAGCAGGCCCAGCGCCGGGTCCCGGTGCAGTACGCCAAGCGCATGGTCGGCCGCCGGATGTACGGCGGGACCTCCACCTACATCCCGCTGAAGGTGAACCAGGCCGGCATCATCCCGGTCATCTTCGCCTCCTCGCTGCTCTACCTGCCGCAGCTGGTCACGACCCTGTTCAGCGGCACGGAGGAGCCGAACGCGGTCGTGCAGTGGATCCAGCAGAACCTGGTCACCGGCGACACCCCGGCCTACATGATCACGTTCTTCCTCCTGATCGTCTTCTTCACCTACTTCTACGTGTCCATCACCTTCAACCCCGTTGAAGTCGCCGACAACATGAAGAAGTACGGTGGTTTCATCCCGGGCATCCGCCCGGGACGCCCGACGGCCGAGTACCTGAACTACGTGCTCTCGCGACTCACGGCTCCGGGATCGCTCTATCTGGGCTTGATCTCCATGGTGCCGATCGTCGCGCTGGCGCTGGTCGGAGCGAGCCAGAACTTCCCGTTCGGAGGCACGAGCATTCTGATCATGGTGGGTGTCGGTCTTGACACCGTGAAGCAGATCGAGAGCCAGCTGCAGCAGCGCAACTACGAAGGCTTCCTGAAGTAGTGCGCCTCGTCCTGGTGGGGCCCCCCGGAGCGGGTAAGGGGACTCAGGCCCAGTTCATCGCATCGAACCTGTCAATCCCGAAGATCTCGACAGGGGATATCTTCCGTGCCAACGTCTCGGGCGGTACGGAGCTCGGCAAGCTTGCCAAGGAGTACATGGACCGCGGCGACCTCGTGCCCGACGAGGTGACCATCGCCATGGTCCGCGACCGCCTCTCCGAGGACGACGCGCGGGACGGCTTCCTGCTCGACGGCTTCCCCAGGAACGTGCCCCAGGCCGAGATCCTGAAGAAGATGCTCGCGGAGTTCGGGGTCGCGCTGGACGTCGTCCTGGAGCTCGTGGTCGACGAGGAGGAGGTGGTCCGCCGTCTCGCGGGCCGCCGGACCTGCGGCCAGTGCGGCCGCATCTGGCACGTCGACTTCGACGACAAGAAGGACGACATCTGCGACGCCTGCGGCGGCAGCCTCTACCAGAGGGATGACGACAAGGAGGAGACCGTCCGGCGCCGGCTGGAGGTCTACCAGGAGCAGACCGCTCCGCTGGTCTCGTTCTACGCCGACGAGAAGATCCTCGTCGGGGTGGACGCGGCCGGCCCGGTGGAAGAGGTCACCCGCCGCGCGATGGAGGCCCTGGCGCCCTACGTCGACTAGCGATTCTCATCCGGCACGCCACCCGCGGGAAGCGCCCCGCAGGTGGCGTGCTGTCGTTAGGAGAGGCTTCTAGGGCACAATCGGGGGAATTGAGCTCCCGAATCGCCCGTTTAATCACCCCAGGGGGTGCATACGTGTTCAAGAAGAACCGGCACGGGATTCAGATCAAGACGCCGGAGCAACTGGAGAAGATGCGTGCCGCGGGCCTGGTGGTCGGGCGGACGCTGCAGCTGCTCAAGGAGAGCGTCCAGCCGGGCATGACGCCGCTGGATCTCGACGCGATCGCGGAGAAGGCGATCCGGGACGAGGGTGCGATCCCCTCCTTCAAGGGCTACCAGGGCTTTCCGGCGACGATCTGCGCGTCGGTCAACGACGAGGTCGTCCACGGCATCCCCGGTGACCGCCGGAAGCTGCGCGAGGGCGACATCATCTCGATCGACTGCGGAGCCATCCTGGACGGCTGGCACGGCGACTCGGCCGTCACGGTCCCGGTTGGCGAGGTGGACCCCGCGCTGACCGAGCTGATGCGGGTCACCGAGGAGTCCATGTGGCAGGGGATCGCCGCGCTGAAGCCGGGCGGCCACCTGTCCGACGTGGGGCACGCGGTGGAGAAGTACGTCCGCTCCCAGGGGCGCTACGGCATCCCGCAGGAGTACGGCGGGCACGGGATCGGCACCGAGATGCACATGGACCCCTGGGTCGCCAACCACGGCAAGCCCGGCAAGGGGCCCAGGCTGGAGGTGGGCATGTGCTTCGCGGTGGAGCCGATGGTCAACCTGGGCACCGCGCGGACCAAGGTGCTGGCCGACGACTGGACCGTCGTCACCATCGACGGCAAGCCCTCCGCGCACTTCGAGCACAGCGTCGCGGTGACACATAATGGACCTTGGGTGCTGACCGCGCTCGACGGCGGCGAAGAGCGGTTCGCCGGCGTACTGGGAGAGAGTGCGGGCTAGCGGCGACGCGGCCCGCCGTGGCGAGCGGATGTGAGCGATGATGGCGGCTGGTCCGCAGATGCGGGCGTCGGACGACGACAGGGACAGGGTCGCCTCGGTGCTCCGTGAGCACTACGCGCAGGGTCGCCTCACCGTCGAGGAGTTCGACGAGCGACTCGAGCAGCTCTACGCGAGCAGGACGTACGGCGAGCTCGCGACCCTCACCTCCGACCTGCCCGACGTCGACCTGCGCGCCATGCAGGAGGTCGCCCCGCGCCCGCCGGCGAAGGAGGAGACGGAGAAGGGGCGCCTGCTCGCCATGTGGACCCCCTGGGCCCTGGCGGTCAGCATCAACTGGGGCATCTGGTTCGCCATCGGGCTGGGGGACGACTTCGACTTCCCCTATCCCTGGCCGCTGTGGGTGATGGGGCCCTGGGGCGCGATCCTGCTGGTCGCGACCGTCCTGATGAAGTTCGGCGACGGCCGGAAGCCGTAATAGTGCACGCTCGGCGATGAGTGTGCATTCCTCCGCAGAAGGGCGGGCCGAAGCTTCCTAACGTGAGCGGTGTCCGAACGACGGACCCCTTCACAGGAGGAAGACATGAGCAAGGCCCGCACCCTTCTCGCCACCACCGCCCTCACCACCGCCCTCGCCGCCGGTCTGGCCGCGGCTCCGGCCCAGGCCTCGACCGCCGGCGCGGCCACCGCTGCCGCGTCCCAGGAGGCGCAGGGGTCGAAGCACTTCTTCGGCCCCTACTACTCGAAGTTCGGCGGCGGCGAGGGCTTCGGCAAGCGCTCCTACTTCAAGGGCTACTGGATCAAGCAGGACGGCCGCTACTGGTTCCACGGGGACCTGTTCGACCGCGACCGCGACCGCGAGTACAGCTACGTCTGGTTCAGGTGGCACGACAAGTTCGGCACCCACACCAAGTACTACAAGACGTTCGGCGGCAGGCACTTCACCAAGTTCGGCGGCTTCAAGAAGAGCAACGGCTTCGACGACTTCAAGATCCGCGTCTGCGAGGGCGACAACCGCTTCGACGACTGCGGCGGCTGGGGTGACGCCTTCTAGGAGCGGCCGGGAAGGCCGATCGACACGGGCCCGCCGGTGACACGGTCACCGGCGGGCTTTCCGCTCGTCCGGGAGGTATGCTGTCTGGTGGTTGTGTCAAGCACCGGCCGTCGGTTTCGCATTTCCTCGCCCGGTGCCGTACACTCCTTCTTCGGTTCACTATGACCATTGCGCGTCAGCGGTGTCGCTACCGCCGCCTCTCCTGGAAGCGCATGGTCGCGGCTGCTTAGTGTTCCGAAGCCTCAGACGACCGATCAGTGAAACGCGAGGGACATGGCCAAGAAAGACGGCGCCATCGAGATCGAGGGCACTGTGGTTGAGTCGCTCCCGAACGCAATGTTCCGGGTCCAGCTCGACAACGGCCATAAGGTCCTGGCCCACATCAGCGGGCGGATGCGCATGCACTACATCCGAATCCTTCCCGACGACCGGGTTGTCGTCGAACTGAGCCCCTACGACCTCAGTCGTGGGCGGATCGTCTACCGATACAAGTAAGCGTCTGAGGGACGAATAAGGACTATGAAGGTCAAGCCGAGCGTCAAGAAGATCTGCGACAAGTGCAAGGTGATCCGCCGGCACGGTCGTGTCATGGTGATCTGCGACAACCTGCGCCACAAGCAGCGCCAGGGCTAGTCGCGGCAGAAGGTCTCACGGAGTCCGCTCGCAAGAGGCGGACTCGATCCATGTGGGGCCCATCGGGCGAAGGCGGTCGCGCCGGTCCGGCGAGGTGAGCGGAGACGCTCCCCGCGGCGGAGAGGCGAGGCGGGTCCCGCCCGGAAGAACGGTAATCGCGTTTCACACCTGCGCAGGCGGCCGACGAGGCCGTACCCCGCAGGAGACCCCCGGTCGGAGGCCGGGGCCCTCACCCCGGGCATGGGGAGGGGAAGTGAAGCGTAGGACCTCCGCCACAAAGAAGGAGAATGCCCGACCATGGCTCGCCTGGTTGGCGTCGACCTCCCCCGCGACAAGCGGCTGGAGATCGCTCTCACCTACATTTTCGGAATCGGCCGCACTCGCGCGCTCGAGACCCTGAAGGCCACCGGCGTCAGCGGCGACCTCCGGGTGCACCAGCTCACGGACGAAGAGCTCGTGCCGCTGCGTGACTACATCGAGGCGAATTTCAAGATCGAGGGTGACCTCCGTCGCGAGATTCAGGCCGACATCCGCCGCAAGATCGAGATTCAGTCCTACCAGGGCATCCGGCACCGTCGCGGTCTTCCCGTGCACGGCCAGCGCACGCAGACCAACGCGCGCACCCGCAAGGGCAAGAAGAAGACCGTCGCCGGCAAGAAGAAGCCCGGTAAGAAGTAGTCCGCGCAGCCGCAGGACCGAAGACCTCAGGAGTGAAGGCAAACAATGCCTCCTAAGAGCCGCCAGGGTGCACCGAAGAAGGTGCGCCGCAAGGAAAAGAAGAACGTCGCTCACGGGCACGCCCACATCAAGAGCACGTTCAACAACACGATCGTTTCGATCACCGACCCGAGCGGGAACGTGATCTCCTGGGCCAGCGCCGGCCACGTCGGGTTCAAGGGCTCTCGCAAGTCCACCCCGTTCGCCGCGCAGATGGCCGCCGAGAACGCCGCTCGCCGCGCCATGGAGCACGGCATGCGTAAGGTCGACGTCTTCGTCAAGGGCCCGGGTTCCGGCCGCGAGACCGCCATCCGCTCGCTGCAGGCGACCGGCCTGGAGGTTGGCTCCATCCAGGACGTCACCCCCGTGCCGCACAACGGCTGCCGCCCGCCCAAGCGCCGTCGCGTCTGAGCCCCAGGAGAAGATAGAAAATGGCTCGTTACACGGGTGCGGACTGCAAGCTCTGCCGTCGGGAGAAGGTCAAGCTCTTCCTCAAGGGCAAGAAGTGCGAGTCCGCGAAGTGCCCCATCGAGATCCGTCCTTACCCGCCGGGTGAGCACGGCCGCGGCCGTCCCAAGGAGTCTGAGTACCAGCTCCAGCTTCGTGAGAAGCAGAAGACCCGCCGCATCTACGGCGTCCTCGAGAAGCAGTTCCGCAACTACTACGAGGAAGCCAACCGCAAGGGCGGCAAGACCGGCGAGAACCTCCTCCAGATCCTGGAGAGCCGTCTCGACAACGTGGTCTACCGCGCCGGTTTCGCCGAGTCCCGCGACGCCGCCCGCCAGCAGGTCCGCCACGGACACATCCTGGTGAACGGCAAGAAGGTCGACATCCCGTCGTACCGCGTCCGCGAGCACGACATCGTCGAGGTCCGCGAGCGCTCGCGCAACCTGCTGCCCTACGAGGTGGCGCGCGCCACCGCCGGTGACAAGACGTTCCCGGCGTGGCTGGGCGTCGCCCCGGAGGCCATGCGCATCCTGATCCACCAGCTCCCGGTCCGTCAGCAGATCGACACCCAGGTCCAGGAGCAGCTGATCGTCGAGCTCTACTCCAAGTAGCGGCTCTTCACGGGTGCCGTGCGGCTTGCCGTACGGCACCTATGCTGTTGTTATCGAGCGGCGTCAAATAGCGGGCGCCGCACGTCAAGGGGAGAACCCACATGCTGATCGCTCAGCGCCCGACCCTCCTCGAGGAGACCATCGAGGAGACCCGCTCCAGGTTCGTCATCGAGCCGCTGGAGCCGGGCTTCGGCTACACCATCGGCAACTCGCTGCGGCGCACGCTGCTGTCGTCCATCCCGGGCGCGGCCGTGACCAGCATCCGCATCGAGGGCGTGCTGCACGAGTTCTCGACCGTCCCGGGGGTCAAGGAGGATGTCACCGACATCATCCTGAACCTCAAGGAGCTGGTCGTCTCCTCCGAGCACGACGAGCCCGTGGTCATGTACCTGCGCAAGCAGGGCCCCGGCGACGTCACCGCCGCCGACATCGCGCCCCCGGCCGGTGTCGAGGTGCACAACCCCGAGCTGCGCATCGCCACGCTGAACGGCAAGGCGAAGCTGGAGATGGAGCTGACCGTCGAGCGCGGTCGCGGCTACGTCTCCGCGGCGCAGAACAAGCAGCCGGGCCAGGAGATCGGGCGCATCCCGATCGACTCGATCTACTCGCCGGTGCTCAAGGTCACCTACAAGGTCGAGGCGACCCGTGTCGAGCAGCGCACCGACTTCGACCGTCTGATCTTGGACGTCGAGACCAAGGCCGCGATGAAGCCCCGCGACGCGGTGGCCTCCGCCGGCAAGACCCTGGTCGAGCTGTTCGGCCTCGCCCGCGAGCTGAACGTCGAGGCCGAGGGCATCGACATCGGCCCGTCGCCGACGGACGCGGCCCTGGCCGCGGACCTGGCGCTGCCGATCGAGGAGCTGAACCTCACGGTCCGTTCCTACAACTGCCTCAAGCGCGAGGGCATCCACACCGTGGGCGAGCTCGTCGCGCGCAGCGAGCAGGACCTGCTGGACATCCGCAACTTCGGTGCGAAGTCCATCGAGGAGGTCAAGCAGAAGCTGCACGAGATGTCGCTCGCGCTGAAGGACTCCCCGCCCGGGTTCGACCCGACCGCGGTGGCCGGCGGCGGTTACGACGACGACGACAGCGCGTACGTCGAGACCGAGCAGTACTGATTCCGCGGGGGCTCCGCCCCCGTGACCCCCGGAGGGCGTGGCCCCTCCGGGACTGATCGCCACACGGGAGCCGCGAGCGGTTCCCGTGGCCCGACCCCGGTACCTGACACGGCCGGGGCGGGTTCACTCTCAAGGAGAACGAAATGCCCAGGCCCACCAAGGGTGCCCGTCTCGGCGGCAGCCCGGCCCACGAGAAGCTGATCCTGGCGAACCTCGCCACCCAGCTGTTCCAGCACGGCCGGATCAAGACCACCGAGGCGAAGGCGAAGCGCCTGCGCCCGCTGGCGGAGAAGCTGATCACCAAGGCGAAGAAGGGCGACATGCACAACCGTCGCCAGGTGCTGACGGTCGTCCGCGACAAGGGTGTCGTCCACCACCTCTTCACCGAGATCGCCCCGACCTTCGCCGAGCGTCCCGGTGGCTACACCCGGATCACCAAGGTCGGCCTCCGCAAGGGCGACGCCGCCCCCATGGCGGTCATCGAGCTGGTGTCCGAGCCGCTGAACACGGTCCGCGTCGCCAAGGCTCCGGCCGCCGCCGAGGCCCCCGCCGCGGAGAAGGCCGAGGAGACCACCGAGGCCCCCGCCACGCAGGAGGCCGAGGAGACCGCCGAGGCTCCGGCCGCGGAGAAGAACGACGAGGCGACCGAGGCTCCGGCCGAGGAGACCGAGGACAAGAAGGACAACGCCTGATCTCTCAGGCTGGGTGAACGGGTCCGGCATCCCCGCATCGGGGATACCGGGCCCGTTCCCGTTCTCCGGGAGGAACAACGTGGTACGGCTGCGCCTGGATCTCGCCTACGACGGCACGGAGTTCTCCGGCTGGGCCCGGCAGCCCGGCAGGCGGACGGTCCAGGGGGAGATCGAGGAGGCGCTCGCCAGGGTCCTGCGGCTCGGTGAGCCTCCCGCGCTGACCGTGGCGGGCCGGACGGACGCCGGGGTGCACGCGCGAGGGCAGGTGGCGCACCTGGACGTGGAGGAGGAGGCGCTCGCGGCGGTGGAGGGGAACGCCAGGTCGCGCGGGCGCGGGCAGACCGAGGGAGCAGCGGGGGGCGCCGCAGGGGAGGCCGGGGAGGAGGGGCCGCGGGAGCGGCTCGGGGAGCGGCTCTCGGCCCTGCGCAGGAGGCTGGCCGGGGTGCTTCCCCAGGATGTCAGGATCCATCGCGTCACGGCGGCTCCCGAGGGGTTCGACGCGCGTTTCTCCGCGCTGTCCCGCCGGTACGCCTACCGGGTGTGCGACGCGCCCGGGGGCGTGGACCCGCTCCGCCGCCGGGAGGTCGTCTGGTACGCCCGCCCGCTCGACCTGGACCGGCTCAACGCCGCCGCGGCGCGGCTGCTCGGCGAGCACGACTTCGCGGCGTTCTGCAAGAAGCGCGAGGGCGCCACGACGATCCGGGAACTGCAGCGGCTGGACTGGGTCCGGGAGGGCGGCCAGGACGGCCTCCTGGTCGCGACGGTGGTCGCCGACGCGTTCTGCCACTCCATGGTGCGGGCGCTCGTGGGATCGCTGCTGGCGGTCGGGGAGGGGCGGCTCGGGGTGGAGTGGCCCGGGCAGGTGCTGGCGAGAGCCGTACGGGATTCCGGGGTGCACGTCGCGCCGGCGCACGGGCTCTGCCTGGAGGAGGTGCGCTATCCCGGGGCGGAGGAACTGGCTCTGCGGGCCGCGCTGACCCGCCGGGTGCGTGTGCTAGGGGCGGAGACGGTCCCGCCGCGTGCCGAGTACTGACCTGTTGGACACGCGTGCCGGGGGCGGGGACGGCCTCGCCGTGTGGCGGGGGCCGACCCGCCGGGTGCGGGTGCCGGGGGCGGGGCTGATCTCGCCGTGTGGCGGGGGCCGACCCGCCGGGCACGTGGGCCGAGGACCGGGGCGGCCCCGCCGCAGGCGCGTGCCCGGCGGCGGGGTCTTTTCCGCGGCGCGCGGGGCCGACGCCGTCAGAGCGGGTCAGACGGCGCGCGGGGCGGACGCCGTCAGCGGGTCAGGCGGCGCTCGACGACCTTGGAGGTCTGGTCGCGGAAGGCCCCGCTGAGCTTGCCGAGGCTCTTCTCCTTCGCTGTGGGGGTGTGGCCGTCGGCGAAGGTGGCGTAGCTGAACACGATGTAGCGGCCCCACACCAGCCCCGCCGCGTAGCCGCCCGCGATGTGCATGCGCTCGGCCCCGCTGCCGGAGGCGCCGCGCAGGCCGCGGAACCACAGGTTCTTCTCGAGGTTCTTGGCCTGGTCGACCTTGACGGCCGACTCGCGGGTGGGCAGGACGGCGACGCCCGTGGTGACGGCGTACTTCTTCTTCCGGTCGACGTAGGTGGCCCGCAGCACGCGGCGGCAGTCGCCGTCCTCGAGCGCCGTGGCGAACGCGCCCGCCGCCGCCTTGTCGCAGTCCTGGGTCAGATGGGTCTTGACCCGGGTGAAGGTGGTCCCGGAGAGGGTCACCTTCCTGGCGAAGGCGTCGGCGAGGGTCATCTTGCCCGGGTCGGTCAGCTCGGAGTTGAGCAGCGTGGTGTCGATCAGCTCTTCGGTCGGGATGTTCTCGGGACTCTCCGCGCTCGGATCCCCGGTCTCCGGCACGGCGCTCGGCCGGACGGGCTGCGGATCGGCCGCGTTGAACGACCGGTAGGCGAAGAAGGCGCCGGTGCCGATGCCGCCGACCACGACCGCGACCGCGGCGGCCACCAGGACGATCCGGCCCCGGCCAGGGGTCACGGGAGCGGCGGCGGGAGGGGCCGGGGGCCCGGACGTGATCGCCGAGGGCGGCTCGAACGGGCCGCGCTCCACGGCCGGGCCCACGAGCGCGGGGAGCTCTCCGCCGGGAGGAACCGGCGGTGGGAACGGCGGGGGGACGACCGGGAAACCGCCCGGAGGGGTCGGCTGGTCGGCCGGGGACGGGACCGGACCCGGAGCCGGGAGTGTCGCGGGCAGGTTCACCGGAGGCTCGGCCGCGGGGGGCTGAACCGCGGGGGGCGCGGAGCGTTCGGCCGTGGACGGCTGAGGGACGGATGAGGGTGGCACGGCGTGGCCGGCCGTGAGCTCCTGGGGTGCGGTCGGTGCGGTCGGTGCGGTCGGTACGGCGTGCTCGGCTGCGGGCGGTCCGGGATGTCCGGGATGACCGGTCGGCCCCGGGCCGGAGGGGGCCGGAGCGAGACCGCCGGGAGCGGGGGCGGAGCCGCCGGGGGCGGACGGAGAGCCGCCGGGAGCGGGCGGGGGGAGGTCCGGCCGGTCGGCCTCGGCGGGACCGGGCTCCTGCGGGTCCGCAACCGGGGGAAGGGGCTCCTGCGGATCGGGCGCGGCGGGAGCGGGGACGCGGGTGTCGACGGTGTTCTCCGGGTTGTCGGCGGCGGGGGAGCCGAGGTGGGACGGCCGGCCGGTGGGACGGCCGGCCTCGCCGGGACGGGCGCCCTCGTCGGAGTCGGGCCAGGACAGCTCCTCGACGGGCTCTCCCGTGGCCGCGGGCCACGGAGGGGGCACGGGGGCGTCCGCGGAAGGTGAGGGCCACACCTGTATACCGGCGGCGGCGGCGGTGAAGGCCGGCGGCGGCTGCCATGCCGGGGCGGCGGGCCCGCCGGGGGGAGGGGCGAGGACGTCTTCCTCCCCGGTCGGGGCGAGCCAGTCGTAGGAGGTCCCGCCGTCGTCGGGAGCCGCCCACGGCCGGCCGGCCGCGGGCTCGGGCTCCGGCCGCGCCGGAGGGACATGGGACTGCTCGCCTCCGGCGAGATCGGTCCGCGGCACGTGCGACGAAGGCTGGCCGAAGCTCGGCGGCGGCGTCGCCGGTACGACCGAACCGTCGGTTTCGCGCTCGTGCTCGGATCCGGATTCCTGGCCACGCATACCTGGCAGCGTAGCGACAGCCGGAGATCGGCATGTGAGTATGTGCGTTCCTGGCCGGATCGCCCGCCGGTTTCATGCCTGAAAAGTCCCAGATGGGGCGTTGCTCAGGGGCGCTTCCCGGTCAGCGAACGGGACTCCAGCGCCGGGGTGACGGTCGCGTCGGCGACCCCGAACGCGGCCGCGTTGAGCTTCTTGGCCTCCGCCTTGCTCGGCAGGTGGCCGTCTTTGTACTGGAACCAGACCAGTACGGCGTAGTGGCCGTGGCGCCATCCTCCGACGAAGGCCTCCCCGGTGCCGAGGAGCTTGGTGACCTTGTCCTTGCCGGGCAGTACCTTGAGGTACTGCTGGGACTCCTTCCCCCTGGCGGCCTTGACGACCTTCGCCGCGGCCGAGGAGGTGTCGAGGTTGGCCACCCCCAGCGTGCCGATGATCTTTCCTGAGGCGTCGCGGAAGCTGGCGCGGACGAGCTGGTTGCACCTGCCCGCGGTGAGGGCCTTCTGCAGACCGGAGCCGACGACGGCGTCCTTGCACTTCTTGTCGTTCCTGCGGGCGGTCATCAGGTAGGTCTGACCCTTGTGCCTGGCCTTCCGGCTCTTGAAGAGCTCGTCCAGCGTCAGCTTGCCCGGGTCGGTCTTGCGGGACTCGGCGAAGCCGAACGTGCCTCCGGGGTTGGCGGGGATCACCGGCTTGGTGGCGGCCGGCGCCGGAGCGTCCGCAGCGCCGCCCGGGGAGTCGTCGCCGGAGCTGGCGAAGACGGCCAGTCCGATGCCGCCCGCGACGAGCATGCCGATCACGCCGACCGCGACGAAGGTGGGCAGGAGCGCGCGGGGGCCCTCCTCGTAGGGGCTCCACGCCTGCTTCTGCTTCTTGGGCCGCCGCCCGGGCTCCGTGGGTTCGGACGTCTCGCGGGTGAAGGCCCCGGGTCCGTGCCTCTCCTGCCCGGCCGCCGTCTGCTCGGCAGGCGCCTGCCATCCGGGTGCCTGCCGCGGGGGCTCCTGGGGTGTGGAGCCGAACCCGGCCGGAGACTGCGGTCCCGAGCCCTGTGCGGGCGGGCCGAACCAGCTCTCACCCTGTCCGCCCGGCTGCCCGCCGCCTTGTCCACCCGGCCGTCCGCCGGCCTGGTCGTCCCACGCGGACGGCGGTTGCTGCCCGCCGGCGTGGAAGGGCGGCTGCTGCCCGCCGGGCTGGACGTACGGCTGGCGGCGCGGTGAATCCCCGGGAAAACCCATGCGCTGAGATTAACTCCGTATCAGGGCGGATCAGTTCACGAATACCCGAAGTCCTGTGTCCACCAGGGACCGCCGAGCCCTTCCACGACTCCGACGCCGGTGGCCGTCAGCGCGCAGTTGAGGATGTTGTGCCGGTGACCGGGGTTCGCCATCCAGCCGCGCACCGCCTCCTCCGCGGAGGTGTAGCCGCGGCCGATGTTCTCGGCGCCCCCGGCGTGGTAGCCGGCGGCCTCCATGCGGTCCCAGGGGGAGCCGCCGCCCGGGGAGTCATGCGAGAAGGCATCGCTCAGCGCCATCTCCGAGGAGTGCGCCCGCGCCGACCGGACCAGCCGCCTGTCGATGCGCAGGGGGGCGCAGTCGGCCCGGCGGCGCTCGATGTTGGTGAGGCGGACGACCTCGCTCTCCATCGCGCTCAGCGCCTGGGCCGCGCCGTGGCCGCCGTCCCCCCGCAGGACGTACTGGGGGTCGTCGTTGGCGAAGCCGTCGACGACGTTGCGCGGGCCGCCGGAGGCGCGCGGGACGGGACGCCGCTGCCGGGACGCCGCAGGAGAGGGAGAAGGGGAGGGGCGCGCGACCCGCCGGAGCGGGGCCCGCTCGTCGAGGGCGCCGCCCCGTCCGGTCGCGAGGGCGGGTGAGGGGTCGGCGGGACCCGCCTCGTTCAGGTAGACGTGGCCGGGGGCCTCCTCGTCACGGCTTCCCCGGCCGAGGACGAACCCGATGAGCAGGACCGCGGCGAGGCAGGCGAACAACCCGGCGCGGCGCAAGGCGGCTCGCTGGGTATGCCCGGGGTAAGGGGACTGCCACATACTGCTATCAACGATAGAGATGTTGAGATAGTTGAAGAAGGGAATGTCGGGAACGAGTTGCAAACGTTCGGCCGAGCGCGATCCGGCATCGGGCCGGCGGCCGCACCGCATCCCTTCCGCACGGTAGACTCCTCGCGAAGACCGGTCTGGGGCGGTGTCGTTTTGACCCTCCCTCCTCCAGGCCTGTATTCTGCTAATTCGTTGTGTGCGAATCGGTCTCCTCTGCAGACCGATACGCGGCGCGTCCGGCGTCATCTCCTCGCATCTAGGGAGACGGAAGGTCCGGGCTGTCGTGCGCCCGCACCTACCGACCATGTTGCTGTCGCTTCCGACAGCGCCGAGATGCGATCAAAGAAGGCATACGACCGTGCGCACGTACACACCCAAGCCTGCTGAAGTCGAGCGTCAGTGGTATGTCATCGACGCCACCGACATCGTGCTCGGCCGGCTGGCCAGCCACGTCGCGACCCTGCTTCGCGGTAAGCACAAGCCGATCTTCGCGAACCACGTCGACACCGGTGACTTCGTCATCGTCATCAACGCCGACAAGATCGCGCTGACCGGCAACAAGCTCGAGCAGAAGAAGGCTTACCGTCACTCGGGCTACCCCGGCGGTCTGCGTTCCGTGACCTACGCCGAGCTCATGGACAAGCGTCCCGACCGCGCCGTTGAGAAGGCCGTGAAGGGCATGCTGCCCAAGAACGCCCTCGGCCGGAAGATGATCAAGAAGCTCAAGGTCTACGCCGGCTCCGAGCACCCGCACCAGGCCCAGCAGCCGGTGCCGTTCGAGCTCACCCAGATCGCCCAGTAGTCGTACGAGCTGCGCATCAGCAGCAGCGTCGGCCGTCGGCCGGCGCCGAGTAGGAAAGTTTGAGGAGAACCGTGGCTGAGCCCACCGGTGTCGAGACGCCCGTCGAGGGCGAGCTGGACGACTACAACGCGGAGGAGTTCCCCTCCGAGTACACCAGCGAGTCCTCCGCCGCCGCCGGCGGCGAGGCCGTGCGCAAGCCCATCACCGTGGGCAACTCGTACGGCACCGGCCGCCGCAAGGAGGCCGTCGCCCGCGTGCGCATCGTGCCGGGCACCGGCAAGTGGACGATCAACGGTCGCCCGCTTGACGTCTACTTCCCGAACAAGGTCCACCAGCAGATCGTCAACGAGCCCTTCGTGACGCTCGGCGCCGAGGACCAGTTCGACGTCATCGCCCGCATCGACGGCGGCGGCGTCACCGGCCAGGCCGGCGCCCTGCGCATGGGCCTGTCCCGTGCGCTGGCCGTCCTGGACGTCGAGGTCAACCGCGCGCCGCTGAAGAAGGCCGGCTTCCTGACCCGTGACGCCCGCGCCACCGAGCGCAAGAAGTACGGTCTCAAGAAGGCCCGTAAGGCCCCCCAGTACAGCAAGCGTTAAGTTGGGGCGCCTTTTCGGCACCGACGGGGTACGTGGGGTCGCGGGTCGCGACCTCACGGCCGAGCTCGCCATGGACCTGTCCGTGGCCGCAGCTCATGTCCTCGGCGACGCCGGGGCGTTCAGCGCCGCCGACGGGCGGTCCGGTGCCTCACCGGGCCGCCCGATCGCCGTCGTGGGCCGGGATCCCCGCGCCTCAGGAGAATTCCTGGAGGCAGCGGTGGTCGCCGGCCTCGCGTCGTCCGGCGTGGACGTCCTCCGGCTCGGCGTGCTGCCCACCCCGGCGGTCGCATACCTGACCACGGCTCTCGGAGCCGACATGGGCGTGATGATCTCCGCCTCCCACAACCCCGCCCCGGACAACGGGATCAAGTTCCTCGCCCGCGGCGGTTTCAAGCTGCCCGACGCGGTGGAGAACGAGATCGAGCAGCGCCTCGGCGAGAAGTGGGACCGCCCCGTCGGCGCCGCGGTCGGCCGCGTGCGCGAGGCGTACGGCGAGGCCGACCGCTACGTGTCCCACGTGTTGTCCACCCTGCCCGGCCGGCTCGACGGCCTGAGCGTCGTCCTCGACTGCGCCCACGGCGCCGCCCACGTGGTGGCCCCCGAGGCGCTGATCCGGGCCGGGGCGAAGGTCGAGACCATCGGGGCCCGGCCCGACGGGTTGAACATCAACGCCGGGGTCGGCTCCACCCACCTGGACAAGCTCCGGCAGATCGTGGTCTCCCGGGGCGCGGACGTCGGGATCGCCTACGACGGCGACGCCGACCGCTGCCTGGCGGTGGCGCACACCGGCGAGGTGATCGACGGCGACCAGATCATGGCCGTGCTGGCCGTGGCCATGCACGCCGAAGGCCGCCTGGCGGGTGACACCGTCGTCGCCACGGTCATGTCCAACCTGGGTTTCAAGCTGGCGATGCGGAACGCCGGGATCGAAGTGATCGAGACCGCGGTGGGCGATCGCTACGTCCTGGAGGCCATGCGGGAGAGCGGCCACAACCTCGGCGGCGAGCAGTCCGGACATGTGATCATGCTCGACCACGCCACCACCGGGGACGGCCTGCTGACCTCGCTGCACCTGCTGTCGGCCGTGGTCCGCGAGGGCAGGCCGCTGGCGGAGCTGGCCTCGGTGATGACCCGGCTCCCGCAGGTGCTGATCAACGTCAAGGGCGTGGACCGAGCGAAGGCCTCGGTGCCGGAGCTGGCCGCGGCCGTGGCCGAGGCGGAGAGGGAGCTCGGCGAGACCGGCCGGGTGCTGATCCGGCCGAGCGGCACCGAGCCGATGATCCGCGTCATGGTCGAGGCGGCTTCGGCGGAACAGGCCGAGCAGATGGCGGGCCGCCTGGCGGACGTCGTCCGTACGGCCTGCGTGTGACCCCGATGAGCAGGACCGGTGCCCTTCGCGGGGGCCGGTCCCGCTCCGGTGGAAGGGCTCCGGAACGTTCCCGGAAGATGGAACCGCGTTGACGAGTCGACCGTGAATTCGACATATTTGCCGACATGGTCTCTCTACGTCCCCTCGCGGGAGTGGTCCTTGCCTCCGCACTTCTGACCGGTTTCACCGCAGCACCGGCCAGTGCCGCGCCCTCCACCACGACCGCAACGGTCTCCTGGTCCGAGACGGCCGGGACGGCGATGCCGGCGGCGGCGGCACGGCCCCGTAACGGCAGGATCCTCTACGACCGCATCAGCGGCGGCCAGGGTACCCTGAAGATCAAGAACGGTACGTCGCGGGATGCGGTGGTCACCCTCGTCCGGGGGAGGACCAAGGCGATCAGCGTCTACGTCCGGGCCCGGTCGACCGCGAAGGTCAACGACGTCCGTGACGGCACCTACCGGATCTTCTTCACCAGCGGCTACCGGTTCAGCGTCTCCAAGGGCCGGTTCGCCCGGGGTGCCTCCTACCAGAAGTTCGACGACCGGCTGAGGTTCACCACGACCTCCACCAGCGCCACCATCTGGACGCTGACCCTCAACCCGGTCAGGGGCGGCAACGCCCGCACCACCGGCGTCAACCCGAAGGACTTCCCGGCGTAACCGCCCCCGTCCCCGTACGGCCCGCGCGTGCTCCGTGCGGGCCGTACCCGTTCTCTGCGGCCCGCGCGTGCTCCGTGCGGGCCGTACCCGTTCTCTGCGGCCCGCGCGTGCTCCGTGCGGGCCGTACCCGTTCTCTGCGGCCCGCACGTGCTCCGTGCGGGCCGTACCCGTTCACGGTTCGGGGGAGGTGAGCTCCCGGGGCACTTCGCCCTCGCAGGCGAACTCCCGGAGATCCTCGACCCGTGCCGAGGAGACGTCCTGGCGCTCCTCCCTGTCGAGGTGCTCGCCGAAGGCGGCCAGTCCGGAGTCGTCGGCGCCCACAGCGGTGTCGATCAGGTCATGCCACTCTCCGAGATGTCGGTCCTGAACGTCCGCGGGAACGTCGTCCACCTTGCCGTGGAGCTCTGCGGCCATGTCGCAGATCTGTGCCGCCGTTGCTCCTCCGGCGCCGCAGCCCCCGCAGACCGAGGTGACGGCGAGCAGGGTGACGGCGACCGCGGACGTACGGAAGCGACTGGTGAATGTCATTCTGCAGTTCCTGGGTTCGGAGTCGGAAGGAGTCGATGATCTTCAATGGGGATGGCGCGAATTGCCGGATCGGAACGAGACGGCGAGGGCGGGTCCTTGGCGGATCGGCCCTTCCCCGCTTGACGGCTCGGGCCGTCAGGGATGATCTGCTCGGGGAGGGGACGGCACCGCGAAGCGGTCGCCGCGGTGCCGATCCGGCCGACCGGTGTGCTGGATGGGCGGGCCGTTCTGCGGGCGGTGCGGCCGCGTCGGCTCCTCTAGGGGGCGATGGGCGTCAGCTTGCCGGCATAGACGTCCGCCGCGATCCTCCTGCCGAGTTCCAGGCCGTCCGTGGAGTCCCAGGGATAGTGCACTCCCAGGTAGACGCGGCTGTCGGCGTTCTCCTGAGCGGCCTGCCGGAAGCTGGTGAAGGTCTTGCTCCGCACCGGCGCGTGCGGATCCTCGGTGGTGACGGTGAAAGTGACGGCGTCGGTGCCGAAGTACTTCTTCATGATCTCGGCCCAGGCTCCGGCGAAGGTCGCGTGGCCGGAAGCCCACGCCGGGAAGCACGGCGAGAAGTGGGTGCCGTTGCGGTCGGCCGAGAGCGGTTGCCAGTCGCGGTCCAGCTCTCCGTCCCGAATCGCCGACTCCGGTCGCCACAGGTCGATCGGGGTCCGGTACTTGACGTCCCACCCGGCGATGGAGGCGTCGGCCAACGCCAGCGAGACCAGGGCGAACAGCCGGGCGTTCTCGTACTTGCCGGAGACCCCGCGCTGTTCGGCCACCAGGCGGGTGTGGTCGAGCAGCTGCCCCGGAGGCTTGTAGGTGCCGTCCAGGTCGTTGGACCAGAACCAGGCGGCCGCGGTCTGCTCGACGGTGCGTTCGCTGGGGGTCGCCGCGGTGGAAGCGGTCCCGCCCAGCCGGCGTACCTGGTCGACCTGGGCGGCGTAGGCCGGACTGCTCAGCAGCTCCCGGTAGGTGGAGAACGCCTGCGGTGTCGCCGGTCGGTACTTCGAGCCGGAGGAGATGGCGAAGGGCCGGACTTCTCCCCAGCGGGGCGTCACCGCATCACCGGCCGTGCTGCAGGAACTTCCCGGAGCGCCGGTGGGACGCCACGCGCCGGGCTCGTTGTCCAAGGTGTAGACCGTAGCGTCGGTGGAGCCGTCGTTCGCACGGAAGTTCCGCATCCTGGTGACGACCGAGTTGACGACCTGGATGTCCAGGTAGTCGTCCGCGGTGGGCTCCGTTCCGAATCGTTCCCTGAAGCGCCGGTCGAGGTAGCTGGTCTGATCAGGGCTGTTCGGGTTGGTGCCGGGGCCGAAGAGGTCCAGGAGCACGTTGTAGGCCGTACGTCCGATCACCCGCTCCTCTTCGTCCGGAGTCTCGATGAACGAGAAGTAACTGCCCGCCTTCAGGTACGGCTCATAACGCCTGGTGCGCCATTTGTCGTGGTACATGGTCTCGGCGTCGAAGATCGCCGCATTCATCATGGCCGCGGCTCGCGCCAGCCTGCCCGGTGCCGCGTCCGGGCCGTTGAGCTCGCGGAAGACCTGGAGCAGCGTGGTGTTCCAGTAATGCGTCGGATCACCGACGTAGTTCGGCGCGGACGCCGCCGCGGGCTCCGGTGCGACGGGCACCGCGGCGACCGCGGCCAGCAGCGCGGCGGTGAGCGCCACCGTCGCCCGGCCGGGTCCTCTCGTTCTCCCGGACCGACTGGGCGTCCGGCGCGGAACGGCGGCTCCGTAGGTGGATCTCGATTCGGCATCGCGCTTGGTCGGCATGCAATTTCCTCCTGCGTGCTCCGCATGGGCTCGCATACGGCTGCAAGCCTCGCGAGGCCCGCCGCGGGCGGGTGAGTGATGCCGCAAGGAAACCGTAGGTAGATCAACTCGCACATCCATCATGGGATTGACATTCACCGTGACTTTGACGGTAGTCATGAGCCCGTGTGCAACCGGCGCGGTAACCGGCTCGTTTCAACCGGGCGGTGGCGGCCGCCGCGATGTCCCCGGTCACCTCTTCGACGGCGGCCTCGTCCACTGGTCCGGGTCGGGGGACCGCGTGGACCGGTGCGGCCGGTACGGGCAGGACGCCGACCGCCGACGACGAGTGCCGTCACCGGGTGCGAGTCCTGCCGTCAAGGGGCCGCGGACCGGCTTCCCCCGGAGGCGGGCACCAGCGGGAACGCCGCCACGACCTCGAAGCCGCCGTCCGGCCGGGGGCCGTGACCGATCGTCCCCCGGTACAGCTTGACGCGTTCGGCCATGCCGACCAGGCCGTGCCCGCGGGACGCCCCAGGCCGGGCGGGCGGGCGGCCGTCGTCGGCGACGCGCACCGTCAGTTCGTCCGCGCCGTAGGCCAGGGTGATCTCGGCCCGCGCGGGGCCGGCGTGCTTGAGCACGTTGGTGAGGCACTCCTGGACGATCCGGTAGACGCACAGATCCAGCCCCGGTGGCAGGGGCCGCGGCGCGCCGGTGATCCGCATGTCCACCGGCACGCCGGCGGCCCTCAGCCGTTCGGCGAGCGGGCCCAGCCGCCCGACCCCGGGTGCGGAGGCGTACTTCTCGCCGTCGCCGCTGCCGCCGTTGTTGTCACCGCTGCCGCCGTCGTCGACGCGGAGCAGGGACAGCAGGCGGCGCAGTTCCTCCATGGCCTCACGCCCGGTGTCGGCGATCGTGGTCAGCGCCTCCCGGGCCGTCCGGGGGTCGGAGTCCACGACGTAGGAGCCGAGGCCGGCCTGCACCGACATCACCGAGATGTGATGGGCCACGATGTCGTGCAGCTCGCGGGCGATCCGCACCCGCTCCCGGGTGACCGCCCGCCGTTCGCGGTCCTCCTGTTCTTGCCGGAGCTGCTCGGTCAGCTCGGCCAGGCGCCGGTTGCGATCGGCGAGTCTGCGGTTGCCCAGTCCGAACGTGCAGGTGGCCACCGCGAAGGCCAGCCCCTGGGCGGCGTTGAGCAGCACCGCGCCGTCTTCGGCCATGACCCCGGCCCACCACCACAGCGCCGTCGCCAGGCCCGCTCCGGCGAGTACGGTCGGCAGCGGGCGCTGGACGACGACGGTGTAGAGGGCGAACAGGCAGGAGAAGTTGTCCGCGCTGGGCCGGTAGCCCAGCGCGTGGTGGACCGCGGCGGCGGCGACGCAGCCGAGCAGCACGGTCAGCGGGGCCCGCCTGCGCACGGCGACGGGAAGATTGGCCGCGCAGGTCAGCGCGACGGATACCGCGTCCGGCCCCCGCCACCCGCCGCTGCGGTCGTTCGCCTCCCACACCAGCGTGAACGCGGTGAGCGCGACGGCGAGCACCGCGTCCACCGTGTGAGGGCTCGTCCTGCCCGCACGGCCCGCCAGTGCCGCCATCGTCGCCCGCATCTGCGCATGCTAACCAAACCGGGCCGATCGCCTCTCGGGCGATGAACCGCCCGAGAGGGCGCGGGGCTCACCCGTCGGCGGTGAGCGCGTGGTGGCGAGCCGGCCGAGGGGCCGTACGGCTCACTCGCCAGGCGAGAAGCCCCGAAGGCGCTGTCCCGCTCAGACGACGGCTCACTCGTCGCCGGTGAGCGAGAAGCTCCGCAGGCGCTGTCCGGCCCAGACGACGGCTCCGGCCGTGACGAGCAGCAGGGCCGCCGCGGCGAAGCCGAGCGTGATCTCGGTGGTGAGGAAGGCGGACGACGACACCTGGTCGGCCACCGTCTGGGCCCACTGCTGGATGGAGAACCGGCGGGCGCCGGGGACGAAGTTGCCCACCACGCCCTCCCAGATCACCGCGTAGGCGATGCCGATCGTGACCGCGTGCCGGGTGACCGTGCCCAGCAGCATGAACACCGCCGCGTAGGCGACGCCCCCGATCAGGGCGCCCAGGGCGAAGCCGGACGCCACCCCGGACTCCAGGCCGATCAGCAGGTAGGCGGCGGCGAAGGTCGGCACGGCGGCGAAGACCGCGACGACCGAGGCGGCGACCAGGAACTTGGTCTGCGCGATCACCGGCCGGGAGATCGGCTTGGCCAGCAGGTGGACGACCGTCCCGTCGTCGATCTCGGGGGCGATCACACCGGTGCCCGCGATGAGGCCCAGTAGCGGCAGCATGGTGCCGACGGCGAAGGTCTGCAGGAGCATGACCGCGGCCCGCTCCCCGCCGGCGTCGACCACGCGCAGCAGGACGGCCAGGGCGAGCAGCACCGCGGGGAGCAGCACGAGCAGCCAGACCCGGCGGCGGCCGAGCAGCGCCCGGTAGGAGATCTCGGCGATGACACCGTTCATTCAGCTGCTCCTGTTGATCAGGTAGGAGAAGACGCTCTCCAGGTCTTCGTCGGCCGGGGAGACCTGCCAGATCCGCACGTCCGCGTCCCGTGCCAGGCGGGGCAGCAGCCGGGTGAAGCGCCGGAAGTCCACCGCGTGGACCTCCAGGCCGGCCTCGGTGAGGGAGACGGACCCGGCGGAGGCGTCGGCGATCAGGGCCGAGGCAAGGCGGCGGTCGTCGCTGGAGCGGACCCGGAACAGGTGCGGCCGGTCGGTCATCCGGCGGCGGATCTCGCGGAAGTCGCCGGAGGCGGCGTGCCGGCCGGCGACCAGGACCTCGATGTGCTGGGCGACGCGCTCCACCTCCTCCAGGATGTGCGAGCTGAACAGGACGGTCCTGCCCTCCGCTCCCATGGAGCGGACCAGGTCCATCAGGTGCATGCGCTGGCGCGGGTCCATGCCGTTGAACGGCTCGTCCAGCAGGAGCACCGCGGGGTCGTGCACCAGCGCCGCGGCGACCTTCACCCGCTGGCGCATGCCCTTGGAGTAGGTCTCGATCCTGCGGTCGGCGGCGCCCTCCATCTCGACCAGCGCCAGCGCCTTGCCCGCGGCGCCCTCCGGGTCGGGCAGGCGGTGGAGCCTGGCGCTGGAGAGCACGAACTGCCTGCCGGTGAGGAAGCCGTAGACGGCCTCGCGCTCGGGCACCAGGCCGATCGAGCGGTAGACGTCGTGGTTGCGCCAGATCGTGGTGCCGTCGAGGGTCACGGTCCCGCCCGAGGGGGCGAGGAAACCGGCCATCATGTGCAGCAGGGTGGACTTGCCCGCGCCGTTGGGGCCGAGCAGGCCGGTGACGCCGGGGCCGATGGTCATGGTGACGTCGTTGACCGCCACCACGTTGCCGTACCAGCGGGAGACCTGAGCCAGTTCGATGTTCATCGCGAGGCCGCCTTCCGGTAGCGGATGACCAGGGCGGTCACCGAGAGTGCGATCAACCCGAGCATGATCGTGATCGCGGCCGCCACGCCGATCCCGGTCGGGTAGGAACCGGGGGCGGAGGGCTCGGCGCCGAAGATCCCGACCTGGACGGCCGCGTCCACGAGGAAGAACGGGTTGATCAGCCAGGCCCAGGCGGCGGCGTCGTAGTCGTTGACCGACTCCATCACCGCGGCGACGACGGTCGAGACGCCGGAGGCGAGCAGGTAGAGCGCGATGACCGCGGCGACGCCGAGGCCGCGCCGGGGGGTGAACGAGGCGACCGCCACCCCGACGCAGGCCAGCAGCACCGCGTAGCAGACGGCGCCCGCCATGCTCGTCAGGTAGCCGCCGGTGTCCGGGGGACCGGGCAGGTCCACCACCATTTCCCCGATGAACAGCGTGGTCAGCGGTACGGCCAGCAGCAGGAACATCGCGGCCGCCATCGCCGCCAGCTTCGCCCCGACGTAGTCCCAGAGCGTCACCGGGCGCGACAGGTAGAGCGGCAGCACGCGGAAGCGCAGGTCGGGCGCCACGGTGTACGGCGCCTGCGCGGCGAGGAAGATCGCGAGCACGGCCTGCATGATGACCGCGTACTCGGTGTAGCCGGCCATCTTCTGCTTGGCCACCGCCATGACCGCGATGGAGACCACGGCCGGCAGCATCATGGTGCCCACCAGCAGGAAGGGGATGATCTTCGCGCGGGCCGGGCGGCCGAGGCCGAAGACCCCGCGCAGGGTGTGCACCGCCAGCGCCGCGGTGGCGGGTCCGCGGCCGGTGCGCGGGCCGTCGTAGTGGCGGTACCCGATGTCGTGGATGACGCCCGCGGGGGCGCCGCCGAGGCTCGGGGTCCCGGGTGAGAGGTCAGACATCGGCGGGCTCCCTGAAGACGTCCTCGATGCGCTGGCGGCCCTGCTCCATGCGGATGAGGCTGAGGTCGAGGTCGCAGACGGCGTCGCGGACGGTGTCGTAGGTCTCCGGGGCGCGCACCTCGACGAGGAGCGTGCGGCCCGCGGCGGTGACGGTCTCACCCAGTCCGGCCAGGTGCGCGGCGAGCACGTCCCGGCCCTCCTCGACCTCGACCGTGACGGTCCGCGTGGTCTGGGTGAACTCGGAGATGGCGGAGGAGCGCAGCAGCGTGCCGCCGTCGATCACGATGACGTGGTCGCAGATCCGCTCCAGCTCGCCGAGGAGGTGGGAGGTGACCAGCACGCTGATCCCGAACTCGGTGCCGATCCGGCGGATCAGGGCGAGCATCTCGTCGCGGCCCTGCGGGTCGAGCCCGTTGGTGGGCTCGTCCAGGAAGACCAGCTTCGGGTCGTGCACGAGGGCCTGGGCCAGCTTGACCCGCTGCTTCATGCCGGTGGAGTAGCCGCCCATCGCACGGTAGCGCTCCTCGTACAGCCCCACGTGGCGCAGCACGTCGGCGGCGCGCTCACGGGCGGCGGTGCGCGGCAGCCCGGACATCCGGGCCAGGTGCACGGTGAACTCGGTGGCGGACAGGTCGGGGGGCAGGCAGTCGTGCTCGGGCATGTAGCCCACGACCCGGCGGATCTCGGCGCCCTGCGCCGTCACGTCCATGCCGAGCACCTGCGCGGCCCCTTCGGAGGGTTCGAGCAGGCCCAGCAGGATCTTGATGAGCGTGGACTTGCCCGCGCCGTTGGCGCCGACCAGTCCGGTCACCCCGGGACCCACGGTGACGGTGAGCCGGTCGAGTGCCGTCACCCGGGGGAATCGCCTGCTGAGCCCCTCGGTGGCGAGGATAGTCATGATCGGACGATATCCGCCGGGGGCCGCCGCCGCCTCGGCCGTCCGGACGACCCGACCCTCGTCCGTAAGGTCGGGGAGAACCCTGATCCGGGCAGGGGTCAGACGCGGCGCAGCCGTACCCGGCTGATCGAGTGGTCGGCGCCCTTGCGGAGCACGAGGCCGGCGCGGCCCCGGGTGGGGGCGATGTTCTCGACGAGGTTGCGCTCGTTGATGTCGCGCCAGATGTCCCTGGCGAACGCGGTGGCCTCCGCGTCCGACATCTCGGCCAGATGCCGGAAGTAGGACTTGGGGTCCTCGAAGGCGGTGCGGCGGAGTTTGTGGAAGCGGTCCACGTACCAGTCGCGGATGTGCTCGACCTTGGCGTCCACGTAGATCGAGAAGTCGAAGTAGTCGTTGACCGCCAGCGCGGTCGGCGGGGCGGGCTGCAGGACGTTGAGGCCCTCGACGATGAGGATGTCCGGCCGGCGCACGGTCTGCACGGCGCCCGGCACGATGTCGTACTCCAGATGGCTGTAGACCGGCGCGGTCACCTCGGGCAGCCCCGCCTTGACGTCGGCCACGAACCTGACCAGGGCCCGCCGGTCGTAGCTCTCCGGGAAGCCCTTGCGGTGCATGATGTCCCGCTCGGCGAGGACCCTGTTCGGGTACAGGAAGCTGTCGGTGGTGATCAGCTCGACCCGCGGGTGCTCCGGCCAGCGGGCCAGCAGGGTGTGCAGGAGCCGGGCGGTGGTGGACTTGCCGACCGCGACGCTCCCGGCGATGCCGAGGATGTACGGCGCGGGCTCCCGGCCGGCGCCGAGGAAGGTGTTGACCGCGGCGTTGCGCTGCCTGGCCCCGGTGAAGTGCAGGTTGAGCAGCCGGGTCAGCGGCAGGTAGACGTCGGTCACCTCGGCCAGGTCGATCGGGTCGTCGACGCCCCGGAGCTCCTCCAGCTCGTCCTCGGTGAGCGTGAGGGGAGTGTTCTTGCGGAGCTCGCTCCACTGCTCCCGGCTCAGCTCCACGTACGGCACCGCCGCGTCCCACCCACCTGCCATGGTCCGAAAGCCTACTGACCGGTCGGACACGCCCCGCCGCCGGGCTCCGCCGGGCGGTTCGCGCACGAGTCGGCCGCGTTCGACCCGTCGAGCGGGGCGGTCTACCTCACTGAGGACAACTTCGCCTTCGCCTCGGGCTTCTACCGCCACCTGCCGCCGAGGCATCCGCTGCGCGCCGGGCGGATCCTGGACGGTGGCCGGCTCCAGATGCTCGCCGTACGGGGCGAGCCGGGCAGGGACCTCTCGCTCGGGCAGCCGGCTGAGGTCCGCTACCGGACCTCCTGGGTGGACATCGAGGACCCCGACCCGGAGTTCACCGGCAGGCCGAGCAACGACACCGCGATCCAGGCCGTCGGGAACCAGGGGCGGGTCAGGAGCGAGGCGCTGTTCTCCCCGGCTGGAGGGGGCGGTCCGCCACCACGGCACCATCTACTTCGTCTCCACCCAGGGCGGCGCGACCGCCTCCGGCGACAGCCCGCCCGGCGGGTTCGGCAGAGGACGGGGGCAGGTCTGGGCGTACGAGACGTGGAGCGGCCTGCTGCGGCTGGTCTACGAGTCTCCCGGCTCGGTCGTCCTCGACCTCCCCGACAACGTCACCACCAGCCCGCGGGGCACCCTGGTGCTGTGCGAGCTGGTGGTGACAACTACCTGCGCGGCCTGACCCGGCGCGGCGAGGTCTTCGGCTTCGCCCCGCACCGCCGCGCCGTCACGGGGCGGCGGCGGACTGCCGTAGGACGCTCAGCCGCGCCGGGACAGGGACGACAGAGTGTCGACGGGCTCCTTGTACTCGGGCAGATCGCCGGGCAGGTCCTCCTCGTCGATGACCTGGTCGGCGGGCGGGGGGAGAACGACGACCGCCGACCCCCAGCCGGTGTAGCGGGTGTCGGTCCTGAAGGTCATCGATATCTTGCCCTTGCCCACGCTCTCGACGGTCGACATGCGACTGGGCAGGCCGGCGGCATCGGTCCAGAGCCGCCAGGAGATCTTCGCCTTCCCTCCGGCGGCCGGGGTGGAGCCATGGGTCGTGCCCGCGGTCCTGCGCAGTTCCGCGCGACTCACGGTGCCCCGGTAGAAGCGGCCGCCGGAGAACGGTTTCCCGGAGGAGTCCTTCAGCAGGGAGCGCAACACCGCCGGGTCGAACACGTTGATCGGCTGAATGCCGAGGTCGGTGGCCCTGGCGGGCTGCTTCATCCGCAACCAGCTCTTCCCGGCGGGGAGCACGCTGCCGTAGACGCCGCCGGAGGTGTGCAGCCGGTTCTTGACGACGATCCTGTCCTCCGGGTCGAACAGGCCGGATAGGAACCCCTCTCCGAGATCGTTCTCCAGATTCTTCCTGGCCTCCGGGGTGGGGTCCATCCGCAGGGTGGAGTCTGAGGCGACAGGACCCGGGGAACCGAACTGGATCCTGCCGCGGCTCCGGAAGGTGAACGAGGACGGTTCATCTCCGGCGGACGACCGTGCGACCTCGGTCAGCTCGACGCCCCGTCCGGGACGGAACTGGCGCTCGACGGCCCGAGCCGGATCCGGGGAGGCGGCCTGCGCGGACGCGGGAAGGGCGGCGGCCGGTACGGACATGACCAGTGCGAGGGCTGCGAAGCCGATCCGTCGTTTCATGAAGGTCCCGTCCTCGTTGCGGAAGCGGTGCGGTCGCGAGAGGCGATCGTCTCAGACGAAGATCGAGATTTTGGTGTCCAGGTGTGAGGAAACGGTGCAGACCGTCGGCAAGGGGGGGTGACACTCCGGTTCCGGAGGCGGCCCGCCGTACGGCTCCCGGGCGGGCGAGGAGTGGACTAACGGCCCTGCCGGTCCGGGACCGCCTCCTCTGCCGGGCGGGGGTTCCGGAGGGGCATCCTGGGGTCACAGGCCAGGACCGGAGGACCACACGATGTGCAACTACTGCGGCTGCCGGGACTTCCCGCTGATCGGCAGGCTCTCCCAGGAGCACTGGGAGATCGGGGAGACCGCCGGGGCGCTGCGCCGGGCGATCAACGAGAGCCGGTACGGCGACGCCGGGACGCTCCTGGACGAGCTGCTCGCGCAGTTGCTCCCGCACACCGCGACCGAGGAGAGCGGGCTCTTCGCCGAGCTGCGCGAGGAGGGGTCGCTGGCGGAGGAGGTCGAGCGGCTCTGCGCCGAGCACGACGACATCCACGGGGTGTTCGGCGGGATCGACCGGCAGGACCCGGACTGGCCCGCCGTGCTGGAGGCGATCGGGAAGCTGCACCACCACATCGACCACGAGGAGCACGGCCTGTTCCCCGCGTCGATCATCATGCTGCCGATCTCGGCCTGGGACCGCATCACCCCTGAGCAGCCCGTCGGCGGATGAGACGCTCCGGGTCCCCGGTCCCCGGTCCCCGGTCGCCGGGAGGCGCACGGTCCCCGCCCCCGCGGACCGTGTGCCTCCCGGCGGCCGGGTTCCGGACGGGGAGGGCCGGACCGGCCGTCGGCCGGGTGCGCGGCGGCCGGCGGACGGAGGACCCGGGTGCGCGGCGGATGGAGGACAGGGGAGGACACGGGAGACCGGGAGGGAACCCTCGCGGCGGCCGGTTAGCCTGGGCGGGTGATCGTGGGGATCGGTGTGGACGTCGTGGACGTGGCCAGGTTCGGGGCGACGCTGGAGCGGACGCCCGCGCTGCGGACGCGGCTGTTCACCGAGCGGGAGCGCGAGCTGCGGCTGGAGTCCCTGGCCGCGCGGTTCGCGGCCAAGGAGGCCGTCGCCAAGGCGCTGGGGGCCCCGCCCGGGCTGCTCCACGTGGAGGCCGAGGTGGTGACCGCCGAGCACGGCCGTCCGGAGCTGCGGGTGACCGGCCGGGCCGCCGAGGTCGCCGCGATCCTGGGCGTGGTCCGCTGGCACGTCTCGCTGACCCATGACGGGGGCGTCGCGGTCGCCTACGTGATCGCGGAGGGCCGGGCCCCGTAGATTGGGCGGAATGCGGACGGCATACACCTCTGACCAGATCAGGGCGGCCGAGGCGGCGCTGATGGCGACGCTGCCCGAGGGCACGCTGATGGAACGCGCGGCCGCCGGGCTGGCGGTGGTCTGCGCCCGGACGCTCGGCGGCACGGCCGGCCGGGTGTATGGCACGCGAGTCGTGCTGCTGGTGGGCGGCGGCGACAACGGCGGCGACGCCCTGTACGCCGGGGCCCGGCTGGCGGCCCGCGGCGCGCGGGTGGACGCGGTCCTGGCCGGGTCGCGGGTGCACTCGGCCGGGCTGGCGGCCCTGCGCCGGGCCGGCGGCCGGGTGCTCGACGGCCGGTTCGAGCGGGTCCGGGCGCTGGCCGACGCGGCGGACCTGGTCGTGGACGGGCTGGTCGGCATCGGCGGGACGGGGGCGCTGCGGGAGCCGTACGCGACGCTGGCGCGGATCACCGCCGGCGCCGCCTGCCCCGTCGTCGCGGTGGACGTGCCGAGCGGGGTGGACGCGGACGACGGGCGGGTCGAGGGGGAGGCGGTCCGGGCGGACGTCACGGTCGCCTTCGGGGCGCTCAAGGCCGGGCTGCTGGTCGATCCGGGCGCGGGGTACGCGGGCCGGCTGGAGCCGGTCGGCATCGGGCTGGAGCCGTACCTGCCGGACGCCGGTGTGGTCGCGCTGACCGCCGGGGACGTCGCGCTGCTGTTGCCGCGGCCGGACGCCCGGTCCGACAAGTATCGCCGGGGGGTCGTCGGGATCGTGGCCGGGAGCCGCCGCTACACGGGCGCGGCGGTGCTGTGCGTGGGGGGCGCGGTCCGCGGCGGGGCGGGCATGGTGCGGTACGCGGGCGCGGCCGAGCCGGTGGCCGGGGTGCGGGCCCGCTGGCCGGAGGCCGTGGTCACCGAGCTGGCTCCGGGCGAGGGGGTCGGCGGGGTGGGCCGGGTGCAGGCGTGGGTGCTCGGGCCCGGGCTCGGCACGGACGCGGACGCGTTCGCGGTGGCCCGGTCGGTGCTGGCGGGCGATCTCCCGGTGCTGGTGGACGCCGACGGCCTGACGCTGCTCGCCGAGGACCGGTCGCTGCTCCGGCGCGACGCCCCGACGTTGCTCACCCCGCACGCGGGAGAGCTGTCCCGGCTGCTGGGCGTGGACCGGGCGCGGATCGAGGAGCGGCGGCTGGAGCACGTGCGGCGGGCCGCCGCGGAGCTGGGCGCGACCGTGCTGCTGAAGGGGTCGACCACGCTGGTCGCGCAGGAGGGACGGCCGGTCCGGGTCAACCCGACCGGCAGCCCCTGGCTGGCCACCGGCGGCACCGGCGACGTGCTGGCCGGGCTCGCGGGCGCACTGCTGGCGGCCGGGCTGGACTGCTACGACGCGGCCTCGTGCGCGGCGTACCTGCACGGCGTCGCCGGGCAGGACGGGCCGCTGGCCGCGGGGGACGTCGCGGAGGCGCTTCCGGGCGCGGTGAGGCGGGTGGTGAACGGGCTCCGGCACGAGGACGGAGCTGCCAAACTGGAAGGATGAGCTTCCCGATGACCCCTGCCGAGGCGCGGGTGGACCTCTCGGCGATCCGGGCGAACGCCGCGCTGCTGCGGGACAGGGCGTCCGGTGCCCAGGTCATGGCCACGGTCAAGGCGGACGGCTACGGGCACGGCATGGCGGCCTGCGCGCGGGCGGCCCTGGAGGGCGGCGCCGACCGGCTCGGCACCGCCTCCGTCCGGGAGGCTCTGGCGCTGCGGGCCGAGGGCGTCACCGCGCCGGTCCTGTCGTGGCTCATCCCACCGGGGGAGCCGCTGGAGGAGGCCGTGGCCCGGGACGTGGAGCTGGCCGCGGGCGCGCCGTGGCTGGTGGACGAGATCGCGGAGGCGGCGGGCCGGGCCGGGTGCCCGGCCCGGGTGCACCTGAAGGCCGACACCGGCAACGGCCGCGGCGGCGCGACCGCCGCGGACTGGCCCGCGCTGCTGGACCGGGCGCTGGCCCGGCAGGCGGAGGGGACCGTGGAGATCACCGGCCTCTGGTCGCACCTCGCCTGCGCCGACATCCCGGGCCACCCGTCCGTCGCGGCCCAGCTCGACGCCTTCGACGAGGCGCTGGCCGTGGCGGAGAAGGCGGGGGCGGGAGGTTCGCACGTCATCCGGCACATCGCCAACTCCGCGGCGGCGCTGGCGGTCCCGCGCGCCCGCTACGACATGGTCCGGCCGGGCATCGCGGTCTACGGCCTGAGCCCGATCCCGGAGCTGGGGGATTTCGGGCTCCGCCCGGCGATGACGCTGGTGGCGAGGCTCGCGCTGGTCAAGAGGGTGCCGGAGGGTTCCGGAGTGTCCTATGGGCACCTTTATGTCACAGATTGTGAAACCACGCTTGGCCTTGTCCCCCTCGGGTATGCGGACGGCATCCCTCGGCACGCCACCAACCGGGCGGAGGTGCTCGGGGGAGGCCGCCGGCGGCGGATCGCCGGTCGGGTCTGCATGGACCAGTTCGTGATCGACGTGGGAGACGACCCGGTGACGGAGGGAGACGAGGTGGTCCTGTTCGGCGACGGTTCGCGGGGCGAGCCGACCGCGCAGGAATGGGCGGATTCCCTCGGCACGATCACGTATGAGATCGTGACCGGGATCGGTTCACGCGTACCGCGCGTTTACCGGTAAAGGGGGTGCGCGATGGCTACCACGACACGACGCAGGGTCGGGATCGCGAGTGCGGTCTTCGGTGCGGCGTCCGCCGGAGTGGCGGCGGCCGCGTTCGCCAAGCGGTACGCCGTGGGCAGGATCAGGCTCCGTCCCGACCTGGAGGCGAGCGAGCCGCTGGGCGAGCTGCGCGGCAGACCCGTCACGATCACGACCTCCGACGGCGTCTTCCTGCACGCCGAGGTCGACGGACCCGAGGACGCCCCGCTGACCGTGGTGCTCTGCCACGGTTACACGCTCAACCTGGACTCCTGGCACTACCAGCGCCGCGACCTGCGCGACTCCTACCGCCTGGTGCTGTGGGACCAGCGCTCCCACGGGCGTTCGCAGCGCACCCGGGTCGACGACTCCACGATCGACCGGCTGGGCGAGGACCTGTACGAGGTCGTCCAGGAACTGGCCCCGGGGCCGTGCGTGCTCGTCGGCCACTCCATGGGCGGCATGACGATCATGGCGCTCGCGGACCGGCATCCCGAGCTGTTCGGCGACCGGATCAAGGGCGTGTCGCTCATCTCCACCTCCGCCGGCAAGCTGGCCGAGGTCTCGCTGGGCCTGCCCGCGCTGCTCTCCAAGGCGGTGCACATGATCACTCCGAGCACGGTGGCGCTGCTCGGCCGCCGGGGCTCACTGGTGGACAAGGGCCGCCAGGCCGGCAGTGACGTGGCCTTCCTGGTCCTGCGCCACCTGGGCTTCGGCGACTCCGAGAACGTCAGCCCCACCGTGGTCGACTTCGTCGAGTCGATGATCCGCTCGACGCCCTTCGAGGTGATCGCGGACTTCTATCCGGCGCTGATGTCGCACGACAAACTGAGCGCGCTGGGCGTCCTGGACGGTGTGCCGACCTCCATCGTGGTCGGCGACGGCGACTGGCTGACACCGGTGGAGCACAGCAAGGCGATGGCCGCGGCCCTGCCTCGCGCATGGTACACCGAGGTGCCGGACAGTTCGCACCTGGTGCAGCTGGAGCGGCCGGGCGCGGTCAACGACGCGCTGCGCGACCTGCTGAAGCGGGTGGCGGCGGACGCCGAGGACGCCGCGGAGCAGTAGCCTCCGGTCCGGGAGGGACCGGCCCGCCGGGGAGCGGCCGGACGCGGATGGGCGGCGGCGCGACATGGGCGGCGGCTCCGCACCGGCGGCGGCGCGACATGGGCGGCGGCTCGGCACGGGCAGAGGCGCGATATGAGCAGAGGGGAGTGAGCGGTGAGGATCGTGGCGACCGCCGAGGAGATGCGGGAGCTGGGCGCGGAGCTGGCCGGACTGCTGCGGCCGGGGGACCTGGCGGTGCTCTCCGGCCCGCTGGGCGCGGGCAAGACGACCCTGGTCCAGGGCATCGGCGAAGGGCTCAAGGTGCGCGGCCCGATCACCTCGCCGACCTTCGTGATCGCCCGGGTGCACCCCTCGCTGGTGGACGGCCCCGCCCTCGTGCACGTGGACGCCTACCGGCTCGGCGGCGACCTGGAGGTCGACGACCTGGACCTGGACGCCTCGCTGGAGGACTCGGTCACGCTCGTCGAGTGGGGCGAGGGCCTGGTCGAGGGGCTCGCCGAGGACCGGCTGGAGATCCGGATCGACCGGGGGGAGGCGGACGACGAGCGCACGGTACGGCTCCGCGGGATCGGTGCCCGCTGGGAGACGGTTCCCTCCCACTTGGTATAGATCATCATGTCCGATGATCGACTCTGGCGCTCTTGCCCATGTTTAATGGGGAACAGGCGGGAAGTCGTGTCAGCCGAGGGTCGTCGGCCGGACTGCGGAGTGGAGTGCGACGGTGCCAAGGGTCAAGCGTGTCGCTGTTCTCGGGGCCATCGCCCTGATCGGGATGACCGGCTGCACGGCCGAGCCGGAGACGGAGAACGCCGCGGCGACCTCCTCGCCCGCCGCCTCCGCGACGGGGGCCGGCCGGGTCGACATCGAGATCCAGCTCCAGCCCGCCCGGGCCGAGGCGGGTGACAAGGTCTGGGTGCTGGCGAACTGCCCGATCCCCCAGGGCGGCCCCGAGCACCGCGGCACCGCCTCCTCGGAGATCTTCCGCACCCCCGTCACGCTCGACCCCATCCTGGTGACGCCCACCCCCGCCCCCGAGGGCACCGCGACGCCCACGCCCCGCCCCTGGGTCCGCGGGCAGGCCACGATCGCCGACGGCGTCGAGCCCGGCGTCTACGACGTCAACGCCCGGTGCGAGGGGACCAACGACACCGGTACGGCCGACCTGCGGATCGTGGCGGACAGCACGCCCAGCGCCAAGCCGACCACGACCCGCAAACCCGTCAGCACCAAGGCCCCGCACACCGGCGGCGGCGGCACCGCGGCCGGCGGACCGGACGACTCGGGCATGCCGATGGGGACCACCGGTCTGCTGCTGGCGGCGGCCCTGGCGGGCGGCGTCGGCTTCGCGGTCGTGCGGCGCCGCCGTTCGTAGGTCTCGATGGCCGATTCCCCCCGCTGGTCACGGATCATCGTGGCCGGAGTCCTCACCGGCGCCGTCATGGTCGCGTTCGGCAAGGGCGGCACCGAGGACGACGAGCCGGTGCGGGCCAAGGTGGTGCCCAGCCGCCTGGAGATCCCGTCGCTCGGCGTCAAGGCGCCGCTGATGAAGCTCGGCGTGACCGACGGAGAGGTCGAGCTGCCGCCGTACGAGAAGCCGGACGTCGCCGGCTGGGTCACCGGCACCGCGGTCCCCGGCGACGAGGGGCCCGCGGTCATCCTCGGGCACGTCGACACCAAGGACGCCCCCGCCGTCTTCTACAAGCTCAAGAACATGCGCGAGGGCCAGGTCATCAAGGTCGCGCGGAGCGACGGCCGGACCGCCCAGTACCGCGTCGACTCCATCGAGCAGGTCTCCAAGAACGACTTCCCCGCGGACAAGGTCTACGTGGAGGACGGCCTGCGCCTGATCACCTGCGGCGGACGGTTCGACTGGGACCGGAACGAGTACGCCGACAACGTGATCGTCTACGCCACCCTGGTGAAGCCCGCCGACCCCGGGGCCTGACGCCGGAGGGGCGGCCCGCCGGCGGATCACCTCCGCACGGACCTGCGCGTGAACCTGCGCACGGGCCGCTGCCGGGCCCGCGCCGGGGTCCGGCAGCGGGCCCGCATCCGGTCTTCGGTGCGGGCCGCGCCGTACGACGGGCTAGGCTTGACGACCGTGCTGGTCCTGGCCTTTGACACCGCGACCCCCGCCGTCACCGCAGCGCTGCACGACGGCACGAGGGTCCTCTCCGAGTCGACCACCGTGGACGCGCGCCGCCACGGCGAGCTGCTCGTGCCCGCGATCGAACGCGTCATGGCGGAGGCCGGAGCCTCGCTCGCCGACGTCACGACGATCGTGGCGGGCTCCGGCCCCGGTCCGTACACCGGCCTGCGGGTCGGCCTGGTGACCGCCCAGGCCCTCGCCACCGCCCTGGGGGTGCCCGCGTACGGCGTGTGCACGCTCGACGCCCTCGCCTACGGCAGCGGCCTGTCCGAGCCGTTCCTGGTCGCCACCGACGCCCGGCGCAGGGAGGTCTTCTGGGGCCACTACGCCGACGCGCGGACCCGGTTGTCCGGGCCCGCGGTGGACAAGCCCCAGGACCTGCCCGGCGACCTGCCGGTCGTCGGCGCCGGCGCGCGGATGTACGCCGAGGTCGTCGGCGCCTCCCGGCTGGCGGACGCACCCGAGTACCCCGGTGCGGGGGCGCTGGCCGCGCTGGCCGTCGCCCAGCTGGGGCAGCCGGACCTGGCGGAGGTCGTGGCGGCCGGCACGCACCCGGTGCTGAGCCCGCCCCGTCCGATCTACCTGCGCCGTCCCGACGCCCAGGTGCCCTCCGCACCGAAGAAGGTCACCAGGTGAGCGAGGGGCGCGGCACGGGTGCGGCCCACGGCGGGGACATCGGGAGCGGCGAGGACACCGGAGGCGCCGGGGGCGCCGGGAGCGGCGAGGGCACCGGGTTCGCCGTAGGCGCCGGGGGCGCGGTGCTCCGGCGGATGACCGCCGACGACCTGCCCGCGGTGATGGAACTCGAACGGGAGACCTTCCCCGCCGACGCGTGGAGCGAGGGCATGCTCCGCGGTGAGCTGGCCGACCAGCCCCGGACCCGGCACTACGTGGTGGCCCTGGCCGGCGGCAGGATCGTCGGCTACGCGGGCCTGGCCGCCGCGGGGGACCAGGCCGACGTGCAGACCATCGCCGTCGCCACGGGCCACCGCAGGGCCGGGATCGGCGGCGCCATGCTGGCCGAGCTGCTGGCGGAGGCCGTACGGCGGGGCGCCCGCTCGGTCTTCCTGGAGGTCCGCGCCGACAACCCGGAGGCCCAGGCGGTCTACGACCGGTTCGGTTTCGAGCGCATCGGCCTGCGCCGGGGCTACTACTCCGACGGCACCGACGCGATCATGATGAAGAAGGATCTCAATGCGTGACGAACCTCTGGTCCTGGGGATCGAGACCTCCTGCGACGAGACCGGCGTCGGCATCGTGCGGGGCCACACCCTGCTGGCCAACACGATCGCGTCCAGCGTCGAGGAGCACGCCCGCTTCGGCGGAGTCGTCCCCGAGGTGGCCTCCCGCGCGCACCTGGAGGCGATGGCGCCGACCGTCGAGCGGGCCCTGGAGCAGTCCGGCCTGCGCCTGTCCGACATCGACGCGGTCGCCGTGACCGCCGGTCCCGGCCTGGCCGGGGCGCTGCTCGTGGGCGTGGCGGCGGCGAAGGCCTACGCGCTGGGCATGGGCGTGCCGCTCTACGGGGTGAACCACCTGGCCGCCCACGTGGCCGTGGACCAGCTCGAACACGGCGCCCTGCCCAAGCCGTGCATCGCGATGCTCGTCTCGGGCGGGCACTCCTCGCTGCTGCTGGTGCCGGACGTGGCGCGGGAGGTGATCCCGCTCGGCTCCACGGTGGACGACGCCGCCGGTGAGGCGTTCGACAAGGTGGCCCGGGTCCTCGGCCTGCCCTTCCCGGGCGGACCGCACATCGACAGGGTGGCCCGGGAGGGCTCCGGCACGGCCGTGGCGTTCCCCCGGGGCAAGTACGACGACGGGACCCTGGACTTCTCGTTCTCCGGCCTGAAGACCGCCGTGGCCCGGTGGGTCGAGGCCAGGGAGAAGGCCGGTGAGCCGGTCCATGTGCCCGACGTGGCGGCCTCCTTCCAGGAGGCCGTGGTCGACGTGCTGACCCGCAAGGCCCTGGCGGCCTGCCGGGAGCACGGGGTCTCCGACCTGCTGATCGGCGGCGGCGTGGCGGCCAACTCGCGGCTGCGGGCGCTGGCCCAGGAGCGCTGCGAGGCGGCGGGGGTCCGGGTGCGCGTCCCCCGTCCCGGCCTGTGCACCGACAATGGCGCCATGGTGGCGGCTCTGGGTTCGGACCTGGTCGCCGCCGGGGTGTCCCCCTCCTTGCTGGACATCCCGGCCGACTCCTCCCTGCCGATCACCACCGTCCACGTCTGAGCCGCCCGTCCACGTCTGAGCCACTCGCCCGTGACCGAGCCGATCGGCCACCCGTCCCGATTCCCGGCCGTTCCCGGAGCCGGGACCGCTCTCAGCCGAGGGCGGGCTCGCCGGCCGGGTGGAGGGAGAGCGCGGGGTAGTCGGTGTAGCCGCGGTGGTCGCCGCCGAAGGCCGTGCTGAAGTCGGGCTCGTTGAGCGGTGCGCCCAGACGGAGGCGGAGCGGCAGGTCAGGGTTGGCCAGGAAGTACTTGCCCAGCGCCACCAGGTCCGCGCCCCGACCCAGCCACCGGTCCGCGGCCTCGGCCGGGTGGGCGGCCGAGGGGTCGTTGACGATGAGCGTGTTCGGCCAGAGGCCGCGGATCCGCCCGTCGATCTCCTCGGAACCGCCCGCCAGATGGTGCACGTAGACGAGATCGAGTTCGGCCAGGGCGGACAGCAGCGCCGGGTAGACCACGTGGGCGTCGTCCTCCACGATGCCCTGGACGCCGGTGGCGGGGGAGATGCGGATGCCGACGCGGTCCGCGCCGATCGCCTCCACGACCGCCCGGGCGGTCTCCACGGCGAACCGGATCCTGCCCTCGACGGATCCGCCGAAGCGGTCGTCGCGCAGGTTGGCGTTCTGCGACAGGAACTGGTGGATGAGATAGCCGTTGGCGCCGTGCAGCTCGACCCCGTCGAAACCGGCGTCCACGGCCCGCCGGGCGGCGTCCGCGAAGTCCTGTACGGTCGCCTCGACCTCGGCGGTGGTCAGCTCCACCGGGACGGGGAGGTCCTGCATGCCGTTCGGGGTGAAGATCTGCTCCGCGGCCGGTACGGCCGAGGGCGCGACGGGGAGCGCGCCGGTGTTGTCGGGGTGGCCGATCCGGCCGGCGTGCATGAGCTGGGCGAAGATCCGCCCGCCCGCCGCGTGGACGGCGTCGGTCACCTCGCGCCAGCCCGCGACCTGCTCGTCGGTGTGCAGCCCCGGCGTGTCCATGTAGCCCTTGCCGGCCGGGCTCGGCTGGATCCCCTCCGTGACGATCAGACCGGCCGACGCGCGCTGGGCGTAGTAGAGCGCGGTGAGGGAGGACGGGATCCCGTCCACATAGGCCCGGGACCGGGTCATGGGGGCCATCACCAGGCGGCTGGGCAACTGGAGGCGACCGAGTTCGAAGGCGCTGAACGGCATGGCTCTTCCTTTCTTGGGCGACCAACTTGGCCGACCAATGGTTAGTTCTACAACTTGGTCGACCAATATGCAAGCGGTAGGCTGATCCGGGAAAGGGAGGGGCGACATGGCGGAGCCGATGACGGTGGAGGGGGCGGTCCACCCGACGGCGTACGGCGCGGAGGGCCTCGACGGGCTGAGCTGCATGATGGCTCAGACGGCGCGGGGCCACCGGGTGCTGCTCGCCGCGCTGCTGGCGGAGATCGACCTCTACCCGGGGCAGGACCGCGCCCTGAGCGCCCTGTGGGAGAACGGGCCGCAGTCGCAGAACGCGCTGGCCAGGATCCTCGGCATCGACGTGTCCACGATGACCAAGATGCTGCAGCGCCTGGAGCGGAGCGGGTTCGTCAGCCGGAGCCCGTGCCCCGCCAACCGCCGCATCAGCATCGTGAGCACGACGCCGGCGGGTGACGCCCTCCGTCCCGAGGTGGAGCGGGTCGCGGCGGAGCTCCACCGCCGGATGACCCGCGGGCTGACCCCCGAACAGGTCGAGACGCTGCTCTCGCTGCTGGACACGGTGCGGGAGAACGTCTGCCCCGAGGCGATGTCCGGCGACGGGTCCTGCGCCCTCTGACGCGGGCTCTCCGCGCTTCCTCCTGCGGGCTCGCCGACGGCGGCTCCGGGCTCCGGGCTCCGGCAGCGGAAGGCCCCGGTCCTCCACCGTGAGGACCGGGGCCTGAAAAGCCGTACCCGGACGTCAGTCCTTCGTGCGGGTGGGCCGCAGGAGCGCCTCGGCCAGGGCGAGCATGGTCTCCTCCAGCGCGCCGAGGCGGCGGGTGAGGTCGGTGCGGACGGGGTCCACGATCTCGCCGAGGGCCTCGGCGAGCTGCTCGCGGTCGGGCTGGGCGCGGAGCATGTCGGCCAGCGGGGCGAGGGCGGCCTCGGCCTGCGCCAGGCGCTCGTCCAGGGTGTCGAAGCGCTGCTCCTGCCCGTCGGTCTGGGCGGAGATGAGCTCGCCGACGCGCTTGTGGACCTCGCTGATGTTGAGGGTGGCGGGGAGCTGGCTGACCCGCTGGTTGACGGCCTCGACGTGGTCGTCGACGGCCTCCAGCTGCTCGCCGGCCTTCTCCGCGCGGCTGTCCAGCGCGCACAGGCGGGCGTCGACGACGTCGATCCGGCTCGTGACGCGGCCCTCGATCTCGTCGAGGCGCTCGTCGAGGCCGTCCAGCCGGCCGTCGTGGCGGGTGCCGGTCTCGCCGATCCGGGCGTCCACCGAGGTGATGCGGGAGTCCACACCGCCCAGACGGGTCTCGACGCCGCTCATCCGGCCGTCGATGTCGGCCAGGCAGCCGTCGGTGGTCTCCAGGCGGCCGTCCACCGACGCCAGGCGGCCGTCCAGTGAGACCAGGCGGCCGTCCACCGCCGCCAGGTGGTCGCCGATGTCGGCCAGGCGGCCGTCGGCGGTCTCCAGGCGGCCGTCCACCGAGGTCAGGCGGGTATCGACCCGGTCGATGCGGCTCTCGACGCCGTCCACCCGGTCGTCCACCCGGACCACCGCCTGCTCGACCTTCCCGCTCACCTGCCCGATCGCGTCGAGAAGGCGGCCGACGGCGGCGTCCACGGACTCCCGCACCCCCGCCGCGAGCTCGGCCAGGCCGTTCTCCACGCGCTCGGTGCGCTGGGAGAGCTCGGTGAGCGACTTGTCCAGGCGGGTGAACCGGCCGGCCGCGGCCTCCATGTTCTCCTGGAACTGGCCGAGGCGCCCGGCGAACTCGTCCATCCGGTCGCCGACGCCCCTGGTGCCGTCGAGGACCGACTGGAGGCGGGTGAGCGCCTCGTCCATGTTCTCGCCGACGGTGCCGAGGTCGGCCCAGAGGCTCGGCAGCTCCTCGACGGGGGTGACCCGCTCCCCGACGGTGTCGACGCGCTGGCTCACGGAGTCGATCCGCTGCCCCACCGAGCCGACGCGCTCGCCGACGGCGTCGACGTGGTCGCGGACCGCCTCGACGTGCTGGGCGAGTCCCTCCGCCCAGGTCGGAGGCCGTACGGCGATGTCGTCCAGGCGACCGTGGACGGATTCCAGCGTGCCGTTCAGCCCGCCGAGCTCGCGTTCCCTGACCTCGCGCAGCAGCCACTCCATGCCTTCGAGCCGCTGGCGGATCTCGTCCAGCACCGCACCCTGCGTGCGCTGCTCGTAGACGTGGTCCTGGGCGGCGCGGGCGAGGAGCTCCCGCATCCGGTCGGAGATGGCGGTCTGGCCGCCGGCCTGCAGCAGGGTCTGATTGGAGTGATCCACCGAAAAGCTCCTTCACTCGCCGACGGCCAGCCGCGCGGTGGGATTGGTCCGGCTGTTGTTAAACGCGGTCGAACCGCTGACGGGAACGACTCCCGGGGCGCAACGATAGCGTCTGGATCAAGGTTTTTCGAATCCGGCTTTAAAAGATCGCGATTGTCGACGGATTTCCCGGATTTACGGTTCCGGGCAGATCAGCACGGGTCGCAAACAAGGACAAAAGGTCTGTCGATGACTCGGGTGAGAATAACCGTTGTGAATTTCTTTCCGGAAAGGCGGAGGTCTTTCCGGAGCCGCTCGACGTCGACCGCGGATCCACGTTTCTTGATCGTCACGTTCCCGACGCCGCGCTCCCGGAGCGCCGCCCGCAGCCGCTTGAGCGAGAACGGCAGCACCTCGTGCACCTCGTAGCGGGACGCCCACGGGGTATCCGCGAGGACGTCGGAGGTGATGTAGGCGATGTGCGGGTCGATCAGGCGCCCGCCGACCAGCGCGGCGACCTCCGCGACGAGGTGGGACCGGATCGCCGCGCCGTCCGGCTCGTAGACGTAGCGGCCGATGGGGCCGACCTCCGCCGGGCCGAGGCCGGCGCCGGGCGTCATCGTCAGGCCGGACGGCAGCATCGTGGCCCGCCGCTCCACCCCGCCGGCCAGCGCGCCCGCCCAGATCACGGCCTCCTTGACCTCGCCCCGGTGGGAGACCCACTCGGCCTCGGCCCCGGCGGGGATGAACTCGTACGGGATGCCGGGGGCCACCTTCAGGCAGGCCGCCCGGGCCGCGGCGACCATCCGGAGCACCTCGGGCCAGGCCGGGGAGTAGGCCAGGGGGTCGAAGGTCCTGCCGCGCGCCGTACGGCGGGCCGGGTCGGCGAACAGCACGTCGAAGGCGGCCGGGTCGACCGTGTCGGCGCCGGCCGCGCGGACCGTGACGCGGTCGCCGAACCCCAGGGCGTCGGCGTTGGCCCGGGCGACGGCGGCGGTGAGCGGGTCGGCGTCCACGGCCTCCACCGTGCAGCCCGCCCTGGCCAGGGCGAGCAGGTCGCCGCCGATGCCGCAGCAGACGTCGGCGACCCGGGAGCCCGCGGGGATCCGCCGGGCGCGGTGGTCGGCGACCTCGCGGCGGGTGGCCTGCTCCAGGCCGTGGGGGGTGAAGTACATCAGGTCGGCGTCGGCGCCGAACTTCTCCCGGGCCCGCCGCCTGAGCACGGCCTGGCCGAGCGCCGCCGAGGTGAGATCGGCGTCGTAGGTCTTCCTGAGCCGGGTCACGGCCGCCACGGGGTCGTCCCCGGCGAGCTCGGCCGCGGCCTCCAGGGCCTCCTGGCCGCGCGGCGTCAGCAGCTCACGGAATGCGTCAAGGTCCACGCCGCCCGACGCTACCGCCTCGTGCCCGCGGGGAGACGCGACCGATCACCCGGAGGCGCCGCCCCGGCTCAGCAGGCCGACCAGGTCGACATCGATGGGAAAGGGCACTTCGAGGGAGAGCCGACCATGATGGATGCCGGTGGGGACGTACGACTGGGTGGTGGGGTCGAGCTCGTACACGTACACGACCGGCTTGTCGCTCTCATCTTCGATGAGCCAGAAATGGGTGATTCCTGCCGCCGCGTAGCGTTCCGGCTTGATCTTGCGATCGCGGAACTTCGACTCGGGTGAGACCACTTCGACCGCCAGGTGGACTTCGGCGGGGGTGTAGGACGTCCGGCTGTTGTCATCGGCCACGCGGGCATCGATCACCAGTACGTCCGGACAGGGCCGCTGGAACTTGTTGATCTTTATGTCCATCTGGCTGACCGCGGCGAGGTGCTCCGGAGCCTGGGCGTCGAGGCGGTCGGTGAGCCCGCGGATCAGCCGTTCGTGGAAGCGCTTCTGGGGGGACATGAAGATGAGTGCTCCATCGAGGAGTTCGACGCGTCTGAAGAAGCCCGGCTCGCCGTTGGGCCCGTCCTGGGGGAGGTTGTCGAGGTCATCGGCAGTCCAGCCGCCGGGCGGGGGGTACGGCCAGTCGGCGAGCAGGTAGTCGGCGTCGCGTACCGTGGCCAACGCGTCGCTCATCGTGCCGGTCATGTCGTTCACCGTAGCGTCTTCCCCGTTGCCGTTCGTGGTCATCAGGTCACATTCCCGTCGGTGCCCGGTCGTCTCCCCGTATGTTCCCCCGATCCGGGCGGCGCGGTCAGGGGCGGTGGCGGGTTTCATGATGCGGATATGCCTGTCTTTGTCATGATGTGAGTCGTGCCGGAACGAGAGCGGCTCCGGGTTCCGTGCGGACCGGGCGTCGGACCTCCGCGGTGCCTCGGGAATTCGCCCGTGGAGGGTTCGGGCCGACTCCGGGATCGTTTCATCTTGTCGAATCTTTGCCGTTCCGGAGGAAAACTCGGGGGTCGTGCGGCCCGAGGATGCCTATTGCAGGGAGAAGTGTGTGAGTCCGTACGCCGACCGATGACCGGTGTTCGCGTGTGTTTCATATGTGTGAACCGGCCGCCCGGTGATTGTGGGGGCGGATAAGGGAGGTGTGTTTTCCGTCCGCGATTTCTCCGGGGGCGTCGTTCGGGGATGCAGCCCGATGGCGGATGGCGGGACGGCGCGATGCGCGGGTGCGGGGGAGGGGTTCGTCCGCGATGCGGGGAGGAGACCGGCGCGGACGGGGAGTCGCCGGTGCGGGCGGAGGAGCCGCCGGCCCGGACGGGTGGAACCGCCGGTCGCGGGGCGCCGGGAGGGCGGCGGCGTTCGCCCGAAGCGCAGACAGGGCGGTTCGTGTTGACTGTCAAGGCCTCCTTGCATACTGTTCCGTATTGGCACTCTCCCCTTGAGAGTGCCAATCCATGCGACGAGGTCAGGTCTGGCACCCGCGACGGCAGACCGCTGGTCGCCTCTTCTAGATCATTCATATCTGAAGGGGAGGTCCGACGTGACGACCGCCACCAAGGTTCCCGTTAAGCCGCTCGGCGACCGCATCGTGGTCCAGCCGCTCGAGGCAGAGCAGACCACCGCTTCCGGTCTGGTCATCCCGGACACCGCCAAGGAGAAGCCGCAGGAGGGCAAGGTCCTCGCGGTGGGTCCGGGCAACTGGGACGAGGAGGGCGAGAAGCGCATCCCGCTCGACGTGAGCGAGGGCGACATCGTTCTCTACAGCAAGTACGGCGGCACCGAGGTGAAGTACGGCGGCGAGGAGTACCTCGTGCTCTCCGCCCGTGACGTGCTCGCGATCATCGAGAAGTAGTTCACGCTTCACCTGAGATGACGTATCGAGCCCCGGGTCGCTCTCCGCGCCCGGGGCTTTGATGCGCCGACGTGCTTTCAGAGAGGACTGTCATGCCGAAGATCCTGTCTTTCGAGGAGGACGCGCGCCGCGCTCTCGAGCGTGGTGTGAACGCCCTGGCGGACGCCGTCAAGGTGACCCTCGGCCCGCGTGGCCGCAACGTCGTCATCGACAAGAAGTTCGGTGCGCCGACCATCACCAACGACGGTGTCACCATCGCGCGTGAGGTCGAGCTGGAGGGGCCGTACGAGAACCTCGGCGCCCAGCTGGCCAAGGAGGTCGCCACCAAGACCAACGACATCGCCGGTGACGGCACGACCACCGCGACCGTCCTGGCCCAGGCGATGGTCCGCGAGGGTCTGCGCAACGTCGCCGCCGGGGCCCAGCCGCTCTCCCTCAAGCGCGGCATCGACCTCGCGGCCAGGACCGTCAGCGACAAGCTGATCGAGTCCGCCCGCCCGGTCGCGGACAAGAAGGAGATCGCGCACGTCGCGACGATCTCCGCGCAGGACGCCAAGATCGGCGAGCTGATCGCCGAGGCGTTCGACAAGGTGGGCAAGGACGGTGTCATCACCGTCGAGGAGTCCAACTCCATGGGCATGGAGCTGGAGTTCACCGAGGGCCTGCAGTTCGACAAGGGTTACCTGTCGCCCTACATGGTGACCGACCAGGAGCGGATGGAAGCGGTCCTGGAGGACCCCTTCATCCTGATCCACCAGGCCAAGATCACCTCCGTCGCGGACTTCCTGCCGCTGCTGGAGAAGGTCGCCCAGACGAAGAAGCCGCTGCTCGTCATCTCCGAGGACGTCGAGGGCGAGGCCCTCGCGGTCCTGGTGACGAACAAGATCCGCGGCACCTTCACCTCCGTCGCCGTCAAGGCGCCGGGCTTCGGCGACCGCCGCAAGGCGATGCTGCAGGACATGGCCATCCTCACCGGCGGCCAGGTCGTCAGCGAGGAGGTCGGCCTCAAGCTGGAGCACGTCGGCACCGAGGTGCTCGGCACCGCCCGCCGCGTCGTGATCACCAAGGACAACACCACGATCGTGGACGGCGCCGGTGACGCGCAGGCGATCGCGGACCGCGTCAAGGAGATCAAGCTCGCCATCGAGCAGTCCGACTCCGACTGGGACCGCGAGAAGCTCCAGGAGCGCCTCGCGAAGCTCTCCGGCGGCGTCTGCGTGCTGAAGGTCGGCGCGGCCACCGAGGTGGAGCTCAAGGAGAAGAAGCACCGCCTCGAGGACGCCATCTCCGCGACCCGCGCCGCGATCGAGGAGGGCATCGTCTCCGGCGGTGGCTCCGCGCTCGTGCACGTCGCCAAGGTCCTGGGCGACCTGGACCTCACCGGCGACGAGGCGACCGGTGTCGCGGTGGTCCGCAAGGCGCTCATCGAGCCGGCCCGCTGGATCGCCGAGAACGCCGGCCTCGAGGGCTACGTCGTGACCTCCAAGGTCACCGAGCTCTCCGTCGGCCACGGCCTCAACGCCGCCACCGGCGAGTACGGCGACCTGATCGCCCAGGGCGTCATCGACCCGGTCAAGGTCACCCGCTCGGCCGTCCAGAACGCGGCCTCCATCGCCGGCATGCTGCTGACGACCGAGGCCCTCGTGGTGGACAAGCCCGAGGAGGAGGCCCCGGCCGCCGGCGGTCACGGCCACGGTCACGGCCACGGCCACTGATCTCCGTCAGGACCCGGTACGGCCCGCACCCCTCCCGGGGTGCGGGCCGTACGTTTTCCGGGGAAATCCGAAAGTGCGGCAAAGCGTCCGGCACGGCCGGTGTTACGGCTTGCGGGCCATATAACGAATAACCGACATATTTGGCAATCCATAGAAATTTCCGGCGAGGTGAAAAATCTCAGTGTAGCCGGTTGATTACCGTTCGCTGCCGCCGCCTCAATGTGACCAATCCGTAGCCGTTTGCCATGACGACAGGTCCGATCAGTGCGGGCATCATGCCTACGTGACCGAGGGATGCGTCGCCGACGCCAAGAGTGGGGTAAGGCTTGCGACGAGATCTGACGGGGTCGTCCACAAAGACGATCTCAAGGATCTGACGAGCCTCGCCGTTCAGGGGGATCGCACCGCGATCGAATCCTTGCTCGCGCAGTTGCGCCCGATGGTGGTGCGCTATTGCCGCGCCCGCCTCGGCCGGGTTTCCGGCCAATATCACATTGCGGACGACGTGGCCCAGGAAGTGTGCATCGCCGTCCTGTCCGCCCTGCCCCGCTACCGCGACATGGGGCGCCCGTTCGCGTCCTTCGTCTTCGGCATCGCCTCCCACAAGGTGGCCGACGCGCTGCGCAGCTCGGTACGCTCGGCCGTGCCGACCCAGGACCTCCCCGACGGGCCCGACGAGGGCCCGGGCCCGGAGGAGACCGTGGTGCGCTACATCGAGGCCGAGCACGCGCGCCGGCTGCTCTCCCGCCTCCCGGACAACCAGCGCGAGCTGCTGATGCTCAGGGTGGTGTCGGGGCTGTCGGCCGAGGAGACGGGTAATGTACTCGGTATGTCACCCGGTGCGGTTCGCGTCGCCCAGCATCGTGCGCTCGCCAGGCTGCGGGCACTGGCCGAGCTGGAGTCGATAGCTTGACCACGGTTCATCCGCGGCGCCCGGCCAGGAGATACGGGCCGGACGGGGATCCGGCCGTGGCCGGGACCGAGGCCCTCCTGCAGTCGCTCTCCCGGAGGGAGCCCGTCCCGGTGGCCGACGACGTCGTCCGGCTGCTGTCAGCGCTGATCGAGGACGTCGACCACGACCTCGCCGCCGGTCAGCGCCTCTCCTCGGTGTCGATCACGCCGTCGGCGTAGCCCTGGGCGTAGTCCCAGCTCACGTAGTCGGTGGGGTTGGGCTCGTAGGCGGGCTCGTGCACCTGCGGCTTGCCGTTGTCGATCATCTGGCGCAGGTTTCCGCGGAGCAGCTCCCAGTTGAAATAGTGCTGGTCGCCGCACTCCGGGCAGTCGAGGACCAGTCCGAAGACCCCCTGGGGTTCGAGCAGGGAGCGGAAGACCTCCACGTCGGCGAGATCGGTGACCGCCTCGTCGCGCTCGGCGGGCGTCAGGGGCTCGGGGGCGTCGGAATCACCCAGCGCGGCGGCCGGGTCGTCGGGGTCGTCCGCGAACGGGTCGCGAGGGACGTCTTCCAGCACGGTTCCACTTTATGGCCTAGGGGTGCCGGGCAGGGTGCGAACCCGGGCGTTCCGCGAGCCACCCCCTGCGCGCCGCCTCCACGCCCGCCTGGAAACGGGACTGCGCGCCCAGCCGGGCCATCGCGTCGGCGAAGCGGGCGCGGACGGTCCGGACCGAGACACCGAGCTGCCGGGCGATCGCCTCGTCGCCCACGCCCTGCGAGGCCAGCCGGAGCACCCGGACCACGCCGTCGTCGGCGTGCGCCCACGGCAGGGGCGAGGCCCGCGCCCACAGCTCCTCGAACAGCGTGCGCAGCGCGGCCACCACGACCGAGGCGCGGACCAGGTGGAAGCGGTAGGCGCTCTCGGCCAGGGCGCCGCCCCACCGGGCGGGCAGGCCCGCCACGTCGTCCCCGGCGACGAGGAACCAGCTCGGCACCGAGCCGACGGTCCGGATCCGCGCCCCGGCGCGCTCGAACCGGGCGAGCTTCTCCGGCAGGCCGGGCATCTGCAGCAGGTCCGCCGGGATGAGGGCGCGGCAGGAGAGCAGGCCCCGGTGCTGGGCCGCGATCCACTGGTCGGCGTAGCGCTGGGTGAAGTCGCTCATCGTCCGCCGGTCCGGGACGGCGGTGAGCAGCCGCAGCGGGGGAGCCTGGACCGCCATGCCGATCACGCTCTCGTAGAGCTCGTAGGCCCCGCCGACCAGCTCGACCGGGAACTGCCCGGTCTGCTGGTCGCGGCCGGCGTCGTACTGGTGGATGAGGTGGCGGATCGAGCCCAGCACCGAGTCGATCCTGCGGCTCTCCTCGGCGAGGTGGTCCAGCCGGTCGGCGATCAGGCGGCCGAGGGCCGCGGCCGGGTGCCGCGCGAGGTACTCCCCGGCCTGCTCGTCGACCACGCCCAGCCGTACCAGGGTGGTCAGCTCGCGGTGCAGCGACTCGGGGGGGTCGCCGATGGCCTCGGCCAGCTTGGCGCAGGTGGCGCGGTGCAGGCGGAGCACCGCGTCGTACAGCGCGGTCTGGGCGGGGGTCAGGCCCAGGGCGGCGAGCGGGTCGGAGGTGTCGGCAGGCATCGACGGGGGCTCCTGGGATGAACAGGACGTGTCGAGAGGATAACCCGGCGTCCCGCTCCTGTCCGGGCCTTGGCGCGATCGGCGGATCCGGGTGCAGCTTCGTGCAGTTGCAGCTTCGACCATTGCGCGCGGTGGAAGGCGGGGCGACCATGACATGGCGTCGGCACCGCGGGCGAGGCGCTCCGCCGCTCGGACACGGAGGGGGGTCCGGCGGCATCCGGGCGCATCGCGACGCTGCCGGTGACGGGAGGCCGAGCGGGTCACCGACCGCTCGGCCTCCCGCGGCGTATCCGGCCGTCCGCTCCGTCCCGCCTCCCCCTGCCGTTCGGCGCTCCGGGGGGCAGACCCTAAACTGTGCCGGGGGCGGCTTTCTCCACCCGGGATTCCCACAGAGCGCGTCGTGGCCGGAGGGTCGCAGGCGGCTCCCCCGCTCCAGGAGCGGGAGGCGGCCACCCCGCCGCCCCTGAGGAAGGCCGGTGACGGCCGCGTCCTCGCGCCCTGACCGTTCCGACCGCCAGAACCGCAAAGGGAAGCGATTCCCCTGCCGGACGACCCCGGCAGTCCCTCGCCAGGAGAATGATGGCCAAGTTCACCGAGCCGGGGCTGACGTTTGACGACGTGCTCCTCGTCCCCGCCTACTCCGACCTGCAGCCGGGCGAGGCGGACACCACCACCCGCCTCTCGCGCGGGATCACCCTGCGCATCCCGCTCGTCTCCGCCGCGATGGACACGGTCACCGAGGCGCGCATGGCGGTGGCCATGGCCCGTCAGGGCGGCATCGGCATCCTGCACCGCAACCTGTCCGTCGAGGACCAGGCCGGGCAGGCCGATCTCGTCAAGCGGTCCGAGGCCGGGATGGTCACCAACCCGATCACCTGCTCGCCGGACGACACGCTCGCCGACGTCGAGCGCCTCTGCGCGACCTACCGGATCTCCGGCGTCCCGGTGACGGATGTGAACGGCGTGCTGGTCGGCATCGTCACCAACCGGGACATGCGCTTCGAGACCGACCACAGCCGGCCGGTGCGCGAGGTCATGACCGCGATGCCGTTGGTCACCGCGCCGGTGGGGGTCTCCAGGGACGACGCGTTCGCGCTGCTGCGGAAGAACAAGATCGAGAAGCTCCCGCTGGTCGACGCGGCCGGGCGGCTGCACGGCCTGATCACGGTCAAGGACTTCACCAAGAGCGAGCAGTACCCGCTCGCCACCAAGGACGCCGACGGCCGGCTCGTCGTGGGGGCGGCCATCGGCGTCGGCGGTGACGCCGAGCAGCGGGCGGCGGCGCTGATCGAGGCCGGCGTCGACGTGATCATCGTGGACGTGGCGCACGGCCACTCCAAGGGCCTCGCCGACATGATCGCGAAGATCAAGGCCAACAGCCGGGTCGACGTGATCGGCGGGAACATCGCCACCCGGGCGGGCGCCCAGATGCTGATCGACGCCGGCGCCGACGCGGTCAAGGTCGGGGTGGGCCCCGGCTCCATCTGCACCACCCGCGTGGTCGCCGGGGTCGGTGCCCCGCAGGTGACCGCCATCCACGAGGCCTCGCTGGCCTGCGGCCCGGCCGGGGTGCCGGTGATCGGCGACGGCGGCCTGCAGTACTCCGGCGACATCGTCAAGGCCATCGCGGCCGGCGCCGACACGGTGATGCTGGGCTCGCTGCTGGCGGGCTGCGAGGAGTCCCCGGGCGAGCTGATCTTCATCAACGGCAAGCAGTTCAAGTCCTACCGGGGCATGGGCTCGCTCGGCGCGGTCCGCAACCGCGAGCGCGGCGGGGCGTCCTTCAGCAAGGACCGCTACGCCCAGGCCGACGTCGGCGGCGAGGACAAGTACATCCCCGAGGGCATCGAGGGCCAGGTACCCTACCGCGGCCCGGTCTCCGCGGTCGCCCACCAGCTCGTCGGCGGCCTGCGCCAGGGCATGTGGTACTCCGGGTGCCGCACGATCGCCGAGATGCACGACAGGTGCGAACTCATGCCGATCACCGCCGCGGGACTCAAGGAGAGCCACCCGCACGACATCCAGATGACGGTCGAGGCGCCGAACTACCACCGCCGCTGAACATCGGCGTGCGGGCCGGTCGGACACAGGTACGGCCCACGCCGGGAGGCGTGGGCCGTACGCGCGTGAGATGGGAAAGATACGGAACATGACTCAGGTGGAGATCGGCCGCGGCAAGAACGGACGCCGTGCCTACGCGCTGGACGAGATCGGCATCGTCCCCTCCCGGCGGACCCGCGACCCCGAGGAGGTCTCGATCGCCTGGCAGATCGACGCCTACCGGTTCGAGCTGCCCCTCGTGGTGAGCCCCATGGACAGTGTGGTCTCGCCGCAGACCGCGATCGAGGTGGGCCGGCACGGCGGTCTGGCGGTGCTGGACCTGGAGGGTCTGTGGACCCGTTACGAGGACCCGATGCCGCTGCTGGAGGAGGTGGCCGAACTCAAGGGCGAACCGGCGACCAAGCGCCTCCAGAAGATCTACGAGGAGCCGATCAAGGAGGAGCTGATCGGCCGCCGGATCGAGGAGATCCGCGCGGCCGGGGTCACCACGGCGGCCCGGCTCTCCCCGCAGCGCACGGTCCAGTACCACAAGGCCGTCATCGACGCGGGCGCGGACATCTTCGTGATCCGCGGCACCACGGTCTCGGCCGAGCACGTCTCGGGCCGGGCCGAGCCGCTCAACCTCAAGCAGTTCATCTACGAGCTCGACGTCCCGGTGATCGTCGGCGGCTGCGCCACCTACACCGCGGCGCTGCACCTGATGCGGACCGGCGCGGCCGGCGTGCTCGTCGGCTTCGGCGGCGGCGCCTCGCACACCACCCGCACGGTGCTGGGCGTGGCGGTGCCGATGGCCACCGCGATCTCGGACGTGGCCGCGGCGCGCCGCGACTACATGGACGAGTCCGGCGGCCGGTACGTCCACGTCATCGCGGACGGCGGCATGGGCACCTCCGGCGACATCGCCAAGGCCATCGCCTGCGGCGCCGACGCGGTCATGGTCGGCTCGCCGCTGGCCCGCGCCGTCGAGGCGCCCGGCCGGGGGTTCCACTGGGGCTCCGAGGCCCAGCACCCGGAGCTGCCGCGCGGCAAGCGGGTCGAGTTCGGCACGGTCGGCACACTCGCGCAGATCCTGCACGGCCCCTCCTCGGTGGCCGACGGCTCGATGAACCTGATGGGCGCGCTCCGACGCACCATGGCCACCGCCGGCTACTCCGACCTGAAGGAGTTCCAGCGGGTCGAGGTCGTCGTCGCCCCGCAGCGCTGACCCGGCGGCGGTGGGGGATCCCGGTGCCCGTGCGGGCCGGGCCCCTCCGCCGTCCTCAGGGGTGCACCGCCCGCGCCGGGGCCGCATCGGCTTGGGCCGTACGGCCTCGGCCGCTCTTGAGCCGTACGGTCCCGGCCGGGCCGTACGCCTCTCCCGGTGGCTCCGTCCCGAGCCGCGTGCCGGCGGCGGGTCAGCCGCCGAGCACGCCGAGGAGGTGGGCGACCTCGGCGGCGACGGCGTCGCGGCCCGCCCTCACGTAGGTGCGGGGGTCGACCGCCTCCGGGGCGGCGGCCAGGCGGTCGCGGATCGCCCGGGTGAATGCCCTGTTCAGGTGGGTGGCGATGTTGATCTTCTTCATGCCGTGCCGTACGGCGGCGCGCAGGGTGTCGTCCGGCACGCCGGACGAGCCGTGCAGCACGAGCGGGACCGGGACGGCGGCGCGCAGCTCGGCGATCAGGGCGAGGTCGAGCACGGCGTCGCGCGTCGTCATGGCGTGGGAGCTGCCGACGGCGACGGCGAGGGCGTCGACGCCGGTGCGGGCGACGTAGCCGGCGGCCTCGTGCGGCCTGGTCCGCGCCCCGGGCGCGTGCACGCCGTCCTTCCCGCCGATCTCGCCGAGCTCGGCCTCCACCCACACGCCCCGCCGGTGGCACCAGGCGGCGACCTCCGCGGTGAGCGCCGCGTTCTCCTCGTCGGGCAGCGCGGAGGCGTCGAACATGACCGACCCGATGCCCAGCTCCACGGCCTCCTCGACCAGCGCGCGGTCGCACGCGTGGTCGAGGTGGACGGCCACGGGCACCGAGGAGGCCCGGGCGACGGCCAGCGAGGCGGCGGCCACGGGGGCGAGGGCGCCGTGGTAGCGCACGCAGTTCTCGCTGATCTGCAGCACGACCGGTGCTCCGGCGCGCTCGGCCCCGGCGGCGATCGCCTCGGCGTGCTCCAGTTGGACGACGTTGAAGGCGCCGACGCCCGCCGGGGCGTCGCGGATGATGTCGCCGATTCCGACGAGGGGCATGGGCGGGGCCTTTCAGGGGTGACGGGGTGCTTTCGGGCCGACCCCGGCGAGCCGGGGCCCGCACGGGTGCGGAGGTCCGGGTCCGGGGCCCGCACGGGTCCGGGGCGGGTCCGGGATCGGGATCGGGGCGGGTGCGGAGGTCCGGGACAGGAATCGGAGGTGTGGCTACGGGTCTGCGGTCTCGACCCGGATCAGGGGATGGACCTCCCGGAACACGTCCGCATCGATCTCCCCGGCGACCGGAGCCGCCACCGCCGCCGCGCCCAGCGCCGCGGCACGGCGCAGCCGGTCGGGCCAGGAGGAGCCCTCGACCAGGCCCAGGGCCAGCCCGGCGACCAGGGCGTCGCCGGCCCCGGTCGGGTTCCCCTCCACCCGGTACGGCATGGCGGCCCGCCAGGAGCCCTCGGAGGTCACGGCCAGCAGCCCGCCGGCCCCCAGGGAGACGACGACCGCCCCGGCCCCCGCCTCCCGGAGCGCCTCGGCGCCGCCGAGCACATCCCCGGAGCGCCTGCCCGCGCGGTCCTCCGGCCGGGAGGCCGTCCCCCGCCGGGCGGGTCCGCCGCCGGACGGCGCGGCGAGGGCGCGGGCGAGCTCCTCGGCGTTGGGCTTGACGATCGAGGGCCGGCCGGCCGGGGCGTGCCGGAGCGCCTCGCCGTCGGCGTCCACGATGACCGGGACACCGCGGGCGCGGGCGCGGGAGGCGAGGACGGCGTAGAAGCCGGCGGGGACGCCGGGCGGCAGGCTCCCCGAGACCACCACGGCCGCGGCGGTGCCGAGACGGGCCTCGAAGCCGGCGAGGAACGCCGCCACCTCCCCGCCCGACACGACGGGCCCCGGCTCGTTGAACAGGGCCGTGCGCCGCGGCCCGGACGGGTGCAGGTCGCAGACCGCGAGGGTGGCGCGGGACTCCCCGCCGATGCGGGTGAGTGCGGCGGGGAGCCCGGCCCCGGCGAGGTCGGCCTCGGCGGCCCGGCCGTTGGAACCGCCGGAAAGGCCGGTGACCAGGACGTCGCGGCCGAGCCCGGCGAGGACCCGGGCGACGTTGACCCCCTTGCCTCCCGCCCTGCGGTGCACGGCCCGCACCCGGTTGACGCCGTCCCAGTCGACGCCGTCGGCGGTGTAGGTCACGTCGAGGGCCAGGTTCAGGGTGACGGTGAGGATCGGGCCTGGGGCGGGGGGAGGGGCGGGGCGCATCAGGGTTCCGTGATCCAGCTTCCGTGCTTCATGACGCCGGCGACCTCCAGGTCACCGTCGAGGACCACCAGGTCGGCCCGCTTGCCGGCGGTGACGGAGCCGAGGCGGTCGTCGAGGCCTAGGACCCGGGCGGGGGTGAGGGAGGTGACCTCGGCGGCCTCGGGCAGGGACAGGCCGAGCTCGCGGACGGCGCGCCGGAAGGCGGCGTCCATGGTCAGGGTGGAGCCCGCGATGGAGCCGCCCCCCGCCAGGCGGGCGACGCCGTCCACCACCTCGACCTTGAGCGGGCCCAGGTCGTAGGTCCCGTCCCCGGCCCCGGCCGCCGCCATCGCGTCGGTGACGAGCGCGGTACGGCCCGGCCCGGCGGCCCGGCAGGCCAGGCGGAGCATGGCGGGGTGCACGTGCACGCCGTCGTTGACCAGCTCCACCGTGACCCGCTCGTCCTGCAGCAGGGCGGCGACCGGTCCGGGGTCGCGGTGGCCCAGCGGGGGCATCGCGTTGTAGAGGTGGGTCGCGACGCGGGCGCCCGCGTCGATCCCGGCGAGGGTCCGCCCGTAGTCGGCGTCGCTGTGCCCGAGGGCGGCGATCACGTCGTTGGCGACGGCCTCCCGGATGGTGTCCAGCGCGCCCGGCAGCTCGGCGGCGATGGTGAGCATGCGCACGTGCCCGCGCCCCGCCTTGAGCAGGCCGAGGAGCTCCCCGGGGGAGGGCTCGCGCAGCAGGGCGGGGTTGTGCGCGCCGCAGCGGGCCTTGGAGATGTAGGGGCCCTCGAAGTGGATCCCGGCCAGCAGGCCGTCCTCGCACAGGTCGGCCAGGGCGGAGGCGGCCCGGGCCAGGTGTTCGGGGGAGGCCGTGACCAGGCTGGCCATGAGCGTGGTGGTGCCGTGCCGGGCGTGCAGGGCCGCGATCCGGACGGCCTGCTCGGGGTCGCCCGCGGGGAAGGAGCCGCCCGCCCCGCCGTGGTTGTGGATGTCGACGAAACCGGGCACGACGTAGCGGCCGCCGAGGCTGCGGCCCGGCCCGGGCGCGCTCCCCCGGCCGACGTGGGTGATGCGGCCGTCTTCGATGGTCAGCCAGCCGTCGTGGACACCGTCGGGGGTGACGACGCGGGCGTCGGCGAGTGTGAGGCTCATGGCCCCATCCTCTCCCGCCTGCGCGGAGGGGGCGGTCGCTGCGGGATCGGCGGTGGCGAGGCCGGCCGCGGCGGGGGTGGAGGCCGGGAGAGCGCCGGTCCGGAGAGCGGCCGTGGTGGACCCGGCCGTCGCGGGTCCGGTCCCGGCGGGGCCGGTCACCGGGGCTCCCGGGCGGGGAGGATCACCGAGCGGGTCAGGTGGAGCGGCCGGTCCGGGTCGAGCCCCCGGGCCAGGGCCCTGGCCGCCGCCACCCGCTGGACGCGCACCAGCTCGGCCATCGGGTCCAGGCCGCCGGCCAGGAACGCGCCGCCGGTCGCCTCCACCTCCTCGCGCAGCCCCTCGGGGGCGTCACCGAGCATCCAGGTGATCCGGCCGGGCCCGGCGATGCTGATCGGGCCGTGCCGGTATTCCATCGCGGGGTAGGCCTCGGTCCAGGCGCGGCAGGCCTCGCGCATCTTCAGCCCCGCCTCCAGGGCCAGGCCGTACGTCCAGCCGCGGCCCAGGAAGGTGATCTGCTCGGCGGTGAGCGTTTCGGGGGGAAGCGGCTCGGCGAGCGCGCGCTCGGCGTCGGCGACGGCGGCGGTCAGGTCCTCGCCGAGGTGGGCGCGGAGCAGGGCCAGCTGGGTGGTGGCGAACCGCGTCTGCACGACCGACCGCTCGTCGGCGTAGTCGAGGACGACGACCCGGTCGGCCAGCGCCATGACAGGGGTGTCCGGGTCCGCGGTGATCGCGGTGGTCCGGGCGTCCGTGTCGCGCAGCAGGTCCAGCACCTCGGTGGTGGTGCCGGACCTGGTCAGCGCCAGCACCCGGTCGTAGGAGCGGCCGGCCGGCGCCTCGGAGGCTGCGAACGCGTCGGTCTCGCCGTGCCCGGCGCGCTCGCGCAGCGCGGCGTAGGCCTGGGCGACGAACCAGGACGTCCCGCAGCCGACCACGGCCACCCGCTCGCCCGGCTGCGGGAGGGCGTCGGCCGGGACCGCGGCGGCGGCGCGGCGCCAGCAGTCCGGCTGGGACGCGATCTCTGCTTCGGTGTGGGTGGTCACGGCACGCCTCCCGGTTTGGCTCATTTATGAGTGATTTATAGCAGAAGTAAGCACATTTGGGCAGAGGTGGGTTTTGATCCTGCGCTGTGACACCCTGTTGACCGTGAGCCGATACGAGCGCTGGAACGCGATCCTCGAACTGCTCGCCCGGGAGGGCCGGCTGACCGTCGAGCAGGCCGCCGAGGGGCTGGACGTCTCCACCGCGACGATCCGGCGCGACTTCGACCAGCTGGCCCAGCAGCAGATGCTCATGCGCACGCGGGGCGGGGCCGTCGCGCAGAGCGTGAGCTACGACCTGCCGCTGCGCTACAAGACCGCGCGCCACGCCGGAGAGAAGCAGCGGATCGCCGAGGCGGCCGCCGCGCTGGCGGCGCCCGGCGCGATCGTCGGCATGAACGGCGGCACCACCACCTCGGAGGTCGCGCGGGCGCTGGCCGTACGGGCCGATCCCGAGCTCGGCTTCACCATCGTCACCAACGCCCTGAACATCGCCGCCGAGCTGACCGTGCGGCAGAACGTCAAGATCGTGGTGACCGGAGGGGTGGCGCGGCCGCAGTCCTACGAGCTGATCGGGCCGCTGGCCTCGGAGGTGCTGGAGCAGATCACGCTGGACATCGCGTTCCTGGGTGTGGACGCGATCGACGCCGGGACGGGGGCCTTCGCCCACCACGAGGGCGAGGCGAGCGTCAACGGCCTGCTGATCGGCCGGGCCGCCGAGGTCGTCGTGGTCGCGGACGTCTCCAAGATCGGACGTCGCGCGTTCGCCCGGATCTGCACCCTGGACGCCGTCGGCACGCTGGTCACCGACGAGGGCCTCACCGACGAGGACGCGGCCCGCTTCGCCGACGCCGGCGTGAAGGTCGTCCGCGCCTGACCGGGGCGGCGGACGGTGGCGCGAATCACCGCGAGCGCGACTACCGGCTGGTAGTGACATCCGGGGGCGGGGGTACATATCCCGGACAAGACGACGATCCGCGTACCCCGGGGGGATGCAGCATGACGGCGCGCATGGGCACCGCACGGCTCGGCCCTGCCGAGAGGTCCGCCGCACTGGCGCAGCTGGGCTCCGCCGAGCTCGACGTGGTGGTGATCGGCGGCGGGGTCGTCGGCGCCGGGGTCGCGCTCGACGCGACGACGCGAGGGCTGAGCGTCGGGCTGCTGGAGGCGCGCGACTTCGCCTCGGGGACCTCCTCCCGCTCCTCCAAGCTGATCCACGGCGGCCTGCGCTATCTGGAGCAGCTCAACTTCGACCTGGTCCGGGAGGCGCTCCAGGAGCGCGCGCTGCTGCTGCAGCGGATCGCCCCCCACCTGGTGCGGCCGGTGCCGTTCCTGTTCCCGCTCACCCATCTGGGCTGGGAGCGGCCGTACGTCGGCACCGGGCTGGTGATGTACGACACCCTGGGCTTCTCCACCGGGCTCACCCGCGGCGTCCCCGGCCACCGGCACCTGTCGCGCAGGCGGGCGCTGCGGCTGGCCCCGGCGCTGCGCCGTACCGCCTTCTCCGGCGCGGTGCAGTACTGGGACGCGCAGGTGGACGACGCCCGCTACGTGATGACCATGCTGCGGACCGCCGCCGGCTACGGGGCGCACGTCGCCTCCCGGGCGCAGGTGACGGGCTTCCTGCGGGAGGGGGAGCGGGTCACCGGGGTGCGGGTGCGCGACCTGGAGACCGGGACCGACCTGGAGGTGCGGGCGCGCCAGGTGGTGAACGCCACCGGCGTGTGGACCGACGAGATCCAGGAGCTGGTCGGCGGGCGCGGGCAGATCCACGTGCGCGCCTCCAAGGGCGTGCACCTGGTCGTGCCGCGCGACCGGATCCACTCGCACACCGGGATCATCCTGCGGACCGAGAAGTCGGTGCTGTTCGTCATCCCCTGGGGCCGCCACTGGATCATCGGGACCACCGACACCCGCTGGGACCTGGACAAGGTCCACCCGGCGGCCTCCCGCTCCGACATCGACTACGTGCTGGAGCACGTCAACGCGGTGCTCTCGGTGCCGCTCACCCGCGACGACGTCGAGGGCGTCTACGCGGGGCTGCGGCCGCTGCTGTCGGGAGAGTCGGAGGAGACCTCCAAGCTCTCGCGCGAGCACGTGGTGGCCCACCCGGTGCCGGGGCTGGTCATGGTGGCCGGCGGCAAGTACACCACCTACCGGGTCATGGCGAAGGACGCGGTGGACGCGGTCGCGCACGGCCTGCACCAGCGGGTCCCGCCCTCCTGCACCGACCGCGTCCCGCTGGCCGGCGCGGAGGGGTACCAGGCGCTGTGGAACTCCCGCGAGCGGCTGGCGCGCTCCTCCGGGCTGCACGTGGCGCGGATCGAGCACCTGCTCCAGCGGTACGGTTCCATGATCGGCGAGGTGCTGGCGCTGATCGAGGAGGACCCGGCGCTCGCCCGCCCGCTGACCGGGGCGGACGACTATCTCCGGGCCGAGGTCGTCTACGCCGCCACCCACGAGGGCGCCCGGCACCTCAACGACGTGCTGACCCGGCGCACCCACATCGCCATGGAGACCTTCCACCGCGGCCTGGCCGTGGCCGAGGAGGCCGCCGGACTGCTCGCCGGCCCGCTGGGATGGGACGACGAGCAGGTCAAGCGGGAGATCGAGCACTACACCAAGCGGGTGGAGGCCGAGCGGCTCTCCCAGGAGCAGGACACCGACCACGAGGCCGACGCCATCCGCCTCGGCGCCCCCGACATCGTCCCCGTCGCCGCTCCGGAGACCAACCTGGCCTGAGTCGGCAGGTCTTTGCGAAGGCTACTTGAGAGCTCGAGACATCGGGTCTCTCGGACTGTCCTGCGTCATCACCGATTCCGCCTGCAGCTTGCATACAAATGCATACTATGAAGTCATGGCACTGTTGCAGGTACGCGATGTCCCCGAACCGACAGTACGAGCACTCAAAGAGCAGGCGGCCGAGCGCGGACTCACACTGGCTGCCTATCTCCGCGCAGAGTTGGAGCGCATGGCCGCCCGCCCGACGAACGCCGAGATCGCCGCACGTCTGGCCCGGCGGAACCGTCTCGGTGGTCCGACCACGGACGAGACTGTGAACGAGATCCGGCGTATTCGCGAGGTATCGTGATCGTCATTGAGTCCTCTGCCGTGGTGGAGGCTCTGGTGGACGATCCGGTCAACACCGCGCTCCTGGCGGTCATCGCCGAGGAGGAACTTCACGCGCCCGCGCTTCTGGACTTCGAGGTCTCGAGCGCGTTGAGGGGTCTCGTCCTCGGTAAGAAGCTCGATGAGCAGCGGCTGGACGAAGCCGTCGAGGACTTCGGCTCACTACGCATCCGGCGTTACCAGATGACCGAACTCATGGGCCACGTGCTCAGGCTCCGTGACGACTTCACGACATACGATGCGGCGTATGTCGTGCTGGCACAGGCACTGGACGCACCTCTCGTCACGTCCGACCTGAAGATGAAGGAAGCTGAGAAGTTCGGCATCGACGTGCGCGTACTGCGGTCGAGCTGACGGTCGAGAGCTCCGCTGTCCTCGTCGGCAGGCGGGGAAGAGCGGAGAGACGAACCTCGCGCGTCGTCAGGGCTGAGGGAACGGGCGGTGGGAGACGAGGCTCCGCCGGCGTTTCCGGCGGGGCCGCCGACCAGGGGGTGAAACGTTTCCGGGTGGTGCCGGACACCTGATGAGGTGTCCGGCACCACTTCGGTCAGGAGACACCTGTGCAGGATCAACGCGTGCCCTCCAGCGCGCGAGATCGTTTCGAGGCGCTCTACCTCGTCCGCTACCCGGCGTGGGCTCACTGTTCGGGCCGATCGTTCCCGAAGGCTTCGAATGGCACGGAAGCATAGGCACACGGAGTTCGGTGCCCTGCGCGTCGGCGTTCTGCGGCAAGGTCTGGATGCCGGTCGACTTTCCCGGCAGGGTGGTGTTCGGCGTGGGGTGCGAGGCCAGGCCGGGGGAGTCGTACGCCGAGGTCGACTTCGATGATCCCGAGGGAGCAGAGGCCCTGAGCGGTTACACCTCCCGTGGTAAGACGGTCGCCGCCGTCCGCGCTGAGCTGCGGCGGCGTGGCCTGAGAGCTGACCACCGCCTGCTGTGGCGTTACCCCGACGGCGGTTTCGCCGACCAGCCCGTCCCGGCGGGGAGCATCGAGGACGGCTGGATCGTCGCCGGCTCCCGTCCCCGCAGCTCCGTCGCCGTCGACCTGTTCGTCATCCTCGGTCCCGGAGCCGGGCCGGCCCCCGATCCGCGGAAGGCCACCGCTCCGCCCCGGTGGTACGACGCCGCCGGGTAGCGGCGGGGCGGGAAGCCGGCCGCAGCCGTCCGGGGTCAGCGTTCGCAGACGAGGCCGTCGCCGTCGCGGTCCTGGTACCAGGCGTACTCCGGGTCGGTGCCCCGCCGGTACGGTCCGTGGCCCGCGGCGTTGGCCGCGCCGCAGGTGGGGAAGCGCGGGTCGGTCCCGGTGGACGGCGGGTCCGGGGTCGGCTGCGGAGCCGGGGTCCGGGTAGGAGACGGCGCGGGTGCCGAGCCCGTGCCGTCGCAGCCGCCCGACCAGATCCGGAGCCCGTCCCGCCGTGCCTTGGCCTGCTCGGCCCGCATGAGGGCGATGTACCGGTCGTTGGGCTTGTAGAGCACCGCCTTGCCGTATCCGAAGCGCACGAGGTGGCGGTTGACGAAGGTGCCGGTCGCGCCCCACACGTAGCGCAGGTGGCGGCCGTAGCGGTCCTTCGGGTCCCTGTCCTTCAGCAGGTAGGCGCTCTTTCCGACGGGCAGGAGCGCCGCGGCGCGGGCGGACGAGGTCCTGAACCAGCACCGGCCGCGCTCGGGGGTGTCGACCTCCAGAAGCTGGACGCGGAAGACCGGGCCGGTACGGCCGGCGCGGACGTCGACCGTGTCGCCGTCCACGATCTTCACGACGACGACCTTCTGCGCCCCCTTCGGCACGCCCTGTGGGGCCGCCGCAGCGGGCCCCGCCGTCAGCGGCAAGGTCAGGACGGCGGTGCAGGCCAGCAGGGACGCGCGGAGGACAGGTGTCACGGGAGGCTCCTTCGCCGGTGGTACGGAGGAGCCGAACGTAGCAAGGAGAATCTGATTCGATACGGATAGTGATCGATTCGGGATTCGCGAGGATCGTTCACTTCGGTGAAGAGGGGTACGGCTCCCGCCCGGGTCGGGCGGGAGCCGTACCGGACGGGCTTATCGGGTGAACGCCTGGAACTCGGCGGCGCGGAGGTGGTCGCGGGCCGGGCTCGCGGTGGCGCAGTCGGTGGCGGAGCCGGGGTCGGCGTCCTGCTCGCCGGCGTAGCGCGGGTTGCCGGTGCACTGGGTGGAGACCGCGCGCAGGGCCAGGTGGGTGGCCGTCGTCGTGGGGATCCTGAACGATTCGATCAGCAGGTCGGCGCCCCGGGGGCGGGGCAGCCGGGTGTCGAAGGCGTCGGCGGGGCTGGTGTAGGCGACGGAGAAGGACTCGGGCTGCGAGCAGTCCTTCTTCGTGGCGTCGCAGGCCAGGACCTCGAAGGCGCGCAGGGCGCTGAAGCGGTTCTGGCCGCCGGGGTCGGCGGGGTCGTTCACGTTCGGCCGGAGCATGGCGCTGACCTGGACCCGGCGGACCTTCACCGGGTCGGACCCGGCCAGGTCGACGGTCACGGTCCTGCCCCGGACCGGGCCGGTGAGCGAGGCCCAGTTCGTGGCCTCGGTCTCGTCGATCAGCTTGGCGTGGTTGACGCCGTCACCGGCGGCCGTGGCGCCCAGCGCCGCCGAGGCGACGTTCTTCGCCAGCGGCAGCGGGAGGGGGAGCGTCACGCCGGGCAGCACCGCGAACCTCACCCGGGTGTGGCCGTAGCCGCTGCCGGCGACGACGAAGTCGTACAGGCCCGGGGTCATCTCCACCGTGTCACCGAGCTCGGTGGCCGGGTCGGTGTCGGCGACCGGCACGGCGCGGGCCTCGTAGCGGCCGACGTAGAGCCGGAGCGCGGCGCCGGAGGCGTCGGCGAGGGGCTTGAGGCGGATCTTCCCGTTCCTCCCCTCGGGGTCGACGAAGCTCGGCGTCGGGTCGGGGTCGTTCTGGTTCAAGCTGGCCGCGCCCTCACCGAGGCCGCGGGAGGCGAAGGCCCGCCACATGATGTCCCGGTTCCTCCCGCCGAAGCGGAGCGCGTCGGCCGCGAGCAGCGCGTCGCGGTGGTCGACGTAGCTGACCGCGCCGGTGGCCATCAGCAGCAGGGCGTCGAAGGAGAGCTGCGCCCAGCGGCGGTTGCCGGGGCACCTGCCCACCGGGACCTTCCCGTCGGCGCACGCCCGCTGCAGGGCCGCCGTGCCCTTGCCGTACCGTCTGACGAAGGCCTCGCGCACGTCGAACTGGGTGGCGCTCCAGATCTCGCCGTCGGCGTGGACCTGCTGGCCGACGATGTCGTAGGCGACGTCGCCGTAGTTCAGCGGGGATTTCGACATGTCGTGGTTGCGGATGCCGGCCTTCCGGTCACCGGTGACGTACGCGCCGGTGACGTACGGTGTGTCGCCCGCGGGGCGGAAGCCGTACTCGGCCAGGTACTCCATGGCCAGCAGGTCGGAGGTGCTCTCGTTCATCGCGCCCGGCTGGGCGCCGCTCCACCCGGCGTTCGGGCCGCCGACCATGCGGCCGGAGATCGCGTGACCGTACTCGTGGCCGATCACCGACATGTCGTAGTCGCCGTCCACGCAGGGGGAGTAGAACGAGCCCGCGACCGGCTGCCAGAGGTACATGTTCGTGATCGGGGCGACCCCGTCGGGGCCGGTGATCTGGTTGGCGTTGTCGCGCACGTTGGGCACCCGCGCGCCCGCCTGGGCGTTGCCCTGCTCGGGGTCGCCGCCGAGGCCGCCGCGCTCGCCGTTGTCGGCCTGCATGTTCCAGGCCGTCTCGGTGAAGCCGAGCCGGTAGGACCAGTCGTGCATGCGGTTGTGCATCACGTGCAGGTTGGTGATCGCCGCCTCCAGGTCGGCCTCGCCGGGCAGGTCGAAGACGGCCGGGTCGCACTTGGCCGTGTACCACGTGTTCTTCCACGGATGGACGTGCTTCCGGTCCGGCGCGGGGGCGCCGCTCCGGGTGCCGACCGTGTACGGGTCGCCGCTGGCGCGGTTCTCGAACGTGCGCGCCGCGTTGCCGAGGCTGGTGCCCGTCGGCGCGCCCGTGGCGTGGTCGACGTCCCACGCCCTACCGGTGGCCGGGTCGCCGCCGGTCACCAGGTCGCAGCCGGGCCCGGGCGCGAAGCACCAGCGGGAGCGGGTGTCGGCGGAGGAGTAGTCGGCCGGCGGGTTGGCGGGGAAGGCCTCCCACTGCGGGTCGTCCGGCTCGTGGTGGTGGTCCACCAAGTTCTCGCGGGTCAGGATCTCGCCGCTGACCGCGTCCACGTGGGTGGTGTAGGCGGCGGGTTCGGCCTCCTGTCCCGGGCCCCCGCCGATCAGCACCACCTGGTAGGCCCGGTGGACGCCGTCGGGGGCGGGCACGGCCACCTCGGTGGCCTGCTTGACGGCGGCGGTGGCCAGGTCGATCCCGCCGTCGCGGGCGGCGGCCTCCAGCGCCTGCCGACCGGTGAGCGCGGCGGCGGGCGGGGCGGCGGCGGACCGGGAGAGCGTCGAGGTGACGTGCACGACCTTCCCGCCGGTCACGCCCAGCACCACCTGCCCGTCCACGCCCGCGGGCAGGTCGCCGAACCTCTGCCGGAGCAGTACGGCGTGGCCGTCCCCGATGGGGTTGGCCGCGACCTTCTCCAGCGCGTCGACGGCCTCGGGGCTCAGCCCGAAGAGGTTCTCGTTGGCCTTGAGGTAGGCGCGGGCGGCCCGCTCGGGGTCGTCGCCGAGCCCTTCGGCGAGCGGGGCGGAGCCGGTGACGACGGCGGGGGTGCCGAGGGCGTTCCAGCGGATCGTGGCCGCGCCGGCCTGCTTGGCGAGCGCGGCGGCCGGGGGCGCGACGGCGCCGCGCCGGTTGTCGACGTCGGGCTTGGCGTGCTGCTCGGCCTGGAAGTCGTGGACGTCGGGGGACCGCCCGGCGGGCCCGCTCTGGGCGGCTCCGGGGAGGGGGAGGGCGAGGGACGGGAGTGCGAGGGACGCCGTAGCGGCGGCGATGACGGTGATGCGTGACCAGGTCTTGGTCGACACCGGGCCTCCTGCGGGGAGCTGGCCGTCGTTGGCCATGCCACGCGTGGATCACGTGCGCTGCGCAAGAGGTAACACCGGTTCACACAGTCTGACAAGATCTTGTAAAGGGTGATATATCGGTGTAATAGACCCTGCTGTTACCCGGCCTGCCACAGGTAGGAGATGGGCAGCGCGGTCAGTCTGTCCCCGAAGGGCAGCGGATCCGGGCTGAAGCTGAGGACGTAGCCGTGGACGAAGGCGTCGCCCAGTCGGTCGCGCAGTCTGGTCAGATGGGTGAAGCTCCTCCCTGTCACGGTCAGACCGGACTTGACCTCGATCCCGACGACCCGGCCGTCGGGCCGCTCGACGACGATGTCGATCTCTCCGCCGTCGCGGTCGCGGAAATGGAACAGCTCGGCCCTGGCCCGGGACCAGCCAAGCTGCTTGCGGAGCTCGTTCACCACGAACGTCTCGACCAGCTGGCCGCGCCTGGCGCCGTCATCGTCGAGCAGCCCCACAGGGTCGGCGTCCAGGAGGTGGGAGGCGAGACCGGTGTCGGTCAGGTAGATCTTGGGGCGCTGCTTGGCCCGGTTGGTGTGGCTGGAGGACCAGGCGGGCAGCTCGCGGGTGAAGTAGATCATCCGGAGGAAGCCGATGTAGTCCGCGAGGGTGTCCCGGCTGAGCTGTGAGTCGGCGCCGATCTGGGAGGCCACGAGCTCGTTCGCGGTGCGGGCGGCCAGGAGCCTGAGCAGCCGGGGGAGTTCCCCGGCGCGACGCGCTCCGGTGAGCCCGACGATGTCGCGCTGGGTCACGGTCTGCACGAGCGCGTCGTACCAGAGACCGCGATCGTCGGGATGGAGCCTGAGCGCCTCGGGGAACCCGCCCTGGCACACGGCCTCCAGGTAGTCCTCGGGCTGCAGCGCCGAGCTCGGCCCCTCCCGGAAGGAGTCCGGCTCACGGAAGACCGTGTCGAGGAAACCGTCCGGTTCGCCGCGCAGCTCTCCCTGGGAGAAGGGCCAGAGCTCGAAGAAGACCGCGCGGCCCGCCAAGGACTCCGAGAGGGTCGGCACGGTGAGGAAGTCGGCCGAGCCGGTGAGAAGGAACTGTCCCGGGTCGTCGTCGGCGTCCACCTGCACCTTGATGGCGCGGACCAGGGCGTCTCCGCCGAGCTGGACCTCGTCGATGGCCCGGGGAGTGGCGCCGTGCCGTGCGAATCCTACGGGATCGACCAGGGCGGTGGCGAGGGTCGTGTCGACGTCCAGCTGGCGGAAGGTGCCGCGGCCCCCGGTCAGTTCCCTTGCCAGAGTCGTCTTGCCGACCTGGCGGGGACCACCGATGACGACCACCCGGTAGGCCGAGAGGGCGCGGGCCAGTCTGGGTTCCATCTTGCGGGAAATCTTCGCCATGCTCCCCACCAGCCTGTTCGTGGTCCTGCCATAGGCCTGACCGGCAAAACGCCGGATCCCTGTTCGGCATTTTGCCGGAGTGCTGTTCCGCAGTCTGCCGCAAATCAAGGACCCGCTGGAGTTCTATCGAGAATCTGCCGGGGTTCCGCCGAGGATTCGGCAGCGAACCATCGAGGCTCCACCAGGGGATGGGTTCCGGATCGCCCGGGAACGGGATGCGGCCCCCGGCGGTGGACGCCGAGGCCGCGTCCCGCGGCCGGGCCCGTGCCGTACGGCACGGGCCCGGCCGCGGCGGGTCAGTCGAACGGGATCCAGGCCCGCTTGGCCAGGTCGTCCAGGGCGTTGACCGCCAGGCCGAGGTCGGAGACGGTCCACAGCGCGTCGCCGATCACGATCGAGCGGCGGATGCCCGGGTCGTAGGGGGCGATCCGGGTGTTCTCCACCGGCTTGGGCGCCGGGTGGACGACGGTCCCGGCCCGGGTGACGGCGGCGTCGCCGACCGTCAGGACCAGGGCGGCGCCGTTGGTCTGCTCGGTGCCGTTCCAGGTGCTCAGCGGCAGTACGGCGGTGCCCGTCGGCGCCCAGTACAGGAAGGCGTGCGGGTCCCACTCGGCCTCCGAACCGGAGTCCTTCTGGAAGAACTGCGCCAGCCGGCGCGGGTTCGCCGGGTCGCGGACGTCGAAGAGGGAGACCTGGGTGCCGAGCGTGCGGCCCTGCTCGCTGGCCTCCTGGCCGATGCCGATCAGCCGCCCGTCGCCCGCCGGGTGCAGGTAGGCCGAGTAGCCGGTGATCTTCAGCTCGCCGGTCTTCCGCGGCGCGGCGGGGTCGCGCAGGTCGAGCACGTAGAGCGGGTCCACCTGCTTGAACGTCACCACGTAGCCGGTCGGGCCGATGAACCGGACCGAGTAGATCCGCTCGCCCTCGCCCAGGCCGCCGACCCGGCCGACCTCGGCCAGGCTGTCGGCCTTGAGCGCGTACACGGTGCTGGAACTCGTCTTCCCGGTCTCCAGGGTGGTCGCCACCCGCAGGTGCCCCTCGTGCGCGGACAGGGAGTACTGGTTGAGCAGCCTCCCGGGGACCCTGCCGGAGGCGGCGTAGCGCGGCGCGCCCGGCGCGGTGACGTCGAACCGGTGGATCTCGGTCTCCTCCGGCGGCAGGACCGGTGTGGTCTCCGGGGCGGGGGTCGCGGTGCCCTCCGGCTCCGCGGGCCGGGCGGTCTCCTCCGGCGCGGCCGGGGTGGTCTCCGGTGCGGGCGCCGTGGTCCGGGGCGCTGCCGGGGGAGTCGCCGGGGCGGACGTCTCCGCCCGCGGGGGCACCGTGACGGTCTCCTCGGCCGGGGTCGGCTCGACCTCCGGGGCGACGCCGCCGGGCGGGGCGGGGCTCTGGGCGGTGGAGTCGGGCAGCGGCTTGGGCTCCTGCTCCACGATCGTGGAGCTCGGGCGGGGCTCGGGTTCCTCCTCGACGATCACGCTGTCGATCGGCCTGCCCCACCACGAGCGCGGGTTGCTGGTGACGTACAGGCTGGACCCGGTGCCGTAGACGGTGTCGCCGTCGGCGGCCACGCCGATCGGGGCGGTCTCCGCGAGCGCCTGCCCGCCGCCGTTCAGGTCGAGGCTGTGCACGGTCAGCACCGAGGTGCCGGTGTACTCGCGCGGGTGGCTGATCCGCCCGCAGTCGACCGTGCGCTTCTCGGTCCGGCCGTCCGCGCCGGTCACCTGGTAGGTCGGCAGCCACGCCTCGACGGGCGCGGTCTTCACCGCCTCGGCGTTCCTGCGGGTCCGCTCGGCGTCCGTGGCGTCGGGCCCGGCGTCGGGGAAGGTGATGGCGGGCTGGCTGCGGACCACGAGCCGCACCGTCGAGCCGACCATGCGCGCGTCCACGTGCGAGCCGTCCGGGGTGATCGAACCGATCACCTCCGGCTCGCCGGACAGGTCGACGAGCACGTAGCGCGGTCCCGGGCTCGGGGCGATCTTGGCCATCGCGCCGTACGGGATGATCCCGCCCCCGGAGAACAGCACCAGCGCCCGGTCGCCGCTGACCAGCAGGTCGGCCGGGGCCCACGCCTGCTCGGCGTCGACCAGCCGGAGCGTGCCGGTGACCTTCCGGGTGGCGGCGTCCACCACCCGGAGCACGCCCCGGTTCACGGTGATCACCCGCTTGCCGTCGGTCTTCACCAGGTCGGGCTCGTCGACCCCGGCCTCGTGCGTGTTCGTGGTGGAGTGCTCGGGAGCCTCCTGCTTGGCACTTCTGGCGGCCGAGTCCTCGAGCGTGTACGTGACCGGCCCGCCCAGGCCCCACGGCCCCACGTGCTCCGCCGTCGCGGCGCGCAGCCCGGCGAGCAGGTCGTCGCAGCCGCTGTAGGCGACCAGTCGCACGTCCCCCAGTTCCACCGGCGCCGTACGGCCCGCGCCCGATCCCCCCGGGGCGGCGGTGCACGCCGTGGCGAGCAGGGCGGCGGCGGCCAGGGTCGCGCCGGCCGTGCGAATCGATGTCCTCATGCCCCTACGACGGATCGGGGGCGCGCCCGGTTCAGCCGCCCGCCGATCGGCGGGCCCGGTCTCCTACCGACCAGTAGCCGTACGCCGTTCTACCGAATACCCTTCCGGCATGGCTGCCACTCTCGGAGCGATCCGGACCCTCGACCGGGACATGATCGAGCGCGTCGTCCGGCAGGTGACCTCCAGCGGGAAGACCCGCGAGGTCTCCGCCCCCTTCACCGGGGAACCCCTCGCCGAGCTGCCGCTCTCCACCGCCGACGACGTCCGCGCCGCCCACGCCCGGGCCCGCGAGGCGCAGGCGGCGTGGGCGGCGCTGCCCGCGCGGGCGCGCGCCCTGCCCTTCCTCCGTCTGCACGACGCCATCCTGGAGCGCCGCGAGGAGATCCTCGACGTCGTCCAGTGGGAGACCGGCAAGGCCCGCCGGCACGCCTTCGAGGAGGTCGCCGACGTCGCGGGCTGCAGCCTCTACTACGCGCGGCGGGCCCCCGGACTGCTGGAGACCAAGCGGCGCGCGGGCCTGTTCCCGCTCGCGACGAAGGTCGTCGAGGCGCGGCGGCCCAAGGGCGTCGTGGCGCTGGTCTCGCCCTGGAACTACCCGCTCTCGCTCGGCGTGACCGACGTCGTCCCGGCCCTGCTCGCCGGGAACGCGGTGGTCCACAAGCCCGACACCCAGACCGCGCTGTCCACGCTGTGGACGATCGACCTGCTGGTCTCCCTGGGCATGCCCCGCGAGATCTGGCAGGTCGTGCTCGGCGACCCCGCCGAGATCGGCGACCCGCTCCTCGACGACGCCGACTACGTGGCGTTCACCGGCTCCACCCGGACCGGCCGGAAGATCGCCGAGGAGGCCGCCAAGCGGCTGATCGGCTGCTCCCTGGAGCTCGGCGGCAAGAACCCGATGATCGTCCTCGACGACGCCGACCTCGACGTGGCCGCCCAGGGCGCCCTGCGCGCCTGCTTCACCAACGCCGGGCAGCTGTGCATCTCCATCGAGCGGCTCTACGTCCACGACGCGGTGTACGACGCGTTCACCGAGAAGTTCGTCCGCCTGGTGAAGAACATGAAGCTCGGCGCGGGCCTCGACTGGAACGTGCAGATGGGCTCGCTCACCTCGCGGCGGCAGTTGGGGGCGGTCGGCGCGCACGTGGACGACGCCGTCGCCAAGGGCGCCCGCGTGCTGGCCGGGGGCCGGGCCCGCCCCGACGCCGGACCGCTGTTCTACGAGCCCACGGTCCTGGCGGACGTGGACGAGACCATGGACCTGTGCCGCGAGGAGACCTTCGGCCCGGTCGTGTCGCTCTACCGCTTCTCCGATGAGGACGAGGCCGTGGCCAAGGCCAACGACACCGTCTACGGCCTCAACGCCTCCGTCTGGACCCGGAACCTGCCGCGCGGCCGCGCGCTGGCCGCCCGGATCAAGGCCGGGACCGTCAACGTCAACGAGGGGTACGGCGCCGCCTTCGCCTCCTACGACGCCCCCATGGGCGGCATGAAGTCCTCCGGTCTGGGCCGCCGCCACGGCGCCGAGGGGCTGCTGAAGTACACCGAGGCGCAGACCATCGCCTCCCAAGCCACCTGGCTCGGCCTGGAACCGCTGCCCGGGATGGCCTACGACAGGTACACCGACGTGGTGGTGAACCTGCTCAAGGTCATGAAGGCGCTGCACCTGAAGTGAGCGCCCGGCGCGGGGCGGGACGGCGAGAGAAACCTCCTGCCCCAGCGCCGGAGCGGTCAGAGCGCCCGGCGCGGGGCGAGACGGTGAGTGGAGGGAGTGCCCGGGGTGTTCGACTACGACGTGCTGGTGATCGGATCGGGGTTCGGCGGCAGCGTCACCGCGCTCCGCCTGACGGAGAAGGGCTACCGGGTCGGGGTCCTGGAGGCCGGGCGGCGCTTCGACGAGAGCACGCTGCCGAAGACCTCCTGGCGGGTCCGCGACTTCCTGTGGGCGCCCGCCCTGGGCATGAAGGGCATCCAGCGCATCCACGTGCTGCGGGGCGAGAAGGGCAGCGGCGTCATGGTGCTGGCCGGCGCCGGGGTCGGCGGCGGCTCCCTGGTCTACGCCAACACCCTCTACGAGCCCCTGGACCCGTTCTTCGCCGACCCCCAGTGGGCGGGCATCACCGACTGGAAGGCCGAGCTGGGGCCGTACTACGACCAGGCCCGGCGGATGCTGGGCGTGGTGGAGAACCCGACAGTCACCCGCGCCGACGAGATCATGAAGAAGGTCGCCGAGCGGATGGGCGTGGGCGACAGCTTCCATCGGGCCCCGGTCGGCGTCTTCTTCGGCACACCCGGCGCGGAGGCCGACGACCCGTACTTCGGCGGCGCCGGGCCGCGCCGCCGGGGCTGCACCGAGTGCGGCGAGTGCATGACCGGCTGCCGCCACGGCGCCAAGAACATGCTGACCAAGAACTACCTGTACCTCGCGGAGAAGGCCGGGGCCAGGGTCCACCCGGAGACCACGGTCACCTCGGTCCGCCCCCTGCGGGGGGAAGGCGGGGTCGGCGGCGGGGACGGCGGGTCCGGCGGTGGTTACGCGGTCGAGGTACGCAAGACGGGCGTGCCGTGGCGGCGCCGCAGGCTCACCGCCGGGCAGGTGGTCTTCGCCGCCGGGACGTACGGCACGCAGCGCCTGCTCCACCGGATGCGGGCCACCGGGGCGCTGCCCCGCCTGTCCGCTCGGCTGGGCGCCCTGACCAGGACCAACTCCGAGGCGCTGCTCGGCTTCGAGCGCCTGTCCGCCGAGGGCGAAAAGCTCAACCGCGGCCTGGCGATCACCTCCTCCGTCCACCTCGACGCGCACACCCACATCGAGCCCGTCCGCTACGGCGACGGCTCCAACGCGATGGCGATGCTCCGCACCCTGCTGATCGACGGCGGGACCGGCGGCGGGACCGACGGTGGGATCGGCGGTGCGGCCGGTGGCGGGACCGGTGGTGCGCCCGGCGGTGGCACGCCGCGCTGGCTGAGGTTCCTCGGCGAGGCGGCCCGGCGCCCGCACCTGCTGCCCAGGCTGTTCGACCACCGCAGGTGGTCCGAGCGCGCGCTCATCGCCCTCGTCATGCAGGCCAAGGACAACTCGATCACCCTGTCCCCGAGCCGCGGGCCGCTCGGAGGGTGGCGGCTCCGCTCCCGGCCGGGCCACGGCGAGCCCAACCCCACCTGGATCCCGGCCGGGCACGAGTTCGTCCGGCACGCGGCCGAGGAGATCGGCGGCATGCCCGGCGGCTCCTGGCTCGACCTGTTCGACATCCCCGCCACCGCGCACTTCCTCGGCGGCTGCGCCATCGGCGACTCGCCGGCCTCCGGGGTGATCGACCCCTATCACCGCGTCCACGGCCACGAGGGCCTGCACGTCGTCGACGGCTCCGCGGTCTCCGCCAACCCGGGCGTCAACCCCTCACTGACCATCACCGCGCAGGCCGAGCGCGCCATGGCCCTGTGGCCCAACAAGGGCGAACCCGATCCGCGCCCCGCCCAGGGCTCCGCCTACGTACGGCTGGCCCCCGTCGCGCCGAAGAACCCCGTCGTCCCCGCCGCCGCCCCCGGCGCCCTGCGCCTGCCCATCGTCGGCATCACCTGACCGCCCGGCGGAGCGGCCCCCGCCCGTACGCCCCGCCCGCTCGCCCGAGTGAGGAGCTCGGAGTTCCGAGTGCGGAGCCCGGAGTCTCGAGCGCCGTCCCGCCCCGGGGTGCCGGACGACCGTCCGGCAGAATCCCCGTGTGATCTGGAACGTCGAGGAGTTCACCCGGGCCGCGGGCGCGACCGTCGAGCGGCTGGCCGCCTATGTGGACGAGAGCCAGCGCGGCCTGCCGCCCGTCATCGCCCGCCGCCCGCCGGGCGAACTTGCCGAGCGGCTCGGCCTGGCCCGGTGGATCCGCGAGGGCGGGATGACCCCGGACGACCACGCCGGGTTCCTGGCGGCCTACCTGGAGGAGGGGACCCGGCTGCACCACCCGGCCTCCCTCGGCCACCAGGTGGCCGCGCCCGACTTCCCCGCCGCCCTCGCCGACCTCGTCCACGGCGCGGCCAACAACCCGATGGCGGTCTACGAGATGGGCGCCGCGGCGGCGACCGTCGAGCACGAGGTCGTGCGCTGGATGCTGGAGAAGGCCGGATACGGCGCGGCGGGCGGCGGCGTGCTCACCCACGGCGGGTCGCTGGCCAACCTCACCGCGCTGCTGGCCGCGCGGGCGGCCGTCGCGCCGGACGCCTGGACCGCGGGCGTCCCCGGCGACCTCGCCCTGCTCGCCCCCGCGTCGGCGCACTACTCGCTCACCCGGGCCGCGGCGATCCTCGGCCTGGGCGAGCGGGCGGTCGTGCCGCTGGAGACCGACCCGCTCGGCCGGATCGACGTCGCGCGGCTGCCCGAGGCCCTGGACCGGGTGCGCCGGGCCGGACGGCGGCCGATGGCCCTGGTGGCGAGCGCCTGCGCCACCGGGACCGGCCTCCACGACGACCTGCGCGGGATCGGGGAGTTCTGCGCCGAGCACGGCGTCCGCTTCCACGTGGACGGCGCCCACGGCATGTCGGCGCTGCTCAGCGACGAGCACCGGCACCGGCTCGACGGGGTGGAGCTGGCCGACTCGCTGATCTGGGACGCGCACAAGATGCTGCGCACCTCCAGCCTGGCCGCCGCCGTACTGACCCGGCGCGGGAGCGACCTCGACGCGGCCTTCCGCCAGGAGGCGAGCTACCTGTTCTACGGTGACCTCCACGGCGACGGCGACTCCGGCGAGCCCGGCGGCCGGGACTCCGGCGCCCGGGGCATCGACTCGATCGGCCGGACCGTGGAGTGCAGCAAGGCCGAGCTGGGCCTGAAGGTCTTCCTCAACCTGGCCTGGCGGGGCGAGCGCGGGCTCGGCGACTACGTCGCCCGGCAGTACGCCACCGCCCGCCGCCTCTGGGAACTGGGCCGGGAGCGGCCCGGTTTCACGTTCCCGTACGAGCCGGAGAGCAACATCGTCTGCTTCCGGTACGGCACCGGCGACCAGCTGGAGATCCGCGAGCGGCTGATGGCCGAGGGCTCCTTCCACCTGACCTCCGCCGAGATCGGCGGCGTCCGCCACCTGCGCGCGACCGTCATGGCCCCGGCCACCGACGACAAGACCCTGGAGTCACTGCTCGATCAGGTCAGCGGGTGCCGCACCCAGACGTTCGGCTCGACGTAGACGGCGTGGTCCTGCTCGGTGTCGCAGTGGACCGGGACCAGGGCGCCGGGCACCTCGACGGGGCCGGCCGCGTCGAAGGGCAGGCCGGTCCACTCGCGCCACTCGGCGAGCGTGCCGGAGACCGTCATCGACCGGGGCGCCACCTTGACGATCTCGCCGCCCGCCCGGACGTGCACCCGCAGCCACGGGTCGGCCGGGAGCCCGTCGGGCCGGGTCCGCGCGGCGTACTCCGCCATCGGGGTGCGCGGCTCCAGGTGCTTGGCGTTCGGCCGCACCGGGGCGAGCAGCTCGGTGAAGCCCCGGCCGGCGGCGTTGTCCCGGAGTGCGCCCAGCATGATCGGGGACAGGCCGGTGCCGAGCAGGTCCCTGCGGACCGTGATCTCCAGCGCCGAGACCGCGGTGGCAACCTCGCCCAGTCTCCGGGTGTGCCAGGCCCACAGGATCACGGAGTCCCAGCCCCCGTCCGGCAGCTCCTCCCGGCGGGGGACGAAGGGCACGCTGAACGCCTTGGCCACGATCCGCCCGGGCTCGGCGTCGTCGTCGGCGACCAGGACGAACTCCGGATAGCGGCTCGTGCAGACCTCGTAGTAGAGGTTCGCCAGCGGGTCGCGCATCATGAACTCCGGCCAGGAGTTCTCCATCGACCACATGGCGTCGGCGAGTTCCGGGCGTTCGGCGAGGGTGGTGATCCGCAGGGTCATCCGGACATCGTCCCAGTCCGGTTCCGCCTGTTGCGAGAGTTTTGCGGGCCTGTCTCCCGTGGGCCCCTGCGGTCCGCTCCTCGCCGAGGACTCGCCGCGGTCCTCGCCGAGGACTCCCGGGGGGCTTCCCGAGGACTTCTCACGGTCTTTCCGAGGTCTTCTCCGGGGTGGCTCGCGGACGCTTCGGCGAGGCGCCCGGGCGGGGCGCCTCAGTGGACGCCGGAGCCGGGGTTCGCGGCGTCCCACGCGCGCCGGGAGGCGGCGATGCCCTCGCGGTGCTCGGCCGACCAGTCCGCCAGGGCCCTCACCAGGTGGGTGAGGCTGTGGCCGGTGGGTGTCAACTCGTACTCCACCTGCGGGGGGACCGTGGCGTGGACCGTCCGGGAGACCAGGCCGTCGCGCTCCAGGCGGCGGACGGTGAGGGTGAGCATGCGCTGCGAGATGCCGGGAACCGCCCGCTGGAGCTGCCGGAACCGGCGCACGCCCTGGGCCAGCTCCACGATCACCAGGACCGACCACTTGTCCCCGATCCGGTCGAGGACTTCGCGGATGCCGCAGTCCTCGTGCTCGCCGCCGCAGGAGACGACCGGCTCCGTGGTTACCCCGCTGTGCCCTACTGACATCGAAGTGCCTCCTTATGTGATCCGTTCCGGTTTCCGATGATGGTTCTGGTTACCAGAAATAACCACTCGATCGAGGAGGAAATCACGTGATCCTTGTCACCGGCGCGTCGGGCGCCCTGGGAAGGCTCGTCATCGAGCATCTGGCCGCTCGTCCGGCGGGGGCGCCGGACGTCGTCGCGGGCACCAGGAATCCGGAGCGCGTCCCGCCGGGGGTGCCGGTGCGCCGGATCGACTTCGACGACCCGGCCTCGCTGGCGGGCGGTTTCGACGGGGTGGACACGCTGCTGCTCGTCTCCGCGGGGTACGGCGAGGACGACGCCGTCATCGCCCGGCACGGCGCCGTGATCGACGCCGCCGAGAAGGCCGGGGTCGGGCACATCGTCTACACCAGCCTCAGCGCCGCCGGGGACCACCTGCCCTACGCGCTCGCGCACCGCTGGACCGAGCGCAGGCTTCGTTCGGGTACGGCGGGCTGGACGATCCTGCGCAACGGCCTGTACGCGGAACTGCTCGCCACGCTCACCCCGGTCGTGGACGGCGCGATCACCGCGCCCCTGGGGGACGGGCGGCTGGCCGCGGTCGCCCGGGAGGACCTCGCCGAGGCCGCCGCCCTGGTGGCCGCCGACGTCGCGGCGCACGCGGGCCGGACCTGCGAACTGGTCGGTGAGGAGGCCGTCGGCGGGGCCGACCTCGCCCGGGCCCGTTCGGCGGTCACCGGGACCGCCGTCGCCTACGAGCCCGGCACCCTCGCCCAGGCCCGGGAGGCCTTCACCGCCCTCGGGTTGGCGCCCTTCCAGGTCCCGATGCTGGTGGGCACCTACTCCGCCATCGCGGGCGGCTTCCTGTCGGGGACCGGAGGCGAGCTGCGCGACCTGCTCGGCCGCGCCCCGCGCTCCGCCCTGGAGATCGCCGCGTCCCAGCCCGGGTGACCGGGACGGCCTCCGTGAAGGGGGCGGACCACGACCCGGCCGGGTGGGGCCGGCCACGGCGGAGGCGACTGTCCGCGGCCCGGTCGGATGGCGGGGCCGTCCGCGGCCGGTCGGTGAGGGAGACGGGTCACGAGCCGGTCAGGGTGAAGGGGGCGCTCGCCCGGACGGCGCCGTTGACGACGATCTCCAGGACGCGCGGGCCGGGCGGCTCGGTCCGGGTCGTCACGGGCCGGAACGAGTGGGACCTGGACACCGTGATCTCCCGGCCGGCGGCGGCGACCGTGCGCTCGCCGAGGTGGAAGACGCGGCGCGAGCCGTCGCGCCGGACGGCGTACTTGAGCACGAGCGGGCCGGGGGCGTCCGCCGAGACGGTGACCGTGAAGCGCAGCCGGTCGCCGACGGCCACCCGGTCGGCGTCCAGGACCAGCGCCCGGACCGCGCCGCCGCCCGGGGCGGCGCCCACGAGCTCCAGCGCGCCGGGGTGACCGGTGCGCAGCAGGCCGCGCACCGCGTGGCGCAGCACCCTCTCGACGTGCGAGCCGCCCTCGGAGCGCCAGCGGGAGAGCAGCCCGACCGCGACCTCCGGGTGGTCCTTGGCGATGTCGTTGACGTGGTTGGCCACCGAGCGGCGGACGTATTCGCTGGGGTCGTCGCGGAGCCGGTCGAGGATCGGCAGCGCCGGTCCGGGCTCCATCAGCCACGGCACCCGCGAGCCCCAGGGCAGCCGGGGACGCGACCCCTCCGACGCCAGCCGGCGCAGGTGCTCGTCGTCCGACTCCGCCCAGCCGTACATGATCTTCATGGCGTCGTCGCGGTGCCGGTCGAGGTAGGGCCGGACGGCGAACTCCCCGGTGGCGTACGGGGTGAGCGCGGCGAGCGCGGTCATCGCCTCGTCGAGGTGGTCGTGGCCGTGCACCGCGATGTACTCGGTGGCGGGCCAGCCGCTCCACATGTCCAGCCGGACGCGGGATGCGCTCTCCCGCAGGATCTCCGCGGCGCGGGGGAACCCCGGAGGCAGCGCGGCGCCGAGCGTTCGCGCGACGTGCCGGACGCGGTCCTTGAGCTCCAGGCCGTCCAGCCCGGCGGACGCCTCCGCGACGAACCGGTCCCGGGGGAACGCCGCCCAGACCGCCCTCACGCCGTCGGCGAGCACGCCCGCCGAAGCGGGGTTGATCATCTCCTTGAGAGGTTGCCCCATGGCGGTACGGTGCCAGACGCCACCGACATTCCACCGGCGGCGAGCGGACCCCGCGGCCGACCCGCCGGGACCGGGGGCCGGACACGGCGGGGAGGCACCGGGTCTCTCGCCGCCCGTCCCGTCAGGATGGGACCGCCAGGGAGATCGTGGGATAGCGTCGGCCGCTTGACCTCCTCCCCCGCCTGAAGGCGAGGATTCCAACCGTCGCCGGTCGGTCTTCCTGCTTCACCGCCGGGCGCCTTCCCGAGAGGACTCTCGTTGAGGTCTTACACCGGCTCCACAGGCGTTTTACCTCTCCGCCAGCCCGGCGGCGAGGATGTTCTTCGCGGCGTTGACGTCGCGATCGTGCAGTGTGCCGCAGACGCACTGCCAGGTCCGGACGCCCAGCGGCATCGTCTCCCGCAGCGCGCCGCAGGCCGAACACAGCCTGCTGGAGGGGAACCAGCGGTCCACCGCCACCAGGTCCCGCCCGTACCAGGCGGCCTTGTACTCCAGCATCGTTCGCAGTTCCCGCCAGGAGGCATCCGAGATCGCGCGGGCCAGGGCGTGGTTCTTGACCAGGTTGCGGACGGTCAGGTCCTCCACGGCGATCACTTGGTTCTCGCGAACGAGCCGTGTGGTGAGTTTGTGCAGGAAGTCGCGGCGGCGGTCGGTGATCCGGGCGTGGACGCGGGCGACCTTCATCCGCGCCTTGGCCCGGTTGCTCGAGCCCTTCGCCTTGCGGGCGAGGTTGCGCTGGGCTTTGGCGAGGCGGCGCCGGTCGGCCCGTTCGTGCTTCGGGTTGGTGATCTTCTCGCCGGTCGACAGCGTGAGCAGGGACGTGATCCCGGCGTCCACGCCCACCGACCGCTCTACGGGATCGAGCGGGCGGATCGTCTCCTCGACCAGGATGGACACGAACCAGCGCCCGGCCGCGTCCTTCGACACGGTCACCGTGGACGGCTCCGCACCCTCCGGAAGCGGACGCGACCAGACGATGTCCAGCGGTTGATCCATCTTCGCCAGGGTGAGCCGCCCGTCGCGCCAGCGGAACGCGCTTCGGGTGTACTCTGCCGACGCACGCGACTTCTTGCGGGACTTGAACGTCGGGTACTTCGCGCGTTTGGCGAAGAAGTTGGAGAACGCCGCCTGAAGGTGGCGCAGGGCCTGCTGCAGCGGGACCGACGACACCTCGGACAGGAAGTCGTGGTCGCCGCTGCGCTTCCACTCCGTCAGGCGTGCCGACGACTCCACGTAGGAGACCCGGCGGCCTTCCTGCGTGTAGGCGCGGGTGCGCTCTTCGAGGGCCTTGTTGTAGACGAGGCGGACGCAGCCGAACGTCCGGGCAAGTTCGTTCGCCTGCTCGGGGGTCGGGTGGAAGCGGTACTTATAGGCCCGCTTCACGATCTGCGCCATGCTTCACATCCTATCGCGCGATCAGTTAAGAATCATATGGTTGTTCGGTACGGTGGTTCGCCTGGCGGCTACTCACCTGCCCCTGTCCTGCGCCGCAGGGGTCCGATTCCTCCCCCGTCTGAAGGCGGGGGTTTCCTCGGAGGTTTCTGATGAGTGAACTCGACCCCCGCCTGCGGGCGGTGTGCGACCTGTCCGTGGCCGGTGTCCGGGAGATGGCCGGCCGGCACGAGTACGACGGGCGGATCCAGGACCTCTCGCCCGAGGGCGTGCGCGCCGGGCTGGCCGCGCTGGGCCGGGGACCGCTCCCGGACGACCCCTACGACGCCGCCCACCTGGAGATCTTCGAGGAGCACGCCCGGGTCGCGTACGGCGAGCTGGAGCTGTACCGGCGCAGTCCCATGGAGCACCTGGAGAGCCTCGATCTGGCCTGCTACGACCGGGAGTACGCCCCGGCGGAGGAGCGGGCCGCGGCCCGGCTGGCCCACCTGGCCCGCTGGCCCGAGGCGGTGGACAACGCGATCGCCGCGCTCGACCGGCTGAGCGCGCCGGTCGCCACCGCGCTGCTCGGCACCGTCCGGGGCCTGGCCGCCGGGGTGCCGCGGCACGGTGTCGACGACGCCGTACGGGAGGCGGCGCTCAAGGCGCACGCCCGCCTGGCCGAGCACGTCGAGGAGGCCGCGCGCGCTGGAGACCCCGACGCCTCCCTCGGGGCCGACGGTTTGGCCCGGCTGATGGGCGCGGGCGAGGGCCTCACGGTGGACCTGGGCCGGCTCGCCGGGCGGGCCGACGCCGAGCGCGACCGGTTGATGGCGCGGCTGGCCGAGTCGTGCGCGAAGCTGGGCCGCGGGGACCGGCCGCCGCTGGACGTCTGCCGCGAGCTGGTCCGCGACCACCCGGGCATCGACGGTGTGATCGACGCCGCCCGGGAGGGCACCGAGCGGGCGATCGCCTTCACCCGGGAGAAGGACCTGGTGCCCTACCACGACGGCGAGTGCCTGGTCGGCCTGGCGCCCGAGTCGCGCCGCTGGGCCATGGCGATGATCAGCTGGGCCGCGCCCGGCGAGCCCGAGAGCCCGTCCTGGTACCACATCACCCCGCCCGACCCCTCCTGGCCGGAGCAGGAGATCGAGGAGTGGCTGGAGGTCTTCAGCGCCACCACGCTGCCCGCGATCAACGTGCACGAGGTCGCCCCCGGGCACTTCTCGCACGGCCGGGCCCTGCGCCACGCGTCCTCCGACGTGCGCCGGACGCTGATGTCGCTGGCGTTCTGCGAGGGCTGGGCGCACTACGCCGAGGAGCTCTGCGTCGAGGAGGGCTTCGCCCCGGACGACCCGCGCTTCGAGATCGGCGTGTGGCTGGAGGCGCTGATCCGGGTGACCCGGCTCGCCTGCGCGATCGGCGTGCACACCGGCGCGATGACGGTCGAGGAGGGCGCGCGCCGCTTCGAGGCCGACACCCACCTGGCCGGCCCGGCCGCGCTCTCGGAGGCCCGCCGGGCCACCTTCGACCCGACCTACGGCCGCTACACCTGGGGCAAGCTGGAGATCCTCGACCTGCGCGAGCGGGCCAGGGCGGAGTGGGGCGCGGGCTTCACGCTCAAGCGCTTCCACACGGCGATGCTGGACCTCGGCTCCCCGCCCCTGGGCCTCCTCGGCCGCGCCCTCTAGGCTCCCCGCCTCCGCCGGGCCTCCTCGGCCGCGCACTCCGGGCTCTCCGGGCTCCCCGCCTCTACCGGGCCCCGTCGTCCGGGCTCCCCGGAGCCCGGACGACGATCGCTCAGTGCCCGGACGACGCCAGTGTGGCGACCAGCGCGCGGGAGGTGGCGTCGGCCTGGCGGGCCACGGCGCCGGCCAGTGCCGCGGCGGTGTCGGCGTCGCCGGCGTTGGCGGCCTCCTCCAGGGTGGTGCAGGTCGCAGAGAGCCGCCGCCCGGCGAAGGCGGCGCTGCTGCCCCGGAGCTTGTGGGCGAGCCGGGCCAGCTCCCGCAGGTCCCTGCGGTCGGCCGCGTCGACGATGGCGGCGCTGGCCGCCGAGGCGTTGTGCAGGTAGGACGGGAGGAACTTCTCGGTGAGCTTGGGCCCGATGTCGCGCAGCTCGTCGAGCACGTCCGGATCGAGCAGTTCCTCGGCGTCGGCGAGGTCTCCGGACCCGGCGGCCGGGGCCTCCGGGTCCGCGGCGCCGCCGTGCCGTGCGGCCGGGACGACCGGGTGCTCCGGTTCGCCGGGGCGTGCGGCCGGGACGACCGGGTGCTCCGGTCCGCCGCCCGTGCAGCCCGTGCCGCCGGGGTCGCCGGTACGTCCGGCCAGGGCCGTGCGCAGCACGGCGTCGAGCTGCTGCCTGCGCAGCGGCTTGGTGAGGAACGCGTCCATGCCGGCCGCCAGGCAGCGCTGTTCGTCGGAGGCCAGGGCGGAGGCGGTCAGCGCGATGACCGGGACGGTGCTCAGCGGGGCCGGCAGCAGCCGGATCCGCTCGGTGGCCTGGTAGCCGTCGAGACGCGGCATCTGGCAGTCCATGAGCACGGCGTCGTACCGGCCCGCCTGCAGCAGGCGCAGCGCCTCCTCGCCGTCTCCGGCGACGTCGGCGGCGTAGCCGAGGCCCGCGAGCATCTCCACGACGACCTGCTGGTTGACCTCGTTGTCCTCGGCTACCAGGATCCGGAGGCCGTTCCCGCCCGCGCGGTCCACCGCGGACGGCGCGCCCGGCACCGACGGAGCGGACGGAGCGGACGGCGCGGCCTCCGGAGCCGGGACCGCGCCCGATCCCGCGGCGCCGGCCGATCCCGCGGCGCCGGCCGTACCCGTGGGGGCAGCCGTGCCCGTGGGAGCGGGTCCGCGGCCGAGCAGCTGCAGCAGCCCGCCGCGCAGCTGGGCGGCGCGCACCGGCTTCGTCAGGTACACCTCGATGCCGCACTCCCGGGCCGCCTGCGCCTCGCCGGCCTGGTTGGTGGAGGTCAGCATGGCCAGCCGGGTGCCGTCCAGGGCGGGGTCGGCGACGATGGCCCGGGCCAGCCGCAGACCGTCGAGGTCGGGCATGCGCATGTCGAGCAGGGCGACGGTGAACGGGTCGCCCGCTTCGGCGGCCTCGCGCAGGACGGCCAGGGCGCTGCGGGCGTCCGGCGCGCTGTGCGCCCGCACGCCCCAGCCGGCGAGCAGGTCCCTGACCACCCGGCGGTTGGTGAGGTTGTCGTCGACCACCAGCACGCGCACCCCCGTCAGGTCCGCGGCGGGGTGCTGCGGTACGGCCGGCAGCGCGGCCGCGCCGGGCAGCGGCAGGGTGAAGTAGAAGCGGCTGCCCTCGCCGGCCGTGCTGGACAGGCCGATCGTGCCGTCCATCAGCTCGACGAGCTGGCGGCTGATGGTCAGGCCCAGGCCGGTGCCGCCGTAGCGGCGGGTGGTGGAGGTGTCGGCCTGGGTGAAGGCCTCGAACAGGCCGTCCTGCCGGTCGGCGGGGATGCCGATCCCGGTGTCGGTGACGGCGAAGAGCACCTGCCGGATCCCGGAGCCGTCCTCGGCGGGGCCGACCCCGACCTCGACGACGACCTCGCCGCGCTCGGTGAACTTGACGGCGTTGGAGACCAGGTTGGTCAGCACCTGCCGGATGCGGTGCACGTCGCCGCGGAGCGCCGGCGGGATGGCCGGGTTCACGGCCGCAGCGATCTCCAGGCCCTTGGCCTGCGCCGGAGCGGCCATCAGGCTGACCACGTCCTCGACCAGCAGCCGCGCGTCGAAGTCGACGGGGTCGATGTCGAGCTTGCCCGCCTCGATCTTGGAGAAGTCGAGGATGTCGTTGATCACATTGAGCAGCGCGTCGGCGGAGCTCTGCACCGTGTTCAGGTAGTCGCGCTGCCGGTCGTCGAGTCCGGTGTCCAGCAGCAGGGTGGTCATGCCGATGACGCCGTTCAGCGGGGTGCGGATCTCGTGGCTCATGTTGGCCACGAACTCCGACTTCATCCGCGAGGCCGTCAGCGCCTCGTCGCGGGCCGCGGCCAGTTCGGCGTCGGCGCGCCGGTGCTCGGTGACGTCGCGGATGAACGCGTTGAAGGTCACGCCGTCGTCGTTGGAGGACGACCACACGGTCATCTCGGCGGGGAAGACCGTGCCGTCGTGGCGGAGGGCGTCGAGCTGCACGTAGCTGCCCGTCGCGGGCAGCGCGCCGCCGGCGAGCGCCCGCGCGAGCGCCGCGGAGTGGTAGGCGCGCTGCCCCTCGGGGATCGTGAGCTCGACCGGGTTCCGGCCCAGCGCCTCCTCGGCCGACCAGCCGAAGGTCGCCTCCGCCCGGCGGTTCCACCGGATGATCCGGCTGTTGCGGTCGACGACGAGGAACGCCTCGCCGGCCGCGTCGAGGATGGCGCCGACCTGCTCCTCCCGCCGGACCAGGTCGGCCTCGGCGAACCGGCGGCGGCGCTCGGCGTACGCCGTCAGCACCAGCCCGCCCATCAGGATCTGCGTCAGCGCCAGAGCCGCCGCCATCACCCGGCCGGCGAAGGCGTCGGCGGGGGCGAACGCCTCATCGGTCGGGATCTCGGCGCTCACCGCCCAGCCCAGCTCGGGGAGGGGCCGGTAGGCCACCTCCCGAGCGGCGCCGTCCTCCATCCGCCGCCCGGTCCCGCTGCCGCCGGCCAGTGCGGCCCAGACGTGCTCGTCGCGAGTGCTGGTGAGCAGCCCGGACCCGTCGTCGCCGCCGGACAGCAGGGTGCCCTTCTGGTCGGCGAGCGTCAGCCGTACCTGCTGCACGCCGGCCAGCCGGTCGGTGAACGCGGTCAGGACCTGCACGTGGTAGCCCGCAGCGACGACTCCGACGATCCGGCCCTCGCCGTCCTTCACCGGCGCGGCGACCGCCACCACGCGGTGGTCGTCCGCCACCGGCGTGGCGAACGCCTCCGACACGTACGCGCTCCCGGTCCGCAGCACGCCCTGGAAGTAGTCGCGGCCGGAGAAGTCCGACCCGACGGCCGGGGAGGACGGGCTGATCGCCAGCAGCGTGCCGGAGCCGTCCAGCGCCCACGCACCGAAGAGCGACGGGTCGTGCGCCTGCAGCTCCGCCAGGTGCCGGTCGAGGTCGCCGCCGGCGGTCATGGCCTTCCGCAGCGACGGCCGCTGGGCGTAGGAGGAGACCAGCTCCCGCGTCGCGTTCATCCGGCTGCCGATGTATCCGGCGCTGACGTCGGCTCCGGTGACCAGCCGCCGCTCGACCTCGGCGCGCACCGCGCCGGTGTTCTCCTGCACCGACAGGTACGCCAGCCCGGCCAGGGGCAGGAGGGCCAGCAGCACGACGCCGGCGGTCAGCGACAGGATCGAGTTGCGCAGCGCCGTCCGGGCGGGGGCGTGCGCGAGGGTGCGCCGGGCCGAGACGACGACGTGCGCCAGCGCGAGCGCGGTGAGCGCGAGCGAGGCCACGGCGACCGGCAGGAGGTGCTCGGAGGAGGACTGCACCGCCCGCACCACGGGCAGCGTCCCCAGCGCCACCAGAACGAGGATCAACGGCAGTCGGAGAAAACGCCTCATCGGCCAGGGCCCCCTGCGCTCGTCGGCTGTCATCGCGTTCCCATCGGCGGGGACGGACCGGCCTTGAGGGATGCCGGGAGACGACTCGCCGACGGGAACGACTCGCCGACGGGTACGGGTCGCCGACGGGTACGGCTCGACGGGGGGACAGGACTCACCGGCGGGCGCGGGTCACCGGCGGATACGGCTCACCGGCGGGCGCGGGTCACCCCGACCATCCGAAGCCCTTTCCCGACGGCCCGGCGCAGACGCTGCGCCGACGCGCGTTCGACCCGCTCCACCCGGCGTTCGCGCGCTTTGCGCTTCCAACGCCGTGCCTGGCCCTCCCACTTCTCCGCCCGATCCCGCCAGTACTCCACCTGGGAGGCGAGTGCGGCCGCGGAGGCGGAGGTCTCGTCACCGGGGGGGAGGATCCCCCACTTGCGGCCGTCCTCCCAGAGCGTGCCGGAGACCTGGTGGATCGCCTCCTCCAGGCTGTCTCCCGGCTCGATGAGCAACCGTGCGCGGCTGACCGCGGACGTCCGCTCCAGCCTGGCCGTGGTCAGCTCCTCGTGCTCGTCCAGCACCAGCGAGACCAGCCCCGCGGCCTCGTCGTCGGCGAACTTCACCAGCCGTACCAGGGAGTCGGGGGCGGGCACCCAGCCGGCCGGGCACTCGAACCGGAACGGCACGGGGAAGGCGCTCTCCGCGGCCTTCCGTACGAACCGGACACGGTTCTCCCCGCGGAAGGTCTCCCTGATCAGCCGGAGGTCGAGCATCGGGTCGTCCAGCGGGGGGCGGCGCTCGTCGGTGAGCAGGTGCCAGGGGCCGGTCAGGACGACGGACACGTCGGCCATCCATCCCGACAGGAGGCCGTTGACGGTCGCCCGCACCTCCTCCAGCGTGCGGCCCTCGGCGTCGACCACCGCCTCGACCGTCGGCACGAGGTACTGCCGGCTGGAGGTCTTCGCCTTCCGCTCCAGGAAGCCCGGGATCCGCTCGTTCATGTACGGCCGGGTGTACCGCGTGACCTCGTCCCGGCGGCGCATCACGGTGGACTCGCCGAGATGGCGGCAGCGCGACTCCCGGTCGCCGACGAAAACCGCGCCGGCCTGGGCGAGCCGGTATCCGATCTCGGTGTCCGACCCCCGGCGCAGCGAGGTGTCCATGCCGCCCGCCCGCAGGTAGAGCTCCTTCGGCATGGACGCGGTGGCGCTCACGAGGAGGCGCCAGGCGGCCAGACCGGCCTGGCGCAGGTCGCCGGTGCGGTCCCACTTCGCCTCGGTCCACTGGGGCACGCCGTCGTCGCCGAAGAGCTTGTCCACGGTCCCCGCGGTCACGGCGGCGTGCACCTCCAGGGGGCTGATGCTGCCCGGGGCGTACTCGTTGAACCGCAGATTGCCCAGGAGCACCAGGTAGTCGGCCAGGTGGTGCCAGCGCATCTGGGCCTCGACGTGCTCGGGGAAGAGCACCAGGTCGGCGTCGACCCGGTGCACGATCTCGCCGTCCGCGACCTTGACCCCGCTGTGGAAGGCGTTGGCGATGCCCCAGCCGGGCTCGGGCCGGACGACCCGGGTGTTCTCCGGAACCAGATCGGGCAGGCGCAGCGGCGCCTCCCCCTCGCCGTCGTCGACGACGACGACTTCGAGCAGGTGGTCCGGATAGCTCTGGCCGGCGAGGCTGGCGAGGGTGAGGGACAGGGTCTCCTCGCACCGGTACGCCGGGATCACGACGCTCACGCTGCGCCGGGGCGTCCACGCGCCCAGCTCCGGGGGGGTCAGGCAGCCGAAGTCGTTCAGCCGGATCCGCGGTCTCGGTATCCCGGTCGCCGGTGCGCTCGCAGCGTACACGTCCATCACTCGTCCTTTTCTCGCGGCGGCGTTGTCGTTCGCGGTGCGACGCTTCGCGTCGGGAGAGGACCCTCCTGCTCCGTCAGCGAGTGCGTGGGACTCCCCGCCCTGCCGATGCCCGTAGATGGCGGCCCCCCGGATCGCTGCGAAGGAACGTCGGAGACGCAACGGGGATCACCTCGGTTGGAATCTAGCCACGCCCCCAGCCGGAAACCGCTCGTTGGCGCCGCCTTTACCGCGGCCGGGCCCGTGTTTAACCAGTCGGGCCCGTGTTCGACCAGCGGGACGGCGGTCGCCCGCCCGGCCGCTCCCGGTCCCCGGCGCAGGACCGGTCGCCGATAGACTGGACTCACCGCTGTGGTTTCCTTTGGGGGTCTTGGTGTCAGAGTTCGACCCGTTGTCCGACCCGTTGTTCGACACCGTCCTGGTCGTCGACTTCGGCGCGCAGTACGCGCAGCTGATCGCGCGGCGGGTGCGCGAGTGCCACGTCTACTCCGAGATCGTCCCCTCGACGATGCCGGTGGAGGAGATGATGGCCAAGAAGCCCAAGGCCATCATCCTGTCGGGCGGGCCCTCGTCGGTCTACGCCGAAGGCGCGCCCCCGGTTCCCCGCGGCCTGTTCGAGACCGGTGTGCCGACCTTCGGCATCTGCTACGGCTTCCAGGCCATGGCGCAGGCGCTCGGCGGCACCGTGGCCAGGACCGGCGTCGCGGAGTACGGCGGGACCCGGCTGGAGGTGTCGCGGGAGGGCGTGCTCTTCGCGGGCCTGCCCGCCGAGCAGTCGGTCTGGATGTCCCACGGCGACAGCGTCTCCGCGGCCCCCGAGGGCTTCGACGTCACCGCGTTCACCCCCGAGACCCCGGTCGCGGCCTTCGAGCACCCGGTCAAGGGCCTGTACGGCGTGCAGTTCCACCCCGAGGTGCTCCACTCCGAGCACGGCCAGAGCGTGCTCAAGCACTTCCTCGACGCGGCCGGCTGCCGCCCCTCCTGGACGATGCTCAACATCGTCGAGGAGGCCGTGGAGGCGGTCCGCGCCCAGATCGGCCCCGAGGGCCGAGCGATCTGCGGCCTGTCCGGCGGGGTGGACTCCGCGGTCGCCGCGGCGATCGTGCAGCGGGCCATCGGCGACCGGCTGACCTGCGTCTTCGTCGACCACGGACTGCTGCGCAAGGGTGAGGCCGAGCAGGTCGAGCGCGACTTCGTCGCCGCCACCGGCGTCAAGCTCCGCGTCGTCGACGCCGCCGACCGCTTCCTCAAGGCGCTCGACGGGGTCACCGACCCCGAGGAGAAGCGTAAGATCATCGGCCGGGAGTTCATTCGGGTCTTCGAGGACGAGCAGCGCGCCATCATCGCCGACGGCCCGGTCGACTTCCTGGTGCAGGGCACCCTCTACCCGGACGTCGTCGAGTCCGGCGGCGGCACCGGCACCGCCAACATCAAGTCCCACCACAACGTCGGCGGGCTCCCCGACGACCTGCAGTTCCAACTGGTCGAGCCGCTCCGCGCGCTCTTCAAGGACGAGGTCCGCCGCGCGGGCGAGGAGCTCGGCCTGCCCGCCGCCATGGTCTGGCGCCAGCCGTTCCCCGGCCCCGGGCTCGGCATCCGCATCGTGGGCGCGGTCAGCCGCGAGCGCCTGGAGATCCTGCGCGAGGCCGACGCCATCGCCCGCGAGGAGCTCTCCCGGGCCGGACTCGACCGGGAGATCTGGCAGTGCCCGGTGGTGCTGCTCGCCGACGTGCGCTCGGTGGGCGTCCAGGGCGACGGTCGCACCTACGGGCACCCGGTCGTGCTGCGCCCGGTCTCCAGCGAGGACGCGATGACCGCCGACTGGTCCCGCGTGCCGTACGACGTGCTGGCCCGCATCTCCACCCGGATCACCAACGAGGTCCGCGAGGTCAACCGCGTGGTGCTGGACGTGACGAGCAAGCCGCCGGGCACCATCGAGTGGGAGTAGCCGGCGCGCGGCGGCGGCCCCGGAGGACCCCCTCCGGGGCCGCCGCCGTGTCCGGGTGACCCGGAGGCGATCGTCCGGCACGTACGGCCGGCACCGGACGGCTCGCCGTACCGGGGGCGGTGCAGGGGCGATCGTCCGTCACTAAATGGGGATAACTCCCTTTACCGGATGAGATGCCCGGTATGTTGGGGCGGGTGTCGACGACCGCTGCCAGCACCCGGACCGCCCGCCCCGGCACCTCCACCCGGCTGGCCTGGCTGGACGCGCTGCGCGGGCTCGGCGCGACGGCGGTGCTGCTGGAGCACGCGCTGCCCTGGTTCATGCCGCAGCTGCGACCCTACTGGTTCAGCCTGGGGCTGTACGGAATCCTGGTGTTCTTCCTGGTGAGCGGGTACATCATCCCGGTCTCGCTGGAGGGCCGCGGGGACGTCCGGGCCTTCTGGATCAGCCGGTTCTTCCGCCTCTACCCGATCTACCTGCTGGTCGCGGCCGGGGTCCTGGTGATGGCCTTCTGGCTGCCGGTCCGCGAGCAGGTCCCGCGCGACGTCGCCTCGGTCTCCGCGCACCTGACCATGCTGCTGGACGTGGTCCACCTGGGCGGCCTGGCCGACACCATGTGGACGCTCTCCTATGAGATGGTCTTCTACCTGCTGGTCACCGCCCTGTTCGTGTACGGCCTGCACCGCAGGAGCGGGACGCTCGCCGTGGGGTTCGGCGCGGTCGCGGTCGGGACGGGGCTGGTGCTCACCGCGCCGCTGCTGACGGGCTTCTGGCCCGCCTACGTCTCCGGGGTGGTGTTCGCCGCGGGCATGGTCTGCCTGGTCACCGGGAGGCTGCGCAGGACGGCCGCCTGCGTGCTCGGGGTGATGGCCGTGGTGCTGCTGCTCTTCGCCGGCTTCGTGCCGTGGTTCGGGGCGGCGATCCTCGCGGTGATGTTCACCGGGACCGCGGTCCGCCGCTGGGAGCAGGGCACCGGCACCCTCTGGCCGGTGGCCGCCGCGACCGCGCTGGTGGCGGCGGCCCCGGTCTGGGCGGAGCAGGCGGGCTGGTGGTGGGTCCGGCCGGGGGTGTGGACGACCACGATCGCCCTGGCCGGGGCGACGTTCGCGGGCGCGATGGCCCTGCGCGGACGCCGCCTGCCGCGCTTCCTGGTCTGGCTCGGCCTGGTCAGCTACTCGGTCTACCTGCTGCACCACCCGCTGCTCCGGCTGACGCACGCCGTGGTGGGGGACACACGGTCCATGCCGCCCGCCGTACAGGCGATGGTGACGGCGGGATTCGTCGCGGCGGTGCTGAGCCTAAGTTGGCTCACCTACCGCTACGTCGAACTGCCGATGCAGAACCTGGGCAGGCGGCTCGCCCGCAGGCCGTAGCGATCCCGCGGGCGGCCGGTGGCGGCTCAGTTGCCGTCTTCGGGGGACTGCGCGAAGTCGTCCGGGTCGCCGGTGGGCGAGTCGGCGGACAGGTCCTTGTCCTGGGCGGCGGCCGCGGGGAAGACGTCGGCCGGCTTCAGGGTCTTGAAACCGGGCAGCGAGGAGACCGCCACGACGTGGTAGCCCTGCTTCTTCAGCTCGGTGAGGAGCTTGGGCATCACCGTGACGGTCTGGGCGACCCAGTCGTGCATGAGGATGACGCCGTCGCGCTTGGCGTTCTTGAGCACCTCGTCGTAGATGGCCTTCTCGTTCTTGGTCGCCCAGTCGCGGGAACCGCCGTTCCACAGGACGATCGGCATCTTCATCTCGGCGGCGACGGTCTTGGTGTCGTCGTCGAGCAGGCCGTACGGCGGGCGGATCGTCGTCGGGTACTTGCCGGTGGCCTTCTTGACGACGTCCTGGGTCTTCTTGAGCTCCTCGCGGATGTCCTCGATGGAGCTCTCGGTGAACTTCGGGTGGGTGTAGCTGTGGTTGCCGATGTCGTGGCCCTCGGTGACCATCAGCTTGGCGAACGCGGGACGCGACTTCACGTACTGGCCCTCGAGGAAGAACGTGGCCTTGGCGTTGTGCTTCTTCAGGGTGGCGAGCAGCTTGTCGGCGTACTTGCCGGGACCGTCGTCGAAGGTCAGCGCGATGCACTTGACCTTCGTGCAGTCCACAGGCTTGGGCGCGGGGGTGGGCTTCGCCGTCGGCTTGGCCGTGGCCGTCGGCTTGGGGGTGGGGGCCGGCTTGTGCTGCTCCGCGCTCCACGCGGTGGTCGGTGCGGACAGCAGGCCCAGGGCGCAGCTGCCCGCTAGGACGATTCGGGTGGAGGACTTCATGAGGGGGACTCCGAGAGTTGCGGATGAGGCTGTCGGTACAGAAAACGTATCGTAGATAGACAATCGCCCCAAGGTGCCCGGATCGGCTCAGCTGTCAGCCGATGGTCAGGTTCCTCTGAGCTTCCTCTCAGCCTCCCGCCCGTCCCCGCCGGCCCGCTCCCCGGTCAGGAGGCCGAGGCCCTCCGCGGACTTCGGTAAAAGCCCGGTCATCGGCCGGTAGGCGGAACCTGAAGCTCCGGTGCCGCACCGCCCCCGCCGAGAACACTGTGGCTGGGCCACGGGGGACCAGACCACCCGGGCCGACACGGCCGCGCGCGATGGACGGATGAGCGATTATGCAGGACACGGAGATCTCTCTCATGGTCGGGATCGAGGACCGCCACTGGTGGTTCCGTGAACGCCGGGCGATCCTGCGCCGCGAGCTGCGCGGCTCCCGCACCCGGGGGGAGGCGCTGGACATCGGCGCGGCCGGGGGCGGCAACACCAGGGTGCTGGCCGGACTCGGCTACGAGGCCTTGGTGGCCGACTACTCCGAGGCGGCGGTTCAGGTCGCCAGGGAGCGGGGGCTGAAGGCCATCCACGCCGACGCCCGGGACCTGCCGCTGGAATCCGGGCGGTTCGACGTGGTCACCGCCTTCGACGTGCTGGAGCACATCGTGGAGGACCACCTCGCCGCAGCGGAGATCGCCCGGGTGCTCAAGCCGGGAGGCACGGCCCTGATCGCCGTCCCCTGCGACATGGCGTTGTGGTCCGCGCACGACGACGCAGTGGGACACGTCCGCAGGTACTCGCGGGAGGAGCTCGTCGGCCTGATGGAGAAGGCCGGCCTGGTCGTCGAGAGGGTCTGGAGCTGGAACGTGCTCCTGCGGCCCGTCGTGGCCCGCCGCCGGAAGAACAGCGAGGGCAACGACCTGACCGAGCTGCCCTGGATCGTCAATGCGGGCCTCACCGCCATCATCGTCCTGGAGCGGTATCTGCCGGTGAAGTCCATGCGGGGCGTCTCGGTCTTCCTCCGCGCGCGCAAGCCGGCCGCCCCTCCGGTCGGCGGCGCCTGAGAGCGACCCGTCCGGTCCGCTACCCGTCCGGCCCAGCCGGGGCCCGGAAGGTGCGGGTAAGGGAACGGCAAAGCCCCGGCCAAGCATGGGTGCACCCTCCCTGCGCCGAGGAGGTGCCTCACCAGACTCTCCGTATGGACACAGCTCCCCCCGGGGCGGACTCCCCGTCGGACCTCTCTGGAACCGCGGCGGCCCCTCCGCCGGACCTCTCCGGAACCGCGGCGGCCGTCCGGACGACCGGGTCCCGGCGCTCCGCCCGAAGCCGGACGGGGTTCCGGACGCGGGTGACGGGATGGCTTCCCGCGGTCTGCGCGGTCGCCCTGATCCTGACGGTCCTCGGCCTCCACGGCGTCTCCGCCCGGGACACGGCCGTCTTCGGGCTCTACCTCATGCTGGGCGTCGTGCTTCCGGGCACCTTGATGATCCGCGCGCTGTGGAGCGGCCGCAGGACGCTGGCCGAGGAGCTGGCACTCGGCGCGGCCCTGGGGTACGCGGTGGAGGCGGTCGCCTACATCGCCGCCCGGGCCGCGGGGGCGCCGCTCCTCGTGGCCGTCTGGCCGGTCGCCGTCTACGGCGCCTTCCTCGCCGTCCCGCGGTTGCGGAGGCACTGGAGGGGCGGACCCCGCCTGCGGACGCCGGTCTGGTGGTCGTGGTCCGTGGTGCTGGTCGTCGCGTTCATGGTCGTCCGGCCCATGGTGATTTTCTTTGATAAGTACGACATCACTCACCCGGAGATATGGGCAGGCGGGGCCGATCTCTCGTTCCACCTCGCACTGATCGGTGAGCTCAGGCACCACGTGCCGCCCACGGTTCCGGCGGTCTCCGGAGAGCCGCTGCTCTACCACTGGTTCGTCTACGCCCATCTTGCGGCCACGAGCTGGGTGACCGGAGTGGAGCCGGCGGTTCTGCTGTTCCGTCTGGCCATGCTTCCGATGCTGACCGGTTTCCTGATCCTGGTCGGGATGACAGGACGGCGGGTCACCGGCTCGTGGGCGGGCGGCGTGCTGTCCGTGGTGGGCACGGTCTTTCTGAAGGCACCGAATCTCTACGAGGGCGAGAACTGGGTTCTCACCTACGGTGGCGTGCAGGACATCACCTGGTCCAGCCCTACGCAGACCTACGGGGCGCTGCTGTTCGCGCCGGTGGTCCTGCTGGTACTGGAGCTGCTGCAGCGCCGACGACATGACACCGGCCGGTGGGTTCTGATCGGGGTCTTCCTTTTGGCGGTCACCGGCGCCAAGGCCATTTACCTGCCGCTGCTGGGTGCGGGGCTGGCAATGGTGATCGCAGTCGAACTGGTCAGGAGGCGCCGGATCTCCTGGCCTGCGTCGATCCTGCTCGGTGGGGTGGGAGCGTGCCTGCTCTTCGCGCAGGCGGTGTTGTTCGGCGGGGCGAATCAGGGGATGACCCTCGACCCGCTCGCCTTGTTCCGCATGGGCTGGATGCGGCTGAGCGGCCTGGGGAGCCAGATCGTGCCCTCACAGGCGTCCGTTCTCGGCCTCACCCTGCTGTACGTGCTGGGCTGGACCGTGGCATGGTCGGGGATCTCCGGCCTGCTGAGCAGGCCTAAGCTGCTCCTACGGCCCGCGGTTCTCCTCATGCTAGGCATCGGCGGGGCCGGTCTCGGGGTCGCCTTCCTTTTCGGCCATCCGGGGTTCAGCCAGCTCTTCTTCCTCATGGGCGCGGTGCCGTACGTGGTGATCATCGCGGTGTACGGGCTCATCGTGCTACTGCGGTGGTCACGGGTGCCGTCCCGGGCCACAGTGCTCGCGGCGGCCGCCGGAGCGGTCCTCGCCCTGCTTTTCCCCGCGATCTGCGGAGTCGCGCTCCCGCTGGGTCCGGACCGGCCGGACAGCGTCCTCTACCCGACGCAGATCGCCTTCGTGATCGCCGCCGGACTGATGATCATCGCCCTGTTCGTCACCGTGGGCGTACAGCGGGCCTGGGCCCTCACCATCGTCGTGTTCATGGCGATGAGCCTGCCCGGTAACGTGCGCGACCGGATCGTCTACCAGCGGAAGACGTCGAGAACCCCGCCGGTGTCGCAGGACGCCCTGACCGTCCTGCGCTGGTTGCGCGACCACTCCCATCCGGATGAACTGATCGCTACGACCGTGCACTGCCGCTGGTGGCGCCGGGATCCGTGTGACACGCTGCACTTCTGGGTGACCGCGTTCAGCGAGCGGAGGGTGCTGGTCGAGGGCTGGGGGTACACGCCGACGAACCTCAGGAACTGGACCCCGGGGAGGTCGCTCCAGCTCCCGTTCTGGGACCGCCGGAGATTCGAGGCGAACAAGAAGGCGTTCTACCGGTCCTCGGCGGGCGCCGTCCGGCGGCTGCGCGAGCGGTACGGGGTGGACTGGCTCTTCGTGGACGAGCGCCAGCCGAGACGCGGCGGGGCGGTCGGGGACTTCGCGGAGCTCCGCTTCCGCGCTGGGGACTACTCCGTCTACTCCGTCCCGGACGGGGGCGCCGCCGGTGCGCGCTCCCCGGAGGGTCGGTAATGGAAGACCCAAGAAACGGCCGAGCGACGGGTGCGCATTGAATGGCCGCTGTTTACTTGCATGCGTGAACGAGAACATACTGGCGACAATTCCATTCAATCGCCCTCATGTTTCACAGAATGAACTCGGTTATATCTCCGAGGCGCTGGAGCGGGGGCTCACCTCGGGGGACGGCCCGTTCACCCACAGGGCGAGCAGGCACCTGGAGAAGCTGACCGGCGGGAGCCGGGCCCTGCTGACCACGTCCTGCACCCACGCCCTGGAGATGGCGGCCATCCTGCTCGGCCTGCGACCGGGCGACGAGGTGATCATGCCGTCGTTCACCTTCGTGTCGACGGCGAACGCGTTCGTCCTGCGCGGCGCGGTCCCGGTGTTCGCCGACTGCAGGCCCGACACCCTGAACCTGGACGAGCGGCTGGTCGAAGCGGAGATCACGGACCGGACCAGGGCGATCGTCGCGGTCCACTACGCCGGTGTGGCGTGCCGCATGGACGAGCTCGGTGCGATCGCGCAGCGGCACGGCCTCGCGCTCATCGAGGACAACGCGCACGGTCTGGGCGGCCTCCACCGGGGACGGCCGCTCGGGTCGTTCGGCTGCATGGCCACGCAGAGCTTCCACGCGACGAAGAACGTCCAGTGCGGTGAGGGCGGCGCGCTGATACTGAACGATCCCGAGCTGGTCGCACGGGCCGAGATCGTCCGGGAGAAGGGGACCAACCGCAACCTGTTCTTCCGGGGGCAGACCGACAAGTACCGGTGGGTCGACATCGGATCGAGCTACCTGCCGTCCGACGTGCTCGCCGCGCAGCTGACCTCCCAGCTGGAGGCGTTCGACGCGATCCAGGCGCGACGCCAGGCGGTCTGGGGCGCGTACCACCGGGGGCTGGCGGACTGGGCGGGGGCGAACGAGGTCTCCCAGCCGGTGGTGCCCGACGAGTGCGCGCACCCCGCCCACCTCTACTACCTGCTCCTTCCCGACCTGGAGAACCGGCAGGCGCTGATCGCCCACCTGGCGGAGCGGGGCGTGCAGGCGACGTTCCACTACCAGCCGCTGCACGCCGCCCCCGCGGGGATCCGGTACGGGCGCCCCGCGGCGGGAGGGTGCCCGGTCACGGAGCGGGTCGCCGACCGCCTGGTGCGCCTGCCCCTGTTCGCGGACATGACCGAGTCCGACGTGGCGCGCGTGATCGGCGCCGTCCGGACGTACGAGGTGATCTGACCCGTCCTGGCGCGACCGGCAGGACATTGACCCGCCGGAGGCGGACCGGTCCTCCTCCGGCCCCGTTGAAAGCGAGAGGGAGCCACCATGCGCGTCGTCCTGTTCTGCAACGACCGGAGCGGCCTGGAGATCGCGACCTGGCTTCGCGGCCGGCCCGACGCCGACATCGCCGCCGTCGTCCTCAACGCCCCCGACCGGCGCCCCCGCCGCGCGGACGAGATCAGGAGCCTCTTCCCCGACCTGGACCGCCTGGGGCTGGTCCTCACCGGCGACACGCTCAGGAGCGAGGAGACGGTGCGCCGGATCGAAGGGCTCGGCGCCGAACTGGGGATCTCCCTGTTCTTCGCGCACATCTTCACCCCGGCCCTGATGAAGGCGTTCCCCCGGGGCATCGTGAACCTGCACCCGTCGCTGCTGCCGTACAACCGGGGGCGGCAGCCGGCCGTCTGGTCGATCATCGACGGGACGCCCGCGGGGGTGACCCTGCACCTGATCGACGAGGGGATCGACACCGGGCCGCTGCTCGCCCAGCAGGAGGTGGCGGTCCGTCCGCACGACACCGGAAGCTCGCTCTACCGGAGGCTGGAGGAGGCCGCCGTCGAGTTGTTCCTGCGGTCGTGGCCGGCGCTGTGCGAGGACGCGCTGGCACCGGTGGAGCAGGACCACGACAGGGCCACCGGGCACCCGATCACCGAGTTCCAGGAGCTCGCCCACCTCGACCCGGACCGGTCGATGCCCGTGGGCCGGCTGATCGACATCCTGCGCGCCCGCTGCTTCAACCGGGACGACTGCGTACGGCTCCGCACGCCCGACGGCGGCACCGTCCGGCTCTTCCTGGAGCTGATCCCGGACTGACCGGTCCGGCGGAACGGCATGAACGGCATGAAGGCTCCCGGCGGGCGGCGGTCCACGGAGACCGCGCACCCGCCGGGAGCCTTCCGCGCGGAGGTCCCGGCGTGGGGGCGGTGTCAGCGCGATCCGGTCGGCTGGACCGGGACGTCCACGGCGGCCGACAGGCCGACCCTCTCCCGGACGACGTAGGTAGGCCGCCCCAGTCCGCCTCCGTGGATGCGGCCGATGTACTCCCCGAGGACCCCGATGGATATCAGCTGGGCGGACGAGAAGATCGCGATCATCGAGGTGATCGTGGTGAATCCGGCGACGGTGGTGTCGCCCGTGGCGAAGCGCCACAGGACCAGGCCGCCCAGCAGGAGCCCGATGATCCCGGTGAGGAACCCCAGGTAGCTCGCCATGCGCAGGGGGGCCGTGCTGTAGCCGAGGAGCATGTTCACCGCGTGCCGCACCAGCATCCGCACGTTGTAGTTCGACTCCCCGACCTCTCGGTCGTTCATGTGCACCCCGACCGAGCCGATCTGGGCGGTGCCCCACGAGAGGGCCACGTCGACGGAGGCGTGCGGTCCGGACAGGTCCTCGAACCCGTCGCGCAGGCAGGTGCGGAAGGCGCGGAACGCGCTGATCTTCTGTGCGTTGCGGATGCCCAGCGCCCGTGACATCCCGGCCTTCACCGACCGCGACGCGAGGCTGCGCAGGAACCCGTGCTCCTCCTGGTGCGGCACGCCGTAAACCAGATCCAGGCGGTCGCCTTCGAGGGCGGTCAGCAGCAGCGGGACCTGCTCCGGAGGATGCTGCAGGTCGTCGTCCATCGTGACGACCACGTCGAACCTCGCCTCCCTGATGCCGGCCACCAGCGCGTTGTGCTGACCGTAGTTGCGGGACAGCCGGATCGCGCGGACGGTGTCGATCCGGCGGGCGAGTGATTCCGCCACGTTCCAGGTGCCGTCCGGGCTCCCGTCGACGACGAGGATCACCTCGTGCCGGACGGACATGTCACGCAGCACCGAGACGAGCCTGGTGACCAGCGGCGGAAGGGTTATCTCCGAACGGTAACACGGAATGACAACCGAAACGGACACGTTATTCTCCCGACTATCGACCGTGAATGTCCATGAACCCTGTACGATCCTTCAGAATTCTTCGGCGACCATTCTCGACAATCATTGGAGGTGTCACCGGATGACTGAACTGGACGTACGGACCGCTCCCCGACCCCGACCCGACCACCCGATGGGGGATTTGACATCGGGTCTCCGCGGACAGCGCATCACATATTTGATGGGAGGTGTCATGACGGTCGCGGTCTATTTTGGTCTTCTTGCCCTCGGTTTGCTGATCCTTGAGGACCGGGTTCCCTACCTTTTCCTGGTCGTGGTCAGCCACCTCCTCGCCGTCGCGACCGTCTACCCCTGGTACCGGCTGGTCGTCTTCCGCGTCTCCACGGGATCCTGGCTCACCGGCCTGGCCCGCTTCTACCTGGTCGGCCTGAGCTTTCTGGCCACCTCCGTCATCGGGCTCCCGCTCCTGGTCGAGCTCGCCGGCGTCCCCGTTCTCGCGGCCCAGTCGCTGGTGATTCCGGTGAGCACCGTCCTCGCCTATACGATCAATAGGTCATGGGCTTTCCGGGATCCGGCGAAGGTAAAGCGTTGGTAAGGGAAAAGGCGCCGAGGCGTAAAGCGGCGGATGGGTGAATCACCCCCCTATCACAATCTGAGGGCAGTGGCCGACCCGGTCGCCGCGTCCGGAGCATAGGGAGTTGAAAAAAGGGTGAAAGCGCTTGTCCTGGCGGGTGGAAGGGGCACCAGACTACGGCCGCTGACACACACTTCCGCCAAGCAGCTGGTCCCCGTCGCCAACAAACCGGTGCTCTACTACGGGCTCGAGGCGATACGCGCGGCGGGCATCACCAGCGTCGGGATCATCACCGGCGACACGGGCGCCGAGGTCAGGGAGGCCGTGGGCGACGGCTCGCGGTTCGGGCTCGACATCACCTACATCCCGCAGGAGGCCCCGCTCGGCCTGGCGCACTGCGTCCTGATCGCGCGGGAGTTCCTCGGTGACGAGCCGTTCGTCATGTATCTCGGGGACAACTTCCTGGTCGGCGGGATCGCCGACCTCGTCGGCGCGTTCCGCCTCGGCGGGTACGACGCGCAGGTCCTGCTGACGAGGGTCGCCGAACCCCGGTTCTACGGGGTCGCGGAGCTCGGCGCCACGGGGGAGATCGTCGGGCTGCAGGAGAAGCCCTCCCACCCGCGCAGCGACCTGGCCATCGTGGGGGTGTACTCGTTCTCTCCCGCGATCCACGAGGCGGTCCGGGCGATCACCCCGTCCGCGCGCGGCGAGCTGGAGATCACCGACGCGATCCAGTGGCTGATCGAGAACGACTACTCCGTCCACTCGCACATGGTCACCGGCTACTGGAAGGACACCGGGCGCCTGCAGGACCTGCTGGAGTGCAACCGGATGATCCTGGAGACGGTGGAACCGGCCAACCGGGGCACGGTCGACGGGCTGAGCGAGGTCACCGGCCGGGTCGTCATCGAACCCGGGGCCGTGGTGGAGAACTCCGTCCTGCGCGGCCCGATCGTGGTCGGGGCGGACGCGAAGATCCAGTCCTCGTACATCGGGCCCTTCACCTCGATCGGGCCGCGCTGCGTCGTGCAGGACGCCGAGGTCGAGTACTCGATCGTGCTCGACGACTCCTCCGTCCACGGCGTCTCCCGGCTGGCCCACTCCCTCATCGGCCGCAACGTCGAGGTGAGCCGGGCGGAGGGCACGCCCAACACGTACGGGCTCATGGTCGGCGACCACAGCAGGATCCAGGTGCGCGCATGAGGATCCTCGTCACCGGAGGGGCCGGCTTCATCGGCTCCCACTATGTGAGATCCCTGCTGCGGGGCGCCTACCCGGGCTGGGAGGGCGCCCGCGTCACGGTCCTCGACAAGCTCACCTACGCCGGCAACCTCGCCAACCTCGCCCCGGTGGCCGACCACCGCGACCACCGCTTCGTCCGGGGCGACATCACCGACGCGCGGCTCCTCGCGGACGTCGTGCCGGGCCACGACGTCGTGGTGAACTTCGCCGCGGAGTCCCACGTCGACCGGTCGATCGCCGGAGCGGGCGACTTCGTGACGACGAACGTCCTCGGTACCCAGCGGCTCCTGCAGGCCGCGCTCGAAGCCGGCGTCGGCACCTTCGTGCAGATCTCCACGGACGAGGTGTACGGCTCGATCGCCGAAGGCTCGTGGGACGAGTCGGAGCCGCTCCTGCCCAATTCGCCCTACTCGGCGGCGAAGGCCTCCGGAGACCTGCTGTGCCGCGCGTACCACCGGACGCACGGCCTCGACGTGCGGATCACCCGCTGCTCCAACAACTACGGCCCCTACCAGCACCCCGAGAAGGTCATCCCGCTCTTCGTCACCAACCTGATCGACGGCCGCCGGGTCCCCCTCTACGGGGACGGCCGGAACGTCCGCGAGTGGCTGCACGTGGACGACCACTGCCGGGGCGTCCAGCTCGTGCTGGAGAAGGGCTGCCCCGGAGAGGTCTACAACATCGGCGGAGGCGTCGAGCTCACCAACGTCGAGCTCACCGAGCGGCTGCTGACCGCTTTCGGCGCCGGGTGGGACATGGTCGTGCGCGTCCCGGACCGGCTCGGGCACGACCTGCGGTACTCCGTGGACAGCGGCAAGATCCGGGCGATCGGTTATGAGCCCCGGGTGGACTTCGGCGAAGGGCTGGCCGAGGTCGTGAAGTGGTACCGGGACCACCAGGACTGGTGGCGCCCTCTCAAGGAGGCGGTGCGATGACCGGGCTGCAGCGACCCGGGCCGAAGGGGGCGGGGGAGCCCGGCGGAGCCCCGGCGGGAGCGGGGGCCGCACCGGAGGACCGGCGCCGGCTCAGCCCGGCGGCCCTCCTGGCGGTCGTCGCACTCTGCTACGCCGCCGCCCAGTTCGTCCTGGTGTCGGTGGACTTCCAGATCGGCTGGGACGAGGCGGTCTACCTCAGCCAGTTCTCCGCCAACGACACCCCGCTCGACTTCCATCCCTCCCGGGGCTGGGGTACGTCCCTCGTCGTCGCGCCGGTCGTGATGATCACGAACTCGGTGGCGGCCCTCCGGGTCTACCTGACGGTCGTCTCGTCCCTGCTGCTGTTCGGCTCGTTCCGGATCTGGCTCGCGGTACGGCCCGGCTACACCGTCCCCCTGGCGGCGGCGCTCTACGCGGGCTGCTGGTCGACGGTGTTCTACGGCAACGCGGCCATGCCCAACCTCTACACCGCGTTCGGCTCCGTCGCGCTCACCGGCCTGGTGCTCCGGGCGGCCACCGCCGCGGGACCGGTCGGCGGGGCGCTGCCGGTCGCGGTGGCGGTCGTCACGGCGGCCATGGCCCTGTTCCGTCCCACCGACGCCACGGTCGTCGCCCTGGCCCTGGCGGCGGCGGTCCTCCTGTTCGCCCGCGGGCGGCGGTGGGGCCCGATGCTCATCACGCTCACCGCGCTCGGCGCCGGCCTGGCCGCCGGGTGGGGCCAGTGGCTGCTGGAGGCGGTGCTGGAGTACGGAGGCGTCGCGCAGCGGCTCGACGGCGCGACCCAGAACTTCAGCGCACCGCGGTGGCTCCTCGACCACCATCTGCGGGCCCTGGACGGGCCGACGCTCTGCCGGGCTCCGGAGAGCTGCGGACCGGTTCCCGGCGGAGGGCCCGTGTGGCTGGCCGCCGTCGTCCTGCTGGGGGTCGCGGGCCTCCTGGCGGCCTGGCGCAGGGAGTGCCGGACCGCGATCGCCGTCCCGGCCGCCGTCGGGGCGTGCTTCGCCGTCGCCTACCTCTACTACGGCGGCGTGACTGCACCGCGCTACATGCTGCCCGTCCTGGGGCTGTGGGCGATCGCCGCCGCGGAGGGCCTGCTGCGCCTGTCGGGGGAGGCCCGGCGGCGGGCCGGGCTCGCGGCCGCGGTGGCGTGCTGCGTCCTCGTCGTGGGAGGCCACCTCCACCTGCAGAAGGCGTATCTGGCGGTGAACGTCGGCCCGATGACGTCCTCCCGCGCCCAGGACGCCCTGGTGGCGGAGGCGCTCGGCAGACTCGGCCACCGCCGCCCGTGCCTCGTCTACGGATGGCACGCCCCGCAGATCGCGCACCCGCTGGGCTGCGAGGCGCTGGGCACGGCGGGCGGGAGCCCGCTGCCCGCGACGCCGGCGTCCGTCCTGGCGAAACCGGCGGAGGGCTACACGGTCATCGCGGTCTACCGGGACGACGCCGACGCGGGTGCGCCCGAACTCGCGGCCTGGCCGGAGCACCGGCTGACGTCCAGCGGATGGCACGCCCGGCTGAGCGGCGGCGGGGCGGATCCCGCCCCCGCGCACTGACGCGGTGAACCGGCGCCGGATCCCGCCGGCCGGCGCCTCGATGCTTCTGAAACGCCAGGCACCCGGTCCGCGGCAGGCTGACCCGGTCAGAGAGCCGGGTCGCGGACCCGGGTGCCTCCCGATCTCCAGCGAATAGGCATGCAGCGGCCTCAGCGCCGTTCTGAAGGCATTCGGAGAACCCTGTGCGAGTTCCACCGGTGAGGTGTTCCAGCCGTTCGGCCCTGTTGTCGGCCGGTGCGGTCCAGGCGGCTCTGGCCGCCGCGTACGGCCTCGGCGCCATCGGGCAGCGGCCGTTCCTGTCGTTGTTCTCCGTGGTGGCGACGGCGACCGTCCTGGCGGTGTTCGCCCGGACGGGAGCGATCCTGCGGAGGACCGACAGGAACACGGACCGCATCCAGCGGCTGCACGAGGAGCTGTACCGCGTCGAGCGCAGGACGGCCTCCTGGGAGGAACTGGGAGAGTCCCGGCACGAGGAGTGCCTCAGAGCCGTGTCCGATTCCCGAGCCCGGATGGAGCAGGAGTTCAGGCTCGTCGAGAAGAGGTTCTCCTCCCTGGACCGCGCCGTCCACGACACCCACGCGCAGACCGAGGCGTTCGTCGACCTGCGCGCGCTCGTCCAGCCCCGGGCGCCCCTCCCGCCGCTGGGCGGCTGGGCCGCGTCGGCCGGCGTGCTGCGGCCGATGATCGGCTGGATCCTCGACAACGGGCCCAAGACGATCGTGGAGTGCGGCAGCGGGTCGTCCAGCGTGTGGCTGGGCTACATCGCCGAACGGACCGGTTCGGCGGTCGTCGCGCTCGAACACGACGCGGACCACGCGAGGGCGACCCGTGAGCTCGTCCGCGCCCACGGTCTCTCCGACGTCGTCGAGGTGCGCCTCGCCCCTCTCGAGGAATGGGAGAGCGGCGGGGAGACGTGGCGGTGGTACGCGCGGGACGCCCTGGAGGGCCTGGCCGAGATCGGACTGATCTTCGTGGACGGGCCTCCCGGCGCCACGGGACCCACCGCCCGCTACCCCGCACTCCCCCTCCTCCTGCCGCTGTGCGCGGAGACGGTCGCGGTCTTCCTCGACGACGCGGCCAGAGAGCAGGACCGGGCGGTGAGCGACCGGTGGGCCGCCGAGTTCCCCGAACTCGTCCGTTCCCGCCACCGGGGTGAGAAGGGACTGGACACATTCATGAGGAGCCGCACGTGAACACCGATCCGGGCAAGGCGATCCCCGTCCTGGGATGCCACATCGGCTTCGAGGGGTATCCGGAGCCGCTGGCACGGTTGCGCGAGGGCGCCGACGCGGTGTGGACGGATCTGGACGGCGCCCCGACGGACCGCCCGATCGCGGAGTCGGAGGTGGAGCGCTTCCTCCTCCTGGCGAGGACGCCCGCCGACCTGCGCCGGGCCGTTCCGCTCGCGGCGCTGCTCCCCGAGGCGCGCACGATCGTCGTGGTGGTCTCCGAATCGCCGCGCTGGCGGCCGGCGCCCGTGCCGGTCGCCGACAACGCGCAGTACTGGCGCAGGCTCCTCGACCTCCGGGTCCGCAGAGGACAGGGGGACTCCTGGAGGGTCGAGACGGACTTCGCCAGGGCGGTGCCGTCCGGAGGGGTGCTGAAGGCCCTCTCGCGCGGCCTGGCCGGCGGTCAGCGGGGCGTGCTGTACAAGCCGGTGGTCTCCCTCGCGGGCGTGGGCTCCCACCACTGGCGGCCCGGCGACCCCAACGTCGTGCCGGCCCCGGTGACGGGTCCCGTCCCCGCCAGACGGGCCGCGCCGGGGTGCGACCTCGTGCTGCGGACACCGGGGGCGGAGGCCCCCGACTGGCAGGAGGAGGGGGGGCCGGCGCCGATCGACCGGCCCGTGTCCGGCGAAGGACCCGGCGGACTCGGCGCGGTCCCGCCCCGGACCCCGACCCGGGGACTGGTCCCGGCCCAGACTCCGCCGCGGGACCACGGGCGGGGCGGTGCCGGCCCGCTGCCCTCCGTCGACGACCTCCCGCCGGTGGACGAGCTCTCCGTGTGCCCCATCGGGTTCGCCGCCGTGGTGGACGGGCCCCTCGGCGAACTCCGCCAGGGGAGCGGGACGTACGAGATAACCGCCCGCGGCGAGGTCGCCACGCTGATCGCCCCGTCCGGGGCGCTCACGGAGCCGGACGTCGCCCGGGTGCGCGAACTCGCGGGCGTCGCGGTGGACCTCGACGGCGACTGGGCCGAGCCGTACGGGGTCGCGCGCGTCGTCTGCGGCCTGGCCGCGGCGGGGGTGCCCGTCGTGGCCAGGCCGGGGCCGCGGTGGAGCGGAGTGCTGGGAGCGGAGCTGGCGGCGCTGCTGAACGGGTTCGATCCGGCGGGACTGTCCGACCCGCTGACCCGGGAGCAGTTCAGCATCCGGCTGCGCCGGTCGGCGCTCGGGCTGCACAGCGTGGCGGCCAGGTGGCGCGCGTTCGCCGTGGCGAGGGGCCTGCGGCCGCCGGACCCGCCCACGGTCTCCGTGCTGCTGTGCACGCGCCGGCCCGAGCTGGTGGGGTTCGCGCTGGGGCAGATCGCACGGCAGCGGGGGGTGGAGACCGAGGTGGTCCTCACCCTGCACGGGTTCACCGCGGACCTGCCCGGCGTCGCGGAGGCCGTGTCGTCCTACCCGGGGATGATCACGGTGATCGAGGAGGACCCGGGCGTCGTGTTCGGCGACGTGCTCAACCGGGCGGCCCGGCGCGCGTCCGGCCAGTACCTCACCAAGATGGACGACGACGACTGGTACGGCCCGGACCACCTGGCGGACCTGCTGCTCGCCCAGAGCTACTCGGGCGCCGATCTGGTGGGGGCCGCGCCGGAGTTCTTCTACCTGGCCCCCATCGGGACCACCGTCCGCCGCGAGTTCAGGACGGAGCTCTACTCCGAGCACGTGGCCGGCAGCTCCATCCTGGTGTCGAGGGGGGTGTTCGACGGAGTCGGGGGATTCCGGCCGATCTCCCGGACCGTGGACGGCCAGCTGCTGGAGTCGGTCTCGGCGGCGGGCGGAAGGATCTACCGCTGCCACGGCCTCAACTACCTCGTCAGCCGGCGGAGCCTGTCCGGGCACACGTGGCAGGAGCCGCTCAGCAGGTTCCTGCAGAAGTACCGCCAGCAGTGGCGGGGGCTGTACGCGAACGCACTGATGGAGATGGAAGGCGACGCCCTCGTCACGGGCCCCCTCGCCGCGGGCGGAACCGCCGCCGCGGGCGCGGGGGGCCGCTGACCCCGCGGGCTGCGCAGGCGGAGCGGCCGGGAGCGAACGCCCCGCGGCCCGGACGAGAACGGGACAAGGACGGGACATGCCCCTGCTCAGCGTCATAGTGCCGGTCTACAACGTGGAGCCCTATCTGGGCGCGTGCCTGGAGTCCCTCGCGGCGCAGACCTGGCGCGACCTGGAGGTCGTCATGGTCGACGACGGCTCGACCGACGACGGCGCCCGGATCGCCGAGGAGTACCGGGAGCGGGACCCCCGCTTCCGGCTGCTGCGCCAGCCCAATGCCGGGCTCGGCGCGGCGCGCAACGCAGGGCTGCGGCAGGCGTCGGGGGAGTTCGTGGCGTTCCTCGACAGCGACGACATGCTCCCGCTGCACGCGCTGGAGACCATGGCCGGCAGCCTGCTGGAGACCGGTTCCGACCTGGTGTCGGGGAACGTGAAGCGGTTCAGCGGGCGGGGGCTGCGGCAGTCCGCGATGCACCGGACGGTGTGCGCCCGCCCGCTGCGGCGCGCGCACATCACCTCGCACGAGGCGCTGATGCGGGACAGGCTGGTCACCAACAAGCTCTGGCGCCGCTCCTTCTGGGACGAGCAGGGGTTCGCCTTCCCCGAGGGGGTGCTCTACGAGGACATCGGGGTCGCGCTGCAGGCGCACTTCCTGGCCAAGGCGGTGGACGTGCTGGCCGCCGACGTCTACCTGTGGCGGGACCGCGAGGGCGAGCAGCAGTCGATCACCCAGGACCGCGCGCGGGTCAAGGGGGTCGAGGACCGCTTCGCCGCGGTGCGGTCCGTGCGCGGCTTCCTGCTCTCCTCGGGGTTCGCCGAGCACGTCCCCGCCTGGGACCGCACCGTCCTCGACAGCGACCTGTTCCTCTTCATGAAGGCCCTGCCCAGGGGGGATGACGACTTCCGGCGGCGCTTCATGGAACTGGCCGGGGCCTACCTCGACGAGGCCGGCCCCGGGGTGCCGGCCTCGCTGCCCGCGCCGCGCCGGGTGCTCTGGCACCTGGTACGGCAGGGCCGCCTGGCCGACGTCCTCGAAGCGCTCGCCTGGGAGCGCACGGGCGAGCCGCGTGCCGTCCGCCGTGGGGGCCGCTACCACCTCAAGGCCCCGGTGGACGGCGTGCCCGCCGAGGTGACCCGGCTGCGGGACGACCTCGCCCTGCTGCACCGGGTGGACGACGTGCGCCGGGAGGGCGGCCGCCTGGTCGTCGAGGGGCGGGCCACCGTACGGCATCTCCGGCCGGAGCAGCGGGTGCACCAGCAGGTCTTCGCCTCGCTGGTCCGGTCCGGCGACGGTCGGCGGATCCGGGTGCCGGTCACCGCGGTGCGGGCGGCCCCGATCGAGTATCCGCGCGGCAGTTCCCGGCGGCGCGACTGGGGCGGTTTCCGCCTCGTGGTCGACCCGGGCAGGCTGTCCGGCGGTCCGGGGGCGTCGACCTGGCACGTCGAGCTGCTGGTGGTCCACCGGGGCATGGTGCGGCGCGACCGGCTCCGTTTCGGCGGGCCGGAGAGCGCCAGGCGGGACGCCCCGCGGAACGTCCCGGAGCTCGGTTTCGAGGTGTCGCCGGGGACGCGGATGGTCACCGGCCGGGCCGCGGACGGCGCCTTCACCATCCAGCTGGAACCGGAGCGGTTCCGGCTCACCGGCCGGACGGTGTCCGGGGATCGGCTCCGGCTGACCGGCCGCTCCTCGGGCTCCCCGGTCGCACCCGTCCTGGAGCTGGTCAGGGAGCCCGGCGGGACGGTCCTGTCCTACCCGCTCCTCGGCGGGGACGGCCCTCCCGGCTCTCCTGCCTCCTCCGGTCGTCCTCCCGGCTCCTCCGATCTTCCTGCTTCCTCCGGTCCTTCCGGTCCTTCCGGCTCTCCTGGGTCCTCCGGTTCCTTCAGGGCCGAGTTCGACCTGCGGGACGTGCTCCCGGAGCGGCTGCCCCGGCTCGACGCGGCCGGTCCGGAGGCCGCGGCCCTGGACACGAAGGTGGAGTGGCGGGCCAGGATCGCCGACGGGGAGGCGGGGGAGACCTGGCCGGTCCTCGACGGTCTCGGCGCGTGGCGCGGGGTGCGGGGCGGCCGGGAGGTCGTCGTGGCGCCGTCGCCGGCCGGGGAGCTCACGCTGCGGGTGCAGCCTCCGGCGGCCACGGTGGAACGCGCCGAATGGTCCTCCGGAACCGCGGACGCCACAGCCACCGGGGAACTCACGGCGGCCGGAGGAGCCACGGGCGACACGGCGGCCGGAGGAGCCACGGCTTCCGCGGGGGCCGCGGGTGCCGGTGCCACGGGGACCGAGGAGGCGCGGCTGCTGCTCGCCGGGCGCTTCGCCGACGCCGGTGAGACGCCGGAGCGGCTCGTCGTGCTCTCCGCCGACCGCGACGGCGAGTGGTCGTTCCCGGTCCGCTGCGCGGGGGGTCGCTTCGAGGCCGTCGTCACCCCCGCCGCGGCGGAATCCCTGGCGGGCACGCTCCCGCTCCCCGAGGGACGATACGGCCTGGCCCTGCGCACCGCCGGACGGGATCTGCCCCTGGAGACGAGCCGCGGTGAGGCGGAGCAAGGCACGGCGGGGCAAGGCGCGACGGACCTCGGCACGGCTGGGCGCGGCGCGGCGGGGCGGCGCTTCGCGTTCGAGGCCGACGGCACCGGGCACGCCGTGCTGACGGTGCACGGTGACCTGGCCGACGACGAGCGGGGTGCGGAGAACCAGCGCAGGCTGCGGACCGGGCGTTACCAGGCGTGGCGCGGGGAGCCGCTGCGGCAGGCCGTGCTGTTCGACGGCCAGGCGGGCAGGAGGTTCGCCGGCGATCCGAAGGCCGTCTACGAGGAACTGCGCAGGCGGGGGACCGGCCTGGAGACGCTGTGGGTCGTCCGCGACGGGCAGGTGGAGCTGCCGCCGGACGTGACCCCGGTCCGGAGGGGCGGCGCCGACCACTACGAGGCGCTGGCCCGCTGCCGCTACGTCGTCACCGACGTGCACCTGCCGCCGTGGTTCGAGCACAGGGACGGGCAGACGGTCCTGCAGACCCGGCACGACGGTGAGGCCGGGCACCCGGGCTCCGGCGCCGCGGGGCCGTCACGGACGGCCGCCGACCGGGAGCGGCCGGCCGGGCAGGCAGGGCAGGCCGCGCAGTGGGACTACCTGGTCTCGCCGGGTCCCTGGTGCACCCCCGTGCTGCGCGGCGCCCCCGGCTTCACCGGGGAGGTGCTGGAGACCGGCCGCCCGCGCAACGACGTGCTGGTGCGGCCCGGGCGGGAGGAGCTCGCCGCGCGGGTCCGGACGCGGATCGGCCTGCCGCCCGGGAGGAGGGCCGTCCTCTACGTCCCCGCCCTCCGCGAGGACAGACCCCGGGGAAAGGACCGCTACCGGTTCGACCTCCGGCTGGACCTGGCGCGGATGCGGGAACGGCTCGGCCCGGACCACGTGGTGCTGGTCCGCAGGCATCCCGACGCCGTGGGCGGGGTGCCCGGCGCCGGTGACGGCTTCACCGTCGACGTCTCGGCCTACCCGGACGTCCAGGAACTCTTCCTGGTGGCCGACGTCCTGGTCACGGACTACTCCCCGGCGGTCTTCGGTTTCGCGCTGACCGGCCGGCCGATCCTCTTCTACACCTACGACCTGGAGCGCCGCCGCGACCGGGGCCTCGACTGCCCCTTCGACCTCGCGCGGGCCCCCGGGCCGCTGCTGCGCACCACCGACGAGGTGGCCGCCGCGCTGCGCGGGCTCGACGCGGTCGCCGGGGAGTACGCGGAGCGCCGTGCGTCCTTCGCGGCGGAGTACTGCGGGCTCGACGACGGTTCCGCCGCCGCCCGGGTGGTCGAGGCGGTCTTCGGTCCCCGAGAGGCGGTCTTCGGTCCCTGATCGGCACGGTGAGTGACGGAGGGGGACCCGGACGGGCGGGTACCCGGACGACCCCCGCTCGGCCGTCAGAAGGTCAAAGCAGTCGATGCCCTTTCCGGGGGTTGGTCAAGAAGTGGCATGGAGACCTTCCGTTGGTTACAGACCGTCAATTCCGGTAACCGGGGGGTCGCCATGCTGATCTGCATGAGGGTCTACTCGCTGGACGACGTCCGTGCCACCTGCAAGCAGAAGGACTCCTGGTGGACCGTCTTCCTGGTCGACCCGGTGGCGTGCCGGCTGGCTCTGGTCGTCGCCAACCGCACGGACGTCACGCCCAACGGGCTCACCGGCCTCTCGCTGGTGCTCGGCACGGGTGCGGCGGTCGCGTTCGCGGCGGGACGGCTCGCGGCGGGGGCCGCGTTGTTCTACCTGAGCTTCCTGGTCGACTGCATGGACGGGAAGATCGCCCGGCTCAAGGGCACGGGCACGCCGTTCGGGCTCTGGGTCGACTTCGTGGGCGACCGGATCCGGGAGGTCTGCTGCGCGGCCGGCCTGGCGTTCGGGCAGTACGCGGCGACCGGTGAGGTGGCCTACATCCTGCTCGGCGCCGGGGTGACGGTGCTGGACCTCTTCCGCTACGTGAACGCGGCGCAGATGCGGCGGGTGCGCGAGGTGGTCAGGGAGATCCGGGAGTCCCGGGGCGAGGGGGAGGCCCCCGTCGCGAGGGCGGAGATCACCGCCGTCCTGGACGAGGCCGGCTCGCTGATCGGCCGGTCCTCCGCGCGGCGGCCGTACCGGGGCGCCCGCCGGGCGATCGGGAGGTACCGCCTGATCGGTCCGTTCCTGGCCCGCTACCGGGTGCGCACCCATCTGATGAGCGGTATCGAGTTCCACGCCGCGGTCTTCGTGGTGGCCCCGCTCCTCGGCTCCTGGGCGCTGCTGCCCGTCTCGGCCGCGGCGGGCGGGATGCTCCTGCTGAACGAGGCGTATCTGATCTGCCGGCTGTGGCGGTTCACCCGGACGGCGGCGCCCGCCGTACCGGCTCCGCGGAAACCGCAGCACCTGCCTGTCTGACCGGCCGCGGCGGTATCCGCCCGGCACGACCGGACCCTGGCCGGTGCGGCGGTATCCGCCCGGCGCAGCCCGACCTCGACCGGTGCGGCGGTATCGCCCGGCGCACCGGCCCGACTCCGACCATCGCGGCGGCACCTGCCCGGCCGCCCGGCACACCTGTCCGACCACATCTTTCACGGGGGTTCGTTGTGATGCAGTCCGACCGTCCGATATTCGTGATCGGCTGCCCGCGTTCCGGGACGACGATGCTGCAGCTCATGCTGCACGCGCACCCGCGCATCGCGGTGCCGCCGGAGACCCGCTTCATGCTCGCCGCCTACCAGCGCCGGCTCAACTTCGGCGACCTCGACGATCCGACGCGCCGCCACGAGCTGGCCGAGTGGCTGGTCGAGCGCCGGCAGAACCGCTTCCAGGACCTGGGGCTGGACGCGGCAGAGGTGACCCGGGAGATCGTCGACGGTCCGGGCACGCTCGGCTCGGCGCTGGGCATCGTGCTGCGCGCCTACGCGGCCCGGTTCGGCAAGCCGCGCTGGGGCGACAAGCGGCCGTCGTACTTCAAGAGCGTCGACGTGCTGCTCCGGCTCTTCCCGGACGCGCAGTTCGTGCACCTGATCCGGGACGGCCGCGACTGCGTGGCGTCGCTGAAGGAGATGCCCTGGTACAACAAGGACATCTCCCACGCGATCGCGATCTGGGCCGAGGCGATGGACTTCGCCCGCGAGCGCGCGCCGAAGCTGCCCGCGGGCAGCTACCACGAGCTGCGCTACGAGCGGCTGACCCGCGACCCCGAGACCGAGCTGCGGGGGCTCTGCGACTTCCTCGGTGAGGACTTCGACCCGGCGATGTGCGAGCCGAGCCGGGTGGCGGGCGTCGCCGTACCGGAGCACAAGACCTGGCACGTGAACACGCACGAGCAGGTCACCACCGCGAGGTCGGGCTCGTGGCGGGACCGGCTGAAGCCGTGGGAGGTCTCGCTGTGCGAGAGCGTGCTCGGCGACCGGTTGGAGGAGTTCGGCTACGAGCTCAGCGGGGCGCCGAAGCCGTCGAAGACGCAGCTGCTCGCCTACCGGCAGGCCGCGGCCGTGCGGAGGCTGACCCGGGCCAAGCGCGCGGCCCACGACCGGCTGGTACGGCTCCGCGAGCCGAACCCGGTCGCGGCCCGGCTCACCTCCGCCCAGCTGCGGCTGGCCGGGCTGCCCCTCCTCGCCCCGGAGAAGGCCCAGGACAAGCCCGTCCTCGTCGACCGGTGACCCGATCCGGGAGCCGGTGGTCCGCTCCGGATCGGGGACCCGGTCCGGATCGGTGACCCGTCCCGGGCCCAGGAGTACGAGGGCCGGAGGGCCGGTCCGCTCACCGTCCTGAAGGGCACGGCCTGCTGCGGTCCGCGGGTAAAGAAGGTCAAGGACAGGTATGGAGATGTTCCGCTAGTCGCAGAGAGCCGGTTCCGGCGGGCGCGGGGTCGCCATGCTGGCAGGACGAGGGCCTGCTCGGCCGGATCGGGGGATCCGCCGCGGGACCGGGCCGTCCGCCGACTTTCACGGGGGTTCGTTGTGATGCAGTCCGACCGTCCGATATTCGTGATCGGCTGCCCGCGTTCCGGGACGACGATGCTGCGGCTCATGCTGCACGCGCACCCGCGCATCGCGGTGCCGCCGGAGACCCGCTTCACGGTGCCCGCCTACTACTACCGGTTCGCCTTCGGCGACCTGCGGGAGGAGCCCAACCGGCGGCGGCTGGGCCGGTGGATCGTGCGGGACGGCGACACCGGGTTCGAGGAGCTCGGTCTCGACGGGGACCGGTTCGTCGAGGACGTCGTCGTCGGGCCGCCCACGCTGGGATCGGCGATCGGCATCGCCTTCCGCTCCTACGCCGCGCGGCACGGCAGGCCGCGCTGGGCCGACCGGCGGTCGGGCCACCACCACCAGGTGGACGTGATCCGGCGGCTGTTCCCGGACGCGCAGTTCGTGCACCTGGTCAGGGACGGCCGCGACTGCGTGGCGTCGCTGAAGGAGATGCCCTGGTACACCAGGGACGTCTTCCACGCGGTGAACAGCTGGGCCGAGGCGGCCGACTGCGGACGCCGGGCCCGCAGGCTCCCCGCGGACGGCTACTACGAGCTGCGCTACGAGGACCTGATGGCCGATCCGGAGATCGAGCTCGGCAAGCTCTGCGCCTTCCTCGGCGAGGACTACGACCCGGCCATGGCCGAGCCGTGCCTGGTGGCGAGGGGGGTGATCCCGCAGGCCAGGTCCCCGTACCCGAACGCCCGCGGCGAGGGGGTCGCGCTGCGCCCCGGTTCGTGGACCTCGCGGCTGGAGCCGTGGGAGGTCTCCCTCTGCGAGACCGTGCTCGGCGAGCGGCTGGCCGCCTTCGGGTACGAGCCGACCGGTGCGCCCGCGGCGGACCGGGCCCACGTCGCCGCGGTGGAGGAGATCGCCGCCCGCCGTCGCCGGGCCCGCCGGAGGCAGGAGGTCCGGGACCGGATCAACCGCTTCCGCGAGCGGGGCCCGGTGGCCGCGCAGCTCACCGTCCGGCAGCTGGGCGAGTTGGCGAGGGTGTGACCATGCAGTCCGACCGGCCGGTGTTCGTGATCGGCTGCCCGCGTTCCGGGACGACGATGCTGCAGCTCATGCTGCACGCGCACCCGCGCATCGCGGTGCCGCCGGAGACCCGCTTCATGATCTCCGCCTACCAGCGGCGGCTCCACTTCGGTGACTTCACCGCGCCCGTCTGCCGCCGCGAGTTCGCCGAGTGGCTGGTGGGCCGCCGCCAGTCCCGCTTCCACGTGCTGGGGCTGGACGCGGCAGAGGTGACCCGGGAGATCGTCGACGGTCCGGGCACGCTCGGCTCGGCGCTGGGCATCGTGCTGCGCGCCTACGCGGCCCGGTTCGGCAAGCCGCGCTGGGGCGACAAGCGGCCCTCCTACTTCCAGAACGTCGACGTGCTGCTCCGGCTCTTCCCGGACGCGCAGTTCGTGCACCTGATCCGGGACGGCCGCGACTGCGTGGCGTCGCTGAAGGAGATGCCCTGGCACACCGGGACCGTGCACAGCTCGGTCTCCGTCTGGGCCGAGGCGGTCGACTTCTCCCGCAGCCGCGCGCCGAGGCTGCCCGCCGGCAGTTACCACGAGCTGCGCTACGAGGACCTGACGCGCGACCCCGAGACCCAGCTGCGCGGGCTCTGCGCCTTCCTGGGCGAGGACTTCGACCCGGTCATGTGCGAGCCGAAGCGGGTGGCGGGCATCGCCGTACCCGGGCACAAGACCTGGCACGCGCGGACCCACGGCGAGGTGACGACCGCGCGGTCGGGCTCGTGGCGGGACCGGCTGGAGCCGTGGGAGGTCTCCCTGTGCGAGAGCGTGCTCGGTGACCGGCTGGAGGGCCTCGGCTACGAGCTCAGCGGAGCGGCCAAGGCGTCGAGGACGCAGCTGCTCGCCTACGAGCGGACCACGACCATGCGGAGGCTGGCCCGGACCAAGCGGGCCGCCCTCGACCGGCTGGTACGGCTCCGCGAGCCGAACCCGGTCGCGGCCCGGCTCACCTCCGCCCAGCTGCGGCTGGCCGGGCTCCCGGGACCGGAGGACGAGCGCGTCCTCGCCGGACGGGGCGCGTTCCCGTCGTCACCGCCGTCACCGGAGGACGGGCTCACCGGATGACGTGATCGAAGAGCTCCTCCCAGCGGTCCAGGACCCGCTCCAGCCGGAACGCCCCGGCGTGCGCGCGGGCGGCGGCGCCCAGCCGCCGCCTCTCGCCCACCGGGTCCGCCGCGCCGCTCCTGTGCGCCGCTCCGCTCCCGTCCGTCGCGCCGGCCCCGTACGGCGGGCCGGCCGTGCCCGCCGCAACCGGTCCGCCCGCTTGAGCCGCCGCGCCCGCCGGGAACATCAGCCCGGCCAGCGCCGCGGCGAAGGCGTCCACGTCGGCCGGAGGCACCAGGATCCCGGTCTCCCCGTCGCGGACCAGCGACCGCACGCCGCCCGAGACGTCGAACGCCACCGACGGCACGCCGTAGGACGCGGCCTCCGCGACGACCAGCGGCAGCCCCTCGTGCTCGCTGGAGAGGCCGAGGACGGAACCGCCGAGATACTCGCGCCCCATCTCCGCCGCGGGCACCGCGCCCCGGAAGACCACCCGGTCCGCCACCCCGCACGCCCGGGCGTGCGCCCGCAGCCGCTCCTCCTCGGCGCCCTCGCCGATCAGGTGGAGCTCCCATCCGGCCGGCCCGCTCCCGCACGCCATGGCGAAGGCCGAGATCAGCCGGTCGAACCGCTTCACGCCCTCCAGCCGGCCGACGCCGAGCACCCGGCGGGCGGTGAGGCCGGCGGTCCCGGCGGGCCAGGCGGGCAGCGGGTTCGGGATGGACCAGGTGTTGGGCAGCAGCGCGTGCTCGGAGAACAGCCAGGCGTCGTCCTCGCTGACGAACACCGCCCTCTCCAGGCGGCCGTAGTGGCCGCGGACCGAGCGCAGGTGCCAGGAGCCGCGGGCGTGCTGGTAGGAGCCGTGGTACTGGCCGATCGGGAGCAGGTGCCGCGGCAGCTGAGATCTGAGCCGGGCCACCACGCTCGGTGAGGACAGCACCGCGAAGCCGGGTGCCAGCCGGCCGGTCAGCTCGGCCAGGCGGCGGCGCTCGTGCCGGGCCGCCGTACGGGAGAGCCGCCCCGGCGGCGTGCGGTGGACCACGTGCCTCCGGTAGCGGGGCCGCTCCACGTAGCGGAACGGGTGCTCGGCCCGGTGCAGCCCGACCACGTGAACGTCGTGCCCGCGCTCGGCCAGGCCCTGCGCCACGGTGTGGGTGACCCGCTGGATCCCGCCCAGCGTGTCGGCGTCCAGGCAGGCGAACAGGACAGTGCTCATGGTCGTTCACCACTCCTCACTCGCTGCGCTCCCTGCGTCGGGTTCGCTCGGTGCTCATGGTCGTTCACCACTCCTCACTCGCTGCGCGGACGGCCTCGTTCCTCGGCCGGCCGCTGCGCTCCCTGCGTCGGGTTCACTCCGTGCTCAACGCAGCCAGCCCGGTACGGTCACCCGGATCAGCGGCCGGGTGGAGGCGGGCGGGCGGGCCCGCGCCGGGGCCGGGGGCAGGCCGAAGAACGCCTCGACCACCCGGGCGCTCGCCTCGCCCTTCTCGTCGGCGCACCACAGCTCGCGGAACGCGGCGTACTTGGCGGCGAAGGAGGCCGAGACGGCGTCCAGGTCGCGCAGCGCGCAGATCAGCTCCCCGGTGGTGTTCAGGCACGGCCCGGGGGCGATCGCCGGCAGGTCGTGGTAGACGCCCCGCTCCACGCGGCGGTACTCGTCCCAGTCGTCGATCAGGAACAGCATCGGCCGCCCGGTCACCGCGTAGTCGCACATCACCGAGGAGTAGTCCGTCAGCAGCGCGTCGGAGGCCAGCATCAGGTCGTTGATCTCCGGATACGCCCCGGCGGGGCGGACGAAGTGGCGCAGCCGCTGCGGGACCCGGTAGCGCTCGACCGGGTGGGGGCGGAGCACCACCACCCACTCGTCGGCCAGCGCCTCGGCCATCGCCTCCAGATCGGCCCGGATCGACCTGCCGGAGAACTTGGCCTGGTCCCGGTAGGTGGGCGCGTACAGCAGCACCCGGCGGTCCGGCGGGAGCTCCAGGCGGTCCCGGACCCGCTCCACCGCAGCCGGGTCGCCGTGGACGAGCACGTCGCAGCGGGGCGAGCCGAACCGGAGCACCGGCCCGCCGTACTCGTTGGACGGCACGAAGATGCGCTCGAACTCCGCGCTCGGCGCGACCAGTGCGTCCCAGCGGGCCACGGCCGCCCGCCACCGCGCGCGCGGCCCCGGGAAGTCGGCGCGCAGGTCGGGCGAGTTGAAGCCGATCGACTTGATGCCCTGGCCGTGCCAGGTCTGCAGGTAGCGGGTCCGGGGCGGCTTGGGGTAGTCCAGCGGCAGGCCGTGGCTGTCCACCCAGTAGCCGGCCCTGGCCATCGTCCAGATGTGCCGCCAGCTCATCCGGCGGACCAGCCGGGCGTCCTTCGGGAAGTTCCGCCGGTTGCGCGCGACCGACCAGACCACCCGGATCGGCGCCCCGCGCCGGCGCAGCTCCTCGTAGACGTAGCGGGGGCTGCCGGTGCAGCCCGCGCCGACGTCGGACTCGAACAGCGCCAGGTCCCGGCGCTGCGGCAGGACGCGGATCAGCCCCTTGTAGACGCGGAGCTTGAGCTCGGGGGTGCTCAGCCTCCTGATGAGCCGCGCCCGCGCCCGCGCCAGCCGGGGCACCGCGCGCAGCACGCCCCGCCGCCGCCAGGTCAGCCGCAGGACGCCCGCGTGCCCGTCCGGCCGGATCGTCACCGTGTGCCCGGGGACGGCGACCGTGACGGGTCCGGCCGCCGGGTCGAGCAGCAGCACGTCGGAGGTGGTCCGGCCGTCGGGGCGGGCGACGACGACCCTGGGCTCGTAGCGGCCGTCGAAGCCCGGCCGGCCGCCGTGCCGCAGCGCGGCCAGGTCGACCGTGGCCGCGCTGACGTGGCTGCCGTCGGCCTGGCGGCGGGGCGCCAGCCGTACCTTGGCGGACCAGAGCTTCAGCGTCGCGGTCCATCCCGGATGGGCGGCCAGCACCCCGAACGGGTCGTAGGTGCGGACCGTCAGGGTGAGCCGGGTCCCGTCCACGGCGAGGGCCGCCTCGTGCCGGAGCCGGCTCGCGGTGAACGGCAGCTCGGCCAGGCGCAGCGCGGTGATGTCCGTCCCCGGGGACGGGACGGTGCCCCAGTAGGTCCGCCCGCCCTCGCGTACGGCGGCGCGCGGCGGGGCCTGCGGGCCGTTGAGCGAGCGGGCGGCGACGGCCAGTTCGTCCGCGCGGCCGTCGAGGATCAGCGAGCAGCAGACCCGCGCCACGGGGTCGATCCGGTCGAACACCGCCGGGTCGATCTCCGCGAGGTACGGCCCGGCGACGGAGACGAACTCCTCGATCCAGGCCGGGTCCCGCGCGGGCAGCGTGTTGAGGTAGACGCGCAGGTCCTGACGGAGGAAGCGGCGGTGCCGCTCGGGGACCAGCGCGCCGTGGCCGTGGGCGCGCAGCACCTCGTCGCTGAGGCGGGCCGCCCGGACGCGCTGGCGGGCGTTGTCCAGCTCCGCGTAGCGCAGCGAGATCGAGGCGGGCGCGGCGGAGGCGCGGGCCCGGTGCCAGTTGTAGACGGTCCACGGCACCACCGCGAACCTGCGGGCGGCGCAGTACAGCTCGGCGGTGAAGACGTGGTCCTCGAAGTGCAGGTCCTCCCGGAACGGGATCCGCCGGAGCAGTTCGGCCCGGTAGAGCTTGTTGGTGGCGAAGGAGTCGAGGAACATCTCGGGCTCGGCGGCGATGCCCTCGACGGTCCTGCGTCGGGCGAACAGCTCCGGGTAGTAGCGGCGGCTCCTGCGGCTCCCCTCGTAGAAGCGGGTGATCTGGCCGGTGACGAAGTCGGCGCCGGTCCGCTCGACCTCCTCCAGCAGGCTCTTGCAGGCGTGCCAGGGGAGCCGGTCGTCGCTGTCGAGGAACATGACGTACGGCGCGCGGGCGGCGGCCACCCCGTCGTTGCGCGGCGCTCCGCACCCTCCGCTGTTGTGCTCCCTGCGCACGTAGCGGACCCGGGGGTCCTCCTCCATCAGGGCCCGCACCACCTGCTCGGTGCCGTCGTCGCTCGCGTCGTCCACCACGATCGCCTCGACGGCGCGCAACGACTGGCGGAGCACGGACCGCACGGCCCGGGGCAGCCGGGCGGCGTCGTTGTAGGCGATGACGACCACACTGCAGTCCGGCTCATTGATCACGGTTTGAGGTATTCCCGTAATTAAATGTGCACTTGTCCGTCTTGTTGATTGATGACCCGGTCTTTACCACTGCTCGTCTTGGGAGCGGTGGAGTTCCCGTGGGGGCAGGGGTTGATCCTCGTCCTGGGTGCTTCAGGACGGAGTCGTGTCGTTGCCGGTAGGGCCAATTTCGTATTACGTTTGGTCGGTGGAGGTTCACAGATCGGCGCGGAAGCACGGGGTGGCGGATGAGGACATCGTCCATGCCGCTTCACGTTTCCTCGTTGCCCCCCCCTCTGTCGGAAGACGATGAGCAAGGACCTCTCCGTGAGTTGCGTCTCGGACCGGACCTGACGGGCAACCTGCTGGAAATAGTCGTGCTGCTGCTGGACGACGGCCGGGAGTTGATCATCCACGCGATGCGAATGAGGCCGAAATACCGGGAACTGCTGCCATGAGGGAGGCAATTGATGAGCGAGAGAGAAGGAGAAGGGGACGCCCCCACCTCGGGTGGGGTACCCGTCACGGATGACCTGATTGATGGCCTAGCGGCTGAGGCCGAGGAAGGCTACGACGTCACGGAACTCCGTCGCCGAGGGGGACGACGCCCCATGGGCTCGGCCGCCGCCGAGGTGGTTCCGGTCCGCCTGGATCCGGAACTCAGAGCGGCGTTGCTCCGACGGGCCAAGAATGATCACACAAGCGCCAGCGAGGTGATTCGCCGGGCCCTTCAAGCGTGGCTGGATGTCGCCTGACGACACGCTGCGCGTCGACTTCGATGAGGCTGCTGGATGCTTAGTGATCATCTCGCGGGTTCGACGAATCAGTCAGATGAGCAGGAAAGGTCGATCAGGACGGCGGTCGCGCGAAGGTTCGAGGCGTGGAGGGCAGTCGTCGGCGGTGCCGCTGCTGACGCTGGTGCGCGTGGCGGGCGCCCGCTGGGCGGTCGAGGAGTCGTTCCAGGTGGCCAAGGGCCAGGTCGGGCTGGACCACTACCAGGTCCACACCTGGATAGGCTGGCACCGGCACATCACCCTGGCCATGCTCGCGCCGGTGTTCCTGGCCGCGCTGGCCGCGCACCGATCGGACGATGACCCGCAGCGTATCCCGTTGACGCTCCCCGAGATCCGCCGTCTGCTGGCCGTACTCGTCCTGACCACGCGAACTCGGCGAGGTTCTGCGCTGGTCATGGTGGCGTCGCCGTCATCAGGCCAGCGCCCGCCGGTGCCACCACCAGCGCAGATCCCAGCCATGATCTCAAAGTGGGCTCTGACCCACTTTCGATGACGAGGTGACCTCAAACCGGCCGCCACGTTCGACGCGACGCTGACCGGCTTCCTGCTGAGCGCCCAACGCAGACCTGCCCCTACGGCAGGATGGGCGCCATGATGGAGATCAACTTCTTGACCGAATCCGATCGCGCCTGCTGGGAAGTTCTGGCCCGTGGTAAAGACACGTACTTCAAGGTCGAACGCAGCGACGACGCCTACGAACGGACCTGGCGACGCCTGCTCGACGACGGGCGGATACGCGGGATCGCCGCCCGACTGGACGGCAGAATGGTCGGCATCGCGCACTACCTGTTCCATGCCAGTGTCTGGTACGCCGGGAAATGCTATCTGGCGGACTTGTTCGTGAACGAGGAAGTCCGGCGGCGGGGTATCGCGACGGCAATGATCGAGTGGGTGGCGCGGGACGCCAGGGAGCACGACTTCCCAGGCCTCTACTGGAACACACTGGAAGACGCCCCGGCTCGCGCGCTGTACGACAAGGTGGGCAAGTTCCACAAGGAACTCATCCACTACGCCTACCGGCGTGACGCGAACCAGGCCTCCACCCGGCGCTGAAGGGCGATCAGGATAGGGCGATCTCGACCGGACCGAGGAAAGTCAGCGGAACGATCCCGTCGAGTGAGGCGACCGGCCTGTGGAACACCGCCAAGCCGACTCCGACGTCCTGCCGGCTTGCCTTCGGCCCTCCGACCAATCACTCTCCTCACCGCTACCGCGTCATCGAGAGCGGGTCAGAGCCTCAAAGTGTCACCGGAGTAGCGGCGAAGATCTCCGGCGATCCTTGCCGGAGCCGCCGAGGAGGTGTCCGTCCCGAGGGCGCTGGACAAGCCGCCTGTCCGGCTCGGATCCGGTGAGGTTCAGCGGTGGCGCAGGAGGCGGCGGGCCAGCCAGGCGAGCAGGACGAGGCCCGTCAGGGCGGCGATGAAGGGGGCGGCGCGGCGCAGGAGCGGGACGCCGGCGACCTCCAGCAGGTCGAGGGCCTCCTCGTCGGGGGTGCGGGAGGTACGGGCGGTCCCGGCCGGATGGACGTCCTGCTGCCGGGCCTCCTCCATCGCGGGAGTCTCGCCGGAGGAGGGCACCGCCGTCAGGCGGCGGATGGGGTGGACCGTCCCGGGCGGACCGTCCGGACCGTCCGGCCCGTCGGCACCCGCTCCGCTGGCCGTCTCCGAAACCGCCGCGCCCGCTTCACCGGTCGGGCCGGATCCCGCCGTCTCCGGTGCGGGGGCGGCCGGGGTCCCGTCCGGAGCGGACGGCTCCCCGGCGGCGGGTTCGCTCAGCAGGCCGGAGAGGTTGGCGGCGAACCGGTCGATCAGCCGGGCGCCGACCTCGGCCATCACACCCCGGCCGAACTGCGCGGGGCGGCCGGTCACGTTGAAGGACGTCCCGACCGCGACCCGGGTGCCCGTCCCCTCCGGGAGGAGCCGGGCGGTGACCGTGGCGGCGGCCGTGCCCGAGCCCCGGGCCTCCTTGCCGGAGGCCTTGAGGACGGCGGTGTGCGCGTCCTTGTCGACGTCCTCGAAGGCGGCCGAGCCCCGGTAGGTGACGGTGATCGGGCCGACCTTCACCTTCAGCCGGCCGGTGAAGGAATCGCCCTCCACGGTGTCGAGCACGGCCCCCGGCAGGCAGGGGGCGACCCTCTCGACGTCGAGCAGCACCGCCCACGCCTGCTCGACCGGCACCGGAACCGTGAACTCGTGCTCGAACCGCATCGCCATCGATCCGCTCCTGTTCGAGGTCGGCCGGGCGGGACCGCGCCCGCGGCACCTGCAATACCTGTGACAGTACGACTACGGACGGGGACTCCGCCAGAGCGGGTGCCCCGCCGGTCCGCCGTTCGGGAGGGCGCAGCCGGCGGGACGAGGCTCAGGAGAGCGCGGCCCGCACGGCCCGGTGGGTCAGCACCCGGGCCAGGTGGCGGCGGTAGTCGGGCTTGGCGTGCAGGTCCGCCGGGGGCGCCGTGCCCTCGTCCGCCCAGGCGCAGGCGTCCCTGACCGGGTCGCGGCCGCCGTCCGCACCGGCGCCCGCGGCCGGCGGGGTCACGCCGCGCAGCGCCGTCTCCACGGTCCGCGCCCGCACCGGGGCGGGGCCCATGTTGGTCAGCCCGATCCGGGCCTGCGCGATGGTCCCCGCCTCGAGCCGTACGGCGGCGGCCACGCCGACCACCGCCCAGGCCTGCGCGGTCCGGTGGAACTTCTCGTAGTGGAAGCCCCAGCCGTCGCCCAGCTTGGGCACCTTGACGCCGGCCAGCACCTCGCCCGGTTCGAGCGCCGTCTCCAGGTAGCCGGTGAAGAACCCGGCCGCCGGGATCTCCCGTCCGCCCGCGCCGGAGGCGGTGACGAGTACGGAGTCCAGGGCGAGCGCGACGGCGGGCAGGTCCCCGGCCGGGTCGGCGTGGGCCAGGGAGCCGCCGAAGGTGCCGCGGTGCCGTACGGCGGGGTCGGCGACCGTGGCGGTGGCCAGCGCCACCAGGGGGGCGTGCTCGCGGATCACCGGGGAGCGCAGCACCTCGTCGTGGGTGGTGAGCGCGCCGATGAACACGTGGTCGCCCCGGTCCTGCACGCCGCGCAGCTCCTCCAGGCGTCCGAGGTCCACCAGCACGGACGGGTAGGCGAGCCGCAGGCGCAGCAGCGGCAGCAGGGACTGGCCCCCGGCCAGCGCCTTGACGTCGCCTTCGGCCGGGTCGGCCGCGCCGAGGATCCGGCAGGCCTCGTCCAGGGACGAGGGCCGGACGTAGTCGAACGGGGCGGGGATCACTGCGCACCTCCGTCGTTCTCGTCGCGCCGGACGGCCCCGGCGCGGTCCGCGGACGCGCCGGAGCGGGCCAGGACGCGCCAGACCCGTTCGGGCGTGCAGGGCATCGGGACGTCGTGCACGCCGTACGGGCGGAGCGCGTCGACGACGGCGTTGACCACGGCGGGGGTGGAGGCGATCGTCCCCGCCTCGCCGACCCCCTTCACGCCGAGGGGGTTGCTGGTCGCCGGGGTCTCGGTCCGGTCGGTGACGAAGTCCGGCAGATCCGCCGCGGACGGGATCAGGTAGTCGGCCATCGTGGTGGTGAGCAGGTTGCCCTCGGGGTCGTAGACCGCCTCCTCGAAGAGGGCCTGGCCGATGCCCTGCGCGATGCCGCCGTGCACCTGCCCCTCGACGATCAGCGGGTTCACCACGCGGCCCACGTCGTCCACGGCCACGTAGGAGCGGATCGCGACGGTCCCCGTCTCGGTGTCGACCTCCACCGCGCACAGGTGGGTGCCGTGCGGGAAGGAGAAGTTCTCCGGGTCGAAGGTGGCGTCGGCGTCCAGCCGGGGCTCGAAGCCGTCCGGCAGGTCGTGCGCGGCGAAGGCGGCCAGCGCGAGCTCCTGGACGGTCCGGCCCGCCCCGCCGAGGCCGGTGCCGCGCACCCGGAACACGCCGTCGGCGAACTCGATGTCGTCGTCGGCCGCCTCCAGCAGGTGCGCGGCGAGCCGTTTCGCCTTCTCCTTGACCTTCTCGCAGGCCGCCAGTACGGCGACGCCGCCGACGACCAGCGAGCGCGAGCCGTAGGTGTCCATGCCCCGGGGCGAGACCGCGGTGTCGCCGTGCAGGACGGAGACGTCCTCGAACGGCACGCCCAGCGCGTCGGCCGCGATCTGGCTCCACGACGTCTCGTGGCCCTGCCCGTGGGGGGAGGTGCCGGTGACGACCTCGACCTTGCCGGTGGGCAGCAGCCGGACCGTGGCGTGCTCCCAGCCGCCCGCCCCGTAGCTCAGCGAGCCGAGCACCCGGGACGGCGCCAGGCCGCACATCTCGGTGTACGTCGAGACGCCGATGCCGAGCTGGACCGGGTCGCGCCGCTCGCGCCGGTCGGCCTGCTCGGCGCGGAGCTTGTCGTAGCCGAGCAGGGCCAGCGCCCGCTCGGTGGCGGCCTCGTAGTCGCCGGAGTCGTAGGTGAGCCCGGCGACCGTGGTGTACGGGAACTCCTCGCGGGAGATCCAGTTGCGGCGCCGTACCTCGACCGGGTCCAGGTCCAGCTCGGCGGCGAGCTCGTCGACGGCGCGCTCGATCGCGAACGTCGCCTCGGGGCGGCCCGCGCCCCGGTAGGCGTCGGTCGGCATCTTGGTGGTGAAGACGCCCGTGCAGGTGAAGTCGTAGGCGTCCATCTTGTAGATGCCGTTGTACATGAACGCGCCGAGCAGCGGCACGCCCGGTGTGACCAGCATCAGGTAGGCGCCCATGTCGGCCAGCAGGTCCACCCGCACGCCCCGGATGCGCCCGTCCCGCTCCGCCGCCAGGGAGATCCGCTGGATCTGGTCGCGGCCGTGGTGCACGGTCAGGTTGCCCTCGGAGCGGGACTCGGTCCACTTGACGGGCCTGCCGAGCCGGCGGGCCAGCAGCAGGCCCAGCACCTCCTCGGCGGTGACCTGGAGCTTGGAGCCGAAGCCGCCGCCCACGTCCGGGGCGACCACGCGCAGCAGGTGCTCGGGGATCCCGGTGGTCAGCGCGAGCATGACGCGCAGGATGTGCGGGATCTGGGTCGCCGAGTAGAGCGTGAAGCCCTCGCCCTCGGGGGCGGCCACCACCGCGCGGGGCTCCATCGCGGTGGGGATGAGCCGCTGCTGGACGTAGGTCCGGTCGATCACCACGGGGGCGTCGCGGAACGCCGCGCCGGCGTCGCCGCCGGAGAACTTCCAGGTGAAGGCCTGGTTGCCGGCCTCGTGCACGGCCGGGGCGCCGTCGGCGAGCGCCTCGGTCATGTCGAGCACCGCCTCCAGCGGCTCGTAGTCGGCCTCGATCGCCTCCAGCGCGTCGGCGGCCTTGTAGCGGTCGGTGGCGACCACGCAGGCCACGGCCTCGCCCACGTAGCGGACCCGGTCGACCGCCATGGGCGGGTGGTCGGGGATGACGACGTCCTCGCTGACCGGCCAGGCGCACGGCAGGCTGCCCTGCTCGCCGTCGAAGTCGCGGCCGGAGAAGGCGGCCACCACGCCGGGCATCGCCAGGGCGGCGGAGACGTCCACCCGGGTGAGGCGCGCGTGCGCCATCGGGCTGCGCAGGAACGCCACGTGCAGCATGCCGGGGAACTGGATGTTGTCGGTCCAGCGGGTGCGCCCGGTGATCAGCCGGGCGTCCTCCCGGCGCCTGCGGGCGCGGCCGACCTCGCGGCCCTCGGCGGGGTTCCTGGGCTCGCCGACCTGGTCGCTCTCGGCGATCCGGCGGGCGACGAGGCCCGCGTCGAGCTGCTCGGTCACGGCGCCGCCACCCCCTCGCCGACCGGTTCGCCGGCTGTCTCACCGGCTGTCTCACCGGCTGTCTCACCGGCTGTCTCACCGGCTGTCTCACCGGGCGGTTCGCCGGACATCGCGCGGGCGCCGCGCCGTACCGCGCGGACGATGGTGCAGTAGCCCGTGCACCGGCACAGGTTGCCCTTCAACCCCTGCCGGACGGCCTCCTCGGACGGGTCCGGGTCGTCCCGGAGCAGGTCGATCGCGGCCATGATCATCCCTGGGGTGCAGTATCCGCACTGCAGGGCGTGCTCCTCGTGGAAGGCCCGCTGCATGGGGTGCAGCTCGCCGCCGGAGGCGAGCCCCTCGACGGTGACCACGTCGCTCCCGTCGGCCTGTACGGCGAGCACGGAGCAGCTCTTGGCGCTCCTGCCGTCGAGCATCACGGTGCAGGAGCCGCAGTTGCCCGTGTCGCAGCCGACGGGGGTGCCGGTCCGGCCGAGCCGGTCCCGCAGGAAATGGACGAGGAGGAGGCGCGGCTCGACCTCCTCCTCGTAGGCGACTCCGTCGACGGTGACGGTGACTCTGGGCATACGTCCTCCAGGTTCACCCGCGGGGGCAGGGGAAGTGAGAGCCGGATCCACCACGAACGTACGCCTCTGCCGCCCCGGGTCAACCGTCTGTTCCCGGAGTCCCGGGCCGGCCGCCCGTTCCCGGAGTCCCGGGCCGGCCGCCCGTTCTCAGAAGACGGGCAGCCGCCCCGGCGCGCGCCCGCCGAGGATCCGGCGCTCGGAGGCGTCGATCCGGACGTCGTTGATGCTCGCCTCCCTGCGCCGCATCAACCCGCTCTCCGCGAACTCCCACAGCTCGTTGCCGTAGCTGCGCCACCACCGGCCGCCGGTGTCGTGCCACTCGTACTGGAACCGTACGGCGATGCGGTTCCCGGTGAAGGCCCACAGCTCCTTGCGGAGCCTGTAGTCCAGCTCCCTGGCCCACTTGCGGGCCAGGAACTCCCTGATCTGCTCCCGGCCGGTGAGGTGCTCGTCCCGGTTGCGCCAGACCGAGTCCGGCGTATAGGCCAGCGAGACCCGCTCCGGGTCGCGGGTGTTCCACGCGTCCTCGGCCGCCTGGACCTTGGCCCGGGCGGTCTCCTCGGTGAACATCCCGGTCGGTTTCTCGGACATGGTGCTTCCTTTCGCGGTGCCGCCCGTGCGGGCCCGTTCCGTCCGTCAGGTGTGCGCGGCCGACCGCCCGGCACGCTCCGGTCGAGCCTCCGGGAGGCCGTGGCGGGCCCCCCGGTCGGCCGCGGCCGCGGGCGGGGTGTGGCGGGTCCCCTGTTGGGACGGGGCCGCGGGCGGGTTGTGGCGGGAGTACTCCCCGAACGTCCAGCGGAACGGGATCGCCCCGCCGACCTGGACGGCCTCGTCCACGTCGAACGTGACGAGCCGCTCCGCGCCGGGGACGCCGCCCGGGTCCTCCCCGACGCGCGCCCGGCCGGTCAGGTGCAGCGCGTCTCCGCTCTCCCAGTCGAGGAAGAGCAGCCCGCAGCGTTCGTCCAGCTCCAGGTTGCCGAGCGTCATGTACATCAGGTTCCCCGCGTACTCCGGCCAGACCAGCCTCCGGTCGCCGACGACCTGGACGAACCCCGGGCCGCCGCCGCGGTGGGACACGTCGGCGCCCAGCCCCTCCACCCGGGTGGCCGCGAAGAACGTGTCGGCCCGGCCGATCCACGCCTGCTGGCGGGGGGTGAGCGCCTCCGCGGCGGACGCGCCGCCGGCCTCACCGGGCGGGCCCTCGGCCGCTCCGGTGATCTCCCGGGTCTGGATGTACTTGGGGCAGTTGGCGTACACCTGGTCGGTGCGGACCGTCAGCCGGTCGCCGTCGCGGCGGGCCCGGCCGTTGACCCGCATCCGCCGCCGGGTCGCCGGCTCGATGGCGAGCATCCCGATCTCGTGCCCGCCGCCGTGGTCCGGGTCCTGCCCGGTGCCGCCCACGGTGCCGGCGGGCGTCGCCGTACGGTGCCCGTCGTCGCCGAACAGGGCGGCCAGCGGGTCGTGCGGGCCGGGCAGCGCGCCGACCACCACGGTCCGCTCACCGGCGGGCCGGGCGAACCCGGCGGGCCCGGTCAGCGCGCTCGCCCAGACCCGGCCGGAGGCGTCGGCGGCGCCGATGACGATCATGCGCTGCGCACGCAGGAAGTCGCCCGCCACCGCCGGGATCTCCGGCCGGGCGCGGGCCGACCCCCAGTCCGCGCGGCGCACCCCGGACCGCCGCTGCACCGCGGCCTCCCCCTCGTGCCTCATCGTCTCCTCCTCCGTCCGGGACCGGCGTGCCGGGCTAGAAGAAGCCGCAGGTGGGGGCCCCGGAGGTGGGGGCGGGCCGATCGCCGGCGCCGTCGGGGGCGTAGACCTCCAGCCGGATCCCGTCGGGGTCCTCGAAGAACACGCCGCCGGAGGACGCGCCCTCGCCGTGCGGGACGACGCCGTCGTGGTGGAGGACGGCTCCGAGCTCGCGGACGACGGCCTCCGCCCGCCGTACCGCCTCGATGTCGGGCACCTCGAAGGACAGGTGGTGCAGGCCCGGCAGGCCGGTGGCGAAGCGGCCCTCGCTCTGCTGCCAGAGGGTCAGCACCAGCGTGCCGTCGCGGCCGAGGAAGGCGTAGCGGCGGCCGTCCTCGCGCGACTCGCCGACGACCTCGAAGCCGAAGACCTTCCGGTAGAAGTCCCGGGAGGCGTCGAGGTCGGAGACGTTGAGGCCGATGTGGCCGGTACGGAGGGTCATCGTGCTTCTCCCATCGCTTTTTCTAACGGTTGCGTCCGTTAGATGTCCGAGGACAAGTTAACGGATGCAACCGTTAGAAAGCAACGGGGTGCGTCACTTCCCGGTGAGGGCCGCGACGACCTCCTCCGCGACGCGGACGGCGCTCGCCGGATTCTGGCCGGTCACCAGCCGGCCGTCGCGGACCGCGTGCCCGGTGAAGTCCGGGGCCGCCGAGTGCAGGGCGCCCCGCTCGGTGAGCGCGTCGGCCAGCAGGAACGGCACCACCCCGGTGAGGCCGACGGCGGCCTCCTCGGCGTTGGTGAAGGCGGCGACCCGCCTGCCCGAGACCAGGTGGGAGCCGTCCGAGAGCGTGACGTCCACCAGCGCGGACGGGCCGTGGCAGACCGCGGCCACCACTCCGCCGCGCTCGTAGACCGCCCGCGCCACCCGGGCGACGTCCTCGTCGCCGGGGAAGTCCCACATGGTCCCGTGGCCGCCCGCGAAGAACACCGCGTCGTATCCGGCCGGGTCGACGTCCGCGAGCCGCGGGGTCTTCCGCAGTTCCTCGCCGAAGGCCTCGGTGAACTCCCGCTGCACGGGGTCGGCGGGGTCGTGGCCGTCCTGCGGGGGCTCGCCGCCCGCGATGCTGGCCAGCTCGACCTCGAAGCCGGCCTTCCGGAAGACCTCCCACGGCTGGGCGGCCTCCGAGACGTAGAACCCGGTGGTCCGGCCGGTGTCGCCGAGGCGGTCGTGGCTGGTCAGAACGGTGAGGATGCGCTTTGCCGTAGAAGTCATGGCAAGAGCATCACCGCTCACCCGCCATCACGACAAATAGCCGAAGGCATGTCATGTCATCATGAATGTGATGGCAGGATCGGTGGGTGACCGTATCGCTCGACCTGCTCCGCACCTTCCTCGCCGTACACCGCACCGGGTCCGTCACCGCCGCCGCCCACACGCTCGGGCTGTCCCAGCCCGCAGTGAGCGCGCAGGTCAAGGCGCTGGAGGCGGCGCTGGACCGCAGGCTGTTCGACCGCCTCCCGCGCGGCGTCGCCCCCACCCCGGCGGCCGACGAGCTGGCCCGGCGGCTCGCGGCGCCCCTCGACGCGCTGGAGGAGGCGGTCGCAGCCGATCTGGACCCGGGGGCGTCGGCCCGCGCGGTGCACCTGGGCGGCCCGGCCGAGCTGGTCTCCACCCGGGTCGTGCACGTGCTCGCACCCCTGGTCGCCCGCGGGCTGCGGCTCCGCGTCGAGCTGGGACTGGCCGACGACCTGCTGGACCGGCTCGCCGCCGGCGCGCTCGACCTGGTGGTCTCCGCGGTCCGCCCGCGCCGCCGCGGCGTGCACGCGACGCCCCTGGTGGACGAGGAGTTCGTCCTGGTGGCGGCTCCCCACTGGGCCGCCCGCGCCGGCCTTCCCGGCTCGTCCCCTCCGGTACCGGGGAGCACGGCACCGGAGGGTCCGGGAACGGCCGCGGGTCCGGGAACGGCCGCGATGCCGGGAACAGGCGGGGGCACGGGCGGAGGCGAGGGCACGGGCGTCGCGCGGGTCCCGGAGGCGCTCCGGCTGGCCGGGGTCCCGGTGGTCGCCTACGCGGAGGACCTCCCGGTCATCCGGCGATACTGGCGCACGGTGTTCGGGACCCGGCCGGCGATGTCCGCCGCCCTGGTCATGCCGGACCTGCGCGGGGTGCGCGGTGCGGTCGTGGCGGGCGCCGGGATGTCGGTTCTGCCGCTCTACCTGTGCGAGGACGAGCTGGCCGCGGGGACGCTCGTCCGGCTGGCCGAACCCGAGCTGCCGCCGATCAACACGCTGTTCCTGGCGGTGAGGGAGGGGGCGGCGGCGCAGCGGGCGGTGGCGGCCGTCCGCGACCACCTGCTCCGCTGGGGCCGGTCGGCGAGGTAGTCCGTGCGGACCGGAGGCCGGACCGGCGCAGCCCGCACGGTGGTCAGCCGGCCCGATGCTGCCGGTAGTGGCGGGCGGCGCGGGCGCGGTTGCCGCAGCCGACCGAGCACCACTCCTGGCGTCCGTGCTCCTTGATGAAATACAGCACGCAGCGCGGAGCCGGGCAGGTGCGGAGCCGCTCGCGCTCCGGCCCGGCCAGCAGGGAGATCACCGCCGAGGCGAGTGCGGCGCGGACGCGGGAGGACTCGTCCGTCCCGCCCGCCGGGACGTTCACCGCGAACGGGGAGCCGTCCTCGGGCCATTCCAGCCGGGGCGCCGACGGCACGGCCAGCGCCGCGGCGTTGACCAGGTCGAGCGAGGCGGCGAAGTCCGGCAGGCGATCGGCGTCGGCGGCGCTCGGCGGGCCGGGTGCCACGGCCCTGGCGAACAGGGCGCGTGCCGCCTGCCGGAGCTCGACCACCTCGCGCCGGAGATCGTCGGCGGCGGTGAAGTCCGGGCCGAGCCCCAGCTCCGCGGCGTGCGCCCGGCCCCACCCGGTCATCCCCGGGAGGTCCGAGAGCGCGTCCACCAGGCCGCTCCTGGTCGCGCGGACGGTGCTGACGAACTCCAGAGCCAACATGCCCCGACTCTAACGCCCGGAGCCGTTAGGGCCGCCGTGCCGACCCGGCCACCGCCGGACCGCGCCGTCATCGCCGGGCGGCCCGGACTCCCGTGCGATCACCGCCGGACCGCACGGGCGATGACTGCGACGAACCCCGCGCAGGCCAGGCCGCCCAGGACGACCGGGAGCATGACGCCCGGGTGCAGGCTCGGCACGCTGAGGTAGAGGATGCCGACGGTCAGGAAGAGCAGGCCGCTGAGCAGGGCCATCCAGTCGGTCCGGTGCCACCGGCCGGGGCGGTCCGCCCCGGACCCGGGCTCGGGCCGGAGCCCGGGTCGCGTCTCAGGCCGCACGGCGCACCTCCACGTCTCCGACGCCCGCCCTGACGTTCAGCACGATGGTCGCCACCTCGCCCTCCGGCGGCACCTCGGGTTCCAGCACCCTCTCGTGGTGGATGTCGGCGCCGCCCTGCACCACATGGTCGATCTTGACGTCGCCGAGCTTGGAGTATCCGTCCACCTCGGCCCGGACCGTGGGAGGGAGGATGACGGTGATCTCGCCGACCGACACCGTGGCCTCGACGACGGTCCGTGAGCCCGGCGGGAACGTCAGGTCGCCGAGATCCAGCCGGCCCTCCCCGACGCCCACCTCGTAGGTGCGGGAGAGCTGCGAGACCGATGCCGGGACCCAGTCGTAGGTGCCGAACTTCTTCGGGACGTCGCTCACCGCCGATCCCACCACCAGGGAGAGCGCGACGACGGTGCCCGCCGCAACCAGGGCGGCGCCCCGCCCGAACCAGGCGGCGACGATGAGCCCGGCGCCGATGGTGACGAGTGCGGCGGCGCCGACAGAGGTCATGTTGACCGAGCCGGTAGCGGACTGGACCGCCATGATGATGCCTCCAACGATCACGGCCAGGAACATCGTGACGACCCCGACGAAAGCCCTCGGCGGCTTCGGCCGGGGCGCCGGTCGCGGCGGCGGGCCGTACCCGGCGAGGTCGAAGGAGGCGGCGCCGTACGGCGACGGCCGCCTGCGGGGGTCCAGCGGCCGGTAGGGCCCGTGCGGGGCGAAGGGCGCGCCGGAGGAGTCGAACGAGGGCACGGCCGTGCGGCGCGAGCCCGTCGGCGGGCCCGACACCGGGACGCCGTGCGGCGGGGCGTCCGTGCGCGGGACGTCCCGCGGCGCGTCGTACGTGGCGGGGAAGGCCGGGGCCGGGGCCTCGTGCGGCCGGGGGCCCGATGCCTCGTGCGCCGGGGTGTCGTGCGGTGATGTCTCGTGCGCCGGGGCGTCGTACGGCGGTGTCTCGTGCGGCGGTGTCTCGTGCGGCGGGAGGGGGAGGCGGGCGGTGACGCCGGCTCCCGCCGGGACCGCTCCGGCCGGAGCGGTCCCGGGCGCGCGGGTCTCCGCACGGGTCTCCTCAGCGGAGGCCTGACCGGTCTCCGCACGGGTCTCCTCCGCGGAGGTCCGGCCGGTTTCGGCGCGGGCCTGCGCCGCGGCCATCCGGGCTTTCGCCGCCGCGATCGCCTCCTCGACGGCGCTGCTCCGCTCCGCCGGCCGAGACGGGGCGTCCGGCGCCTGCGCGTACGGCGTCCCGTGGGGCGGCCTGGTCCCCGGATACGGCTCGGCCTGGTAAGGCTGCGCGCCCTCGGGCGGCCGGGTCCCCGCGTGCGGATCACCGGCTCCCGGCGGGGAGTACGGGAGTCCGGCGGACGGGAAGGCGGGCGGCTCCTCGGTGCGGGGCGCGACCCGGCGGCTGCCGCGGAGCCGCTCGGGCACGGACCGGGTCAGGGCCAGCAGGTCGACCCCGCGCGAGTGGGCCGCGAGGAGCGCGACCGCGAACAGGGTGCCCGCCACCACGCTGGGAGTGCCGATGCCGCCGGAGCTCACGTTGACGATCAGCCCGAAGGCGAAGACCGCGGCCAGCAGGGTCAGGACGGTCTCGCCGTCGAAGTCGCGCCGGGTCCACTGCTCCAGGTGGCCCGGACCGCCGTTCGGCTCCCGCATCAGCAGGAAGGCCGCGATGTAGAGCATGATCCCGGCGCCCGAGGCGAACACCAGCATGGCGAAGCCGACCCGGAACAGCACCGGGTCCACTCCGGAGTGGTGTCCCAGGCCCGAGCAGACGCCGGTCAGCATGCGGCCCTCGTCGTCGCGCCGGAGCCGCCGCCGTCCGTCCGCGCTCTCACCCACGCCGGTGGCGGTGGCGGTGGCGGACGGCGAGTCGGGCGGGGTGCTCGCCGGGCCCTGGGGGCTACCGGTGTCGTTCATGTTCTCATCGTGGCCCCTGCGCGGGCCCGGCCGCATCCGGGACACCCCTGAGTCGTCCCCGAGGGGCGCGCCCTTTCTCAGGGGCGGGTCAGGGGGACGCCCGATGCGCCGGGCGCCGCGGGCATGTGACGATGCTGGCGATGTGGTTCTTCCGCCCCCTTCGGGGGGCGGCCTCTCGCCCTCCCCGGCCGAGGCCGGCGACGGCCGGACCCCGGCCGGTGGAACGGCGTGAGCTCTACTCGAGAGGAGCGACGGCGCCCGCCGCCGGCCGGACGACCGGCGGCGGGCGCCGGGAATCCGATGGCTGACCGACAGACGACGCGCGGACCCGCCGCGGACACGACATCCCCGCAGGTCCAGGATCCTCAGGGCGCGGTGCCCGCGGCCGCCGAGGGGCCGGAGGGACCCGGCTTCCCCCGGCTCGTGCGGCCGGTGGAGGGGCGCCTGGTGGCCGGAGTGGCCCAGGGGGCCGCCGCCCAGCTGGGGCTCGACCCGGTCGTGCTGCGGCTGGCCTTCGTGCTGCTCACCGTGCTGGACGGGATCGGCGCCGTGGCGTACGCGGCGCTGTGGATGTTCACCTCGCGCGTGCCGTACGAGGGCAGGGAGCCCGCGCGGGACTGGAGCCAGGTCACCGCCTACGGCGCGATCGGCCTGGCGCTGCTGGCGCTGGGCTGGCTCACCGGCGCCTCGACGGGCGGGATCGGCGCGTGGCCGATCGCGGCCGGCGGCATCGGCTCGCTGATCCTGTGGCAGCAGGCCGACCCGGACCGGCGGCAGCGCTGGATGGACTCCACCGTCGGGCAGGCGCGCAAGAACCGGGTGCGCACGTTCGCGGGCCTGGTGCTCGTCGTCATCGGCGCGATCGGGTTCCTCGCCGCGAACAACGAGCTGGGCAAGGCCCGTCCCGGCATCGTGTTCACGCTCGTGGTCGTGGGCGGGGTCGCGCTCATCGCGGCCCCCTGGCTGGCGGGCCTGTGGAAGGAGCTGCAGCGGGAGCGCCGCGAGCGCATCCGGCAGGAGGAGCGGGCGGAGTTCGCCGCGCACGTCCATGACTCCGTGCTGCACACGCTGACGCTGATCCAGCGCAACGCGCACGACTCCCGCGAGGTGGCGCGGCTGGCCCGCTCCCAGGAGCGCGAGCTGCGCAACTGGCTCTACCAGCCCCAGCAGGACGCCGACGCGTCGGTGGCCGCGGCGGTGCGGCGGGTCGCGGCCGAGGAGGAGGACTCCCACGGGGTGCCGATCGAGGTCGTCTGCGTGGGAGACTGCCCGCTGACGCCGGAATTGTCGTCGATGGTGCAGGCGGCCCGGCAGGCGATGGTCAACGCCGCGAAATACTCCGGGTCTCCGGTCGTCTCCGTCTACGCGGAGGTGGAGCCGGGGGAGGTCACGGTCTTCGTCCGGGACCGGGGCGTCGGGTTCGACATGAGCGAGGTGCCCGAGGACCGGCTGGGCATCCGCCAGTCGATCATCGGCAGGATGGAGCGCAACGGGGGCAGCGCCCGCGTGCGGACCGAACCGGGCGAGGGTACGGAAGTCATGCTGACGATGAAGATCGAGGGCTCGTGAGCCGCACGCGGCCGGGAACCCCGGAGGTCCCGGAGCCGGGGCCGGGCGGAGCGAGCGAGGAGCGGTGAGGGAGCACATGGGCGCCATCAAGGTTCTGATCGTCGACGACCACCGGTTGTTCCGGTCCGGCGTCCGCGCCGAGCTGGGCGACGCGGTGGAGGTGATCGGGGAGGCCGAGGACGTGGAGTCGGCGGTGCGGACGATCGCCGAGCTCCAGCCCGACGTGGTCCTGCTCGACGTGCACATGCCCGGCGGCGGCGGACAGGAGGTGCTCCGCCGCGTCCTGGGTTCCGGCTCGCAGGTCCGCTTCCTCGCGCTGTCGGTGTCCGACGCCGCCGAGGACGTCATCGGCGTGATCCGCGGCGGCGCCCGGGGCTACGTCACCAAGACCATCAGCGGCCGGGAGCTCACCGACGCGATCCGCCGGGTGGCGGACGGGGACGCGGTCTTCTCCCCGCGGCTGGCCGGGTTCGTGCTGGACGCCTTCGCCTCCTCCGAGGCCCCGGCGATCGACCCCGAGCTGGACTCGCTGACCCAGCGGGAGCGGGAGGTCCTGCGGCTGATCGCCCGGGGCTACGCCTACAAGGAGATCGCCAAGGAGCTGTTCATCTCGGTCAAGACCGTGGAGACCCACGTCTCCTCCGTCCTGCGCAAGCTCCAGCTCTCCAACCGCCACGAGCTCTCCCGCTGGGCCACAGCCCGCAGACTGGTCTGACGGTTCCGCCGGGACCCTCCCGGACGGATTGGGCCCTTCCGGGCGGTCTGGAACCCTCCAGGCGGTCTGGATCCTTCCGACGGTCTGGATTCTTCCGGACGGTCTGGGCCCTTCCGGACGGTCTGGGCCCGTTAGGAGCCCGGACGGTCCGGGCCGGTCAGCCCTCCCGCATGACGGCGAGGAAGTGCGAGACCTCGGAGCGGAGCAGCTCGGCCGTGCGCGCCAGGCCCCGGGCGTCGGCCCCCAGGCCTTCCCCGGCTGCGTGGTCCTCCCCTGCTCCGCGACGTCGCCGGACCCCGTCGCCCTGCCCCGTCCCGCCGCTGCCGCCGTCGACGGCGGCGGCGATGGCGTGGGCGAGGGTGTCCATGTCGCGGACGGTCCGGCCGATGGTCTCGATGACGTCGATGCCCTCCCTGGCCGCGGACTGGGCCGAGGCGACCTGGTGGGCGATCTGCCCGGTCGCGTCGGCGGTCTGGGTGGCGAGCTGCTTGACCTCCGAGGCGACGACCGCGAAGCCCCGGCCGGCCTCCCCGGCGCGGGCGGCCTCGATGGTGGCGTTGAGCGAGAGCAGCCGCGTCTGCCCGGCGACCTGGGAGATCAGGGTGACGACCTGCTGGATCTCCTTGGAGGAGTCCTCCATCAGGCCGACCGCCTCCTTGGCGGACTCCGCCTCGCGCACCGAGGCCGAGGCCGAGGCCGCCAGGCTGGCCGCGGAGGTGCTCAGCTCGGTGGAGGCGGCGGCGACCTGCTCGGCCACCGACATGACCGTCGACTCGAACTCGTCGGCGAGCCGCAGCCGGGTCTGCCCGGCCGCGGCGGCGCGGGCCGCGGACTCGGCCATGGTCACGCGGGCGCGGTTGATGGCCTCGGCGCTGGTGCGGAACGATCCGGGCATGCCCTCCAGCAGGAACTGCCGGTGGAAGCGGCCCTCGCTGGCGGCCTGCAGGGATGCCGCGGCCTCCCTGACGAAGGCGTCCATGCGGTCGATCATGCGGTTGAGCTCGTGCCTGAGCTCGACCAGCTCCGGGTGCTCCTCGCTGCCGGGGACGTGGCGGACCCGGGTCTCGAAGTCGCCGGCCGCGCCCAGCCTGCACACCCGCAGCATCTCGGCCACGGCCTCGCCGACGACCGCGGAGTCCGGCGGTTCGGCGGCGGCGTTCCGCTTCTCCCGGCCCGGCAGGGCGATCATCGCGCCGCCCCCTGTCCGGCCAGCGACCACACGAACTCCTCGTACGACATGTTCTGCTCCTCGAGAGTCCGCTCCAGCAGCGCCGTGCCAGCGGCGACGGCTTCGGCGGGACGTGCGTGGCGCCGCTCCTCGGCGACCAGCGACGCGTACAGCGGCTCGACCCGCCGCAGAGCGCTCCTGGAGGGGACCCTCCGGTTGGAGTGGTAGCCCACGACCTGTCCGCGGGCACCCGTGCTCGGGGTGACGTGCGCGAACACCCAGTAGTGGGCCCCGTCGCCGGCGAGGTTCACGATGTAGGCGAAGATCTCCCGCCCCTGCTTGAGGGTCTCCCAGAGCAGGGCGAAGACGCAGCGGGGCATGTCCGGGTGGCGGATCATGTTGTGCGGGCGGCCCAGCATCTCGTCCTCGGGATAGGCGGAGACCCGGAGGAAGACGTCGTTGGCGTAGGTGATGCGTCCCTGCAGGTCGGTCTTGGTGACGATGATCTCGCCGGGGTCGAACGTGCGCTCCACCCCGGTCGGCCGGAGCCCGCTGGCTCGCATTCCGCTGTCTCCGTGTGTCTGGGAACCCGCTCCCGGCCGTCGTCGGGAGCCCGCCCCCGACAGATGCTCCGGAGGCCTGCTCCCTGAGGATCGGCCGGTCGCCCGCTGAGCTGAGTGCCGTCGGGGTGAGGCAGGTCACACTCCTGGCCGCCGCCGGGAGCCGCGCAGTACGCCGTGGCGATGACCTGCGAATCCGCCGGAAGGCTGATGCCGCACTTCCTGCGGCGACTTAGTCTGAGGGCCGGTGACCACCAGGGGGTGAGCGATGCGCAGGACGGTCCGCGAGATCGGCTGGGCCGTACGGGGTGCCTGCCGGGGGAGCGATCCCGAGCTGTTCTTCCCGGTGGCGTCCTCGCCTGAGCAGGAGGAGCGGGCCAAGGCGGTCTGCGCCGGATGCCCGGTGCTGGCCGACTGCCGGGCCTACGCCGTACGGGCGGGGGAACCGGAGGGGATCTGGGGCGGGCTCACCGTGCGCGAGCGGCGCGGGCTGCGGTTCCCGCCGGGATGGCGGCGCGCCGCGGGCTGACCGGCCGGCGCGTAGGGTCGGACCCGGAGCGAGAGGGGACGGGATGTGCGCGGTGAACGGGGGGCCTGCGGCGGTGCCGGCAGCCGGGGGGAGCGGGGGGCCTGCGGCCGCCGGAGGGAGCCGCGAGGGGGCGACGGCGCTGGCCGGGGCGGTGGCCGTGCTGGCGGCGGCCAACGTGCTCAACAACCGCATGGCGCCGCGCCTGGCGCCGCTGACCTCAGCCGCGGCCACCGGTGCGCTGCTGGCCCTGGCCCGCCGGTCCGGTCTCTCCTGGACGGAGCTCGGCTTCACCGAGGGCCGCCGCGGCCTGCGGATCGGCGGCGCGCTCGCCGCCGCCGTCGCCGTCGCCTACGGTGCGGGCATCGCGATCCCCGCCACCCGCCGGTTCTTCCGCGACGAGCGGGCCCTCTCCCTGTCCCGCGCCCGCGCGCTGGAGGAGGCCCTGCTCCAGGTCCCGGTCGGCACGGTCCTGCTGGAGGAGGTCGGCTTCCGCGGCGTGCTGTACGGCCTGCTCGCCCGTTCCCACGGGACGCCCGCGGCCGTCGCCGTCTCCTCGGCCCTGTTCGGGCTCTGGCACGTGCTCCCGGCGATCGACATGGCCGCGGCCAACCCCGCGCTGAGCGCCCTGGCCGCGGGTGAGGCGCCCGGCGGGGCCGCACCGGGGGCCCCCGCCTCTGCGTCTGCCTCCGCGTCCGCCTCCGCGTCCGCCTCCGCCTCCGCCTCCGTCGGAGTCGCTCGCCCGCCGGAGGCCGCCGGCACCCCGTCGGTTCCGGCAGCGCCGTCCGCTCCGGCGCCTCCGGTGGCCCCGGAGCCGCCGGCAGCGCCGTCCGCGGCGGACACGGCCCGGGTGGTGGCCGGTTCGGTGGTCTCCACCGGGATCGCGGGGGCGCTCTTCTGCGGGCTGCGCCGGCGGGGCGGTCTGGCGGCCCCCGCGCTGCTCCACGTCGCCACCAACTCGCTGGGCTATCTGTTCGCCCGGATCGCCCCCGGGGAGCCGCCTCCCCGGTGAGGCGTCATCCGGTCGGTGCGCCGCACGTCAGCGTCCGCGGCGAGCTCAGAGCCGCCTCCCCGGTGAAGGCGCTACCGCGCGGCGGGGGAGAAGCGACCCCGGGCCACCAGTTCGACGGTGACCAGCACGGCCACCGCCTCGGCGGCCAGCAGCGCGACCAGGACGACGAGCTGGACCACGCCGGCGTGCAGCGGATCGGCCCCGCCGAGCAGCATGCCGACGAACGCCCCCGGCAGGGTGACCAGGCCCACGGTCCTGGTCTGGTCCAGCGCGGGCACCAGCGCCTGGGCCGCCGCCGGACGGCAGATCTCCAGGGCCGCGTCCCGGCCGGAGAAGCCGAGCGAGAGCGCCGCCTCGACCTCGCCGCGCCGCTGGGTCAGCTCGTCGACCGCGCGCCTGCCCGCCAGCGCCGTGGCCGTCAGGCAGCCGCCCAGCAGGATGCCCGCGACCGGGATCAGCGCGATGCCCTCGGGCGGGACGGTCCCGGTGCCGGTCAGCAACAGGAAGACCGGCAGGGTTCCCGTCCCGATGGGCACGGCCGCCCACCAGGCGGTCGCCCCGGAGGTGATCCGGCGTCCCGCCGTCAGACTCGCCACGCCGTACATGACCAGGACGAAGGCGGCCGCCGCCGCCGGTCGCTCGACGGCCCACACGATGACCAGTGAGACCGCGCCGAGCTGCGCGGCGGCGCGCAGGCACGCGGTGAGCACGGCCCGGCCGTGCCCGAGGCGGCCGAGCAGGGCGACGGCGGCGCCCGCGAGGGCGAGGGCGACGACAACGGCGGCGGTGGCCGGGGACAGGGCGATGGTGCTCACGGGCAAGAGCATGTCCTACCGGCGGGCGGGCTGAGCCGGACGGGCGGGACGGGCCGGGGCGGTGGGCGGGACAGGCCGGAGCGGTGGGCGGGACGGGCCGGGGCGGTGGGCGGGACAGGGGGCGCGAAGGGGCCGCGGGACGGGGGAACTAGATGGGAGGGACCGCGGGACGGGGTAACGGCGCGGGGAGGGACCGGGAGGCGGGGTGGGGAGGGACCGTGGGACCGGGAGGGCGGGGCGCCGTCAGGTGGTGACGACCCGCTTGAAGGGTTCGGCGTAGCGGTCGGCGCCGAACCCGGCGTGCTGCGCCATGAGGGCGAAGCGCTCCCTGAGGGCGTCCTCCAGGCCCTGGACGTGGCCGGTCTGGCTCTTGTGCGCGCGCAGCGCCGCGAGCTTGCGCCCGAAGGTCTCGGTGACGTCCACGTAGTGGTCCGGCGTCTCGTGCCCGTTCAGCCAGACCTCGCGCACCGTCCAGGCCGCGAGGCCCTCGTCCTGCAGCAGTTCGGGGAAGGCGTAGGGGTTGCGGGCGTCGGGGTAGACGGCGTCCAGGGCGGCACCGCCGACGGCCCGGTGATCGGGGTGGCTGGGGGCGATGAAGGAGTAGTTGCGCTCGGGCGTGTGGGTGATCACCAGGTCGGGGCGGACCTGGCGGACGACCCGGGCGATGTCGCGCCGCAGGTCCAGGCTCTGCTCCACGGTCCCGTCGCGGTAACCGAGGAACCGCACGTCCCGCACGCCCACGATCTCCGCGGCGGCGCGCTGCTCGGCCCGGCGGAGTTCGGCCATGCCGCCGTTGTCCAGCGCGCGGTCGGAACCGCCCGCGTCGCCGTCGGTCACCACGCAGTAGACCACCTCGACACCCCGGTCGGTGAACCGCGCGATGGTCGCCGCGGCGGCGAAGTCGACGTCGTCCGGGTGCGCGGTCACCGCGAGCACCCGGCTGATCTCGTTCTCGGGGAGCATGTGGGCCCTTCCTGCCTTCGGTTCCTCCGGCCGGCACCGTGATCGGCGTCCCGCCCGACCGTGACAACCGTCCGCGCGCCCCCCGGCATTCCTCATCCGGCCGTGACGGCCGTCCGCGCGCCCCCCGGCATTCCTCATCCGGCCGTGACGACCGTCCGTACCCCGGTGTTCCTCGCCCGGGTGTGGACCCGGTTGTCGGTGAGCCGCCTTAACCTAGGGAGGTGCCGATCCCAGCCGATTCCCTGACCCACCCGCTGCTCGACGGGCTCAACCCCCAGCAGCGCGAGGCCGTCGTGCACCACGGCAGCCCGCTGCTCATCGTGGCGGGCGCCGGTTCGGGCAAGACGCGGGTGCTGACCCACCGCGTCGCCTACCTGCTGGCCGAGCGGGGCGTGCATCCGCAGGAGATCCTGGCGATCACCTTCACGAACAAGGCCGCCAAGGAGATGAAGGAGCGGGTCGACCGGCTGGTCGGGCCCCGCTCCGCGGCGATGTGGGTGATGACCTTCCACAGCGCGTGCGTGCGGATCCTGCGGCGCGAGGCCAAGCGGCTGGGTTTCCCCTCCGGCTTCTCCATCTACGACCAGGCCGACGCCCAGCGGCTCATGGCCATGGTCTGCCGGGAGATGGACCTCGATCCCAAGCGCTACCCGCCGCGCTCCTTCTCCGCCCAGGTCAGCAACTTCAAGAACGAGCTCGTCGACTACGAGACGGCGGCGGCCCAGGCGGCCACGCACATGGAGCGCACGCTCGCCGAGGCCTACAAGCTCTACCAGCAGCGGCTGACCGAGGCCGGCGCGATGGACTTCGACGACCTGATCATGCTGACGGTCACGCTGCTGCAGATCTTCCCCGAGGTGGCCGAGCACTACCGCCGCCGCTGGCGGCACGTCATGGTCGACGAGTACCAGGACACCAACCACGCCCAGTACACCCTGATCAGGGAACTCGTCGGCCGCCCCGAGCTGCGCACCGCCGACGGCGACCTGGTCCGGGAGGGCACGTCCGGCATCGCCCCGGCCGAGCTGTGCGTGGTGGGCGACGCCGACCAGTCGATCTACGCCTTCCGGGGCGCGACGATCCGCAACATCCTGGAGTTCGAGCGCGACTACCCGGACGCGAAGACGATCCTGCTGGAGCAGAACTACCGCTCCACCCAGACGATCCTGTCCGCGGCCAACGCGGTGATCTCGCGCAACGAGAGCCGCAAGCCCAAGAATCTCTGGTCCGACCAGGGGGCCGGACCGAAGATCGTCGGCTACGTGGCCGACGACGAGCACGACGAGGCCATGTTCGTCGCGCAGGAGGTCGACCGGCTCACCGACACCGAGGACGTGGTCCCCGGCCAGGTGGCCGTGTTCTACCGGACCAACGCCGCCTCCCGCGTCTTCGAGGAGACGTTCATCCGGACCGGCCTGCCGTACAAGGTGGTGGGCGGGGTGCGCTTCTACGAGCGCAAGGAGGTCCGCGACCTGCTGGCCTACCTGCGGGTGCTGGCCAACCCCGGTGACGTCGTCTCGCTGCGCCGCATCCTCAACGTGCCCAAGCGCGGCATCGGGGACCGGGCCGAGGCGATGGTGGAGGCGTTCGCGGCGCGCGAGCGCATCCCGTTCGCCGACGCGCTGCGCCGGGCGGACGAGGCGCCGGGCATGGCCACCCGCTCGCTCAAGGCGATCAGGGACTTCGTCGCGCTCCTGGACGACCTGTCGGTCAAGGCCGAGGGCATGCCGCCGTCGGCGCTGGCCCAGGAGGTGCTGGTGACCACCGGCTACCGGGCGGAGCTGGAGAACTCCGACGACCCGCAGGACGAGAGCCGCCTGGAGAACCTGGACGAGCTGGTCTCGGTGGCCTCGGAGTTCGAGGAGGCCAGCCCCGAGGGCACGCTCGTGGAGTTCCTGGAGCAGGTCTCGCTGGTGGCCGACGCCGACCAGATCCCGGCGGAGGACGGCGGGCAGGGCGTGGTCACGCTGATGACCCTGCACACGGCCAAGGGCCTGGAGTTCCCGGTGGTCTTCCTCACCGGCATGGAGGACGGCGTCTTCCCGCACATGCGCTCCCTCGGCGAGCCGAAGGAGCTGGAGGAGGAGCGCCGCCTGGCCTACGTCGGCATCACCCGCGCCGAGCAGCGCCTGTACGTCTCGCGGGCGGCGGTCCGCAGCTCGTGGGGCTCCCCGTCGTTCAACCCGGCCTCCCGCTTCGTCTCCGAGATCCCGTCCGAGCTGGTCGACTGGCGCAGCGACCCGAAGAAGAACGCCTGGACCGCCGCGACCCGCCGCGAGCCCTCCCGTACGGCCCCCGCCCGCAAGCCCGGCGGCCGGAAGATCCCCGACCTCTCTCCGGGGGACCGCGTCACCCACGACCAGTACGGCCTGGGCACGGTCGTCTCGGTCGACGGCGACAAGGCGAAGGTCGACTTCGGCAGCGGCGGGGCCAAGACCCTGATGCTGGCCTACGCGCCGCTGGAGAAGCTCTGATCTCGGTCCTTCTACGGCTTGCGGAACGCACCAGCTCACCACAGGAGGGCCGGCGGGGAGATGCGGCGGCGCCGGATCCCTCGGCTCATGCGACCGAGGGATCATTCCGTGTCGATGTCAGCCTCTCCCAGAAGCTCCTCGGGGGCGAAGCTCCACTTCCTGCGCTTTCTGGAAGCATCGATAGTTCTCTACGGAGAAGCGGGTCAACGGCATGCGGGTCACCGTAGTCCCAACTCCTGGGACATAGGCCCGGATTGATCACATCTCTTGGAAGCCGGTGGACCAGAGGGAACCTCTGGCGGTGATATGTCATGTCTTGCTGGTATGTCGAAGTTGCCTGGCCTCTTGAAGCGGCTGGGTCTGTCCCAGGCTGGACCGCCCTATCGTGAGGCCTCTGCCGGAATCGACACCTCTCGGACCGCAGGTCCGAGAGGTGTGAACGCCCGGCGGAGCATCCGCCGGGCGCCCGGTCACCGGCCGGAGGGGACCGGCCGCGAGACGTCTGTGATCACTTGGTGACCAGCGGGATCGCGGTCTCGCTCGCGCCCTCTTCGAGGTCCTTGACCTCGGCGACCTCGTCGGCCGACGGGGCCTTCACCGAGACCTTGGCGCCCCAGCGGGTGTATTCGGTCTCGACCGTGACGGAGGAGTCCTTCCCGGTCGCGTAGGTGGTCGACAGCCTGGTGGGGAGCCGGTCGGCGCCGAACGCCATCCTCCAGGTCACCACGGTCTTGGCGTCCTTGGCGGAGGGCTTCTGCAGGATCGAGGTCCGGAACCACGGCGAGACCTTGTAGAGCTCACCGAAGGTGATCTTCCCGCTGTAACCCCCGGTCTGCTTGACGGCGTGCGCGAGCAAGGCCTTGAGCGTCGCGGGCTCGGCCGGGTTCACCAGCTGGCTCATCGAGCCGTAGGTGCCGTTGATGGGGCCGGGGAAGCGGAGCCAGGTCTTGCCGGAGGGCAGGAACTCGCCGAAGACGCCGCCGGAGAGGTAGGAGACGTTCTTCACCCGGATGGTCCGCTCGGGCTTGGCGAGCCCGGCGAGCATCTTGGCGAAGTTCGCGTTGTCCTCGCCGCTCGACTCCTCGGCGATCGCCCCGAACTCCTCGAGGTCGCTGGCCTTGATGCGCAGCTTGGTGGTGTGGTCGGACGCGGCGACCCCGGAACGGCCGAACTGGAGGACGCCCGTCCGGGTCGAGAAGACCTGGCGGGTGTTCCCGGTGACCAGCTTCGTCTTGTCGGAGAAGCTCACCCCGCGGCCGGCGCCGAGCTTGCTCTGCAGCGCGGCGAGGGGATCGGCGGGCGCCTGCGCGTGGGCGGCCGAGGCGAGCGTGGGGACGGCCAGACCTGCTGCCGCGGCACAGGCCAGACCGGCGATGAAACGCTTCAAGTGGATTCTCCCGTGTATTCCCTCCACCCCGTTCGGGAGGGACCCGGACATCCTTCCGAATCCAGATCACAATGAAGTCTCGTTAAATGCGGCATATGCCGAATTGGTGATGGATATTCCGTGCAGAACGCCGCAGTCCGGTCGGGCGGCGGCTCCGGGGGCGGAGGGTCGGTCGGGTGACCGGCGGTTCCGGGGGGCGGAGAGAAACGGTCAGCCGACCGGCAGCGTCGGAGGAGGGGAGAGATCGCCGCCGACCCGGCCCGCGTCGGCGGTGTCCTCCGGAGGCGGGGGCGCCAGTGTCACGTCCGAGCCCCAGCCGGTGTAGCGGGTGTCCGCGACCGTGACGGTGGGCCGCTTCGGCGTCCCGGGGACGGGCTGCCTCCAGGTGGTCGTCAGGCGGCGGGCCAGGTTCGACCGGTCCAGCCAGAGCCGGAAGCCGACCGTGATCTTCGCGCTCCGGCCCTTCGGCGGCCCGGCGAGCCGGTCGCGGAAGGAGGGGGAGACGCGGTAGAGCGTGCGCAGCGTCACGGTGCCCTGGTGGTACGCGCCGGAGGGCAGCCTCCGCTTCACCGAGCTGTGGGAGAGCAGGACGCCCAGGGTGGCCGGTTCGAAGACGTTCACGATCTGCGGCAGCGCCGCGGTCTGCTTGATGTTCGCCGGGCCGATCAGCCCGAGCCAGCTCTTGCCCTCGGGCAGCCAGGTCTCGTAACCCGGCCCGGACAGGTACGCCTCGTTCGGGAAGCAGATCACCCGGGTCGAGCCGAGCCGCCGCCCGATCAGGCCCTCGAACTCCCGGATCGCCCCGCGTCCCGCCTCCGTGCGCCCCGTCGTGTCCGTGGCGTACACCCCCGAGGCGTCGAACTCCACCCGGCCTCTGCGCCAGATGGTGACGACCGCCCTGCCGTCCCGGTGGACCCGTCCGACATCGGATATCCGCAGCCCGGTGTGCTCGACGAAGTGCCGTCTCAGCGCCGTCACGGGCGACGGCGCTCCCTGTGCCGTACCCGGCTGTGACGGTGCGGCCTGCGCCGTACCCGGCTGCGGCAGTGCGGTGGACAGTACCACCGCGACGAGCGGAACGGCCCACCGTCTCATCGGATCTCCCTCAACCGGAAGCCAGGATCCGCCAAGCTAGGCCACCCGCGCCCGCGCGGCTATGCCGCAGGCTGACAACTCCGCCTTCCGGTTTTGCACGGAGATGAGCCGTTCCGGTCGGGAACGCCCAGGGAACCGGACCGCCGATGGGGAAACGGCGCGTTCTCCGGTGGAGGGCGGAGGTGATACATGCCCACGGGATATCGATGTTCCGCGCGATATTCGCGCGGTGGAGGGCCGTTCACTGATTGCATGAGGGCGCGAGACGCGGCGACGGATGGACCGGTCATGGAAAGGCCGCCTCGCGGGGTGGGGTGCCCATTACGGGAAACGGCCGGGAGCGGTTTCCGCCGCTCCCGGCCGTTTCCCGGCCGCGCCCGCGTACGGCATGCCGTACGCGGGCCGCACCCCGCCCGGCCCTGGTGGCGGTGCCCGGCCCGGCCCCTGTCAGCCGCCGTTGCGGTGCGAGCCCAGGGTGTTGACGAGTTCCTTGGGGTCGGGCGCGTCGGAGGGCAGGTCCTTCTCGTCGATGACCTGATCGGCGGGCGGGGCGGTGACGGTGACCTTCGAGCCCCAGCCGCTGAAGCGGGTGTCGGACGTCGTGGTCAGCGACGACTTGCCGACGGCGAGGGTCTCGGAGACCGCCGCGCGCCGGGGCAGGCCCTTGCCGTCGAGCCAGAGCCGCCAGGAGAGCTCGGCCTTGGCTGACTCACCGGTCGGCTTGGTGCGGAGGGCGGCGCGGAAGCCCGGGGAGAGCTTGTACGGCTCCGCGTAGGTCAGGGTGCCCTGGTGCCGGAGGCCGTCGCGGGAGTGCTTGCCGGAGGGGTCCTTCACCAGGGCGGCCGGCACGACCGGCTCCAGTACGTCGGGGTGCTGGAGGAAGAGGGGGCCGCCCTTGCCGCCCACCTGTCAGGTAACGATCATCTGTGAGTCCGGGTTCCGCGCCCCGGGGACGCGGGGCCCGGTCCCGCGGTTCCGCGCCCCGCAAGGTTCCGGGCGCGGGGAGTCCGACCCCGTCGGGCCGGTTACGCTGCGGACAGCCGCCGCCCACGAGTGGGCGGGACGCAGACGAGGAGGTCTGTCATGGATGCCGAGCCGAGGATCCGCGTCGTCATCGCCAAGCCGGGGCTGGACGGCCACGACCGGGGCGTGAAGATCGTGGCCAGGGCGTTGCGGGACGCCGGGATGGAGGTCGTCTACACCGGCCTGCACCAGACGCCCGAGCAGATCGTGCGCACCGCCGTGCAGGAGGACGCCGCAGCGGTCGGCCTGTCGATCCTGTCGGGGGCTCACATGACCCTCTTCGCCAAGGTGATCGAGTTGCTCAGGGAGAACGACGCGGGCGACATCGTGGTGTTCGGCGGCGGGATCATTCCGGAGGACGACATGCCCGAGTTGGAGAGGATGGGCGTCGCCCGGATCTTCACGCCGGGGGCGACCACGGAGGAGATCGTCGAGTGGGTGCGGAGCGCCGTTCCCGCCCGGGTCTGACCCGCCTCCCCGCCGTACGGGCCGCCGCGCCCGTGATGTGAGCCGCAGCACGGCCCCGGTGACCTCGCCGGGGCGCTGGGGAGGCTAGGCTTCATTGGCGCAAAAATCGCGAGGCTCCCCTCACTGTCGTGGAGCCGGACCGCCGACATCTGTACACCAGCCGGACAAGCAAGGACGGACCCTCGTGGACCTGTTCGAACATCAGGCGAAGGAGCTCTTCGCGGAGTACGGCATTCCCGTGCCGCGCGGCATCGTCGCGCACACCGTGGAGGAGGCACGCGCGGCAGCGGAGGAGCTGACCGGCCGTGTCGTCGTCAAGGCCCAGGTCAAGACCGGTGGCCGAGGCAAGGCGGGCGGCGTGAAGGTCGCCGACGACGCCGCCGACGCCGAGCGGAAGGCCACCGACATCCTCGGGATGGACATCAAGGGCCACACGGTCCACAAGGTCCTGATCGAGGAGGCCAGCGCGATCGCGGAGGAGTACTACTTCTCCTTCCTGCTCGACCGTGCGAACCGCACCTTCCTCGCCATCTGCTCCGCCGCCGGCGGAATGGACATCGAAGAGGTCGCGCACAACACCCCCGAGAAGGTCGCGAAGATCCCGGTCTCCCCGCTCACCGGCGTCGACCGGGCCAGGGCCCGCGAGATCGCCGTGGCCGGCGGGCTGCCGGAGAAGGCGCTCGACGGCGCCGCCGAGCTCATCGAGAAGCTCTGGGCCGCCTTCGTCGACGAGGACGCCTCCCTGGTCGAGGTGAACCCGATGATCCTGTCCGCCGACGGCCAGGTGAAGGCCCTCGACGGCAAGGTCACCCTCGACGACAACGCCGCCTTCCGCCAGCCCGAGCACGAGGCCTACGCCGACAAGGCCGCCGAGGACCCGCTGGAGGCCGCGGCCAAGGCCAAGGACCTCAACTACGTCAAGCTCGACGGCAGCGTCGGCATCATCGGCAACGGCGCGGGCCTGGTCATGAGCACCCTGGACGTCGTCGCCTACGCGGGCGAGGCGTTCCCCGGGCAGCCCAAGCCCGCCAACTTCCTGGACATCGGCGGCGGCGCCTCGGCCGAGGTGATGGCGGCCGGCCTGGAGATCATCATCTCCGACCCGTCGGTGAAGTCGATCTTCGTGAACGTGTTCGGCGGCATCACCGCCTGCGACGCGGTCGCCAACGGCATCGTGTCCGCCTTCCAGCTGCTGGAGAGCCGCGGCGAGGCCGTCACCCGACCCCTGGTCGTCCGCCTGGACGGCAACAACGCCCTGCTGGGGCGGCAGATCCTGGCCGACGCCAAGCTTGCCGGCGTCGAGCTGGTCGACACGATGGACGAGGCGGCCAAGCGCGCCGCCGAGCTCGCTGCGGTAGGTGCGTAATGGCTATCTGGCTGACCGAGAACAGCAAGATCATCGTTCAGGGCATGACCGGCGGGGAGGGCACCAAGCACACCCGCCGCATGCTCGCCGCCGGCGCCCGGGTGGTGGGCGGCGTCAACGCCCGCAAGGCCGGCACCGTGCACGAGGGTCTGCCGGTGTTCGGCACCGTGGCCGAGGCCATGGCCGAGACCGGTGCGGACGTGTCGGTGGTGTTCGTGCCGCCGGCCTTCACCAAGGACGCCGTCAAGGAGGCCGTCGACGCCGGCATCCCGCTCTGCGTGGTGATCACCGAGGGCGTGCCGGTGCACGACACCACCGAGTTCTGGGCGTACGCGGTGGCCAAGGGCGGCAAGACGCGGATCATCGGCCCGAACTGCCCGGGCATCGCCTCGCCGGGCGCCTCGAACGCGGGGATCATCCCGGCCGACATCACCACCGCCGGCCGGATCGGGCTCGTGTCGAAGTCGGGCACGCTGACCTACCAGCTCATGTACGAACTGCGCGACTTCGGGTTCTCCACCGCGGTGGGCATCGGCGGCGACCCGGTGATCGGCACGACGCACATCGACGCGCTGGAGGCCTTCCAGGCCGACCCGGGCACGGACGCGATCGTGATGATCGGCGAGATCGGCGGAGACGCCGAGGAGCGGGCCGCGGCCTACATCGAGCAGCACGTGACCAAGCCGGTCGTGGCCTACGTGGCGGGGTTCACCGCGCCTGAGGGCAAGACCATGGGTCACGCGGGCGCGATCGTCTCGGGCTCGGCCGGGACCGCGCAGGCCAAGAAGGAGGCGCTGGAGAAGGTCGGCGTGCGGGTCGGCAAGACCCCCAGCGAGACCGCCCGCCTCATGCGCGAGGTCATGCGGTCCCGCTGACCGCCCGTGCCGGACCGCACCGCACGGCGCGGTCCGGCCGCCACTCGGCGGTCTCAGCGGTTCTCCAGCGGTTCGGCAGAAGTGATTCGACAGAGGCGTCCGGCGTGTTCCGCCGGACGCCTCTGTCGCGTCCCGGTCCTCTCTCGCGCCCCACGCGTCCCGGTCCTCTCTCGCGCCCCACGCGTCCCGGTCCTCCCTCGTGCCCGCAGGGTGCGCCTCCCGGGAAGCGCCTGCGGGCTCCGCCTTCCCGGAGACCGGTCCGACTCGCGGCATTCCTCCCGTACGGCGTGCGACACGCGGACCGATGAGCGCCCGCCTACCAGAAGATCGGTGAGACCATCGGGTACTGTGACGGCCCTTCTCGACCATTTCCGGACGGCTCCCCGAACCGTCCTCAGTCGCATCCCCCTGCCCGGCGCCACGGGTGACGACGACGTCCGCAGGCCGCTCCCCGTCTCAGGAATGCTCGCAGCCGCCTGGACGCTCGGCGTCGGCCTCGCGGTGCTCACCACGCTCACCCTGGTCGGCTGGATCGCCGCTCCCCGGGGCACGCTCGACGGCGGCCTGCCCGAGGTCTTCCGCACCGCGGCGCAGCTCTGGCTGGCCGCGCACCACGCGGGGTTCGCGATTCCCGGCGGGTCGGTCGGGCTGATCCCCCTCGGGCTGGTGGCCCTACCCGCCTTCCTGCTCTACCGCGCCGGGATCTGGATGGCCCGCGACGCGGACCTGCGGCTGCGGCTGCCCGCCCGGCTGCCCAGGAACAGCCCCAAGGAGCAGGCCAACGCCCGGCGGCGGGCCCAGCTGGTCCTGATCGCGCAGGCGGGCGTCTCGCTGGCGGCGCCGTACGCGCTGCTGGCGGGGGTGGTCGCGCTCGTCGCCCGCAACCCGATCACCCAGCCGTTCCTGGGGGAGGCGCTGGTCAGCCACCTGATCCTGGCCTTCGTCGCGGGTTCGCTGGCGACCGTCAGGGCGATCGGGCCGTGGCGGGTGATGCCGCGCCTGCTGCCCGAGCGGCTGCGCTCGGTCGCGGGCGGCACCGCCGCCGCCCTGGGGATCATGCTGCTGGCGGGCGCCCTGCTGGTGCTCGGCGCCGTCGTGGCGGGATTCGACGAGGTCCGGCACCTGACGGACGTGCTGGCCCCCGGGGTCGTCGGCGGCCTGCTGCTCGTGCTGGTCCAGGGACTCTACCTGCTCAACGCGTTCGTCTGGGGGATGGCCTACATCGCCGGGCCCGGCTTCGCGGTCGGGACCGGCACGCTGATCGCCCCGACCGGGGTGCAGCTGGGCACCGTGCCCAGCCTGCCGATCCTGGGTGCGCTGCCCGAGGCGGGTCCGACCCCGGCCTGGCTCATGGCGGTGATCGCGGTCCCGTTCGTCGCCGGGGCGGTGGCGGGTGTCGTGCTGGTCAGGATCGCGCCCTCTCCCACCTACGAGGGCGCGCCGCTGTGGGGTTTCGCCTGCGGCATCGCCACCGGCTGCGCGGCCGGTGCGCTGGCGGCGCTGTCCGGCGGTGCGCTCGGCGGCGGCAGGCTGGTCGAGATGGGTCCCGCGGCCTGGGAGGTCATGCTCTCGGTGACGCTGGAGACGGGGGTCGCCGCGGGCATCTCGGCGGGACTGGCCAACTGGTGGCTGATCTTCCGGGGCCACAACACCGCCGTCACCAGGGCGGCGGCGAAGGCCGCCTCGGCGGCGGCGCCCGTGCGCAAGGCGGGCGCGAAGCTGGCCATGGCCGCGGGGTCGGTGACCGGCCGGGCCAGGGCCGCCGACGCGGACGAGCACCGCGCGCTCCCGGGCCACTGGCTGGACGCCACCGAGTGCGACACCCAGCCGATCCCGGTCATCCGGGACGACTGGGAGGACGAGCACGCCTCCGCCGCCGCGGAGAAGCCGCAGCGGAACCGGCGTCCGGAGCCGCCCCGGCCGCCCCGGCGCGACATCGTGGACGAGAGCGACGACAAGGGCGGGCACGTGATCTACGTGGACCCCTACGCCTGGGACCGCGACTGAGTCCGCGACCGGGTCAGGGGCCGCGACCGGGTCAGGGGCCGAACGGGAAGCGCAGCTGGCCGGGCTCGACGAAGGGAAGCTTCTTCCTCATCGAGTCCTCCAGCCGGTTGAGGCACTCGTCCTGGGCGGTGACGGTGCTCGCGCCGCGGCGGCACTCCTCGTAGGCGGACAGTTCGTCGCGCAGGTAGAACTGGAACGCCGACGCCATGATCGAGAACAGGAGCGCCGCCGACGCGATGGCGATGCCGGCGACGGCCGTGCCGATCGGCTTGGAGACCGACCTGAGCGCGGGGATCGCCCGGATCGAGACGACGAGCGCGAAGACCGACATGACCAGTCCCGCCATCGGGAGCATGAGGGTCATCACCGCCGACGCGAACGCGAGCCACAGGGCCCGCCGCCCCGCGCTCTCCGCCGGCCGTAGCTGGACGGGTGTCGCCATGCCAACCTCCTTGCGTCGCCCGAGCGGACGGACCTATACCCTTGCAGCGGCGTGAGTCCCCGTCCGAATGGAGTGCGTCGGTGTCATCCCAGGCCGCTCGGCTTGTGGTTCTCGTGTCCGGATCTGGAACAAACCTACAGGCCCTGCTGGACGCCGTGGCAGACGAGGGTTACGGCGCCCGGATCGTGGCGGTGGGCGCCGACCGCGACGGGATCGAAGGACTGGCCCGTGCGGAGCGCGCCGGAGTGCCGGTCTTCGTCGAGCGCGTCGCGGACCATCCCGACCGCGCGGCGTGGGACCGGGCGCTCGCGGCCAGGATCGCGGAGCACGAACCCGATCTGGTGGTCTGCGCCGGGTTCATGAAGATCCTCGGCGCGCCGACGCTGACCGCCTTCCCCGTGCTCAACACCCACCCCGCGCTGCTGCCGGCCTTCCCAGGCGCGCACGGGGTCCGCGACGCCCTGGCGTACGGGGTGCGGGTCACCGGCTGCACCGTGATGCTCGCCGACGCCGGGGTCGACACCGGCCCGATCATCGCCCAGGAGGCCGTCCGCGTCTACGACGGCGACGACGAGCACACCCTGCACGAGCGCATCAAGACCGTCGAGCGGGGGCTGCTCGTCGACACCGTCGGCCGGATGGCCCGCGAGGGCTGGACGGTCACCGGCCGGACCGTCCGCCTCGGCCGGCCCGCCGCCGTCGGCTGACTCCGGCCGACACGCGCCCCGATACGTGCCTGGCAGCCGCCCGGCACCTGCTCGACCCCCGCCGACCAGGCGGCCGGGCGACCCGGCGGATGAGCCGGGCGCCCCCGGAAGAACCGGAACCGACACAGGAGGACCGAGAAGTGACCCGCATCGCCATCCGGCGCGCGTTGATCGCGGTGTACGACAAGAGCGGGCTGGAGGAGCTGGCACGCGGGCTCGACGCCGCGGGGGTGGAGATCGTCTCCACCGGCGGCACCGCCGCGAAGATCGCCTCCTTCGGCGTCCCGGTCACCCCGGTGGAGGCGCTGACCGGGTTCCCCGAGTGCCTCGACGGCCGGGTCAAGACCCTGCACCCGCGCGTGCACGCGGGACTGCTCGCCGACGGCGGCAACCCCGCCCACGTCGCGCAGCTGGAGGAGCTGGAGATCGACCCGTTCCAGCTGGTCGTCGTCAACCTCTACCCGTTCCAGCAGACCGTCGCCTCCGGCGCCTCCGACGCCGAGTGCGTGGAGCAGATCGACATCGGCGGCCCGGCGATGATCCGCGCCGCCGCCAAGAACCACGGCACCGCCGCGGTCGTGGTGGACCCGGCCGCCTACGGCGACGTGCTCGCCGCGGTCGCCGCCGGGGGCTTCACCCTCACCGAGCGCCGCCGCCTGGCGGCCGCCGCCTACGCGCACACCGCCTCCTACGACACCGCGGTGGCCTCCTGGTTCGCCGACGTCTACACGGCGGAGGAGGGCACCTGGCCCGCTTTCATGGGGGCCTCCTGGGAGCTGTCGGCCGCCCTGCGCTACGGGGAGAACCCGCACCAGCGCGCCGCGCTCTACACCGCGGGCACCGGCGGGCTGGCCGGAGCCGAGCAGCTGCACGGCAAGGAGATGTCCTACAACAACTACCTCGACGCCGACGCGGCCTGGCGGGCGGCGTGGGACTTCGCCGAGCCCGCCGTCGCGATCATCAAGCACCAGAACCCGTGCGGCATCGCGGTCGGGGCCGACGTCGCCGAGGCGCACCGCAAGGCCAACGCCTGCGACCCGGTCTCGGCCTACGGCGGCGTCATCGCGGTCAACGGCGAGGTCACCGAGGAGCTGGCCCGGCAGATCGCCGAGGTCTTCACCGAGGTCGTGGTCGCCACCGGGTTCACCGCCGGGGCGCTGGCCGTACTGACCGAGAAGAAGAACCTCCGCCTGCTGGCCTGCCCCGAGGGGCCGGCCAACCCGGCCGAGTTCCGCCGGATCGACGGAGGTCTGCTGGTGCAGACCGCCGACCGGGTGGACGCCTCCGGCGACGCGGCCGAGGCCTGGGAGCTCAAGGCGGGCCCCGCGGCGTCGGCGGAGGTCCTCGCGGACCTGGCCTTCGCCTGGAAGGCGTGCCGCTCGGTGAAGTCCAACGCGATCCTGCTGGCCGCGGGCGGCGCGAGCGTCGGCGTCGGCATGGGCCAGGTCAACCGGGTCGACTCGGCCCAGCTCGCGGTCTCCCGCGCCGGTGACCGCGCCGCCGGGTCGGTGGCGGCCTCCGACGCGTTCTTCCCCTTCGCCGACGGGCTCAAGGTGCTCGTCGACGCGGGCGTGAAGGCGATCGTGGAGCCCGGCGGCTCCATCCGGGACGACGAGGTGATCGCCGCGGCCGAGGCCGCCGGGGTCACCCTCTACTTCACCGGCACCCGCCACTTCTTCCACTAGGAGTCCTCGGGGGCCTCCGTGCTCCCGCCTGCGAGCTCCGGCAGGAGCCCTCGGGGCTCTCTCCGTCCGCACGGCCGTCGCGTTCCGCGGCGGCCGTGTCCGCTTCCTGCTCCCCGCCTGCGCCGTCTTCCGCCGCCCGTGTGGGCCGAATCCGACCGGACGGCCGCGCGGGCCCGTCTCCGCCGTCCCTGTCTCCGCGCGGCTCCGTCTCCGGCCGGGCAGCCGTGCGGTCCTGTGTCGTGGGGAGCCCGTACGGCCGTGCACGCGCACGGCGAGCCCGTGGGGCGACCGGAGCGACCGGGCGGGGAAGTTCCGGAAAGCCCTACGGCGGAGGCCCCGCCCGCCGATACGGATGGTGCCACTCGCGCGAAGCCTCCCGGCCGACGCCGCACGGCCGCTCCTCTCCGGAACCCCAGGGCCCCGGACCGGCCGTGTGAGACAGGTCACTGGGACAGGAGACAAAAGAGTGGCGAGTTGAACACAATTTTTCGGCTCGAAAAGGTTTGGCGCGCGCTTAGCCTGTGTCATCCCTTCTCTTTCCCTTGGAGACCTCGCATGGCCGTGCTCGACTTCCTGCTCCCCGCGCTGGTGATGATCGCCGGTTTCTGGCAGAGCCCCGTCTTCCTGGTGGCGCTCGCGCTCGGTGCGGGTTACCTGGGCGCCAAGGCCGTGGAGGTCATCCCCTTCACCCGCCGGATCATCGAGCGGCGCGAGGCCGAGGCGGCCGAGCGCGGCTGACCCGCCGTACGGCACGCGGTCCGTGGAGTCGCCCCGCCGTACGGCACACGGTCCGCGGGGCCGCCCCGGTAGACGGCGTGTGCACGGTCCACCGGCGGTCCGCGGCCCCGGCTCGGCCGGTCCGGCAGGCGGTGCCGACGGCCGGGCACGGACGATCTCATGAGAAAGTTGGCATCATGAGCGCGCAGATTCTGGACGGCAAGGCCACCGCGGCGAAGATCAAGGCGAGTCTGGCGGAGCGGGTGGCCGCGCTGAAGGAGCGGGGGATCACCCCCGGGCTCGGCACGGTCCTGGTCGGCGACGACCCCGGCAGCCAGATCTACGTCGCCGGCAAGCACCGCGACTGCGCCGAGGTCGGCATCGCCTCCATCCGCAGGGACCTGCCGGACAACGCCACCCAGGCGGAGGTCGAGGAGGTCATCGACGACCTCAACGCCTCGGCCGAGTGCACCGGCTACATCGTCCAGCTCCCGCTGCCCCGGCACCTGGACACCCAGGCGCTCCTGGAGCGGATGGACCCGGCCAAGGACGCCGACGGCCTCCACCCGGTCAACCTGGGCCGCCTGGTGCACATGGTCGACGCGCCGCTGCCCTGCACCCCGCACGGCATCGTCCTGCTCCTGCAGGAGTACGGCGTGCCGCTCAAGGGCGCCGAGGTCGTCGTGGTCGGCCGCGGCATCACGGTGGGCCGCTCGCTCGGCCTGCTGCTGACCCGCCGCTCGGAGAACGCCACCGTCACCCTCTGCCACACCGGCACCCAGGACCTGGCGGCCCACACCCGGCGCGCCGACGTCGTCGTCGCCGCCGCGGGCGTGCCGCACCTGATCACCGCGGACATGGTCAGGCCCGGCGCGGCCGTGCTCGACGTCGGCGTCTCCCGGGTCGAGGGGAAGATCGCCGGTGACGTCGCCCCGGACGTGGCGGACGTCGCGGGCTTCCTGACCCCCAACCCCGGCGGGGTGGGCCCGATGACCCGGGCCCTGCTGCTCGCCAACGTGGTCGAGGCCGCCGAGCGCCAGGCCGGGACGGCCTGACGCCCATCACGCCCCGCCCCCGAAAGCGCCACGGCCCCCGGAAACACCACGTCCACGGCCCCGGAAGCGCCACGGTCCCGGCGTCCGGATCGCCCGAGCACCGGAAGCCGGCAGCGCCCCGGGACGGACCGCGTCGCGGGCCCGGAGCCGGCCGGTCAGGACGCCCGGCGGCCCACGGTGGTCGGCGCCGGCGAGGGCTCGGCGCCGCCGCCGGTCGCCCGCTGGGGCGGCACGACCGGGGTGGGCCTGACCAGCCCCAGGGCCACGACCTCATTGGCCAGCCTGGTGCGCCGGTTGGTGCCCTCCGGAATCCGGAATTTCTGGTAAAGGCGGAGGAGGTGCTGCTTGACCGCCGCCTCCGTCACCACCAGATCGTCCGCGATCTCCCGAGCCGTGGCCGGGGCGACGAACGCCTCGTCCGAGAGCGCCGGGCGGCACAGCGACGTCAGCACGTCCACCTCCCGCCTGGTCAGCTCCGGCGCTGCCGCGCGGCGGAGCTCGACCTCGGGGACGAAGTCCTCGCGCGGGACCCCGCCGATCCGGCCCCGCGCGGCGCCGAAGGAGACGACGTCGCCGTCGTCGAGGACCCTCCGGGCGATCGGCCTGCCGTTCACCCGCGTGCCGTTGCGGGACAGGCCCAGGTCAACGACGTACAGGTAGGGTCCGCGCCGGACGAATTCCGCGTGCAGCCGGGACACGCTCGGATCGGTGAGCCGGATGTCGACTCCCCGGCCTCGCCCGACCGTCGTGATCTCGGGGCGCAACGGGACCACCTCGCCGGTGTCCTCGATGCGTATGAACGGCCCCTCCACGGCAGTTCCTCCCCAGGTAGCCCGCCGTAACTGTTACTACAGCTCCGGCTTACCCAAACGAGGGGATGCGGAATCTCCTTTGCCAGAAGCAGAATCCTTCGTGAAATTGGTCTGGACCTCTCGAAAAGGTTTCCCCTGCTCACGGGTAGACTTCCGGGGAAGATAAGCGGAGGAAACACTCATGGCGGACAAGCCCACCAAAGGCCTCGCCGATGTCGTAGCCGCGTCCACAGCGCTCAGTGACATCGACGGTCAGGCCGGTCGCCTCTTCTATCGCGGATACGACATCCACGATCTGGCCGGCCGTACCACCTTCGAAGAGACCGCGCACCTGCTGCAGTGCGGCACGCTCCCCACGCGGGAGCAACTGGCCGCCTACGGCGCGGAGCTGGTCCAGGGGCGCACGCTCGGCGCCCTCGTCGAAGCCAACGTCGCGGAGGTCGCGGCGAAGCAGGCGCCCATGGAGGCGCTGCGCACGCTGGTCTCGCTCGCCGGCGCGGACGATCCGGACAAGGACTCCAACGCTCCGGAGGCCAACCGGCGCAAGGCCGCCCGGCTGACCGCGCAGCAGCCGCTCCTGGTGGCCCGCTACCACGCGGCCAGGACCGGCACGCGGATCCCGGAGCCGGACCCGGCGCTCAGCGTCGCGGCGAACTTCCTGCTGCAGATCACCGGCCGCGCCGCGGACACCCGCGCCGTGGAGATCTTCGACGCCTGCCTCGTCCTGCACGCCGACCACACGATGAACGCCTCGACGTTCGCCGCCCGCGTCTGCGCCGCGACCCTGTCGGACATGCACTCGGCCGTCGTCGCCGCCATCGGCACGCTCAAGGGCCCGCTCCACGGCGGCGCCAACGAGCAGGTCATGCGCACGCTGGAGGCACTGGACCCGAGCGGCGTGGCGCAGGCCGTACGCGACAGGCTCGCGGCCGGCGAGAAGATCATGGGCTTCGGGCACCGCGTCTACAAGACCGAGGACCCGCGTGCCACGCACCTGCGCAAGATGTCGCAGGAGCTCGCCGAGGCCTCCGGAGACGACACGTACTACCGGATGTCCAAGGAGATGGAGGAGGTCGTCTTCGAGACGAAGGGCCTCTACCCGAACGTCGACTTCTACGCCGCGACGGTCTACCACTACCTCGGCATCCCGACCGACCTGTTCACTCCGGTCTTCTCGGTCAGCCGCATGTCAGGATGGACCGCACATGTCATCGAGCAGCACGCCGACAACCGGCTGATCCGTCCGGACAGCGAGTACATCGGCGAGCGGGACCAGAAGTGGAAGCCGATCGGCGAGCGGTGAACGCCAGGACGACAGACGACCGCTGGGGACCGTACCCGCTGGTGCTTGCGGGTGCGGTCGTCGCCGTCGCCGCGGCCGTGCTGGTCGACGTCGAGTGGGGGGGATTCACGCTCGGCGCCGTCATCATGCTGGGCGCCGCGACGAGGCTGGCCGGAGGCGGACGGCTGGCCGTACGGAAGAAGACGACCGACGCCGTCACGCTCGCCGTCCTCGGCGCCGCGCTGATGGCCGGGTCGTTGCTGCTGGAGTATCCGTGGCTCATGCCGCGATAAGTCGTCGGATGACCGGGTGGCCCTCAGGCCGCGCGCACCCGTCCGATAGCCTCAACGGCCAGTGAGCCTCAAAAGGACTTGTCTGGCCCGTGTCAGTTCAGAAGGGGAACCACACGCATGCCCAAGATCAAGGTAGAGAACCCCGTCGTCGAGCTTGACGGCGACGAGATGACGAGGATCATCTGGCAGTTCATCAAGGACCAGTTGATCCTCCCCTACCTCGACGTCGACCTGAAGTACTACGACCTCGGCATCGAGCACCGCGACGCCACGGACGACCAGGTGACGATCGACTCCGCCAACGCCATCAAGCAGTACGGCGTCGGCGTCAAGTGCGCCACCATCACCCCGGACGAGGCGCGGGTCGAGGAGTTCGGCCTCAAGAAGATGTGGAAGTCCCCGAACGGGACCATCCGCAACATCCTCGGCGGCGTGGTCTTCCGCGAGCCGATCATCATGTCCAACGTGCCGCGGCTGGTGCCGGGCTGGACCAAGCCGATCGTCATCGGCCGTCACGCCTTCGGTGACCAGTACCGCGCCACCGACGTCAAGATCCCCGGCGAGGGCTCGCTGACGCTGACCTTCACCCCGAAGGACGGCTCGGAGCCGATCGAGCTCAACGTCTTCGACTTCCCGGGCGCCGGCGTCGCCATGGCGATGTACAACCTGGACGAGTCGATCCGCGACTTCGCCCGCGCGTCGATGCGGTACGGCCTGGCCCGCAACTACCCGGTCTACCTGTCGACGAAGAACACGATCATGAAGGCCTACGACGGGCGCTTCAAGGACATCTTCGCCGAGGTGTTCGAGACCGAGTTCAAGAAGGACTTCGAGGCCGCCGGCATCTCCTACGAGCACCGCCTGATCGACGACATGGTCGCCGCGGCGATGAAGTGGGAGGGCGGCTACGTCTGGGCCTGCAAGAACTACGACGGTGACGTGCAGTCCGACACCGTCGCGCAGGGCTTCGGCTCGCTCGGCCTGATGACCTCGGTCCTGATGTCGCCCGACGGCCGCACCGTCGAGGCCGAGGCCGCCCACGGCACCGTGACCCGTCACTACCGCGAGCACCAGAAGGGCAACCCGACCTCCACCAACCCGATCGCCTCGATCTTCGCGTGGACCCGGGGCCTGGCCCACCGCGGCAAGCTCGACAACACCCCCGCGGTGACCGACTTCGCCGAGAAGCTGGAGCAGGTCTGCATCGAGACCGTCGAGGGCGGCCAGATGACCAAGGACCTCGCGCTGCTCGTCGGCGGCGACGCCAAGTGGCTGACCACCCAGGACTTCCTGGCGGCCCTGGACGAGAACCTGAAGCGGAAGATGGCCTGACCGCCTTCCGGATCAGGGGAGGGACGGTCTGACCGTCCCCGTCGGCACAAGGAGGGGGCCGCCCACCGGGCGGCCCCCTCCCGCTTTCCCGGACTTTCAGCCCCGGTGAGCCCGTCCGGCCCGTTCCCCCCGGACCGGGCGCGCTCACCGGAGTATGTCCAGCTCGCCGGTGGAGAGGGTCAGCACGCCGTACTCCCGCGTCGCGGTCCCCTCGGTCCTGACCAGGATCTCGTCCGAGGTGACCCAGCCCTGGAAGATCCAGTGGCGCCGGCCGCCGTACCGGGTGATGTCGGTCCGGACCTCGCGCCCGGTCGCGACGTCGATGATCAGCGGCGCCTCCTCGCCGCTCGGAGCGACCCCCCTGCGCCCATCGGGGGAGACGCCGGAGGGCGGACCGCCGGGCCAGCCGTCCGTACGGATGGTCCGCAGGCGCTTCCCGCCGGGGGTGAGGAATCGCAGCTCGCTCTCGTAGGGCCCGTCCTCGCCGGCGGTGACCCGGTGGACCACCGGCCCGGTCGACGTCCAGCCGATGAGGCCGTCACCGGGACCGACGCGGGACCGCGACCGCCGCCCCGTCCGGGTGTCGGTGATCTCGACTGGCTGCCCCTCCCCGGACTGATAGACCAACCGGCGGCCGTCCGGCGTGAAGAAGAGCCGGGGCTGGTCGGATTCCCATCCGATGTCGGGGTCGAGCGGGCCGGAGGCGGGGATCGCCTTTCCGGTCTTCAGATCGTGGACGACCAGGCGCATGTCCTTCTCACGGCCGTAGGCCAGGCGACGTCCGTCCCGGCTGACCGCGAACAGGGACGGTACGGCGAGCGCCCCCGGCATCGGCGGCTCCGGTACCGCCGCCGTGACCAGGTGCCAGCGCCCGCACGGGCTTCCCCGGCAACCGGAGACCACACCGGACGGCGGGGCGGTCGGGAGCGGATGCTCGGGCGGCACGGGCGGGCCGGTCGCCGGACCCGTCGCCGGGGCGCCGAAGACGGTCATCGGATCGGACCAGGCGGGCTGGTCGGTCACCGGACTGATCGCCCCCGTGGAGAGGTCGACCAGATGGAAATCGTCATCCGACACCTTCGAGACCAGCGCCCGGTCGCCGACCATGCCCCGGTGGGACCAGCCGTGGTCGATCTCGGGCAGCCGGACGAGATCGACCACCTCACCGGAGCGCAGGTCTCTCACGGCCAGCACATCGTGCCGTTCGGAGCTCCTCTCTTGGTAATCGGGGCCGTACTCGCCGCCGAACGCCTCCCTGTAGAGCCCGACCGAGTGCTTCCCGTCCGCCGCCACGAGGGCGGAGTTCACGCCCGAGCCGCGGACCCGCTCGGAAACCGTGCCGATCTGCTCGCCCCTGCGGTCGAACACCGCCCATGTCGTACGGTCGTACAGCTCGGACGGGTCCTCCACCTCGGACGGATCACCAGAGCAGGGGACACCGATGATCCTGCGGGCGTCGCGGCCCAGGCCGACGACCTCGCAGACGCCGTCCAGGGCGGTGGTCGTGCCGGTGGTGAAGTCGGTGAGGTGGACCTGCGGCGACCTGCCCAGGCGGGTCGCCGCGAAGAACCGGCCGTCCGCCGAGACGTGCAGGCCGATCCGCTCCCGCGCGGTGATGCCGTCCAGCAGCCGGGGACTCAGGCCGACCCTCCGGCCGCTCGGCAGGTCGTGGGCGACGAAGTGCTGCTCGGTCGTGCTGAAGTAGGCGACCCGGCGGCCGTCGCCGCTCACCCGGAGCGGAGGCCGGAGCACGGGACCGCCGGGGACACGGAGCTGCTGGGCCGCGTCGGGGATCTCGATCGACCGGAGCGCGCCGTTCCCCTCGACCGGTTCCGCGCCCTCGACGGACTCCCCGGACCGCACGGCCAGCCGCCAGCCGGAGCAGGCGGAGACCTGCGGATCCGGGCCCGGGCCGTAGCGGCATCGCGGGGACGCGTAGCTGACGGTCACCGGGAGCGGCGGGGGCTCCCAGAGGCCGGTCAGCGGGCGGGGACCGGCCGATCCGGAGTCCACCAGGAAGGCCAGCGCCAGGCCGATCACGGCTGCACCGGCGACCGCGCCGGCGGTCGGCCACCGGTATCGGCGCCACGGACCCCAGGGGGCGGTCACCAGGGGTCGACCTTGCCGAGGACGGGGAACCGGTGGCTCTCGTTCAGGCTGATCCCCTCGGCCTCGGAGGCCTTCCCGGTGGCCGGGTCGACCAGCCGCAGTTCGTCATCGGCGTCATCGAGGTCGAGCCTGGTCAGGAAGCGGCCGTGCGCGTCCCAGCCCAGCAGTTCCGGGGCGTCGCCGAACTCGGAGAGCTCGACCCGGATCTTCACCTTGCGGACGGTCTTCCCGGTGGCCGGGTCCACCGTCGCAGCCTCGCCGTTCTCAGTGAGGACCAGCAGGCGGCGTCCGTCGGGGAAGAGGCCCGCGGCCGGTGCGGGGTCGAAGGGCACCCGCGTGCGCACGGCGCCGTCCGGGCCGACGGTGACCAGTTCGGCCTTGTCGCCCTCGGGCAGGGTGACCGCCGTGAACCCCCGCGAGCCGACGCCGAGCACCCGCGCGATCCCGGGCACCTCCACACCCCGGCCGCCGCCGGTGCTCACCAGGCGGGTCGTGCCCGTCCCGGGCCCGGAGGTGGTGAGGGCGGCGTGGCGGCCGTCGTGCGAGAGCACGGGCACAGGGAGTTCCGCGTCGGCCAGCGGCCCGGTGAGGTCGTGGCGGACTCCGGTGCGCAGGTCCTGGTGGACCATCCGCCGGGTCCGGGCGTGCAGGTAGACGGCGTGGAAGCCGTCGCCGCTGAGCGCGAACGGCGCGGGGCGCGGCAGCGGGCCGTGCCGCCCGGCGAACGTCGCGGCCTGCAGGGCCATGACCGAGGTGCCCGGGTCGTCGGGCCCCTCGTCCACCGAGAACAGCTCCCACGCCGCGCACCTCCGGAAGGTCAGCCGGGTTCCGCACTCCGGCAGCGCCGCGTGGGCGATCGGCCGGGACGAGGTCTCCTCCCTGCCCTCGGGAGCACTCCAGGTGACGGCGTCGGGAGAGCGCGGCGCCGGGACGGACCAGGCGAGCACGACGCCCAGCGCGACGGCCGCGGTGACCGTCGCGACGGCGGTCGCGGGAGCCGCCCACCGGTGTTCCCGGTGCGCGCGGGGGACGGGCCGCCACGAATGGGTGCCCATGACCAGGGCGACGAACGGCACCACCAGGCTCACCAGGAGGATGGACGCCGCGAGCGTGTCCGGCGGCATGCTCCGGAAGCCGCACCACAGGGCGGCGACCGCCCCTCCGGCCGCCAGTACGTGCGCGGACCGGGAGCGGGCGGCGATCTCCGCGGCCACCCGGTCGGCCGGCTCATCGGTCAGCGGCCGCGTCCGCAACCCCCGGAGCAGGACCGGTACGGCCGTCACCACGGTCGCCACGCCCGCGGCCCACGGCAGGGCGGCGGCGTCCGTGCCGAACCTCAGATAGCGGACCATTCCGTAGCAGGCCAAGGTTCCCGCGGCCACCGCGCCCGCGGCCCACAGCAGAGCCACCGCCGGAGGGACGAGCCGCAGGCCGAGGTCCCCGCGCCCGGACGGCCTGGCCCGTGCCAGCCGTACCTCCGCGACCAGGACGCCGGCGAACCAGCCGAGGAAGACGGGGAGCGGACGGAGCACGATCGACTCGGCGGTGAACCCGGCGAGGACGACGAGCAGCCCGAAGACCAGGCCGAGCGAGCGCCAGCGGCGGGTCACCCGGATGTAGGTCAGGACGCGGTCGCCGTTGGACGGCGTCAGTGCGAGGCCCTGGCGGAGGGCGAACCGCTCGACGTGTTTCGGCTCGACCTGATCCATGAGCGGTGGAACGACGGCCAGGGCGATCGGGGCGAGCACGAGCGCGATCGAGAGCACGGTCCCCCTTCCGTCCGAGCCGGAAATCTAACATGATCAATTACCGGCGGGTAAGGGGGCTGCGGTGATCTCCAATCATGTCCTGGCACAGTGGGACTCGAAGGCGGGGGCGCTCACCCCGCGCGACCGGCGCCGGTTCGCGGTCGCGGGCTGCGTGGGCCTGGTCCTGATCGTCGCGGGCCTGGTCGCCTGGAACTCGGGCGCACTGGTGCCCCGGCTCTCGGCTCGCTGGCAGGACGGTCAGGGGGAGATGCGGAAGGACGACCTCGGACGGCCTGAACTGCTCCTCGTCAAGGAGGAGAGGGTCGTGGTCAACGACGGATACCTGCCGGTCACGGTCACGGGCGTGTCGGGGGCGAGCCCGGGGCTGGCACTGCGCTCCGCCGGTGTGCACCTGCCCCAGGTGATCGAACCGGGGGAGACGCTGCCGCTGGCGCTCTCCTACGCCGTCACCGACTGCGGGACGGCTCCCGAGACGATCGATCTGCGGGTCCGGGTGGATCGGTGGTGGGGGACGGCGGAGGCGGGGGTGCCCTTCACCGAGGACACGCCACCGTGGATCCGCGGTCCGGTCACGTCCGTCTGCGAGCTCGAGTAGTTCGTGCCGTCCGCTCCGCGCCGGCGTGTCAGCGGTCCGCGGCCGCGCCGATGGCGATCCGGTCGTCGCCGGGGAGCCCGGCCAGGCGGTGCATCCGGCCGCTGCGCACGTCGACCCGGTAGAACCCCAGGATGTCCCGGCTGGTCCGGCCGGTCAGCTCGACGACGACCTCGCGGGCGCTCAGCCAGTGCACGGCCTCGGCCGAGACGGGCTCACCGAGAGGGGACAGCGGCAGGCGCTTGACGGTCCGCCGGGAGGCGGCGTCCACGATGTGGAGGCTGTCGTTGCCGGGCTCTCCGGAGACGGCGGCCGCGGCGTACTTCCCGCTGGGGGAACCCGCCCAGCCCGGGTACTCCTCGTCGAGCCAGCCCGCGGACCTCTCCGCGGGCGTCGTCTCCCCGGCGGGCACGGGCGAGGTCGAACCGGTGGCGAAGTCGGTCCGGAGCCGCCGGTCGGCCAGGCGCACGGTGAAGTGGCGGCCGTCCGGGGAGACGGCGACGGAGGTGTGCTCGAGGTCGGCCGGGGTGAGCGCGGGGGACAGGTAGCGCTTCGTCCCGCTCGGCAGGTCGTGGGCGACGTACCGGAGCTCCGCCGCGCTGAGGTAGGCGAGGCGCCGGCCGTCCCGGCTGACGGCCGGGCCGAGCTCCCGCGAGCGGTCGTCGCCGTATCCCAGGTCCTGGACCGCGTCGGGGACGTGGAGCGTGGCCCTGCAGCCGCCCGGCTCGCAGGTCGCCTTGGGCAGACCGGGCCGGTCCTTCGACGGGCGGTCGGAGGTCATGGCCAGGGTCCAGCCCGAGCAGAGGACCTTCCCCGCGTACGGCGTCGCGGGACGGGCTCCCCGGCACTCGCCGGGGACCGCGTAGCGGATCACGTAGGACGTGCGCGGCGCCTTCCACGCGGCGGGTACGGCGGGCTGTGCGGTCCCTCCGGCGGAGGGCTCCGCGGAGGGCGAGGCGGAGGCCGATCCGGGGGCGGACGGCCCGGAGGAGGCCGTGGCGGCCTGCGGGACCGCGGCCGAGGCGCCGGAGCCGCGGTCGCCCGCGGCCAGCGCGGTGGTCCACACCTGGCCCTGCGGGGTCAGCGTGACGATGAACCCGACCAGCAGGGTGAGGACGGCGGCCGTCAGCAGGACCCTGCGCCTGCCGCGGCGGCGCAGGTCCGCCAGCGACCGGTCGGACAGGTCGGGGACGGAGGCCTCGCCCGCCTGCGTGGCGAACCGGTTGACCAGGCGCCTGCGGTCCCCCTTGGTGAGGGTGTCGAGCGCCTCGGTGAGCTCCGACTCCACGGCCTCCACGGGCAGGCCGAGGACGTCGGCCATCTCCTCGGGCGTCCTGCCGTCGTGGAGGCAGGCGACGGCGATGAGACGGCGGCGCGGCGGGAGCCGTACCAGGGCGGTGGCGCCGGCGGCGGTCGGCCTGCGGAGGAAGGCGCGGTAGAGCGCCGTGTGGGCGTGCGTGGCGGGGTTCTCCCACGGCGTGGGGGGCCAGGCCAGGCCCACGGTGCGGTAGGCGCGCAGGGCCAGCCGGATGGCCTGCTCGTGGCTGCCGGTGAGCAGGAGTCCGGTGCCGACGAGGGAACGCTGATCGCGCTGGACGAAGTCGCGAAAACCGATATATCGGCGCATTGGGCCTTACTCCGCATGGTTGGGGAGATCAAACGGTAGCGATCCAGGTAGCCGGAGCGCCAAATCGGGACGATTGTCAATAGTCGGCCGGTTGGAAGCGTACCGGTGCGTTCCCGTCCGTGTGCCCCCGTCGGCGCCGTCCGGTCCGGGAGGCGGTCCCGTGCCGGGGCGCCGGGACCGGGCGCGGCGAGGTCACTTCGGGGTAACGCGGAGGGACGGGCCCTCGCCGGGACGTAAAGTTTTTCCCATCGGAGCCGGGCGAGACCGTAGGGAAGAAGATGCCGCAGATCGAGCCACTGGGAGCGGGGGAGCCGCGCCAGCTCGGCCCGTTCCGCGTCGTCGGGCGGATCGGGGAGGGCGGTCAGGGGGTCGTCTACCTGGGGACGGACGCGGCCGGGGAGCGGGTGGCGATCAAGCTGCTGCACGTGAAGTTCTCCGGTGACGCGATCGCCAGGTCACGGTTCGCGCGTGAGGCGCGGGCGGCGCAGCGGGTCGCCTCGTTCTGCACGGCGGCCGTCGTCGCCGTCGATCTGGAGGGTGACACCCCCTACATCGCCAGCGAGTACATCGAGGGCAGGTCGCTGCGGCAGGTCGTGGAGGCCGACGGCCCGCTCAGCGGCGCCCCGCTGCAGCGGCTGGCGGTCGGCACGGCCACCGCGCTCACCGCGATCCACCACGCCTCGATCGTGCACCGGGACCTCAAGCCCGACAACGTGCTCATGGCCGCCGACGGCCCCCGCGTGGTCGACTTCGGCATCGCCCGCATCATCGACTCCACCGGGACGATCACCAGCCGGGCGGTCGGCACCCCCGCCTACATGGCTCCGGAGCAGGTCTCCGGGGACGACGTCGGGCCGTACACCGACGTGTTCGCGTGGGGGGCGACCATCGCGTACGCGGCGACCGGTGAGATGACCTTCGGCGGTGGCTCCATCGCCGTCGTGCTGAGCCGCATCCTGACCCAGGAGGTCGACGTCGGCATGATGCCGGAGCCGTTGCGGAGCACGGTCCGTGCGGCCCTGGCCAAGGACCCCGCCGCCCGGCCCTCGGCCGACCGGGTCCTGCTGCGCCTGCTCGGCCACCCCGAGGCGGGCGACGCCTCCCCGGCGGTGCTCACCCGGGGCGTGCAGCTCGCCAGCCCGGCGGCACCGGTCCCCGCGGGGTCCGGTAAGGAGCCCGGCACGGGGCCCGATCCGGAGGCGGGGACCCGCTCTGAGGCCGGGCCGACGGGGACCGGCCCGGGGGAGGGCTCCGCCGGGACCCCGGACGGGCAGGGGGACGAGGACGGGGAGGCCGGCGAGGCCACCAGCGTCATGCGCGTCCCCGGTTCGCGCCCGCAGCCGCCCGCGGTGCCCTCGACCGGGTTCCGCGATCCGCGCTTCGGCCGGCCGGATCCGCCGGTCCGGGATCCGCGCTTCGCGCCGGATCAGCCCGTGCCGTACGTCTCCGACCAGACGGATCCGCCGATCCGGGACCCGCGTTTCGCATCCGATCAGCCCGCGCCGTACGCCTCCGACCGGCCCGCGCCGTACGTCTCCGACCAGACGGCGCCGTACCGCCCGTCCGGTCCGTCGGGTCCCGGGCGGTTCGACCGTCCGCCGTCCTCCGACGCCGGGCCGCCGGGCTGGGAGGCGACCCGTCCCGTCCCGCTCGAGGAGCCGGGGGCCGCCGGCGCCTCCGGGCGTCCGCGCCGGGCGCGCTGGATCGCCCTGGTGGTGGCCGTGCTGCTGATCGGGGGGGCGGCGACCGCCTACGCCACCGGCTGGCGCCCGTCGTTCCTCACCGGGACCGCCTCCGGACCCGGGCCCGAGAAGACCGGCGGGCAGACCGGCGGGCAGGGCGGGACGAAGGGCGACTCGCTCGTGGACCGGGTGGCCGTGACCAAGCGGCTCACCGTCGGGATGCGGGACTTCCTGCCCGGCATCGCGCTGCAGAGCGGCGGGAGGTGGGCCGGTTTCGAGGTGGACCTCGCCACCGAGATCGCCCGGGAGCTGGGGGTGCCCGCCGGCGGCGTCACCTTCCGGGCCACCCGCCTGCAGGAGCGGCCGGGGCTGCTGGCGAGCGGAGAGGTCGACATGGTCGTCGCGACCTACCCGATCGACGAGGACGGCGACGTCACGTTCGCCGGGCCGTACTACCTCGCACACGTGGACGTGCTCGTCAGGGACGACTCGCCGATCGCCTCCCTGGCCGGGCTGGAGAACCGGCGGCTGTGCGCGCCGGCCGGGAGCTCCGCCGTGGGCGTGGTGCGGGACGCGGTGCCCAGCCTCAGGCCGGTCCCCGCCGGCAACTACGCCCAGTGCATGGACAAGCTGCTGGCCGGCGAGGTCGACGCGGTCCCCGGCGACGACCTGGTGCTGGCCGGATACGCCGATCCCGCGCGGGAGGCGACCCCCAAGAGGGTGCTCGGCCTGAAGCTCACCGACGAGCGCTACGCGGTGGCGCTGAAGAAGGGCGACGAGCGCGCCTGCCGGGCCGTCCGGGCGGTGATCGCCGGGCTCTACCGGGAGGGCAGGATCAAGGAGATGCTCGACGAGCACTTCCCCGGCGTCGAGTTCCCCACGCGGGAGGACGCGCAGCCCGCCATGGCCGACTGCGGCTGACGGGGCCGGTCGGGACCGATCACGGTCGGCCGAGACCCCCGGCCGGGACCGACGGTGACCTGCGGCGATTCCGGCCGGGACCGATCACGACCGGCCGCGACCCGCTGCCGGGACCGACGGTGACCTGCGGCGATTCCGGCCGGGACCGATCACGACCGGCCGCGACCCGCTGCCGGGACCGGTCGCGGGCTCCCGCCGCGGCTAACCCCGGGCGGCGTGCTCGATCCGGTCGGCGGTCTCCTCGGCCCAGTCCCGCATCATCCGCATCTGGCGGATCCCCAGGTCCAGGGCGTACCTCCCGAAGCGGGTCTCCCGCTCCCGCGGCTTGGACGCCTCCAGCGCCTCCAGCTCGGCCAGCCTGGCGGCGTAGACCCCCGCCTCCCTGCGGAGCAGCGGCACGGACTCCTCCGGCTCCAGCATGGGCAGCAGGAAGGCGCGCAGCGCCCCCTCGTCGCGGACCGGGCGGAAGTGCTCCTTCGTCACCAGCCAGTCGTGCAGCCGCCGGGAGCCCTCCTCGGTGACCGTGTAGGTCTTCCGGCCGCGCGGCCCCTCCTCGCCGACCGTCACCAGGCCGTCGGCGGCCATCTTGGCGAGCTCCGGATAGATCTGGCTGTGCCCGGCGTGCCAGGCGTGGTTGACCGAGCTCTCGAAGCGTTTCGTGAGGTCGTAGCCGCTCGCCGGGCCTGACGCCGTCAGCAGGCCGAGGAGCGCCATGCGCAGGGACATGCCGTCCATCCTAGCCACGGATTGACATGTAAGAACTGACATATAAATATCTACATGTGGATACTGACATATCGACTCCTCCCGCGGAGACCCGTCCCGGCGACGGGCTGCTGCTGCTCGCCGTGCTGGGCGGGATGTTCCTGGCGATGCTCGACCAGACGATCGTCGGCACCGCGCTGCCCCGGATCGTCCAGGAGCTGGGCGGGGCCGACCTCTACACCTGGGTGGTCACGGCCTACCTGCTGACCTCCACGATCACCGTCCCCCTGTACGGCAGGCTCTCCGACGTCTACGGCCGCAAGCCGCTCCTGATCGTCGGCGTGGGGCTGTTCCTCGCCGGTTCGGCGCTGTGCGGCGCGGCCCAGGACATGACCCAGCTCATCGCCTTCCGGGGTCTGCAGGGGCTCGGCGCGGGCGCCCTGCTCCCGCTCTCACTGGCCCTGGTCGCCGACCTGTTCCCGCCCGGCCGGAGCGGCCGGGTGCAGGGCGCGCTGGGCGGGGTGATGGCGCTGAGCTACATCGCCGGGCCGTTCCTCGGCGGGGTGTTCACCGACACGGCGGGCTGGCGCTGGGCGTTCCTGGTCAACCTGCCGATCGGCCTGGCCGTGCTCGCGATCGTCGTGGCGCGGCTGCCGCACACGGCCGGGCAGGGCCGCGGCGCCCGTCCCGACTACCTCGGCATCGCCGTGTTCACCGGGGCGATCGGGGCGCTGCTCGTCGGGCTCACCGAGAAGGGCCGGGGCGACCAGTCGTGGACCGACGCCCCGGTGCTCTGGCCGGTCGCGGTGGCCGCCGCGGGCCTGGTGCTGTTCGTCCTGGTCGAGCGGCGCGCCGCGGAGCCGATCATCCCGCTGGAGCTGTTCCGCGACCGGACCTACGCCCTGGCCAACGCCGCCTCGTTCCTCACCGCCTTCTGCCTCTACGCCGGGGTGGTATTCCTGCCCCGCTACTTCCAGGAGGCGCTGGGGCTCAGCGCCACCGAGTCGGGCCTGAGGATCTACCCGCTCATGCTCGGGATGGTGGCGGGCAGCGTGGTCACCGGCGCGCTCATCTCCAGGACCGGGAGGTACAAGCCCTGGCTGGTCGCCGGCCCCTTCCTGATCGCGGTCGGCGGGCTGCTCTGCGCCGGGCTCACGACCGCCACCTCCGGTCTCGCCCTGGCCGGCTGGATGGCCCTGCTCGGCCTGGGTATGGGACCCATGCTGTCCGGCCTCACGGTGGCGGTCCAGTTCGCGGTCCCGCCGCGCCTCATCGGTACGGCGAGCGCGAACCTGACCTTCTTCCGGCAGATCGGCGGCTCCGTCGCCCTGGCCCTGGCGGGCGGCCTCTACACCGCGGTCGTCCGCGACGAGGCCGCGTCGCACGGCCCGGGGGCGGCGCACGCCGCCGCGACGGCCGCCGTCGTCCCCTGGCTCGCCGTGGCCGGGGCCGTGCTCGCCCTGGCCGCGCTGCTGGCACTGCCCGGCGGGCGAATCGGGGCACTCGCCGGAGGGCCGCCCCGGCCCGCGGAGTAACATCCCCAGCGTCAGAATTCATCCTTCGAGTGGGGGAAGGTCATGGCCCAGACTCCCGTAAAGGTCACCGTCACCGGCGCCGCCGGTCAGATCGGCTACGCGCTGCTGTTCCGCATCGCGTCGGGCCAGTTGCTGGGCGCTGACGTCCCGGTCAAGCTGAGCCTGTTGGAGGTCCCGCAGGCGGTGAAGGCCGCCGAGGGCACCGCGATGGAGCTCGACGACTGCGCGTTCCCGCTGCTGAGCGGCATCGAGATCACCGACGACCCGAACGTCGCCTTCGCCGGGGCGAACGTCGCGCTGCTGGTCGGCGCCATGCCGCGCAAGGCCGGCATGGAGCGCGGCGACCTCCTGGAGGCCAACGGCGGCATCTTCGGCCCGCAGGGCAAGGCCATCAACGACAACGCGGCCGACGACATCCGCGTCCTCGTGGTGGGTAACCCGGCCAACACCAACGCCCTGATCGCGCAGCAGCACGCGCCGGACGTCCCGGCCGAGCGCTTCACCGCGATGACCAGGCTGGACCACAACCGCGCGCTCTCCCAGCTCGCGGCCAAGCTCCAGGTCCCGGTCACCGAGATCAAGAAGATGACGATCTGGGGAAACCACTCCGCCACCCAGTACCCCGACCTGTTCCACGCCGAGGTCGGCGGCAAGATCGCGGCCGAGCAGGTGGACGAGGCCTGGCTGCGCGACACCTTCATCCCGACCGTGGCCAAGCGCGGCGCCGCGATCATCGAGGCCCGGGGCGCGTCCTCGGCCGCCTCCGCCGCCAACGCCGCGATCGACCACGTCTTCGACTGGGTCAACGGCACCGAGTGGACCTCCGCGGCGATCCCGTCCGACGGCTCCTACGGCGTCCCCGAGGGCATCATCTCGTCCTTCCCGGTCGCCTCGCGCGGCGGCAGGTGGGAGATCATCCAGGGCCTGGAGATCGACGCCTTCTCCCGCGAGCGCATCGACGCCTCGGTGCGCGAGCTGGTGGAGGAGCGCGACGCCGTCCGCGCCCTCGGCCTGATCTGACCGCGACGCCTGATCTGAGCGCGACGCCGTCCGCGTGCCGTCCGGGCCCCGGCCTGATCCGGGCGAGGACGCGGGCGTACGGCAGGAGCCCCGGACCTCCAGGGTGAATTCCGGGGCTCTTTCGTGTCAGATGCCCCGGTGATGGCGGAGCCATGACGTGTCGTTCGGCCCGCCGATCATGATCAACGCGTTCAATGATCACTGATCGTCGGGGGAGCGGTGTTGAAGGTGCATGGTGCGGCGCGGGTCGTCGCCGGAGTGATGGGTCTGGTTCTCGCGGGAGCGCCGGAGGCGGCGACGGCGGGGGCCGCGGAGAAGAGGACGGCGCGGGTGGGCGCCGCGGAACCGGGGGCGGCTCCGGCGGCCGGCAGGGCCGCGTGGGGCGATGCGGACCTGTCCGTGCGCATGGAGGCGTCGCCGCGGCGCGCGCGGCCGGGGCGGCGGCTGGTCTACCGGGTGCGGGTGCGCAACTCGGGGCCGGGCGACGCGGTGCTGCCCGTGCTCACCGTCCGGCTGCCGAAGGCGGTGCGGATCCGCTACGTCGACGTCGCGGAGTGCCGCCCCGGCCGGTCGGCGCGCGAGGTGGTCTGCGCCTCCCGCCGGGACGTGCCGGCGGGAGGCGACGGCAAGGTGACGATCACCGGGGTGGTCCGGCCGGGCGCGCGCGGCCCGCTGCGGGCCACCGCCGTGCTCTCCTCCCGGGTCGTGGACGGGGACGAGACCGACAACACGGTCCGCACGGTGACCCCCGTGAGGAGGCGGGGCGCGCGGTGACCCGCACGGGGCGCCGGGGCGCCGGGCCGCCGGTTCAGCGGGGCAGGGCCGCCCAGGCGTCGGCGACGATGTCCCGCACCTCCGGGTGCTCCGGCTTCCAGCCGAGCTCTCGCTGGATCTTCTCGGAGGAGGCCACCAGCACGGCCGGGTCCCCGGCGCGGCGCCCGCCCACGACCGCCGGGATCGGGTGCCCGGTCACCTCGCGGCAGACCGACACGACCTCCTGGACCGAGAAGCCGGTGCCGCTGCCCAGGTTGTAGACCTTGTGCTCGCCCGGCGTACAGGCGTCCAGCGCGAGCAGGTGGGCGCGGGCCAGGTCGGACACGTGGATGTAGTCGCGCACGCATGTCCCGTCGGGGGTCGGGTAGTCCGTGCCGAACACGTTGACCGACTCGCGCTGTCCCAGCGCCACGGCGAGGACATTGGGAATCAGGTGGGTCTCCACGGTGTGGCGCTCGCGGTAGACCCGGCCGTCGGCCGCGGTGTACGCGCCGCCCACGTTGAAGTAGCGCAGGCTGACCGGGGCCAGGCCGTACATCCCGGCGAAGGCGGTGAGCGCGGTGTCGACCGCGAGCTTGGAGGCGCCGTAGGGATTGGTCGGGCGGGTCGGGTCGGTCTCCACGATGGGGGAGCGCTCCGGCTCGCCGTACGTGGCGGCGGTGGAGGAGAACACGATGCGGCCGACGCCGGCGGTGCGCATGGCGTCCAGCAGGGCCAGGGTGCCGCCCAGGTTGTGCGCCCAGTAGAGCCCGGGCCTCTCCACGGACTCGCCGACCAGGGACTTGGCGGCGAAGTGCAGCACGCCGTCCATCCCCTCCAGCACGGCGGCGGCGTCGGTGATGGAGCCCTGCACGAAGCGCGCGCCGGACGGCACCGCGTCGGCGTGGCCGGTGGAGAGGTCGTCGAGCACGGTGACCTCGTGGCCCGCCTCGGTGAGCTGGGCCGCCACGACGCTCCCGATGTAGCCGGCTCCCCCGGTGACCAGCAGTTTCACGAGCCCTCCTGTTTGATGGTGTTTGAAGATGTTTATTTATGTAAGCCTACCGCCAGCATATGCTGGCTCATCCAATATCGGCGAGAGTCGGAACGGGCGATGGCCATGACGGAGCGGATGTCGTGAACAGTGTCCTGGCCAACATCGCGCTGGTCCTGCTCTTCGTCCTGATCGGCGGATTCTTCGCGGGCGCTGAGATGGCCATGGTCTCCCTCCGGGAGAGCCAGGTGCGCAGGCTCGGCGCGCGGGGGCGCAGGGGGGCCAGGGCCGCGAAGCTCGCCCGCGACCCCAACCGCTTCCTGTCGGCCGTGCAGATCGGCGTCACGGTGGCGACCATGCTGTCGGCGGCTTTCGGCGCCGACACCCTGGCCAAGGACCTGGTGCCCGTGTTGACCGGCTGGGGCGCGCCGGCCGCCGTCGCCGCACCCGCCGCGCTGGTGCTGGTGACCCTGGTGATCTCCTACTTCTCCCTGGTGCTGGGCGAGCTGGCGCCCAAGAGGCTGGCCCGGCAGCGGGCCGAAGGGCTCTCCCTCCTGGTGGCGCCGTTCCTGGACCGGGTGGCCGCGCTGTCGCGGCCGGTCATCTGGGCGCTGTCGAAGTCCACCGACGGCGTGGTCAGGCTGCTCGGCGGCGATCCCGAGGCGGACCGGGAGGAGATGTCCACCGAGGAGCTGCGCGACATGGTGGTCGGCCACCAGGAGCTGGCCGAGGACGAGCGCAGCCTGATCGCGGAGGTCTTCGCGGCGGGCAAGCGGCAGCTCCGCGAGGTGATGCTGCCCCGCACCGAGGTGGAGTTCATGTCCGTCGACACCCGGCTCGCCGAGGCCGCCGTCCTGGCCGCGGCCATGCCGCACTCCCGCTTCCCCGTCTACCGGGACTCCTACGACGACGTCATCGGGTTCGTGCACATCAGGGACCTGCTCGACCCGGTCCTGACCGGGTCGGTCGAGCCGATCGGCGAGCTGGTGCCGATCCGGCCGGTCAAACTGGTGCCCGCCAGCAAACGGGTGCTGAACACGTTGTCGGAGATGCGCGCCGAGGGGCAGCACCTGGCGATCGTGGTGGACGAGTACGGCGGCACGGCGGGCATCGTCACGCTGGAGGACCTGGTCGAGGAGCTCATCGGCGACATCCGCGACGAGCACGACGTCACCGGTGAGCCGGCGGTGCTGCCGGCCGGGCAGGTCGAGCTCGACGGGCTGGCGAACCTCGACGAGGTGGCGGGCGAGACCGGCATCCGGCTGCCCGACGGGCCCTACGAGACCCTCGGCGGGTTCGTGATGGCGGCCCTCGGGCACCTGCCCGCGGTGGGGGAGCGGGTCGAGGTCCCCGGCTTCGAGCTGTCGGTCACGGAGCTGGACGGGCGCAGGGTGGCACGGGTGCGGATCGAACGCCGCCCCGAGGAGGGCCCGCCCGCCCTGGATCTTCCTCCCGATTCCCCCGATTCCGGATCGGCGACCGCGGATTCCGGTACGGCTTCCGCGTCGTAGTCCCCGAGCACTCCCGGCGCCTGACAGAATTACCGACTATGGCCAGTCCCCGTGTCCTGTCCGGAATCCAGCCCACCGCCGACTCCTTCCACCTGGGCAACTACCTGGGTGCCGTGCGGCAGTACGTCGCGCTGCAGGAGGGCCACGACGCCTTCTACTGCGTCGTCGACCTGCACGCGATCACGGTGGACTACCAGCCCGAGGCGCTGCGGCGGCGCTCCAGGATCGCCGCGGCCCAGCTCTTCGCCGTCGGCCTGGACCCGGAGCGGTCCACGGTCTTCGTGCAGAGCCACGTGCGCGAGCACACCGAGCTGGCCTGGGTCCTGATGTGCCTCACCGGCATGGGCGAGGCCGGGCGGATGACCCAGTTCAAGGACAAGTCCGCCAAGTACGGCGAGAGCTCGGCCGGGGTCGGCCTGTTCACCTACCCGATCCTGCAGGCGGCCGACATCCTGCTCTACGGAGCGGACAAGGTCCCGGTCGGAGCCGACCAGAAGCAGCACCTGGAGCTCACCCGCGACCTGGCGCAGCGCTTCAACCACCGCTTCGGCGAGACCTTCACGCTGCCCGAGCCCTACATCGTCAAGGGCGTCGAGAAGATCACCGATCTGCAGGAGCCGACGGCCAAGATGTCGAAGTCGTCCTCCTCTCCCGCGGGCATCCTGGACCTGCTGGAGCAGCCGGGGCCGCTCCGCAAGAAGGTCATGCGGGCCGTCACCGACACCGGCACCGAGATCGCCTTCGACGAGGAGAACAAGCCCGGCATCGCCAACCTGCTGCGCATCCTGTCGGCGCTGACCGCCACGCCGATCCCCGACCTGGAGACCCGCTACGCCGGGCAGGGCTACGGCACCTTCAAGAAGGACGTCGCCGAGGCCGTCGTGGAGACCTTCACGCCGATCCGGGAGCGCACCGAGAAGCTGCTCGCCGACGAGGACGAGCTCGACAAGCTGCTCGCCGCCGGCGCCGCGCGGGCCCGTGCGGTGGCCGCCGAGACCATGGCGAAGGTCCGCGACCGGGCGGGGTTCCTCCCCGCTCCCTGAGCGATTCCCGCCCGCCGCCGGGGTAGGAAGGCGGCGTGACGGGTCTACGGGAACGGATCGGCGCGCTGCGCGAGTGGGGCGGGCGCGAGGTCGAGACCGACCGGATCAGGTGGCCCTGGCTGGACCACCTGATCCGGACGGTGCAGCGCTACCAGCTCCAGTCGGGCGACCGGCTGGCCGGCGCGGTGACCTACTTCGCCTTCCTGTCCTTCTTCCCGATCATCGCGCTGGCCTTCGCCGTCGCGGGCTTCCTGCTGTCGGAGCGGCCGGGCGCCGAGGAGACCCTGCGGAAGGCCATCGACGAATACCTCCCCGGCCTGGCCGCCAAGCTCCCGATCGACCAGATCGCCGACGCCCGGACCGGAGCCGGGATCATCGGCCTGCTCGGCCTGCTCTACGCCGGTCTCGGCGCGATCGACGCCCTGCGCGGGGCGCTGCGCGAGATCTCCATGACCACCGAGCGGCCGCTCGGCTTCCTGCCCGGCAAGCTCCGCGACCTGGCGGCCCTGGTCCTGGTCGGCTTCACGATGCTCCTCTCGGTCGTGGTCGGCGGTGTCGCCACGCAGGCCAGCGGGACGGTGGCCGGGTGGCTGGGCCTGTCGGAGTCGTTCGCCGGGACCGCCACCGTCTGGCTGGCGGGCCTCGCGGTCAGCGTGGCCGCCGACACCGTGGTCTTCCTCGTCGTCCTGGGCTGGCTGGGCCGCTCCACTCAGCCCTTCCGGGTGGTGCTGCGCGGCGCGCTGCTGGGGGCGGTCGCCTTCGCCCTGCTCAAGCAGCTCGCCGCGTTCCTGCTCTCGTCCACCCTGAACAACCCGGTCTACGGGGTGTTCGCGGTGATGGTCGGCCTGCTGATCTGGATCAACTTCTCCGCCCGGGTGGTGATGTACACCGCGGCTTGGACGGCCACCGCCTCCCTCGGCCCGCCGCCCGATCCGACCCCGGTGCCGGGCGGGGACACCCTTTCCGCGAGCTGAGGGGGCTTCGCGCTTCGGTGGGGCCCCGCCGTACGGCCGACCCGCACCGGACACCGGATAAGGAGCGTCCGTCCCCACCCCGAGGGTGATCGTCTGCGCAGGCGGTGTAGGAAGTAGATCATGGGATTTCGGCCCGGTCGGATCGAACGCGCGGCAGGGCGTGCCGACGTCCTCGCGATGGCGGGCGACGACCCGTACGTCCGGATGGTGCTCACAGACCGCTCTGTCGGATACCGCGGCGCCGGAGCGGTGGCCTGGTCGGGGGAGACCCCCCGGACGCCTCTGCTGGGTCTCCGGGGCGCGCCGTCGGACGCGGCCCGGTTGCTGGCGACGCTCCACGATGACGGACTCGTCCAGCCCGGAACGCTGCTGCGGCTCCCCCCGGGGGCCGGGGAACTCCTGGGCTCCCTACCGCTCCGGCACGTCGAGGACTGGCAGTTCCGCTGGACGGACGCGCCCCCTCCGAAGCTCCCGGGAGGTGGCCGGGTGGAGGTGCTGCCGACGACCGACGGGATCACGGTGCTTCTGGACTCCGGCAATCCGGACGCCTCCGTCCGGCCGGGAGTACGGCATGTCCGGCGGTGGCACGGCGTCCGTGACGGGAAGGAGCTGGTCGCCTGCGGCGCGGACGTGAGCTACGGCGGGGTCGGCTATCTCGCCGGACTGACGGTCGCGCCGCACCATCGTGGGCGGGGGCTGGGCGCCGCCTTGACCCTGGCGATGAGCCGGGCGGTGCTCGCGGAGTTCGGCACCGCGGCCCTCGGCGTCAACACCGCCAACCACGGAGCGATCCGCCTCTACGAACGGCTCGGTTTCACCAGCGTCGTCGAGGTCTCGGCATACGAACTGCTCGCACCGTCCTGACCATGGCGGATCCCCGTTCCCTGCGGGGATCTCTTCCCGTCCCCGGTGTCCGGTGCGGGCCGGCCGTACGGCGGGCCCGCACCGAAGCGCGAGCCCCGCAGGCTACGAGCGGCGGCGGCCGTACACCAGCCAGGCGGCGCCGCCGAGCAGGGCCAGGACGGCGGCCGCGGCCGCGTAGGGCAGCGCGGAGCCGGAATCCTCGGCGGGTCGTGCGGCCCCGGCGGGTTCCTGCGCCGCGGCCGGGCCCTGGGCGGGCGGGTTCGCGGCCTGGGCCTGGGCGGTCGGCAGCGGGGCCGGCTCGGGGACGGGCTCGACCAGGCGGCCGACCGGGACGGCCCTGCCGCGGGCGGCGAAGCCCCAGTCGAGCAGGTCGGCGATGTCCTCCCACATGTAGCCGTCGTGCCTCATGATCGTCACGATGACGGTGTGGCCGTTGCGCTTGGCCGCGCCGACGAAGCTGGCCAGGGCCTTGGAGGTCCAGCCGTTCTTGACGCCGATCATGCCCTTGTAGCGCCAGAGCAGCTTGTTGTGGTTGCCGATCTCGTAGTAGCCCTTGGGCGCCGGGAACTTGTCCGTCTTCAGGCTGACGTACCGCCGGAAGTCGGGGTTGGCCAGGCCGGCGCGTGCGATCAGCGCCAGATCGTAGGCGGAGCTGCTCTGGCCGGGTTTGTCGAGCCCGTTGGGCGTCTTGGCCACCGTGTCGAAGGCCTGCAGCCGCCGGGCCTCGGCGTTCATGTCGGCGAGCGTCCTGTCCAGGCCGCCGTTGGCCTCGGCCAGCGCCACCGCGGCGTCGTTGCCGGAGACCAGCAGCAGGGCCTTGAACAGGTCCTCGACGGTGTAGAGCGGCTTGGGCACCAGCCCGACCGCGCTGCCCTCGACGTTGACGGCGTTCCTGCTCGGCCTGACCTTCTTCGCCTTGTCGAGCTTCGGGATGAGGGCCAGGGCGGTCAGCGCCTTGAGCGTGCTCGCCGGCAGGTAGCGGCCGTGCGCGTTCTTGGCGGCGAGCACCTCGCCGGTGTCGGCGTCCGCGATCACGTAGGACTTCGCCGAGGTCTTGGGCGGGGCCTTCATCCCGGTGGGGAAGACGATGCCCCGTTCGCCCAGGCGCACGCCGCCGACGGGTTCACGGCCGCTGGGGTCCCATGCCCCGGCCGGCGCGCCGTACGCGGATGGTGCGGCCTGTACGGTCCGGGCCTGCCCGGGCGGTGCGGCCTGTACGCTCTGCGCGGGCGGCGCGGCCTGTACGGCCTGCGCGGGCGCGCCCAGGAAGGTGACCGTCGCGAGCAGCACCCCTGCGGGTGCGACGTGTTTCATCCCCATAGTGATCTCAGGGTAGCTTTGTGGTGATTCGCCTGCGTTCGCATGCGGGAGCTCATCCCCGGCCCCGGGACGAGCCACGCTGCGGGATACGGACATAATGCAAATGTCGCGAAAGATCGCCGGATTTCTGGTCGGGCTTGCCGCTTTCATGATCGTCGAGTGGATCAACCTTGGGTTCAACCTGCAGGACGGCCATCCCACGGCGTTCTACGTGGTCCACGGCGTGCTGGTCGCGGTCAACGTCGGGCTCGGGCTCGTGCTCGGTTTCGTCGGCGTGCGCGGGCTGGGCGGCCTGCGGGGACTTCGGGGACTTCGGGGACTGCGCGGCCTACGCGGCGGGGTGAAGCGTCCGCAGGGTCCGCCGGTGTAGCTCGGCGGCCTCCTCCGCGGAGTTCCCGATGCTGGTGAAGCCGAGCTTGCCGAACTCGGGGATCGCGCCCAGCAGGTGCAGCACGTTCCCGGTGCGGGCCTCGCGGTCGAAGCCGAGACCCCGGTCGCGCAGGAGCTCGACGACCTCCCGCGGCTTGCGGCCCCGCAGCCGGGGGACGGCGCAGTTGTCCGTGGCGACGTAGTACTTGGGCCGGCCGTCGCACATCAGCAGGCCGGTCCCGGGGTCGTAGACGGCTCCCGTGGTGAGCAGCGCGGCCCCGAAGGGGTGGGTGGTGCCGCCGATGCGCAGGTTGATCTCGCACAGCAGCGTCCGGTAGCCGCCGTCGGTCTTCACGGCGAAGAAGTCCATCCCGAACAACCCCACCACGCCCCGGCGGGCCAGCACGGCGGCGATCCGCCCGGCGCACTCGCCCACCTCGGCGCGGTAGTCCTGGCTGGCGGGGAAGGTGCAGCCCTGGTACACGTCGCCGTTCGGGCCGCCGAGGACCTGCTCGTGCGTGGCGACCACGTCGTAGGCGCCGCCGGGTGTGATCCTGGCCAGCGCGCTGGGGGAGCGCAGCGGCCGGTCCTCGATGAACTCCTCGATCACCGCGCCCCGCGCGGCGATCTTCTCCGCGAAGGTGGCCCAGTTCTCCTCGGCGGCGGAGAAGCTCGTACGGCAGGCGGTCAGGCGCGGGTCGTCCTTGACCACGATGGCGTTGCCCAGCCCCGAGTAGCTGTTGTTGAGCTTGACCATCAGCCGGCCGCCCCGGCCGAGCGCGCGGGCCGCGTGCTCGACCTCGGTCAGCGACCGCAGGCCGGTGAAGCCGGGGACGAGGGGGACCCCCGCCTCGTCGCCGACCATCCGGCTCCCGCTCTTGGAACCCAGGTGGGCCAGGGCGGTGGCCGGGCCGTAGACCGGCAGCCCGGTCAGCCCGGAGAGCCGCTCCTCCGACTCGCTGACCACGAAGGGCACCATCCACGCGTCCCGGACGTCGCCCGGCGCGCTGCGGATCCGCGCCAGGACGTCGGGCCGGCTCAGGATCTTGTCGGTGAGCGGCAGGGGGCGCGGATCATCCAAACTGATCATTTCAAGGCGTCCGCGGGCCTCGCCCGGGTCGTCGAGGAAGCCCAGGTAGTAGTCCACGATCGCCGGGTCCACCTGGACCGAGCTGAGGTAGACGACCTTCACCCCCGGCCGCTTCAGGGTGAAGAGCAGGAAGAGCAGCCTCTCCTCGTAGCAGCGCGCCCCGGTGATGATCCGGAGCTCGTCCTGGGGCAGTGAGAGCGAGGGGATGACCACCACGGTTCCCTCGTTCGGTTCGAAGATGCTCAATCTGGAGTGCTTCTCCCCAAATGGGATATTAGTGATCATAAGCGGAGTGAACCACGCATTCTTTCGGGTTGCATCAGTCCGCCGGGTTCGATGAGCGGTACCTCGGGGTCATGGAAGTTGCCAGGTCGGGCGATGTTTCAACCCTCCGTGACCCCGGGTGCCAGGCGCCCGTCATCCGGTAGGACTACCGTTCCCTGGCTAATCCGAGTCATTCGTCATGGTTCGGATGGGTCAGGAGGGACAGGAGACGGGTATGGGGCGACAAAACATTTGGTGCAGATGTCGGCGCGGGGCCGCTGAGGAGGGATAAAGTCGATGTCATCGTCAACGCGCCGGTGGCCTCGCTTCGGCATGCCGACTCCGCGCCGGCGATCCGTCGTCCACGGCGGTGTGTCCGCGATGCCCGTCCGGGGCACCCGCCCGCGCCCTTCCGTGCGGCGACCGCTTTCCAACAGGACTGCCCCATGGATCGGGTGATTCTGGGCAGTGGCACGTGCGTCGAGGATTCAGACCGCTGGCGCGGATGGGACGGTGACCAATGCGAGGGCGTAATCTGCGGGGGGAACTCGACGCGTTCCTCGCCGAGCGCGAGGCGGAGCTGATCGGCTTCCGCCGAGACCTCCACATGAACCCCGAGCTGGCGTTCGCCGAATACCGCACGACGCAGCGCGTCGCCGAGCGGCTGGGCGCCGCCGGTCTCGTGCCCACGGTGCTGCCGCGCGGCACCGGCCTGATCTGCGAGATCGGCAGCGGCGAGGGACCGACGGTGGCGCTCCGGGCCGACATCGACGCGCTCCCGGTGCCCGACGAGAAGGACGTGCCCTACAGCTCGACGGTCCCCGGCGTCTGCCACGCCTGCGGCCACGACGTGCACACCGCGATCCTGCTCGGCGCCGGGCTCTTCCTCGCCCAGCAGGCGAGGGCGGGACTGCTGCCCGGCAAGGTCCGGCTGCTGTTCCAGCCCGCCGAGGAACTGCCCGGCGGGGCGCTGGAGGTCCTGGCCGCGGGCGGCCTGAGCGGGGTCGACCGGATCTTCGGTCTGCACTGCGACCCCAAGGTGGACGTGGGCAAGGTCGGCCTCAAGGCCGGGCCCATCACCTCCGCCTGCGACCGGGTCAACATCCGGGTCAGCGGTCCCGGCGGGCACACCGCCCGGCCCCACCTCACCGTGGACCTGGTCTTCGCGCTCGCCAAGATCCTCACCGAGCTGCCCGCCGCGCTCTCCCGCAGGGTCGACCCGCGCTCGTCGCTCAGCCTGGTCTGGGGCCGGGTCGAGGCCGGTTCGGTGGCCAACGCGATCCCGGACGACGGCCTCGCCGAGGGCACCCTGCGCTGCCTGGACGAGGAGGCCTGGCACGCGGCCCCCGACATGATCAAGTCCTTGCTGGAGTCGGTGGCCGGGGCCTACGGCGTCGAGGTGGACCTCGACTACGTGCGCGGGGTGCCGCCGGTGGTCAACGAGGAGGACAGCGTGCAGATGCTGTCCGAGGCGGCCGAGAGCATGCTCGGCGAGGGCGCCGCGGTGCCGACCCAGCAGAGCCTGGGCGGCGAGGACTTCGGCTGGTACCTCGAGTCCGTCCCCGGGGCGTTCGCCCGCCTGGGCACGCGTACGCCGGGCACGGCGCACGCCGGTGACATCCACCAGGGCACCTTCGACGTCGACGAGAGCTGCATCGGCGCGGGCGTGCGCTTCCTGGTCGGGACGGCGCTGACCGCCCTCTGGGAGGAGCGGCAGCCTACCGTCGAGGAGCCGCTCGTCGTGGTGAACCTGGACACCTGAGCCGCCGGAGGCCGACCGATCCGGTTGCGGAGCGTGGCGGGATCCGCCGCGCCTCCACAGCGGAGAAGAGAGGTCTTGCGGAGGCTCGATGATCTCCGCAAGGCCCGTGACGGCAATGATCCGTGCCGGACCGGTCCTTCGTCCGTTCCGCAGAGCCGATCGGCGGCGAACCGGTGTTTCCGGCGCTCCCTCAGTGAACGTCGACGGTCGCGTCGGTGATGCTGCAGTTGTACCCCGCTGCCCGTACGGCGGAAGCCGGTGCCTTCATGGTGTTCCGCTCCCTGGTAACGGTGTTGCCGTAGATCGTGATGCGGTAGGGGTACTTCGAAGTGACGCAGGTGGCCATCACCCGGTAGGCGCCCCAGCCCGCGAAGCACTGCGTGCGTGCGACGTTCGGCGAGTGACTGGTCGAGCAGGACCAGACCTCCGCGTTGGCCGGAGAGGCCGTGGTGACACTCGCGGTAAGGAGCGCTGCAGAACTAATCAGCGTCGTTGCGATGGCCTTGAGCTTCTTCATGTGAATCCTCCTCGCGGCGAGATGATCTTGCGGCGGTAGGCTAACACGGGGTCTGTTCGGCCGGCGGTGAGAATCAGGCTTCGCATTCTCCCCGCAAGGAGTGAAATGCGATCTTTCGGGTGCCGAGCTCGGCCTTCGACGGCCGTCTGGAAAGGTCGGCCGCTTCGTCCGGGGCATGGCGGGGCGCGCGGCGCCGTACTCGGCTCGGGTCGAAGGCGCTGGGACGGATTCATGGGAAGAAGTGTTTCGGACTCGGCCGGGGAGGCCCCGAGGGCCGGAAGATTTTCGTGGAAACGTTTTTAACTGAATCACGGGTTCCGTGTCGGAAGAATGTCCTGGGCCGGCGATCCGGACGATTTCCCGGTGGTTCCGCCCCGGCGGGCGGACGGCGGCCGCGTACCGGGGCCGAGTACCGGGGCCGAGTACCGGGGCCGAGTACCGGCCGGGGCGCCGGACGGGACCGCTCGTACGGCCGGCGATCCCGGTTCGCGGCGCAGGCCGTGACTCCGGCCGTCCGGGGCGTCCCGCCGGGGCGGGCGTGCGGAACGCGGCCCCGGGTCTCCGTTCCCGATGCGGGTGTGCCGTCACGGAACAGGGGGCCTGCGGCTGTCCGAGGTCGATTGCAGAAGCGGCACGGGATGCTGGGAGGGGCATTGCCCGTGACCGGTTCGGGCTCTCGGAAGGGGGGTAGGGCTCGTTCCGGTTACGGTCTCGACTGAGGTCGGTAACGGGCAGGTTGCGGACCTGTGTACCGGTTTGGAGCGGTCTGTCTTACCAACTACATTCCGTGGATGGCTGCCGTGCGTTTCTTCGTGCGTGCACAGGTTGATACAGCGGAGAGATGGAGGGGAGTCACCTTGCTTCGTAACCAGTTCGGCAAGATGGCCATGACCACGGTGGCGGGAGCCATGCTCATGGCCGCGGCCGCGTGTGGCGGCAACGACACCGGCTCGGGGGGAAACACCGCGGCGAGCCCGGGTGCGACCAGCGAGGCGCCCAAGTCGAGCCTCAAGGTCGGTCTCGCCTACGACGTCGGAGGCCGCGGCGACAAGTCGTTCAACGACTCCGCCTACGCCGGTCTCGAGCGCGCGGGCAAGGAGCTCGGAGCCGAGATCAAGGACCTCAGCCCCGCCGCTGACGGCTCGAACCGCGGCGAACTGCTCCGCCAGCTGGCGGACGCCGGCTACAACCCGATCATCGGCGTCGGCTTCGCCTACGGCGAGGACATCAAGAAGGCCGCCACCGAGTACCCCGACATCCAGTTCGCGGTGGTCGACTCGGCGTCCAACGCGCCGAACGTGACCGGCCTGCTCTTCGCGGAGGAGCAGGGCTCCTACCTGGCGGGCGTCGCGGCGGCGGAGAAGACCAAGTCGAACCACCTCGGGTTCGTCGGCGGCGTCGAGAACGACCTGATCAAGAAGTTCCAGGCCGGATTCGAGGCCGGCGCCAAGTCGGTGAAGTCGGACATCAAGATCGACGTCAAGTACCTGACGCCGGACGGCGACTTCAGCGGCTTCAAGGCCCCGGACAAGGGCAAGATCACCGCCGAGAAGATGTACCAGGACGGCGCGGACATCGTCTACCACGCCTCCGGCGACTCGGGCCTGGGCGTCTTCCAGGCGGCCGCGGCCGCCGGCAAGCAGGCCATCGGCGTCGACTCCGACCAGTACGAGACGGTCAAGGAGGCCGACCTCAAGAAGGTCATCATGACCTCCATGATCAAGCGCGTCGACAACGGCGTCTTCGAGTTCATCAAGGCCTTCCAGGGCGGCGCCAAGGGCGGCAGCAACAGCGTCTACGACCTGAAGGTCGACGGTGTGGGACTGTCCACCTCCGGCGGCTTCATCGACGATGTCATGCCCAAGGTCGACGAGGCCAAGAAGAAGATCATCGACGGTTCGGTCACCGTTCCGACGCAGCCGTGAGGTCGCTCCTCCGCGGGCCCCGACAGGGGGCCGCGGAGGAAGCAGGAGAGGCCCGGGGCAGGCCCCCGGGCTTTCTCCCTGTCTCGGACAGGATCTCGCGAGCCCCCTAGGCTCTCCAGGAGAACGCATTGTGACGAGCTCGGACACCCTCGCCGCGGCGCCGCCCGCCGTCGAGCTGGAGGGAATCACCAAGCGCTTCCCCGGCGTCATCGCCAACCACGACATCCGCATCACCGTCGCCCCCGGAACGGTGCACGCGATCGTGGGTGAGAACGGTGCGGGCAAGTCCACCCTGATGAAGATCCTCTACGGCATGCAACGGCCGGACGAAGGACGGATCCGGGTCAACGGCCAGGACGTCGACTTCCGTACCCCCAGCGACGCCATCGCCTCTGGAATCGGGATGGTGCACCAGCACTTCATGCTGGCCGACAACCTCACGGTCCTGGAGAACATCGTCCTGGGGGCCGAGCCGAAGAAGGCCGGCGGGCTGGACGCGGCCGGAGCACGCACGCGCATCCGCGAACTGGGTGAGAGCCACGGGCTCCGGGTCGACCCCGACCGGCTGGTCGAGGACCTCGGCGTCGGTGACCGGCAGCGGGTCGAGATCCTCAAGGTCCTGTACCGCGGCGCGCGCATCCTGATCCTGGACGAGCCCACGGCGGTCCTCGTGCCGCAGGAGGTCGACGAGCTCTTCGGCAACCTCAACGAGCTCAAGGCCCAGGGCTTCACGATCATCTTCATCTCGCACAAGCTCAACGAGGTGCTCAGCATCGCCGACGCGATCACGGTGATCCGGCGCGGCACCACGGTCGCCAGCGTCGAACCCGGATCGGTCACCGCCCGGCAGCTCGCCGAGCTGATGGTCGGCAGCGAGCTCCCCACCCCGGAGACCCGGGAGTCCACGGTCACCGACCGCGTCGTGCTGGACCTGGACGGCGTGACGGTCTGCGGGAGCGGGGACAGACCGCTCCTGAAGGACGTCACCTTCCCCGTGCGCGCGGGCGAGGTCGTGGGCATCGCCGGTGTCGAGGGCAACGGCCAGTCCGAGCTGATCGAGGCCATCATGGGCCTGCGCACCCTGGATGGAGGCCGGATCCTCCTCGCGGAGGAGGACATCACCGCCTGGACGACCCTGCGGCGGCGTGAGGCCGGCATCGGCTACATCCCGGAGGACCGGCACCGCCAGGGCCTCCTGCTGGAGGCCCCCCTCTGGGAGAACCGGGTGCTGGGCCACCAGACGCGGGTTCCGGCCCGCAAGGGCATCTGGGTGAACCGCGCGGCCTCGCGCAAGGACACCGAGCGCATCATGCGCGAGTACGACGTCCGGGCGCCCGGCATCGACACCCTCGCCCTCGCGCTGTCCGGTGGCAACCAGCAGAAACTGATCATCGGGCGGGAGATGAGCGGCGCGCCGAAGTTCCTCATCGCCGCCCACCCGACGCGCGGTGTGGACGTCGGCGCGCAGGCCGCGATCTGGGACCACCTGCGCACGGCTCGCGCCGCGGGACTCGCCGTGCTGCTGATCTCCGCGGACCTCGACGAGCTGATCGGCCTGTCGGACAGTCTCTACGTCATCTACGGCGGGCGCATGGTGGCCCGCCTCGACCCGAACCAGGTCACACCCGAGGAACTCGGCGGATACATGACCGGGGCGATCGCGGAGGGACAGGCATGATGCCCGCAGGGCTGCAACGCGCGCTGCTGACGGTGGCAGGCGCGGTGGTGGCGGTGCTGATCGCCGTCGCGGTGTCGAGTGTCGCGATCCTCGCCGCCGGGGCGAGCCCGGTGACCGCGCTCCAGGCGATGTTCGACTTCGGCGACACGCAGATCCAGGTGGTGAACTCCGTCACCACCCTTCTCAACCGGGCCGTTCCGCTGTTCGTCGCGGGTCTGGCGGTGGCCATCGGCTTCCGGATGAACCTCTTCAACATCGGCGTCGAGGGGCAGTACCGCATCGCGGCGGTCGTCGCCGCCTTCGTGGGGTCCCAATTCGATCTGCCCGGCCCCGTCCAGATCCTGTTGATCATCGCCGTGGCGATGGCTGTGGGTGGTCTGTACGCGCTCATACCCGCGGTGCTCAAGGTGACGCGCGGGGTGAACGAGGTGATCGCCACGATCATGCTCAACTACATCGCGATCAACCTCGCGGCCTTCCTGGTCCGCGGCCCGTTCGCCGGTGAGCGTGCGGAGGGTCAGTTGACCACCTCCACGCCGGAGCTGCCGGAGTCCGCCTGGTTCCCCAACCTGAACTTCCTGTTCGAGATGTTCGGCCTGCCCGCCCCGCGCGGCGGCGGCCTGTGGGGATTCCTCGCGGTGGCGGTCGTGGCGGGCCTGATCATCTGGCTGGTGCTCGAACGCACCAGGTTCGGGTTCGAGGTGAAGGCCACGGGCCTCAACGCCTCGGCGGCCCTCGCCTCCGGCATCGACCCCAAGCGCATGGTGATCTCCGCGATGGTCCTGTCCGGCGCCGTCGCCGGCCTCATCGGCCTGCCGGAGATCCTCGGCCGCACCCACGCCTACGGCTCGAACTTCACCGCGGGCCTGGGCTTCCTCGGCATCGCGGTCGCACTGCTGGGCCGGAACAGGCCGGGTGGCATCGCGGTGGCCGCGCTGCTCTTCGCCTTCCTGGACCGCGCAGGGGCCCCGCTCCAGTTCGCCGACATCCCGCCGTCCGTCATCACCATCATCCAGGGCACCATCGTGCTCATGGTGGTGATCGCCAACGAGGTCACCATCCGCATGTCGATGCGCAACGAGGAACGGCGGGCCGCACGCCAGCTCGCCACCACCAACCAGGCAGGGGTGGCCGCATGACCGCGTCCGTGGCAACCGCGGAGGCCCGCCGGGTGCGCCGCTACCATCTGGCGCTCCTCGCCGTGGCGGCGCTGATCCTGCTCCTGTCGCTCGCCCGCGTCATCGGGGACGCGCCCGAACTCACCTCCTCGGGAACGTTCAGCGCCGCGCTGCTGCTGGCCGTGCCCATCGCGCTGGCGGGCCTGGGCGGCCTCTGGGCCGAGCGGGCGGGCATCGTCAACATCGGCCTCGAGGGCATGATGGTCCTCGGCACCTGGTTCGCCGGATGGGCCGGCTACCAGTGGGGAGCCGTCGCGGCCCTCGTCGCGGGCCTGCTCGGCGGCGCGCTCGGCGGGCTGCTCCACGCCATCGCGACCGTGACGTTCGGCGTCGACCACATCATCAGCGGCGTGGCCATCAACCTCCTCGGCCCGGGCATCACCCGCTTCCTGTCCGAGGTGCTGTACGCCCAGGGGACGGCCGCCGCCGAGAAGGGGGCGGGCATCACCACCTCGCCCACGCTCTCCTCCACCGCCCCGGAGGTCAGCCTGCCGATCCTGTCCGACGGCCCCGACCTGCTCGGGAAGCTGGAGAGCACGCACTGGTTCCTGCTCTCCGACGTCGCGGGGATGCTGCGCGGCCTCACTCACAACGTGAACGTCCTGGTCATCCTGGCCGTCGCGCTGATCCCGCTGACGTACTTCGTGCTCTGGCGCACGGCCTTCGGCCTCCGGCTCCGCTCCTGCGGCGAGAACCCGTGGGCGGCCGAGTCGCTGGGCGTCAAGGTATACCGGACCAAGTACGTCGCGACCGTCGTCTCGGGTGCGATGGCCGGGCTCGGCGGCGTCTTCCTGGTCTTCGTCACCACCAAGTACGTCGAGGGGCAGACCTCCGGCCGGGGGTTCATCGGCCTGGCCGCAATGATCTTCGGTAACTGGCGGCCCGGCGGTCTCGCCGTCGGCGCCTCGCTGTTCGGCTACGCCGACGGCCTGCAGCTGCGCAGTTCCCAGGCCGTCACCGGGCTCCTGCTATTCGGCGCCCTGCTCCTGCTCGTTTACACGGGCATGCAGGTCCGCAGCCGCCTGGCCGCCGAACTGCCCGGCGTCCGGCAGTACACCGCCGCCGCGGCGGCCGCGCTCGCCGCCGTCGCGCTGCTCTGGCTCTGGCTGACCGTCGACAAGCTGCCCAACGAGTTCGTCTTCATCACCCCGCACGTGCTGACGCTGCTGGTCCTGTCCGTGGCCTCGCAGAGCCTGCGTCCGCCTGCGGCCGACGGTGTGCGCTATCGCCGAGGAGAGCAACATTGATCGACTGGACCGCGCTCAAGGCCGAGGCCGTACGGGCCATGGGCAACGCCTACGCGCCCTACTCGAAGTTCCCGGTGGGCGCCGCCGCGCTGGTGGACGACGGGCGGATCGTCTCCGGCTGCAACGTGGAGAACGCCTCCTACGGCGTCGGGCTGTGCGCCGAGTGCGGGCTGGTCTCCGCGCTCCAGGCGAGCGGCGGCGGCCGGCTGGTCGCCTTCACCTGCGTGGACGGGCACGAGGAACTGCTCATGCCGTGCGGGCGCTGCCGCCAGCTGCTGTTCGAGTTCGGCGGCCCCGAGCTGCTGATGGAGACCGTGGACGGGCCGAAGCCGATGGCGGAGATCCTGCCGTACGCCTTCGGACCCGACGACCTGAGCCGGGGGGCCTGAGACCTTTGGACGCGATCGACGTCATCGTCACCAAGCGGGACGGCCGCGAGCTGTCCACCGCGCAGATCGACTGGGTGATCGACGCCTACACCCGGGGCGTGGTCGCCGACGAGCAGATGTCCGCGCTCGCCATGGCGATCCTGCTCAACGGCATGACGCGGCGGGAGATCGCCGAGTGGACCCAGGCCATGATCCGGTCGGGGACCCGGATGGACTGGTCCGGGCTGCCGGGCCGTACCACCGACAAGCACTCCACCGGCGGCGTCGGCGACAAGATCACGCTGCCGCTGGCCCCGCTGGTGGCCGCGTGCGGCGGGTACGTTCCGCAGCTGTCCGGCCGCGGTCTGGGCCACACCGGCGGCACGCTGGACAAGCTGGAGTCGATCCCCGGCTGGCGGGCCTCGCTCTCCAGTGAGGAGATGCTCGGCGTGCTGCGGGAGGCCGGGGCGGTCATCTGCGCGGCGGGCGAGGGGCTCGCCCCGGCGGACAAGAAGCTCTACGCGCTGCGCGACGTGACCGGCACGGTCGAGGCGATCCCGCTGATCGCCTCCTCGATCATGTCCAAGAAGATCGCGGAGGGCACCGGCGCGCTGGTGCTGGACGTCAAGGTCGGCTCGGGCGCGTTCATGAAGACCGTGGACCGGGCGCGGGAGCTGGCCACCACCATGGTCGAGCTGGGCACCGACGCCGGGGTGAACACGGTGGCGCTGCTGACCGCGATGGACCGGCCGCTGGGCCGGGCGGTGGGCAACGCGCTGGAGGTGACCGAGTCCGTCGAGGTGCTCGCCGGCGGCGGGCCCGAGGACGTGGTCGAGCTGACCGTGCGGCTGGCGCGCGAGATGCTCCAGGCCGCGGGGCTGGACGGCGGAAAGGACCCCGAGCAGGCGCTGAAGGACGGCTCGGCGATGGACGCCTGGCGCCGGATGATCAGTGCCCAGGGCGGCGACCCGGACGCGGCGCTGCCCAGGGCCGCCGAGACGATGGAGGTCGTCGCGCCCGCGACGGGCGTGCTGACCCGGCTCGACGCCTACGGTGTGGGGCTGGCCGCCTGGCGGCTCGGCGCGGGCCGGGAGCGCAAGGAGGACCCGGTCTCCTTCGGCGCGGGCATCATGCTGCACGCGCGGCCGGGGGACGCGGTCCGCGAGGGCCAGCGGTTGATGACCCTGCACGCCGACGAGACGGCCCGCTTCGACCGCGCGCTGGCCGCGCTGGACGGCGCCTACGCGATCGGCGAGGCCGGCGAGGTGGACCTGCTCCCGCTGGTGATCGACCGCATCAGGGCGTGAGCGTCGGGAGCTGACCCTCGAGGTCCCGGCCGGAGGTCTCCGGCGATCGGCGCGGCGGCCGGTCACCGCACGGCGGTGGCTGGCCGCCACCGTGTCCGGGGTGCGTGCTCGGGGTGCGTGCTCAGGCGGGGAGGGACGCCTCCGCGGAGTCGAAGATCCCGGCGACGACGGCGCGGTGGGTCGGCAGGGCGGCGGCGTGGCGGGCGCGGCCGTCCTCGGTGATGCACACGAAGATGCCGCGCCGGTCGGCCTCGCACATGCCCCGGCTGACCAGGCCCGCCTTCTCCAGCCGGGCGACCACCCGCGAGCAGGCGCTCTGGCTCAGGTGCACCGCGTCGGCGATCTCCTGGACGCGGTATTTCGGCCGGCCGCCCTCGACCATGCGCTCCAGGACCTCGAACTCGCTCATGCCCAGGCCGTGCCTGTCGGAGAGCTCCCGCTCCAGCGCGCAGGCGGTCACGGAATGCCTGGCCAGCACTTCCCGCCAGGCGCGGACGGCGGACTCCTCGCTCATGCCGCGGATCCTAGCATGCGTGAACATCAAATGCATGGTAATTAAATTCTGTTGCATTAGATGCGTCTGCATGTATTGTTGGGCCTCATGATCCCTCCCTCCACCGAAGGACGCTGGGACGCGCGCCTGTGGGCCGCCCTGGCGGTCCTGTGTGCCGTCGTCTTCCTCGACGCGCTCGACGTCTCCATGGTCGGCGTCGCGCTCCCGTCCATCCAGGCGGACCTTGGGCTGTCCACCGACTCCCTGCAGTGGGTGGTCAGCGGTTACGTGCTCGGCTACGGCGGCCTGCTCCTGCTCGGCGGCCGCACCGCCGACCTCCTCGGCCGGCGCCGCGTCTTCCTGGTGGCCCTGGCGGTCTTCGCCGTGGCCTCGCTCCTCGGCGGCCTGGTCGACGACGGCACCCTGCTGATCGCGGCCCGGTTCGTCAAGGGCATCAGCGCCGCCTTCACCGCGCCCGCCGCCCTGTCCATCATCACCACCACGTTCGCCGAGGGACCGGCCCGCAACCGGGCCCTCAGCATCTTCACCGCCTCCGGCGCCAGCGGGTTCTCCCTGGGCCTGGTCATCTCCGGGCTCCTGACCGAGCTCGGCTGGCGCTGGACGTTCCTGATGCCCGTCCCGGTCGCGGTCATCGCCCTGGTCGCGGCCCTGCGGTTCCTGCCGAAACGGCCCGAGGAGCGGGCCGAGAGCGGCCACGACCTCGTCGGCGCCGTGACCATCACCGCCTCGATGCTGCTGCTGGTCTTCGCCGTGGTGGAGGCGCCCGAGGCCGGCTGGGGCTCCCTGCGCACCGTCGGCTCGCTGCTCGCCGCCGCCGCCCTGCTGGCCGCCTTCGTGGTGACCGAGCGGAGGGTCAGGCACCCGCTGGTACGGCTCGGCATCCTGCGCTCGGGCCCCATCGTCCGGGCCAACCTCGGCCTGGTGATCCTGTTCGGCTCCTACGTCGGCTTCCAGTTCGTCGCCATGCAGTACTTCCAGAACTTCCTGCACTGGTCCCCGCTGGAGACCGCGCTGGCCTTCCTCCCGGCGGGCCTGCTGGTGGCCGTCACCTCGACGAAGATGGGCGACCTGGCCGACCGCTTCGGCACCGCCCGGCTGATCGTGATCGGCTCGGCCGCGCTGGCCGCCGGATACGCCTTCTTCCTCCGCGTGGACGGGGCGCCCGACCTGGCCACGCTGGTCATCCCCGGCATGGTCCTGCTGGGCGTCGCCTTCGCGCTGTCCTTCCCGTCGCTGAACATCCAGGCGACCAACGGGGTCGCGGACGACGAGCAGGGCCTGGCCTCCGGCCTGCTCAACACCTCCGGCCAGGTCGGCGGCGCCGTCGTGCTCGCGGTGGTGACGGCGGTGCTGACCTCCAGCACGAGCGCCGACCCGCTCGACGGCTTCCGCGCCGCGATCGCGGTCTCCGGCATCCTCGCGCTCGCCGGTCTGGTGATCGCCCTCACCGGGCTGCGCGGAGCCCGTACGGCCGCCGCGGAACGGAAGGAGGAGCCGGTCCTGGAGCCGGTCTGAGGACGGAGCCGGCCGTTCGGAGGCGGAGCCGCCCGTGGGCGGAACCGGCCCGGGGACGGAAGACCGGCCGGGGACGCCCGCGCCCCCATGGACGAATCAGGGGCCCATGGGGGCGGGTGCGGATCTCCGCGCGACGAGGGGCGGCCGGGGCGGTGAACCCGTAGGGGTTCCCGGGCATCTAACCTGGCAGGAGGCCCACATGAACCGCTCTCGCGCCGCACTCGTGCTCATTCCCCTCGCCCTGCTGACCGGCTGCGGCGGTTCGACCGGTCAGGCGGACCCGGCCGGCCGGACCACCGGGATCACCGGCTCCCCGTCTTCCGGGGTCGCCGCCACCGGCGGGACCGGGTCGGCTCCGCCGGCCGTACAGGACCCGCCCGACGCGCAGGACTCGCCGGGCGCGCGGAGCCCGCAGGGGAGGACCTCCGCCCCGCAGGCGCCGCCCACCGGGCCGGAGCCGCCGACGAGCACCGCGGCGGTCCGGGTCGAGAGGCACCCCGACGAGCCGCCGCTCGTCACCGGCGTGCGCTTCGCCGAGCACGGCGGCTACGACCGGGTGGTGATCGACTTCAGGGGGGACCTGCCCGGATACACCGTGGACTGGGTGCCCGAGCTGGTCCAGGACGGGTCGGGGGAGCCGATCGACGTCGAGGGCGGGGCCTACCTGCAGGTGACGATGCTCCCGGCGAACGCGCACACCGAGTCGGGCACCCCCACCCTGACGGGCGGGCCGATCCTCCAGGCCGGGCTGGGCAACGTGCGCAGCGTCGTGAAGACCGGCGACTTCGAGGCCGTGGTGGGCGTGGGCATCGTGCTGGAGCGCAGGGCCGGATTCCGCGTCACCGAGCAGAAGCAGCCGAACCGCCTGGTCATCGACGTGGCCCACTGAACCCGCGTCCCGGGCCCGGTGGCAAGATGGTCCGATGGTGAGGAAAATCGACAGCGCGACGCGGATCCCCGTACCCGGGGGAAAGATCATCGACGAGTACGTCGGCCGGGTCAACAGCGGCGACGCCGGGATCTCCATCGCGCACATGAAGGCCCCCGCGGGCTGGGACGAGCCGGCCCAGACGCCGGAGTTCGCGGAGTACACCCTGGTGCTCTCCGGAACGGTCGTCGTCGAGCACGCCGAGGGCACGACCGAGGTGCACGCCGGCCAGGCGTTCGCCTGCGAGCCGGGGGAGAAGGTCCGCTACAGCTGCGGCCCCGAGGGCGCCGAGTACGTCGCCGTCTGCCTGCCCGCCTTCTCCCCGGAGACGGCACGCCGCGACGGATAGCCCGCGCGGCCTCCGGCGGTCTCCGCAAGATCGCCGGATCATACCGGACGGTAGGATGACGAGATGAGCCAGCAGCTACCCACCCTTGAGGAGATCCGCCGGGCTCCGAAGGTCTTGCTCCACGATCACCTCGACGGTGGTCTGCGGCCCGGGACCATCGTCGACCTGGCCCGTGAGACCGGCTACGACGGACTGCCCACGACCGACCCCGGCGCGCTGCGCACCTGGTTCCGGGAGGCCTCCGACTCCGGCTCGCTGGAGCGCTACCTGGAGACCTTCGACCACACGGTCGGCGTCATGCAGACGCGTGAGGCGCTGGTCCGGGTCGCCGCCGAGTGCGCGGAGGACCTGGCGGCCGACGGCGTGGTCTACGCCGAGGTGCGCTACGCGCCCGAGCAGCACACCGAGCGGGGCCTGAGCCTCGAAGAGGTCATCGAGGCGGTCCTGGAGGGGTTCAGGATCGGCTCGGAGGGCCGGGGGATCAAGGTGGGCACGCTGCTCACCGCGATGCGCCACCAGGCCAGGTCCATGGAGATCGCCGAGCTCGCGGTCCGCTACCGCGACGTCGGCGTGGCCGGGTTCGACATCGCCGGGGCCGAGGCGGGCTACCCGCCCACGCGCCACCTCGACGCCTTCGAATACCTCCAGCGGGAGAACGCCCACTTCACCATCCACGCCGGTGAGGCGTTCGGGCTCCCGTCTATCTGGCAGGCGATCCAGTGGTGCGGCGCCGACCGGCTCGGCCACGGCGTGCGGATCATCGACGACATCGCGGTGTCCGGCGACGGCGAGCCCAAGCTCGGCCGCCTGGCGGCCTACGTGCGCGACAAGCGCATCCCGCTGGAGATGTGCCCGACCTCCAACCTGCAGACCGGGGCGGCGGCCTCCATCGCCGAGCACCCGATCGGCCTGCTCCGCCGCCTCAGCTTCCGGGTGACGGTCAACACCGACAACCGGCTGATGAGCGGGACCACGGTCTCGGAGGAGTTCGCCAAACTGGTGGAGGCGTTCGGCTACGACTGGGACGACCTGCAGTGGTTCACGGTCAACGCGATGAAGTCGGCGTTCCTGCCGTTCGACGACCGGCTGGCCCTCATCAACGGCGTCATCAAGCCGGGCTTCGCGCGCCTGAAGTGGCAGGCGTGAGCGGGGCGGCGGGAGCGGGACGGGCGCGATGAGAGAGGTGTTCCGGTCGAAGGCCGCGCTGGTCCTCGGCTGGGTGTGGGTCGCGTTCGCCGCGGCGAACGCGGTCGATCTGGTCGTCCGCTACAGCGGGCCGTCCTCGCTGGCCGCCGGGGCGGTCCTGGCCGTGCTGACGGCCCTGGTCTTCGTCACGTGCATCCGCCCGGCGGTCGTCCTGACCGACGAGGGCGTGCTGGTCCGCAACCCGCTCCGGGACGCCTTCGTGCCCTGGACGGCCGTGGACGACGTGGCGGTCTCGCACGCGATCACGATCACCTCCGGTGACGCGGCGGTCCGCTGCTGGACGCCGCAGACCACCGCGCGGGAGCGGGCGGCGGCCGTACGGCGCGGGCGCTCCGGCCCCGAGGGCGGCGGTCCGGCGGCCGAGCCCGCCCGCAGCCGGGGGGAGCAGGCGGCGGCCGAGGCGCTGGCGGGGAGGACGCACGCCGACTGGGCGGCCGAGCAGATCAGGCGGCGCGCGGAGGCCGCCAGGCCGCGGGCCGGGACCGGTGGGACCGGTGGGACCGGGGCCGGAGCCGGGTCGGGAGCCGCCGGAACCGGTGAGGGGCCCGCGACGATTGGGACCGGGGCCGGGCTCGGGCCGGGAGCCACCGCCGGGACCGGTGGGGGGCCCGGGATGATGAGGATCACCTGGGCGCCGGGCGCCCTGGTCGCGCTGGGCGTCGCGCTGGCCCTGGTGGTGGCCGCCTTCCTGGCCTGAGCCCGTACGGCAGGAGGGCGCGGCCCCGGGCCCGGCGGGTTCAGGGCGGGCCGGGACGCCAGGAGGCGACGAGGTCCTCCGGGGTGACCAAGGTGACCTCCGCCGTCGCCGAGCCGCTCCGGGAGACGGCGAGCAGCGGCGTGCCGGGGGTCGCGCCCGGCATCCGGGAGCGGCGGACGATGAGCGCGTCCAGGTCGCCCCGCCCGAAGGGCCGGTCCTCCCGCCACACGACCGAGCCGAGCAGGGTCACCGTACGCCCGACCGGTTCGAGGTCCGTCCCCACGACGTCGATCTCCGGGTCGTCGGTGCGGGTCCAGTAACCGCCGATCGCGCCCGTCCCTCCGGGAAGCCCGCCCATGCGCCGCAGCGACTCCCGGACCAGGGGCTTGACGGCCGCCTCGCGCCACGCGTCCCACGAACGCAGGAGGCGGGCGAGGGCGAGGTCGCCCCGGTCCCGGCCGATCTCCGCCAGCCCGGGGCCGACGAAGGCGAGCCAGAAGCGCAGGTGCGCGTCGGTGACGTGGTAGCGGGTCTCGCGCGACGGCCGGGTGGAGAGCGGGGCCGCGGCGGTGACCAGCCGCCGCTCCACGAGGGACTGCAGCGCCCGGTTGAGCGAGGCCCTGGGCACCCCCGGCACGGCGCGGCCGATCGCGGAGTGGGTGCGGTGCCCGGCGCCGACGGCGTTCAGGACGGTCCTCGCCTGCGTGTCCGGCGGCGCCTCGGCGGCCAGGACGCGCTCCCCCGTGACCACCAGGGGGGAGACCGGATCGGACAGGGCCCGCCGGAGCTGCTCCCGCACGGGCAGCCCCGGGGGCCACTCCCGGCAGATCAGCGGCAGACCGCCGGAGACCAGCCGGGCGTCGACGGCCTCGGCGGCGGGCAGCCCCGTCGCGTCCGCCACGTCCACCGGGGTGAGGGGGTGGACGACCAGCTCGGTGGCGCGCATGTAGAAGGGCCGCCCCGGCCGGTTCACCGCCTCCATGGTCTCCAGGTCCGAGCCGGCGAGGACGAGCAGCACGGGACGGCGGGACAGCTCCCGGGCGAACAGCACCTGCAGCACGCCCTCCAGCTCGGGGGCGGTCGCCAGGAGCACGGGGAGCCCGTCGAGCACGACGACGCTCGCCGACTCCTGGGGGACGGCCACCGCCAGGAGCCGGAGCGCGTCCTCCCACGATCCGGCGGACCGCTCCGCCAGGATCCGGGCGCCGGGGAGGGTGGACGCGGCGCCCTCGGCGAGCAGCCCCGCCACCTGTTCGGCCTCCGTGCCCCGGACGGCGGTGTGGAAGACGTACGGGACGTCCGCGCGCCGGACGAACTCCTCCAGCAGCCGGGACTTGCCGACTCCGCGACGGCCGCGTACCAGGACCGCCCGGCCCGGGCGGCCGGCCCGGCCGCCCGTCGCGACCCTGCCCAGCAGGCGTTCCAGTCTGGACAGCTCGCGCTCCCTGCCGATGAACCGGGCCATCGCTCCCCGAGGGTCTCATCGATGAAAGTCTCAGCAGCGAGACTCTTCTGCTGGATATGCCCGTAATCTGGCATGTCATCGCTGAGCAGGCCGGATATGGAGATTCCGAGGCCGAGTCTTTCCCGTTCCGGAGAGTCGTACGCCTGCGGTCACGGCGGCCGCTCCCTCCGGAGACGCGGACGGCGCGGTCCACGCCGCCGCGCCCGCCGGGAGCCGCGTGCGGGACCTGCATGCGGAAGCCTTCCGGGACCTGGGCGCGGGAGCCGCGTGCGGAGGCCGGTCCGGGAGCGGGCCGTCCGGTGACCGGCACCGGAGCGCCCGGCGGGCTCCGTCCGGCGGCGGAATGCTCAGCCCGGGCGGCACCGCGCCGATGGGGCGGGTATCCCGCCGACCCCTTGGAGGAAGCCATGGCGGCACGAGTGACGAACCTCAGCGTCACGCAGCGGCTGGCGCTGATCTTCGCCGCGGGAGCGGTGACGGTCGGTTCCGTCGTCGGCATCGGCATGTACTCCCAGAGCCGGCTGATCGGCGACGCCGACCGGTTGCGGAGCATGGAGCACGCCAAGGCGATCCTCAACCACCTCGACACCCGCGAGGCCGAGCTGAAGGTCGACGCCTACCGGGCGATCAGTGAGCGGGATCTCAGCGACGTGCGCGCCGACCTGCCCGAGGACGTGGCGTCGGTGACGCAGGCGGTGGCGGACCTGGACGCCCTGGCCCTGCCGGAGCGGGTGCGGGAGCGGCTGGAGTCGGTGCGGCCCGACATCGAGGAGTTCAACGCCTTCGTGTCGGCGTTCGTGGCCGACGCCGGACGCGACCGGGCCGCCGCGCGGGAGCGCGGGCAGCAGATCGCCGAGCGCAACAGCGTGGTGGACGGCAAGCTGGAGGCGGTGCACGCCGGGGTGGACGCCGAGATCGAGGCCGCCCGCGCCGGGATGGACGCCTCCGTCGCGCAGACCCGTCTGCTCTCCCTGCTGGTGGGGATCGGCGGGGTGGTGCTGCTGGTGGCGCTCTGCGTCCCGCTGGGACGCTCCATCTCCCGGCCGGTGCGCCGCATCGGCCGGGTCCTGGCCGCGGTGGCGGAGGGCGACCTCACCCCGCGCGCCGACGTCGCCTCCCGCGACGAGCTCGGCCGCATGGCCCAGGCGCTGAACCAGGCGATCGAGCACATGCGCACCGCCGTGCGCACCATCGACGCCTCCGTGGGCGGGCTGGCCACCGCCTCCGGGGAACTGACCGTCACCAGCGGCCGGATCGCCGCCGGAGCGGAGGAGGCCAGCGCCCGGATCGGCGCGGTCGCCGCCGTCGCCCAGCAGGTCTCCGGCGACGTGCACTCCGTCGCGGCCGGATCCGAGCAGATGAGCGCGGCGATCGGGGAGATCGCGCAGAGCGCGGGACAGGCGGCCGGCGTCGCCTCGCAGGCCGTCGCCGTGGCCGCCTCCGCCAGCGGGACCGTGGCCAGGCTCGGCGCCTCGTCGGCGGAGATCGGCTCGGTCATCAGGACGATCACGTCCATCGCCGAGCAGACCAACCTGCTGGCCCTGAACGCCACCATCGAGGCGGCGCGGGCCGGGGACGCCGGCAAGGGCTTCGCGGTCGTGGCGGGCGAGGTCAAGGACCTGGCGCAGGAGACCGCCAGGGCGACCGAGGACATCGCCCGGCGGGTCGAGGCGATCCAGGCCGACACCGGCGACGCGGTGGCGGCGATCAGCGAGATCAGCGGGATCATCACCCGCATCAACGACTACCAGCTGGCCATCGCCGGCGCGGTGGAGGAGCAGACCGCCACCTCCGGGGAGATGAACCGCGGCGTGACCCAGGCCGCCTCCGGCACCGGGCGGATCGCCGAGACCGTCTCCGACGTGGCCGGTGCGGTCCGGCTCACCAGCGACGGTGTGACCGAGGCCCGGCGCGCGGCCGAGGACCTCGCCCGCATGTCGGCCGACCTGCGGACGCTGGTCGACCGGTTCCGCGTCTGAGCGCATGCGGGCGGCAGGGTGCGGCCCGTGGCACGGGAGACCGCCGAGCCGCCGTCCGAGGCCGCGCGGCGCAGGCGGAGCGCCGGGCCACGGCCCGGCGGGCGCGTCACAGGCCCAGCGCCGCCGACAGGTCGGCCGTCAGCGCGCCCAGCTCCCGTACGGCCTGCGCCCGGGCGTCGGCGACCTCGCCGGTCACCGGTACGACGGTCTCCAGGTAGCACTTGAGCTTGGGCTCCGTCCCCGAGGGCCGGACCACGACACGGGCGCCGCCCGCCAGGCGGTAGCGGATGCCGTCGGTGGGCGGCAGACCCGCCGACCCCAGGCTGAGGTCCTCGGCCGACTCGACCTTGCGGCCGCCGAGCTCCACCGGCGGGGCGCCGCGCAGGCGGGCCATGGCCCCCGCGATCAGGGACAGGTCGTTCACCCGGACCGAGAGCTGGGAGGTGGCGTGCAGGCCGTACCGGCGGGCCTGGTCGTCGAGGAGGTCGAGCAGGGTGCGGCCGTCGCGCTTGGCCCGGGCGGCGAGGCCGGCGACGGTCAGGGCCGCGCCGATGCCGTCCTTGTCGTGGACGGGCAGGCCGCCGCCGGAGCCGACGCTGTAGCCCAGCGCCTCCTCGTAGCCGTAGACGAGCTTCCCGCGGCCGCCCCCGGCCTTCATGATCCATTTGAAGCCGGTGAGGGTCTCCTCGTAGCCCACGCCGTGCTCGGCGGCGATCTTCCCGAGCAGGGACGACGAGACGATGGTGGTGGCGACCAGCCGGTCGTCGCCAGAGGTGTGCCGGATGACGTGCTCGCCGAGGAGGGCGCCGACCTCGTCGCCGGTGAGCATCCGGTGGCCGCCCTGCGGCAGGGGCACGCCCACGGCGCAGCGGTCCGCGTCGGGGTCGTTGGCCAGCACGAGGTCCGCGCCGATCCGTCCGGCGAGTTCCAGGGCGAGGTCCATCGCGCCGGGCTCCTCCGGGTTGGGGAACGCGACGGTCGGGAAGTCGGGGTCAGGGTCGGCCTGGGCCTCGACGGTCACCGGGCTCGCGAACCCGGCGGCCAGGAACGCGGAGGTGAGCGTGACGCCGCCGACGCCGTGCAGGGGCGTGTAGACGACCTTCAGCTCGCGGGCGTCGCCCAGCGGGAGCAGGGTCACCGCGTCCAGGTAGGCGGCCACGATCTCCTCGCCCAGGTCGGTCCACCCGGGGTCGTCGGGAGAGCCCAGTGGCAGGGCGGAGACGGGGCCGACGGCGTCGATGGCGGCGGAGATGCCCGCGTCGACCGGCGGCACGATCTGGGAGCCGTCGCCCCAGTAGACCTTGTAGCCGTTGTCCCGGGGCGGGTTGTGGCTGGCGGTGACGGTCACGCCCGCGTCGGCGCCGAGATGGCGGACGGCGAAGGCCAGCACCGGGGTGGGCAGGGGGGCCGGGAGCAGCGAGGCCCGCAGCCCGGCGCCGGTCAGCACGGCGGCGGTGTCGCGGGCGAAGACGTCGGAGTTGTGCCGGGCGTCGTACCCGATCACCACGTGCCGGTCCGGATCGAGGACGGCGGCCAGCCCGGCGGCGGCGCGCATGACGGTGACCCGGTTCATCCGGTTGGGTCCGGCGCCCAGCTCGCCGCGGAGACCGGCGGTGCCGAACTCCAGCTTGGCGCCGAACCGCTCGCGCAGCGCCTCCTCGTCCCCCTCGTCGAGGAGCTCCCGGAGTTCCTCCCGGGTCCGCGGGTCCGGGTCCTGGGCCAGCCAGTCCTGGGCGAGCCGTACGAGATCGCTGCTCATGATCACCTCACGCTCCGGGCGGGGAGGGCGTGTCCCCGCCGGTTTCCCCTACCGGCCCGCCCGCGGGTCCCGCTCCGGGGACCCGCGGGGCCGGCGCTACAGCTTGTTGACGATCCCGGCGAGCAGGACCCCCATGCGGGCCGCGGTGGTGCGGCCGACCTGGAGCACCTCCTCGTGGTTCAGCGGCTTGCCGACCAGGCCCGCCCCCGGGTTGGTGACCAGGGAGATGCCGAGCACCTCGGCACCGGCCTCGCGGGCCGCGACGGCCTCCAGCACGGTCGACATGCCGACCATGTCGCCGCCGAGGACCCGGCACATCTGGATCTCGGCGGGGGTCTCGTAGGTCGGGCCGCGGAAGGCGACGTAGACGCCCTCGGTCATGGTGGGCTCGACCCCGCGGACCAGGTCGCGCAGGCGCCGGGAGTAGACCTCGGTGAGGTCGACGAAGGTGGCGCCGGTGATCGGGTTGGCGCCGGTCAGGTTGATGTGGTCGCTGATCAGCACCGCCTCGCCGACCTCCTGGGTCTCCGGGCGCAGGCCGCCGGCGGCGTTGGTCAGCACGACGGTGCGGGCCCCGGCCCGTACGGCGGTGCGCACGCCGTGCACGACGGGCTCGACGCCCCGGCCCTCGTAGAGGTGGGTGCGGCCGAGGAAGATCAGCGCGTTCTTGCCCGACTCGGTCCGCACGGCGCGGACCTTGCCCGCGTGGCCGGCCACGGCGGGCGGCGCGAAACCGGGCAGGTCGGTCACCGGGATCTCGGCGACGGTCTCACCGATCGCGTCGGCGGCCGGGACCCAGCCCGACCCCATCACCAGCGCGACGTCGAAGGACTCGACTCCGGTGGCGCTCCGCAGTGCGGTCGCGGCGTCCGTGGCGAGTGCATAAGGGTCATTGGTCACCTCACCGAGCGTACTCGCCGGGCCGTCCACGCCATGACTCCGGCGGCCGCGACCCGCCGCTACGCCTCCGACCTGCCGCCGTGCGTCCGGCCTGCCGAGCATCCGGCCGCGGCCCGCCACCGGTCCCGCCGGCGGGAGGCGTCACCGGTCCCGCGGATGCGGCCCGCCACCGCCCGCCGCGGACGGGGCGTCAGCCGCCGAAGGAGGTGCAGGGGCGGTTGCGCAGCGCCTTGACGTAGTCGTCGGGGGCCCCGGCCTTCTCCGCGGCGTCGGACAGGATGCCGAGGTAGCGCGCCGAGGGCAGGCCGCCCTCGTAGCCGTCGAGCACGTAGAACCAGGCCACGACCTCGCCGTCCAGGGTCTGCACGCGCAGCCGTACCTTGTGGTAGAGGCCGCGGGTGGCGCCCTCCCACTGGTCGAGGGAGGTCTCGTCCCATTCGGGGACGTCGTAGAGGACGACGAAGACGTGCTCGTCAGGGTCCTCGACGATGGTGGCGAGCGCGCCGTCGAGCGCGCCCTCCCGGCTGAGGTCGTCCCCGCCGAACGTCAGGCGCCAGCCCTGCAGCCAGCCCGACCCCCGGACGGGGGAGTGCGGGGCCCGCTGGGCCATCTGCTCGGGGTCCATGTTGCTGCCGTAGGCGGCGTAGACAGGCACGGTGCCCAAGACTAATCCAAGATCGCCCGCCTGCCCCTCCCGTGATGTCATGTCGTCGATTTCCTCGAAGGGCAAGGGCTTTCCCCGGTTTCCGAGGGGGACCCGAGCGGTGGTTGGTCCGGGGATGCGGGAGAATGGGGTAGTGACAAGGATCGTGATCATCGGTGGCGGACCCGGCGGATACGAGGCGGCACTGGTGGCGGCGCAGCTGGGCGCGCAGGTCACCGTGGTCGAGCAGGACGGGCCCGGGGGCGCCTGCGTGCTCACCGACTGCGTGCCCTCCAAGACCCTGATCGCGACCTCCGTGCGCAAGCAGGCGCTGCTCGACGCCGCCGCGCTGGGCGTGCACTACAGCGGGGGCCCAGACGGCGACGTGGGGACCCCGGTGGCCGACATGCCGCTGGTCAACCTGCGGGTGAAGGAGCTGGCCCGGGCCCAGTCCACCGACATCGCGGCGCGGCTCGCCGCCGAGGGCGTCGAGGTGGTCCAGGCCCCCGGGCGGCTGGTGGACCCGCAGGTGGTCCGGGCCGGCGACCGGACGATCCGGGCCGACGTGGTCATCGTGGCGACCGGCGCGACCCCGCGCATCCTGCCGACCGCCGAGCCCGACGGGGAGCGCATCCTCACCTGGCGGCAGATGTACGACCTGGAGGAGCTGCCCGAGCACCTCATCGTGGTCGGCTCCGGCGTCACCGGCGCGGAGTTCGCCGGCGCCTACCGCTCGCTCGGCTCCGAGGTCACCCTCGTCTCGTCGCGTGACCGGATGATGCCGAACGAGGACGCCGACGCCGCCGAGGTCCTGGAGGAGGTCTACCGGCGCCGCGGGATGAACGTCATGGGCCGCTCCCGCGCCGAGTCGGTCAAGCGCACGGCAGACGGCGTGGTCGTCACCCTGGAGGACGGCCGGACCGCCGAGGGCAGCCACTGCCTGATGACGGTCGGCATGGTCCCCAACACCGCCGGGATCGGCCTGGAGGAGGCCGGCGTCACCCTCGACCGGGGCGGGTTCGTCCAGGTGGACAAGGTCTCCCGCACCTCCGCGCCGGGCGTCTACGCGGCCGGCGACTGCACCGGGGTGCTGATGCTCGCCTCCGTCGCCGCGATGCAGGGCCGGATCGCCGTCTGGCACGCCCTCGGCGAGGCCGTGCAGCCGCTCCGCCTGGCCACCGTGGCCTCCAACATCTTCACCGACCCCGAGATCGCGGCGGTCGGCATCACGCAGAAGGCGATCGAGTCCGGGGAGATCCAGGCCAACGTGGTCAAGCTCCCGCTGGCGACCAACGCCCGGGCGAAGATGCAGGGCTTCCACGACGGCTTCGTGAAGCTGTTCTGCCGCCCCAACACCGGCATCATCCTCGGCGGCGTCGTGGTCGCCCCGCGCGCCTCCGAGCTGATCCTGGCGGTCTCGGTCGCCGTCCAGCAGCGGCTCACCGTGGACCAGCTCGCGCACACCTTCGCGGTCTACCCCTCGCTGTCCGGGTCCGTCACCGAGGCGGCCCGCCGCCTGATGCAGCCGATGACCCCCAGCGGCATCTGACCGGGGTCCGGCGCGGACCCGGCTCGCGACCTGACCTGACCTGACCGGACCTGACCGGCCCTGGTCGGGCCGGGTCGGGGCGGCCGGCCCCCGCCGACCGCGTACCCGGCCGCACGGGACGGGACGGCTAGCGCACGCGGCCGCGGAGCCGCCCCAAGGCGTTCCGGCCGTCCTGCACGGCCCGCGCCACGAGGTGCAGGTCCTGCTCCCGCCTGGCCATGACCAGGGCGTTCTTCGCGGCCTCGTAGGCGTCCAGGGCCTGCCGCCAGTCATGGTCGGCGGTCATCCCGCCGCGCCCGCTGATCTGGAACTCGTAGTCGAGCCGGTCGATCTCCTCGCCGAGCCGGGTGATGTCCTCCTCCGCGCCCCGGCGCATGAGGGTGAAGCGGGCGTTGCGCCTGGTCCGCCGTTGCGCGCTGACGCCCCAGGCCACCACGGTGACCGCCAGGCCCACCGCGCTGAGCACCACCATGACGAGGCCCACGGAGATCCCGCCGCCCTGGTCCGGCGCCGCGGCCGTGGACGGCTCGTCCTCCGGCGTCTCGCCGCCCAGGGAGAGCGAGGTGGGGAAGGAGGTCGGCAGGCCGGCCAGGCCGGTGGGGGTGCCCTTGGCGCCCTCGAGGTTCGCGTCGTCGGCCATGGTGAAGGACGCCTTCTCGACCGTCGCGCCGGTGAAGTCGGCCCCGGCGAGCTCGGCCATGGTGAACTCGGCCTCGGTCAGGTCGGCGTCGACGAAGACGGCGTTGCGCAGGTTGGCCTGGGTCAGCGGGGCCTCCCGGAGCTTGGCCCGGGTGAAGTCGGCCTTGCGGGCCTTGAGCTGGCCGGGCGTGCTCTCGGTGAGGTCGGCGCCGACGAGCTTGGCGCTGGTGAACTCCACCTGGGTCAGCTCGGCCCGGGTCAGCTTCGCCCCGGACAGGTCCGCGTAGGGGAACTCGGCCTGCCCCGCCTCGGCGTCCACGAGGATCGCGCCGCGCAGGTCGGCGTGGTCGGCCCTGACCTGGCCCAGGTCGGCCTCGGTGAGGTTCGCGCCGCGCAGGTCGGCGTACTTCAGCGTCGCCTGGGTGAGGTTGGCCTCCTTGAGCGAGGCGTCACGCAGGATCGCCCCGGTCAGGTCCTTCTGCGTCAGCTGCTGGCCGTCCAGCTTGGCGCCGGTCAGGTCGGCGCAGCGCAGGCTGGAGGGGAGCTGGGCGCCCCCGGTGAAGTCCCGGCCGCGCAGGTTCGCGCGCTGACCGGGCCGGCACGGACCGGCCGAGGCCGCTTCGGCCGAGCCCCGTCCGGCCGGGGCCCACCCGGCAGGAAGCGGCCGCGCCGGGGTCCCGGCCGAGGCGCGGGCCTGGCCCTGGACGGGCGCGGCGGGCGCGGCGTGGGCGGGCGGGGTCGCGAACCCCGGCGCCGCGACGATCGCGGCGGTGAGCGCCAGGGAGATGGAACGACGCACGGGTGCCTCCTTCGACTACGGCCCCGAGCGTGCCAGCGGCCCATTGCAGTCCGCTGGACACCCGCTTGATCCCCGGTGGCCGCGCCCCGCCTCAGCGAGGCACCCGGACCACCGCGTACCCTCCCGGGGGCAGCAGCAGGTTACCGGGAACCGCCTGCTCCCGGTCGCCGTGGTTGACGGAGAAGACCCAGTCGCCGCGCCGTACCGACTCGATGGGGGCTTCGGGGCCGAGGTCGAGCAGGCGGGCGTAGGAGTCGTCGTCCAGCCGGGTGGAGACGTAGACGGCCCGGTCGCGGCGGGTGACCGCGGGGGTGCCGTCCGGGTAGCGGGCCAGGGCCTCGGCCCCGGCCAGGTGGACGTGCTCGGTCCACAGGGTCGCGGTGGCGCCGTCGTCCAGCGTCACCGGGCCGGCGACCGGCAGGAACTCCTCGACCCGGACGCCGAGCAGGTCGCGCAGCGCCCCGGGGTAGCCGCCGGTCCGGACGCGGGCGTGCTCGTCGGCGATCCCGCTGAGGAAGGAGACCACCAGGCGGCCGCCGCCGGCGGCGTACCGGCGCAGGTTGTCGGCGTCGTCGTCGGAGAGCAGGTACAGACTCGGGGCGATCACCAGCTCGTAGGCCGACAGGTCCGCGGACGGGTGGGCGAAGTCGGCGGTGACGCCGTGCCGGTAGAGCACCCGGTGCGCCTGCCGTACGGCCTCCAGGTAGCCGGTCCCGGTGGACGGGAGGCCCGGGAACTGCAGCGCCCAGCCCGACTCGGGGTCCCACAGGATCGCGGCGGACGCCTCGACCGGCGCCTCGCAGGCCTCGGCGAGGGCGGGCAGGAGCGCGCCGAGGTCGCGGATCTCGCGGAAGATCCGCGAGTCCGGCCCGGAGTGCGGGACCATCCCGCCGTGCCAGAGCTCGGCCCCGCCGCGCGAGGCCCGCCACTGGAAGAACATCGCCCCGCGCGAGCCCCGCGCGATGTGCGACAGGCTCAGCCGGGTGATCTCGCCGGGGCGCTTGGCGGCCATGCGGGGGCCGGTGTAGGTCACCACGGCCTGCTCCATCAGCAGCCACGGCCGCCCGCCCGCCCAGCCGCGCGCCAGGTCGGCGGCGAACGCGGTCTCCTCCGGGGGGTTCTCCGCCGGGTAGTGGTCGATCGCGACCAGGTCCACCTCCTTGGCCCAGTCCCACTGGTTCACCGGGACCCAGTCGCCGAAGACGAAGTTCGTGGTGACCGGGACGTCCGGGGTGAGCTCGCGCAGGACCGCCTTCTGCTCGCGGAAATGGGTGAGCATCTCGTCGGACAGGAAGCGGCGGAAGTCCAGGACCTGGGCGGGGTTGGGCAGGTACTGGGTGGCGCGGGGCGGCATGACCTGCTCCCACGCCGAGTAGTGCTGGCTCCAGAACGAGGTGGTCCAGGCGTCGTTCAGCGCCTCCAGCGAGCCGTGCCGGGCGCGCAGCCAGGCCCGGAAGGCGGCGGCGGCGTGGTCGCAGTGGCAGCCCGTGCCGTACTCGTTGTGCACGTGCCACATGGCCAGCGCCGGGTGGCCGGCGTAGCGCCCGGCGAGCGCGCGGGCGATGCGGACCGAGGCCTCGCGGTAGGCGGGGGCGGCCACGCAGTAGGTGTCGCGGCTGCCGTGGGTGAGCCGGACGCCGTCGGCGGTGACGGCCAGCGCGTCGGGGTGGGCCAGGGAGAACCAGGGCGGCGGGGAGGCGGTCGGGGTGGCCAGGTTCACCCGGATCCCGCCCTCGTGGAGCAGGTCGAGCACCCGGTCCAGCCAGCCGAAGTCGTAGGCCCCCTCGGCGGGTTCGAGGCGCGACCAGGAGAACACCCCGACGCTGACCAGGTTGACCCCGGCCTGCCGCATCAGGGCGACGTCCTCCTCCCAGACCTTCTCCGGCCACTGCTCGGGGTTGTAGTCCCCGCCGTAGCACAGGCCTTCCAGCCCTTTCGGCCAGTTCACTCTGGATCCTTTGTTCGTACAGAAACTAAACTAATTATCCATGGATCATGGAGTCGTCTCAAGTGCCGCGACCGGAGACTGGGAGCGGGCGCTGATCACCGGCAACGGCCGCCAGGGCGCCCTGGTGTACGGGGAGCCGGGGGAGTTCCGGGTGACCCTCTCCCACGAACGCCTCTTCCTCCCCGTCACCGAGCCCCTGCCGCCGCCGCACACCGCCCGCGTCCTGTCCGAGCTGCACGCCCTGCTGTACGGCGGGCGCGCCCGCGAGGCGGCCGAGCGGGTCGCCGGCCTCGCGGCCGAGGAGCACCCCGGCTACGCGGAGACCCGCTGGATCGACCCCCTGGTCCCCGCCGCCACCCTGGCCTTCTCCACGCGCGCGCCCGGCGGCGTCCGGCGGACCTGCGACTTCACGACCGGGCTGGTGACGCAGGAGCACGGCCCGGCCCGGCAGGAGGTGTTCGCCTCCCGCCCCGCCGACGTGGTGGCGGTCCGCCTCTCCGGGGCCGGAGGGCTGCTCCGGCTGCTGCCGCCGGACGGCGAGCCGCCGGTCCCGGTCCGGTTCACCTCGGAGACGGCTCCGGGCCGCCTGGTCCTCCGCGCGGACCTGCCCGAGTGCCGGCCCGGCGCGATGACGGGCTACACCGTCGAGTGCCGGGTCGACGGGGAGGCGGAGGCGCTCCCCGACGGGCTGGCGGTCCGGGGCGAGGCGCTCGTGCTGGTGCGCACCGTCGTGCACGGGGTCGGGCGGGCGGGCGGCGAGCCGTGCCCGCTGGACGGGCTGCCCGCCGACTTCGGGCGGCTGCTGGACGAGCACGCGGCCGTGCACGGAGGGCTGCTGGCCCGGTCGGAGGTCCGGCTGCCGGACGGCGGGCCGGTCGAGCGGCTGTTCACCGCCGGGCGGTACGCGGTGATCTCCAGCTCGGGCGAGCTCCCGCCGACCCTGCAGGGGGTGTGGACCGGGACCTACGACCCGCCGTGGCGCAGCGGCTTCACCCTGGACGGGAACCTGGCCTCGGCGGTGGCCGCCCTGCCCTGCACCGGGACCCCGGAGCTCATGCTCCCAGTCTTCGACCTGGCCGACGCGATGATGGACGACTTCCGGCAGAACGCGCGCAGGCTGTACGGCTGCCGGGGGATCCTGGTCCCGGCGCACCTGTCCACGCACGGCCTGCACAACCACTTCGGGCCGGTCTGGTGCCTGACCTTCTGGACGGCCGGCGCGGGCTGGCTGGCCCGGCTCTACCACGACCACTACGCGCACACCGGCGACCTGGCCTTCCTGCGCGAGCGGGCGCTGCCGTTCATGACCGAGGCGGCCCTGTTCTACGAGGACTTCCTGGACGGGGGCGGCGACTTCGTCCCGTCCTACTCGCCGGAGAACACCCCGGCGGGGGGCGACTCGCAGGCGTGCGTCAACGCGACCATGGACGTCGCGGTCGTCCGGGACCTGCTGCGCAACCTCGTCCGCGCGTGCGAGCTCCTGGGGCTCGATCCGGCCCGGTGGTGGCGGCTGCTGGAACGCCTCCCGGTGTACCGGATCGCGCCGACCGGGGAACTGGCCGAATGGATCGGACCGCGGCACCTCACGGACGGCGCTCCGGCGGGCGGCGCCGCGGGTGGGCGCGCGGACGGCGGTTCCCCGGACGGGACGGGCGGAGGCGGGGGCGGGGCACTTCCGGCGGACAACCACGCGCACCGGCACGCCTCGCACCTCTACCCGCTCTGGTACGAGCGGGACCCCGCCTTCGACGACCCCCGGCTGGCGGCGGCCGCGGAGCTGGCGGTCCGGCGGAGGCTGGAGTGGTGGCGCGGCGAGGGCAGCGACGAGATGGCGTTCGGGCTGGTCCAGCTGGGGCTCGCGGCGGCCTCGCTGGGCCTGGCCGAGGAGGCGCACGAGACGCTCACGCTGCTGGCCGCCCGCTACTGGCGCGAGGAGAACCTGGTCTCCACCCACAACCGGGACGCGATCTTCAACGTGGACGTCTGCGGCGGGCTGCCCGCGCTGGTCGCGGCCATGCTGGTGCGCTCCTCGCTGCCCGGCGCCGGGTACGGGCGGGTGGACCTGCTGCCCGCGCTCCCGGAGGCCTGGCCGCGGGGCGAGGCGCGCGGGCTGGTGGTGCGGGGCGGCACGGTCGAGCGGCTGACCTGGAAGCCCGGCCGGGTGGAGGCGGTGGTGCGGGCCTGGGCTCCGCTCCTGGTCACCTGCGGCATCCAGAGCGCGAGGGTGCTGCCGGGGGAGGCGCTGCCATTGACGTTTGTTGGTTTGGACGCAAAACTAATTCAGCAACTGGAAGCCTGAAGCGCTGGAGCCCCCATGCCCTACCGTCCCCCGCTGATCGCGCATGAGTACTTCGTCGCCGACCCGCCGGAGCTGCCCGTCCGCTCGCACGGGGAGGGCGGGCTCTCCGCGCTGACGGCGGCGGAGGTGGTCGCGGCGGACGGGGCCGGAGTGGTCCTGAAGGCGACGACCTCGGCCGAGGAGACGCTCGTGGCCTGCGTGGGCGTGGCCGGCGAAGGGGTGATCCGGGTACGGCTCGGCGAGGACGCCGACGCGCGCACCAGGTCGGCGCGGGCGATCACCATGGTCACGCCGGGCGGGTTCCCCGGGGCCCGGGTGGAGACGGGCGACGGGACGGTCGTGGTCGACGCCGGTCCGCTCCGCGCCGAGATCACCCTGTCCCCCTGGCACCTGCGCTTCACCGACGCCGCCGGGAGGACCCTGCTGGAGCAGGACGCCGGCCACGTCGACATCAGCGGCCGGCTGCGCACGCTCCCGTTCGGCCGCTCCACGGCCGGCGGCGAGGTGGCCGGCTACCACGAGAGCTTCGCCGCCCCCGCCGACGAGGCGTTCACCGGCTTCGGCGAGTCCTTCACCCCGCTGGACAAGCGCGGCCAGCGGCCGGTCATGTGGAACTTCGACGCCTTCGGCGCCGAGTCCCAGCGCGCCTACAAGAACGTGCCGTTCTACCTGTCCAGCCGGGGCTACGGCGTGCTGGTCGACAGCGGCGCCCCGGTGGAGTTCGACATGTGCCAGTCCACGCACAGCTGCGTGCAGATCGTCGTCCCGGACGACCTGATCGACTACTACGTGATCGCCGGGCCGACCCCGCCGCAGATCCTGGACCGCTTCGACCGGCTGACCTGCCGCCCGGCGCTCCCGCCGAAGTGGGCGTTCGGCACCTGGATCTCCTCGGGCTTCTTCGTCGACACCCAGGAGCGGGTGATGAACCGGGCCCGGACGATCCGCGAGCGCGGCATCCCCTGCGACGTGCTGCACCTGGACACCTACTGGCAGACCGACGGCCACTGGTCCGACCTGCGCTGGGACGAGGGCAACTTCCCCGACCCGGCCGGGATGCTGGCGGAGCTGAAGGAGATGGGCTTCAAGGTCTGCCTCTGGATGAACCCGTACATCTCCCACCTGAGCCCGGCCTTCGCCGAGGCGGCGGAGAAGGGATACTTCCTGAGGAGGCCCGGCGGCGAGGTCTACGTCGCCGACTCCTGGCACGGCTCCTACCCCGAGTGCGGCATCGTCGACTTCACCAGCCCCGAGGCCGTCGAGTGGTTCCGGGGGCTGCTCCGGCCGCTGCTGGAGCAGGGCGTGCAGGTCTTCAAGACCGACTTCGCCGAGGGCGTGCCGCACGACGCGGTCGCCGCCAACGGCATGACCGGCACCGACCTGCACAACGTCTACACGCTGCTCTTCAACGACGTGGTCTCCGAGGTGACGCGCGAGGTCGCCGGGCACGGCATGGTCTGGGCGCGCTCGTCCTTCCTCGGCGGGCAGCGGCACGCCGCCCAGTGGAGCGGCGACACCTACACCGGCTACCCGGCGATGGGCAGCACCCTGCGCGGCGGCCTGGCGCACGGCCTGTCCGGCATCCCGTTCTGGAGCCACGACGCGGGCGGCTTCACCGGCCGGCCCACCGACGACCTGTACGTCCGCTGGACCCAGTTCGGCGCCTTCTCCCCGCTGCTGCGGCTGCACGGCACCACCAGCCGCGAGCCGTGGGAGTTCCCCGAGGTCGAGGCCGAGGCCGTGGCGGCGCTGAAGCTCCGCTACCGGTTCATGCCGTACGTCTACACCGCCGCCGTCGAGGCCGCGCGGACCGGGGCGCCGATGATGCGGGCCCTGTGCGTCGACCACCCGGACGACCCGGTGGCCTGGCGGGCCGACCTGGAGTACCTCCTCGGCCGCGACCTGCTGGTGGCCCCCATGACCTCGCCCGACGGCGTCCGGAAGGTCTACCTCCCGGCCGGCGAGTGGGTGGACCACTGGACGGGCGAGGTGCTCGCGGGCGGGCGGCACGTCACGGTGTCCGTGCCGCTTTCGCGCATCCCGCTGTTCGTCCGGCGCGGCGCGGTCGTCCCGGTCCTGGCCGAGCCCGGCGAGACCGTCGGCGACGGGCCGTTCGGGGAGATCACGCTGGTCGGCTACGGCACGGACGCGGGGACCGCCGTGATCTCCGACGTCGACGGCGACACCACGGCGACCGTGGAGGCGGGCGGGGTCCGGGTGGACGGTCCCGCGCGCGTCACGGGTTTCGAGCGGTTCGGGGCCGTCTGAGGGCCGTGGGCTCCGGGCGGTCCGGGGCCGCGTGAAAGCCGTGGGCTCCGGGCGGTTCGGGGCCGCGTGAGGGTCACCGGTTCCGGGCGGTTCGGGGCCGCCTGAAGTACGACGGCCGCCGAGCGCGGCCGGGCGGTCCGGAGCCGGACCGCCGCCAGGGGCGGCACGGCCGCCACCATCCATGGGAGACGAGCATGTTCACAATGCGAACCGGGGCGGCCGCGCTGGCCGCGACGGTCATGCTGGCGGCGCTGGCCGCCTGCGGGGGCGACGGGCAGGAGGGCGCGGAGCCCGCCGCAAGCGGTCCCCGGACGCTCAAGCTCTGGCACTACGAGAGCGCCGACGGGGCGATGGGCAAGGCCTGGGCCGAGGCGATCAAGCAGTTCGAGGCCACCCACCCCGGCGTCAAGGTCCAGTTCGAGGAGAAGGCGTTCGAGCAGATCCGCCAGTCGGCGGGCATGATCCTCAACTCGGACGAGGCCCCCGACGTCATGGAGTACAACAAGGGCAACGCCACCGCCGGACTGCTCTCCAAGCAGGGCCTGCTGACCGACCTGTCGGCGGAGGCCGCGAAGCGAGGCTGGGACAAGCTGCTCAGCCCGTCGCTGCAGACCACTGCGAAGTACGACGACCGAGGCGTCATGGGCTCCGGCAAGTGGTTCGGCATCCCGAACTACGCCGAGTACGTGATGGTCTACTACAACAAGGACCTGTTCGAGAAGCACAAGGTCGAGGTGCCGACCACGTTCGAGCAGTTCACCGCGGCCATGGACACGTTCGCCAAGGCCGGGGTGACCCCGCTCGCGGTCGGCGGCGCGGAGTACCCGGCGCAGCAGATCTTCTACCAGCTCGCGCTGAGCAAGGCGCAGCGGCCGTGGGTGAACGGCTTCCAGCTCTACAAGGGCAAGGTCGACTTCCACGGGCCCGAGTTCACCTACGCGGCCGAGACCACGGCCGACTGGGTGAAGAAGGGCTACATCGCCAAGGACTCCGCCGGGATCAAGGCCGAGGACATGGGCCTGTCCTTCATCGGCGGGAAGTACCCGATGGTGGTCACCGGATCATGGTGGTACGGCCGGTTCGCCACCGACATCAAGGACTTCGAGTGGGGCTCGTTCCTCTGGCCGGGCAACACCCTGCACGCCGGCTCCAGCGGGAACATCTGGGTGGTCCCGGAGAACGCGAAGAACAAGGACCTGGCCTACGACTTCATCGACATCACGATGAAGAAGGAGATCCAGAACCTGCTCGGCAACTCCGGCGGCATCCCGGTGGCGGCCGACCCCGCCGCGATCACCGACCCGAAGAGCAAGGAGCTGATCGAGAACTTCACGAAGCTCTCGACCGCCGACGGGCTGGCGTTCTACCCCGACTGGCCCGCCCCGGGCTACTACGACGTGCTGGTGGCCGGGGTGCAGAACCTGATCAACGGCGCGAAGAAGCCCGCCGAGGTGCTCGACGAGCTCGCCGCGCCGTACGAGGAGAACCTCGCCGACATCGGCGGCTGACCTGCGGAGCCGGCCTCGGCGACCGGCGGCCCCGGGAAGGCCTCGGCGGCCGACGGCCGGAAGGACATCGGCGACCTACAGCCGGAAAGACCTACAGCCGGAAAGAGGAAAGATGGCAGTGCACGCTCCGGCCGCGCGGCCGAAGGCGGTCCGCGGACCGGAGCCGCACCCGCGCCGCCGCACCGGCGGCTACTGGGTGTTCCTGCTGCCCAGCGCGGTGCTGTTCACCGCGGTGATCCTGGTGCCGTTCCTGATGAACATCGGGATCTCCTTCACCCGGTGGCAGGGCATCGGCGACCCGAGGTGGCTCGGGCTCGACAACTACACCCGGTTGTTCGCCGACGCCCGGTTCTGGACGTCGTTCCGGAACAACGCGGCACTGATCGTGGCGATGGCGATCGTCCCCACGCTCATCGGGCTCGTCCTGGCGGCGACCCTCTTCGACTACGTGGGCAAGAAGTTCGGCCCCCGTACGGCGAGCGTGCTGCGGGCCGCCTACTACCTGCCGCAGGTGCTGCCCGTCGCGATCGCCGGGATCGTCTGGGGCTGGATCATGCACCCCCGGTTCGGCGTGCTCAACGAGTTCCTGGCGCTGTTCGGCATGGAGCCGCGCGGCTGGCTGGGCGACCCGGACTGGGCGCTGCCGAGCGTGATGATGATCATGGTCTGGTTCCAGATCGGCTACCCGGTGGTCATCTTCATGGCCGGGCTGCAGCGCGTGGACCCGGCGCTGTACGAGGCCGCGGAGATGGACGGGGCCTCGTGGGCCCGCCGGTTCCGGCACATCACCGTCCCGCAGATCCGGCCCGAGATCTACGTCGTCCTGCTCACCTGCACGATCGCCGCGCTCAAGGTCTTCGGTCCGATCTTCGTGCTCACCCGGGGCGGGCCCGGCGGCGCCACGCTCGTGCCGTCCTACTTCAGCTACCAGAACTTCTTCGAGAAGGCCAACGTCGGGTACGGCGCCGCGATCGCCACCGTGCTGACCCTCCTGATCATCGTGGTCACGGTGCTCTTCCTGCGGATCCAGGACGGCGAGGAAGGCGACTCGTGACCTCCCGCCCGCGTTCACCTCGTCCGTGTCCGCCCCGCTCGTGTCCGCTCCGCCCGCGTCCGTCCCGCCCGCGTTCGCTCCGTCCGCGTCCGTCCCGCCTGGATCCGTCCTACCGGCATCCGGCACATCCAGATCCGGCCGGCCCGCGTCCGGCCGACTCACATCCGATATATCCGCATCCGGCACACCCGTGTCCGGCTGGCCCGAGGAGCGCTCGATGATCCGGAAGTACTCGGTCCTGGTCTCGCTGGCCGTGCTGGCCGTCGTGATGCTGGTGCCGTTCGCCATCGTCACGCTCAACGCGGTGCGCTCCCCGGCGGACTACTCCGCCAACGGCCCGCTGAGCCTGCCCGACGGCCTCCACCTCGACGGGATCGTCGAGTTCTGGAACCGGGTCGACTTCGGCGGGAAGCTGTGGAACAGCCTGCTGATCAGCGGCTCGGTGGCGGTGCTCGCCGTCGTGCTCTCAGTGCTCAACGCCTACGCGCTCGGCATCGGCCGGGTCCGCGGCCGGACCTGGATCCTGGTCGTCTTCCTGGTGGCCAACACCCTGCCGCAGGAGGCGCTGGTCTACCCGCTGTACTACCTGTCCAAGGAGGCCGGCCTCTACGACACCCGGCTCGGTGTGATCATCATCTTCACGGTCATCCAGAGCGCGTTCGGCACCTACCTGCTCGCCTCGGTGCTCGGCCGGTTCCCGCACGAGATCCTGGAGGCCGCCGCGCTCGACGGGGCCGGGAAGTGGCGGGCGCTCTGGCGGGTCGTGGTCCCGATCAGCAGGCCCACGCTCTCGGTGCTGCTGATCTTCTTCTTCATCTGGACCTGGAACGAGTTCTTCCTCCCCCTGGTCTTCCTGATCTCCAACGAGAACCAGACCGTCCCGGTCGCGCTGGGCGTGCTCCAGGGGGACAAGATGATGGACGCCACCATGTCGAGCGCCTCGGCGCTGCTCGGCATCCTCCCGGCTGTCGTCTTCTTCCTGATCTTCCAGCGGACCCTGACCCGCGGCGTGACCGTGGGCGCGATCAAGTAAGGGCCGCACCCGACCACCGGACCGCGATCGTCCAGCGGCCGTCAGGGGTCGCCGTCCGCCGCTCGGGGGCGGACGCCCCCACTGAACCGCCCCGCGAAGCCCGCGCTCGACCACCTGACCTGGAGGCGCAGTGTCCTTCCGCACGTCCTTCCGTCCACCGTTACGCAGGTCCGCGGCCGCCGGCGCCGTGCTCGCCCTGGCCCTCGGCCTGTGCGCGGCCCCGGCGCACGCGGCCCCCGAGCACCCCTTCCGCGACCCGTCGCTCCCGCTCCAGCAGCGCGTCGACGACCTGCTCGGCCGGTTGAGCCTGGCCGAGAAGGTCTCCTGGCTGCACCAGTACCAGCCGGCGGTGGAACGGCTCGGCATCGGCCTGTTCAAGACCGGCACCGAGGCGCTGCACGGCATCGCCTGGTCCACCGACGTCGACAACGGCGGCAACGTCGTCACCGCCAGGGGCACCGTCTTCCCGCAGGCCGTCGGCCTGGCCAGCACCTGGAACCCGGACCTGGTGAAGCAGGTCGGCGAGGCCGTCGGCACCGAGGCCCGCGGCTACCACGCCGAGAACCCGCGGGTGTGGGGCCTGCAGCTCTGGGCACCGGTGGTCAACCTGCTCCGCGACCCCCGCTGGGGCCGCAACGAGGAGGGTTACTCCGAGGACCCGCTGCTCACCGGCGTGATCTCCACCGCCTACGGCAAGGGCATCCAGGGCGACGACCCCGACCACCTGCGGGCCGCTCCGGTGCTCAAGCACTTCATGGCCAACAACAACGAGGTCCGCCGGGACACCACGAACTCCAGCATCCGGCCCCGGGTCATACACGAGTACGAGCTCCCGGCCTTCCGGACGGCCCTCGCGAACGACGCCGCCACCGGCGTGATGACCGCCTACAACCTGGTCAACGGCCGCCCCGCCACGGTCACCGACCTCAACGCGAGCGTGCGCCGGTGGACCGACCGGACGCTCTTCAACGTCTCCGACGCGGGCGGCCCGAACAACCTGACCGGCTCGCAACGCTACTTCGCCACCCAGCCCGAGGCGGCCGCCGCGATGATCAAGGCGGGCGTGGACAGCTTCACCGTGGACGACACCAGGGGCGCCCCGACGGTCGCCTCTGTGAACGCCGCGCTCGCCCAGGGGCTGCTCACCGAGGCCGACGTCGACCGGGCCGTGCGCAACATCCTCAGTGTGCGGTTCCGGCTCGGCGAGTTCGACCCGGACGGCGGGCCGTACGGGAAGATCACCAAGGCGGTGGTGGACAGCCCCGAGCACCGGAGGCTGAACCGGCGGGCCGCCACCGAGGCGATGGTCCTGCTCAAGAACACCGGCCCCGAGGACTCGGCCGCCGAGGGCTCAGGGAAGCCCGGTGCGCTGCTCCCGCTCGACCCGGCGAAGAAGGTCGCGGTCATCGGCCCGCTCGCCGACACCCTCTACACCGACTGGTACTCCGGCGCCCTGCCGTACGAGGTGACCCCGCTGGACGGGATCAGGGAGCGGGCCGCCGTCACCGGCGCGGCCGAGGGCGCCGACCGGATCGCGCTCAAGGCCGGCGGGAGGTACCTCACCGCCCCGGCCGGCGCGGGCGGTGACCTGAGGCTCGCCGCCGCCACCGCGGGGGAGGCCGAGCAGTTCGACGTCTTCGACTGGGGCCAGGGGATCGTGACCCTGCGCAGCGTCGCCAACGGCAGGTACGTCAGCCGCGCCAACTGGTCCACCCTCGCCAACACCCAGGAGCAGCCCGCCGGCTGGTTCGTCCAGGAGCAGTTCAAGCTGGAGGCGCAGGGCGACGGGACCGTGCTGCTGCGCTACGCCGGCTACGAGACCGCCGAGCCGTGGTTCGGCCCGAACGTCTACGTCCGGGCCGCCGCCGACGGCACGCTCTCCCTCACCACTGCGGAGAACGCCACCCGGTTCACCAGGGAGACCGTGCGCAGCGGGATCGCCGAGGCCGTCGCGGCGGCGAAGAGCGCCGACACGGCGGTCGTCGTGGTCGGCAGCATGCCGTTCATCAACGGCCGCGAGGCCCACGACCGCACCGACCTGGGCCTCGCGGAGGGCCAGGAGGCGCTGGTCGAGGCGGTGCGCGAGGCCAACCCGAACACCGTGGTCGTCCTGGAGAACAGCTACCCGACGACCATCGACCGTCTGGCGGAGAAGGTCCCGGCCGTCCTCTGGACCACCCACGCCGGCGCGGAGACCGGCCACGCCCTGGCCGACATCCTGTACGGCGACGCCAACCCGGCCGGCCGGCTCACCCAGACCTGGCCGCGCGAGGGCGCGGAGCTGCCGGACATCCTGGACTACGACATCGTCAAGACCGGCTCGACCTACCTGTACTCGAAGGACGAGCCGCTCTACGCCTTCGGGCACGGTCTGAGCTACACCACCTTCGGCTACCAGGGGCTGAAGACCAGGCGCAGCGGCGACGGCTTCGAGGTGAGCGTCAAGGTGACCAACACCGGGTCGCGCGCCGGCGACGAGGTCGTCCAGCTCTACACCCACCAGCACTCCTCGCGGGTGCGGCAGCCGGTCAGGCAGCTGCGCGGGTTCGAGCGGGTGCACCTGGCGCCGGGCGAGTCGAAGACCGTCACGTTCCCGCTGAAGACCGCCGACCTGGCGCTGTGGGACGTGACCCGGGGCCGCTTCGCGGTGGAGCCGTCCACCCACGACGTGCTCGTCGGCTCCTCCTCGGACCGGATCCGGCAGCGGGCCACGCTGCGGGTGGACGGGGAGCGCATCCCCGCCCGCGACCTGACGCGGGCCGTCCGGGCCGCGGACTTCGACGACCACTCGGGGGCGGAACTGGTCGACGAGACCAAGGCGAGCGGTGACGCGGTCGCGCTCTCCTCCGGCGAGTGGATCTCCTTCGCCGACGTCGACCTCGGCCGGGGCGCGACCGGGGCGACGCTGGGGGTCGCGGCGGCCGAGGCCGCCTCCGTGGAGGTCAGGACCGGGTCGCCGGCCGGCAGGCTGCTGGGCACGGTCCGGGTGGCCGCCACCGGCGGGGTCTACCGGTGGTCGACGGCCACCGCGGCGCTCGCGCGCGCCTCGGGACGGCAGGACGTCTACCTGGTCGCCCGGGGCGACCTGCGGCTCAAGGACGCCGTCCTGACCCGCTGAGCCTTCGGGGGAGCCCTCCGGCGGGCCCCGGCGGCACGGAACCGCCGGGGCCCGCCGGTCCGGTGGACCCGTACCGGCAGGACTCGGCGGTCCGCGGCCCGGTGGACCCGTACCGGCAGGCGGTGGGGCCGGGGGCGGCAGGCGGAGGGGCCCGTACCGGCAGCGGAGGGTAAAACCTCCCCGCAGCGGCTTGCATCTCCGCGTGAGGATACTTATAAATGAAGTGTGAGGTTTCCAGGAGGCAGGGCTTGAGGAACCCTGCAAGATTCAACGGAGGTGGTTATCGATGCTGCTGACGTCGATCGATCCGTTCGTCCAGGAGTTCGACCGCAGGTTCGACCGGATCGCGCGGCAGACGCTCGGCTGGGGCGAGAACGCCGCGCGCGGGGCCATGCCGCTGGACGGCGTCCGCCGCAAGGACGACGTGCTCCTCAAGTTCGACCTGCCGGGCGTCGACCCGGACTCCATCGAGGTCACCGTCGACCGCGGCGTGCTGACCGTCAGCGCCGGCCGCGAGGAGGAGTACGGCGAGGAGGACCGCCTGTTCGTCCGCGAGCGCCCGATGGGCACCTTCACCCGCCGCGTCTACCTCTCCGAGCACCTCGACGGGGAGAAGGTCGACGCCGCCTACTCCAACGGCGTCCTGGCCGTGCGCATCCCGGTCCTGGAGAAGGCCCGGCCGCGCAAGGTGGAGATCCAGAAGGTGGACCAGGTCGACCAGAGGTCCATCAAGGCCTGACCCGCCCGAGGCGGGCCGCGGCGGGGCGGGCACCATGGGGACGGTGCCCGCCCCGTCGGCTTCCCCCCGACGCCGAGAAGGAGACGACGATGACGCGGCTGCCGTTCGAGGACGAGCACGCACCGCTGTACTCCGTCGGCCAGGTGGCCGACATGCTCCAAGTTCAGCAGGCGTTCCTGCGCCGCCTCGACGAGCACGAGGTGGTCCGGCCCACCCGGTCGGCCGGAGGGCAGCGGCGCTACAGCAGGCACGAGATCGGCAGCCTCCAGGACGCGATCCGCCTCATCGACGAGGGCATGACCCTCGCCGCCGTCCGCCGCATCTTCGAACTCCAGCAGCAGGTCCGCGACCTGCAGGCCGAGATCGCCCGCATGCGCGCCGCCCACGGGGGTGACACAACCGAGGAATCATGATCCTTTCTCGAGAAGTGCACCGTTCCGCAGGCCGTACGGCGTGCACTTCCCGGAAAAGGATCAGTGATGCCGTTCGGTGAGGAGGTTGCGGACCTCGGAGACGATCTCTCGAGGGAAGCCGAGGATCATGCGCGCGTCGTAGCGTAAGGACAGATAACCGTTGAGGGCGAGCAGCCGCATGGTCTCGCGGTCCTGCCTGATCTGGCGGGGGTCGCGATCGTGGTGGGAGCCGTCGTAGTCGATCGTCAGCAGGGCCTGAGGATAGTAGAGGTCGGGCTGGGCGATCCGCTGACCGGTGTCGTCGAAGACGTGGGGATTGGCGACGGGGCGCGGAAGCCCGCCGTCGACGAGGAGCATCCGGAGGCGGGTCTCCATGGGGGAGTAGGTCTCCGGCTCCAGTTGGGGGAGCGCCGCCAGGGCGGCGGGCAGCCCTCGGCGCCGCCGCACCTGGGACAGCCGATCGCCGATCGCCGCAACCGAGGTCCAGGAGCGGACGAGCTGGTCACCGGCCATGATGAGCTCGATCCGGGACAGCCTGATCGCCAGTTCCAGGAACAAGGACTCGGGCCGGGGAACGAGCAGTCCGTCCAGGCGCCGCAGATCGTCCCGCCCCCAGTGGGTGTAGCGGTGAACCCTGATGCCGAGGATCTCGGGATGCTTGCCGAGTGCCGGGGGCAGCGCGACATCGAGGTCTCCGGACTCGGGAACGGGCAGGCCGTACAGGCGGGCGGCGGTGAGACCGCAGAACACCGAACTCGGAGGCAGGAGGAGCAACGCGGCCCGACAACGGAGCCGGAGGGAGTCGGGTAACTCCGCGGAAACGTAAACGTCGCGATATATCCGGCGGAACCTGGACCCCTGCAGCTGGCGGCGGGTCAGCCCTAGGGCCAAGGCGTCTCCGGTCCGGAACGGTCCATGGCGCAACGCTTCGGGAAGCACGCGATGGAGCCTCCCATGCCACCCTGTCCCCGGTACGGCGATCCGCACGGCTCAGAAGCCGCCGACGGATCATCGCCCGGCCTGATCCGATCGACCGGTGGTGATCCTTTCCCGGGAAGTGCACGCCGTATGGACCGCAGAACGGTGCACTTCCCGGGGAAGGATCACCACTGTGCTACGGAAGCGGGGTGAGGCCCAGTTGCCGGGCGGCTGCGGTCACGGTCTGTTCGAGCAGCAGGGCGATGGTCATGGGACCGACGCCGCCCGGAACCGGAGTGATCAGGCTCGCCCGGGCCCGGCAGCTCTCGAAGTCCACGTCGCCGACGTTGCCGGGGTTGTATCCGGCTACGTGACAGAGGCCGGATCGTCGCCGACCAGTACGGTCGCCAGGCACGGCGCCGTGCCGGTCAGCCGGGTGAGGTCCGCCGCCGCGGAGGCGGCGCGCTCGGTGATGCGGCGGGCCGGGGTGGTGCCGTCCATGAGGCGGGCGGTCTGCGTCCGGGTCATGGGCCGCTCCTGCAGGTCGCTGCGGAATGCCCAGGCGCACGGCGGTGACGGGATCGCCGAGCCGCTCCCCGGTGGTGCTCCACCTAAGCGCCGGTCACGGCTCGGGATCCACTGTAACCGCCTACGGGCGCGACGAGGAGGTCCGGCGGCGTGGGTCCATGTCACTCGTGCCGGTGGCGTGCGGTTGCAACTTTCGGCGTAGGGAGATCTTCGGAAGTCGTACCTTCCGAGTGCCTTTTCGGCTGAAGCGCAGGTCATCGGGGTGCCGCGAAGGTGGTGCCATGTCACGATCACCACTTCGCGGGGCGCTCGCCGCCGCCGCCGCGCTTCTCGTCCTCGCCACGCCCGCCGCCGCGCTCGCCGCGCCGAACCCGGCAGGAGCGCCGGCCGCGCCGTACCCGCTCGGCGCACCGGCCGCCGCCGCGCCGGAGCAGGCTCCGGCTCTCGCCCTGCCCCGGCCGACCGGTCCGCACGCGGTGGGCACGACCACGCTGCACCTGGTGGACGGCTCCCGCACCGACCCCTGGGTGGCGGGGAAGCCGCGCGAGCTCATGGTCTCGATCTGGTATCCGGCCAGGGCCGCCAGGGGGGAGCGGGCGCCGTACATGACCGCGAAGGAGGCGGAGCTGCTGCTGAAGGAGCAGGGCGCCGGGGCCGAGGTCGTGAACGCGCTCGCGGGGACGCGGACCAACGCGGTCACCGGTGCGGCGCCGCTCGGACGGCGGCGCGGCCTGCCCCTCGTGGTGCTCTCTCCCGGGTTCGGCATGCCCCGCAGCTCGCTGACGGCGTTGTCGGAGGATCTGGCGAGCCGGGGCTACGCGGTGGTGGGCATCGACCACACGCACGAGTCCCCCACGACCTTCCCGGACGGCCGGACCGTCCCCTGCACCACCTGCGAGTCCGGGGGCACCCCGGAGTTCGGTGAGAAGAGCACCCGGGTCCGCGCGGCGGACGTCTCCTTCGTGCTCGACCGGCTGACCGGGAAGAGGCCCGCCTGGGAGCACGCCGGGCTGATCGACCGGTCCCGGATCGGCATGGCCGGCCACTCCCTGGGCGGCAACAGCGCCACGCACACCATGCTCACCGATCCCCGGGTGCGCGCCGGGGTCAACATGGACGGCACCTTCTGGATCCCGATCCCCGACACGGGGCTCCGCAAGCCGTTCATGCTGCTGGGGGCCGGCGAGCTCCACGCGCAGGGCGGGGCCGACCCCACCTGGGGACGGGACTGGGAGAACATGACCGGCTGGAAGCGCTGGGTGACGGTCAAGGGCATGGGGCACAACGCCCTCACCGACTACGCGCCGCTCCTGGCTGACGTGATCAAGGACGAGGAGATGTTCGGCACGCTCCCCGGCGCCCGCTCGCTGGAGATCACCCGGAAGTACGTCGGGGCCTTCTTCGACCTGCACCTGCGCGGGCGGTCGCGGCCGCTGCTCGACCGGGCCTCCGCGCGCTACCCGGAGGTCACGGTCAAGAGGTGATCCGGTTCATGACGCCGGGTGCACGGCCGTACGGGGCGGGTGCGACCGGACCTCGTACGGCCCGCCGTCGGGCCCGGAACCGGCGGCGAGGCTCCACCCGGTGGGCGGGTTCCGGCCCGATCCGGGGTGACGGGAGCGGAGGATCAGGGGATACGGAGGTCTCGTTGCCGGAGCTCGGTCATGACCGCGGAGACCGTGACGAAGTCGTTGTCGACGTGCAGCAGGGTGAGCCCGTGGTGGACGGCGGTGGCGCAGAGCAGGAGGTCGATCGCTCCCGCTGAGCGATGTTGCCCCTTCAGGGTGAGTTTGTACTGTGCCTGCTCGACCCAGCGCCACGCGTTCTCGGGAACGGCGGCGAGTCGGCAGAGGTCGTTGAGCTCGGTCTCCAACTCGTCCCGGTGGTCGGGGCCGGTCGCGGAGTAGAGGAACTCCGTCCGGGTGGGCTCGCAGATGCTCAGCGCTCTGGAAGTGATCCGATCCGCCCATGCCTCCTGCGTCTCCGGTGTGCGGAACAGGTGCCACAGCGCTGAGGCGTCGATGAGGTAGCCCGTCAAGAGAAGGCGTCCTTGCGCGCCTGCTTGGCCTTCTCGTGGGCGGTGACGGCCTCGTCGAACTCCCCGCGTGCCGCTCGGGCGGAGAGCTTCTCCAGCGCCTCGATGCGCTTGACGCGGGCGACGTATTCCCGCAGGGCCGCGTTCACGGTGTCCTTTTTCGTGGTGGTGCCGAGCATGCGCATGGCCTCGGCGAGGGCCTCGTCGTCGATGTCGATCTGGGTGACGGTCATGCTTTCCCTCCTGATGTTGGTCACATACAAACATATTGTACATAGGCATCAGCGACAGGAAGGGAAACCAGCGAAGGCGAGGATGCCAGAGGAAGGCGAGTACGCGCCGCTGTACTTCTTGGTCCAGGTGCCCCGTGCGGCGTGACCGTTCTGCCCCGTGCGGCGTGACCGTTCTCTCCGGGAACCGCATGCCGTACGGCCGCGCACCGGGGCGTACGGCACGGCCCGGCGCCGGGGAGGAGGGCGGCGCCGGGCGGCCGGGGAGGGTCAGCCCTTGACGGCGCCGATGAGGACGCCCTTGGTGAAGTGCTTCTGGACGAAGGGGTAGACGAACAGCACGGGGAGCAGCGCGACCACCACGATGGCCATCTGGATGGCCAGGCTGGGCGGGAGGCTCTGCCCGGCGATCGTGGCGGTGCTGCTCTGGCCGACGACCAGCGCCTGCCCCTGCAGGACGTACTGCCGCAGGACCACCTGGAGCGGCCACTTGGCGCTGTCGTTGAGGTAGAGCACGGCGTTGAAGAAGGAGTTCCAGTAGCCGACCGCGTAGAACAGGCCGATGACCGCGACGACCCCCTTCGACATGGGCAGCACGATCCGCCACAGGATGCGGAACTCGCTCGCGCCGTCGATGCGCGCGCTGTCGGACACCTCCTCCGGGATGTTCATGAAGAAGGCCCGCATGACCACGAGGTTGAAGGCGGTCACCGCGCCGGGCAGGATCAGCGCCCAGTACGAGTCGGTGAGCCCCAGCGAGCTGATCAGCAGGTAGCTGGGGATCATGCCCGGGCCGAACAGGAACGTCAGCAGGACGAGGAAGAGCATCGGCCGGTGCAGCAGCGAGCCGGGCCGGGAGAGGCCGTAGGCGGCCAGCACCGTGACGCTCAGGCTGATCGCCGTGCCGACCCCGGTCACGCCGAGGCTGACCAGGACCGACCGGGTCACCACGCCGCCGTCGAAGAGTTCGGCGTAGGCGGCGAAGGAGAGTTCCCCCGGTACGGTGACCAGCCCGCCGGCCCGGGTGACCGTCTCCTGGGTGGAGAGGCTGGTCAGCACGACCATGTAGATCGGGAAGAGCACGGAGAGCGCGATGAGCGTGAGGACGGCCCCCTTGAGGAGGGCCCCGACGCGGGTGGGCCGCTCGGCCCAGGCGGGTGTGGTCGTCATGATTTCTTGTAGATTCCCTGCTCGCCGAACCGGTGGGCGACCTTGTTCGCCACCAGGATGAGGATGAGGCCCACCAGGCCCTTCACCAGGCCCGCGGCGGCGCCGTAGCTCCACTCCCCGGTCAGCAGCGTGCGCCAGTACACGAAGGTGTCGAGCACCTCGGCGGCGTCCCGGCCGACGGCGTCGCGCTGGAGGAAGAACTGCTCGAAGCCGACGTTCAGCGCCTCGCCCAGCCGCAGGATCAGCAGCAGGATGATGACCGGTCGCAGGCCCGGCAGCGTGATGTGCCACATCCGCCGCCACCGGCCCGCGCCGTCCACCGCCGCCGCCTCGTAGAGGTTCTGGTTGATGGCGGCCAGCGCGGCCAGGAAGATGATCGTTCCCCAGCCTGCGTCCTTCCAGACCGTCTCGGCCGTCACCAGCGCGATGAACGTGTCCGGATCGGTCATGATGTCGATGCCTCGCCGGCCGTTCTCCCGCAGGGTCTGCGAGATCAGCCCGGCGCCGCCGAACATCTGCTGGAAGAGCGTGACCACCAGCACCCAGGAGAAGAAGTGCGGCATGTAGACGATGCCCTGGATGAACAGGCGCAGGCGGGGCCGGACCACGCTGTCGAGCAGGATGGCCAGCATGATCGGGATGGGGAAGTAGAAGACCAGCTGGAAGACGGTGATCGACAGGGTGTTGAGCGTGGCGTCCCAGAAGCTCTCGTCCAGCAGCAGCCACTGGAAGTTGGACAGGCCCACCCAGGGGCTGTCGGCGATGCCGACGTAGGGCGAGTAGTCCTGGAAGGCGATGACGTTGCCGAGCAGCGGCACGTAGTGGAAGACCAGCAGCAGGCCGATCGCCGGGATCGTCATCAGCAGCAGCTGCCAGTCCCGCCGGAGCCGGGCGCCCAGCGACGGACGCGCGGTTCCGGTGGGCTTGTCCGTTTTCTTTCTCCCGGTCTTGCTGCCCTTTGCGGGAGCGCCGGTGCCGGCGGGTGAGGTCAGGTCACCCGCCGGCCCGGTGTTCACGGTGTCTCTAAGCACGGCCGTTGTCCTGCAGGACCTTCATGTAGAAGTCGCGGGCCTCGTTGCCGCCGTCCCGCTGCCACTCCGCGACGATCTGCTTGGCGTCGCTGACGGGGCGGCGTCCGCGCATGATGTCGGTGAACTTGTCCTCGGTCGGCACCTGCAGACCGGACATCCTCGAGGGCCGCTGGACCCGGATCCCGTCGAACGGGGCCTTCTCCAGGTGGGGGAAGCTGGCGTTCTGCCACTCCACGTTGAGCTTGACCGCGTCGGGGTAGGGCCAGTCGACGTAGAGCGGGCGTCCGCCGAGGAAGCCGTAGGTGTAGGCGACCTCCTTGCGGCCCAGGTCGGTGAGCTCGGGGATGCCGTTGTCGCCCCGCTTGAAGTGCTCGCCCTCCACGCCGAAGTTGGACAGCTCGTACTCCTTGGTCCCGAACGGCGCCGCGCACCAGTTGAGGACGGAGAGGATCTCCTCGACCTTCTCCTTGGGCAGGCCCTTCTTGACGAAGGTGAAGATGCCCGCCGCGTTGCCGTGGTACATCATCGGCGTGCCGCCGTCGTGGGCGAAGACCGGGAAGGCGTTCATGGCGAAGTCGGGGTTCTTGGCCCGGTGCTGCTGGAGCAGTTCCTTCCAGCCGCCCAGCCCGTCCCGGTAGATCAGGATCTGCCCGGAGGCCATGAGGTCCTTCTCGTTGGCGCCCTTGCTGCTGACGACCTCGGGGTGGACCAGCTCCTCCTTGAAGACCTTCTGCATGAAGGCGAGCATCAGCTCGAACTCCGGCGTCTCGTACTTGTGCACGAGCTTGCCGCCCTCGTAGCGCCACTCCTGCGGGATGCGGAAGGTGGGCCACATCATCTCGTGGATGCTGCCGAACGCCCAGCGCTTGGCCTTCGGGTCGGTGATCTCCTTGCCGAGCTCGAAGAGCTCATCGGCGGTCTTCGGGTTGGTGTTCCAGCCGTTCTTGTCGAAGATGTCCTTGCGGTACAGCAGCGCGAAGGGGTACGGCTCGGTGGGGAACGGCACCGCCATCAGCTTGTTGTTCCAGACCGACCACTGCCAGGCGGCGGTCGGCAGGTTGGCCAGCAGCGGGTACGGCTTGACCTTGTCGCCCTGGAGGTAGGGGGTGAGATCCTCGAAGGCCTTGTCGACGGCGGTGTTGAAGTCCGCCATCTTCTCGATCTCCCAGCTCGGGATGACCATGATGTCCGGCAGGTCGCCGGAGGCGAGGCGGGCGATGGCCTTGTCGGCGTAGACGGTGCCGTCGGTGATCTGGAACTGCACGGTCGCGCCGATGTCGGCGTTGGCGGCCTGGAAGTAGGAGTTGTCCTCCAGGCCGGGCGGGAGCGGGCCCCACAGCGGGGTCATCGCGGTGTAGGTCCCGCCCTTGCCCGCCTTCTGGGTGAGCGCCTGGACGGGGCTGGCGGGGTAGGTGGTGAAACCGCCGCTGACGTCCGGCACGCCGGGCAGGTTGGAGACGGTGCCCGGGAGGTCCGGCTTGACGCCCGGGAACGCGGTATAGGTGGGGGTGAGGGAGGTCAGCTTGTCGGCGGCGGCCGCCGTGGCGCCTCCGCTGCCCGGCCGGGGGCCGCTCGGCGTGGAGCAGGCGCTGAGCAGGCCGCCGCTCGCGGCGGCGACCGCGCTGAGTCCCACCAGGCCGAGGAAGCCCCGGCGGCTGGTCGTCGCGCCCTCGGGGGGAGTTTTCACGGCGCGTTCCCTTCGTTGTCCATGGACGGGCGGGGGTTGTCCTAAGAGGATGGGTCCGAGATAGAGTTAGTTCGTCTTTTGACCAAACAAATTAGTCGAGGGGCACTCTCGCCACAAGGGGCCGACGATCGCGGTCCTCGGGGCGGGTGAGGCATGATGGGGCCAGCCGGGGGCCGTTCGCAAGACGGAGCCCGGGCCGATCGGGACGGGACGGACCTTGATCACATCTACGACGAATCCGCAGCCGGCCGACTTCGCCGATGTCCGGGCCACCAACCTCGCCGTGGTGCTGCGGTTCGTGCGCGAGCACGCGCCGTGCTCGCGGGCGGACATCGCGGCTTCCACGGGCCTCAACAAGGCGACCGTGTCGAGCCTGGTCGCCGACCTGATCGACCGCCGCCTGGTGCGCGAGACCGGGCTGACCGAGAACCGCGTCGGGCGCCCGGCCACGATGCTCGTGCTCGACGGCTCGCCGTATGCCGCGATCGGCGTCGAGGTCAATGTCGACTACGTCACCGCGGTGGCGGTGGACCTGGCGGGGGAGCGGCTGCTGTCGTGGCGGCGCTCCTTCTCCGGCCCGCTTCCCGGCACTGACGGCTCGACCGGCCAGGCCGTGGCGGCCGTCGCGGCGATCGTCCGCCGGGTGGTGAGCCGGATGGCCAAGCAGGAGCGCCAGGTCCTCGGCCTGACCGTGGGCGTGCCCGGCCTGGTCGGCACGGACGGCACGGTGCTCATCGCGCCCAACCTCGGCTGGCGCGACGCCGACCTGGCCGGAGACCTGGCCAAGGCGCTGCGCGACCCCGGCTTCGCCGTCCAGGTCGAGAACGACGCCAACCTGGCCGCCCTGGCCGAGCACCGCTTCGGCTCGCAGGCGGGGACCGCCAACCTGGTCTACCTCACCGGCGAGATCGGGGTCGGCGCCGGGATCATCCTGGACGGCCGCATCCGCCGGGGCGGCCGGGGCTACGGCGGCGAGATCGGCCACATCCAGCTCGACCCGCTCGGCGCCGAGTGCCGGTGCGGGCGGGCCGGCTGCCTGGAGGCCGTCGCCGGGATCGGCGCGGTGCTCCGGCACGTCCCGCTCTCGCCCGCGGAGGTCGAGATCGAGCTCGACGAGGTGGCGCGGCTGGCCCGGGCCGGCGACGCCCGGACCCTCGGCCTGCTGGCGGAGGTCGGGCGGCAGCTCGGCAAGGGCGTGGCGGTGGTGGCCAACCTGCTCAACCCCGAGGTGGTCATCCTGGGCGGCTACTACGTGCCGCTGGCGCCCTGGCTGCTGCCCGCGGTGGAGGACGAGGCGCGCGGCCGTACGATCGCGCCCGAGGGCGGCGGCTGCCGGGTGGTGGCCTCGACCCTCGGCTACGACGCGGCGGCGCTGGGCGGCGCGGCCCGGGTGCTCGACTCGGTGGACTCCGGCCGGCTGCCCCGGGTCTCCTGACCTCGGTGCGGGGGCGTTCCGGGGTGATCCGGAACCGAAGAATGATCCGTGATTTTCTCCGCAGGTCTTGACCTGGATCTCACGGACAGGCACCCTTCAGGGAAACTCTGCTCGAAACATTCGTGTAACGGGCGGAGTTTTCCTGGACCGAATATCGAAGCGCTTCGACAGAGGCGCGTTTTCTCGCCCCGTTGTCGAAGCGCTTCGACGCTCACCAGAGGGATGGTCCCCCCGATGAACGAACCGTTCCGCGACCCCGAGCTCCCGCTCGCCGACCGCATCGCCGACCTGCAGGGCAGGCTGAGCCTGGCGGAGAAGGTCGCCCTGCTGCACCAGTACCAGGCCCCGGTCGAGCGGCTGGGCGTGGGCCCGTTCCGCACCGGCACCGAGGCCCTGCACGGCCTGGCCTGGCTCGGCCCGGCCACCGTCTTCCCGCAGGCGGTCGGGCTGGCCAGCACCTGGGACCCCGAGCTGGTCCGGCGGGTCGGCGAGGCGACGTCCGACGAGGTCCTGGCCTTCCACCACAAGGACCCGGCGGGGGCGGGGCGGAACGTGTGGGCGCCGGTGGTCAACCCGCTGCGCGACCCCCGCTGGGGGCGGAACGAGGAGGGCTACTCCGAGGACCCGTGGCTGACCGGCGTGATGGCGGTGGCGTACGCCTCCGGCCTCCGCGGGAGCGACCCCAGGGTGCTGAAGACGGCGCCGACGCTCAAGCACTTCCTCGGCTACAACAACGAGACCGACCGCTGCACCACCTCCAGCGACCTGCCGCCCCGGGTGCTCCACGAGTACGAGCTGCCCGCCTACCGGCCCGCACTGGAGAGCGGCGCGGCGGTGGCCGTGATGCCCTCCTACAACCTGGTCAACGGCCGCCCGGCGCACCTCAGCCCGCTGATCAACGACGTGCTGCGCACCTGGGCCCCGGACGACGTCCTGGTGGTCAGCGACGCCTACGCCCCCGGCAACCTCACCGGCCTGCAGGCCTACCACGACGACCCCGCCGAGGCCTACGCGCACGCGATCAAGGCCGGGCTCGACAGCTTCACCCAGGACGACGAGCGCACCGAGGCCGTCCTCGGGCACATCCGCGACGCGCTGGAGCGGGGCCTGCTCACCGAGGCGGACATCGACGCGGCCGTCAGGCATGCGCTTTCCATCCGGTTCCGGCTCGGCGAGTTCGACCCCGCCACGCCGTACGACGACGTGACCGAGGCCGTCGTCAACTGCCCCGAGCACCAGGTGCTGGCCCGCGAGGCGGCCCGCCGCTCGATCGTGCTCCTGGAGAACGACGGCATCCTCCCGCTGGCCGGGGTCACGAAGATCGCCGTCATCGGCCAGCTCGGCGACACCCTCATGGAGGACTGGTACTCCGGCACGCTGCCGTACGCCGTCACCGCCCGCGCCGGGCTCGCCGAGCGGTGCGAGACGGTGTTCTGCGAGGCGGTGGACCGGATCACGCTGACCGCCGAGAGCGGGCACGTCGTCGCCGACCCCGGCGGCGGGCCGCTCGGGCTCACCGCGGAGGCGGGCACGGCCGAGGGCCTGTTCGACCTGTTCGACTGGGGCGGCGGGTCCTACGCCCTGCGGGCCGCGGCGACCGGCCGGTACGTCTCGGTGGACGACTCCGGCACGCTGGTCAACGACCAGCCGGGACCCAACGGCTGGGAGGTGCGCCAGACCTTCCGGCTGGAGGACCGGCCGCGCGGCACGCTGGTGCTCCGGCACATCTCCACCGGCCGCTACGTCGGGCTGGCCGCCGACCCGGGCACGGGTCCGGGCGCCGCGGTGCCGGACGGTACGGCGTCCGCCGCGCTGCCGGACGGCGCGGTCCTGCGGCTGGTGGACGACGCCGACGCGGCCGTCTGGCTGACCGCGGAGACGGTCGTCAGCGGGGCCGAGAGCGCCGCCGCGCTGGCCGCCGCCGCGGACGTCGCGGTCGTCGTGGTCGGCGACCACCCGCTGGTCAACGGGCGCGAGACCGAGGACCGCCTCGACCTGGCGCTCCCGGCGGCGCAGGAGGCCGTGGTGGCGGCGGTGCGCGCGGCCAACCCGAGGACCGTCATGGTGATCAGCAGCGGCTACCCGATGACCTGGTCGGAGCGGGACCTGCCCGCGGTGCTGTGGTCCTCGCACGGCGGCCAGGAGTACGGCCACGCGCTGGCCGAGGTGCTCTTCGGCGACGCCGACCCCGAGGGGCGCCTCACCCAGACGTGGTACCGCTCGGCGTGCGAGCTGCCCGACCTGCTCGACTACGACATCATCGCCGCCGACGCCACCTACCAGTACTACCGGGGCACCCCGCTCTACCCCTTCGGCCACGGCCTGTCCTACACCGACTTCGACCACCGCGACCTGACCGCCGAGGTCGCGGACGGGCGGATCACGGTCTCGGCGACGGTCGCCAACACCGGCCCCCGGCCCGGCACGGAGGTCGTCCAGCTCTACACCCACCAGCAGCGCTCCCGCGTCAAGCAGCCGCTGCGCCGCCTGCGGAACTTCGCCAAGCTCCGGCTGGAGCCCGGCGAGAGCACCGTGGTCCGCTGGACCCTCGATGTCGCCGACCTGGCCTTCTGGGACGTGACCAGGAACCGGTTCGCGGTCGAGGACGCGTCCCACAAGATCATGGTGGGCCGCTCGGCCCGCGACATCCGCCTCTGCGCGACGGTCCACGTCGCCGGTGAGCACATCCCGCCCCGCGACGCCCTCGCCGCGCCGATCCCGGCGGTGGACCACGACGAGTACGACGCGGTGGCGTTCACCGACGCCTCCCGGGTCTCCGGCGACGCCGTACGCTCCACGGCCGAGGGCGCCTGGATCCTCTTCCGCGGGGTCGACTTCGGGAGCGGGGCCGCCGCCTGCGCGATCGAGGCCACCAGCACCGAGGGCGGCGTGGTCACCCTGCGCCTCGGCGACCCCCTGTACGGCCCCGCCCTCGGCGCCGTGCCCGTCCCGCGGGCCGGCCGCCACGAGCTGTCGAGGGTCGTCGGAGGACTCGAGGGGGCCCGGGGCGTGCACGATCTGTACGTGGTGTTCGAGAATGCCGGTATCACCGTCTCCCGCCTGGCCTTCGGTTCCGCCGAGAACAGATGAGCGGACGGGCGGGAGGGCGGGGCGGGTGGGTCGACGGGCGCGGGATGTTCACGGATGCGGACTCCGAGCCGCCGGGCGAGGGGGCGTGGAGCGGATGAGCGGCAGAGCGGTGACGATCACGGAGGTCGCCAGGCACGCCGGGGTGGCGGTGAGCACGGTCTCGTACGTGCTCAGCGGGAAGCGCGCGATCTCCGCCGACACGCGCAGGCGCGTGCTCGACAGCGTGCGGACGCTCGGCTACCACCCCAACGCCGGAGCCAGGGCGCTGGCCAGCAGACGGGCGAACGTGATCGCGCTGGTGCTGCCGCTCCGGGCCGGGATGCACGTCCCGGTGCTGATGCAGTTCGCCACGTCGGTGGTGACCGCCGCCCGGCGCTACGACCACGACGTGCTGCTGCTCACCGCCGACGAGGGACCCGACGGGCTGCGCCGGGCCGCCGCCAGCGCGCTGGTGGACGGGCTGGTGCTCATGGACGTGGAGCTGCACGACACCCGGGTGCCGCTCCTGCGCGAGCTGGCCGAGCCGAGCGTGCTCATCGGCTTCCCCGCCGACACCACCGGGCTGACCTGTGTGGACCTCGACTTCGCCCGGGCCGGGACGCTGTGCGTGCAGCACCTGGCGGCCCGCGGCCACCGGGAGGTCGCGCTGCTCGGTGCGCCCGCCGTGGTCTACGACCGGGGCACCGGCTACGCCTGCCGGACGCGGGAGGGCTTCACCGAGGCCGCCGCGGCCCACGGCGTGACCGGGATCGCGCTGCCCTGCGAGGAGACCTTCGACCAGGTGTCGGACGCGGTGGGCGGGCTGCTGGAGGAACGGCCCGGCCTGACGGGGCTGGTCGTGCACAACGAGGCCGCGGTCAACCACGTGCTCGGGGCGCTGCGCCAGCACGGCAGGCGGGTCCCGGAGGACGTCGCGGTGGTCGCCATCTGCCCCGACGACATAGCGGAACGCTCCAGCCCGGCCCTGACCTCGGTGCTCATCCCGGCCGAGGACGTCGGCCGGGAGGCCGTGCGGTTGCTGATGGACAAGCTGGAGGGCCGCGCCGTACCGGACGGCACCCTGCTCGCTCCGCGCCTTACGGTCCGCGCCAGCACCTGAGCGGTACGGCCCGGCCCGGATCATCCGCCTTTGGTGAGCGAGGTCAGGTCCCACACCCGGATGGCCTTGTCGTAGCCACCGGACACGACGATGGGCCGGTCACCCAGCCGGGCCACCACCATCGAATTGACCTCATGCGGGTGGGCGAAGGACTTGCCGACCTGCTCTCCGGTGACCGGGTCCCAGACGCGCACGGTCCTGTCCCAGCTGGCGGAGACGATGACCGGGCGTCCATCGATTTGTGTTCTTGCTACTCCGATCACATCGAAGGTGTGACCGGTGAACGGCTGACCAATTTGGGTCCCCGAAGTGAGATCCCAGACGCGTACGAATTTCTCTTCGCCGGAGATGATCACCGGTCGGCCGTCCAGTTGCGCCACCGCCAGCGATTTGGCTCTACGGGGATTCTCGAATGCTTGCCCGATCTGTCTGCCCGTGGCTAGATCCCATACCTGAACTGTGTCTCCACCGCCGGAGACGGCGACAGGTCGCCCATCGATCTGTGCTACCGCCACCAGGGCAGTATTGCCGTATCCATTGATGGTGTACGGATCACCGATCTGTTTTCCGGTGGTGATGTCCCATACACGCATGGTGTTGTCAGAACCGGCGGAGACAATGATCGGACGGCTGTCCAGTTGTGTCACCGCCATCGAATAGACCCAACCCGTGTGGCCGGTGAGTGATTCGCCGATCTGCTTTCCTGTGGTGGGGTCCCACATTCGGATGGTGTTGTCCCAGCTGCCGGAGATGATGATCGGACGGCCGTTCAGTTGCGCCACCGCCACCGCGGAGATTGACTTGCTGTGGCCGGTGAGCGGTTCGCTGATCTGTTTTCCTGTGGACAGGTCCCACATTCGGACAGTCAGGTCGGAACTGCCAGAGACAATGACTGGACGGCCCTCCAGCTGTGCCACTGCCACTGCGGTGACGGAGTCGATGTGACCGGTCACGGGCTTGTCGGGGAGAGCCACATCGGTCGGAAGAACTGGACCGGTCAGCTCTGTGGAGGCAGGAGCCGGGTCGGGCGGTGCAACGGGCGGCGCGGTTGATGCAGCGGCGGCCTCTGTGGGCGAAGAACTCGTGTCTGTGGGGGACGTGATTGAGTAGAGCACGACCCCGGCGATGACGCCGATAGTGACCGCTGCTGCCGTGGCTGCTACGAGGATCGGAGTCCGGCGGCGTATGGATGCCGTGGGCAGAGCCAGAGCCCCCGCTGACCATTCGGAAGGCGCAGTCGCCACCCGATTGCCCTGCCCGATGTTGGAGGCTGAAGGGCTGTGTCGCTCAGGGCTGGGAGATCCTCCGTTGTTCGGATTCGCATCCGATTCCATTATCTGATCTGACTGCTGAGGAAACGGATGGACACCGGCGCGGGAAGGATCTGATGGTGCGGATACCTGAGAACCCTGGTCCCCGGCGACGCCGTATCTGGTCACATCGTCGGGGTCGATGCGAGCGGGTGCATAAGGGTTCCGGTTGACAGGAGCACGATCACGACTGGACGTGTTGGGCGCGGCCGCCATCCCGGAATACGGTCCAGGTGCGGCATGGTTTCCCTGAGAACCGTTCCCCCCGTACGAGCCGGGAAGGGCTCCGTGACCGGTCAGCGTGGCCAACACCTGGTCGGCTGTCGGCCGGGCACCGGGGTCCTTGGCCAGGCACGCCGAGAGCAGCGACCACAACCCGCGCGGCACCCCGTTCAGATCCGGCTCACCGCTCATGACGGCGTTCATCACCGCCGCCGGATGATGTCCGGCGAACGCGGCATGCCCGGTCGCGGCATAGACCATGGTGGAGGCCCAGGCGAACATGTCGGCGGCCGGTCCGGCGGGCTGGTCGGCGAGCTGCTCGGGGGCCATGTAGCCGGGGCTGCCCACCAGTGCCGAGCTGGTGACACCGGCCTCCAGGATGCGGGCGATGCCGAAGTCGATGACCACCGGCCCCTCCGGACCCATGATCACATTGGCGGGTTTGAAGTCCCGGTGCACGATCCCCACCCGGTGGATGGCGGCCAGCGCGGTCGCCGTGGCGACGGCCAGGCGCTCCAGCCCGCTGCCGGTGCGGGGTCCCTCGCCTGCGACCAGTTGCTGCAACGACGGTCCGGGGACGTACTCGCTGACCAGGTAGGGTCGCCCGTCGCTGACGCCGGCCTCCAGCACCTGGGCGGTGCAGAACACCGCGACCCGGCGAGCCAGGGCGGCCTCCCGCTCGAACCGCTCCCGGACGGAGGCCTCGGCGGCCATCCGGGTGTGCAGCACCTTGACCGCGACCCGCCGTCCCGAGGAGGTCTGGCCGAGGTAGACCGTGCCCTGACCGCCCTCGCCCAGCACACCCACCAGACGGTATGCACCGATCTGCTGCGGGTCGCTCGCGCTCAGCCGGTTGGGATCGGGCACCGTCAGCCTCCTCACCCGTCGCACGGGCCGGACTTCGCTGACACCCGGCACGGTGGACGGTAATGGTCACAAGAGTCTGATCATCACCCTGTCACAACCACGCATCGTCCCGCCATATCCAGCGGTGACGGCAGAATTTATGCGAATTCTCGGCTGTCCGTCATGACTATTAATGAAGCGGCCGTAATAGGCGAAAGGCCGCGCGGGCCTTCCCTCGGCTCCAGATGCGGGTCCGAATGTGCGGGAAGAGTCCGCGCGGCCTCGCCGCGCTCGGGGTGGTCGAGGTCCGGAGTGATCGGCTCTCGGCCGTCGCGCGCCCCCCAGGGGGACGCGACCGTCCTCGGCTCTCAGCCGCGACTACCAGTCGCCGCCGCCGAAGTCGCCGCCACCGAAGTCACCACCGCCCCAGTCGCCGCCGCCACCGAAGTCGCCGCCTCCGCCACCCCAGTCACCGCCTGCGTCGGAGACGCCCTCCTGGTAGCCGGCGCCGTAGCCCATGCCGTAGCCGCCCATGCCCCAGCCGCCCATCATGCTGCCGAGCATCGTGCCGACGAGCATGCCGCTCATCACGTCACCGAAGCCGCCGTAGTAGCCGTAGGCGTAGGGCTGGTAGGCCGGGCCCGCGTCGTAGTAGGGGCGGCGCTGGCCGTTGACCATGACCTCTCGGGTCTGCGGCTCGAAGCCGCGCTCGATGGCCTCGGCGTCGGCCGCGCAGGCCGGGACGTCGCGCACCGCGCCGCCGGGCGGGGCCCAGCGCACGTCGCGGACCGAGGGGCCGTGCTGCGGGTTGAAGAAGCACGGCGAGCGCCGCTCGGGGAGCGGCAGGTGGTTGACGCGGGCCTTCACGCAGGCGAGGGCGTAGCGGCCCTCCTCCAGCGCGGTGGTCACGCCGCGCAGCTCGTCGGGGCGCTTGACCGCCTCGAGCTCCACCTTGGCCCGCTCGTAGGAGTCGAGCGCGCGCGCCCAGTCGTCCTGGTGGTCACCGCCGTCTGCGAGCATCTTGACGTCCATGTCCAGCGCGGTGATCTCCTCGCCGAACTTGGTGACGTCCTCGTCCACGGTCTGCTTGACGGCGGCCAGCTCAGCGGCCTCGCGAGCTTCGCGCTCCTTCTTCTTCTTGCGGGAGTAGAGGAAGAGGCCTCCACCGCCCGCCAGGGCCAGCACCAGGATGCCGACCAGCACGCCCGCGCCGGAGCCGCCGCCTCCGCTGGAGGAGCCCTCGGAGCTGCTGGAGCCGTCCACGCGCAGGGCACCCCTGGTGTCGCCGGATTCGGCGAGCTTCACCCGGGCGACGAAGTCCTGCATTCCGCTGACGACGTCGTCGTTGCTCGCGGCAGCGGCGGTGGCGATCCGTCCGGCCATGTTCTTACGCAGGGAGGTGGACGCGGCGAACAGGGAGTTGCCGTCGATTAGGGCGATGGTCGCCTTCTCCGTGCCGCTCGACCTGAGCTGGGCGCCCAGATCCGAGAACAGCGCGGCCGGATTGCCGGTTATCGTGCCGTTGGGCAGGGCGGCCACGTAGATCGGCGGGTTGGCTCCCTTGACGGAGTCGCGGATGGCGGACTGCTGGCTCCCGGTGAGGGACGAGCCGGACTCCACATAGAGGGGGTCCTGGGCCCACGCCGAGACGATCGTGTCGGGGTCGGGCACCGCCGCGTGAGCCGGCGGGGCGGTCATGAGGATGGCCAGGAGCCCGGCGAACATCGCGGCGATCGCGGCACCGAGACGACCTGGCGCGAACTTTGTGGTGGTCACGGCAGATTGCCTCCTTCGTCCCTTAAGGACGAATGAGCGGACATCGGAGTTCCCTACTACCCGACCGTATCCCCTTCATCCCGGGATCGGGTGCGGAGGCGGGACATCCGTGCAGAACATCCGAGGATCCGAGGTTCGCTCCGCGGCGTGGGCAAGCTGAGCAGCGGGGGCGGCGCCCGATGGGCCGCACGAGGCCCACCCAGCGGCGCGAGCGGACCGCCTGACCGGCTCAACCCGGCCGGACGGCCCGCCCGCACGGTGATCCGGGTCAGGCGTCCTTGATGTCGCAGAGCACCGCGCCGGAGGTCACCGTCTGCCCCACCTGCGCGCCCAGCCCGGTCACCGTGCCCGCCTTGTGCGCGGTCAGCGGCTGCTCCATCTTCATCGCCTCCAGCACCACGATCGTGTCCCCGGCCGCGACCACGTCACCGTCGGCCGCCACCACCTTCACGATCGTCCCCTGCATCGGACTCACCAGCGCGTCCCCGCCGACGGCCTTCTTCGTCGCACCGCCACCGCTCCCGCGCCGCCGCGGCGGCGCGGCCGAGGAAGCACGGCCCGCTCCCGTAGCGGGCAGGCCCAGCCCGGCCGGGAGCACGACCTCCAGCCGCTTGCCGCCCACCTCGACCGTGATCCGCTCCCGCCCGTCCGCCTCCTCCGAGACGCCGCTCTCCCCGGCGTACGGCGCGATGGTGTTGTCGAACTCGGTCTCGATCCACCGCGTGTGCACCGCGAACGGCTCATCCCCCGCCGGGGCGAACGCCGGGTCCTCCACCACCGCCCGGTGGAACGGCAGCACGGTCGGCATACCGTCGATCTCGAACTCCGCCAGCGCCCGGCGGGCGCGCTGCAGCGCCTGCTCCCGCGTGGCGC
>BMQD01000004.1 GCA_014647935.1 Planomonospora parontospora
AAGACAGTGATCTTCAACGAAAGATCACTCTCTTGGTGGACGTTTCGCAACAGTCACTGAGGGCGTCCGCGGACCGGCCCCGCACCGGCGGCGACGGGGGTCTGCGCGCGGAACCGCCCCCGCACCGGCGGCGACGGGGGTCCGGCCCCCGCACCGGGCGGTGATGAAGGTCTGCGCGCGGACCGCCCTTCCCGGCGCGGCCCGGGCGGGCGGCTCCTACCGCGCCGTCACCGCGCCGTCACCGGGCCGTCACCGGGCCGTCACCGGGACCTGCGCGCGGGCCGCCCGGCGGGCCGGGATCAGGGTCACCAGCAGGCCCGCGCCGATCGCCGCCAGCGCCGCGACCGCGAGGACCGAGGCGGACGGGGTGCGGCCGATGCCCGCGCCGACGCCGCTGGTGTGCCCCTGCAGGTCGATCAGGCCGCCGACCACCGAGGCCCCGGCCGCGGTGCCCGCCGCCACGCCCAGCACGACCAGCAGCCCGGTCCCGGTGACCAGCGTCGCGGCCACCTGCCGGGGGGTCAGGCCCATGGCCTTGAGCACCGCCAGGTCGGAGGCGTGGTCGCGCAGGCCCAGGGCGCCGGCGGTGAGCAGGTTGGCCAGGCCCAGCAGCGCGAGCACCGCGGTCAGCGCCACGATCACCACCCGGATGACCGCGAGCCGCTCGGCCGGGTTGACCGTCCGCCGCACCTCCAGGGCCTCGCCGGAGGCGGCCAGCAGCCGGGCCCGGACCGCCTCTGCGTCGGCCCCGTCGGCCAGCACCAGCCGGTGGAACTGGGGCGGCAGGGCGTCCTTGGCGGCCAGGGTGTCCAGCCCGGTGGAGAGCACCTCGCCGTCCTGGTCGGGCTCCACCACCCGCCCGACGATGCGCACGATCAGCGGCGTGCCGCCGACGGTCATCCGGACCCGGTCGCCGATCCGCACGCCCAGCAGGTCGAGCAGGCCCTGCCCGGCGACGGCCTCGCCCCGCGCGGCGAACATCCGCCCTTCGGCGACCACCAGGGGGTACGGCGCCGCGGACGTGCCGAGCGCGCGGACCAGCACGCTCCTGGTCTGCCTGGGCTCCAGCGCCGAGACCTCGCTGCCCGGGTGGACGGAGCGCACCTCCGGGTCGGCCCGCGCGATGCGGGCGGCCTCGACGGCCGTGAGCCGGCCCGGGTGGACGGTGAGGGCGGCGGCCTGGCCGACCCGCTCGGGGCGGCGCAGGAAGTCGTCGAGGGTGGCCCAGCAGCCGAGGCCGATGGTGATCATCATCATCGGCACGGCCAGGCCGACGATGCTCAGGAAGGCGGGGGTGCGGCGGGTGAAGGCGTCGCGGGTGCCCAGCACGAGCGCGGGCGGGAGCCGTACCAGCAGGGCGAGCTTGGCCAGCCGCGACAGGCGGCCCCGGGGCGGGGCGGCCGGGGCGGCGGGGATCGGCGGGGTGCGGCCGCCGCGCCAGGCGGGCAGCGCCGCCGCCACCAGGACCACCGCGGCGGTCCCGGCCGCGATGGCGAGCAGCGGCAGCGGCGAGAGCGGCGGGAACGGCAGACCGTCCAGGGTGAGCGCCGCGGCGAGCTGCCCGCCCGCCGCGCCGAGGGCGATGCCGACCAGCCCGAGCGCCCCGTGCTCGGTCACCAGCAGGGCGACGACCTGGCCCCGGGTGTAGCCGAGGGACTTGAGCGTGGCGATGTCGCGCGTCTGGGCGAGCACCCGGCCGCCCGTCACGTTGGCGACGGCCAGCGCGGCGGCGACCAGCCCGGCCACGCCGAAGAGCCCCAGCAGCAGGCCGAGCAGCCGGTTGTCCAGCTCCATGGAGGCGCGGACCTCGCGCCAGGTGGACATGCGGCGGATCTGCTCGTCGAGCAGCGTGACGGCGCCGTGCACGGCCGGCAGCGTGTCCTCTCCGTCGGCGAGGCGCAGCCCGGTGACCGCCTCCCGGCGGCCGGGGGCGGGCTCGATCCGGGTGAGGGTCTCCGGCAGGGTCCAGGCCAGACCGGGCGTCCACTCGGGGTAGAAGCCCTGGTCGGCGGTCTCGGCCAGACCGACCACGACCAGGGGGTGGGAGGAGCCGCTGAGCGCGGTGACCGGGAAGGGGTCGCCGACCCGCAGGTCCAGCGCCTCGGCGAAGGAGCGCTCGACGACCGCCCCGCCGGCGTCGCCCACGCGCAGCCACCGCCCCTCGCGGACGAGCGGCGCGGCCGTCTCCGGCGGCACGGTGGTCGCCTCGCGCAGCGCGACCGGCGACTTGCGGCCGCCCAGGGTGAGCGTCACCGGCGCCGTGCGGTACGGCCCCGCGACCCGCACCACGCCGGGCAGGCCGCGCAGGGCCGCCAGGTCCGGGGCCTCGCCGGTGTGGATCCACACGTGCGCGCCCCGCGTCCGCTCGAACAGCCCGCGCCAGGGGTTGGTGCCGTCCTCCAGCAGGGTCGCCGCGGCGACCAGCGCGGCGACGATCCCGGCCACCGACAGGACGGTGAGCAGCGCCTGCCCGCGGCGCGCCCGCAGGTCTGCGCGGATCCAGCGGGCCGACGCCCGCACGGTGTCCACGGCGGCTAACCCCGCAGCTCCACCACGTCGCCGACGCCGCCCCGGGGGCGGCGCCGGGACACCGGGAGGGCGCCGTCGTCGACGATCTGGCCGTCGAGGAGGGAGACCACCCGGTCGGCGAGGCCCGCCACCCGGGCGTCGTGGGTGACCAGGACGATCGTCTGGCCGTCGCGGTGCACCTGGCCGAGCAGCTTCAGCACGTCGCGGGTGTTGCGGCTGTCCAGGTTGCCGGTGGGCTCGTCGGCGAGCAGCAGCCGGGGGCGGTTGGCCAGCGCGCGGGCCAGCGCCACGCGCTGCTGCTCGCCGCCCGCGAGCTGGGCGGGGGCGGCGCCGGCCCGGTCGGCGAGGCCGAGCGCGCCGAGGAGCTGCTCGCGGCGCTCGCGCGCCTCGCGGGGGGACGCCCCGGCGAGCAGCGCGGGCAGCTCGACGTTGTCGGCCACGGTCATGTTGGCCACCAGGTTGAAGAACTGGAAGACGAAGCCGATCTTCCTGCGGCGGAGCAGCGCCCAGGCGCTCTCGCCCAGCGTGTCGGCCCGGTCGCCGTCCAGCCAGATCTCGCCGCTGGTCCGGACGTCCAGGCCGCCGAGCATGTGCACCAGCGTGGACTTGCCGGAGCCCGAGGGGCCCATGATCGCGACGAACTCTCCCGGCTCCACCCGCAGGTCCACGCCCCGCACGGCGGGGACCGGCACGCCTCCGTCCTGGTAGATCTTGACGAGGTTGACGGTGCTGATCACAGGGGGGGTGTCCATCAGCCTCTCCGGTTCAACTGAGGTCCTCCTGGCAGCGTTCGAGCCAGTCGAGGTCGGCCTGCAGGTGCAGCATGGCTCCCTCGATCAGCAGGAGCGCCACCTGGTTGTCCGGATCGGTCCGCTCGGCGAGCTCGTTCAGGTCGCGCATGAGCGCAAGGTAGTGGCGGCGCTGCCGGTTGATCAATGCCATCCGGTCGGCGATCCCGGTCATCGGGGCCAGGACGAGCTTCATGAAGAACTCGTCGCGGACCCGCGGCCCCTCGGTGGGCTCGTCCACCCAGTCGTCCAGGGCCTCCCGGCCGGCGGCCGTCAGGTAGTAGACCTTCTTGTTCGGCCGGTTGGACTGCTCGACGTCCACCGCCCTGACCAGCCCGTCCTTCTCCAGACGGCCGAGGGTGACGTAGATCTGGCCGATGTTCGGCGAAGGATAGGCGCTGCCGAAGGTCTGCTCCAGCGCCTGTTTGAGTTCGTAGCCGTGGGCAGGTTCCTTCGCGAGGAGCGCCAGCAGGAACGGCCGCACGCCCACCTCCTCGTCGTGCCCGCGTTATGCGAGCGTTACGGACTCATCCGTTGACGTTCACATTAGCGCTGTGCATAACATGAATGCATCTACCTAACACGTATGTAACCCCACCGAAACCCGGAGGTCACAGGTGAACCGCCTGGTCCCGCTCGCCCTCGCCGCAGCGCTGCTGGCGGGGTGCACCGCGGGGACGGGCGGGCAGGAGCCTCCCCGGAGGGAGGGCGGGACGGGCCCCTTCACCCTGGTGACGGGGCGCGATACCACCGGTTACCTGCGTCCCCTGCTGGACCGGTGGAACCGTTCCCGTCCCGCCGAGCGGGTCACCCTGCTGGAGCTCCCCGAGGCGGCCGACGAGCAGCGCGCCCAGATGGTCGCCAACCTCCAGGCCAGGAGCGACCGCTACGACGTGCTCGGTCTCGACGTGGTCTGGACGGCGGAGTTCGCCGACGCCGGCTGGATCGTGCCGCTGGAGCGGAGCATGTTCCCGCTCGACCGGTTCCTCCCGCCGGTCGTGGACACCGCCGTCTACCGCGGCAAGCTCTGGGCGGTGCCGTACACCAGCAACGCCGGCCTGCTCTACTACCGCAAGGACCTCCTCGCGAAGGAGGGCCTCGCCCCGCCCAGGACCTGGGCGGAGCTGCGTGAGCAGGCGCGGGCGCTGCACGAGGAGTACGGCGTCGGCGGCTACGCCGGGCAGTTCCTCGCCTACGAGGGGCTGACCGTCAACTTCGCCGAGGCCGTGCAGTCGGCGGGCGGCGGGCCGATCCTCAGCCCGGACGGCACACGGGTCACCATGGACGCCGCCGGGGCGAAGGCCGGGCTCGACTTCCTGGTCGGCGGGCTCCGGGAGGGGTGGATCCCGAAGGAGTCGCTCTCCTACAAGGAGGAGGAGTCGCGGCTGGCCTTCCAGGAGGGCCGGCTGGCCTTCGCCCGCAACTGGCCGCCCGCCTACGGCCCGGCCACCCAGTCGGAGATCGCGGGCAGGTTCGCGGTCACCCGGCTGCCGGGCCTGGACGGGCCGGGCTCCAGCACGCTGGGCGGGACCAACCTCGCGCTCAGCGCGTTCTCCAAGCGGCAGAAGTCGGCGGCGGAGTTCATCCGCTACTTCACCGGGCTGGAGAACCAGCGGCGGGTGCTCACCGACGGCTCGTTCCCGCCCGTGTGGACCGAGCTGTACGACGACCCCGCCCTCATCAGGCGCTTCCCCTACCTGCCGGTCCTGAAGGAGAGCATCCTCTCCGCCAGGCCCCGGCCGGTGAGCGCCAACTACGACCAGGTGAGCCTGGCGATCGCCGGTGCGGTCTCAGGCGCGCTCACCCCGCCCTTCGAGGAGTCGAGCGACGACGTCGTCGCCTCCCTGAAGGGCCAGCTGAACGAGATCATCAGGGCTCCCTGAAACCGGGGGCGATCCTCCCGGCGAGCCGTCATCCCCATCTCGTCGTCATCCGAAGTCGTGCAAACCTCGGGGGTTTGAAAAACAACAGGAGGTCTTTCCGTTATGCGCAGAACCATCATCACCGCGACGACCGCGGGGCTCGCCCTCGCGCTCGCCGCGTGCGGCGGCGGATCCACCGGCACCACCGGGACCACCACCGCTCCCGCCGCGAGCGGCGGGGCCTCCTCCGCCCCCGCGGCGGCCAAGACCCTGGAGGGGGTGACCATCGAGGTCGCCGCCAAGTGGACCGGCCCGGAGCAGGCCAACTTCCAGAAGGTGCTGGACGCCTTCCAGGCCAAGACCGGCGCCAAGGTCACCTACTCCTCCACCGGCGAGGACACCGGCGCCTATCTCGGCCCGCGGATCCAGGGCGGCAGCCCGCCGGACGTCGCGATCCTGCCCCAGCCCGGCCTGGTCCAGCAGTACGCCGACGCCAAGTCGCTCAAGCCGCTCACCCCTGAGGTGATCAAGCAGATCGACGAGAACTACACCCCGTACTGGAAGGAGCTCGGCTCGGCCGACGGCCAGGTGTACGGCGTGCTGGTCAAGGCCGCGCACAAGTCGCTGGTCTGGTACCGCGACCAGGCCTTCGCCGACGCCGGGGTGCAGCCCCCGGCCACCTGGGACGAGCTGGTGAAGGCCGCCCAGACGGTCGCCGACTCCGGCACCCCGCCGCTCTCGCTGTGCGGGGCGTCCGGCTGGACCCTCACCGACCTGTTCGAGAACGTCTACCTGTCCACCGCGGGCCCGGAGAACTACACCAAGCTCTCCAAGCACGAGATCCCGTGGACCGACCCGAGCGTGACCACCGCGCTGGAGAAGATCGCCCAGCTCACCGGGAAGAAGGAGTTCCTGCTCGGCGGCACCTCCGGCGCGCTGCAGACCGACTTCCCGACCTGCGTGACCCAGGTCTACGGCCAGGACAAGGCGGCGATGGTCATCGAGGCCGACTTCGTCGGCACCACGGCCGAGGAGTCGGGCGCCAAGCTCGGCGAGGAGGCCAAGTACTTCCCGTTCCCGAAGGCCGGTGAGACCGCGCCGGTCGTGCTGGGCGGCGACATCGCGGTGGCGCTGAAGGACTCCAAGGGCGCCATGGCGCTGCTGGAGTACCTCGCCTCCACCGAGGGCGGCGAGGTCTGGGCCAAGCTCCCCGGCTACCTGTCCCCCAACCGCAACGTCTCCCCCGACAACTACCCGAGCGAGCTGACCAAGCAGCTCGCGCAGACGATCATCTCCGCGGGTGAGTCGGTCCGCTACGACATGTCCGACCTGGCGCCCAGCGCCTTCGGCGGCACCGACGGCAAGGGCGAGTGGAAGCTCCTGCAGGACTTCGTGCGCGACCCGTCGAAGATCAAGGAGATCCAGAAGAGCCTCGAGGCCGAGGCCGCCAAGGCCTGGAAGTAGAGGAGGCAGGCCGTGACCGACCGGTTGGACGGCCCGCCGGACCCCCGCGGCGACGACGGCGACGCCGTCGCCGCGGGGTCCTCCCCCGGCCCCCGCATCCCCTCCGCCGAATCCGCCCCGGATTCCGCCACCGGAACCACCCCGGATTCCGCCACCGGAACCACCCCGGACTCCACCTCGGATGCCACCCCGGACTCCACCTCGGATGCCACCCCGGACTCCACCTCGGATGCCACCCCGGACTCCACCTCGGATGCCACCCCGGACTCCACCCCGGACTCCACCCCGGCATCCGGCACCGGGGCCGCCGCCCCGCCCGCGGTCCCGTCCGTCGCCACCGCGGGACCGGCCGCACCGGCCGCGGCGGGCACCCCGAAGGCCCCCCGGCTGGGGCCCTCACCCGTCATGGCGGTCCTGTTCCTGCTGCCGGGCGTGGTGCTGCTCGGCGCGATGGTGATCTACCCGATCGTCTACTCCGTCTTCCGGAGCCTCTACGACGCCGGCGGCGAGAACTTCGTCGGCGCCGAGAACTACGCGACGATCTTCCAGGACGCCTCGACCCTGACCACCATCAGGAACAACCTGATCTGGGTGGTGGTCGCCCCGCTCCTGGTCACCACCCTGGGACTGATCTTCGCGGTGCTGACCGAGCGGATCCGCTGGGCGACCGCGTTCAAGCTGATCGTGTTCATGCCGATGGCCGTCTCCCTGATGGCCTCCGGCGTCATCTTCCGCCTGGTCTACGAGCAGGACCCGGACCGCGGCGTGGCCAACGCCGTCCTCAGCTCGGTCCGCGGCGTCTTCGGCTCCGGTGAGAGCTATCCCGACGCCCGGCCGAGGGAGAACGACCAGTCCCCGGTCACCGCCGCCCAGGGCGCCGTGGTGACCAAGGGGTCCGCGAAGCCCGGCCAGGCCGTACTCCTGCCCCTGGTCGGCGTGAAACCCGCAGACCTCGCCTCGGCCGCGACCGCCCGCCCGGCTCCGCCGGGCCCCGGCGAACTGGCCGGGACCGTGTGGTTCGACTTCACCCAGGGCGGCGGCGGGCAGGCCAACCAGGTGGACGGCACCGAGAAGGGCCTGGCGGGCATGACCGTCGAGGCGGTCCGGGGCGGCCCCGGCGGCGAGGTCGCGGCCACGGCCGTCACCGAGGCCGACGGGACCTTCCGCCTCACCGGGCTCTCCCCGGGCGACTACACCCTGCGGCTCCCCCGGTCGAACTTCGAGGCCTCCTTCAACGGCCTGTCCTGGCTCGGCCCGGCGCTGATCACCCCGGCGATCATCGGCGCGTTCGTCTGGGTCTGGGCCGGGTTCGCCATGGTGCTGATCGCGGCGGGCCTGTCCGCCATCCCACGGGACGCGCTGGAGGCCGCCCGCATCGACGGGGCGACCGAGTGGCAGGTGTTCCGCAGGATCACCGTCCCGCTGCTCTCCCCGGTGCTGCTCGTCGTGTTCGTCACGATGATCATCAACACGCTGAAGGTCTTCGACCTGGTCTTCGTCATCGCACCCGGATCGGTGCAGCCGCAGGCCAACGTGATCGCGCTGGAGATGTGGCGGGTCTCGTTCGGCGGCGGCGGGAACCAGGGGCTGGGCAGCGCGCTGGCCATCTTCCTGCTGGTCCTCGTCCTGCCCTTCATGATCCTCAACATCCGGCGGTTCAGGAGGGACAACCAGTGACGACGACCTCCGCTCTCGGCGCGCCGCCCCGCGGCGTCCTGGGCCGGATCGCCGACCGGGTCGGCGGCGGCCTGGTCCAGGCGGTGCTGGTGGTGATCGGCGTGTTCTGGCTGGTCCCCACCCTGGGCCTGTTCGTGGTCTCGATCCGCCAGGAGACCGCCAACAACTCCAGCGGCTGGTGGACCGCGTTCACCAAGCCGGCCGAGTTCACCCTGCGCAACTACGCCGACCTGCTGGCCACCGGCTTCACCTCGTCGTTCTGGAACACCGTGGCCATCACGGTGCCCACCACGGTCCTGGTGATCGGCATCGCGGCCATGGCGGCCTACGCGTTCGCCTGGATGCAGTTCCCCGGCCGGGACGCGCTCTTCCTGGTGGTGGTCGGCCTGCTGGTCGTGCCGATCCAGATCGCGCTCATCCCGATCGCGAAGCTGTACGGCGGGCTCGGCATCTTCGGCTCCATCCCCGGCGTGGTGCTCTTCCACGTCGCCTTCGGGCTCCCCTTCGCCATCTTCCTGCTCCGCAACTTCTTCGCGGGCATCCCCGGCTCGCTGCTGGAGGCGGCGCGGATGGACGGCGCGGGCGAGTGGAAGATCTTCTCGACCGTGGTGTTCCCGCTGGCCAAGCCGGCGGTCGCCTCGCTCGGCATCTTCCAGTTCCTCTGGGTCTGGAACGACCTGCTCGTCGCGCTGGTCTTCGCCAACACCGAGAACCAGCCGATGACCAAGGCCCTCCAGTCCCAGATGCGGCAGTTCGGGACCAACGTCGACATCCTGGCCCCGGGCGCCTTCCTCTCGCTGATCATCCCGTTGATCCTGTTCTTCGCCTTCCAGCGGTACTTCGTCCAGGGAATGATGGCGGGTTCCGTGAAGTAGGGAGGCGATCCGAGGGGGGCAGGCCCGGTGCGGCCAACGCCGGAAGGCGCGGCCGCACCGGGCCTCACGATGCCGCCCGGACTGTCGGTAGATCCCGATAGGGTGCCGCCCATGGCCGCACGTCCTTTGAACGAACTCGTGGAAGCCGGGTGGGCCCAGGCCCTCGAACCCGTCGCAGACAAGATCGCCGAAATGGGCGACTTCCTCCGGAAGGAGGTCGCCGAGGGCAGGCAGTACCTCCCGTCGGGGGACAACGTCCTGCGTGCCTTCAAACAGCCCTTCGACCAGGTCAAGGTGCTGATCGTCGGCCAGGACCCCTATCCGACGCCGGGCCACCCGATCGGCCTGAGCTTCTCGGTCGCGGCCGACGTGCGGCCCATCCCGGGCAGCCTGCGCAACATCTACAAGGAGCTCACCGAGGACCTCGGCCTCCCGATGCCGGGCAACGGCGACCTGACCCCGTGGGCCGAGCACGGCGTGCTCCTGCTCAACAGGGTGCTCACCGTCATGCCCGGCAAGCCCGCCTCGCACCGCGGCAAGGGCTGGGAGGAGGTCACCGAGCAGGCCATCAAGGCGCTGGTCGCGCGCGACCAGCCGATGGTGGCGATCCTGTGGGGCCGCGACGCCCGTTCGCTCGCGCCGATGCTCGGCGACGTGCCGCGCATCGAGTCGGCCCACCCGAGCCCGCTCTCGGCGCGCAGCGGCTTCTTCGGCTCCCGGCCGTTCAGCCGCGCCAACCAGTTGCTGGAGCAGCAGGGCACGAGCCCGGTGGACTGGAAGCTCCCTTGACCTCCCCCGGGCCGATGGGGTCTCGGCTGGGCACTAGGATTTCTCATCATGAGTGATGAATCTGGCACCGAGCGCTACCTGCGTCTGACGGTCGAGCTGACGGTGGAGGTGCTCGACATCGAAGCCCTCCAGGCCACCGCGCTGAAGGAGATCAACGACCCCGAGACCGACCTCGACGACGACGAGCGCAAGGAGCAGGCGGAGATGGTCTCCGCCGACGACAGCGGTGCCACGGCGCTGCAGTGGCTGATCGAGCCGGACCACGTCCTCGGGCTGATCGAGCACGTCGAGCAGATCGAGCCCCGCGAGGCCGTGCTGAGCGTCGAGCCCTCCGACGGTCCGTCCGACGAGGAAGACGACGATCACGACCACGACGGCCACGGCCACGGCCACGGCCACGGCCACTGAGGTCTGACGCAGGGAACAGGTGAGAGGGGGCCGCACCCGTCCGGGTGCGGCCCCCTTCCGTACGCCGCGGAGCGCCGGTCAGCCCGTCAGCACGTCCTCGCGGCGGGCCTCCAGGGAGTCGCGCCGCCGGGCCAGCTCGCCGCAGCGGGCGGCCAGGCCGTCCACCGTGCCGCTCACCCACCGGGCCGTCTCGGCGACGGCCTCGCCGGTGCGGGCGATCCGCTGGTGCTTGAACGCGTCGGTGACGATGTTGTCGAAGAAAATGTCGGCGAACCAGCGGGTGTCCACCTCGGGCATCACCGGGGCGACGTGCACCCCGACGTCGGCGAGCTCGCGGGCGAAGGCGTCCAGCGCGCGCTGGGCGTGCCAGGCGGCCTCGTCGGCGTTGCGCAGGTGGCCGTGCTCCACCATGTCCGCGAAGGTGCCGCCGCCCAGCATGTCCCAGGCGGAGGCGCCGCGCGCGCCGCCGAGGCAGCGCAGGACCTGCCCGACCGCCTCCGCCGCGGCGGTCCCCGCCCGGTGGGCCTCCTCGTGCTCCCGCAGGTCGGCGGCGGTCTCAGCGAGCTCCCGGGCGATCCGGGAGAGCTCGCCTCCGCGCGGGTCGCCCGACGCCATCAGCAGGCGCTCCTTGCGCTCCAGCAGCGCGCCGTACTCCTGCGGGGCCGGCCCGACCTCGGCCAGGCCGCTCTCCACCGCCGCCCGGTCGGCCTGCAGCCAGCCGAGCCGGGCCCGCTGCCCCTCGATGCGCTGCCGTACGGCCTGCGCCTCGGCCCGCTCCCTGGCGAGCCTCCCCTCCCGGGAACCGGTGAGCCCGGACAGGAACGCGGTGAAGCCGCCCTCCAGCCGGGAGACGTCATCCTCCTCCTCGGCGAGCCGGATCTCCAGGTCGCCGAGGAGCGTCTCGACCTCCTGGATCTGCGCGGCCACGGCCCGGCGCTGCCCGGTCAGTCGTTCCAGCCGCCGTACCCGCTCGCGGGCGGTGCGCAGGTCATCGTCGAGGGTGTCGAAGGAGGTCACACCTGTAGCGACGTCCGGAAAGGGGAAATCGTTCCGTCCGCGCGCTCAGCGCTTGCGGCCGACCCCGCCCCAGCCGAGGATCGCCATGCGCTCCAGCACGTTGGGTGCGATGAAGGCGTCGTTGTCCAGGAGCTCGAAGTCGCCGAAGAAGCGCTTGATCTCCTCGACGGTCCGCGGGGCCACGCCCGAGTTGGCCCGGGAGTAGACGTCCTTCATCCTGTCGGTGTCCTCGGCCCGGCGCTCGGTCATCGACAGGTGGGTGACCACCAGGAAGCTGCCGGGCGCCATCATCTCCCGCAGCTTGGCGACCTCGGCGTAGGGGTCGTCGAGGAAGTGCAGGATCGCCACGAGCAGCACGGCCACCGGCTCGTCGGGTTTGATCAGGCCCGTCCCGGCCGCCCGCTCCCAGATCTCCTCGGGGGCGCGCAGGTCGCCCTCGACCATGGCGACCGTGGGGGTGTTGGCGAGCAGCGCCCTGCCGTGCACGCAGACCACGGGGTCGTTGTCGACGTAGACGGTGCGCGCCTCGGGGGTGGCCGCGTGCGCCACCTCGTGCACGTTCTTCCGGGTGGGCAGACCGGCGCCGATGTCGACGAACTGGCGGACGCCCTGTTCCGCCGCGAGGTGGCGGACCACGTTGCCGAGGAACTCGCGGTTCATCCGGACGCCGTCGCGCGACTCGGGGAAGGCCTTGAGGATCTGCTCGGCCGCCGCGCGGTCGACGGCGAAGTTGTCCTTGCCGCCGAGCATGAAGTCGTAGATGCGGGCGACGTTGGCCGTGCTCACGTCGATCCCGTAGGGGTTCCGATCGCTCATCGCAGCCGCCTCACCCTGCTGTCCCACTCGCCGCGGACCGGCATTTCCGTAGATCGTAGCCGAGACTCCGCCGGCGCGGAGGCCACTACGGACATTGCTCTCTTTCCTGTCTTAGGGCACAAAAGCCTCAGCCATTCCTGTTCGCTCATCCAGCGTCGGCATCCCCCGGCGACCGCGCTCCGAAGACACCTGTGGGGGAACGGACCCGGGCCCCACCTGGCAAGCTGGGCCGGAGAAGTCGTGAGGGGATGGGGGCAGATGACCGCCGAGGACGGGCCGGACTACGGCATCGGAGCCGTCGCGCGCCGGCTCGGCGTGCCCGCCCCCACGCTGCGCACCTGGAACCTGCGGTACGGCGTCGGCCCCAGCCGCCGGAGTCCCGGCGGCCATCGGCGCTACGACGCGGCGGATCTGCGGCGCCTGGAGGAGATGAACCGGCTGATCCGGTCAGGGGTCCCGGCCGCCGACGCCGCCAGGCACGTCCTGGAGGCCCGGTCCGCGACCCGCGGCGAAGAGATCCCGGCGGAGGACGCCGGGACCGCCGCGTCCGCCGTCGGATCCGCTTCGGAGAGCACCGCTGGGACCGTCACCGGTCCCGTCCCGGAGACCGCCGCCGGAACCCCGTCCCCGGCGACCGGGCCGGTCGGCCCGCAGGTCCCGACTCCGGCGATGCTGGCCCGGGCCGCCGTCGCGCTGGACGGCGAGGCCGTGTCCGACTGGATCGGCGAGGCCCTGGCCCGGCACGGCGTCCTGTGGACCTGGGAGCGGCTGGTGCTGCCGGTGTTCGCGGCGGTCTCCAGGCGCCAGCTGGAGACCGGGGCGGCCGTCGAGGTCGAGCACCTGTTCTCCGACCGGCTGGCCGCCGCGCTGGCCCCGCTGACCAGGCGGCCCCGGACGCCGGTCAACGAGCGGCCGGTGCTGCTCGCCTGTGCCGAGGAGGAGCAGCACAGCCTGCCGCTGCACGCCCTGGCCGCCGTACTGTCCCTGGACCACGGGGTCGAGACGCGCGTGCTGGGCGCGCGCACGCCGTACTCCGCGCTGGCGGACGCGATGCGCCGCCTGGGCCCGGCGGTGGTGTTCGTCTGGTCCCACCAGGCCTCGACCGGCGACCCCTCGCCGCTCGCCGCGCTCCCCTCGCTCCGCCCTCCGGCCCGCGTCCTGGCAGGCGGCCCGGGGTGGCGCGACGGGCTGCCGCCGTCCGTCCCGCATGTCACGTCCTTCCGCGACGCCCTCACCCGGATCTCCGCCGCCCTGCAGCCGTCCCCCGGCCCTCGCTGATCCCGGCCCTCATTTGCGATCACACCCCTCCGAGGCGTATGAATAAGTTTTGAATAGGTTATCTCGAAAGGAGGCCGCCATGGCGGCAGGGATCACCATCGAGACCACGGGCGCGGGCGCGAGCCTCAACGTCCGGCTCTCCGCCGGCGACGAGACGGCGCTGGAGGAGTGCCTGCGGGCGCACACCGCCCTCATCCGCTCCTACCTGCGCAAGTACGTGCCGCCGCAGGAGGTGGAGGACGTGCAGCAGGTGGTCTTCGCGGAGGTGTGGCGCTCCCGGCACCGCTTCGACCCGCTCCGGAGCCTGCCCGCCTGGCTGCTCGGCATCGCGCACAAGCGGGCGGTGGACCACCTGCGGGTACGCAGGCTGCACACCGTCCCGCTGGAGAGCACGGCCGAGCCGGCCGGTCCCGCCGAGGCGGCCGACGGCGACGGCCTGGCCGACCGGGACGAGATGCGCCGCGCCCTGGCCGCGCTGCCCGCACCCCAGCGCGAGGCGATCGAGCTGGCCTACTACGGCGAGCTGACCCAGCGCGAGATCTCCGAGCGGCTGGGCGTCCCGCTGGGCACCGTCAAGGCCCGCACCGCCCGGGGCCTGCGCAGGCTCTCGGACATCCTTACCCCGGCCGCGGCATGAACCCCGGCCTCAGCGGCAGGAATCAGATATGGACATAAACCATGTAACCACCATGAACCACTACCAGGAGGACGAGGTCCGGCCGCGTGTCGCGGTCTCCAGTTGCCTGATCGGCGAGATGGTGCGCTTCAACGGCGGCCACAGCCGCGACAGGTTCCTCAGCGGGGAACTGGACCCCTACGTCGACTGGGTGCCGATCTGCCCGGAGATCGCGATCGGCCTGGGGGCCCCGCGTGAGACCCTCCGCCTGGAGCGCTCCCCCGAAGGACCGCACCTGGTGACCAGGAAGACCGGGCGCGACCTCACCGAGAAGATGACGGACCTGGCCGCCGAGCGGGCGCGCACCCTCGACGTGGACGGCTACGTCTTCAAGTCGAAGAGTCCCAGCTGCGGGATTCACGGCATCCCGGTCTACGCGGGCACCGCCGCCGTGGACCGCCGGAGCCGCGGCGTGTTCGCCGGCCGCATCCTCGACGCCCACCCGCTGCTGCCGGTGGAGGACGAAGGACGGCTGCACGACCCGCTGATCCGGGAGACCTTCGTCGAGCGGATCTTCGCGAACGCCCGGCTCCGGGCCCTGCTGGAGAGCGACTGGCGCCCGCGCGACCTGGTCGCCTTCCACGCCCGCCACAAGATGCAGATCCTCTCCCACGACCCGGACGTCTACCGGGAGACCGGCCGGATCGTGGCCCGCGCGGGCGCGCTCGGCCGCGCCGAACTGGCCGCGCGGTACGCCGAGGCCTTCCGCACCGCCTTCGTCAGGAAGGCCAGCGTCGGCCGCCACGTCAACGTGCTCCAGCACTGCGCCGGCATGATCGGCGACCTGCTGGACCCGGTCCGGCGGACCGACCTGGCCGAGGTCATCGCCTCCTACCAGGCCGGCCTGGTGGCGCTCAGCGTGCCGCTGGCCCTGATCCGGCACAACGCGCGCGGCGCGGCCGCCTCCTACGTCAGGGACCAGACGTACTTCGCACCGTTCCCCGAACGGCTCCGGCTGCGGAACCACGTTCCCGCGTGAGCCCGCGGTCCGGCCACCACATCCACCGGCCCACGTCCAGGGTCAGCGCGGTGAGCAGGACCGAGCGGACCACGAAGGTGTCGAGCAGCACGCCGAACGCGACGACGAAGCCCAGCTCCGCCAGGACGACCAGCGGCAGCACGCCCAGCACCGCGAAGGTGGCCGCGAGCACCACGCCCGCCGAGGTGATCACCCCTCCGGTGGCGGACAGGCCGACGAGAGCGGCCTCCCGGGTGCCGCGCCCCGCCGCCTCCTCCCGGATCCGGGTGATCAGGAAGATGTTGTAGTCGACGCCGACCGCCACCAGGAAGACGAAGGCCAGCAGCGGCACCCCGGTGTCCACCGCGGCGAAGCCGAACAGCTCCGTGAAGACCAGGCCGCTCACCCCGAGCGCCGCCGCGAAGGACAGCACCACGGTGGCCATCAGCAGCAGCGGCGCGACCAGCGCGCGCAGCAGGATCACCAGGATCACCAGGACGACCCCCAGGATCAGCGGGACGATCACCCGCAGGTCCCGCTCGGAGGAGAGCTTCCCGTCCAGGTTGACCGCCGCCGTGCCGCCGATCAGCGCGCCGGGGATCTCCCGGAGCCGTTCGACCGTCTCGTAGGCGGCGGGGCTGTCCGGCGCGTCCTTCAGCGTGCCGCGCAGCAGGACCTGCCCGCCTCCCGCGCCCCGGTCGCCGATCCGCTCCACGCCCGGGTCCGCGGCCACCGCCGACGTGACCCGCCCGGCCTCGCCGGAGGGTGCGAGGACCAGCAGCGACCCCTCCTGGCCGGTGCCGAAGCTCCGGTCCAGGACCTCCGCGCCGCGCACCGACTCGGGCGCCGTACGGTAGGCGTCGGCCTCGGCCAGCGGGCCGACCGTCGTGAGCGGCAGCGTCAGCGCCATCGCGCCCAGGACCGCGGCGGTACCGATCCAGACGACGCGGGGGCGGCGGGCGATCACCCGGCCGACCCGATCCCAGAGGCCGGACCCGCCCTCGGCCGCACCGCCGTACACGGGGACCTTCGGCCAGAACACGCCGCGGGGGAAGACCACGAGCAGCGCTGGCAGCAGGGTGAGCATGGCGGCGAGCGCGCAGACCACGCCGACCGCGCAGACCGGGCCGAGCCCGCGGGTGGCGTTCTGGTCGGCCACCAGCAGGCAGCAGAGCCCGGCCACCACGGTCGCGGCGCTGGCCGCGATGGCCGGGGCGGCCCGCCGCAGCGCGAGGTCCATCGCCTCGTGGCGGTCCTCGTGTACGGCGAGCTCCTCGCGGTAGCGGGCGACCAGCAGCAGCGCGTAGTCGGTGGCGATGCCGAACACCAGCACCAGCAGGATGCCGCCGCTCTGCCCGCTCACGGTCAGGTCGGCGTACTCGGCCAGCAGGTAGTTGCCCGCGCGGGAGCAGGCGAGCGCCACGCCCGCCGCGAAGAACGGGATCAGCCAGAGCAGCGGGCTGCGGTAGGTGACGAGCAGCACCAGGACGACCACGGCCGAGGTCGCCGCCAACAGCGTCGCGTCGATCGACCCGAAGACCTCGATCGCGTCGGCGCTCTGCCCGGCCGGCCCGGTCACGTACGCCCGGTCGCCGGTGATCTCGCGGATCCGGTCGACCGCCGCGGTGAGCACGTCGTAGTCGCTCCCGTCGAGCGGCACCACCACCTGTACGGCCCCGCCGCCGGGGGCCGGGACCGGCGGCGACACCTGCCCGGCGACCCCCTCCAGCCCGGCGAACCGCTCCGCGTCGGCGGCGGCCTCCGCCACCGGCCGCCTCTCGTAGACCACGATCGCCGGGACCCGGTCACCGGCCGCGGAGGCGCGCTGCGCGTTCTGCACCAGGGTGGACTCGGCCTCGGCGGGCAGGAACGACGCCGGGTCGTTGCGCTGCACCTCCTCCAACCGGCCGCCGAGCACGCCCGCCCCGGCCGCGACGAGCAGCCAGATCACCAGGACCACCCATTTGCCCCTGCGCCCGCACACCGCCGCGCTCAAGCCCCGCACCGCGCCCGCCCCTCGTAGGAATCGCCACAGTCGTGGGAATCGCCACCGTTCACACGGGCTTCTTCGCCGCCGCGGCCGTCCGCGGTTGCAGCCCCGGGAACGGACCGTCCCGGACGGCCCTCCCCTGAGAGAAATCGGTTACACCACCGGCACCGCCGGACGCCGGAGCAGGGGCCTGTGAGCACCGTCCATGCAATATCTGCATAGTGCTACGCAGGTATTACATGGACGGCGCCGTTGCTCGGGCCGGGGACCCGAAGCGGGCACGCCGATGAGGATGCGCCGACGTCCTCACCGATCACGTGACCGAGGACTTCTTGCCGGACGGCGGGTTGGCCGGTACGACCGTTCTGGCCGCCATGCTGGACCGTGGTGTTGATGAGCCGGACCGGCGACTTGGCGAGGATCTCCTGAAACGCCGATCCCTGCAGGCCATCGCAGATCTCGTTTTTGTACCGTGGGTTTCGTCCCATATCTCCATGGATACGGCACGGCGTATGGCTCGCACATGATATGAGGGTTTTCCGTTTCACGGCAGAACCCGGAGCACGCGGTCACCGACATCCGCTGCTCCGCCCGCTCCGGAGAACACCAAGAGATATACCTCAATACCAAGCCAAGGCATAGTCTGGTCTTTCCGTGCTCGTGTTCTGACCGACCGTGCTGGAGTCCGCCGTCGCCATGGCTCATCCGTATCCCATGCCCCCGTCGGCCACCCGGTCGCCCGGCGTCCGGGAGACGCCCCAGGCCGCCGTCGCCTCACCCTCGCCGAGCGCTCAGGCGGCTCCTGCCGCGCCCGCCGCCCAGCCGCCTCCGGCCCCGTCCCCCTCCGGCTCCCTCCCGCGTCCGACTCCCACTCAAGCCCCACCCGATCCCCGGCGAACTCCGGGAGGCATGAGCGACGAGTTCTCGGGGATAGACCCGGCCGCGATGGACGACTTCGAGGGCGGGCTCGGCCGGGCGGAGGACGCCATCGGCCGCGGCGAACCCCGCGTCCGCGCGGCCCTGGAGAAGCTCGACCTGGACACCTCCGCGCTGGGCGCGCTGCGTGAGGCGCGGAGCTGGATCGGCTCCAGCCGCCCCGACCTGCGGCGGCGCAGCGAGGCCATCCGCTCGGAGCGCACCGAGTGGGGCTCCTCCGGTCTGCCCGGCGGCCTGGCCGCCTTCGACGAGTCCCTGTACGGCAAGGCCTCCCGCGATCCCGACGTCTACGCCGCCACGGTCAAGCTGGCCGAGGCCGCCGAGAAGGGCGAGATCGACGCCAAGACCGTGGCGGAGCTGGAGAAGCGCACCGGCGACGCTGCCTTCACCACCGCGCTGCTGACCACGCTGGGCGCGACGACGTTCCGCGGCCTGCTGATGGGAACCGCCAAGGGGAGCGAGAAGCAGGCCAAGCGGCTGGAGGCCGCCCTCGGCAAGGCGATGGGCACGGCGAGCCCGCGCCTGGGCAAGTCCTGGATCGACGAGCTGACCGCTCCCCTGTCCTCCTCTCCGGCGGGGCGGCAGGGGCAGCACTGGAATTATGAGGCGATCACCCGGGCGCTCAGGCACGGCACCTTCAGCACCGCCTTCCTGGTGGCCCTCGCCAGGAAGGTCGACGCCTGGGACCGCACCTCGGACAGCATGGGCACCCACTCGAAGGTCGTGGTGCCCCTCATGGAGACCCTCGCCCGCCACCCCGAGGCGGCCCAGGACTTCTTCGCGGGCGACCCCACCGCGATGAAGCACTACCTCACCACCCCGTCGAAGATGAGCGACGACGGCGTGGCCCTGGGCAAGGCCCTGGAAGCCTCCATGCTCCACTTCCGCGACCACTCCGGCACCCCGGACAAGCCCTCACGCGGCTACTGGTCGGCCATGCTGGCCTCGCAGTTCATCCACATCGAGGCCGAGCGCATCAAGTCGGGCAAGCCCTCCGAGTCCCTGGTCCCGCCCACCACCACGGGCCGTGTCCTGGCCGGGTTCATCGCCGACGTCAATCGAGTCGCTCACGAGCGAAGCACCGTTGTCCCACCCGCCGTCCACGGCGCCGACGATCCCAACACTCTCGGACAAGATCCCTGGGGAGCCCACTTCAACAAGGAGGAGCTACGCCAGGTGATGAAAGACGCCTTCTCTGACTCCAAGAGCTTCGCCTACGTCATAGCCGCTCAGACGACTTTCACCAGCTGGCTCATCGATCAAGCTGCGGCCGGCATGAATGCCAAGCAGCCCGATGACACACTCCTGGCCAGTACGAAACGGGTCGGAGCAGGCTTCGGCTTGATCATCGATGCAACCAACCTGACCAAGATCGAAGAGGGAAAGGAGTTGGACGAGACCCAACAGCGGAACATGAAGGTGCTCCTGGCTGCGGTCAACTCCGGCCTCGCCATCCCTCAGCAGATGGGCTGGCCGATCCTGGCTGGAGCCCTGGGGTCCTGGACTGGACTGGCCGAGGACTTAGCCAAAGGTGACGCCGAGGACAAGGCGCGTACAACCGCCGATGCCGCCGTCGACGAGTCCTGGATCCTCGTACGAGACCTCACCGCTCAAGCCATGCTCAAGCATGGCCTTTTCGGTTCGGTTGAACCTTCGGCCCCGACCCATCCCTGGGCTTCACTGGAAGACCTGAAGAAGGGTGACGACCCGCGCGACAATCCCAACAACTTCCTCGAAGAGGACGGTCGAACGCTTATGAGCAGGGATGAAATGATCAATGAAGCGGCGACCGACGGCAGCCAGTACCGCAGAGCTGATGCCTACGAGCGTTGGCTCAACGGACCCGCAGGACAACGCTGGCGAGATGCCGAAGAACGATTGGGACAAGGCTTCTCCAGTGCCTTCTCCCAATACGGATCATGATGATGAGAGCATTCGCTCCGATCGCGGCACTGCTGTGCGCACTGGCCCTCATGACCGCATGCCAGAGTGAAGCAGAGACGCCTATCGACCGCACCCCGCTCCCGGCCACAGCCGCACCGCCGTATATCTGCGGCCATATTCCCCTGAAGGCAGTGGAGCTGATGACCGGGGTACGCGATCCGCTGGTTCGTGGCCGGTTCGATCTCACGAGCATCGGAGGTCTCGGGGACGGGAGCTGCGCAATCTATCAGCGGAACGGCGAGCAACTGAAAGTGTTGCTGATCGATCTCACTCCAGTGGGGTCCTTAGAAAAAATCAAGGAGGCGATCGGATATGGGGCCTCGCCCTTACCGGAGATCGTTCCTGGTGCCGTCGGCCATTACTCGAAGGACCCTCTCAGCGAGCACAACGCCGCGGTCGCCGTACTCGTCCGGGGCAAGGCACAGCTCTCCGTTCAACTGGAGATCGGCGTCGAAGGGCGGGACAACGCCGCCGATGTGGCGGCGATGATGAAGCTGATCGCGCCGAAGCTGATCACCGATGCCAGCGCCCCGGCCGCGAGCCCGTCGGTGAGCCCTTCCGTCGAGGCCGCCTCCCCCTCCTCCACGAAGGACTGACCGGACCATGGCCGAGATGGTGCCCAATCCGCTCCACGAGGCGCTGGGAGAGGCGCTCCGGATGGTCGAGCCGCTGCTGGAGGAGGTCGAGGAGGCCGTCGAGACGCCGTTCCAGGCGTTCCACTCCGGCAAGGTCTGGACCGGGCCGGCGGCCAAGCGCTTCGACGAGCGGCTCGCCCACCACCGCACCCGCATCCGCACCTCGGGCGAGAAGGTCGTCTCCGACCTGCGCCAGGCCCTCGCCCGGACCCCGAGCCAGGTGACCGAGGAGGAGGCCAGGGCCATCGGCGCCCGCTACGGCCTGCTCTGAGATCCGGCCCGTCCCGAGATCCGGCGGAGTACCCCCTCCCAGGTTCCACGGGTCGCACCGACCCGCGTCCCACCCCGAAAAGCGGCACCGCATGCCCAGAAGATCCGCACAAAGATCAAAAAATCCTCGTACGTCATCTAGCATCACCAGCAGAGTGATCAATCGGGGTCCGAGGAGAGCGTCATGGAAGACGAGCAGGCACCGGCCGGGATCGATCCGTCGATCCCCAGCGTGGCCCGGATGTACGACTACTACCTGGGCGGCAAGGACAACTTCGCCTCCGACCGCGAGGCCGCAGAGAAGATCATCCAGTTGATCCCGGAGTCACGGGCCAACGCCCGGGCCAACCGCGCCTTCCTCTCCCGCGCCGTGACCGAGATCGCCGGGCGGGGCGTGCGCCAGTTCCTGGACATCGGCTCCGGCCTGCCCACCCAGGAGAACGTCCACCAGGTCGCCCACCGTGTCATCCCCGACGCGAAGGTCGTCTACGTCGACAACGACCCCATCGTCCTGGCCCACGGCCGGGCCCTGCTGGAGGACAACCCTCACACCGTCGTCGTCCAGGCCGACATGCGCGAGCCCAAGGCCCTGCTCGACCACCCCGAGATCCGGGCGCGGATCGACTTCGACCAGCCGGTGGCCGTGATCCTGCTGTCCATGCTCCACTTCATTCCCGACGACGCCGACGCGGAGGCCATCGTCACGGCGGTCCGCGAGGTCATGGTCCCCGGCAGCCATCTGGTGATCTCCCACGTCCACGCCGGAGACCGTCCGGTGGCGGCCCACGACGAGGCGAAGGCGGTCTACCGCACCACCACCGCCGGATCGGTCACCACGCGGACCCCCGCCCACCTCGCCGCCTACACCGAGGGCCTGGAGGTGCTCGACCCCGGAATCGTCCCGGTCCAGGCATGGCGTCCGGAGTTCGAGGAGGACGCCGCGTACGACCTCGGCAAGCCCGGCATCCTCGGTGTGGTCGCCAGGGTGCCGTGAGCGGGGAGGCACATGCGTTCATCGCGTCCCACGCTCCCGGTCGCCGAACAGGTATCCGCACGTTCCGGGGGTCTTACCGGTCAGCGTCCGGCGGCCGATTCCAGCGGCGCCGTTCGATGTCGTTCTCGATCTCTCCGAGGTCATCGAGCACATTCTCGTCCTGTCCGGCGAGGAGCTCGCGCAGCTCCTGCTCCGCCTCCTCCTCTGCGCGTGCGGCCTCCAGCGCCCGGCGCTGCGCATCGAACCCCGCGAACCGTTCGTGGGCGATGCCCGCAGCCCGCTCGGCGGTGACCCGGCCAGGTCCTTTCAACACGTCCATCTCGTTGGCCGCGATGAACCGGTCCGTGGCCTCGGCCCACTCGGCCATGGTGATCTGCTGTCGACGCCGAACCCGCAGCTCGGCGAAGTCGAGGAACTGCGTGGTCAGCATGTTCAGCGTGCTGATCTCGTCGGAGTCGAGGTAGTTCTTCGAGACCGCGACATCGCTCTTGCGGACCCGACTGCCCTGCCACGAGGTGAGCCTCATGTTGGGCTTACCGGAATCGGCGCGCTTGACGACCAGCTCGGCCGCGGTGCATCCGGTCACCGCGTAGACGAGCTTGTTCTGGATGGTCGCGAAGAAGGTCTTGGCGGCGTCGGACGTCTTCTCGTAGTCCACGCTCGTCTCCGCGAAGAGGTCGCGGATCTTCTGGTAGAAGCGCTTCTCGGAGGCCCGGATCTCCCGGATTCGCTCGAGCAGTTCGTCGAAGTAGTCGAACCCGCCGCCGGGCTCCTTGAGCCGCCGGTCGTTGAGGACGAATCCCTTCACGAGGTACTCCCGCAGGGTCGTGGTCGCCCACTGGCGGAATTGGATCCCTCTGGGGGAGCGCACCCGGTAACCGACCGCGAGAACCATGTCGAGGTTGTAGACGAGCACCTGCCTGCGGACCTGCCGCGGCCCCTCCGAGCGAACTATTTCCTGATGGGAAATAGTTGCTTCCGTAAGCTCCCCGTCCTCAAGGATCGACGCGATGTGCTTGTTGACGTTCGGGACACCCGTGTCGAAGAGCTCTGCCATCTCCGCCTGGGTCAGCCAGACGGTCCCCTCTGCGGCCCGCAACTGGATCTCCGCACGGCCGTCCTCCGTGCGGTAGAGGATGAGCTCACCGTTGTCATGCGTCACGCCGTCAGCCTCCTGCTCGCTGGATAGGCCCTGATCGGAACCGGGATGGGAGTACTCAACCAGGGTTGTCAGCAGCCGGACCGGCATTTCCCCCTATCTGCTCTCGCACGCGTTCGGTGCAGGGCCACCGACCGGTCCGTCTCGAAGCATCGGCCCGCCGACGGTGACCGGAGACCTTCGGCACGCGGCGACAGGACCATCGCCTCCGACCACTCCCATCCGGCGGTGGTCGGCTGGAGCCGTGAGTACCGCCCTCCGGCACGGCCACCACTACAGGAATCGGTGCTCATGCTTCTTGCGCGATCTCCCGGCTCGTTGGCTGCCGTCGCGGCCCCCAGGTCGAGGCAGGAGGCGCGTCGGGGTCAGAGGTCGAACTCGCCGGCCTTGACGCCGCCGACGAACGCCCGCCACTCGGCGGGGGTGAAGAGCAGCTTGGGACCGTCGGGGTCCTTGCTGTCGCGGACGGCGACCACACCGGGCAGGTTGTCGGCGACCTCGACGCACTGACCGCCGTTGTCCGAGGAACGTGACGACTTCCGCCATACAGCGGCGCTCAGGTCCATTCCCGCTTCACATCCTCGATCATTTTGAGGGATATGCGCTCAGGATAGGCCCACAACCGGATCGCCTCATAGCGCTTCCAGATCGAGGCGACGAGGTCGCAGTCGGTGGCGATCTGCCCCTGAGCCGGTGAGTCCGCATGGACGACATCCGGTTGCCCGTTCGGCAGCTCAGCGATCATGAAGGCCCCCGCCAGTCCTGCCACGCATTCCGAATCGACCACCTGAATGGAGATATCAGGCCGCTCCGTGGATTCCAGCAGGTGGTCGAGTTGTTCCCGCATCAGCTCTGGGTCACCGATCCTGCGGCGCAGTACACCTTCGTCGATGAGGACCAGAAGCATGGGAGGGTCGTCCCGGTCGAGGATTCGCTGTCGCCGCATACGGGCCTCAACGCGCTCCTCCACCCCTTCAGAGGTGATCTGAGGGCCTCGGCTGAAGAGATGGCGTGCATAGGCCTCCGTCTGCAGCAGGCCCGGGACCAGCAGCGGGTCCCAGGAGCGGAGGACGAGGGCGGTGGGCTCGATCTCCTCGGCCCAGCTGCGGAACCAGACCGGGCCGCCGGGGCGGGAGACGATGCGCCGGTAGAGCCCGGTGAAGGAGACGCCGTCGGCCTCGCCGAAGAGCCGGTCCAGCTTCTCCGCGTCCGACCGCGACGGGGTCCGGGTGGCCATCTCCAGGCGGCTCACCTGCGTCTGCGTGCAGCCGAGACGGGCGGCCACGGCGGCCTGCGAGAGCTGCGCGGTCTCGCGCAGGCGGCGCAGCTCCGCGCCGAACCGCACGCGCGGCGAGCCCGGGTCCAGAGACGGCGCGACACTCATCGCATTCCTCCCCAAATAGAGAAAAACGGTCTTTTCGATTAATCGGCCACACCGGCCCACACCTCGCCACACCGATGGCCGTCATTATCGGGCGTCGCATGGATTGCCGACCCCATTACCGATCAATCGAAGGAAAGGCAGTCTAGACAGAGGACTTCTCCGCCGGACAGCGCGGAAAAGAAAGCAGTTCATCACCTCCGGCCGGATCGCGGAGGGCGGGATGCAGGGCGTAGGGGGCGGAGTGCCGATCAGGTCGCGCGCCCGCCAGGCGGACCCCTCCTCTCCGCCGGAGCGCAGGACAGGTGCGGAAAGGCGGGACCATGACGGTGGGCGAGCGGTACGAGAGGTTCATGCACCTGGTGCGGCTGGGCTGGGACCTGCACGGTCTCGGCGTGTGCGCCTCACTGGTCCTCCCGGTCGGCGGGGAACCGGTCCTGGAGGTCCGTACGGCGGCCGGTGACCCGGTCCGCATCACCGTCATCCGGCGCTACTGCGGCTGGGTCTTCACCTGGCGGCCGTGGTGGGCGCGGCTGTGGCGGCGGGACAAATGGGTGGTGGCCGAGGCCGACAACGCCGCCGACATCATCATGGCCGAAGTGAACGCATGAGAATGCGCGATCCGATCCGCCATCGCGAATCCCCCGAAGAATTCCCGGAGACCGCCCGGAACGCCTGGCATCGGGAATTCCCGGGAAACGCGGTGTCCGTCTCCCGCGTCCGCGAATGGGCCCGGGGCTCACTGTCCGGGCACCTGCCCGCCCCGGTCCTCGAGGACCTCCTGCTCCTGCTGAGCGAACTGGTCACCAACGCGGTCGTGCACTCCGACTCCGGCCGTACGGCGGGCGGCCGGGTGACCGTCCGCCTGGCAATGTCCCCCGGAGCCGTCCGCGTCGAGGTGACCGACGACGGCTCGGCCGCGGGCGTGCCCGCCGTACAGGTCCCCGAGCCCGAGGACGACGGTGGCCGGGGTCTGTGGCTGGTGGACCTGCTCGCGACGGAGTGGGGCCACCACCGCGACGAGGCGGGCGGGTCGGTCTGGTTCCGTCTGTCCGATCACTGACCCGCCCCGCCCTGAGCCGTCACCGTTCGCCCGAACCGGTCGGCCACCGACGGAGGCGGGTACGGCGGGCAGCCGCGGATCGCCTCTTCAGGGAGGTCTCACACCGCGGAGAGATCCGATCCAAATTTCAGCCTTGACTTAATTAAGTAGAAACTGAAACAGTAAGCGAGTGCACGCCTTCGACGTCCTCGGCGATCCGGTCCGGCGCCGGATCCTGGAGCTGCTCGCCGGCGGAGAGCAGGCCGCCGGGGTGATCAGCGAGGTCATCCGGGCGGAGTTCGGCATCTCGCCACCCGCGGTCTCCCAGCATCTCCGGGTCCTTCGGGAGTCGGGGTTCGCCTCCTGCCGGGCGGAGGGCACCCGTCGCATCTACGCCGTGGAGCCCGATCCCCTGCAGGAGGCAGACCTGTGGCTGGAGCGTTTCCGCCCGTTCTGGAACCAGCGGCTCGACGCGCTGGCCACCGAACTGGCGCGGAGCAGACGCGAACGACGTCCGGTCTCCGACGACCGCGGAAACCCCACCGCGACCTCCGAGGCCGAGCCCGGCACGGACACCGACACCGACACCGACACCGACACCGACACCGACACCGACACCGAGGAGAACACGTGATCGACATCGTCGACCAGATCAACGCCACGCACCGGGAGATCGGAAACCTGCCGGTCGCCAGTGGCGCGGGCCGGTCGCTGCTGCTGCGCCGGGTCTACGACGCCCCGATCGAGGACGTCTGGGACGCCTGCACCGACCCGGTACGGCTCAGCCGCTGGCTGGGCCCCATCGAGGGCGACTTCCGGATCGGCGGCGCGTTCCAGCTCAAGGACAACGCCGGCGGCGAGATCCTGCGGTGCGAGCAGCCGAGTCTGCTCAAGGTGACGTGGGTGCTGGGCGAGGGCATGGCGACCGAGGTCGAGGTCCGGTTGACGGCCGCCGGCGACGGGCGCACCGCCTTCGAACTGGAGCACTCCTCGCCCGCTGAGATCGTCGACGAGCTCGTCAGGACCTACGGGCCGGGCGGCACGATCGGCATCGGCGGCGGCTGGGACCTCACCGTGCTCGGCCTGGACCTCCACCTGCGCGGTGTGGACGTCGACCCGGCCACCTGGGAGGACACCGCGGAGGCGAAGGAGTTCGCGACGCGCAGCTGCCGCGCCTGGGGCGCGGTCGTCCAGGAGGCGTGGGGCATCGGCGACGAGGACATCGCCGCGGCCGTCGCGTTCGGCGTTCAGCACTTCGCTCCGGAAGCCGGCGAGTCGTGACCGGGCCCCTCACCGCTCGGCCGTGGGCGGAGCCCCCGCCCGCCCGCGGCACGGCGGCCGGACCCCCGCGCAGGAGGCACAGGAGGCACAGGTGACCGAGACGACGGTGGCCGAGGTGATGGCCGAGCTGGCCTCGCTGGAGGACCCGAAGGCGCGCGAGGTGAACGAGAGGCACGGCGACGACCACGGGGTGAACCTCGGCAGGCTGCGCGCGCTCGCCAAACGGCTGAAGACGCAGCAGGACCTCGCGCGCCGGCTCTGGGAGACGGATGACAGTGCGGCGCGGCTGCTGGCGATCCTGGTCTGCCGCCCGAAGGCGTTCACCCGCGACGAGCTGGACGCCATGGTGCGTCAGTCGCGCACTCCCAAGGTGCACGACTGGCTCGTGAACTACGTGGTGAAGAAGAGCCCGCACGCCGAAGAGCTACGCCTGGCCTGGTCCGCCGATCCGGACCCGGTGGTCGCGAGCGCCGGCTGGGCGCTGACCACCGAACGCGTGGCCAAGCAGCCCGGGGGACTCGACCTTCCGGGACTGCTCGACGTCATCGAGGCGGAGATGAAGGACGCCCCGGACCGCCTGCAGTGGGCGATGAACCACTGCCTGGCGCAGATCGGCATCGAGCACGCCGGGCACCGCGCCCGCGCCGTCGCCATCGGCGAACGTCTGGAGGTGCTCAAGGACTATCCGACCCCGCCGAACTGCACGTCCCCGTTCGCACCCGTCTGGATCGCGGAGATGGTCCGCCGGCAGCACGCCGGGTAGGCGGACGCCCGGGGCCGGTCAGCCCTCGGCGGGACGGGCGTACCTCGTGATCCAGAGCCCGGGGATCACCTCGGCGTCCTCGGCTCCGCCGAACCCGAGCCGCTCGTAGAGCGTGCGGGCGGGCGTGTTCGCCCTGCCGGTGGACACCGTGATCCGGCGCCCGCCCGCCCGGGACGTCAGCTCCTCCACCAGCGCCCTCCCGATGCCGCGCCGGTGTGCTCCCGGGTCCACGACGAGCCGGTCGATGTCCACCTCGTCCTCCGTCTCCGACCACGCCACGGCCCCGACCAGCCGGTCGCCGTCGAAGGCGCCCAGCCAGGTCAGCGGCTCGGCGCACATCTCGTCCAGGGTCTCGTGGAGCGCGGGGATGCGGTCGTCCCCGATGATCTCCGCCTCGACGGCGTAGGCCGCGTGCTGGACGGCCAGCACCTCCTTCGCCAGGGCCTCGTCGTCGAGTGTCATGTCCGCGATGCGCATCCCATGATTGTCGCAGCCGGGCAGGCGGCGCCGGATCCGCCGGGCGGAGTCCTCCACCCGGCCGCCGACCCGCCGGGCGGAGGACTCCGCCTGTGTGGCAGGGCCCTCCGCCCGGCGAGGGCGGCGGCGGACCGCTAGGCGGTCAGTCTGAGGATCGCCAGCGAGCGGGCGGGCAGGGTCAGGTCGTCGCCGTCGAGGTGGGTGCCGGGGTCGGAGGCCAGGACGATCTCGGCGGGCTGGACCCGGAGCGCGACCGGGGACCGGCCGAGGTTGGCGGCCACCCGGAACGCGCCCCGGTGCACCACCAGCCAGGAGCCCTCGTGCTCCACCCGGACCCGGTCCAGGCGCGGGTCGGACAGGTCGGGGTGGGCCCGGCGGAGCGCGATGAGCGCCCGGTACCAGTCGAGGTGGGCGCGGTGCGCGTCCTGCTCCAGCTCACTCCAGTCGAGTTTGGAGCGCAGGAACGTCAGCTCCTCCCCGGGGTCGGGGGCCTTGTCCGCCCAGTCGTCGTAGCCGAAGCCGACGAACTCCCGCCGCCGCCGGTCGGCCTCGCCCTCGCGCAACTGCGGCTCGACGTGGTCGGTGAAGAACAGGAACGGCGTGCGCGTCCCCCACTCCTCCCCCATGAACAGCATCGGGGTGAAGGGCGAGGTCAGCAGGAGCCCGGCGGCCAGCCGGAGCGCCTCGGGGTCGACCCGGTCGCCCTCGGCCCGGTTGCCGATCTGGTCGTGGTTCTGCGCGCAGACGACGAACCGGTGGCCGGGCACGTGCCCGGCCGGGCGGCCGTGGGAGCGGCGCCGGAACGACGAGTAGGTCCCGTCGTGGTAGTAGGCCGAGGTCAGCACCTTGGCCAGGGCGGCGGCCGGGGACCCGGACGGCCCTCCGGCGAAGTCGTCGTAGTAGCCGTGCCGCTCGCCGGTGACCGCCGTGTGCAGGGCGTGGTGCACGTCGTCGTTCCAGGCGGCGGCCAGGCCGTACCCGCCGGCCTCGCGCGGGGTCATCAGCCGGGGGTCGTTGAGGTCGGACTCGGCGATGAGTGTCAGCGGGCGGCCGACGGCGGCCGACAGGGCGTCCACCTCTCCTGCCAGCTCCTCCAGGAAGTGCACGGCCCGGTCGTCGTGCAGCGCGTGCACGGCGTCCAGCCGCAGGCCGTCGACGTGGTAGTCGCGCAGCCACTGCAGCGCGTTGCCGATGAAGTAGCGCCGCACCTCGTCGGAGCCGGGGCCGTCCAGGTTGACCGCCTGGCCCCAGAAGGAGGAGGCGGAGGAGTGGAAGTACGGGCCGAAGGGCGCCAGGAAGTTGCCGGACGGCCCGAGGTGGTTGTAGACGACGTCGAGGATCACGCCGAGCCCCTGGCGGTGGCAGGCGTCCACGAACCGCTTGAACCCGTCGGGGCCCCCGTAGTTGTCGGTGACGGCCCACAGGTCCACCCCGTCGTAGCCCCAGTTGCGCCCGCCCGGGACCGGCGGCACCGGCATGACCTCGACGAAGTCGACGCCCAGCGCCACCAGGTGCTCCAGCTTGCCGATCGCCGCCTCGAACGTGCCCTCCGGGGTGAAGGTCCCGATGTGCAGCTCGTAGACGATCGAGCCGGGCAGGGCCCGGCCCTTCCACAGGTCGTCGCTCCAGGCGAACCGGTCGTGGTCGTAGACCCGGCTCGGCCCGAAGATCCCCTCGGGCTGCCACCGGGTCCGCGGGTCGGGCAGCGGGTCGCCGCCGTCCAGCCGGAACCGGTAGTCGGTGCCGTGCCCGGCTCCCGGCACCTCCGCCGACCACCAGCCGCCGTTCCCGCGCCGCATCGCGTGCCGGGTCCCGTCGATCTCCACCTCGACGGCGCCCGCCTCCGGCGCCCACACCTCGAACATGTGTCAGTCCCTTTCCAGCAGCGCGACGGGGTGGTGGGAGAGCAGGTGGGCCATGGGGATCCGCCCGGTGTGCTCGGCACCGGACAGCAGGTCGCGCCAGTGGCCGGGCGGGAGCGTGAGCGTCTCGCCGCCCCAGCCGCCGTGCCGCTCCAGGCCCACCGGGAGCCGGGTCGCCACCGCCACGGCCCGCTCCCCGCGGGCGAAGGCGACCGCGTGCTCGCCGGTCTCCAGCGGGACGTACGGCGCCGCGGGGTCGATCCGCCGCCGCAGACCGAGCGCCTGCCGGGTGACGAGCAGCTTGGCGGCGTCCCACTCGGACCAGCCGGCCCCGGCGGACCCGGCGGACCCGGCGGACCCGGCGAACCCTGCCGGTCCGGAGGACCCGGTAGACCCGGTGGACCCGGCGAGCGCCGCGGACCCGGCCGGTCCGGCGGTCCCGGGAGATCCGGAAGACCCGGCGGCCCCGAGAGCACCGGGCGAACCGGGGGCTCCGTCCCCGGCGAGCATCCAGGCGCGGAGGCCGAAGTCGACCGGGCGGCGGTTGTCCGGGTCCACCAGGGAGAAGTCGGTGATCTCGTTGCCCCAGTACAGGTCCGGCACGCCCGGCATCATGAGCTGGACGAGCTTCTGGCCCAGCGAGTTGGACCGGGCGTAGGGCTCGATCCGGGCGGCGAACTCCCCGATCGAGGGGCCGCACTCGCCGATCGCCCGCTCCACGAAGGCCCGCAGGCCCTTCTCGTAGGACGGGTCGGGCGTGGCCCAGGAGATCGCGGTCTTGGCCTCGCGGGCCGCCTTGAACAGGTAGTCGAAGAACCGGTCCGGGTCGATCGGCCAGGCGGCCATCAGGTTCTGCCAGGCCAGGTAGTCCAGCGCCGGGTCGAAGGAGACCTTCGCGGACCACTCCTCGACCGCCTCGGTCCACTCGCCGGGCAGCTCCGAAAGCACGGCCAACCGGGCCCGGACGTCCTCCGAGCGCTTGGTGTCGTGGGTGGACAGGGTCGTCATCGTGCCCGGGGCCATCCGGTGGCAGAACGCGTGGAACTCCTCCACCGGCCCGCCGAACCGGTCCGGCTCACCGCCCACCTCGTTCAGGCAGGCCAGCGGGTACCACCGGTAGAGGGCGGTGTCCTCCACCCCCTTGGCCATCACCGGGCCGCAGGTCTGCTGGAACCGGACGACCGCCTCGGCCGGGCCGTACAGCACCTTCTCCACCGTCTCGGCGACGGGGGCGCCCTCGGGCAACCGCGCGGCGGCGAGCTCGCCGGCCGCCTCCACGATCGCCGCCGAGGCCGCGCGCACCGGCTCCCCCGGGACCGCGTAGGCCCGGTAGACCGGCATGGCCGCCAGCAGCTCGGCGAGCGTGTCGCGGTCGGTGCCGACGACCGCGTGCAACCGGTCGATCTCGGCGCCGAAGAACAGGTCGAGGACGTGCTTCTTGGCGGTGTAGACCACCTCCGCGTAGTCGCGCGGCATGCCGGTCCGCCGGACGAACTCCTCGACCAGCGGTTCCTTCCCGGCCGCGTCGACGAAGAGCCCGGTGATCCGGTTCAGCGCCTCGTAGCCGGTGGTGCCGTCGCACGCCCAGTCGTCCGGGAGCCGCTCGTCGCCGACGAGGATCTTCTCGGCGACCGTCCACACGCCCGACGCGGCGCGCAGCCGGGCCAGGTAGCCGCGCGGGTCGGCCAGGCCGTCGGGGTGGTCGACCCGCAGGCCGCCGATCACGCCCTCGGCGACCAGGTCCAGGATCACCCGGTGGGTGGCGTCGAAGACCTCCGGGTCCTCCACCCGCAGGCCGATCAGCGAGGACACGTCGAAGAAGCGCCGGTAGCCGGGGCCGCGCCGCCAGTCGACCAGCCGGTAGTGGGTGTCCGGGTAGGGGAACGCATGGTCGTGGTAGCGCAGCACGTCGCCGTCCACCACGGGCTCGGTGTCGTCACCGATCACCGGCATGTTCACCCTGCCGTCGGTCCACTCGATGTCGAACCACGACGCGTACGGCGAGGCCGGCCCCTCGGCGAGCACCGACCACAGCGGCGCGTTGCCCGACTCGGGCACCGGGACCGTCATGTGGTTGGGCACGATGTCCACCACGATGCCGATCCCGTGCCCGGCCAGCGTCGCGGCCATCGCCCGCAGACCCTCGATCCCGCCGAACTCCTCGCGGATCCGCGAGTGGTCGGTGACGTCGTAGCCGTGCCGCGACTCGGGCACGGCCTGCAGGATCGGCGAGAGGTAGACGTGGCTCACCCCGAGGTCGCGCAGGTAGGGGGCGAGCTCGGCGACCCGGTCGAACCCGAAGTCGGGGGTCAGCTGGAAGCGGTAGGTGGACACCGGCGCGGGTACGGGCTCAGACACGGCGCAGCACCCGCATCGAGCGGCCCGCCACCGGCACTCCCTCTCCCGCCCGGCAGAGCGGGGTGTCGACCGTGATCGGCATCGCCGTGTCGATCTCCGTCAGCCACATGTCGCCGTAATCCTCCGGGATCGTGAACTTGATGGTCTCGTGGTGGGCGTTGATCAGCAGCAGGAACGAGTCGTCGGTGATGCGCCGTCCCCGGCGGTCCGGCTCGGTGATGGCGTCGCCGTTCAGGAAGACGGCCAGCGACTTGGCGTACCCGACGTTCCAGTCGGCGTCGGTCATCCGCTTCCCGTGCGGGGTGAGCCAGGCGATGTCGCTCAGCCCGTCGTCCGACCCGCGCACCGGCCGGCCGTAGAAGAAGCGGCGCCGCCGGAAGACCGGGTGGTCGGCGCGGAGCTTGGCCAGCTTCCGGGTGAACTCCAGCAGCAGCCAGTTCTCCCTGACGTCGGACCAGTCGACCCAGCTGAGCTCGTTGTCCTGGCAGTAGACGTTGTTGTTGCCCTGCTGGGTGCGGCCGAGCTCGTCGCCGTGGGAGAGCATCGGCACGCCCTGCGACAGGAACAGCGTGGTCAGGAAGTTGCGCTTCTGCTGCTCGCGCAGCGACTCGATGGCCAGCGTCGCGGGCCCCTCGGCCCCGCAGTTCCAGGACCGGTTGTCGTCGGTGCCGTCGCGGTTGTCCTCGCCGTTGGCCTCGTTGTGCTTGTGGTTGTAGGAGACCAGGTCGGTGAGGGTGAAGCCGTCGTGGCAGGTGACGAAGTTGATGGAGGCGGCGGGACGGCGGCTGTCGTCCTGGTAGAGGTCGCTGGAGCCGGTCAACCGCGAGGCGAACTCGGGCAGCGCGGCGGGCTCGCCCCGCCACAGGTCCCGGATCGTGTCGCGGTAGCGGCCGTTCCACTCGGTCCACCGGGCCGGGAAGTTGCCCACCTGGTAGCCGCCGGGGCCGACGTCCCACGGCTCGGCGATGAGCTTGACCCGCGACAGCACCGGGTCCTGCTGGACCAGGTCGAAGAAGGCGCTCAGCCGGTCGACCTCGTGCAGCTCGCGGGCGAGCGTGGCCGCCAGGTCGAATCGGAATCCGTCCACGTGCATCTCGGTGACCCAGTAGCGCAGCGAGTCCATGATCAGCTGCAGCACCTGGGGCGAGCGCATGAACATGCTGTTGCCGGTGCCGGTGGTGTCCATGTAGTAGCGCCGGTCGTCGTCGACGAGCCGGTAGTAGGCGGCGTTGTCGATGCCGCGCATGCTCAGCGTCGGGCCCAGGTGGTTGCCCTCGGCGGTGTGGTTGTAGACCACGTCGAGGATGACCTCGATGTTCGCCTCGTGCAGCGCCTTGACCATGGCCTTGAACTCCAGCACCTGGCCGCCGCGCTGGCCGCTGCTGGAGTAGGTGTTCTGCGGGGCGAAGAAGCCGATGGTGTTGTAGCCCCAGTAGTTCGACAGGCCCTTGTCGGCCAGCATGTGGTCGGTGACGAACTGGTGCACCGGCATGAGCTCGATCGCCGTCACGCCGAGCGCGGTCAGGTGGTCGATGATCTCGGGGTGCCCGATGGCCGCGTAGGTGCCGCGGATCCGCTCCGGGATCTTCGGGTGGTTGATCGTCAGACCCTTGACGTGCGCCTCGTAGATCACCGTGTCGTGGTACGGCGTGGCGGGCGGGCGGTCGTGCCCCCACCCGAAGAACGGGTTGACCACCACGGAGAGCGGCATGAACGGCGCCGAGTCCGCGTCGTTGCGGCTGTCCGGCCGTCCGAAGCGATAGCCGTACACCGCCTCGTCCCACGCCACGTCGCCCTCGATCGCCTTGGCGTAGGGGTCGAGGAGGAGCTTGGCGGGGTTGCAGCGCTGCCCGGAGCCCGGGTCGTAGGGCCCGTGCACGCGGTAGCCGTACCGCTGCCCCGGGCCGACCCGGGGCAGGTAGCCGTGCCAGACGTGGCCCTCGACCTCGGTGAGCGAGACCCTGGTCTCCTCGCCCTCGTCGTCGAACAGGCACAGCTCGACCTTCTCCGCGGCCTCGGAGAAGAGCGCGAAGTTGGTCCCCGCGCCGTCATAGGTGGCCCCCAGAGGATAGGGGTCACCAGGCCAGATTTCGATCATTTCACCGCCCTTCAGCGGTGTGGAGACATGCCCAATGCTCTCCCGTACATGCATGTTCCGCCATCTCCGGCGCGCCGCATTCCGAGCGGCACCTCCGAGGCCTGGTACGGCATGGCGCCTCCCCGGGCACCGGAACGTCCCTCTGGACGACACGCCTCACATCAGGATGAGAACGGCCGCGGCCGCCGCCATCACCGCGGCGGTGAGGCCGTGGACGCCGAACGCCACCGCCCGCGGACCCCCGTTCCTGAGCACGACGACCATGTCGCCCAGTGGGGCGAACACGCTGGCGAGGATCAGCCAGCCGAGCATGTGCCGGTCTCCCGTCACGAGGGCCGGGAGCACGACGAGGCCGGCGGTGATGTCCCGTACGCCCTTGACGGTCAAGTACGCGTTCATGGGCACGGGAACCCCGAAGCCCTCCGCCGACGCGACCGGCTGCAGCAGGAAGCGGACGCCGATGAGGATGATGCCGACGGCGACCAGACCGGCGAGCACAGTGGCGATGTCAGTGAGCATGGGTTGTCTCGTCTCTCGGGAGCAGTTCTACGAGTGCGGTCCAAGGAGCGGGGCGGGGCTTGTTCCGTGCCGGCTCCATCACCGTTCGAAGTCGTGGACGAAGTGGTTGTCGTGGGCTTCGTGAAGCCGGCTCAGGTCCCGTTCGTCCGCAGTGGCGAGCTGCGCGAAGTACTCCTCCCGGGGTACGCCCGGCGAGAGTGCCATGAGGAGGGTGGCGGGTTCGGCGCGCTCCTTCCGGATCGCGTGGACGCCGCCCATCGCGACGTGCGCGGTGTCGCCGGGCAGCAGTGTCCGCCAGGTCCGCCCGTCGAAGTAGTCGACCTCGCCTTCCTCGACGGTGAAGGTCTCGCTGAAGGTCGTGTGGAAGTGCGGGGCGGGTCCCCGGCTGGAGGGCGACATGCGCCACCGGTAGATGCTCATGGTCCCGCCGGTCTCCGCGGGGCCGACGAGGACTTCGATGGTCGATCCGCCGGCGCCCAGCCGGATCGTTCGTGTCTGCCGGGCTCGCTCGGGTCGCTGGGAAAGCCGGGCAGTCGGCTCCGTGTCGGTCATGACCCGAGTCTCGGGGCCTCGCCACTCCGCTCGCGCTCATTTCGGCGGTGGCCTAACAATTGGGGAGTGATCCGCTACCGATTGGGCGCCGGCGCTGCGAGCGTGCGGTGGGCGATGTCGCCGATCCACGAAGTGGTCAGTCTCGCCCGGCTCTTGACCGAACCGCAGCGTCACCCGATGTTCCACCCGTGGCTTCGCCGTCGCCACCGCCGTCTCTCGGAGCCGGACTTGAGCGCGCTCACGGTCTTCATGGCCGACGGCGCGTATCGACCTGACTTCCTCGACCCGTCGCCGATGTCCAGTGAGCCGACGTTCGAGGAGGGCATGGACGCCCTCCTCGCCGCGCCGGCGGACCAGACGTACGCCGAACTGGTCGACGCCGCGAGGGGGCGCGGGACGGAGACGGTCCGCCGGTTGCTCGACGACCCCGGCCGAGCCAGGTCCGAGGCCGCCGACGCGCTGCGCCGCCTCTGGAAGGCGGTCGTAGAACCGGAGTGGCCGTCCATGCGGCAGGCGCTGCGTGCCGAGATGCTGGATCGGGCCGTCCAGGTCAACCGCGAGGGGTTGCGCGCGGTCCTTCCGCGCCTCCACCACTCCGCCGCGTGCGAAGGCGACACCATCACCGTCGGGAAAACCGTCGACATCGACGTCGACTGCCCCGAGGGGCTCATTCTCGTTCCGTCGCTGTTCATCACCGACCGGATGCAGTGCACCACCTCGGACCACTGGACTCCGGCGATCTATTACCCGGCATCCGGGCGGTACCTCTGGACGGCACCTCCCACTCCGAGATCCCTCGACCGGCTTCTGGGAGCAACTCGATCCAGGATCCTGGCCGCGCTCACCACTCCGCTGCAGACGACCGTCGTGGCCAGGCTGGTGGGCGTCACCGCCCCGACGGCCAGCGAGCACCTGGCGATCCTGCGAGACGCCGGGTTGATCGACAGCAGCCGGACCGGTCGCACGGCCACGCACGAGCTCACCGAGGCCGGACGTGCTCTCCTGGACGCGGCCTCGCCGCGGCCATGACCGGTCCGGGACCTGCCGGTCCTCCTTCGAGCGCGCCGGTCCCGGTCTCAGCCGGAGAGCCGCGTCCGCAGCTCCCGCAGGGCGGGTTCGTGGACGCGGACGCCGGAGCGGCGCACGAACGCCTCGGCCGCCCGCAGGTGCTCCCCGGCCCGGTCCCGGTCGCCGTGCAGCAGGGCCAGCCTGGCCAGGCACAGGTCGGTGACCGACCAGCCCAGCAGGCGTCCCGCGTGCGGCGCCAGGTGGCCCGCCAGGACCTCGCCCGCCTCCGCCTCCCCGAGCGCGGCGCAGAGCTCGCAGACCGCGTCCGCGACGAACCGGTAGCCCAGGTCGGGCAGGAGCTCCGCGAAACCGTCGCGGGCGAGGCCGGCGAAGTCCGCCCGCGCCTCCTCCGCCCGGCCCAGGTCGGTCAGGGCCAGGCAGCGCAGGAGCCGCCAGGGCCGCTGACCGGGGCGCGCGCCGAGGGTCTCGTCGGCCAGCGCCAGCGCCTCCGCAGAGCGTCCGCCCGCGCGCAGGGCGAGGAAGCGGAGCGTCTCGTGCCGCAGGTGCGCGTCGTCTCGGCCGAGCGCGCCCTCCGGGTGGGCCGCCTCCGACTCCCCGGCCGCCGCGAGGGCGTCGCCGGACCGCCCGTCCAGGTAGGCGTGGACCGCGCTCTGCCAGGCGGCGAGACCGGACAGCGAGGGCAGCCGGAGCCGCTCGGCGGTCTCCCGCAGCCAGGCGAGGTCCCCGGCCGCGCCGTCGCGCTCGCCCCGGGCGGTCCGCTCGACGTGGCCGGTCTCCCGGCCGATCCACTCGGTCACCAGGTCGCCGGTGCGCACGCCGAGCTCCACGATCTCGTCGATGACCTCCCGCCGCAGGTCGTGGTCGGCGCCGGAGCGGAGCAGCAGTTCCCAGGCGATCAGCGTCCGGGACAGGGTCCGCTCGTCGCCGCCGCGGCGCGCCAGCCGTACGGCCTGCGCCGCGAGCTCCAGGCTCTGCGCGACCGGCCGCCCCGTGGAGCCGATGAACGCCGAGGCGGCCAGCAGGCGGGCGCGCCACGGCGAGCCCTCGGCCAGGTCCGAGGCGAGCGCCCGGTCGATGCGCCCGGCGAGCCGCTCGACGTCGGTCACCTCCTCGTACATGGCCGTGTAGATCTGGTCCGACAGGCCGAGCGCCGCCCGGGCCAGGCGGTTGTCGTCGCCGAGGTCCTCGGCGATCCGTGCGGCCTCCTCCAGGCGGGTGCGGGCGGCCGTGCTCAGGCCCGCCGCCGCCTGCGCCTCGGCCAGGTCGAGCAGGAGGTCGCAGCGGAGCGCGTCGTCGGACCGGGGCAGGGCGCCGATCAGGGCGATCGCCCGTTCCAGGTGCTCGACCGCGTCCTCGTGCGCGAACTGGGCCGTGGCCTGCGCCGCCGCGCGCCGGGCGTAGCCGATGGCCTTGCCCGCCGTGCGCCCGCTCAGCACGCCCTCGCCGTAGTGGTGGGCGATCTCGACCAGCCGGGTCCCGCTCCGCTCCTCCAGCACCTCGGCGATCCGGGCGTGCAGGCGCCTGCGCCGCAGCGGCGGCAGCGCCTCGCGCAGCACGTCGCGGACGATGTCGTGGACGAACCGGCAGGCCGGCCCGTCCCCCTCGGCCAGCAGCCGGGCCCGGACCGCGGCGTCGAGGATGTCGAGCACCTCCTCCTCGGGCAGGTCCGCGACCCGGAACAGGATGTCGGCGGGCGCGTCCCGGCCGAGCAGGGCGGCGACGGTCAGCACCTCCTCCGTCCCGGGAGGCAGCCCGGCCAGCCGGCCGCGCACCACGTCCGACAGGTCGGCCAGCGCGGCCGGGGCCGCCGGGGACTCCGCGGCGCCGGGCCCTTCGGCCAGGTGCAGCACCTCGCCGAGGAAGAACGGGTTGCCCGCGGTGAGCCGGGTCATCTCCGCGGCGCGGCCGGTGTCGGCCCCGGCCCGGCCGAGGTATTCGCGGATGTCGTCCTCGGCCAGGCCGCGCACGGCCAGCCGCCGCACGTGCGCCAGCCGCACCAGTGCGCCGAGGGCGTGCTCCAGCGCTCCGCCGGGCCGTACGTCGGTGTCCCGGTAGGTGGCCACCACGACCAGCTCCGGGCAGAGCCGGGTCGAGGCGAGGAACTCCAGCAGCCGGATCGAGGAGGCGTCGGCCCACTGGAGGTCGTCCAGGACGACCAGCACCCTGCCGTACCCGTTCAGCAGCCGGGCGAAGGCCTCGTAGAACCGGAACCGCCCGCCCTCTCCCTGCGCTCCCGCTCCGCCCGGTCCCGCGGAGGCCGTACCGGGCCCCGTCAGGCCCGCGGAACCGGCTCCCATCAGGCCCGCGGAGGCCGTACCGGGTCCGGTCAGATCCGCAGAGTCCGCGCCGGCTCCGATCAGGCCCGCGGAGCCCGCGCCGGGTCCTCCCGGTTCGGTGGAGCCCGCGAGTTCCGTGGCGGCCTGCGTCCACGGCCAGAAGGGCGGGGCACCGCCCTCGTCCCAGCAGCGGCCCCACACCACCCGCCGCCCGGCCGCCTCCGCGGTCGCGGCGGCGTGCTCGGCCAGGCTCGTCTTGCCGATCCCGGGTTCCCCCGCCAGCAGCACCACCCGGTGCCCGTCGCCGGTGACCGCGCGGTCGAGGACGGCGATCTCCGCGTCCCTGCCGACCAGCCGGGGCGCCGGGGACCCCGGAGCGACGGGCGCCGCTGATCCCACCGACGGCGGGACGGACGCCGCAGCGACCGCGGCTCCCACCGACGGCGGGACGGACGCCGCAGCGACCGCCGGCCCCGCCGACGGCGGGACGACCGTCCCGTGCGCCCCGCGCGCCTCCGTCCGGCGGACGAGCGCCGGGTCCTGGGCGAGGATGCGCCGTTCCATCTCCCGCGCGGACGGTCCGGGGTCCAGGCCGAGCTCTTCCACCAGAAGCCTGCGGCCCTCGGCGAGCACGGTCAGCGCGTCCGCCTGCCGCCCGGCCTGGTAGAGGGCGTGCGCGGCGAGCACGCGGAGCCGTTCGCGCAGCGGGTGGGCGGCCACCAGCCTGGCCAGCCCGCCGGTGAGCGCGTCACCCCGGCCCAGGACCAGGGCCGCCTCGGCGGCGTCCTCCTCCAGTGTCAGCCGGAACTCGGCCAGATGGGCCCGCTCCTGCTCCGCCCAGGAGGCGCCGGTGAAGTCGGCCAGCGGCTCCCCCCGCCACTCCCCCAGCGCCCGCCGGAACTCCCGCTCCGCCCCCGCGTGGTCCCCGGCGGCCGCCAGGCGAGTGCCCTCCGCCGCGTGCCCGCGTGCCCGCGCCAGGTCGAGGTCCGCCTCACCGATCGCGAGGGCGTAGCCGCCCGGGCGGCTGACCAGGACGGACGGGGGCGTGTTCCGCCGCCGGTCCGGTTCGAAGACCCGGCGGAGCTTGGAGACGTAGGCCTGGACGGTGTTGACCGCCCCCGGCGGGGGCCCGTCCTCCCAGAGCACGTCGATGATCCGCCCCGGCGCGACCGGCCGGGGCGCGGCGAGCATGCACAGGGCGAGCACCGCCCGCTGCTGGTGGGGGCCGATGTCCAGCGGCTCCCCGCCGTCGCCGGCCGCGCCGACCGGCCCCAGCACCCGAAAGTCCATCCCGGCCACCTCGCTCCCGAACTGCGCCGATGCTAGCCCTTCGCGACCGGTGCCCGGTCCCCGCGGTCCGGTCGGCCCGCGCCGCGGTCAGGCCCCGTCCCGAGCCTTCCCGTCCCTCCGGGCGGTGGGAAACCCGCCGCCGCCCGCGAGCGGAGACCGGTTCTCCGCGGGGGCTGTAGGACGATGGAAGGGTGAGCTTCAAACTGGCCGTCTGGTACGAGCCCAAGCCGATCACCAAGGAACACGCGGAGAACGTCTTCCAGGCGCTCCGCCGCGGGGAGCCCGACGCCGCCGCGGCGCACCCCGGGGTGGCGGCGTTCGCCGAGCGCCTGCCCGAGGCCCGGCAGGTCTCCCCGGAGTACGCCCTCGTCACCGTGGAGCGCGAACGGTCCGACGAGGTGTCGGGGGTCGCCTTCGAGGCGGCCCGGGAGTGCGAGCTGGTCTGCTACGACCCGCAGCGCCGGCTGGTGCACAACCGCGAGCCGCTGGGCGCCTACCCCGGCATGCAGATGCACACGGGCGACGGGATGATCCTGATCGACCCCGACCTCCAGCTCGTCCACGACGCGCTGGCCACGATGGGCCCGCAGAACCCGTTCACCGCCCTGGTCGTCTTCGGCGAGCACTTCATCCAGACCTCCCCGGAGCCCGGCGGCTACGAGCTGGAGTACAAGGACAGCGTCCGCAACGCCATGTTCCGCACGCACGTCGCCGACCTGGAGACGGTCCAGGACGCCTTCGCCGAGTACGCCGTCGACAACCGGGCCTTCCTGGAGCGCCACGACTGGGAACGGGTCTGAGCGAGAGGGCTCCGGGACGCGGCGGCCTCCCCGGCTGACCGGCCGACCGCCGCACCCCGCTCGCGACGCCCCACTCGCCGCACCCACTCACGGCGATCGGCTCACGGCGATCGGCTCACCGCGGGTCAGCTCACCGCGCCCCGCTCACGGCGGTCAGCCGGTGCGGCGGGAGCGGACCAGGGCCAGCCCGCCGAGGACCGCGGCGACCAGCCCGACCACCAGGGACAGGACGCCTCCGACTATTCCGTAGCCGGTGCCGGGCCCGCCCTCGGCGGCGGCCACGACCAGCCCGCCGACGACCGCGCCGGCCAGCCCCGCCGCCAGGGCCGCGACGGCTCCCCTTCCCCCGGTGCCGAGCCGACCGGCGGGGCGGGCCAAGGCCAGCCCGCCGACGACCGCACCGGCCAGCCCCAGCAACGCGCCCACCAAGGACCAGGCACGCCCGGCGGTCAAGGTGTAGGCGTCGGTGACGGCCGGCTGGGCCAGGACGTGCGCGGCCGCCGGTGCGGCGAGCCCGAGGACGCCGAGCGGGGCGGCCGCGGCGGCGGCGAGCAGATGACGGACCGACATGGGTGCTCCTTCTCTCCTACGACTTCTCTCCTACGACCGGACACCGCCTGATCATGTCCGCCGGACCCGCCGCCCGTCGTCCGGCGGGCGCAGACAATCGGCGCTGCCGCCGACGCCGCATCCGGCTACCGCGGACGCCGCGGGAGCCGCGCGGGTACCGCGTGCGCGGTAGGCGGCCGATCATCCGTACGCGGGATTCGCCTCGTGCGGGCATCCGGTTAGGGTTCGCGCATGAGCACAGGGCGGACCGGTATCCGGACCGGTATCCGAGCCGCTGTCCGGATCGGTGCCCGGGCCGGTGCCGGAGACTGGGCGATCACCGCCGGCGTGACGGCGGCGCTGCTGTTCACCGGACTGTCCGGGCGGCACTCCCACCCGGACCTCGCCCCGCTGGGCTACGCGTTGCTGCTGACCGGCGGGCTGGCGCTGGCCGCACACCGCCGGGCCCCGGTCGCCGTACTGGCCGTGACCGGGCTGTGCGCGGTGGGTCACCAGGCCGTCGGTCTCGACGTGCCCGCCGTCGCGTACCTGTTCGCGGTGTACGCCGCGGTACGGGCGGGCCACCGCATCGTCGCGGTGGCGGGTACGGTGACCGTGCTGGTCGCCCTCCCGCTCGCGCTGCTGGCCTCCTCCCACGACCTGTCGGTGGGCGGGGCGCTGGCGCAGAGCCGGGACGCCCTCCAGCTGGCCTGGCTGGTCGCCGCCGGAGCGGCGGGCGAGGCGCTGCGGCAGGCCGAGCAGCGGGCGGAGGAGGCCGAGCGCACCCGCGAGGAGACCGCGCGGCGCCGCGCCGACGAGGAGCGGCTGCACATCGCACGGGAGCTGCACGATTCGCTCACCCACCAGATCTCCGTCATCAAGGTGCAGGCCGAAGCCGCCGTCCACGTGGCCCGCAGGCGGGGTGAACCGGTGCCGGAGGCCCTGCTGGCGATCCGGGACGCCGGTCGTGAGGCGTCCCGGGAACTGCGGGCGACCCTGGAGGCGCTGCGCGACGACGGCAGGAGCCCGCCGCACGGGCTCGACCACGTCCCGGAACTGGTGCGACGGGCCCGGGCGGCCGGTCTGGACGCGACGCTGACGGTCGAGGGGCACCGCGACGACGTGCCGGCCGCGGTGGAGCGGACCGCGTACCGGATCGTTCAGGAGTCGCTGACCAACGTCGCCCGGCACGCCGCCGCCACCACCGCGTCGGTCCGGATCGACCATCGTCCCGACGCCCTGGTCGTCCAGGTCGACGACGACGGCACGGCCGCACCGCACGCCGTACCCGTGCCCGGCGTCGGGCTGCTCGGCATGCGCGAACGCGTCACCGCCCTCGGCGGTCGCCTGCGGGCGGAGCCGCGCGGCGAGGGCGGCTTCACCGTCCACGCCGAACTCCCCCTGGAGGGAACGCCGTGATCCGTGTCCTGCTGGTCGACGACCAGCCGCTCATCCGCAGCGGGTTCCGCGCGCTCCTCGACCTGGAGGACGACATCGAGGTGGTGGCCGAGGCCGGGGACGGGCTGGAGGGCCTGGCCCTGGCCAGGGAGCACCTGCCCGACATCGCGCTCGTCGACATCCGGATGCCGGTCGTCGACGGCGTCGAGGCGACCCGGCGCATCGCCGCGGATCCGGCCCTGGCCGGGGTGCACGTCGTCATCCTGACCAATTACGGCCTGGACGAGTACGTCTTCGACGCGCTGCGCGCCGGCGCGGCCGGATTCCTGGTCAAGGACATCCAGCCGGAGGACTTCCTGCACGCCGTACGCGTCGCCGCGCGCGGTGACGCCCTGCTCGCCCCGTCGATCACCCGCAGGCTGATCGACCGGTACGTCGCCCAGCCGCCCGGCACCGGCGACCCGGCGGGGCTGGAAGAGCTGACCGCCCGGGAACGCGAGGCCGTCGCCCTGGTCGCGCGGGGCCTGTCCAACGACCAGATCGCCGGCCGCATGGTGATCAGCCCGCTGACCGCGAAGACCCACGTCAACCGGGCCATGACCAAACTCCGCGCCCGCGACCGCGCCCAGCTCGTCGTCATCGCCTACGAATCCGGCCTGGTCACCCCGCGCGGCTCCTGACGCCCGCGACCCGGGCGCGGGCCCGGCGGCCGCGGCCTCAGAGAGCATTCGCATCCCGGATCAGGTCGCAGCGAAACTCCCTTCGAACCGCGCACCTGGAGCTCCGGATAGCTCCGGTGACCTCCGGAATCATCCGGAGGCCAGAGCTACAGTGGACGGTATGAGTGCACTTCCCATCGACTCCTCGCCCGAGGAGCCCACCAGCACGGTCGGCGTCGCCGAAGCGGGCAAGACCCTCTCCCGGCTACTCGACCGGGTGGAGGCCGGAGAGCAGATCATCATCACCCGAGGCGGACGGCCCGCCGCAGTCCTGGGCCCCGCTCCCCGGCCGCCCTTCTCCGGCCAGGCCATAGGAGACCGCCTGGCTCGCTGGTTCGAGGAGTTCGGTCCCGACCCCGACTTCGCCGACGACATCGAGGCCGCCATACGGGACCGGTCTTGACCTCGCGTGTCGTGATCGACACATGTGTCATGGCGGACATCGAGCGTGGAGTCCTCGATCCTCGGCGTCTCGCTCCTTACGACCCGGCGATGTCCGTGCTGACCTTGGGAGAGTTGCTGACCGGGCTCGCGAAGGCGAAGACCAAGGCGGAGCGCGAGCAACGGACCCGGAGGATCAGCGGTCTGGCGCGCCTGGTTCCGGTGCTGGACTTCTCTCTCCGTACGGCCGTCGCCTACGCGATGCTCAACGCCGCAGCCCTGTCCAAAGGACGCGAAGGGCAACGATCCGACATGCTCATCGCCGCTTCGGCGATGGAACACGGCGCCTTCCTCCTGACGAAGGACAACGGGTTCGAGCGATTGCGCCACATCAGCCGGATCAAAGTCCTGCACCCGAGAGATCTCTGAGAGACTCCTCCGCTTCTGGCGCCCCGTCCGCCGCCGAGCCTGTCGCAGGCGCAGCGACGGCGCCCCTCCTCCCCGCCCCGCCGGGCGGACAGGAAGGGCCCGGCCGGGTCATTCGCCGGGGAAGCGCACTCCCGCCTGGGCACGGATCTCGTCCAGGAGGCCCATCACCTCGAGCGTCGCCTGCCAGGGCACCAGCGGACTCTCCAGCAGCCCCTCGCGCAGGCAGCGCATGGCCTCGACGGCCTCGTGGTTCATGCCGTTGCCGTCGAAGGGCACCTGGAAGGTCTCCGGCTCCCCGTCCGTCCGGTACAGCGTGAAGGCCTCCGGCCGGAAGAACAGGTGCGGCAGCTCGATCCGGCCGAGCGGCCCGGAGACCGAGGCCGTGACCGGGCTGTGCGTGGTGATGCCGCAGGAGAGCATCGCGACGGCGCCGTCCTCGTAGCCGAAGAGCATGCCGGTGTTCTCGTCCACGCCCTCGGGGGTCAGGCGGGCCCAGGACTGCACCCTCTCCGGCGCGCCGAGCAGCATGTGGGCGAAGGAGACCGGGTAGACGCCCAGGTCCATCAGGGCGCCGCCGCCCAGCGCGGGGTCGCGGAGCCGGTGGTCGGGACCGACCTCGACGGAGATGCCGAAGTCGGCGTGCACGGTGTTCACCGGGCCGAGCACGCCCTCCCGGACCAGCTCGACGAGTCTGCGGATCGCCGGGTTGCAGCGCATCCACATGGCCTCCATGAGGAACAGCCCGCGCTCGCGCGCCAGGTCCACCAGCTCCGCGGCCCGGGCCCGGTCGAGGGTGAACGGCTTCTCGCACAGGACGGCCTTGCCGGCGTTCAGGCAGGTCGTGACGGCGTCGTAGTGGGCGCTGTGCGGGGTGGCGACGTAGACGATGTCCACCTCGGGGTCGGCGGCCAGGTCGGCCCAGGTGCCGTGGGCGCGGGGGATGCCGTGGCGGTCGGCGAAAGCCTGCGCGCTCGCGATCGACCGGGACCCGACGGCGACCACCTCGGCGTCCGGCAGCAGCTTCAGGTCCTCGGTGAAGGTCGCGGCGATGCCGCCGGTCGCCAGGATGCCCCACTTAATCGTGCTCATAACGACATATCACATCATGCCTGGACAAGTGGTGGGAACGCTCCCACCGTCAGGCTCGGGTGTCGGCGAGCAGCGGTTCCAGGACCAGGTCCGGGTGGTCGCGCAGGACGCCGCGCATCCGCCACTCGTCGGTGAACAGCGCCAGCAGCGCCCCGTCGATGGTCCGGGTGAGGACCTCGACCCCGCGCTGGCGGGTCAGGACGGGCGCCGACTCGGCGTCGGTGAGGCGGGCCAGGCTGAAGTCGAGCCGGTCCAGGGCGATCTCGGTGTTGAACTCTCCGGCCAGCCGGTGCTTGACCACGTCGAACTGCATCGGGCCGACCGCCGCGAGCACCGGCGACTGGTCGCCGCGGATCTCGGAGCGGAGCACCTGGACGACGCCCTCGGCCTCCATCTGCTCGATGCCCTTGCGGAACTGCTTGGAGCGGCTGGAGTCGCGGACCCGCGCGGTCCAGAAGTGCTCCGGCGCGAAGCTCGGGATCTTGGGGAACTCGACCGCGCGGCCGTCGTAGAGGGTGTCGCCCGGCCGCAGGGCCGTGGCGTTGACCAGGCCGATCACGTCGCCGGGGTAGGCCTCGTCGATCGTGGCGCGCTCCTGGCCGAAGACCGACTGGGCGTACTTGGTGGCGAAGGGGCGCCCGGTCGCCGCGTGGGTGAGCACCATGCCGCGCTCGAAGCGGCCGGAGCAGACCCGGACGAACGCGATCCGGTCGCGGTGCGAGGGGTCCATGTTGGCCTGGACCTTGAAGACCAGCCCGGAGAACGGCTCCTCCAGCGGGCGCGGGTCGCCCTTGACGTCGGGGCGAGGCGCGGGCGGCGGGGCGAGGTCCACCATGGCGTCCAGCAGGCGGCCGACGCCGAAGTTGGACAGCGCCGCGCCGAACAGCACCGGGGTCGTCTCGTGGGACTCGAACGCCTTCTGGTCGTGGTCGGACCCGATCGCCGTGAGCAGGTCGGCCTCGTCCCTCGACCGCTCCCAGTCCTCGCCGATCTCGGCGACCGCCCGCTCGGGGGTGAGCTCGGTCTCGATGGCCTTGGTGGCGCCGCCGGGCGTGCGGGTGTAGCGGACGGCCCGGTCGGCGATCCGATCGATCACCCCGTGGAAGAAGCCGCCGGTGCCGATCGGCCAGGTGATGGGGGTGGGCTTGAGGCCGGTCTTCTCCTGGATCTCGTCCAACAGCTCCAGCGCCTCGCGGCCGGGCCGGTCCCACTTGTTGACGAACGTGATGACGGGGATGCGCCGGTGCCGGCAGACCTCGAAGAGCTTCAGGGTCTGCGGCTCCATGCCCTTGGCCGCGTCGAGCAGCATGACCGCGCAGTCGACGGCGGCCAGCACGCGGTAGGTGTCCTCGGAGAAGTCGGCGTGGCCGGGCGTGTCCACCAGGTTGAACATGTGCCCGCGGTACTCGAAGCGGAGGGCGGCCGAGGTGATGGAGATGCCCCGGGCCTTCTCCATGTCCATCCAGTCGGAGGTCACGCCGCGCCGGCCGGCCTTGCCGTGCACGGCGCCGGCCTCGGTGATCGCCGAGGCGTGCAGCGCCAGCGCCTCCGTCATGGTCGACTTTCCGGCGTCGGGGTGGCTGATCACCGCGAACGTGCGGCGCCGCGCCGCCTCCTGCGCGATCGCGGTGCTCATCGTCTTCTCCTCGCCGTGCCGTGGGGACTCGCGTCCGGGTACTGTCGTCCGTACTCTCATCCAGAGTGCCGGAACAGCTTACGCGCCGCCGCGCGCGCCGATTGATGTGACGACACTTCCCCGGGCCGCTTGCGCCAGTACGGGCGCACAGTGGATCGTTGGGAGATCTCGTGCCCGTACCGACCGTCCGAAAGCGATTCACTCGTGCGACTCGACGTTTCAGCAGTGATGTGCAGATGATCACGCTTCGCTATGCGGCGGGTTCCGATGTCGGCCGGGTCCGCCAGGGCAACGAGGACTCCGCCTACGCGGGCCCCCGGTTGCTGGCCGTCGCCGACGGGATGGGCGGCCACGTGGGCGGGGAGGTCGCCAGCGCGGCCGCGGTCGCCACGGTCGCGCCCCTGGACCACGAGTGCCCGCCCGACCTCGTCGCCGCCGCGGAGAACGGTGTCCACCGCGCCAACCGGCGCCTGCGCGAGATGGTCGAGCAGGACCCGAGCCTCACCGGGATGGGCACCACGCTGACCCTGATGCTCTGGGACGGGCCGCGCGTGGCCCTGGCCCACATCGGCGACTCCCGCGCCTACCTGCTGCGCGAGGGCGACCTCTACCAGATCACCTACGACCACACGCTCGTCCAGACCCTGATGGACGACGGTCGGATCACCGCCGAGGAGGCGGCCCGCCACCCGCACCGATCGATCCTGCTCCAGGTCCTGGACGGCAGCGACACCATCGAGGTCGACCTGTCGCTGCGGGACGCCGAGGTGGGCGACCGCTACCTGCTCTGCTCCGACGGCCTGTCCGGGGTGGTCGACGCCGACCGGCTCCGGCACGTGCTCGCCACGATCGACGACCTCGACACCGTCACCCGCACGCTCATCGAACTCGCCTGCGACGCCGGCGGCCCGGACAACATCACCTGCGTGGTGGCCGACGTGATCGACGAGCCGGGACCCGCGCAGGACGCCCCGATGATCGTCGGCGCCGCCGCGTCATAGGACCACCGCTGCCACGAAGGGACGCCGCCATGTACAAGGAATTCGCCCGCGAGGCCGTCGTCTGGCTCATCCCCGTCGTCATCCTCGTCGGCCTCGCCTACATGATCACGAGCGCCTAGGATCCGCCGGGCCGTCCCGCCCGGTTCCCGGCGCGTCCCTCGCGACCCGCCCGGCGGACTCCGGGCGACCCGCCCGGCGGATCCCGGATGGACCGCCGGGCGGATCCCGGGTGACCCGCCCGGCGGACCCGGGCCGCCGCCGTCTCCCTCTCCAGGCGGATATTTCTCGACTTTCGGGAACTATCGCTTTTACTCGCTCTTTATACACATATAGTCAGGCGCATGCGTTCGGGGGGACGCACCGGTGGGCACCAGCAGGGGGATCTCTCATACAAATGGGTCGGTTGCACGAGTTCGTCGACGCCGCGCTGGCCTTTCCCACCGTGCTGTTCAGCTTCCCGCTGGTCGTGGTGATCGGCTACTGGATCGTCTCCCTCCTCACCGGCACGGCCCTCGGCGACGACGCCGCGGGTGAGGGGGCCCCCGCCGCCGAGGCCCCCGGCGGCGGGGGCTTCGCCGGGTTCCTGGCGGGCCTCGGGCTCGGCGGGGTGCCGGTCGCGGTGACCGTCTCGCTGCTGGTGGCCGTCGCCTGGTTCGCCGGCCTCACCGGGTCCGTCCTCGCCGCGGGGACCCCGGTCCTGCCCGCCGTGCCGGTCGCGGCGGTCGCCTGCGCCTGGCTGGGCACCCGCCTGCTCACGCTGCCGCTGCGGCGCGCCGTACCGAAGGAGCGCGTCCCCTCCCGCGCCGACTTCGTGGGCCGCACCTGCGTCATCCGCACCGGCCGGGTGGGGCGGGACTTCGGCCAGGCCGAGGTCACCTCCCCCGACGGCTCCTCCGCTCTCGTCCAGGTGAGACAGACCGGCGACGACGTCTTCGGCGCCGGCAGCACCGCCCTGATATTCGCCTACGACGCCCCGGGCGAATTCTTCTGGGTGATGCCGTACGACGCGGAACTCGACCCCGACCGTCCCATCTGAACGAGGGAGTCCATGGACGTCATCTCCACCGGTTTCGGCGTGCTCCTGGCCGTCGTGCTGCTCGTCGCCATCGGCGTGATATTCATGATCACGCGCCTTTTCCACAAGGTCGAACAGGGCAGGGCCCTGATCGTCTCGAAGGTCAACAAGGTCGACGTCACCTTCACCGGCGCGGTCGTCCTGCCCGTGCTGCACAAGGCCGAGTTCATGGACATCTCGGTGAAGACCATCGAGATCGAGCGCTCCGGCAACGAGGGCCTGATCTGCCGGGACAACATCCGGGCGGACATCAAGATCACCTTCTTCGTCCGGGTCAACAAGACCGTCGAGGACGTGGTGAAGGTCGCCCAGGCGATCGGCACCGCCCGCGCCAGCGACGCCGAGACGCTGCAGGAGCTGTTCAACGCCAAGTTCTCCGAGGCGCTGAAGACGGTCGGCAAGCAGCTCGACTTCGTCGACCTGTACACCCAGCGCGACCGGTTCCGCGACCAGATCATCCAGGTCATCGGCACCGATCTGAACGGTTACAGCCTGGAGGACGCGGCGATCGACTACCTGGAGCAGACCCCGCTGAGCAAGCTCGACCCGGCCAACATCCTCGACGCCCAGGGCATCCGGAAGATCACCGAGCTGACCGCGATCGAGCACGTGCGGACCAACGAGTTCCAGCGGCACGAGGAGAAGGAGATCACCCGCCAGAACGTGGACGCGCGGGAGGCCATCCTGGAGCTGGAACGCCGCCAGGCCGACGCGGAGATCAAGCAGAAGCGCGAGGTCGAGACCATGCGCGCCCGCGAGGAGGCGGAGATCGCCCGGGTCCGCGCCGAGGAGCGGCTCAAGGCCCAGGCCGCGGACCTGCGCACCCAGGAGCAGCTCGGCATCCAGCAGGAGAACCAGGCCCGGGAGATCGCGGTCGCGGCCAAGAACCGCGAGCGGGTCATCGCCATCGAGAGCGAGCGGATCGAGAAGGACCGCATGCTGGAGGTCATCTCCCGCGAGCGCGAGACCGAGCTCTCCCGCATCTCCAAGGACAAGGAGGTCGAGGGTGAGAAGCGCTCGATCGCCGAGGTGGTCCGGGAGCGCATCGCGGTCGAGAAGACGGTCGCCGAGCAGGAGGAGAGCATCAAGCGCCTGCGGGTGGTCGAGGAGGCCGAGCGGACCCGTCAGGCCGTGATCATCCAGGCGGAGGCCGAGGCCCAGGAGAACCTGGTCAAGGACATCAAGGCCGCCGAGGCCGCCGAGGCCGCGTCCAAGCACAAGGCCCGCGAGGCCCTGGTGCTGGCCGAGGCGCGCCAGCAGGCCGCCGAGCTCGACGCCCGCGCCAAGATCCGCCTGGCCGAGGGCGTGCAGGCCGAGGCCGCCGCCGAGGGCCTGGCCGAGGTGCAGGTCGCCGAGCGCAACGCCGCCGCGATCGAGAAGGTCGGCCGGGCCGAGGCCGCGGTCGAGCGGGAGAAGGCGCTGGCCGCCGCCGAGGGCGAGCAGGCCAGGGCGCACGCCGTCGCCACCTCGGTGCGCGAGAAGCTCAAGGCGGAGGCCGAGGGCGAGCAGGCCAAGGCGCTGGCCGAGGCGGCCCGGATCGGCGAGCGGCTGAAGGCCGAGGCCGAGGGCCTCACCGAGAAGGCGGCGGCGATGGCCGCGCTGGACGACGCGAGCCGGGGCCACGAGGAGTACCGCCTCCGCCTCGACATGGAGAAGGAGATCCGCCTGGCCGGCGTCACCTCCCAGGTCAAGCTCGCCGAGGCGCAGGCGATGGTGCTCGCCGCCGGGCTGGAGAAGGCCAACATCGACATCGTCGGCGGCGACAGCGTGTTCTTCGACAAGCTGGTCGGCTCGGTCACCATGGGCAAGACCGTCGACGGCTTCGTGGAGCACTCCGACGTCGCCCGCGCGCTCGCCGGGCCGTACCTCGACGGGTCGCAGAGCCTGCCCGCCGACCTGACCCGGATCCTCGGCTCGCTGGGCAGCGGCGACGTGCGGGACCTGTCGGTCTCGGCGCTGCTGGTCAAGCTGATGAACGAGGGCGGCTCCGAGGGCGCCCGGCTGCGCGAACTGCTCGGCACCGCGGGCGGCGCGGCGCCGACGGTCACCGCGCCGCCGGTGGCGCCGGTGGCGTCCGCGGCCGCCGTGCCGCCGGTGACGACCACCGCCGCCGTGCCGGCCGTCGCGGTCGCCGACCTCGCCGACCGCGCCGATCTCACGGTGAACGGTCCGGTCGCCGACGCGGGCCGGGAGTGACACCGGACGTGACCGTCACCGAGACCCCGGACGGGACCGGGAGCGCGGGGAGCGCGGGGAGCACAGGGAACATGGAGGACACGGCGGGCTCGGCGGGTACGGCGGGTACGGAGAGCGCGGCGGGCCGGACGCTGGACGCGGGCACCTACGAGGTGCTCCGCGCCCGGCTCGCCGAGCAGGCGGCCGAGCTGGCCCGGCGGTCCGAGGAGCTCAACGCCCGGCGTCTGGACGTCTTCGGCGGGGCCGAGCTCCGCCTGATCGGCACCGAGCGCATCCGCACCGAGAACAACTGCGTGCCCCGCGACATCGTGTCGATCGGCGACCTGATGCTGTTCGGCTACAACGTATTCATCGGGCTCAGGCCGGAGACGACCGTCGCGGACGTCTTCTCGCTGCACCGCTTCAGCCGGGACGGCGACGCCGTCGGCTTCGGCACCGACGCCGACGCCGAACGGCTCTTCCGCCACCCGCAGTTCGAGCGGGACTTCGCCGAGCTCTACCGGTACTACCGGGAGACCCGGCTGGTCCAGCTCCGCCGGGTCGAGGGCAGGCTGCTGGCCGTCTTCCAGACCGGCCCGAAGGACATCCGGGTGCTGCGCTGGCAGGTCGGCGCGGACGGCTCGCTCGCCTACGTCGACGACCGGGGCGAGCGCGACCACGTCTTCCCCGCCTCGCACGACTTCGAGTGGACCGCCGCCACCCGCGACGACCACGTACTCGGCCGCCACCCGCACATCTCGATCCAGGGGGAGGTGTTCGTCGAGACCGTCGGCGGCGACCTCACCATCAAGATCGAGAACAACACGGAGACCGGCGAGGGGATCTACCGGGAGCCCGTCGACGAACCGCTGCAGAGCCTCGCCGACGCCGACGTGCAGCACGCCAGGATCGGCCCGCTGATCCTGCTGCGCATCCGGCCCTACAACGAGTCCGTCTGGCGGCACCTGGTCTTCAACACCCGGACCAGGGACGTCGTACGGCTGGACGGCATCGGCCAGGCCTGCCGGCGGCTCCCCGAGGACCAGGGCATCATCTTCCCCGGCGGCTACTACCTGTCCACCGGGGTCAGCAAGACCTTCGACACCGACGTCACCGACCTGGAGTTCGAGCGGGTCGTCCGCTCGGCCAACGGCGAGGACGTGCTCTACGTGTTCTACGCCCGGGCCGAGGGCCGGTCGCTGCTGCTGCCGTACAACGTGATCCGCAAGCAGGTGGCGACGCCGATCCCCTGCCACGGCTACTCGCTGTTCGACGACGGCACGCTGGTGGTGTTCCGGGCGACCTCGGACGAGCCGACCCGGGTGCACCCGATGCAGGTGTGGCAGACGCCGTTCACCTCCGACGTCTACGCCGCCGCGCAGCCGGTCGGGACCGGGCCGCTGGAGCGGATCGGCAACGCGGAGCTGGTGCGCGGCATCTCCGACTGCCTGTCGGTGGCGCGCATGGTCGAGGAGATGGCGCCGTCGGACGCCGTCTTCGAGGCGCTGATCGCGGCCTGCACGCGCGTGGCCGACCACTACCACTGGCTGGGCGACCACGGGCTGCGCGGGCCGCTGGCCGACGTCCGGGCCACCGCCGAGCAGGTGCTGGACGAGTTCGAGAAGGTCCGCTCGCTCACCGGGCAGGCCGCGGCGGCGCTGGACGCCGCCGAGGAGGAGATCTCCTCCCTCGTGCGGCGGGCCCGCGGCGAGGCGGCCCGCTCCGCCACCGAGTGGGTCACCCGGCTGGCCGGGCTCCGCCAGGCGCAGGGCCACCTGGTGACCCTGCGCGAGCTGCGCTACGCCGACACCGGCCGGATCGACCGGCTGGACGCCGGACTGGCGGCCGCGCTCGACGACACGGCGCAGCGCGCGGTCGGCTTCCTGCGCGGCGAGGACGCCTTCGCCGGCTACCACGCCGAGGTCGAACGGCTGGTCGAGGAGGCCGGGGCCATCACCGGCACGGCCGAGGCGGCGGGCGTGGGCGAGCGCCTGGCCGCGCAGTCGCGGGGCCTGGAGACCGTGATCGAGGTGGTCGGCACGCTGGACATCGCCGACGCGGGGGCGCGCACCGGCATCCTGGAGCGGATCGGCGAGGTCCTCGGCGGGGTCAACCGGGCCCGGGCCACCCTGGAGGCGCGCCGGCGCGAGCTGCTGGCGACCGAGGGCCGCGCCGCCTTCGCCGCCGAGTTCGCCCTGCTGGGGCAGGCGGTCACCGGCGCCCTCGCGATGGCCGACACCCCCGACCGGTGCGACGAGCAGCTCGGCCGGCTGATGCTCCGGCTGGAGAACCTGGAGTCGCGCTTCGCCGAGTTCGACGACTTCCTGGCCCGGCTGGGCGCCGAGCGCGAGAACGTCTACGAGGCGTTCTCCTCCCGGCGGCAGGCCCTGCTGGACGAGCGGGCCCGCCGGGCCGGCCGGCTGGCCGAGTCGGCCGACCGGATCCTGTCCAGCGTGCGGCGCCGGGCGGCCTCGCTCGGCTCGGTCGACGAGATCAACACCTACTTCGCCTCCGACCCGATGGTGACCAAGCTGCACGCGGTCGCCGGGGAGCTGCGCGAGCTGGACGAGGCGGTCCGCGCCGAGGAGCTGGAGGGGCGGGTCAAGTCCGCCCGCCAGGAGGCCGGCCGCGCCCTGCGCGACCGCCTCGACCTCTACAGCGACGGCGGCGAGACCATCAGGCTGGGCCGGCACCGCTTCGCGGTCAACACCCAGGCAGCCGACCTGACGCTGGTCCCGCACGGCGAGGCGATGGCGTTCGCGGTCACCGGTACCGACTACCGCTCCCCCGTCACCGACCCGGCGTTCGCCGCGACCCGGCCGTTCTGGTCCCAGCTGCTGGTCTCGGAGTCGCCGGAGGTCTACCGGGGCGAGCACCTGGCCGCCTCGATCCTGGCCGCCGCCGAGGCGGGCGCACCGGCCGCGGGCGCTTCCGGGAACGGCACCTTCGGGAACGGCGCTTCCAGGAACGACACCTCCGGGGACGACACCTCCGGGCACGGCGGCTCCGCGGTCTCGCTGGACGCGCTGCACGAGGCGGCGGTGGCCGAGGGCGGGCTGCTCGGGATCGTCCGGCGGGTCGCGGAGAGCCGCTACGACGAGGGTTACGAGCGGGGCGTGCACGACCACGACGCCGCGGCGATCCTGGACGTCGTGCTCCGGCTGCACGCGGGCGCGGGGTTGCTGCGCTATCCCCCGGCCGCCCGCGCCGCCGCCCAGTTCTTCTGGGCCTTCGGCACCGACGAGGCCGCACGCGCCTCCTGGAGCACCAAGGCGGTCTCGCTGGCGCGGGCCCGCGCCCGGTTCGGGCGGGTGGAGGCGGTGGAGGAGACCTGCCGCGCCCTGGGCTCCGCCGTCGCGGCCTTCATGGCCCGTCTGGACGGCACGCCCGGCACCGGCGGCGCGAGCGCCCCGGACGGCACCGGCGGTCTGAACGGCACCGGCGCCGCAGGTGCCCTGGACGGCGGCGGCGCGGACGGCGGGGAGGGGCCGGAGGTCCGGGACGACCTCGCCGGGCTCGCCGGGGAGTACCTGTTCGAGGAGCTGGCGGGCGCGCCCGCCGGGTTCGTGACGAGCGCCGGGGCCCGGAGGCTGCTGGAGCGCTTCGACCGGGCGCTGGGCCCGGCCCGCGCGGAGTTCGAGGACGACCTGCGCGCCCTGGCCGGGGACCTGCCCGCCCGCGTGCGGCTGGCGGGGGCGTGGCTGGAGGCGTTCGAGCGCTCCCCCGAGCTGCCCGAGGCGCTGGCCGTACTCCTGTGCGAACTGCCCCGCCACGACTCGTCGGCGGCGCTGACCGCGACCGCCGAGGGCCTGCTCGGCGCGCACCCGCGCGTCACCGGGCGGCGGCTGGAGGTGCGCCTGGACGAGTTCCTCGCCAGGACCCGGCGCTTCAGGACCCACCGCGTCCCCGCCTACCGGGAGTACCTGCGGCGGCGCAACGAGCTGGTCGCCGCCGAGCGGGCGCGCCTGCGGCTGGAGGAGTACCGGCCGAAGGTGATGAGCTCGTTCGTCCGCAACCAGCTGCTCGACGAGGTCTACCTGCCGCTCATCGGCGACAACCTGGCCAAGCAGCTGGGCGCGAGCGGCGACGCCAAGCGGACCGACCAGATGGGACTGCTGCTGCTCGTCTCCCCGCCCGGTTACGGCAAGACGACCCTGATGGAGTACGTCGCCGGCCGCCTGGGCCTGGTCTTCGTGAAGGTCAACGGCCCGGCGCTGGGCCACCGCGTCACCTCGGTGGACCCGGCCGAGGCCCCCGACGCGACCTCCCGCCAGGAGGTCGAGAAGATCAACCTCGCGCTGGAGATGGGCGGCAACGTCCTGCTCTACCTCGACGACATCCAGCACACCTCCCCCGAGCTGCTGCAGAAGTTCATCTCGCTCTGCGACGGCCAGCGCCGCATGGAGGGGGTCTGGAACGGCCGGAGCCGCACCTACGACCTGCGCGGCAAGCGCTTCGCGGTCTGCATGGCGGGCAACCCGTACACCGAGTCCGGCAAGCGGTTCCGCATCCCCGACATGCTCGCCAACCGCGCCGACGTCTGGAACCTCGGCGACGTGCTCTCGGGCCGGGAGGAGCTGTTCGCGCTGAGCTACGTGGACAACGCGCTGACCTCCAACCCGGTCCTGGCGCCGCTGTCCACCCGCGACCGCGACGACGTCCGCCTGCTGGTACGGCTGGCGCAGGGCGACCCCGCCGTCCGCGCCGACCGGCTCGCCCACCCCTACTCCCCGGTCGAGCTGGAGCAGGTCCTCGCCGTGCTGCGGCGGCTGCTCCAGGTGCAGCGGGTGGTGCTGGCCGTCAACCGGGCCTACATCGCCTCGGCCGCCCAGTCCGACGACGCGCGGACCGAGCCGCCGTTCCGGCTGCAGGGGTCCTACCGGAACATGGCCAAGCTCGCCGCCCGGATCGTGCCGGTGATGAACGACGCCGAACTGGAGGCCGTCATCGACGACCACTATCTCGGCGAGGCGCAGACCCTCACCTCCGGTGCCGAGGCCAACCTGCTCAAGCTGGCCGAGCTCCGGGGGCGGCTCACCCCGGAGCAGGCCGGGCGGTGGGCCGAGGTGAAGGCCGCGTACGTGCGCGCCCGGGCCCTCGGCGGCAGCGAGGACGACGCGGTGACCCGGGCCGTCGGCGCCGTCGGCCTGCTCGCCGACCGGGTCAGCACCGCCATCGGGCAGGCCGCCGAGCGGCTCGCGCCGGAGCCCTGAGAACCGGGGTCAGGGGGTCAGTCTGCGTTCGGCCGCGGCGCCGACGACGAGGCGCTCCGCGGAGGCCGGGTGGGGGCCGAAGTCGGCGATGACGCAGGTGATGTTGTCCGGACCGCCGCCCCGGTTGGCCAGGTCGATCAGGAGACGGGCGGCCTCGTCGGGGTCGCCGACGTCGGTGAGGGTGTTGAACAGGGTCTCCGGGCCGACCACGGCGGTCAGGCCGTCGGAGCAGAGCAGGTAGCGGTCGCCCGGCCGGGCCTCGCGCAGGGTCAGGTCCAGCTCTCCGTCGCCGGTGCCCTCCAGCACGCGCAGGACCATCGACCGGCGCGGGTGCTCGGCCGCCTGCTCCGGGGTGATCCGCCCCTCGTCCACCAGCGACTGGACGAGGGTGTGGTCGTGGGTGATCTGGAAGAGGGCGCCGTCGCGCAGCATGTAGGCGCGGGAGTCTCCGACGTGGGCCAGCGCGAACGCGGCGCCGTCCCAGAGCATGGCGGTGAAGGTGGTGCCCATCCCGCGCAGCGCGGGCTCGCGCTCGGCCATCTCGCGCAGCGCGTGGTTGACGTCCCTGGCGACGCCCTTGAGTGCGTCCTGCAGGTCGGCGCCCGTCACCGGGAGGCGCTCGTCCAGCGCGGCCAGGGTGGTGACGGCGAGCGAGCTGGCGACCTCTCCGCCCGCGTGGCCGCCCATCCCGTCGGCGACGGCCAGCAGGCGGGCGCTGGCGTAGCCCGAGTCCTCGTTGGACTCGCGGCGGACCCCGACATCGGAGCGGGCGGCGTAGCGCAGTGCCAGTCCTTCGTTTTGTGCCATGAGGGCAGTAAAGCACTGGTTGAAGCACTTCACAAGCAAAGATGTTGTAGACCGTTTCAGCCTGGTCAACTACTCTGACTGCCTATGGAGGAGAGCCGGGACATCACCGTCAACGCGGGCGACATCGCCCGGCTCGCCGACGTGGGACGGGCCGCCGTCAGCAACTGGCGCCGCCGCCACGAGGACTTCCCGCAGCCGGTCGGCGGCACCGCCTCCAGCCCGCTCTTCTCCCTCTCCGAGGTCGCCGCGTGGCTGCGCGGCAACGGCAAGCCCTTCGAGGTCTCCCTCGGCGACCTGGTCTGGCAGCGGATCCGCACCACCGCCGACGACCTGCGGCTGGGCGGGCTGGTGGGCCGGATCGGCGCCTTCCTGCTCTTCCTGCACCGCGAGCCCGGCGCCTGGGACGAGTACGGCCTGCGCCCCCCTCCGGGACGCGACGGGCACAGCGGGGACGACGGGCACGACGGGGACGGTGAGCGCGCCGTACTCGGCGGGAACGGCGGACGGCCCCTCCCCGGGCAACCTCTCCCCGGGCGGACCCTCGCCGAGCGCGTCGCGGCCGCCACGGCCGACCTGCCCGGCTCCGCCGAGCCGCCGCCCGGTGACCGCGCCCTGCTCCGGCTGGTCGCCCGGCTGGCCGCGGCGGACGGCCCGCTGGCGGCGTTCGAGTTCCTCTGCGAGCGCTACGCCGAGGCCCACTCCCGGCAGCTCGCGGTGACCAGGGAGGACGTGGCCGCGCTGATGACCCGGCTGGTCGTCCCGGACGGCGGCACCGTGCTGGACCCGGCCTGCGGCGTCGGCACGCTCCTGCTGCCCGCGGGCACGCCGATCGGCCAGGAGCTCAGCGAGACGAACGCCCGGCTCGCCGCGGTCCGGCTGCTGCTGCGCGGCACGCCCGCCCGGATCACCGCCGGCGACTCGCTCCGCGAGGACCGGCTGGCCGGCGAACTCGCCGACGCGGTGGTCTGCGACCCGCCGTTCAACGAGCGCGCGTGGGGCTACGAGGAGCTGACCGGCGACCCCCGCTGGGAGTACGGCCTGCCGCCCCGCGGCGAGTCCGAGCTCGCCTGGGTGCAGCACTGCCTGGCCCACGTGCGGCCCGGAGGGCTGGTGGCGATCCTGATGCCCGCCGCCGCGGCCGGACGCCGCCCGGGCAAGCGCATCCGGGGCAACCTGCTGCGGGCCGGTGCCCTGCGGGCCGTCGTCAGCCTCGCCCCGGGCGGGCCCGACCTGTGGCTGCTGCGCCGTCCCGACGGGGGCCGGCCCCCCTCCCGCCTGCTGCTGGTGGACGCGGCCGAGGACCTGTCGGCGGTGGAGCCCGCCTGGCGCGCCTACCTCGAGGACCCGGAGGCCGAGCCGTCCGGCGCCGGCCGTACGATCCGGATCATCGACCTGCTCGACGACGAGGTCGACCTGACCCCCGCCCGGCACCGCCCGCAGCAGGGCGCGCTGGACTTCGCCCGCGACTTCGCCGACGCGCTGGACCGGTTCCGGGCGGCCTCCGCCACGCTGGCGGACGCGCCTCCCGCCCTGGAGCCGCCGCTCGAGCGCCACGACCTCCCGGTCACCACGATCGGCGAGCTGGCCAAGGCCGGCCTGGTCACCGTCCTGACGGCCCCGCCGAGGATGGCCTCCGGCACCGGGCCCGTCCCGGTCCTGACCGCCGAGGACGCCGCGGCGGGCGCGCCGCCCTCTGGGGGCACCGTGCTCGACCCCGCGCTGGTCATGGTCAGGCCCGGCGACGTCGTGGCCACCGCCCTGGGCGCGGTCCGGGTGGTCGCCGAGCCGGGCGCGGCGCTGGGACCGCAGCTCACCCTCTACCGGGTGGACCCCTCCCGGCTCGACCCCCACTTCCTGGCCGGATGCCTGCGCTCCGCCGGGCGGTCCGCCCACCCCGGCTCCAGCCGGCTCGACGTGCGGCGGGCCCGGGTGCCGATGCTGCCGATCACCGAGCAGCGCCGGTACGGCGCGGCCTTCCGCGAGCTGACCGCGCTGGAGGACGGGCTCCGTGAGACGGCGGCACGGGGAGAGACCTTGATCAGGCTAAGCTTTGACGGACTGGTCGACGGCCACCTGAGGCCGTGCGACCGAGGGGTGTGAGTCCCGGGAGTCCGCGGGGAGGGCCGCATGGTCATCGGCGACCGGTACGTTCTCGACGACCTCCCCCTGGGGCAGGGAGGCATGGGCGCGGTCTACGCCGGCCATGACAGGCACCTCGACCGGCGGGTGGCCGTCAAGTTCCTGCGCCTGCACACCGGTCCCGACGAGGAGCTGCAGCGCCGATTCCTCCGCGAGGCCCGCATCCTGGCCCGGCTGGAGCATCCCGGCGCACCCGTGCTGTACGACTTCGGCACCTTCGACCAGCGGCTGTTCCAGGTGATGCAGTTCATCGAGGGCGTCACCGTGGCCGACCTGGTCAGCGAGCACGGCCCGCTCCCGGTCCCGTGGGCCGCCGCCATCGCCGCCCAGGCCTGCGCGGTGCTCTCCGCCGCGCACGCGCTCTCGATCTGCCACCGCGACCTCAAGCCGACCAACCTGATGCTCTGCCCCGACGGGAGCGTCAAGGTCCTGGACTTCGGCCTGGCGATGTTCCGCGAGACCGGCTCCACCCGGTTCACCCGGGTCGGCCAGCTGCTCGGCACCCCCGCCTACATGGCCCCCGAGCAGATCCAGCGCGGCCTGGCCGGCCCGCGCAGCGACCTGTACGCGCTGGGCTGCGTGATCCACGAGATGCTGACCGGCAGGCAGCTGTTCACCGGCCCCACCGAGTACGCCGTGTTCGAGCGGCAGGTCAACGAGCGCCCGCCGCCCGTCCCCGGCGTGCCCGGCGGGCTGGACCGGCTCATCGGGGAGCTGCTGGAGAAGGACCCCGACCGCCGCCCGGCCGGCGCCGACGAGCTCTACGAGCGGCTCCAGCGGTTCGCCGTGGACCTCCCCATGCTCCCCGGCTTCCTCAGCCCGCCGTCGTCCGCCAGCCCGGTGCGGATGTACGCCCGCGTGGTCGGCCGCGTCCTGGCCTGACGGCGCCGGGCCGGACCGCTCCGCGCCGGAGGGCCGCGACCGCGCGCGACGACGCGGATCCGCCGGTCGCGCGGGGCGGCTCACCGCCGCGCGACCGGCGCCAGGTGTGCGGTGAACCAGTCGCGGGCGAACTCCGAGACGGTCTCCAGGGCGCCCGGCTCCTCGAACAGGTGGGTGGCGCCGGGGACGATCCGCAGGCTGCTCTCGCAGCGCAGCCGCCGCTGCGCCGCCCGGTTGAGCTCCAGCACCGCCTCGTCGTCCCCGCCGACGATCAGCAGGGTCGCGGCCCGTACGGCGGGCAGCCGGGGCCCGGCCAGGTCGGGCCGGCCGCCCCGGGAGACGACGGCGGCGATGTCGGCCCCCGGCTCGGCGGCCGCCCACAGCGCCGCGGCGGCCCCGGTGCTGGCCCCGAAGTAGGCGGTCCGGAGGCCCCGGACCCCCTGGTGCCCGCGCAGCCAGCCGGTGACCCGGCCGAGCCGGCCGGCCAGCAGGGGCACGTCGAAGACGTTGCCCCGGTCGAGCTCCTCGTCCGGGGTGAGCAGGTCGAACAGGAGCACGGCCAGGCCGGCGCGGTAGAGGGCGGTCGCGACCTGGCGGTTGCGCGGGCTGTGCCGGCTGCTCCCGCTGCCGTGCACGAAGACCACCGTCCCGGCGGCCGCGTCCGGTACGGCCAGCCGGCCGGGCAGCCGGACGTCCCCGGCGTCCGCCTGGACCTCCGCGGTGAAGGCGGGGACCCGGTCCCCGGCTCCGCTCTCCGCCGCCGTGTCCCCGCCCGGCGCCGCACTCCTGCCCACCGCGCTCTCCCCTGCCGCGCTCCTCGTCGCGTCCCTTCCGGACCCACCCGCCTCGACCGCGTCCCCTGCGGGCCCGCCCGCCCCGGAGGCCTCGGCGTGCGTGGAGGCGGCCCGCCGGAGCAGTTCGACCACCTGCGCGTCGGAGGTCTGGTCGAAGTCGCGGTACCAGGCGCCGATGGCGAACAGGTCGTCGGGAGCGAGCAGGCACACCACCTCGTCGGCGGCCCCGCGCAGGCTCTCGATCGCCTCCGGCGCCCCGACCGGGACCGCCAGCACCACCCGCGAGGCGCCGTGCGCCCGGGCGACCCGGCAGGCGGCGCGGGCCGTACCGCCGGTGGCGATCCCGTCGTCCACCACGATCACGGTGCGACCCTCCAGGGCCACGGGAGGGCGGTCACCGCGGAAGCGGCGGGCCCGGCGTTCCAGCTCGGCCCGCTCGGCCTCCTCCACCCGGGCCATCTCCTCGCCGGTGAGCCGCGCGGCCCGCACCACGTCGTCGTTGACGACGCGCACCCCGCCCTCCCCGATGGCGCCGAAGCCCAGCTCCGGCTGGACGGGCACGCCGAGCTTGCGCACCACGATCACGTCCAGCGGCGCGTCCAGGACCCGCGCCACCTCGGACGCCACCGGGACACCGCCTCTCGGCAGCCCCACCACGACCGTGCCCGCGCCTCCGGCATGGCCCCTCAGCCGTTCGGCCAGCCTCGTCCCCGCGTCATGACGGTCGAAGAACATCGCCGTTCACCCCCTGCCGGGCGCCCTCCCTCATCGGGTCGCCCGGGGTCGTCGCCGGAGCCCTACCCGGTCCCCGCCGCGCCAAAAGCCTCCGTCCGGCGCTCGTCCGGCGCCGGCCTCCACCGGAGGAGAGGGATCGAACCGCGCAGAAGTGGCTCAGATGGCGCGCCCGACGGCCGATGGGGTTTCCGTAACGGGGACCGAGTCGGCGAAGGCCGCTGCTAGGGGTGAAATGAACCAGCTATTCTCGCCGCTGCTCAACGCACTGAAGCAGCTGGGGGTCGACCCGCAGGCGCTGGAGCGGGCGGCCGGGGAGGCCGAGCGCACCGGGCGCTCCCTGCGCGCGGTGCTGATCCACGACAACATCGTCACCGAGGGGCAGCTCACCGAGGCCTCGGCGATCGAGTACGGGATCAAGAGCGTCGACCTGGTCGGCTACCCGATCGACCCGGCCGCGATGGCCAAGATCCCGCTCTCCCTGATGCTGCGGCACCGCGTCCTCGGTCTCTCCCTGGACGAGGACACGCACGAGATCACGGTCGGCATCACCGACCCGGGCGACGTGCTGGCCCTCGACGACGTGCGCGCGGCGACCGGGCTGACGGTCCGCCCCGTCGTGGTGGCTCGCAGCGACCTGCGCCACATCATGGACCGGCTCAAGCGCGAGGAGAACGACCTCGGCGACCTCGGCGAGACGCTCCGCGCCGAGCACCAGGCCGAGACCGTCTCGAACCTGAACTCCGTCGACGAGGACGCGCCGATCGTCCGGTACGTCAACTCGCTGCTGGAGCAGGGCATCCAGAACCGCGCCTCGGACCTTCACCTGGAGCCGACCGAGCACGACATGCGGGTGCGCTACCGCATCGACGGCGTGCTGCACGAGGTCGACACCGTGCCCCGGCACGTGCAGTCGGCCCTCATCTCCCGTCTGAAGATCATGTCGAACGTCGACATCACCGAGCGCCGGATCCCGCAGAACGGCCGCATCACCGTCATGATCAACGGCCGGAAGGTCGACCTGCGGACCGCGACCCTGCCCACCGTGTGGGGCGAGAAGATCGTGCTGCGCGTCCTCGACACCGGCGGCATCAACCTCAAGCTCGACAGTCTCGGCTTCACCGAGGACAACCATCACCGCTTCTCCGGCTCGTTCACCAAGCCGCACGGCATGGTGCTGGTGACCGGGCCGACCGGCTCCGGCAAGTCGACCACGCTCTACGCCACCCTCGCGGCGATCAGCAAGCCCACCGTCAACATCATCACCGTCGAGGACCCGGTCGAGTACCGCCTGCCCGGCATCAACCAGGTGCAGGTGGACCACAAGGCCGGGCTGACCTTCGCGGCCGTGCTGCCGGCGATCCTGCGCTCGGACCCCGACGTCGTGCTGATCGGTGAGATCCGCGACCGGACCACCGCCCAGCTCGCCGTCGAGGCCGCCCTCACCGGCCACCTCGTGCTCTCCACCCTGCACACCAACGACGCGCCCAGCGCCGTCGTGCGCCTGACGGAGATGGGCATCGAGCCCTTCCTCGTCGGCTCGTCCGTCGACTGCGTGCTGGCCCAGCGGCTCGCGCGCAGGCTGTGCGACTGGTGCAAGGAAGAGTACGTCCCCACCGAGGCCGAGCTGGCCGGCGCCCGGTGGCCCACCGGCGACCTGGCCCTGCCGGAGCGGCTCTGGCGGCCGGCCGGCTGCCGCAACTGCGCGAACACCGGCTACCGCGGCCGGATCGCGCTGCACGAGGTCATGCCGATGTCCCCGGAGATCGAGCGCCTCACCGTCCAGCACGCCTCGGCGAGCGAGGTGCAGCGGACCGCCGAGGCCCAGGGCATGCTCGCGCTGCGCACCGACGGCCTGGCCAAGGCCGCCGCGGGCCAGACCTCGATCCAGGAGGTCCTGCGCGTCGCGATCTGACGCACGGGTCACCCGCCCTCCCGGATCCGGGCACGCACCGCCCTCGGATCCGGAGACGAACGGCTCCCGGATCCGGCCCGGATCCGGACACGAACGACCCTCGGATCCGGCTCAGATCCGGGCACCACCGGCCGAAGAGTCCGGCATCAGTACGGCAAGGAGATTTCCGATGGAGACAGTGCAGGCGCCCGGCCGGCCGGGGGGCGACCTCGACGGCGCGCGCGGGCACCTCGACGCGATGCTGGTGGCCCTGGTCCGCGAGGGCGGCTCCGACCTGCACCTGACGGCGGGCGTCCCGCCCACCGTCCGGGTGGACGGCCGGATGCGGCAGCTGCCGGGTTACCCGCCCCTCGCCCCGGGTGACACGACGGCGCTGCTGCGCACGGTGGTGAGCGAGGAGCAGTGGCGCCACTTCGAACGCCACCAGGAGTTCGACGTCGGCTACAGCATCGAGGGCGTCTCCCGCTTCCGCGCCAACCTCTACCGGCAGCGCGGCTCGCACGGGGCGGTCTTCCGCGCCATCCCGCACACGATCAAGCCGCTGGAGGAGCTGGGGCTGCCGGAGGCGGTGGCCAGGTTCGCCCAGCTGCCCCGCGGGCTGGTGCTGGTCACCGGGCCTACCGGCTCGGGCAAGACCTCCACCCTCGCCGCCCTGGTCGACCTGGCCAACCGCACCCGGTCGGGCCACATCGTCACCATCGAGGACCCGATCGAGTTCCTGCACCAGCACAAGATGTGCATCGTCAACCAGCGCGAGGTCGGCGCGGACACGGCGTCGTTCGCCGACGCGCTCAAGCACGCGTTGCGCCAGGACCCGGACATCATCCTGGTCGGCGAGCTGCGCGACCTGGAGACGACCTCCACGGCGCTGTCCGCCGCGGAGACCGGTCACCTGGTCCTGGCCACCCTGCACACGCAGAGCGCCGCGCAGACGATCGACCGCGTGATCGACATCTTCCCCCCGCACCAGCAGGCGCAGATCCGCATGCAGCTGTCCACGGCCCTGCAGGGCGTCGTCACCCAGACCCTGCTGCCGCGGGCGGACGGCCTCGGCCGCACCGTCGTGGCGGAGATCATGGTCGCCACCCCCGCGATCCGCAACCTGATCCGCGAGGGCAAGAGCCACCAGATTCCGTCCTTCATGCAGGCCGGGGGCGGGGAGGGCATGCTCTCGTTCGACCAGCACCTGGCCGAGCGGGTCCGCCAGGGACTCGTCACCTTCGAGCAGGCGCTCGACATCTGCCACGCGGCGGATGACTTCAGGCGCCTCGTCGGATGGGCGTGATCCCGTGCCGGTGACCAAGACCTTCGAGTACCAGACCGTCGACCTCGGCGGCAAGCGGGCCAAGGGCACCATCGAGGCCCCCAACGAGGCGGCCGCGGCCCAGCAGCTCCGCCAGCAGGGCCTCGTCCCCGTCTCGATCTCCGAGGGCGGCTCGCTGCTGCGCCGGGAGCTCACGATCCCCGGCCTCGGCGGCCGTACCACGCTCAAGGACCTGGCGGTCTTCACCCGCCAGTTCGCGACCATGACCGCCTCCGGCATGTCGCTGATGCGCTCGCTGTCGGTCCTGGAGGACCAGGCGACCAAACCGTCGCTGAAGAAGGCGATCAGCGAGGTGCGGGTGGACATCGAGGCGGGCGTCTCGCTCTCCTCGGCGCTCGGCAGGCACCCCAAGGTCTTCCCGGCGATCATGGTCGCGATGGTCAAGGCGGGCGAGGCGGGCGGCTTCCTCGACGGCGCGCTGGAGCGCATCGCCGTCAACCTGGAGAAGGACGCCTCCCTGCGCGGGAAGATCAAGGGCGCGATGACCTACCCGGTCATCGTCCTGGCCTTCACCGGGGTGCTCGTGGCCGGCGTGCTGGCCTTCATCGTCCCGGTCTTCGAGGGCATGTTCGCCCAGTTCGGCGGGGAGCTCCCGCTGCCGACGCAGATCCTCGTCGACGCCAGCCACAGCCTGCTCTGGTCCGGCCCGCTGTTCGTCGGCGTCGTGCTGGGGTCGGTCTTCCTGTTCCGGCGGGAGCTGGGACGCAGACCCGCGCTGCGGCTCGCGTTCGACAAGGTGAAACTGCGCCTGCCGGTCTTCGGGAAGCTGTTCGCGAAGATCGCCGTCAGCCGGTTCTCCCGCAACCTCGGCGTCCTGCTGGGGGTCGGCGTGCCGGTGATGCAGGCGCTGGAGGTCGTCGGCGCCACCACGGGCAACGCGGTCATCTCCGAGGCGACGAAGGACCTGCAGTCGTCCGTCCGCGACGGCCTGCCCATGTCGGCGCAGCTCGCCAAGCACCCGGTCTTCCCGCGGATGGTCGCGCAGATGATTGAAGTGGGCGAAGAGAGCGGGCAAATCAGTCAGATGCTCGACAAGGTTGCCGATTTCTATGACAGAGAGGTCGACACGGCGGCGGAGTCGCTGACCGCCTCGATCGAGCCGCTCATGGTCATCGTCATGGGCGTCGTGGTCGGCGGCATGGTCCTCTGCCTCTACCTGCCGATGTTCACGATCTACCAGAACATCCAGGGCTAGCACGACCCTCACAGGCTTTCCGTGCGCGCCACGGAATGACCGGCCGCGAGGCCGGACCGGCGTCAGGGCGACCGTCCGGGACGTCACTCCCCATCCCAAAGAATGATTCACAGGAGTCTCACCATGAAGGCAACGCTCCGGCGTCTGCAGACGCGCGCGCACGGCGACCGCGGCTTCACCCTCATCGAACTGCTGGTGGTCGTCGTGATCATCGGCGTCCTGGTCGCCATCGCGATCCCGGTGTACATGAACTACCAGAAGGGCGCGGCGGACAAGGCCGCACAGTCCGACGTGCGAGGCGCCATCACCGCCGTGGAGAACTACTACACGACGAACAGCAACTCCTACCCGGAGGACGCGTCCGACAACAAGAACTTCTCCTTCGGAGAGGGCACCACGGCGCAGCCGGTGACCGTTTCGACCGGCACCACGCTGGGCTACAAGAAGCTCGGCGAGGGCGAGGGCTACATCATCTGCGCCAAGAACGACGGCGGCACGGACGCGGTGTACGAGTACAAGAGCGCTGCGGGCGGTTCGGTCAAGCCGTCCACCGCGACGGACGTCGCGGGCTGCCTCGGCTCCTAATTCGATCCGGCGGGGCGGCACTCCAACCGTGCCGCCCCGCCGGACCCCGTAGTGAACCCATCGCGAGGAAGGAGAGACCCCGATGGACGCGCTCGTGCCCGCCCTGGCCGCCCTGCTCGGCCTGCTGGTCGGCTCCTTCCTCAACGTGGTCATCCACCGGGTGCCGCGGGCCGAGTCGCTGCTGCGGCCCGGCTCGCACTGCCCCGCCTGCTCCGCCCCCGTCCGCCCCTGGCAGAACGTGCCGGTGCTGAGCTGGCTCGCGCTGCGCGGCCGGTGCGCCGCCTGCCGGGAGCCGATCAGCGTCCGCTACCCCCTGGTCGAGCTGGCCACCGCGCTGCTGTTCGCCGCGGTAGCCGCCCGGCTCGGGGCGACGCCCGAACTCCCCGCCTACCTCTACCTCGCCGCGGTCGCGGTGGCGCTCGCCATGATCGACCTCGACGTGCAGCGGCTGCCGAACGCGATCGTCCTGCCGTCGTACGCCGTCGGCGCCCTGCTCCTGCTCCCCGCGGCACTCGCCGGCCCCGGCTGGACGGCCGCCCTGCGCGGCCTGGCCGCGATGGCCGCGCTGTACGCCTTCTACTTCGCGCTCGCCTGGTTCTACCCGGGGGGCATGGGCTTCGGCGACGTGAAACTCGCCGGACTGCTCGGCCTCTACCTGGGCTGGCTGGGCTGGAGCGCGGTCGTGATCGGCACGTTCGCCGCCTTCCTGCTCGGCGGGATCGCCGGGGTGACGCTGCTGGCCACCGGCCGGGCCGGCCGCAAGACCGCCCTGCCGTTCGGCCCGGCCATGCTCGCCGGCGCCCTGCTCGCCCTCTTCGCCGCCGGACCGATCGCCGCCTGGTACGGCGCCCTACTCCTCCCCTCCGCCTGACCCCGGCCCCGCACCCCCGCGACCCGCCGCCCGACCCCGACCGCCTTCGATGACGAGGAGCACCTGATGGCCACCGTCAACCCCATCGGACTGGACATCGGTTCGATGTCGATCCGCGCGGTGGAGACCGCCCGCGGCAAGGACGGCCCGGTCATCACGAACTCCGGGATGGTCCCGCTCCCGCCGGGCGCCGTGCAGGGCGGGGTCGTCCACGACGCCAAGGCCGTCACCGCCGAGCTGAAGCGGCTCTGGTCGGCGACGAAGTTCCGCACCCGCAGGGTCGTGATCGGCGTGGCCAACCCCCAGCTCGTGGTCCGCGAGATGTCGGTGAGCAACCTCCCGGCCCGCGAACTGCGCCGCTCCCTGCCGTTCCAGGTGCGCGACGCGCTCCCGCTCCCGGTCGAGCGGTCGCTGCTCGACTTCTTCCCCCTGGAGGACCCGGGAACGCAGGAGACCGTGCGCGGGCTGCTGATCGCCGCCCCGAAGGAGGCCGTGCTCACCGCCGTGCAGGCCGTCGAGCAGGCCGGGCTGCACGTCGCCCGCGTGGACCTCGCCTCCTTCGCGCTGCTGCGCGCCGCCTCGCGCCTGGACTCGCAGGTGGAGGCCATCGTCGACATCGGCGCCCGGTCGACGAGCGTCATCGCCCACACCGACGGCGTGCCGCTGATCGTCCGCACGCTCCCCCGCGGCGGCGCCGAGGTCACCGAGACCGTCGCCGCCCGGCTCAACGTCGACGTGCCGACCGCCGAGGAGCTCAAGTGCCGCATCGGCGTGCGCGAGGACCAGGACGGTGAGGAGGCCGCTGCCGCCGCCTCGGTGATCCGCGAGGCCGTACGGCCCCTCATCGGTGAGATCCGCAGCTCCTTCGCCTACCTCGGCTCCGGCAGCAAGCCGACCCGCGTCACCCGGATGGTGCTGTCCGGCGGCGGCTCCCTGATGCCCGGCCTGGTGGAGATGCTGCACGCGCAGCTCGGCATCGACGTGGTGCCGGGCGACCCCACGGTGCGCATCCGCCAGGGCCGCCGCGGCAAGCACGACAACCTCGACCGGTTCCGCGCGGCCGCCGCGGTCTCGATCGGACTCGCCATGGGAGCAGCAGCCTGATGACCACCACCCTCACCCCGCCCGAGTCCGGGGCGCCGGTCCTGGACCCGTTCCGGCCGCTGTCCATCGCGGCCGACCTGCTCCCGCCGGAGATCACGGCCGCGCGCCGGGGCCACCGGGCCCGCGCGGTCGTCCTGTCCGCCCTCGCCGTGTTCGCCATGCTGCTGGCCGGCTGGTACGTCGTCGCCCGCCAGCAGACCGCGGAGGCCGAGGACGCCGTGGCCGTCGCCCAGGCCGACGTGCAGGACCTGATCCGGCAGCAGCGGGAGTTCTCCGACCTCGTCACCGTCCGGTCGCAGGCCGAGACGATCGGGGCACGGCTCTCCACCCTGCTCGCGAACGACCTGCGGTGGGCCACCGTACTCTCCTCGGTCCGCAAGGCCGCGCCCGCCGGAGTGGAACTCGTCAGCGTCAACGGCAAGGTCGACGAGCGGGGCGCTGAGGCGGCCGGCTCCGAGCAGCTCAACACCTCGGGCGAGAAGCTGGTCGGCGAGCTGAGCATCACGGGCACGGCCGGCGGCAAGCAGGCCGTGACCGAGTACGTCGACGCGCTCGGCGGGATACCCGGCCTGGGCAACCCGCTCCTCACCGACGTGCGCGAGGAGGAGTCCGGCGTGGGCTTCGCCGTACGCACCGACCTCACCGAAGCCGCCCTCGGCGGCCGGTACACCGACCCCGCCGACACCGCGGACACCGCGGACACCGCCAAGAAGGGGGACTGATGTTCTCGGGACGCACGGACCGGCTCTGGATCATCGGCGGCGTCCTCGCCGCCGCCGTCCTGCTCGTCGCCGGCTGGTTCCTCCTCATCAGCCCGGAGAAGGCCGAGGCCGACCGCCTCCACGGGGACGCCGAGACCGCGCAGACGCAGGTGGCGACCCTGCGCAGCAGGCTCGCCGACCTGGAGCGGGAGAACGCCGACCTGCCGCGGTACCGGTCCGAGCTGACGGAGGCCCGCAAGGCGCTGCCCGCGACGGCGGACTCGGAGAAGTTCCTGGAGCAGCTCCAGCAGGCGGGCGAGGCGGCGGGCGTCTTCCTCCAGGGGGTCAACGTCGGCGATCCCGCCAAGCTCGAAGGCACCGACGCCGTGATGCACCACCTGTCCGTGGCCGTGACGGTCACCGGCGGCGCCGCCGAGACGGAGGAGTTCCTGGACCAGATCCAGCGGGTGCGGCCGCGGGCCGTACTCGTCGAGAGCGTCACGCTCGGCGGAGCGGACGACGAGGACACAGAGGGCGCGGAGGGCGGCGCGCTGAACACCGTGGTCAACCTGCAGATCTTCGTCGCCCCGCCGGACGGGGCGAAGCCGGCTCCGGCCGCCGCTCCCCCGGCCGCCGGCGGGAACGGCTCGTAGCGACCCGGTGGGCGGCACGCAGCGGCATGGCAGCGGCTCGCCGACGGAGGCGGCACACGGCGGCGCGGCGACCCGAGATGGAGGCGGCACACAGCGGCGTGACGACCCGCGACGCGGCGCCGCCCGGAAATCCCCCGTGAGCGCTAATCAGCGGCCCGCAGTCGCCGATCGGTACAGGTAGCCCGTCCTTCGAGGACGGCCCCAGACGATGGAACCCAGGAGGCGTGATGCCAGCCGGTCGAGCCGACCGCCGGGCGGCCGGGGCGCGCACCGCGCCGCCGGCCCCCGCCGCCGTGCGCGGCCGCGTGCCCGCGCCCGTGCGCGGTGACGGCGAGGCGGGCTTCACCTTGATGGAGGTGCTGGTCTCCATGGCGGTGATCGGCACCGTCATGGCGTCGCTGACCGTGTTCTTCACCAACTCGCTGGCCTTCACCAGCCAGCAGCGCAGCCAACAGGTCGCCGTCCAGCTGGCCGGCGACGGCATCGAGCGGGCGCGCGCCCTCAAGGGGTCGGCGCTGCTCGCGGGACGGGGGCAGGACCGGGTGATGGCCTGGTGGAACAAAGCAACCAATCGCGACACAACCGATCCCGTCGCACAGGAAGTACAGAGACACCTGGGGTCGGCGAAGGCCGGCTGGGACCCGGCCCTGCCCACCGGCTTCGGCGACGGCGCCTCCGCGCCGCTGCCGACCGAGCCTGAGAGAGTCTCGGTCAACGGCGTGGAGTACACCCGGACCTGGTACGTCGGCCGCTGCCGGCAGCAGGCCTCCCCCCTCGCCGGATCCGCCACCGAGCGCGCCTGCACCGACCCCGACCCCCGCGTCCCCGATCCCGATCCCGCCAGCGCGGACGTGCCGTTCTTCCGTGTCGTGGTCGCGGTGGAGTGGAGGCACAAGGGCTGCGCCGCCGAGAAGTGCGTGTACGTCACCTCGACCCTGATGAGCCCGACCAGTGAGCCGATCTTCAACGTCAAGCGGCCCCCGCCCTCGGTGACCGATCCCGGCGCCCAGTACGGCTACCGCGGCACCGACGCGAGCCTGCAGCTCGTCGCGACCGGAGGACGGCTCCCGCTGACCTGGTCGGCCACCGGCCTGCCCGCCGGCCTGAGCATGTCCACCGGCGGCCTCGTCACCGGTCGTCCGACCGCGCCCGGGACCTCCCCCGTGACCTCCACCGTGACCGTCACCGTGACGGACCGGCAGCAGGACACCGACAACGTCCAGTTCACCTGGACGGTCTTCGACCTGCCCGCACTCACCGACCCCGGTGACCAGGCGACCCGGGCCGGTACGGCGGTCTCGCTGGCGATGCCGGCGACCGGGGGCCGGCCCGCACTGACCTGGTCGGCCACCGGCCTGCCCGCGGGCCTGTCGATCGACGCGTCGACGGGTCGCGTCTCCGGGACCCCGACCGCTCATGGAACGACGCCGGTGACCGTGAAGGTCGCCGACAAGGGAGGGAAGACCGACGCGGTGACGTTCACCTGGAAGGTCCTGACGCTGGAGCTCGCCGAGGCGAACGCCCGGGCGAACTACATCCGGGACAAGGTCGACGGGGTCCGGATCAGGGCCACCGGCGGCGACGGGCCGTACACCTGGCGCGCCGAGAACCTGCCCGAGGGCCTGCGGATCGACCCGGCGACGGGTGAGATCTCCGGCACCGCCTGGCAGGGCACCCGGTACCTCACCACGGTGTACGTCAGGGACAGCGCGGGCGACGAGGTCTCCACCACGTTCCCCTGGCGGGTCCGGCCGCGCCAGCCGAACGACCTCAGCGTGACGCTCCCGGACCCGGCCGCCCCCGACCGGACCGGCACGGCCGGTGTGCAGGTCACGCTGGCCGCCGAGGCCGAGGGCGGGAGCAACAGCGGCTACAACACCTGGTCGGCGGAGGGGCTGCCGCCCGGGGTCGTGCTCACCCCCGTCGGCTACCAGGACGCGAGGATCACCGGCAGGCCCACCACCCGGGGCACCTACACCGTCACGCTGCGCGTGGAGGACTCCACCAACAAGGTCGCGACGCTGATGTTCACCTGGGTGGTGCGGTGATGGGCCCGACGACGCGCGGGACACCGTACCCGGACCGGACCGGATCTCTGCAGCCGCATCCCGACCGGGCCGGGTCCCGGCGGCCGCTCCCGGGCCGGACCCGCTCCGGACGCCTCCGGCGGGCCCGGCCCGCCGGGGACGCGGGCCTCTCGCTGACCGAGGTGATGGTCTCCATCTCCCTCATGGGCGTGATGATGGTGATCTTCACGACCGGGGTGCTCCAGGTCTACCGGGCCGTCAACGGCGTCGAGGCCCTGTCCGCCTCCCAGTCCCAGCTACAGACGGCGTTCCAGCGGCTCGACAAGGAGATCCGCTACGCCACCTGGATCTCCCAGCCGAGCGCCCCGATCCGGGACAACCGGTATGTGGAGTTCGCCTATGTGGAGCCCGTCGAGCGGAACCCGCAGACCGGGCAGGCGCAGACCGGGCAGGCGCAGACCGGGCGGGCGATGTGCGGGCAGCTCCGGCTCGACCTGAGCCGGGGGGTCCTGCAGCTCGTCCGGTGGACGCCCGGATCGCCGCCCGCGGAGGGCCGGCCCGGCGAGACGCTGGCCTCGGAGATCGCGGTCGACGACCTGCGCCAGGACCCGCCGCGCGGGACCGCGAAGGCCCCCTTCGTGTTCTGGCCCGCCGGGTCCCGGCCCTACGGCGGCTCCGGCGCGGGAACCGCCGGAGCCGACTTCACGCCCGACTTCCACCGGCTGGAGCTGCACCTGACCAGCCGCGTGGGCACCGGGGAGCACGCCCGCACCTCGAACCTCGACGTCACGTTCACCGCGCTGAACACGTCCCGGGAGACCCCGGCCGCCAACGTCTGCACCGAAGGAAGACCGTCGTCGTGACCCGTACCCTGCGCCGGAGGGAGACCGCCGTGACCCGCACGCCGAGGGGCGGCCGCCCGCGGCGGGGCCTCCCCCGCACCGCCTCCGACCGGGGCTCCATGCCCCTGGCCCTGCTGCTCACCCTGGTCGGCATCTCGCTGAGCGCGCTGCTGGTGCCGGTGGTGGTCAACCAGATGACCGCCACCCGCACCGTCTCCGAACGCGTCCGGGCACTGCACGCCGCCCAGGCCGGCATCGACGTCGCGGTCGGGCAGATCCGCGCCGCCGCCGACGCCGCCGGCAACGGCCTGGTGGAACGGCTGCCCTCGTGCGATCTGACGGGTGGCCTGTTCTCCGAGGACGGCACGGACTCCCCCCGCTACCGGGTGGAGATCACCTATCGTGACGCCGCCGGCGAAAAGCTCGACTGCGCCCCGACGGACGTGCCGGCCACCGCGTTGATCGAGTCCACCGGCACCGAGGCGCCGGACGCCGCCTTCGCCGCCGGTACGGCGGGCACCCGGACGATCAAGGCCACCTACGCGTTCCAGACCACCAACGCGAACATCGCCGGAGGGGCCATCCCCGTCGCCCAGCCGGCCTCGCCGCAGCTCTGCATGGACGCCGGCCCCGACGCGTCCCCCACGGCGGGAACCCTGCTCCAGATGCAGAGGTGCCAGCCCGGCGCCAGCCGGCAGCGGTTCGTCTACACCGAGGACCTGAGCCTCAAGCTGGTGGGATCGGAGATCGGAGAGATCTCGGAGACCGGGGAGCCCGAGAAGCCCGGGGAGGCGCCGCTGGGCATGTGCCTCGACGCGGGTTCCCCGCAGAAGACCGGGGCGAACGTGGTGTTCCAGCCGTGCAAGGGCCGCACGCCGCAGCAGCAGTGGAGCCTCAACGACAACTCGAACTTCCAGGGCACCGGCAACGGTGTCACCATGAACTCCTTCTGCTTCAACCTGAAGAACCCGGGCGCGCCCGGGGGCGTCATTCTGGGATCGTGCGGCACCACCCTGAACAAGCAGGTCTTCCGCGCGCAGACCGGCGTCGGCACCGGCATGGCGGGAGTGCCCACCGGGCAGCTCGTGAACTTCCGGCAGTTCAGCCGGTGCCTGGACGTCACCGACTTCACCGTGACCCGGCCCTACATGATCGTCTGGTTCTGCAAGCAGGCCCCCGACGGCAACGTCCGCTGGAACCAGAAGTGGTCGTTCCCCAAGGTCACGACCCCTGGGATCCCCGCCACCGGCCGCATCCGCACCGTCAACGACGCGGGCGCGGGATACTGCCTGCGCAGCCCCGCCTCCACCGCCGCCAACCAGTACGTCACGCTGGCCGCCTGCACCGCCACCGGCACCCTGGCGGCCAACCTCGCCTGGAAGGTGTACGGCGACACCGGCGACTACACCACCAGCTACCGCATCGTGGACGGCTACGGGAACTGCCTGACGCCGACCGACCTCGACACGCTCCAGCCCGACACGCACAGCGACGGCACCAGCAAGGCCAAGGTGGCCGTCTGCGACAGCTCCGAGCTGCAGAAGTGGAACGCCCCGGCCAACCTCAACCGGCCGCTGCCGCTGACGGACATCGCCGAGAAGTGAGCCGGCGGGACGCCCTCCCGGCGGACCTGCGGCGGTGCGGCCCGCATGCGGGCGGGACCCCACCGGTCCGCCGGGATGAATCGAGGGTCCGGCCTAATAATCGGCCGGCGGCACCCGATGGGACCACCATGAACCATGGGCGCCCGCGGGCCGGCCTCCCCCTCGCGGGACCCCCCGTCCTCCTCCTCGCCGTGCTCGGCCTCACCGCCCGGCCGTCCCCCGTCACCCTGGCCGCGACCGCCCTGCTGTACGGCACGGCAGTGCTCCTGACCCGCAGGCGGGCCCGACAGCGGGTCCGGTCGCTCCGGCACGCCGCCGAGGCCGTACTCGCCTCGGACGACCGCGACGCGCGCGTGGGGGCCGGTCACGGAGGCGAGCTCGGCGCGCTGGGCCGCGTCATCGACGCCATGCTCGACACGATCGCCGCTCAGCGCGCGGAACTGGACCGGGCCGCCGCCGCGCGGGAGGAGCAGCTCCACGCCACGTACGCCGAACGGCGGCTCAACGAGCAGCAGGCCCGCGAGCGCGCCCAGAAGATGATCAACAGCAGCATCTCGGCCATCATGGGCGAGCTGGAGGTCGTGGCCGGCAAGGCCGAGGAACTGCGCGCCTCCGCCGACGTCATCGACGAGCGGGTCGGCGCCACCGACGTGCTGACCCGGCAGGTCGTCGAACGGGGGCGCCGGGCCGGTGACACCGTCGAGCAGCTGGAGGCGAGTCTCCGCGAGGTGGAGGGGATGGCGCAGGCCATCTCGAACGTGGCCGCGCAGACGCACCTGCTCGCGCTGAACGCCACCATCGAGGCCGTCCACGCGGGCGAGGCGGGCAGGGGGTTCGGCGTGGTGGCCGACGAGGTCAAGGAACTGGCCATGGCGACGACCCGGTCGACCGAGGAGATCACCTCCATCGTCCGCTCACTGGAGGCGAACGCCGGCGCCATGGCGAGCGCGCTCACCGGCATGGCCGGCGGTGTCGACGACCTCGACACGGCCACCTCGCAGGTCGGCGCCATGACCCGGCAGCAGCACTCCGGCGTCCAGCTGGTGCAGGAGTACCTCGACCGGGCGATCCGCCGGATCTCGACCATGGCGCGGCTGAGCGAGCAGCTCGAACGGCGCAACGCCCCCCGCGCGCCGATCGGCGGCGAGACCCGGATCCGCCTGGGCGGCGGCAGCCACCCGGCACGGATGATCGACGTGAGCACCACCGGCCTCCACTGCTCCCTCCTGCCGGACAGCTCCCTCAAGCAGGGCGACCTCGTCGAGGTCGACCTCCCGCTGCCGGGAGAGCGGCCCCTGGCCCTGAGCGCGACCGTCGTCCACCGGAGGGCGCACGACGGCACCGTGGAGATCGGCCTGCACTTCACGGACGTCCCGCAGGCGGCCGAGGACCGCGTCCACCGCTACGTCGTCGCGGCCCTCAGCGACCTCGACTGACGGTGAGGATGTAGGGGAACGCCTCCCGGCGGGCCGCCCGCGGGCGGTGACGGACGGCCACGACGCGTACGAGACATACACCGACCGGCGGGACCTCCATGTTCGCCGAGAACGCGCTGGGAGCGGAGCCGGTCCTCGGCCTGTGCAAGACTTCTCCATTGAATCCGACGAAAGAGAAGAATCGGCACGTCACATGCCCCGTGATCTCCCTCCGCTGCCCGCTCCGAGCAGCTCACATGTCTGGCGCCGGGTCGCAGGGGCCGTTCTTCTGATCGTCTCGGTGTCCGCCGCCTCCGTGTTCGTCCTGACGAGGATGGCGATCCGGGCCTCGGATCCCCCCGCTCCTCCGTCCCCGCCCGCGGTCTCCACCGCAGCGGAGGCGGCGCGGCGAGGAGTGGTGAAGGTGACGGGGATCGCCCGCAGCTGCCGCAAGGTGATCGAGGGCAGCGGATTCGTCTACGCCCCCGGCCACGTGATGACCGCCGCCCACGTCGTCGCAGGCGTCGACCACCGCCAGCGCATCATCGACGACCGGTCGAAGGTGCACGACGCCAAGGTCGTGCTCTTCGATCCCGAGCGGGACGTCGCCGTCCTCCACGTACCGACCCTGCGGGCACAGCCGTTGCGGTTCGCCGAGGCCGGCCGGAACGTTCCCGCCGTCATCGCAGGTCACCCGCACGGCGCGGACTTCTCCGCCACTCCGGCGACGATCACGGCGACGCAGAACGCCTCAGGACGCGACCTCTACGAGACCACCGACGTCGTGCGCGAGGTCCATACGATCCGCGGCGAGGTCCAGCAGGGCGGCAGCGGAAGCGCGCTCCTCAGTGCCGGCGGCCGGGTCTACGGCATGGTCTTCGCCTCGGCCTCCGACCAGGCCGGAGTCGGATACGCCCTCACCTCGTCGGAGATCGCCCCTCAGGCGCGCGCCGGAGCCCGGCTCACCGAGGCGGTCGACACCCGGGACTGCGACTGATCGGGGCTTGAGCCTCAAGCCGCTCGAGATCGCGTGGTGGCGGTATGGACGACCTCCGTCGGCTCCTCGGCGGTGAGACGTCACTGCATGATCTCCTCGTGGCGCATCTGGAACTCGTCGAGCGCCGAGAACGCGTTCTCCGGGCCAGACGAGCCGTGCTGCGGGGGCGACTCCCCATGGGCACCGGGACGGGCCCCGCTCCCGAGCCGGGCGTAGGCCGCGGGTGGCATGCCGACCGCGGCGGTGAAGTCGCGGGTCAGGTGGGCCTGGTCGGTGTAGCCGAGTTCGGCGGCCAGCGCGGCGAGGCCGAGGCCCTGACGGACCCGTTCCGCGGCCTCGTGCAGCCGGAAACGGCGGATCACCCACTTGGGGCCGACACCGACATAGTCCCGGAACAGCCGCTGCAGCGAGCGCACCGACCGCCCCGATCCGGCGGCCAGCTCGTCGACCCTGGTCACGGACACGTCGCTCTCCGCCGTCGCGACCAGCGCCGCGACCTCCTCGACCAGCGGATCCCGCTCCGGCTCCAGCCCCAGCAGGAACGCCTCGGTGAGCGCGACGGCCGACCGGGGGCGGGGCTCGGCCAGCACCTGCTCGACTAGGGCCGCACCCGCTGTGCCGTACATCTCACCGATCTCCGCGAAGTGGCCGGTCAGCTCGGAGACCGGGCCGCCGAGGAACGGACGGAAGCCGCCGGGCCGGAAGCGCGCGCCGAGAACGCGCCCGCTGCCCCGCATCGTGTAGGAGAACCCGCCCCTGATCACCCCCGCGATCCGGTGGAAGTCCGGGCCGATGATCATGTTCACGGTGGGATGCGAGACGATGCGCTGTTCGTACGGCTCGGCGAGATCGGTCCAGGTGACGACCCAGAAGTGTTCCACGTACGCCGAAACCCCGGGTGACGGCGCGTGGCGGATGAAATCGAAGGCGCCGAGCCCCCCGTACGGGTCGACCCAGCCGCGCCGTCGCGTTTCTACAAGCCGCGCCCGGGGTGAGCGGGTCATCCTGGCTGCCATGGACGACATGATGCCGCTGATGGCGCGCGCCACCGAACGCACCTCGGAACTGGTGCGTGCGGTTCGGCAGGAGCAGTTCGGGTCGCCGACGCCGTGCGCGGAGTTCGACGTCGGAGATCTGATCAACCATCTGGAGTGGGTGGCGGAGTTGTTCGAGTCGCTGGGGCGCAAGGGGCCGTACGTCGAGCAGGGACCTTACGCGGACGACTTCCCCGAGCGGGCGCGGCGCACGCTCGCCGCCTGGTCACGGCCCGAGGCGTGGGAGGGGACCAGCCCCGCGATGGGCCTGCCGATGAGCACGCTGGCCCACATGTACCTCGTCGACCTGGTGGTGCACGGCTGGGACCTGGCCAGGGCCACCGGTCAGCGGTACGAGCCGGAGCCCGAGGCCGTCTCACGGGCGCTGGACTTCACCGGCCGGATGGTGGAGACGGGCAGGCAGCGTGGCGTCTTCGGGCCGCCGGTGGCGGTGCCGGACGGCGCCCCGGAGTTCGACCGCCTGCTCGGCGTCATCGGCCGGGATCCGGCCTGGGCATCGTGATCTTCTCTGCTCGCCGTGCGTTCCGGTTCCGTGTCCCCCTTGAGAACCGCGAAGGACGATTCGGCCGATCTCGCCGCCCCAGTGCCTTGATCCGCCTGACCGGACAGTCCGTACGCCGAATCGGCTGATCGGGCTCCGTTTCCTCCGTACCGGACCAGGCCCCGGCGAGACCTCCCCCTTGGGGCCTGGTTGCATGCATGATCCCGTCATCATCCACGAGATGAGCAGCGGTGGCGACCTTGCCGACGAAGTAGCCATTGAGATGGTCACCGTCGCAGGCGTACCGCAGCAGCCACGGACGCGCTTGGAAGGCGCCCATCTGACAGCAGCAGTCCGACAGAGAGGGTCCGTCCCGATGCCGTCGGTCTTCCGGCGCATCCGGCCGGGACCGCCGATGGTGCTTCTCCTCGTCCGGATACGGCTCCCCGTCATGAGGCAGGGGTGAATCCGAACCTTGCCGATGCAGGTGAAATGCATGGTCGAACAGAGCGATCCGGGATCCGAGCGATCCGCACTCGGTCGTCATGCTCACCGGTGGACGAAGGACTCGATTCGCTCGCTCATGTCCGGGATGATGCGGCCATAGAAGGCAGAAGACGCATGAGAACACGAACAAGCCGACAAGGCAGCGCTGATCTGAAGCTTCTCGTGCATATCGATCACGCGGCGTGGGCCTCGAACCAGAGGGAATCCAAGTCGTCACCCGAGGTGATGCGGACATCAGCGTCGAGAGCGGCGGCCAGGTGCCGCAGCAACGCGACGGTGGGCGCCGTACCGCCCTCCTCGATGCACTCGATCTCGTCCTCGGTCATGTCCGCCCGCTCGGCCAGTTCGGCCACGCTCAGGCCAAGGGCCGTACGCCGGTCGTACAGCGCCTTGCCGAAGGCCAACGCCTCACGGATCGCCGCTCGCTCAGGGTCGTGGATCTGCGTCTCGGGACGCACCCAGCGGGTGTGGTAGCCGGCCATCACACCTGCCTCTCGTAGGTCTCTGTCACCGGTTCCCAATGATCACGCTCACAGATCTTCTGCGCCCGGACCGCCCGGTCGATCTGTCGCTGATCATGCTGCTTGGTCTTACGGAAAACCGTAAGCAACACGATGATCCTGTCTGGAGTACACCAGTACGTTACCCGATCTGCAACATCACGAAGCCGTATCCGCAGCTCCCGCACAGGGCCTTCCAGATGATCCGACCACGGCCCGCCGAGTTCGGCACCCTTCTCCGCGAGCAGACCGGCCACCTCGTCGACCCGCTTGAAGTCACCGTCACTGAGGGAGTCGAGCCATTCGCGGACTTCAGGTTCGATCTCGAAGTCGTACAGTTCCCGCGCCACCTCAAGCCTCCTCGCCGCAATTTCGCCGAGGATAATGAACCGATCGCACACCGTGAGCGGTTTCCCCGTAGACGACCAGGACGATCTTCTCCGGCATCACGTCCGAAACGGCAGTGCCCAGGACGTGGAGATCGCAAAGCCAGCCTGCTGAGCCCGACGTGTATGCGTGCGACGCCGTGGAGGCACCCGTTCCGACGAACCGCACCCGCAACGGCAGCGCATCGCATCCGTATCGACCGAGAGGGGCACCACCGGAGAAAACCTGGTGGTCATGATCAACGCCCGTTCTGCAGCATCCAGCGTCTACGGCCGTCGCGGGACGGTAAGACCGACTCATCGCCGGGAAAGCAAAAGGCCAGGTCAGACGATGTCTGACCTGGCCTTCGGTTGGTGCCCCCTGCAAGATTCGAACTTGCGCTCCCGGCTCCGGAGGCCGGTGCTCTATCCCCTGAGCTAAGGGGGCCAACGAGTCATTAGGTTACCAGCATCCGGAGGCTGCTCGACACTCGTTAGGCGAAGCAGATGATCTCAGGGGGCGGAGGGGTCAGCGGGTGGAGGGCCGGACGGCTCCGCGGTAGCGGGCGCGGTAGTAGGAGGAGCCGGCGAAGTCCACGGTTCTGACGACGTCACCGGTCTTGGGGGCGTGGACCATGGTGCCGTCCTCGAGGTAGACGCCGACGTGGGTCGGGTCGCCGGAACCGCCTCCGAAGAAGACCAGGTCGCCCGCGCGGAGCTGGGAGAACGGCACGCGGCGGCCCTGGCGGAACTGGCTGCCGGTGTAGTGGGTGAGCCGGACCCCGGCCTTGGACCAGGCGTGCAGGGCGAGCCCGGAGCAGTCGAAGCCCCCGCGGGTCGGTCCCCTGCCCGACCCGCCGCCCCATACGTACGGCGTGCCGAGCTGGCGCAGGGCGGCGGCCGCGGCCGTCCGGCCGGGGGTCAGACGGCGCTGGATCCCTAGCGGCCTCGCCGGCGATCCGGGTTTCCGGCCCTCCGACGACCCGGGCTCCCGCTGCCGGGGCACGGACGGCCGTTCCGCCGGCGTGAGCTCCTCCGGCCTCGGCGAGGGGCGAGGATCCCGCCGGGGCCGGGGTTCGGCCTCGCCGCCCGGCGTGACTCCGGGCCCAGGTTCGGTCTCACCGCTCGGCTTGGCTCCGGGCCGGGGTGCGGGCTCCTCCGCAGGCGCGGCGCCGATCGGCCGGAGGGCGGCCTCCGCCCCGGGTCCGGGCAGCGGTCGGGGTCCGGGGCGCCAGGCGGCCGGAGGCTCCCACCAGGACGATGGGCCCGGTCCGTCCGAGGGCCCGGCGCTCCGGCCGTCCTCGCAGGCCGCGACCGCCAGGGCCCAGACCTCCTCGGGGATCCAGCGCTGAACGTGACCCGGGAGCCCGTGGAGGTGAGCCGGGCACCACAGCCGCGTGTGGAAGGCTCCAGGACCACCCGAGGGTGCTGCGGCGAGGGCGGCGGCGACGGTGAGAGCGACGATCATGTGCGGACCTCCTGGGCTCGTTGGACGACCGAGCTCAGGATCCGCAGAACGGGGTGATCACAAATGGACCGAGTCCGGTTCTGTGGATGACCTGCCGGACGCTCCGTCGCCTGTGGACGGGAGGGGAACACGTATCCCGGAAAACCTCGCATGATCGTTGCCGAAGGGTTAGCTTGGCGGCCGTGGACGAGTTTCTGGGCAAAGTACTGGTCGTGGACGACGACGAGGTCATCCGGCAGCTCATCGCGGTCAACCTGACGCTGGAGGGCTTCCAGGTGGAGACCGCCCTCGACGGGCAGGACTGCCTGGACCGGGTGCCGGACGTGCGGCCCGACGTGATCACTCTGGACGTCATGATGCCGAGGCTGGACGGCTGGACGACCGCCGCCCGGTTGCGCGGCGGCGACGGCACCGGTCACATCAAGATCGTCCTGATCACCGCTCGGGCTCAGGAGGAGGACAAGCGGCGGGGCATGGAGATCGGGGTGGACGCCTACCTCACGAAACCGTTCGACCCGGCCGAGCTCATCCAGGTCGTCCGCGACCTGGCCCCCAAGAAGGACTGACCCTCCTGGAGCCCCGAGCGGGACCGGCCCGCCGGGGACCCCCGAGGGGAACGGCGGCCCTCCGGAAGCGGAGCCGTCTCAGAGGAGGCCCGCCCTGCGGGCCGCGGCGACGGCCTGGGTGCGGGAGGCGACGCCGAGCTTGCCCAGGATGTTCGAGACGTGCACGCTCACCGTCTTCGGGGCGATGAACAGCCGCTCGCCGATCTCCCGGTTGGGCAGCCCGTCGGCCACCAGTGCGAGCACCTCCCGCTCGCGGCCCGTCAGCGCCGCCGTCCGGTCCGGGCCGGCCGGCTCCGGCTCGGACCTCCGGACCGGGCCGAAGCGCGCCCGCCGTCCCAGCGCCGCCAGGGAGTCGCCCAGCGGCCGGGCGCCGAGGGACTCGGCGGTCTTGACGGCCTGCTCCCACTCCTCCAGCGCGGCGGCGCGGTCGCCGGCGGCCAGCAGCGCCTCGGCCAGCCGCCACCGGGAGCGCGCGACCTCGTAGACGAACCCGTAGTCGAAGGCCTCCGCCACCGCGCGCCAGGCCCCGGCATCGAGCCTGCCGTGGACGCGGTGCCACTCGGCCTCGGCCCGCAGCAGCCAGGCCGTACCCTCGCGTCCCATCCCGGTCCGCGCCGCGCTCCGCGCCCGGCCGAGCAGCGCGTCGGCCCCGTCGGCGCGGCCCAGCTCGGCCAGCGCCCAGAGGCCGACCGCGGCGATGCGGATGCTGCCGGTGTCGGAGGGCTCCAGGACGCCGAGCACCGCGGTGACGTGGTCCAGTGCCCGCTCGGGCTCACCCCGCCAGAGGGCGTGCTCGGCGGCCAGCCCCCGGGACATGTACGCCACCAGGGAGTCCCGCCAGAACGGCCGGAGCCAGGCCAGCCGCTCGTCGACCTCCGGCACGCCCATGGCCACCTCGACGAAGAGCGCGAACGAGGACAGGATCGCCTCGGGGATCGTGCCGACCCGCCGGCCGAACCCCGCGGCGCGGGCCTGCTCCCACTCCCCGGCCGTGTAGTGGATCAGGAAGCGGAGGAACCGCAGGTCGGTGCCGTAGGTGCTCCACGACAGGCCGGTCTCGGCCGCCAGCCGGATGCCGCGGTCGGCGGTCGCGGCGGCCTCGGCCATGGCGCCCCGCTCGAACTGGATCCGGGTGTAGTGGAACAGCCCCCGCAGGTCCATCGCGAGGTCACCGGACTCCTCGGCCGCGACCTGGGCGAACAGCTCCTCGGCCCGGTCCCGGTCACCGTCGAACTCCGCGCAGGAGGCGAGCATGATCAGCGCGCTCTTCTCCGCGTCCCGGGCCCCGGCGGCACGGGCCACCTCCAGGGCCCGCCCGGCCAGCGGCTCGGCTTCGGCGTGCCGCTCGGTCCAGAAGACGGTCCGCGCGAAGGTCGCCAGCGCCCGGCCCAGCAGCGGCCCCTCGGGGGCCGCCTCGACGGCGGCCTGGGCGATCTCCAGCGCCTCCGTCTCCTGGCCGGCGTCGTAGAGGTAGTAGGCCAGCCGTTCGCACACCTCCGCCGACGGCGGCAGCGCCCGCACGTGCGCGACCGCCCGGTGGTTGTCGCCCATGTCGGCCGCGGCGGCGGCGGTGCGCAGCGCGAGGCGGGTGTGGTCCGTCCCGGCGAGGCGCTCGGCGTCGTCGACCCGGTCCCAGAGGCCGAGCGCCCGCTCGAAGTGGCGGTGCGCCTCCGCCGGGGCGCCGAGCCGCTCGGCCCGGCGCCCCGCCTCGACCGAGGCGGCCAGCGCCCCGGAGAGGTCGTGGGCCGCCAGGTAGTGGTGGGCGAGCTCCGCCGCGCTGGCGTTCCGCTCGGTCAGCAGCCGGGCGAACTCGGCGTGCAGGCGGGTCCGCTCGCCGGGCAGCAGGTCGGTGTAGACGGCCTCCTGGAGCAGGGCGTGGCGGAAGGCGTAGCCGTACTCGCCGGACGGGCGGATGAGCCCTCGCGAGACGATCTCCCGCATGGCCTCCTCGAAGGCCAGCTCGTCCAGGCCGGAGGCCTCGCGGAGCAGGTCGTGGTCGGCCTTCCGCCCGGCGACGGCCGCGCCGCGCAGCACCCGCTGGGCGGACTCGGAGAGCAGTTCGGAGCGGGAGAGCAGCAGGCTGGCCAGGCCGTCGGTCATCGCGCAGCCCTCGGTCGCCGCCTCCAGGAGCTCCTCGGCGTAGAACGGGTTGCCCTCGGCCCGGTCGACGACCTCGTCGATCATGCGGGCGTCGGTCCCGCCGAGCAGGGCGACGTAGTCGGCCATCTCGCCGCGGTCCAGCGGGCTCAGTTCGACGGACGTCACCGAGGGGAGCCGCTTGAGCTCGGCGAGGACCCGGCGGAGCGGGTGGCGGCGGTGGATGTCGTCGGTGCGGTAGGTGCCGACCAGGCAGACGCGCTCGCCCTGGAGCATCCGGCTGAGGAAGACCACCAGGTCGCGGGTGGACTGGTCGGCCCAGTGCAGGTCCTCCAGGATCAGCAGCACGGGCTGGGCGGACAGGAAGCCGAGCACCGAGCCGAACAGCTGCTGCTGGGTGAGGGCGGAGGCGCTCTCCGGCCCGGCGTCGGTGCCGCCGGGCAGCAGCCTGCCGAGGACGGGCCGCGCGTCGAGCGCCGCGCGCAGCTCTCCGCGCACGTCGCGCAGGGCGTCGGCCAGCGGGAGGTACGGCAGGGTGTCGCCGAGCTCGGCGCACTGCCCGACGAGTACGGCGAAGCCCTCCACCCGCGCCCGTTCGGCCAGTTCCGTGACGAGCCGCGTCTTGCCGATGCCCGCGTCCCCGCCGACCAGGGCGACCCCGGCCGTCCCCTCGGCGGCGGCGCGCAGCACGGCGAGCAGGCGATCAAGCTCCCCCAGTCGCCCTACCAGCGTGCTTTGCACCTTTTGCGGCTCCACGTCGGCGAGTATCCCACGGACCACCGACGTCCGGATTGGTCCGCCGGGGGCGCTCCGGATTGGCCTTCCTCCCGATGGGCGTCCCGCGCCTATGGTCGGGGCATGGTCTCGTTCTCCACACTCCTGCTGTTCTCCGCGGCGTCCCTGGCGCTGGTCCTCGTCCCCGGCCCGAACCACCTCTACATCGTCGCCCGCGGCGTCGCCCAGGGCCGGGCGGCCGGGATGGCCAGCGCCTTCGGCGTGGAGGTGGGCACCCTGGTGCACATCGCCGCGGCGGCGGCCGGGCTCTCCTACGTGATCGCCCGGTCGGCGACCCTGTTCAACGCGGTCAAGTGGGCCGGGGTGGCCTACCTGCTCTACCTGGGGGTGCGGGCGCTGACGAGCCGGCCGGAGCCGGAGGTCCGGGAGACCGCCCCGCAGCCGCTGCGCTCGATCTTCCTCGAAGGGGTCGTCGTCAACGTCCTCAACCCCAAGGTGATCCTGTTCTTCCTGGCGTTCCTGCCGCAGTTAGTGGACCCGGCGGCGGGCGCGGTCCCGCTGCAGATCGCCGTCCTGGGCGGGACGCTGCTGCTTCTGGGGCTGCTCTCCGACATGGTCTACGCCGCGGGGGCGGGTGCGCTCGGGCGGCGGCTGCGGAGCCGGGCGAGGCTGCTCGGCCGCGCCAGCGGGGCCGTCTACCTGGGGCTCGGCGTCGCGACCGCGTTCTCCGGCCGCTCGGTCTGATCACCCTGGTCCCGCGGCCTCCCCCGTCCACCCTCCCCGGCCACCCGGCCGCAGTCACCCGGAACCGCCCACCTGGACCCGGCCACGGTCACACACGGCTCTCCGACCGCTCCTCCCGATCGTGCGGGGCCGGGTCCACCTGGTCGCACAGGTCGTCCAGCAGGCGGGCCAGCGGGCCGGGGGCGGCGAGCACCCCCAGGTGGCCGCGGCGCGGGAGGTGGATCAGCCGGCCGTTCCGGCAGGCCCGCAGGAAGGCCCGCTCGTCCGCCCGGAACGGGTCGCGGGCGCCGTTGACCAGCCACACCCGCCCCGGATACGCGGCCAGCGCCGCGAGCTGGTCGTGCCCGGCGACGGCCTCGACCACCTGGGGCGCGACCTCGCAGGACAGCCCGCCCGCCACGAGCGCCTCGCCCGCCGGACCCGGCAGCAGGCGGCGCAGGCCGTACGCGCTGATCCGGTTCGCGAGCCCGGGGTCGCGCGCGGCGAGGGACGCCACGGACCGGTGGATCCCGGCGCGGCGGCCCGGGGAGGCCGTGCAGCCCATCGCGACCAGCCCCGCCACCCGGCCGGGGAACCGCCCGGCGGCGGCGATCCCGACGTAGCCGCCGAGGGAGAGCCCGGCCACGACGGCCCGCCCGCCGCTCCCCGCGACGCCCTCGATCGCGTCGGCCACGGCCTGCACGGCCGCCTCCATGGTGAAGGGCTCCCCCCTCCTGCTCCCGTGCCCGGGCAGGTCGACGGCGGCCGAGGGCCGGTCGAGACGGGACCTGACCGGGTCCCACATGGTCGCGCTGACCCGGATCCCGTGGACGAAGACGATGGGCACCATGACGGACCTCCCGCACCAAAGAAACACAACGCACCGTTGCGTTGCTATTATCACCCCATGGCACCGCGCAGGGAACAGGAGATCTTCTCGGCCACGCTCGGCCTGCTCGCTGAGAAGGGCTACGAGGGGCTGACCGTGGAGGGCGTGGCGGAGCGGTCGGGGGTGAACAAGACCACGATCTACCGGTGGTGGCCGTCGAAGGCGGCGCTGCTGGCCGCCGCGCTCGTCGAGGCCGACGTGCTCACACTGGACCCGCCGGACACCGGGAGCCTCAGGGGTGACCTGGAGGCCCTGGTCGGGCAGGTCGCCGCGCTGCTCACCCGGCCTCCCGCCGCGGACGTCGCGGTGGCCGCGCTCGGCGCCGCCGTGCACCACCCCGAGCTGGCGGACGTCGCCCGCCGCTTCTTCGCCGACCGCCTCGCCCGCGAGGAGCGGGTGTTCGAGCGGGCCGGACGGCGCGGCGAGCTCGCCGACGGCGCCGACCCCATGATGATCATGGATCTGCTGGGCGGCGCGGTGTGGCTGCGGGCGGTCTTCCGGGGACTCCCCGTCGACGAGGGCTTCGCCGCCGAAGCGGTCCGGACCGTCCTCGGCGGAGTCTCCCCGGAGCGCCCCCGAGACCTCGACTGAGTCTTCCCGGGACGCCCCGAAACCCCGCGACCTGCAGCCGCCCCGAAACCGCGGCTGAGCCGCTCCGGAACGCCCCCGAGACCCCGCGACCGGCTGAGCCGCTCCCGGAACGGGCCCGCGCGGGCCCGTTCCGGGAGCGCGCCGGGGACCCGGGCCGACGCGCGGGCCGTACGGGCTCAGCCCGTGAGCGCGCCCGGGATCCGGTCCAGGATCGGGTACGGCAGGAGCCCGTAGGCGAAGAAGTCGACCGCGCCGGCCCCGGCGGCCCGGACGGCCCGGACCTTCGCGGCTAGGCGGTCGGCCGAGTCGGTGTCCGGCGGACCCGGCCGGAGCACCACCCGCAGCTCCCGGTCCTTTCCGGTGGAACGCCGGTAGGCCGCCACGTCGTCGGCGATCCGGGCCGCGTCGCGGGCGTAGGCCAGGACGCCGAGCGAGGGCACCAGGTCGCCCAGCGCGACCAGGTCCACGCCGAGCTGCCAGGAGTCGTGCGCGGCGAGACCGGAGGAGGGCAGCCCGTCGGCGTAGCCCTTCACCGACCCGGTGCCGTCCAGGAAGACCAGCCGGGAGCCCTCGGCCGAGACCGCCGCCGAGACCTCGGAGACCAGCGAGGTCACCGTCTCGGAGCGGGCCCGCGCGTAGGCCACCACCTCGGGCCCGGCGTAGGCGGTCAGCGCCGCCCGGGTCACCTCGCCCTGCGCGGGCGGGTCCCCGCCGAGCACGCCGTCCACGATCCTGGCGCACTCCTGGCGCGCGGCCCCGGCGTCGACGCCCAGGTCCGCGGCGCGGCGCAGGCAGAACCCGCAGAAGCAGAGCCCGAACAGGAAGGCGTCCATCGGCCCGAGCGGGACGGCGCTCCGGTCGTGCCGGCACCCCTGCCCGTAGGGCGCGAAGTGCAGGGCCTCGGCGACCACGCCGTCGACGCCCTGCCGGGCCACCGCCCGGCCCAGCGCCACCGCGTAGAGGCGGACGTCGGGGTGGGACGGGCACAGGTCCTCGGCCGAGGCCGCGTCGCCGAAGCAGTTGCGCACGGTCACGTCGGGGCAGGCCTCGCCCAGGGGGGCGCTGCGCAGGAAGGCGGCCCAGCCGTGCAGCCGGAGCCCCCGCTCGGCGGTGGCGCGCCGCAGGGCCGCCAGCGGCTCCTCCTCCGCCCCCGCCTGGACGGGCGGGACCAGGCGCAGGCCGCCGAAGAGGTCCTCGGGCGGGGCGAAGTGCGCGCCGTCGCCGCGGACCGTCACCCGGGACGAGCCGTGCGGGGTGACGTCGCGGGTCCGCCGGGAGGCCGCGGCCACGGTCACCCCGGTCACGCCGTACCCGGCGATCCGGTCGAGGACCTGCTCCGATCCCTCCCCCCGCACGTCCTCCACGTGGACGTACACAGAGCTGTCCAAGCCGCCTCCCCGTGCGCAGTCGCTCAGACTCTAACGCCCCTTGTAGGCCACGAAGTCGATCTCCACGAGGATGTCCATCAGCTGGGAACCGACGGTCGTGCGGACCGGGTAGGGCTTGGTGAAGTAGGACTTGTAGACCTCGTTGTAGGCGCCGAAGTCGCGCTTGAGGTGCTGCAGGTGGACCGTCGACTTCACCACGTCGTCGAAGCCCAGGCCGTGCGCGGCCAGGATCGCGCCGAGGTTGCGCATCACCTGGTGGGTCTGCGTCTCCACGTCGGTCCCGACGACCTCGCCCGTCACCGGGTCCAGCGGCCCCATGCCCGAGGTGTAGACGAAGTCGCCGACCACGAGGCCCTGCGAGTAGGCCCCGACCGGCGCGGCGCCCTCGTCGGTCCGCAGTTCGAGCTTCTCGCTCATGTCACCCGTCCTCAAGTGCGGAGTTTCAGAAATAGGTGTGGATCAGGTCGACGACCACGTGGTCGTCGTCCACCACCGGGATGACCCGCCACTTGTCGAAGGCGGTGCACGGGTGGGAGATCCCGAACGACACCAGGTCCCCGGGCCTCACCGGCGAGTCCGGGGCGGTCCGCAGGACCGCGTGCTGATCGTAGAGCCTGGTCACCTCCGCACCGGCGAGGACCCCCCGGGGGATCGGCATGCCCTCGTCGAACGGGGCGTCCCGCTTGCCCATCCCGACCACGGCCAGGCCGGGCTCGGGCACGGAGAGCACGTGCGCCCAGACCTCCAGTGCCGGGCGCAGCTCGCCCTCGATCCGGTTGTACGGCGTGTGCTCGCGGTAGTGGCCGTCGTCGTGGGAGATGTAGGCGCCGCTGCGGAGCATGATGGTCGCCTGGCAGGCGGCGAGCTCGCGGCTGACCACGTCGAACCACTGGCTGCCGCCCACCGACAGGATCGGGCGGCGGACCCGCAGGTGCTCCAGCGCCTCCAGCAGCCGGTGCAGGAAGGTCCGCACCTCGGCGGCCGAGGCCAGCGTGCCCTCGTACCCGGCGACGCCCGCGAGCTCCACTCCGGGCGCGGCCTGGGCCGCCGCGGCGACCTCCAGGAGCCCTTCGAGGGTCCGGCACCCCGCCCGCCCGCCCTCATGGCCGAGCTCGGCCAGCACCCGGAAGGGCCGGGGTCCGGCGTGCTTCGACAGCGTCTCGATCCCGGCCACCGAGTCGGCGAAGCAGAGCAGCTCGAACGACGGGTCCTCGGCGAGGTGCGCCGCGAGGGCGTCGAGCCCCGCCGGATCGAAGACCTGGTTGGCGATCGTGATCCGGGAGACGCCGAAGCCGCGCAGGATGAGCGCCTGGCTGGGGGTGGCGACGGTGAGCCCCCAGGCGCCCGCCTCCAGCTGGGCCGCCACCAGCTCGGGCGACATGGTCGTCTTGGCGTGCGGGACGAGCAGCATCCCGTGCCCGCTCGCGAAGGCCGCCAGCGTCTCGATGTTGTGCCGCAGCGCGCTGCGGCGGGCGGTCATCACCGGGAAGGTGAACGCCCCGCCGAACAGCGACGACCCCACGGCCGCGTCGGGATCCACGATCCCCTTCGCCAGTCCCTCGATCGGCCCCTTCATCGGCCCTCCACCGTGCGCGCGGTGCTCCGTGCTCCGCTTTCCCGAGGACCCTATCCGGCTCCGGAAGCCGTCCGCGCCCGGCGCCGGAGGGATTTGGGCCCTCCGCCCTATTGACCACGACGCGTCAGGAATGGTGCCATCTTCCCTTAATTAGGAATCTTTCCTAACCAGCCTAACCAGTGCTGGCCGACGACAGAGAGGGCTCCCATGCACGCGAGACCGCTGTACGCGAGACCGCGCCCGCGGCGTCCCCGCCGCCCCTCGACCCTCCTCGCCCTGACCCTGGGGCTGATCGCGCCGGCTCTCGTGCTGACCGCGGCCCCGGGCCACACCGCCGACTCCCTCCTCTCCCAGGGCCGTCCGGCCGCCTCCTCCTCGGACGAGGACGCCTCGTTCCCGCCCGGCAGGGCCTTCGACGGGAACACCTCCACCCGCTGGGCCTCGGCCGAGGGCGTCGACCCCCAGTGGCTCCGCGTCGACCTCGGCCGCTCCGCCGCCGTCTCCCGGGTCAGGCTGACCTGGGAGGCGGCCTACGCCAGGGCGTACCGGATCCAGGTCTCACCCGACGGCTCGTCCTGGACCGACGTCTACTCGACCTCCTCGGGGGACGGCGCCGTGGACGACCTCTCCGTCTCCGGCACCGGCCGCTACGTCCGGATGTACGGGACCGGCCGGGGCACCCCGTACGGCTACTCGCTGTACGAGATGGAGGTCTACGGCTCCACCGGCGGCTCCACGCCGGGTCCGAGCCCGACCCCGACGCCCACGGCGGGGGGCCCGCGCGTGCCGTTCGGCGGCCACACGATCCCCTACGCCTCCGGGATGCTGCGCCCCGGCGGCGGCCAGGCCGCCCTCGACCAGAAGGTCGTCGACTACTACCGGAAGTGGAAGGCGGCGTTCGTCCGGCAGAACTGCGGCAACGGCTGGTACCAGGTCATCTCCCCCGACGCCGACCACCCCTACGTCGCCGAGGCGCAGGGCTACGGCATGGTCATCGCCGCGACCATGGCCGGAGCCGACCCCGACGCGAAGAAGATCTTCGACGGCCTGCTGAAGTACGTCCTCGCCCACCCGTCCTCGATCACCCCCGGGCTGCTCGCCGCCGAGCAGGACGCCTCCTGCAAGAGCGTCAACGGCGGCGACTCCGCCACCGACGGCGACCTGGACGTCGCCTACGGCCTGCTCCTGGCCGACCGGCAGTGGGGCAGCTCCGGCACGTACGACTACAAGCGGCTCGCGATCAAGCACATCAACGCGATCAAGGTCGGTGAGCTCAACCCGACCACCAAGCTGCTGAAGCTGGGCGACTGGAGCAGCTCCGGCGGCGAGCACTACTGGATCAGCCGGCCCTCCGACTGGATGATCGACCACTTCCGGGCCTTCCGGAAGGCGACCGGGGACGCGACCTGGGACACCGTCCGGGCCAACCACCAGAACCTGATCGCCTCCATGCAGTCGAAGTACGCCCCGGGCACCGGCCTGCTGCCCGACTTCGTGGTCGACACGAACGGCAGCCCCAGGCCCGCGCCCGGCGAGGTGCTGGAGAGCGCCAACGACGGCGACTTCTGGTGGAACGCCTGCCGGGTCCCGTGGCGGATCGCCAACGACGCGGTGACCAGCGGGGACGCCGGGTCCCTGGCCGCGGCGCGGAAGCTGAACGCCTGGATCAAGGCCAGGACGGGCGGCGACCCGGGCAGGATCGTGGCCGGTTACCGGCTCGACGGCGGCGCGCTGGCCGACTACGCCTCTCCCGCCTTCTTCGCCCCGTTCGCGGTGGCGGCGATGACCGACCCCGGCAGCCAGGCCTGGCTGGACGCGCTCTGGAACCGGATGCTCGCCACCCCGGTCTCCACCGACAGCTACTACGCCGCCAGCATCCAGCTCCAGGCCATGATCACCGTGACCGGCAACCACTGGGTGCCCTGACCCGCACGCCCGGCCGTGGCCCCTCTCCCGGGAGGGACCACGGCCGGGCCCGGATCAGTCCTGGTCGGGGATCAGGCGGGACGACGAGTAGCCGTCCAGGCACAGGACCGGCCCCGGCGGGACGGGCCGCGCGGCGAGCACCTCCCTGGCCCGGTCCCGCGCCAGGTTCCAGCCGTTCCACGGGTCCGGCCGGTCGAGCCGGTTGGCCCGGGTCACGTCCCTCAGCACGCAGCTGCGCAGCGGCTCCGGCAGCCGGTCCAGCGCCGGCACGGCCTCCGCCCCCAGGCCGCCCAGGTAGCGCTGGTCGAGCCGGTCCACGCCCCGGACGGCGAGCTGGGTCTCCGCGACCCGCAGGTCCGGGTTCCACACCGCGAAGGCCAGCAGGCCCACGCCCGTCATCAGGACCATCGTCCGGGGCAGCCATCCGGCCGGGCCGCGCCGCAGCAGCCGCAGCGCGCCCGCGGCGAGGACCAGCAGGAAGACGCCGCCGAGCCACCAGATGGCCGCCTGCACGGAGGCGCGGAGCCGGGTGAGGCCGTAGGCGTCGACGTACAGGTCCAGCCGGTACATCGCGGAGGCCAGGATCACCATGGTCAGCGCGCACAGCAGGCCGAGCAGCCCGGCCATCAGCCAGCGCTCGCGCCCCTCCGTCTCGACCGCCCCCGACGCGATCGCCACGATCGCCAGCACGAAGACGCTGACCACGACCAGCTGGAAGAACCCGGAGCGGGCGTACTCGGCGTAGGTGAGATCGGTGGTGGCCACCACCCAGCCGGCGTCGCCGAACAGCGCCGTCAGCTGCATCGCCACGAACGCGCCGAACAGCAGGTTGAGCGCCGCCAGCGGGGTCACCCACAGGCCGCGGCCGACGCGCAGGCGCAGGCCCTGCGCCTGCGGCTCGACGACCGGCCGCAGGCCCACCAGCACGGCCGCGGCGACCACGGCCGCGAAGACCGCGAAGACCAGGACGCGCAGCGGCAGCGTCTCCGCCCAGTCCTGCGAGAACAGCAGCCGCTCCACCGTACGGGCGAAGACCGCGTCCGCCGAGGCGAACAGCGCGCCGAAGATCCCGAGCAGCACCGCGGTCAGACCGAGCCCGACCAGTGTGGGCAGCACCCTGCGGGTCGCCATGCCCTTCACCGGCCCCTTCAGCGGCGCGGCCAGGAACCACGGCACCGGCAGCAGCCCCAGCACCACCGAGATCCCGCCCCTGGCCACCCCGAGCCAGCCGCGCCCGGCCCCCGACAGGGCGAGCGCGGCCATCCCGAACCCGGCGAGGAGGAGCAGCCCGACGAGCCAGTCGGCGTCCCGGAAGACCGCCACCGAGATCAGTCCGTAGGCGACCAGTCCCATCGCCGCCGACCAGGGGGTGATCCGCTTCCTGGCGACCGGCAGCACCGCCGCCCCCATGGCCGCCGCCACCAGCACGAGTCCCACTCCCACCGAGCTGTACGGCAGGGCCACCGCGGCGAGCAGCCCGACGACCGCGCAGGCGGCGAGCAGCCACCGCGGCGCGTCCGGCAGCTCGGGGCGGGGGAACACCGGGGGGGCCACGTACCCGCCGGGCGGCCCCTCCGCCGCCCTCCCCGCGGGAGCGGTCGTCCTCCCTCCTGCGGCCGGTCCCCGGACCGGTCCCGCCGCGGCGACGGCGGAACCCCCGCCCCCCGTCGCGCCGGGAGGTCCTCCTGCCGTCCTCTCCACCGGTCCCTGCGTCGTCCGCCCCGCACCGACCGGAGGCGGACCCGCGGAAAGCGGACCGACGGGAGGCGGACCGACGGGAGGCGGACCGACGGGAGGCGGGCCGACGGGAGGCGGGCCGACGGGAGGCGGGCCGGAGATCGGCTGGTAGCCCGTCCACAACCCGTCCGACGCCGTGGTGGCACCGATCACCGTGCCGACGAACGCCGCGACCAGCGGGACGCCGACCCCCACCAGGATGCCCAGCGAGGGCGAGACCGCCCCGAGCCCGAAGCCGAGGAGCAGGCCCGCGAGAACGCCGAGGAAACCGCCGAGCAGGACCCCGGCGATCGCTCCCGGCCAGTTCCGGACCGGGACGGGGACCGCTCCGGGCTGTCCCGGCAGGAACCGGGGGGCCGTGACCCCGGGGCGGATCGGAGGATGGGACGGCGTCCGGATCTCCCCCGCGGAGGCGGGCGCCCCCGCGGGCGCGGATGTCCCGGTACGGACGGGGTCCTCGACTGAGGCGGACGCGCCGGCGGGGACCGGGTCCGGCCGGGGAGCCGCCGCCTCCTCGCGGCTCCCCTCCTCGCGGTCTTCCGCCTCCTCGCGGTCTTCCGTCGTCTCGCGGGCCTCCGCCTCTTCACCGTCCGCCGCCGTTCCACGGGCCTTCACCGCCTCACGGGCGGCCGGAGCGACGGAGACGGCGGCGGGATCAGGGCCGGAGCGGCCCTCGGGATGGCCGTCCGGGCTGGGAGACGCACCGGGGGCGCCCGGGCGACCACCCGAGACGGGGGTCTCCGGTCCACCGGACCCTCCGGAGGGGGAGTCCTCCGCGGAGGTGCCGCCGGAGGCGGGAGGGAAGGTCATCGGGATCCTTTCTGGGAGGTCGACCGCTATCCGGCAGCCGACACCGTCTTCGACACGGATGGAACCGCCGTGGAGCTCGACGATCTCCTTCGTGATGGCCAGGCCCAGCCCGGCGCCGCCCTGGTCCGCCGCCCGTCCCGCGTCCAGCCGGGAGAACCGCTCGAACACCCGGGTCCGGTCCTCCTCGCGGATGCCCGGCCCCTGGTCGGTCACCAGCAGCCGGACGCCGGACCCCTCGGGCCGGGCGGACAGGACCACGACACCGCCCTCGGGGCTGTGCCGCACCGCGTTGTCGAGCAGGTTCGCCAGCACCTGCGCCAGCAGGTCGGCGTCGGCCCGGACGCTCAGCCCGCCGGACACCTCGCACCGGGCCGCCACCCCGTCCCGCGCCAGTACGGCCTCGCGCAGCGCCTGCTCGCAGAGCGGGCCGAGCTCGACCTCGTCCCGCTCGATCAGCCGCGCCCCGGACTCCAGCCGGGACAGGTCCAGCAGCTGGGCGACCAGCCGCCCCAGCCGCTCCGTCTGGGCCAGCGCCGTACCGAGCGTCACCGGGTCGGGCTCCGAGACCCCGTCGACCACGTTCTCCAGCACTGCGCGCAGGGCGGTGATCGGGGTCCGCAGCTCGTGGCTGACGTTGGCGACCAGTTCCCGCCGCTGCCGGTCGACCTCGCCCAGGTCCGCCGCCATCGCGTTGAAGGCCCGGGCCAGCTCGCCGACCTCGTCACGGGAGGTGGCCGTGACCCGCAGGCCGTACCGGCCCTTGGCGATGGTCTGCGCGGCGGCGGCCATCTCGCGCAACGGCCGGGTCATCCCCCGGGCCAGCAACTGCACCATGACGAGCGCGAGCAGCACCGCCACCGCGATCCGGGTGTTCCTCGAGTAGCCGGCGTTGATGCCGACCTCGTTGACGACGAACGCCGCCACCACGGCCAGCAGGATCACCACGCCGAGCTTCGCCTTGATCCGGCCGAGGAAGTCGAGGGGCCGCAGCCACCGCCGCCCTCCCCGGGCGGGCCGCCCTCCCTGGTCCTCCGCCGGGGCGGCGGACGGGCGGGCCGCGTCCCTGCGGGACGGGGAGGGGGTGGAGAGACCGGTTCCCCGCCGGGCGGGCCGGGTGCTCTCCTCGTCGGGTCTCATCATGTTTCGCATTCCGGGGTGTTCGAGTGGCGGGAAGGGAAATCGGTTCGCCGGACCCCGGCGGGACCATCGGCCTGCGGGACGGTGGAGGAGGCACGAGGACGCAGCCGGTCCCGTGGACGGTCAGGGCCTGACCAGGGCGTAACCGACTCCGTGGACGGTCCTGACGGCCCCGGGGCCGAGCTTGCGGCGCAGGGCCCGTACGTGGCTGTCCACCGTCCGGGTGGCCGCGGCCTCGGAGAAGCCCCAGATGTCGGCGAGCAGCCGCTCCCGCTCGAACACCTGACCCGGGCGCTCCGCCAGCCGGCAGAGCAGGTCGAACTCGGTCCGGGTCAGCCGTACCTCCGCGCCCGCCACGTAGACCCGGCGCTCGGCGGTGTCGATCTCGACGTCGCCGACCCGCATCACCGAGTCGTCCACGGCCAGCTGCGAGGCGCGCTCCACCCGCCGCAGCAGCGCGTGCACCCGCGCCACCAGCTCGCGCATGCTGAAGGGCTTGGTCATGTAGTCGTCGGCTCCGACCCCGAGCCCCACCAGCAGGTCGGTCTCCTCCCCCAGCGCGGTGAGCATGAGCACCGGGACCGGCCGGGCCGCCTGCATCCGGCGGCAGACCTCCAGGCCGTCGAGGCCGGGGAGCAGCCGGTCGAGGATCACCACGTCGGGTTCGGCCTTCGCGTAGGCCGCCAGCGCGCCCTCCCCGTCCCCGGCCACCCGCACGTCGAAGCCCTCCGCCGCGAGGCGGTGCCGTACGGCCCGCGCGATCGTCTCGTCGTCCTCCACCACGAGGACACGTCGTTGCTGGGGAAATGCCATACGCGGAGCGTAGAGGGACCCTGTGCAGATGACTTGGGGCGGATTGTGAAGATTCCGCGCACACCGGGAACGTGCTCCGCACGAATTACGGTGGTCGAGATGGTCTTGCGGCATGAGACCACGATCGTGACGGAAAGGGGAGGTCGCTCTCGTTGGTCCCCATCCCGTTGAATGACTATCTTTTGAGCGCGACAAGCTGTCCGATACGGGCCAGTGGACCTTCTGAGCGCGGCAGCCGGTGAACGGGGTGAGCAGGATCGACACACGAGCGCTGGCGGGCCGTTACCGCCTCCTCCGCCCCCTCTCCGAGGGCGGCGACGGCATCGTGTGGCTCGCCGCCGACGAGGTACTCCACCGCGACGTGGCGGTCAGGGAGGTACGGATCCCGTCCGGCCTCGGGCCCGTGGCGCGGCAGACGTTCCACGCCGCCGCGCTGCGCGAGACCAACCTGGCCGTGCGGATCAAGCACCCTTCCATCGTCGTCGTCCACGACGTGGTCGTCGACGACGACCGCCCGTGGATCGTCATGGAGCTGCTGCACGGGGCCTCCCTGAAGGAGACCGTCCGGGAACGGCGGCCGCTCCCGCCGCGTCAGGCGGCCCGGGTCGGCGCGGGCATCCTCGGCGCGCTGGCCGCGGTGCACGCCGCCGGGGTGCTGCACCGGGGGATCGCGCCGGGCAACGTCTTCCTCGCCGAGGACGGCCGGGCCCTCCTCACCGATTTCGGCATCGTCCTCACCGAGAGCGGAGGGGAGGCCCCGAGCACCGGCCGCCCGATCGGCGCCCCCGGTTACACCGCTCCGGAGCGGTTGCGCGGCGCGCTGGGCGACGCGCGCTCCGACCTGTGGTCGCTCGGCGCCACCCTCTACTTCGCCGTCGAGGGCACGCCCCCGCACCCGGCGGACACCCCCGCCGACACGATCAGACGGACGCTCGCCGAACCGCCCCGGCGGCCGGAGCGTGCGGGCGCGCTGGGTCCGCTGCTGATGCTCATGCTGGCCCCGTCCCCCATCGCCCGGCCCTCCGCCGAGGCCGTCGCCCGGATGCTGGACGACGTCGCCCAGGGCCGCTCCACCTCCGCGCCCTCTCTCCTCGGGCCCGCGGCCTCCGAGCACGGTCCTTCCGGGACCGCTCCCGGCCGGACCGACGTCCCCGGGTCGGTCCCGCCGGGGCGCGTGCTCCCCCTGCCCGCCCCCGCCCGGACCGGTGATCCCCGACCCGGCGGGACCGGCCCCGATCGGGACGTGACCGGTGAGACCCCCGGGATCTCCCCGGAGCCGTCCCCCGGAACGGCCTCCTCCGGCCGGGCGCCGCTCCCCGCCCGGCTTCCGCGCGAGGACCGCGCCTCCGTCCGGTTCCCGCGCACGGGCGGGCCCCTGGTCTGGGCCGCGGCCGAGATCACCGCCCTGGCGGTGCTCGGCGGGGTCGCCATGGGCGTGACCGGCCTCGTCTCCTCCGGAGCGGACCCGGCCCCCGCTGCGGAGCTCAGCGAGCGGCCCGGCGCCTTCGCCTCCCCGGTGGACGTGTGCGGCCTGATCCCCGCGGACCGGGTCAGGCAGTTGCTCCCGGCCCTGGCGGGCGAGGGGAGACCGACCGACGGGGGCGGCTGCGAGTGGACCAGCCCCGGGACGGGCCTGAGGGTCGCCCCGGCCGGTCCGGCCGCGCAGTGGGGTAGGAGCCCGCGGCAGGCCCACGAGCTCTTCGTCAACCGGCGCAACGGCACCATCCCCGACGGCGGGCTCGTCTGGAGCCGGTCGAGCATCTCCGCCGGGATCCGCTCCGCCAGGAACACCGGCCCGCTGCCGGTGAAACCCGTCGGGGAGGAGGCGTTCGGCCACGACGTGTACGAGAACCGCACGACCGGCAGGCTGGAGCGGAGCCACGTGACGTTCCGGGTGGACAACCTGGTCGTCGAGGTCGAGTACACCGTGGTGGACGGCAGCAAGGACGGTCCCGCGATCCAGAGTGGGGCCCACACCGCAGCGACCTGGGTCGCGGACGCGTTGAGAAAGCAGAAGGCGGCAGCCGGATGAACCAGGCAGACACCCCCAGGCCGTACGGCAGGCACGCCGGTGCCGGACCGGGCTCCGGCGTCTCCGACGCCGATCCCCTCGGCCTCGGGCTCCCCGCGCAGACCTCCCTGGAACTCGTCATCGGGCGCCACGGCCCGATGACGCCGACCCAGGCCGCCCGGATCGGCCTGTCCGTGCTGGACCAGCTCATGAGCGTGCACCGGCACGGCATGGCCCACGGCGACGTACGGCCGGGCTCGGTCCTGATGGGGCCGCAGGATCAGGTGGTCCTGGCCGGGCCGTCCCTCCGCTCTCCGGTCTTCACCGCCCCCGAGGGCGTCACCGGCCCGGTCGCGGACCTGTGGTCCCTGGGTGCGACCCTCTTCACCGCCGTCGAGGGCAGACCTCCTGCTCCCGGTGCCTCGCTGCAGAACGCGGGTCCGCTCGGCCCGATCCTGGTCGGCCTCCTCGCGGGCGACCCCGCCCTCCGCCCCGACCCGGGCGCGCTCCGTGACGGCCTGCTGGAGGTCTCCCAGGGCCGCCCCGCGCCGTTCCCCGCGCTTCCCGCCCTCCCCGCCCCGCCGCCGGTCGGCCCCGGCGGCGCCTTCGCCTCGCCGTTCACCTCGGACCCGGGCCACGCACTCCCCGCCTCGCCGTTCACCTCGGACCCGGGCCACGCACTCCCCGCCTCGCCGTTCAGCTCCGACCCGGGCGGCGCCTTCCCCCTCTCGTCATCGGACTCCGCGCCGGGCCGCACGTTCCCCGGTCCGGTGCCCCCACCCCCGCAGCCGCCCTGGGCCGGCGCCCCGCTTCAGGCTCCGTCCGGCTCCCCGTCCCCGGACCCTGGAGCGGCCCCCGGGTTCTCATCCCAGGAACCGGGTCCGGCCCCGGGATTCCCGTCTCCGGAGCACGGGGCCGCGCCGCCGTTCCCTGCCGGAGCGGCCGGCGCCGCGCCGTCCGGTTCCCCCGAGCTGACCGTGCCCTTCCGGATTCAGCCCCCGGCTGCTGCGGCACCCGGTGCCGCGGCTCACGCTTCCGCTTCGGCGGCCCCCTCAGTGCCGGCGTCACCCGCATCGGCCTCCGCATCCCCACCCGCACCCGCACCCGCACCCGCACCCGCACCCGCACCCGCACCCGCACCCGCACCGACAGTCCCCGCCACCTCGGCAGACCCCACCACTCCAACGGGCCCCGCCACCCCGACGGGCCCAACCACCCCAACCGGCCCCGCCACCCCGGCGGGCCCAGCCGCCTTCGCCGGTCCCGCCGTACCCGCCCCCGCGGACTCGGCCCCGTCCGATCCACGTCCACGGGAGGACGTGTCCTCCGTCCACCGGGACGTCTCCTCCCGCGGGAACTCCGGTCCCGTCGCCGCCGTACCTCCTGCCGCGCGCCCCGCCGACCGGCCGGACGGCGTCCTCGTGCCCCGCTCGATCGTGGCGCTGACCGGTGTGCTGATGGCGGGTATGGCGGTCACCATCGGGATCCTGCTCGTGCCGGTGCTGAGCGGTTCCGGTGAGGAGAGCACGGACCCCGGCGCCAAGGGCCGCTTCGCCGCCGCCCCGAGGGCCTGCGGCCTGCTCACCGACGCACAGGCGGGGGAGGTCGTCCCCGGCTTTCGGAGCTCGGAGGTCGAGCCCGCCGAGTGCAACTGGCTCAACAGCGCCGACTGGCGCAAACCCGGCTCGGAGAAGTTCGACCTGCGGGTGCGCCTGGTCGCCCAGAAGCAGGACGGGTCGGAGGTGCGGCGGGCGCAGGAATACCTCGCGAGCAGGAAGCAGGACACCCGCGACCGGAGCGAGCGCGCCACACCCGCTCCCCTCCCGCCCCAGGACCTGAAGGGCCTCGGGGAGGAGGCCTTCATCACCGGCGGCTACGGGCCGAGCAAGCTCTACGGCGGCTCCTACAAGGTGACCGTGGTCTTCCGCGTCAGCAACCTCGTCGCCGAGGTCGAGTACGAGCGGGGCAGCGTCAAGGAGGACGCCGACGGCAGGGTCGCGGAGAACGGCGCGAAGGTGGCCCGCTGGGTCGCCGAGGCCCTCAGAGCCCGCGGCTGACCCGCCGGGCCGCTCCGCGCGCCCTCCCGAACCGGCCCGCTCTGAACCGGCCCTGCCTGAACCGGCCCCGCCGGGCGGCCCGGCGCCCGGGACGGCCCGGCGGGCCGCGGTGAGCCCGTCCCGGGAAACGAGATATATCTCAGATGGAACCCGGGTGGGTGGCCCGCTCGTTGACCGGGCGACGCAGAATGTCATCAGGCGGGGCGCGCGCTCCGCGTTCGGAGGATGTTGAGGATGTCGCCCATCCAGAAGTACGCGATCGGCGCCGGAGCAGCCGTGCTGCTCTCGTGGATCTTCCTGCCGGGCTGGCTGGCCCTGCTGGTCTTCCTCGGCGTCGTCGCCGCCCCGGCCGTCGGCTACATGATGCTCGATCCCTCCCAGCGGGAGCGGCTCAAGCGCGCCCGCAGGCGGGGCATCGGCCGCTGATCCGGCGCGGAGGCCCGCTCCCGGCGGGCCTCCGCGGCACAGCGCTCCGGGGTCCCGCCCGGCGGGACCTCCGTACGGCCCCGCCCCCCGTAGCAGAGTCAGGCGGGGAGCCGGGCAGGGGCCAGGCGGGGAGCCGGGCAGGGGTCAGGCGGTCGCCGTCGCGGCGGCGGCCTCGGTCTCCACGCGCCGGGTGACCTTGCGCTCGAAGACGAACGAGAGCAGCGGCACGGTGCCCGCGAGCATCACGCCCAGGATGTACTGCCACGACCAGCGGGCCTTCATGCCCAGGTTCATCGCGGCCACGAGGTACAGCATGTAGAGGAAGCCGTGGATCGGGGAGACGACCTTCGACGGGCCCTCGATGCCGAAGCCGTACCTGAGCACGATGCACACGGTCAGGACGAGCAGCATCACGCCGACGACGTACGCCAGGACTCGGAAGGGCTTGAGAGCGGATTCCACGGTCATCTACCTCGGGTCGGGGAGCGGGGACGTTCAACGATATGCGGGGCCGGACGGGGTGTACGCGGGACGGGGTGTGCGCGGGACGGGACGGCCCCACGGGCGGATCCGGGGTCCGCGCCCGGGGCCGCCGGTCAGACGGCGGCCGGCCGGGACTCCGGCGCGGACCCGGAGTCCGCAGCGGAGGCGGGTTCCGGGTCCGGATCCGGCTCCGTCCCGGGATCCGGCCCGGAGTCCGGGCCCGTTCCGCCCTCCGGAGCGGCCCTCCCGCCCCGGAGGGCGTCGCGCACGAAGTGCCACCACATGAAGACGGCGAACAGGCCGAAGATCCACCACTGGGCGGCGTAGGCGAGGTTGCGCCAGGTGAGCACGCCCTCCTGCGTCGGCGCGGGGGCGTGGACCGGTTCGGCCGCGACGGGCGGGGCCGGCGACTGGGCTGTGGCGATCACGAAGCCGTCGCGCAGCTTCACGCCCCGCCACAGGTTGACCAGCTCCGCCGACGACACCGTCAGCACCTGCCCCTGCGGGAGCTGCCGGGTCCTGCGCTGCACGCTGTCGGTCGGCTCCGACGCCTGCAGCCGCCCGGTCACGGTCACCTTCCCCTGCGGCACGGCCGTCGCCGGGTCCCCGGCGGCGGGCACCCGGCCGCGCACGACGGGGATCACCGTGCCGTCACCCAGGTCGAGCGGGGTCAGCACCCACAGGCCCTCGTCCCGCTGCGCCACCAGGAGCTGCCGGGAGGCGTCGAAGGTCCCCTCCGCCGTCACCCTGCGGCCGATCGCGTCGGCCGCCAGATGGCGGCCGGCCTCGGTGAGCGTGCCCACCGCCACCGGGGCGGGGTCCCGCGTGGACTGGGGCCTGCCGGAGTCCTCGAAGACCCCGAGCTGCCAGCGGCCGAGCAACCCGCACACGACGAGCGCTCCGACCGCGAGGAGGTGGAGCACCACCACGCGCGGAGAGAACAGGATCCGGAGCATGACACCACGCTATCCGCCCATACCCGCGGTCCCGCCCCCAGGACCGCGCCACGCCCGAGACGGTGCGCGGGCGACCCTGCGAAGCACCGGGAACCGGCGGAGCACCGGGAACGGTCCGGGCACGGTTCGGGTACAGGAACCCGGGTTGAAAAGTCGCGATGTGTCGCTAAAGTCGACCCATGTCTGACCCTCAGATCGACCCGGCAGGGAACACCCAGCAGTTCCGCGCGTTCGCACAGCGTAAGGACCCGGAGGCCGCCCCGCAACGGCGGTCGCCGATCGTCCCCATCGTGGCGGGCGTGGTGGTGGTGCTGGTCATCGCCGCCGTCGCCGCCTACCTGATCCTCTAGCCGCACCCGCGGTCACACGGCAGGGCGGCGACCGCTCCGCCGTACGACGCCGTGCGACGCCGTACGACCCGACGCATGTCCGCCCGCGCCGAAGGCTTCGCCCTCGGCGCTTTTCGCGTACCCCTGGGCCGATGCCGTACCGACCGGTCGGTTTCTCTGAGTGCTCCGGCGTCTCGGGGATGGACGGCACGCGGGCCCGCTCGTTACATTGGACTTTGCGTCCAATAAGGAGATGGGATGAGAACCTCCCCCGGGATGACCATCATCGGCTCGGGCTTCGCCGGGCTGTGCATGGCGATCAAGCTCAAGGAGGCCGGATACCACGACTTCGTGATCCTGGAGAAGGCCGGCGAGCTCGGCGGCACCTGGCGGGACAACACCTATCCCGGCTGCGCCTGCGACGTCCCCTCCCACATGTACTCCTTCTCCTTCGAGCTCAATCCCGGCTGGTCGCGGATGTTCCCGGCGCAGGGGGAGATCCGGGACTACATGCGCGCCTGCGCGGAGAAGTACGGCCTCGGCCCGCACCTGAGGTTCGGCAAGGAGGTCGTCTCCCTGGAGTACGACGACGCGGCCCGCGACTGGCGGGTCGGCACCGCCGACGGCGAGGTGTTCACCACCAACGCGGTCGTCTCGGGCGTCGGCGCGCTGCACGTCCCGTCGCTCCCGGAGATCGCGGGCCGCGAGCGCTTCCGCGGAGCGGCCTTCCACTCGGCCGCCTGGGACCACTCGGTGGACCTGACCGGCAAGCGGGTCGCGGTGGTCGGCACGGGCGCCTCCGCGGTGCAGTTCGTCCCCAGGATCGCCGAGCGGGCCGCGCACCTGACCGTCTACCAGCGCACCGCGCCCTGGATCCAGCCCAAGCCCGACTTCGCCTTCCCGGAGCGGACGAAGCGGCTGCTCGCCCTGCCCGGCGCGGCCCGGGCGCTGCGCAACGCGATCTACTGGGCGCTGGAGACCCGTGCGCTCGGTTTCACCGTCGACCCGCGCCTGATGAAGGTGCACGAGGCGGTCGCCCTGCGCCACCTGGAACGGCAGGTGCCCGACCCGGGGCTGCGGGCCAGGCTGACCCCGGACTACACGATCGGCTGCAAGCGCATCCTGCTCTCGGACGACTACTATCCCGCGCTCACCCGGGAGAACGTCGAGGTCGTGACCGACGGGATCAGCGAGATCCGGGAGGGCTCGATCCTCGACGCCGCCGGCCGGGAGACCGAGGTCGACGTGATCGTCTACGGCACCGGCTTCAAGGTCGTGGACGCGCTGAACGACCAGCGGATCACCTGCCGGAACGGCCGGAAGATCCAGGACGCCTGGCAGGACGGCGTCGAGGCCTACTACGGCGTCGCCGTCTCGGGCTTCCCGAACCTGTTCTTCCTCCTCGGGCCGAACACCGGCCTGGGCCACAACTCGGTCGTGTTCATGATCGAGTCCCAGGTGCGGTACGTCATCGAGTGCCTGCGGCTGCTCTCCCGCACCGGCGCCAGGGCGTTGGACGTCCGTCCCGAGGCCCAGCGCGACTTCAACGACCGCCTCCAGCGGCGCCTCTCCGCCCTGGTCTGGAACGAGGGCGGCTGCCGGAGCTGGTACCTCGACTCCCGCGGCGTCAACCGCACCCTCTGGCCGGGTTTCACCTTCGAGTACTGGGCGCGGACCCGGAAGGTGAGACCCGGCGCCTACCGGCTCATCCGCTGACCGCCCGAGGGCGGCGGACGGCGGACGGCCCGGTCCCGGACCGGCGAGGCGCCGATCGCCTCCCGGGCCCAGGCCTGCGGCGCACCGGCCGCCCCCCGGCTCCGGACCTGCGGCGCACCGGCCGTCTCCCCGCCGTGGCGGGCCGGGAGACGGCCGGCGTGGTCACCGCGCCGGGGAGACGACCAGCGCGCTGCCGCCGCCCCGGCGGGACGGCTCGGCGACCGCCTGCAGCCGGCCGCGGCCGAGGAACTCCACCGCGGTGGCCGCGCCGATCTCCGGGTTGAGGACCAGGCTGTGTCCGCGCCCGGTCAGCTCGGCGCCGTGGCGGTCGATGAACCCCTGCTCCGCCTGGGTCTGGGCGGTGTTGCGCTGGGTCGCCCGGGGCGCGGCGAGGGCCTCGGGCAGGGACATGCCGAACTCCCAGCGGTTGACGAGGATCTGCAGCACGGTCGTGATGATCGTGGACCCGCCCGGCGAGCCCAGGGCCAGCAGCGGCTCGCCGTCGGCCAGGACGATCGTCGGGGCCATGGACGAGCGGGGCCGCTTGCCGGGACCGGGCAGGTTCGGGTCGCCGGGGGCCGGGCCGAAGGTGAAGTCGGTCAGCTCGTTGTTGAGCAGGAAGCCCCGGCCGGGGACGACGATGCCGTTGCCGCCGGTGGACTCGATGGTGATGTTGTAGGCGACCACGTTCCCCCGCCGGTCCGCCACCACCAGGTGGGTGGTCTCCGGACCCTCGGGGGCGGCCGTGCCGGTCTCCGGGGCCGCCGGGGAGTCCGCCGGGCACGGCCCGTAGGCCCCGTCGGGCTCCCCCGCCGGGGCCGGGTGGGCCATCGCCCGCTCGGTGACCAGGCAGGCGCGCTCCTTGGCGAATCCGTCGGAGAGCAGCTCCGCCAGCGGCACGCCGGGGACCCCGGAAGGATCGCCGACGTACCTCCCCCGGTCGGCGAAGGCCAGCCGGGACGCCTCCAGGTACTCGTGCGGGCCGACCTCCGGCAGCGCCTCCAGGATGTTCAGCGCCTCGCCGACGGTGGAGCCGCCCGAGGACGGAGGCGCCATGCCGTACACGTCCATGCCCTTGTAGACGACCTTCGTCGGCGGCCGCTCCAGCGCCCGGTAGGCCCTCAGGTCCGGCAGCTCCATCAGGCCCGGCCGGACGTTCCGGGCGGAGCCGGGCGTGACCGGCGGCCGCTTCACGGTCGCCACGACCTCCTCGCCGAGCCGCCCGCCGTACAGCCAGCCGGGGCCCTTCCTGCCGAGCGTGCGGTAGGTCTCGGCCAGCTCGGGGTTGCGGAACGTGGAGCCGACCCGCGGCGGTGCGCCGCCGGGCAGGAAGAGCTTCGCGGTGGAGGTGAAGTCCGCGAACCGGGCCGCGTTGGCGGCGGTCTGGTCGTGGAACGTCTGGTCGACGGTGAAGCCGCGGTCGGCCACCTCGACGGCGGGCTGCAGCGCCTGCCGGAGCGAGAGCGTGCCGAACCGGCGCAGTGCCAGCTCCCACTGGGCCACGCTGCCGGGCACTCCGGCGGACAGCCCGCTGGTGACGGCCTCCTCGAACGGGACGCCCTCCAGCGAGGTCGCCGTCATCGCCTTCGGGGCCGTCTCGCGGCCGTCGATCGTGTGGACCTTCCCGCGCCGCGCGTCGTAGTAGAGCAGGAACCCGCCCCCGGCGAGTCCGGCCGAGTAGGGCTCGGTCACCCCCAGCACGGCCGCGGCCGCGACCGCCGCGTCGACGGCGTTGCCCCCGCGCCTGAGGACCTTCAGCGCCGCCCTGCTCGCGTCCGGGTCGACGGTCGAGACCGCGCCGCCGTACCCTTCGGCGACGGGGGCCTTCCCGGTCTGGCCGCCGCCCGGTCTCCCGGTCGTCGGCGAGGCGGCCGGCGCGACCGGCTGCGGGGTCGGCGGCGGATCGGCCCAGGCCGGCGGGGTGAGCACGGTGGAGCCCGCCACCAGGATCACTGCGAGGGGCGCGACAGAGCGATTAGTGATCATATGTCCTCCCGCGCTCAGCTTTACCCACCTCGGCAGGGTTGTCAGCCTCATGTACCGCCGAAGATGTAGCGGCGCCCGCGCCTCCGGGCGGACGCGCAGGTCAGGCGGGCGGGCGTAGGGTGCTGGCGTGCGCTCCCGACCCCGCTGGACCGACCGGATGCTCCCGCTGATCGTGGGAGCCGTTCAGGTCGCGACCAACCACGCGGCGCAGGGCAACCAGCCCGAGCGGCTCCCGGCGGACCCGCTCGGCGTCGTCCTGCTGCTCATCGGGCCGCTCGCCCTGTTCTGGCGGCGGCGCAACCCGGTGCTCGCCCTGACCGTCACCGTCACCGCGATGATCGTCTTCGTCGCCCGGGGCCACGCCTACGGCCCGATCTTCTTCAGCCCGGCCATCGCGCTCCACCAGGCCCTCGTCCTGGGCCACCGCCGGGCCGCCTGGACGGCGGCGGCGGCGGCCTACGCGTTCTTCCTCGTGCACACCACCTGGCTGGCGCCCGTCCCCAGCACAGGCCTGTGGCACTCCCTGGCGATGGCCGCCGTCATGGGGGTGCTGCTGGCCACGGGCGAGTTCGCCCGGGCCAGGCGGGAGCGCAAGGCCGAGCGGGAGCGGACGGCGCGGGAGGAGACCCGGCGGCAGGTCAGCGAGGAGCGGCTGACCATGGCCCAGGAGCTGCACGACGTGCTCGCGCACAACATCTCGCTCATCCACGTCCAGGCGTCCACCGCGCTGCACCTGATCGACGACCACCCCGAGCAGGCCCGCACCGCGCTCACCACGATCAAGCAGGCCTCCAAGGACGTGCTGACCGAGATGCGCTCGGTGATCGGCGTCCTGCGCGACGACGCGCCGCGCTCCCCCACCGCCGGGCTGGACCGGCTGGACGAGCTGGTCGAGCGGAGCGGCCTCGACGTCACCGCGGAGACCTCCGGAAGCATCCGGCCGCTCCCGCCGGGCGTGGAGCGGGCCGGATACCGCATCGTGCAGGAGTCGCTCACCAACGCGCGCCGCCACGCCCCCGGTTCCTCCGTCACGGTCCTGCTGGAGTACGGCGCCCGCGAACTGCTGATCCGGGTCACCGACTCCGGCGCCCGGGTCACCGCCGCGGGTCCGGACGGCCGTCCGGCGGGCGCGCCCGGCGGGGGACCGGACGCGGACCCCGGCGAGAGGCTGGGCGGCGGGAACGGGATCCCCGGCATGCGCGAGCGGGCCGCCGCCCTCGGCGGCACGCTCACCGCGGGCCCCTTCGAGCGGGGCTTCCGCGTCGAGGCGCGGCTGCCCGTCCCGGAGCGGCCGGGTGACGCCCGCGCCGGGCGGGACGCCACCGCGTCCGTCCCGGGGAGGACACCGTGACACCCGCGCCCGGCCAGAGCCGTGACGGCGCCCGCAGCCGGGTGGACGACGTGATCAGGATCGTCCTCGCCGACGACCAGGCCCTGGTCAGGGCCGGGTTCCGGGCGCTGCTCGACGCCCAGCCCGGGATGACCGTGGTGGCCGAGGCCGCCGACGGGGCCGAGGCCCTCGTCCTGGCGGCGGAGCACCGGCCGGACGTGGTCCTGATGGACGTCCGGATGCCCGGCATGGACGGCCTGACCGCCACCCGGCGCATGCCCCCCGGACCGAGGATCATCATCCTGACCACGTTCGAGCTCGACGAGTACGTCTTCGAGGCCCTCCGGGGCGGCGCCAGCGGCTTCCTGGTCAAGGACACCGAGCCCGCCGAGCTGATCCAGGCCGTCCGCGTCGTCGCCGCCGGGGACGCCCTGCTCTCCCCCGGGGTGACCCGGCGGCTGATCGCCGAGTACGCCGGCCGTGCCAAGGAGCCCGTCGCCGGGATGGACCTGTCCGCGCTCACCGACCGGGAGCGCGAGGTCCTCGCCCTGGTGGGCACCGGGATGACCAACGACGAGATCGCCCGCGCGCTCTTCATGAGCCCCGCCACGGCCAAGACCCACGTCAGCCGCACCATGACCAAGCTGCACGCGCGCGACCGCGCCCAGCTCGTCGTCATCGCCTACGAGTCCGGCCTGGTCCGCCCCGGCTGGGCCTGAACTCCTCGCGATCCGATCGCGTCTTTGCGATACTGACCGTGTTCATCAGGACACGAAGGGACACGGTCATGGTCAAGACGTCACGACGGCTCCCCGCCGAACTGCGGCCCACTCCCGAGACCGCGTCCCGGCCCCTGCCCAGCACCGCGCGCGAACTGTTCGACGCGCTCCCGCAGCTGCCCGGACTGCGGACCGAGGTCATCGACGGGAGTCTGATAGTGAGTCCGGTAGGCACCCCCGAGCACGGCTGGACCGCCACGCTGCTCTATCACGCCCTCCAGTCATTGGTCATGGACCGCGACTGGCGCGCGTACGTCGGCAACGTCGACGTCTGCATCGACGGACCCCGCGACCCGGTCGAGCCGGACTTCGTGCTGGCCCCGGCCGACTGCCCCCGCTGGGGCACGCGCGAGCTGCTCTCCTCCGGCCTGTTCATGGTCGCCGAGATCGTCTCCCCCGGCAGCGTCATCGACGACCGCGACCGCAAGCCCGACCTCTACGCCATGGGCCTGGTCCCCGTAATGCTCCTCATCGACCCCGTCGCGACCCCCGCCACCGTGACCGTGTTCAGCGACCCCAAGGGCGGCGAGTACCACACGGTCTCCCGCGTCGCCGTGGGCAGCCCCCTCCGCCTCCCCGCACCCGTCGACTTCACCCTGGAGACCTCGATCTTCGAGAAAGCCCTCGGATAGCACGGGCTGGTCCCGCCTCCGGCTCTCCGCCATGGCGGTGGGTGAGCGAAGTGTCACTGTTCGCTCCGGCCGGGGGCGGTTAACGTTCGGGGCGTGAGGACCCGGGCGGGGGGCGCTCGTTGAGCGCCGAGGTGATCACGCTGTTCACCGGCGGTCTGGCCGCCGGACTGGTGGCGGGCACCGCGTCGTGCACGGCGGCGCAGGGCGGGCTGCTGGCCGGGCTGGCCCCCGGGACCGCGGGCGGGGAGTGCCACCCGTCCCCTGAGCCGTCGGACCCGAGGGCCGTCGCCCTCTTCCTCGCCGGACGGCTCGCCTCCCACATCGCCGCCGGAGTCCTGCTCGGCCTGCTGGGCTCCGCCGTACGGCTCGGCCCCCCGGTCCGGGCGGCGCTGCTCGTCGCGGCCGGGATCGCGGTCGTCGGCTTCGGACTCCGGCTGCTCGTCCGCGGTTCCACTCCGCGCCCACCGGGCGCACCGGCGTCTCCAGCCGTGCCGCCGCCCGACGCACCCGCGTCTCCGGCCCGTCGCGCCCCGGTGCCGCCGCACGCCCCCGATGATCTCACGCCGCCCGGCGGCGGCCCTGTGCCCTCCGCGCCCCGGACGGGGCGAGCGACCAGGCGAGCGACCGGGCGGCGGGCCGCGCTCCTGGGGGCGGCGACGATCCTGGTGCCCTGCGGGGTCACGCTCAGCACCGAGGCGGTGGCGGTCTCCAGCGGTTCGGCGATGGGCGGGGCGGCCGTCATGGCCGGGTTCGCGGCGGGCACCGCGCCCGCGTTCGCACTGCTGGGGCTGGTGCTGCGGCGGGTGGCCGCGACCCGGCTGGCGGCACTGGTCGGGGTGGCCGCGCTGGTCGCCGGCCTGTGGACCGCCGGTTCGGGGCTCCGGCTGGGCGGCTGGCTCCCCTCTCCCGGCGGTGTGGCGGGCGCGGCGGCCGCCACACCGCCGGTACGGCCGGTCGGCGCCGACGGCGTGCAGCGGATCGACGTGTGGGCGACGGACCGCGGCTACCGGCCCGGCATCGTGACCGCCCGCGCGGGCGTGCCCACCGAGGTCTCCTTCCACCTCGCGGGGGCGCCGGGCTGCACCCGGACGGTCACCGTCGACGGCCGGGACGTGGCGCTGCCCGCCGCGGTGCGGCTAGCCCCGCGCCGGCCCGGCTCGCTGCGTTACGTCTGCTCGATGGGGATGTACGTCGGCTTCATCACCTTCCGCTGAGAAATCCCCGAGCAGAAGAGGTGATTACGCTCCGCTGTCAATCCGTCGCGTGCGAACCTGTGGCTTGGCTGCGAGGAGGTTGGACATGGGGTGGTGGCCGGACGACCCGGAGACGACCACGGCGGCGCTGGTGCCCGCGCCCCGGGGCACCGGGCACGACGCTCCGGACGGCGCGGGTGGCGCGGGTGGGGCGGGTGGGGCGGGTGGGGCGAACGCCGCGCGTGAGACGGGCGACGGGGGTGAGGCGGACGAGGTGGTCGACGAGGCGGCCCTGCTGCGGGCCGCCGAGAGCGGGGACGCGCACGCCGCGCACCTGCTCGGCCGCCGCCACGCGCAGCGGGGCGACCGGTCGACGGCGCGGCACTGGTGGGAGCGGGCCGCGGCCGCGGGCAACCTGGACAGCGCCTACAACCTCGGCGTCTGGCACGAGAAGCACGGCAGCCTCGACGAGGCCGTGCGCTGGTACGAGCTGGCCGCGGGCGGCGGCGACGCCGAGGCCGCGCTCAACCTGGCGACGCTGCTGATGGAGCAGCACGGCGACCTGCCGGCGGCCCGGCGGTGGTTCGAGGCGGCGGCCCGGGCGGGTTCCCGGCCCGCGGCCCGGCGGCTGGCCCTGATCTGCGAGGACGCCGGCGAGGTGAAGGAGGCCGGGGAGTGGCACCGCAGGGCCGCGCTGGACGGCGACCCGCTCTCGGCCCACGACCTCGGCTTCCTCGCCTACTCCTCCGGCGCGGAGGACGAGGCGCTGCGCTGGTGGGAGCTGGCCGCCCGGAACGGCCACTCCGACGCGGCCTACCATCTCGGCCTGCTCATGGCCGCCCACCGGGATCCGGAGGGCGCCGAGGCGTGCTACCGGACCGCCGCCAGGAACGAGCATCCGGGCGCCGCCTCGCGGCTCGGCGGGATCGCGCTGGCCCGCGGAGACCTGCGCGCCGCCCGCGCCTGGTTCGAGCAGGCCGCGCAGGCGGGGCGGGTGGACGACCAGCGGACGGCCGGTTTCGTCTGCGTGGAGCTGAAGGACCCGCAGGCGGCCAGCCACTGGTTCGGGCGGGCGGCGGCCTGCGGCGACGCGGAGTCCGCCTTCAACTTCGGGCTGCTGCTCATCGCGGAGCTGAACGACCTCAAGGGCGGACAGCACTGGTTCCGCCAGGCGGCCCTGGCCGGTCACCGCCAGGCGGCGGCCGAGCTGGCGGCGCTGCTCTCGGTGACCGGCTCGGCGCCCGAGCTGACCGAGCTCTACCGGAGCGAGCCGTGGCCCCCGGCCCCGGCCTCGTCGCCGTGGGACCGTACGGCCGAGCCCGAGCTGGTCGCCCGCGCCGAGCTGACAGCCGCCGCCGTGGGCCGCCGGGGCGGCGCCGCGCTCGCCCCCGGCGACCTGGCCGAGATCCTCGGCACCTGGGACCTGGTCACCCGGCCGCTGCTCGACCACACCGGCGTCGTGGACTGGCTGGCCGAGCGGAGCGGGCTGCACCGGGGCGCGGTCGAGCACCTGAGCGCGGTCAGAGCCACGCTGCTCCGTCCCGGCAGCGCCCCCTGGCCGACCCCGGCCGAGATCGAGCACGTCCTGGTGACCGCCCGTGAGCTGCGGAGCCGCCTGGAGACGCGCTGACGCCGCCCGTGAGCTGCGGAGCCGCCCGGGGACACGGCTGACGCCGCCCGCCGTACGCGGCGCCGGGGGCGGACGCGTACGGCGGGCGGCGGGACCCGGCGGGTCACGCCTGGGCGAGCACCTCGGAGACCGGTGTGAACGGCAGGCCGAGGGCGACGGCCACCTGCTCGTTGGTGAGCAGGCCGTCGTGGGTGTTGAGGCCCGGCGCGAGGGTCGCGTCCTGCCGCAGGGCCTCGCGCCAGCCCAGGTCGGCGAGCCTGACCGCGTACGGCAGGGTCGCGTTGGTCAGGGCCCGGGTGGAGGTGTTGGCCACCGAACCCGGCATGTTGGCCACGCAGTAGAAGATCGAGTCGTGGACCCGGTAGGTCGGCTCGGCGTGCGTGGTCGGGCGGGAGTCCTCGAAGCAGCCGCCCTGGTCGATCGCGATGTCGACGAGCACGGAGCCCGGCTTCATCCGGGAGACCAGGTCGTTGGAGACGAGGGTCGGGGCCTTGGCCCCCGGGATCAGCACCGCGCCGATGACCAGGTCGGCCTCCAGGACCTCCTGCTCGATCGCGTAGGAGGTCGAGACCAGCGTCTTCATCCGGCCCTGGTAGACGGCGTCGACGAAGCGCAGGCGGTCGACGTTGAGGTCGAGAACCGTGACGTCCGCGCCCATGCCGACCGCGATCTGGGCCGCGTTGAGGCCGGAGACGCCGGCGCCGATGACGACGACCTTGGCAGGCGCCACGCCGGGCACGCCGCCGGGGAGCAGGCCCCGGCCGCCGTTGGACCGCATCAGGTGGTAGGCGCCGACCTGCGGGGCCAGGCGGCCCGCGACCTCCGACATCGGGGCGAGCAGCGGCAGGGCGCTCCCGGACTGGACGGTCTCGTAGGCGATGCCGGTGACCCGCCGCTCCAGGAGGGCGTCGGCGCACGCGCGGCCGGCCGCCAGGTGCAGGTAGGTGAAGAGCACCTGCCCCGGGCGCATGCGGGGGTACTCCTCCGCGATCGGCTCCTTGACCTTGAGGACCAGGTCGGCCTCGCCCCACACCGCGTCGGCGGTGTCGAGGATCTTGGCTCCGGCCGCCAGGTAGTCCTCGTCGGGGAAGTGCGAGCCGAGGCCCGCGCCACGCTGCACGGACACCTCGTGGCCGTGGCGGACCAGTTCGTGCACGCCGGCCGGGGTGGCGGCGACGCGGTACTCGTGGTTCTTGACCTCGGCGGGCACGCCGATCTTCATGGGGGGGTTTCCTTTCCGGAGCCCGGGCGGGGCGGAGGCGGTCAGAGCCGGTTCCATGCCTCGGTCAGCACGGAGCGGAGGATCGACTCCATCTCGTCGAACTCCTTGGGGCCGCAGATGAGCGGCGGGGCGAGCTGGATCACGGGGTCTCCGCGATCGTCGGCACGGCAGTACAGGCCCGCGTCGTAGAGGGCCTTGGAGAGGAACCCGCGGAGCATCCGTTCGGACTCGTCCGCGGTGAACGTCTCCTTGGTCGCCTTGTCCTTGACGAGCTCGATGCCCCAGAAGAATCCGGAACCGCGCACGTCGCCGACTATCGGCAGGTCGAGGAGACGCTCCAGGGTCGCGCGGAAGACCGGCTCGTTACGGGTCACGTGACCGAGCAGGTCCTCGCGCTCGAAGAGGTCGAGGTTGGCCAGCGCCACCGCCGCGGAGACGGGGTGGCCGCCGAAGGTGTAGCCGTGGGCGAACATCTCGGTGCCGTTCTTGAACGGCTCGAAGAGGCGCTCGGAGGCGATCATGGCGCCGATCGGCGAGTAGCCGCTCGTCATGCCCTTGGCGCAGGTGATGATGTCGGGGACGTAGTCGAACTTCTGCCCGCCGAACATGGTGCCCAGCCGGCCGAAGGCGCAGATGACCTCGTCGGAGACGAGCAGCACGTCGTAGGCGTCGCAGATCTCGCGCAGCCGCTGGAAGTAGCCGGGCGGCGGGGGGAAGCAGCCGCCGGCGTTCTGCACCGGCTCGACGAAGACGGCGGCCACGGTCTCCGGGCCCTCCATCTCGATGGCGCGGGCGACCCGCTCGGCGGCCCAGTAGCCGTACTGCTCCGGGGTCATGCCGGGGACGCCGGTGATCTCGTCGGCGCGGTAGTGGTTGGTGTTCGGCACCCGGACCGAGCCCGGCACCAGCGGCTCGAACATCACCTTGAAGGCGGGCACGCCGGTGATCGACAGGGCGCCCTGGGTGGTGCCGTGGTAGGCGATCTGGCGGCTGATGACCTTGTGCTTGAGCGGCCTTCCGGTGATCTTGAAGTACTGCTTGGCGAGCTTCCAGGCGGTCTCGACGGCCTCGCCGCCGCCGGTGGTGAAGAAGACCCGGTTGAGGTCGCCGGGGGTCTGCGCGGCCAGGCGCTGGGCCAGCTCGGCGGCCTTGGGGTGGGCGTAGGACCACAGGGGGAAGAAGGCCAGCTCCTGGGCCTGCTTGGCGGCGGCCTCGGCCAGCTCGCTGCGCCCGTGCCCGGCCTGCACGACGAACAGCCCGGCCAGGCCGTCGAGGTAGCGCTTGCCGTTGACGTCGTAGACGTAGGCGCCCTCACCCCGCGTGATCATCGGCACGTCGGCGTCGGCGTAGGAGCCGTGCCGGGTGAAGTGCATCCACAGGTTGTCCTGCGCGGCCTTCATGACCGACGTCACGTCGGTGTTCTCGGGGTGCGTCATCGCCATCTTCCCTCGGTGAGCTGGGCTTCCCACAGTGTGCACACCAAGGCGGAGTCTTGACAAGTGAAAGCGTCGGACTCTGCAGGAAGAACGCCGGAATCCGCATCACAGTCGTCTAACGGCAACGAAATCAGCGACACCGGTCTTCTCCCTGCCCGGCCTCGGAGCGGCCCCGGGCCGGGGCGCGGCGGAGCGGCCCGTGAGGTGCGGCGCCCGGACGAGACCATGCGGCGGCTGTGCTCAAATAGGGGGAGGAACAGCTGTCGAGATGCGAGGGAAAGCGTTGACTCCTGACGAGATCGAGGGCGCCGTCGCCGCGGACCTGCCCCGGGCGATCGAAGAGCTCAAGCGGCTCGTCTCCATCCCCTCGGTGGCCTTCCCCGGCCACCCGGAGGAGCCGGTGCGCGCGGCCGCCGCGCTGACCGAGGAGCTGCTGCGCGGCGCGGGGCTGCCGCACGTCCGGCAGATCCCGGTGGAGGGCAGCTTCCCCGCCGTCTACGCCGAGGCCCCCGCCCCGCCGGGCGCGCCGACCGTGCTGCTCTACGCCCACTACGACGTCCAGCCCGCGGGAGACCCCGCCCTCTGGCGCACCCCGGCCTTCGAGCCGACGGAGATCGACGGGGCGATCCACGGCCGCGGCGCCGCCGACGACAAGTCCGGCATCATCTCCCACGTCGCCGCGCTCCGCGTCTTCCAGGGCCGCTTCCCGGTGGGCGTCCGGGTCCTCATCGAGGGCCAGGAGGAGTACGCCGGGGAGCGCCTGGAGGCGTTCGTCGAGCGCAACCCCGAGCTGGTCCGGGCCGACACGATGATCATCGCCGACACCGGCAACCCGCGGGTGGGCGACCCGTCGGTGACCACCTCGCTGCGCGGCATGGGGGCGTTCACCATCGAGGTGCGGACCCTGGAGGAGCCGCTGCACAGCGGCTCGTTCGGCGGCGCGGCCCCGGACGCCCTGGCCGCGCTCATCCGGATGCTGGCCGCCCTGCACGACGACCACGGCGACATCCGCGTCCCGGGCCTGCCGCGCGGCACCTTCCTGGGGGTCGGGCCCTCGGAGGAGGAGTTCCGGGAGACCGCCGGCGTGCTGGACGGGGTCTCGCTGGTCGGTTCCGGCTCGCTGGCCGACCGCCTCTGGGCCTCCTACGCCATCACCGTCACCGGCCTGGACGTGCCGACCGTCTCCGGGGCGATCAACGCGGTCCAGCCCGCGGCCAGGGCCCGCGTGACCGTGCGCGTCCCTCCGGCGGGCGACCCCAAGACGACCATCGAGGCCGTGGTCGGCTTCCTCCAGCAGGTCGCCCCCTGGGGCGTCCGCGTGGACGTCACCGACTACACCATGGGCTCGGGCTTCCTCGCCGACACGGCGGGCCCGGCCCGCTCCGCGCTCAACCGGGCCATGGAGCGCGCCTACGGCCGCCCGCCGCGCGACGTCGGCGCGGGCGGCTCGATCCCGCTGGTCTCCACGCTGGTCAGGCAGTTCCCGGCGGCCGAGGTCCTGCTCTTCGGGGCCGAGGACGACGGCGCCTCGATCCACGCGCCCAACGAGCGGCTCGTCATCGAGGAGCTCCGCCGCACGATCGTCTCCGAGGCGCTCTTCCTCCAGGAGTACGGCTCCACCGCGGCGGGCTGATCCGCCGCACGGCCCCGTCCGCGGAGGGCGGGGCTTTTTCCTGTGCTATTTTTTGTACTGACCAGTCAGTTTTAAAAGTGGAGGTTCCGATGCCCGGAGGGGTGGCGGTGCACGCGGCGGGGCTGTCCCTGGAGGGCGGGCACGGGCCGGTCTACCGGGACGTCGGCCTGGACGCCCCGGCGGGCAGCCTCACCGCCCTCGCCGGGCAGGCGGGCAGCGGCCGGACCAGCCTGCTGCTCACCCTGGCCGGGCGCATGAGGCCCACCTCGGGAGTGCTCACCGTCGCGGGGCAGGCCCGGCCGTGGGCGATCCGGCGGGTCGCCGCACTGGGCCTGGTCGACGGGGTCAACGACCTGGAGGGGTCGCTGACCGTCCGTGAACACGTGCACGAGCGGTCCCGGGGCCTGTTCTGGAACGCCCGGAGCAGGGCCCGGGCCGCGGCGGCGCTGGAGCGGGCCGGGCTGGACCTCTCCCCCGACGACCGGACCCTGGTCCGCGAGCTCGGCCGTGAGCAGCGGGTACGGCTCGGCGTCGCCCTCGCCCTGCTCGACGGGCCGGGACTGCTCGTCCTCGACAACGTGGACGCCGGTCTCCCCGGCGACCGGCGCGACGCGCTCTGGGCGACCCTGGAGGACCTGGCCGCGCAGGGGCTGACCGTCGTCGCCGCCTGCACGGAGAGCCCCCTGCCCCGGACCCTCCGCCTGGGCGGCCCCGGACTCCCGGAGCCCGCAGAGCCCGTGGAGCCCGCAGAGCTCCTTGGGGCGGTGGGGCTCCTCGAAGCGGCGGAACCCCTCTCGGCGGTGAGAATCCCCGAGGCGGCGGAGCTCCCCGAACCCGCGGAGGCCACGGCTCCCGAGGCCGTCGAACACCCCGGTGATCCGGTGCGGACGGGGACCGCACCGGATCCCGGCGACACCGGGGCACGGGACCGGGACGGGAGCGGAGACGCGCCCGGCGAGGAGGGACGGCGGTGAGACCGGTCCGGCTGGGACGGCTGGAGCTGCGGCGCTTCACCCGCTCGCGGCTCACCCGGGCCGCGCTGGCGGGCGTGGTGATGCTGCCGCTGCTCTACGCCGGGCTCTACCTGTGGTCCTTCTGGGACCCGCAGGGGAACCTGGAGAACATCCCGGTGGCGCTCGTCGTCGAGGACCGCCCGGCCAGAGCCGGGGACGAGACCGTCGACGCGGGCCGCGAGCTGGCCCGGGAGCTCACCGAGCGCGAGGTCTTCGCCTGGCGCCGGGTGAGCGCCCGCCAGGCCGCCGACGGCGTCGCCGACGGCTCCTTCTACCTCTCCCTGACGATCCCCGCCGACTTCAGCGCCCGGCTCGCCTCGCCCTCCCGCGACGGCACGCCGACACCGGCGGAACTGGGCGTCACGGTGGACACCGGCCGCAGCTACATCATGGGCACCATCTCCGACGCGGTGTTCGCCGAGGTCAAGGAGGCCGCGGGCCGTACCGCGCTCAGGGACTACTGGGACGGCGTCTTCGTCTCCTTCGGCGAGCTGCACGACGCGACCGCCAAGGCCGCCGACGGCGCGGAGAAGCTCCACGGCGGCAGCCGGAAGGCCCTGCACGGCGCCGGCGCGCTCCGCCGGGGGGCGGGCGACCTGAGCGACGGGCTCGACCGGCTCAGGATCGGCACCCGGCAGCTCTCCACCGGCCTGGGCACCGCCGCCACCGCCACCGGGAAGCTCACCGCCGGGGCGGAGAAGCTGGCCGCGGGCCTGAACGAGGCGGAGGACGGCTCCCGGAAGCTGGGCCGCGGTCTCGGTGAACTCACCGAGGGCGCCAGGCAGGTCGCCGACGGCAATGCGGAGGCCTACCGGCAGGTCCACGCCCAGGTGCCGAAGGTCGATCAGCTGGCGGACGCCACCGTGCCCGCCCTGGAGGAGGGGAGCACCCGGCTGCACGCCCTCGCCCGGGCGCTGGAGCAGGACGCCGAGGCGATGGCCGCCGCCGGCGGGGCGCAGGGGACACCCCCTGAGGTGAGCCAGGAGGCCGGGCAGGCCCGGCAGCAGGCCGAGCGGTTGCTGGGCCTGCTGGAGAGCGACCCCGGCACCGATCCGGAGCTGCGGGCCGCCGCCCGGCGGCTCGTGCAGTCCACGGGCCGGGTCGCGAGCGGCCTGACCGGCGGAGCGGCGGACGCCCCCGCGGGCGGCGCCGGCGAGGTTCTCGCCCGGCTCCGGCAGAGCGCCCCCCGCGCGGCCGAGGCCGCCCGGTACGCCGACCGGTTGGCCGACCGCGCCTCCGGCGCCGCACGCACGATCGACCAGGCCCGGAACGCGGTGAACCGGCTCGACGACGGGCTCGGCAAGCTGGCCGACGGCTCGGCGAAGGTCCACCGGGGCCTGCGCGATGCCGCGGCCGCCGGCGAAAAGCTCACCTCCGGCGTGGCGGAGCTCGGCGACGGGGCGGGGAAACTCTCCGGCGGGCTCACCGAGTTCGGCGGCGGCGTGGCGAAGCTCCGCGACGGGGCCGTCCGGGCCGACGCCGGGGTCGGCGCCCTGCAGAGCGGGGCCGGGAAGCTCACCGGCGGCGTCGACCGGCTCTCCGGCGGGCTCGGCGAGCTCGCCGACGGCTCGCGCGAGCTGAGCCGCAAGCTCGGCGACGGGGCCGGGGAGATCCCCGACTACGACGAGGAGGAGCGCGCCGGCCGTACCGCCATGATGAGCGAGCCCGTCACCCTGGCCGGCCACGTCGTCAACGAGGTGCCCAACTACGGCACCGGCTTCGCGCCGTTCTTCGTCCCGCTGGCGCTCTGGGTCGGCGCGATGGTCGCCTACATGGTGCTCCGCCCGCTCAACCCGCGCCTCCTGGCCGGCACGGCCCCCGCCTGGCGGATCGCCGTGGGCGGATGGCTGCCCGGCCTGGCCCTGGGCGCGGCGCAGGCCGCCGTGCTGGCGGCGGTGCTCCGGTTCGCCCTCGGCCTCCAGGCCGCGCACTGGGCCGGGACGATCGGGATCCTGCTGCTCACCACGGCCGCGTTCCTGGCGATCGTGCAGGCGGTCAACGCCCTGCTCGGCGCGCCCGGCCGGGTCGCGGTGCTGGCGCTGCTCATGCTCCAGCTCACCTCCGCCGCCGGGACCTACCCGATCGAGACCTCACCGGGTTTCTTCCAGACGATCTCGCCGTGGCTGCCCATGAGCTGGGTGGTCAGCGCACTGCGGCGGCTGATCAGCGGCGGCGACCCGGCCGTGGTCTGGCAGGCCTGCGGGGTGCTGACCCTGTGGACCGCCCTGGGACTGGCGCTGAGCGTCTACGCCGTGCACCGGGGGCGCACCTGGTCGATGCGCCGCCTCCACCCCGAGCTGTCCCTGTGACTACCGTGGTCACCATGATGGCGAGCGGCCGGCGGGCCGAGACGAGGCTGCGGTTGTTCGGCGCGGCGGTGGAGCTGATCGCGGAGCAGGGATACACCGCGACCACCGTGGACGCGATCGCCGAACGGGCCGGGGTCGCCAAGGGCACCGTCTTCTACAATTTCGGCACCAAGGAGGCCCTCTTCTCCGGCCTGCTCGAGCACGGGGTGGGGCTGCTGTCCACCGCCCTGTCCGGGGCGGCGGCCGGGGAGACCGCGCTGGACGCCCTGGACGCGGTGGTCATGGCGCAGCTGCGGTTCTTCGAGGAGTACGGCGCGTTCGCCCGGGTGCTGCTCGCCGAGATGTGGCGCACCGCCTGGCAGGACGCGGTGGCCAGGCTCCGCCGGGACGTGCTCGGGGTCTACGCGGACGTGCTGCGCCGGGCCGTGGCCGAGGGCGCGGTCCGCGGCGACCTGGACGTCGAGACCGCGGCGACCGCCGTGTTCGGGATGGTGCTGACCGTCGCGATCGAGCGCAGGGCCCTCCACCCCGACCGCCCGATCGAGCGGGTCCACGCCACCCTGGTCGATCTCCTGCACGGCCGGGTCACCGGTTAGGCGTCCCCGGACCGCTCCCCGCCCGGTCCCCGCACCCGGTCTCCACCCGCCCGGCTCCGCGCGGACGGCGGACGGCGGAGCATGATCCCGGTTCGGACCGGCTCAGCGCACGGGCAGGTCGTAGGTGCGCCGCACGCTCGTCGGCTCCACGCTCAGATCGGCTCCGTAGACGTGCAGGGAGATCGCCGTGACGTCGCCGACGTTGTGCACCCGGTGGATGTCGCCGGGCGGGGCGAATCCGCTGACGTCGCCGGCGCGGTTGGCGGCGCGGCCGATCTCGGTCAGGTGGTCGCCCTCGTCGCGGTAGAGCGTCTCGTACTCCACGCCCTGCAGGACGCCGAAGGCACACCAGGCGATGTGGTCGTGCGGCCTGGTGCCCTGACCGGGGCGCCACACCACCGCGACGACCGAGAAGCCGGGCTCGGTGTGCAGGGTGTGCCTGACGTAGGTCTCCGGGTCGCCGGCCCGCTCCTCCTCGGTGAGGATCTCCGGCGCGGGCAGCCGCCCGCGGAGCAGCTCCGCGACGGCGAAGGCCGCGGCGCGGGGCTCGGCCGGCCTGCTGAGCAGCTCCCGGATCCCCTCGACCAGCTCGGCGAGTCCGGGACGCGCGAGTGTCATGGTTCCCATGACTCCAGCGTGCGCCTCCCTGACACATAGCGTCCAATGCCTATCTTTCCGCTGATTCATAGATAACGTTGATAGGTGCTCGATGTCGTACGGCTCCGCGTGCTCGCCGCCGTGGCCCGGACCGGTTCGGTGACGGGGGCCGCGCGGGAGCTGCACTACTCCCAGCCCTCGGTCAGCCACCACCTCGCCAGGCTGGAGGCGGAGACCGGGGCCAAGCTGGTCCAGCGCGCGGGGCGGGGCATCCGGCTGACCGAGGCGGGGCGGTTGCTGGCCGAGCGGGCCGCCGAGATCATCGGCCGGGTGGACTCCGCCGCCGCGGAGCTCGCCGCCCATGTGGGCCTGCGCGCGGGCCGGGTCCGGCTGGCCGCCTTCCCCTCTGCCCTGGGCACGTTCGTCCCCGAGGCCGCCGCCCTGCTCGCCCGCGGACACCCCGGCCTGGAGCTCCGGCTGACCGAGACCGAGCCGCCCGAGGCCCTGCGCATGCTCCGCGCCGGTTACGTGGACCTGGCGGTCATCTTCCGCTACGACGACACCGCCCCTGAGGATGACGGCATCCGGCTGGTCCACCTGCTGGACGACCCCAGCTACCTGGTCGTCCCGGGGGACGGCTTCCCGGTCTCCGCGGGGAGCGGGGGCCCGGGATCGGCCGACCTGGGATCGGCCGCCCTGGAGATGTCCGATCTGGGGATGTCCGGCCCGGGAGCAGGCGGACCGGGAACGACCTGCCCGGGAGCAGCCGGCTCGGAGCCGGGCCGCAGCGGGCCGGACGGTGGTGTGCGAGGCGGTGGCGGCGTACCGGGCGGTGGTGTGCTGGGCGCCCGGCGTGACGCCCGGTGGATCGCCGGGTGCGAGCGGTGCCGCAGCCACCTGCTCGACCTGTGCGCCCAGGAGGGCTTCGAGCCGGTCATCGCCTTCACCACCGACGACATCGTGGCCGTCCAGGCGCTGGTCGCCGCCGGGATGGGGGTGACCGCCCTGCCAGGCCTGGCACTGCAGGCCCATCGGCACCCGGCGGTCGGCGCGATCGAGCTCCCCGGCTCGACCCGCCACGTCTACGCCGCCACCTACGGCGAGCCGCCCGATCCGCCCGCCACGACCGCCCTGCTGGAGGCCCTGACCTCGGTGGTCCGAGCGGCGCCGTACCGCCTCCCCGGCCCGGACCGAGCCCCGGACCGAGCCCCGGACCGAGCCTTGGACGAGGACTCGGAGGAGAACATGGGAGAGGGGCCGGAGGGGGACCCGGGAGAGGGTCCCGAGGGGAGGCCGGACGGCCGCCCCCGCTCCCGCCGCGGTGCACCGCCGGAAAACCGGAGGTGATCAGCGCACGGCCCGGCTTACGATCCGGACATGCCGGATCTCGCGACCCTCGCCCTGTTCACCGCCGCCACTCTCGCCCTGCTGCTCGTGCCGGGCCCCGCGGTGGCCTACATCGTCACCCGCAGCGTCGCCCAGGGCCGCAGCGCCGGCCTGGTCTCCGTCCTGGGCATCCACGCCGGCTCGGTGGTCCACGTGGCCGCCGCCGCGCTCGGTGTCAGTGCCGTGCTCGCCGCCTCGGCCACCGCGTTCACGATCGTGAAGTACCTCGGCGCGGCCTATCTGGTCTGGCTCGGCCTGCGCAAGCTCCTGACGCGTGCGGACGCCGGTGAGACGGCCGGCACGCCGCTCGCGAGCAGGCGGCGGATGTTCTGGGAGGGCTTCGTCGTCAACGTGCTCAACCCGAAGACCGCGATCTTCTTCCTCGCCTTCCTCCCCCAGTTCACCGACCCGGCCGCGGGCCCGATCGCCCCGCAGATCGTGCTCCTCGGCGTGATCTGGATCGCCCTGGGCGTCGCCAGCGACGGCGCCTTCGCCCTGCTCGCCTCCGCGCTGGCCGGCCGGCTGCGCCGCTCGGCCCGCGCCCGCCGCCGTCTCGACGTCACCAGCGGCCTCGTCTACCTCGGCCTGGGCGCCGCCACGGCGCTCACCGGCGAGAGCGCGGCCGCCAAGGCCTGACCCCGGCCCGCCGCACGGGTCCGGCGGCAGAGAGTCCGGCGGCAGCGGGTTCAAAAGCCCGGGTTCGAGCCCGGGCCTCGGACCCCGAGCCTGAGGATGCACGAGTCCGGGTCTCGGGCCCGGGGACCGGCGGGTTCAGGGCCGGGGCGAGGTGCGGGTCCAGCCCTTGCTCCAACCCCGGCTGGAGCGGCCGGTCGCACCCTCGCACCTGCGGCACACCTGGCGCACCTCGGCGGCCGACCCGCCCGACTCCGGGAACGTCTCCGGCCACCGTACGTGGTGGAAGCGGTGCAGCCGCGACCGGCTGAGCGCCAGGCCGCACAGGGTCTGGTTCGTCCCCGGCCACCAGGCGTGCACCTCGCCCGCGGGCATGCGCACGCCGTCGTCGTCCACCCACTCCCCGGAGGCCGCGACCGAGGGCTCACCTCGTGCGGGCATGGCACACCTCCTCCTGGCGCCGCCCCGGACGCGGGCCGCGCGCCGTCCCCGGTCCCCCTGCCCGTACCCGGCCGCTCCATTCGGCCGGGTACGGCCGACCGGATCACGTCATGCCCTTCACCCCCGCACGGACCGCGCCCATAATGGGTGATCTACGGCGTCTCCTCCGAGAACGGGACACCCCATGTCACGTGCCGCACCGCTGACCCCGTCCGACCCGCGTGAGCTGGCGGGATACCGGATCACCGGGAGGCTCGGCGACGCACGACCGCAGGACGCCTACCTCGCCGAGGAGCCCTCCGGCGCCCAGGCGGTGATCAGGCTGCTGCCCCCGGGTGCGGACCCCGAGCGGTTCCTGCGGACCGTGGAGCCGCTGCGCGGGGTGTCGGCGTTCGGCGTGGCGCAGGTGCTCGGCGGCGGATTCCACGGCGACCGGCCCTACATCGTGAGCGAGTACGTCGAGGGCCCCACCCTGGCCGAGGCGGTCGCCGCGGACGGGACGCTGCGCGGCCCTGCCCTGGACCGGCTGGCCATCGGCACGATGGCCGCGCTGGCCGCCGTCCACCGGGCCGGCGCCGTGCACGGCGGCATCCGGCCGGAGACGGTCGTCCTGGGCCCCGGCGGCCCCGTCGTCGTGGACTTCGGCCTCACCGGGGCGCTGGCGGCCGTGGAGGGCGCGCCGACCACGCCCGTCGGCCTGCCCGCCTACCAGGCACCCGAGCAGTTGGACGGGGCCCCGCCCGCCCCGCCCGCCGACGTGTTCGCCTGGGCCGCGACGGTGGCGTTCGCCGCGACCGGCGCGGCCCCGTTCGGGGCCGGCACGGTGGCCGCGACGATCAACCGGGTCCTGCACGACGAGCCGGATCTGTCGGCCGTCCCCGGTGAGCCGGGCGCCCTGCTGGCGGAGTGCCTGGCCAAGGACCCGGCGGCCCGGCCCGCCGCCGGCGCGGTGCTGCTCCGGCTGGTCGGCGAGGAGTCGCTCCTGGAGACGGCCACGGCCATCGCCACCGGCCGGGTCGCCGAGGAGCCGCCCACCCGGCCGGCCGGGGGCCGCGGCAAGCGCGCGCTGCTCCTGGGCGGGGCCTTCGCCGCGGTGGCGGCCGTCTCCGGCGCGGCGGTGTACGTGGCGGCGCCGCCGCGACCGGCGGAGGTCCGGCGGGCCGCCGCGACGGCCTCGCCCGGCGGCTCCCTGGCCCCGGCGTCCACCGCCGTCCCGGGCCCGGTCGCGACGGCGCAGCCGACCTCCGCGGCGTGGGAGAAGGTCGAGGAGCCGAACGCGGAGGTCAGGCTCGACGGCACCTCGACCGTCGTCCACGAGCACCCGTCCGACCCCGTCAAGCTCAGCGCCTACCTGCTGAGCGGCCAGCCGTACACGTCCTATCTGCGGGAGCGGTCCGGCGGCTTCCGCAAAGTCGGCACGGCCGAGGAGGCCGTGCCGTCCCCCGACGGCAGGTGGGTCGCGCTGAACCCGTGGCTGAAGTTCCTCGACTCCGACCAGGACCACGTACGGCTGAGCGACCCGGCCACCGGGGAGCAGTTCACGGTCAACACGGTCAAGCAGCCGCTGCAGACGATGTTCCCGGTCTGGTCCCGCGACGGTTCCCGGCTGCTGATGTCGATCCACGACCCGGACAAGAAGCTGATCACCGGTTTCGTGCTCATCGACCCGGTCGCCCGCACCGCCGCCGCCGTGCAGGCCGAGTACTCCGACGACGTGGCGCGGCCGTTCAACTTCATGCCTGACGGCCGGATCGCCCGCGGGTTCTCGGACGGCGCGCGGATCGGGATCAACGTCTACGACACGGGCGGGCGGGTGGCCAGGTCGCTGCACTGGGTGGGCAGCCCGCAGGGCACCTCCTGGTTCTCCCCGTCGGGCGACCTCTTCGCGACCTACTGCCCCAGGGGCGACGGGAGCGTCTGCGCCTGGAGCACCCGGGAGGGCGACCGGCGGGCGACCGTCACGCCGCCCGCTAAGGCGGAGCTGGTCGGCTGGTTCAACGAGCAGCACGTCATCGTGCGGGTCCCGCACAAGAAGGGCGTCCGGTTCCAGCTCGTGGGCCTCGACGGCGCCGTCGAGCGCCTGCTGGTCGACATGCCGAAGAAGAACGAGGCCGTCCTCAGGTTCGACCCGGCCGCCCCGCGCTGATGCCCTCCGCCGCACGCTCCCGCTCCGATGATCCCGAGCTCCCGGCGGGGTACCGCGTGCTCGGCAGGCTCGGCGCGGGCGGGCAGGGCGTGGTGTACCTCGCGGAGTCGGCCGGGGGCGAGCGCGTCGCGGTCAAGGTGCTCCACCGGAGCCCGGCGGGCGACCTGGGCCCGTTCCTCGCCGAGGCCGAGCTGATCCGCCGGGTCCGGGCGTTCTGCACCGCCCAGGTCGTGGACTCGGGGGTGGCCGACGGCCGGCCGTACCTCGTCACCGAATACGTCGACGGGCCGAGCCTGGCCCGGGTGATCGAGGAGCGCGGCGCGCTGCGCGGGCCCGAGCTGGTCCGGCTGGTCTTCGGCACGCTCACCGCGCTGGCCGCCGTCCACCAGGCCGGGGTGGTGCACCGGGACTTCAAGCCGGCCAACGTGCTGCTCGGCCGGGACGGGCCGCGGGTGATCGACTTCGGGATCGCCCGGGTGGCGGAGTCCACCGCGGGGACCGACGAGCTGGTCGGCACCCCGCCCTACATGGCCCCGGAGCAGTTCGACGGGTCGGGCGCCGGACCGCCCGCGGACATGTTCGCCTGGGCCTCCACCGTCGTCTGCGCCGCCACCGGGAGCCCTCCGTTCGGGACCGCGCCGACGCCGGCGGTGATCAACCGGATCCTGAACGAGCCCCCGGATCTGGGTGGGGCGGCGGAGCTGGACGGCGAACTGCGCGAGCTGGTGAGCGCCTGCCTGGACAAGGACCCCGCCCGGCGGCCCACCGCCGCGGGCGCGCTGATGCGCCTGCTGGGCGAGCGGGTGCCCGCGCGGGAGATCCTCCCGGAGGGCAGCCGCCGCGCCGTACCGGGACCTCCGCCCGGGGAGGGCCCTACCGCGCCGTGGCCTGCTTCCGGGAAAGGCCCTGCCGCACCGGGGCATGCCTCCGGGGAGGGCCCCGGCGCGCTGGGGATACCGGCCGACGGGAGCCCCGCCGCGCCGCCGGACGTCCCGGGGCGGACACGGTGGCGGGGGCGGACGGCGGTGCCGCCCGCGCTGGCCGCCGTTGGGCTGCTCGCCGGGAGCCTGCTCACCGCCCGGCTCCTGGCCGCCGGCGACGTGTCCTCCTTTCCGCTGCCGTTCTCCTCTCCGGTGCCGGCCTCCTCCGCTCCCGCCGCCCCGCCGACCATGGCGGCCGCCTCTACGACGGACACCCCCCTCCCCGGCACCGGGATCACGTTGCACGAGAACCCCGCCGACGGGCTCTGGGTCTCGTCCTACCAGGACTGGCGCGACAACCCGGACAGGAGCACGAAGGGCCTGCCCGGGTTCCTGCGGGACCCCCGCACGGGCGCCTTCCAGCCCGCCGGGGCGCTGCGGCTGACGGTGGCGGCCCCGGGCGGGCGCCTGGCCGCGTCGCTCTCGAACTCGCGCCTGATCGCATCCGATTACGACCGCATCACCGTCACGGACCGTGCCTCCGGCGCCTCCTACGACATCCGCACCGTGGACCGGCCGCTGATCACCTTCCATCCCGCCTGGAACGACGACGGCACCCGGATCCTGCTCACCGTCTACGAGGGTGTCGGCGACGACGCGCCGAGCGTCGGCTTCGCGGTCGTGGACCCGGTCGCGCGTACGGCGCGCATCACCCGGATGCCCGCCGCCGGCCCCCACCCGTACGTGTGGGGCGTCGAGCCCGGCACCGTGATGCACCGGGGCTCCGGCGGGGCGGTCCGGGTGCACGGACTCGACGGCCGGGAGCTGCGGGTCCTGCCCGGCGTGGGCGACCTGCACCCGGGCGGCGCCGTCACCACCGCCGAGGGGGGCCTGTTCCTGACCTCCTGCCCGGACGCGCCCGCGGACACGTGCGTGTGGACCTATCCCGCGGGCACCGGGAAGGCCCGGGTGCGGGTCGGCGGGCGGACCGCGGTGCACGGCTGGCTGGACGCCGGACACCTGCTGGCGGTCCGGCGGGGGGAGAAGACCTCCGAGGTCGTGATGCTCGACCTGGCGGGGAAGGCCGTCCGGGTGCTCGCCGACGGGCCCGCCGGGGACATCGACGAGGTCGTGCTCTGGTACACGCCCCGTTGACGCGCTCCCCGGCCCCGAGGGGTCAGCCGAACCGGTAGACCGTGCCGGAGGTGAACTCCTCGCCGGGGCGCAGCACGGTGGAGGGGAACTCCGGCCGGTTCGGCGAGTCGGGGAAGCGCTGGGTCTCCAGGCACAGGCCCGCGTGCCTGCCGTAATCGGTGACCACGCCGTCGAGCATGTTGCCGGAGTAGAACTGCACGCCCGGCTCGGTGGTGGTGACCCGCATGACGCGGCCGCTGACGGGTTCGCGGACCTCGATGTCGCCGCGCAGGACGTAGCAGTGGTCGTAGCCGCCGCCCAGCGCCGGGTCGTCGATCCGCTCGCCGATCGCGCGCGGCGTCGTGAAGTCGAACGGGGTGCCCGCCACCGGCGCGAGCTCGCCGGTCGGGATCTTGGTGGAGTCGACGGGCAGGTAGTGGTCGGCGTCGATCCGGACGACGTGCCCGAGGACGTCGCCGGAACCGGCGCCCGCGAGGTTGAAGTAGGAGTGGTTGGTCAGGTTGAGCACGGTCGGCGCGTCGGTGGTCGCGCGGTAGTCCAGGACCAGGGCGTCGTCGGTCAGCGTGTAGGTGACGCTCGCGGTCAGCGTGCCCGGATAGCCCTCCTCGCCGTCCGGGCTGACGTACTCCAGCGTCACGGCCGACGGCGAGGCGTCGGCGACCCGCCAGACCCGCGAGGAGAAGCCGCCCGGCCCGCCGTGCAGGCTGTTGGGCCCGTCGTTGACCGGGAGCTCGTGGGCGGCCCCGTCCAGGGTGAACCGCCCGCCCGCGATGCGGTTGCCGTACCGCCCGACGACCGCGCCGAAGTAGCGGCTGCGCGTCAGGTAGTCCTCCAGTGTGCCGCAGCCGAGCACCACGTCGACCCCGGAGACCTCCAGGGACTGCACGACCGCGCCGTAGCTCAGCACCGCGGCGCGCATCCGCCCGCTGGACAGGACGTGCCGCTCGACGGGCTCCCCCGACGGCGTGGTTCCGAAGTGCATGCGTGCGCCTTTCATCAGGAGACGGCCGGTCCCGGCGCCGGTCCGGTGGACTCCCGGGCGCCCCGCTCGCGGAGCCCCCGATCGGCCCCGTCGCGACCGGGTCATTGTAGGCGGGCACGCCGGCCGCTCAGAAGCGACGGGGTCCCTCAGAAGTAGCGGGGGCCGAGATCGGTGGCGGGCCAGGAGGCGACCTTGTTCAGGGCGGCGTTCATCCGGGAGCTGAGCACGTCGTAGTCGGGGGTGCCCTGCTCCTCTCGCCGGTTGAACAGCGCGGCGTAGGTGAAACCGTTCTGCAGGCGGGCCAGGTAGGTGTAGGTCCCGGGCATGCCGCCCGCGTGCCAGGTGTTGAGGTTCCCCGGGACCTGGCGCACGTACCAGCCGCACCCGTACCACCAGCCGTCCCCGCTGACACCGATCTCGGGCTTGGCGAGCACCTTCGCGATCGACGCCGCGTCGAGCACCGGGCCCGCGGCGTCGAGGACGCCGGCGAAGCGGACGAGGTCGACGGCGGAGGCCAGCCAGCCGCCGTTGGCGTCGTGGTTGGGCACGTTGAAGCCGCCGTAGGGGTACGGCACGGTGGTCCCGGTGTCGTCCAGGACGGTCTTGGCGGTGTACTGCGACGCGTAGGCCACCTCGCCCGCGGCGGCCTCCGACCGGAGGCTGCGGCCGATCCGCATCCGGGTGATGCCGAGCGGGGCGAGGACCTTCTCCTTGACGTACGACTCGTAGTCCGTTCCGGAGGCCTTCTCGATGATCCGGCCGAGCAGCATGTAGCCGTAGTTGCTGTAGGCCATCCTCGTCCCGGGGGCGAAGTCCAGGGGCCGGGCGGTGGCGTACCTGATGATGTCGGCGTGGTCGATCGGCAGGGGCACGTCGAGCGCGGCGGAGATCGCGTGGTCGGACCAGAGGTGGTCCAGGGAGACGCTCCGGTCCCAGCCGCCCAGATGCTGCATGAGGCGGAGCACGGTCACCTGCGCCAGGCGGGGGTCGGCCTCGGCCGGCAGGCCCAGCAGGGTGGTGACCGGGGCCGAGAGGCCGAGCCGGCCCTCCTGGACCAGGCGCATGACCGCGGCCGCGGTGACGGGCTTGCTCAGGCTGGCTATCCGGAACAGCGAGGTCGGGCTCACGGGCGGGACGTATCGCGCCTGGGACGCGGTGTAGTAGCCGCGGGCCAGCAGGAGCCTGCCCCGCTTGGAGATCGCGAGCTGCGCGCAGGAGATCTCGCGCTCCTTGACGAAGGTCTTCATCACCTCGTCGAACCCGGCCAGCTCCGCCGGAGCCGTACCGGTCGTCTGGAGCCCGGTGGGCGGCGGTGCGGCGGCGGCCGGGCGGGCGGTGAGCAGGACCGGCGCCAGCGCCGCACCCGTCTTGATCAGGTTTCTCCGGCTGAACGTCGCCATGTCCGCCCCATCCGAACGACAGATCTTCACGAGGAAAGATCATGCTAGGGGATCATGCGCCCGAGTGATGATCTTTCGGCGGAAGCGGCCGGCGCGGAGGCGGCGGCCGGCGCCAGGAGACGGGCCGCCTCAGAAGACGGGTGGCGTCGGAAGACGGGCTGCGTCAGGAGGCGGCCGGTTCCGGGGCCGGTCCGGTGGACTCCCGGACGACCAGGCCGGTCGCCAGGGTGGCCAGGGTGGCAGTGCCGCCCTCGGCCACCGACTGGAGCAGCAGGTCCACGGCCATCCGCCCGGCGGCGGCCGTGGGCATGGCCACGGTGGTGAGCTTGGGCCGGTTCAGCCGGCCGGCGACGATGTCGTCCACTCCGACGACGCTGACGTCGCCGGGGACCTGGACGCCCCGCTCGTGGAGCCCCTCGATCAGCCCCATGGCGACCAGGTCGTTGTAGGCGAGCACACCGGTCGCGCCCGAGGCGGCCACCTCGGCGGCGGCGGCGAGGCCGCCCTGCTCGGTGGGGGTGTTGGGGCCGAGGAAGACCAGGTCGACCCCGTCCACCGCGGCGGCGGCCTCCCGCATCCGCTTGCTCGTCCACGACCCGCTCGGCCCGGAGACGAGGGCGACCCTGAGGTGGCCGAGCCCGGCCAGGTGCTCGATCGCGAGCCGGGCGCCCTGGCCGATGTCCATCAGCACCGTCGGCATGCCCTTGACCTCGCGGTTCACCACGACGAACGGCACGTCGGCGTGGAGCCGCTCGATGGCCCGGTTCGACAACCGCGGGCTGCACAGCAGCACCCCGTCGACCTGCTTGGCGAGGGCCTTGATCAGCTCCTCCTCCACCTGCGGGTCCTCGTCGGTGTCGGCCACGAAGACGTGGTAGTCGCGCGTCCTGGCGTGCGCCTGGGCCGCCTTGATCAGCGGCGGGAAGAACGGGTTGGAGATGTCGGCGACGATCAGCCCGAGGTTGTGCGTCCGGCCGGTGGTCAGCGCGCGGGCCGCGCGGTTCGGGCGGTAGCCGAGGTCCTCGGCGACCGCGAGCACGCGGTTGCGCGTCTCGGGGTTGACCAGATGGGGCGCGGAGAAGGTGCGGGAGACCGTGGAGACGTGCACACCCGACGCCTGCGCCACGTCCCTGATCGTCGCTGCCACTCTGCTCCTTCGCCGGGGTGCTCACCGGGCCCGGCAGCAGGGTAGTACAAACGGTTGCACCGCTGTCAACGCCGCGTGTCAGAGGGTTCGGAGGGGCGGGAACGGTTGCCATCCCGATGAATCCTGGAGCGGCACTCCGCCCCAGTTCAGTCGGGGTTTATCAAATTGCGCTCTTGACGTTGCGTTCTGGTATCCGCCATGTTTCACGCAACCGGTTGCAAGCCCCCAGCACCGAACGGGAAGGAGTCGGCCCTCCGATGGCAGTCGACGCGGCGGATCTCAGAATACGCCCCCGTCGGAGCCGCACGGCATGGACGCCCCGCCCGCCGGTCTCCCGCCCGCCGATCGCACCGGCCGTCGTCGCGTCGATGAGGTACGTCTCGCAGAGGTGCCTCGGGTCGAGAGGTACGTCGGGTCGAGAGGTACAAGAGCGTTGAGAGGTTCCAGAGCAATGACCACACGCTCCAGGCGTACGGCGGTCCTCGCCGCCGCACTCGTGCTCGGGACCGGCGCCGCCGCCTGCGGGTCCGGGGATCCGGGCGCCGGCCCCGACGGCAAGGTCGTGATCACCTTCTGGGACGACAACGGCGGTCCCGCCCGCACCCCTGTGTGGCAGCGCATCATCGCCGAGTTCCAGAAGGCCAACCCCACCATCGAGGTCAGGTACGTCGGCATCCCGATCTCCCAGGCGCAGCAGAGGTACGACGCCGCGATCGCCGGCGGGGAACCGCCCGACGTGGGCGGCGTCACCAGCGCGATGCTCTCCAACCTGGTGGCGCAGGAGGCGCTGGAGCCGGTCGACGACCGCATCTCGGACGGCGCGCTGAACGGCAGGCTGAACGAGCAGGTGGTCAACACGGTGAAGGCGACCGTGGCGGACGGCAGGATCTACATGGTGCCGCTGTCCACCAACATGGGCGTGTTCTGGTACCGGACGGACTGGTTCTCCGCGGCCGGCCTGGAGGTCCCGCAGAACTGGGACGACTTCTACGCCGCGGCCCAGCGGCTGACCCGCGCGGGCAAGGACCGCCACGGCTACACCATCCGGGGCGGCGCGGGCTCCATCGCCCAGCTGCTGGAGGTGCTGTACGCCCAGTCCGGCATCACGGAGATCTTCGACGCCGCGGGCCGGGCCACCGTCGACGACCCGCGGAACGTGGCCGCGCTGGAGAGGTACGCCGCCCTCTACAAGAGGGTCACGCCCGAGGCCGACTACAACAACGACTACGTGAAGATGGTCGCCCAGTTCGACGGCGGCGGCATCGGGATGATGCAGCACAACCTGGGCTCCTACAACGACCACGTCAAGACGCTCGGCGCGGACCGGGTCGCGGCCATGGCCGTGCCGAGGTCCGGGAGCGGCGTGCGCACGATCCTGTCGAATCCGGTCACCGGCATCGGCCTGTTCGCCGGCGGGGAGAAGCAGGACGCCGCCTTCAAGTTCGCCGAGTTCGCCGCCTCCAAGGCGATGAACAGCCACTGGGCGGAGAAGACCGGCGTGCTGCCGGCCAACACCGAGGTCAACGACGAGCCCTGGATCAAGAAGCTGCAGCACGTCGACATGGCGGTCAAGGTGCTCAACGACCCGGCGACCAGGGTCGTGCAGATGCCGTACCACCTGCCGGAGTTCAACACGATCACCAAGACCGACGCGGAGCCGCAGTTCCAGAAGGTCCTGCTCGGCCAGCTGACCGCCGAGGACTTTCTGGGCGAGATGGCGGCCAGACTGACCGCGGCCCAGGCCGCCTACAGGCAGCGCCACAGCGACTGACCCGCCCGCCGGGTCCCTCGGCACGGACCCGGCGTCCGTCCGCCGCCCTCCGCCCCGGACCCCTCCCATGGGCTCCTCCCCCGGATCCTGCCCTCCGCCCTCCGCCCTCCGGCCCCGGGCCTCACCGCCTGACCCGGTGGGGCCCGGTTCTCCCCTGCGGCCTCCTCCCGCTCCGCGCCCGGAACGCCGCACTCCACCGGCGCCTCATCGGGATCTTCGCCAAAACCGATATACCTCAACGTCACCGATCGATTACATTCTGAGGTCTTCCGTCGTGTCCGACCTCTTCCCGCAGGAGCCCCCCGTGCCCGCACCGACGATCGAGCAGGAGGCCGCCGTCGCCGCCTTCCGCGACGGCGAGGACCTCGCCCTGCAGGCCGGAGCGGGGACCGGTAAGACCACCACGCTCACGATGCTCGCCGCCGCCACCCCGCGGCGCGGGCTGTACATGGCCTTCAACAAGGCCATCGCCGTGGCCGCCGCCCAGGTCTTCCCGCCGACCGTGGAGTGCCGGACCACGCACTCGCTCGCCTACCGGGCCGTGGGCCACCGCTACCGGCAGCGGATGGCGAACGCCGTCCGGATCCCGAGCTGGCAGGTGGGCGCCCATCTCGGCATCGCCCCGAATCTGGCGGTGCGCATCGGCGAGCGCAGGATCACCGGCAGGACCGCGTCCATGGCCGCCCTGCAGACGGTCAGCCGGTTCTGCCACTCCGCGGCCCGGGAGATCACCGCCGGCCACGTCCCCCGGCTGCGCGGCCTGGAGGCCGACCCCCTGCACGCCGAGCTGGCGGAGCTCGTCCTGCCCTACGCCCGCAGGGCCTGGACGGACCTGCAGAGCCCGTACGAGGGCGCGGTGCGCTTCGAGCACGACCACTACCTGAAGATGTGGGCGCTGACCGAGCCCCGGATCGAGGCCGACTTCCTCCTGCTCGACGAGGCCCAGGACACCAACCCCGCGGTCGAGCGGCTCTTCACCGGCCAGCGGGACCACGCCCAGCTCGTCATGGTCGGCGACTCCGCCCAGGCGATCTACGGCTGGCGGGGCGCCCGCGACGTGATGTCCGGCTTCGACGGCACCCGGCTCGCCCTTTCGCAGTCCTTCCGGTTCGGCCCGGCGCTGGCGGAGGAGGCCAACCGGTGGCTGACCCTGGTCGACGCCCCCATCCGGCTGAGCGGGACCCCGGACGTCCCCACCGAGCTGGCCGCGGTGGAGCACCCGGACGCGATCCTGTGCCGGACCAACCTGGGCACGATGGCCGAGATCATGGCCCTGCTGCAGACGGCCGGGCGGGTCGGCCTGGTCGGCGGCGGGGAGGGCCTGGCCTCGCTGACCAGGGCCGCCCGCGACCTCAGGGCCGGCCGCCGCACCTGGCATCCCGAGCTGGCCCTCTTCGAGACCTGGGGCGACCTGCAGGACTACGCGCAGTTCGACCCGGCCGGCCGCGACCTGCGGACTTTCGTCGATCTGGTCGACGAGCACGGCCCCGAGGTCCTCCTGGACGCGCTCTCCCGGCTGACCGACGAGCGCGACGCCGAGGTCGTGGTCTCGACCGCGCACAAGGCCAAGGGCCGCGAGTGGACGCGGGTGCGCATCGGCGGGGACTTCAGGGGCGGCGAGCCCGAGGTCTCGGAGGGCGAGGACGGCGAGCGCCGCCAGGGCCGGGTCGGCGACGCCGAGGCGCGTCTGGCCTACGTCGCGGTGACCCGGGCCCGCCACCGCCTGGACCTCGGCGGCCTGTCCTGGATCGACCGGTACGCCCCGACCCCGTGACCGGGACACCCCGGCGTCATGACCGGTACGCCTCGGCCCCGTGACCGGGGCCCGCACCGGCCGCCCGCGCCGCCGGCCGGAGGCCGGGGTGGAGGTCCCCGCCGCCTGACCCGGCGGGCCCGGTCAGTCCTCCCAGCGGCGCAGGCTCGGCCAGGCCAGCAGGCTGACCAGCAGGCGCAGCACGGCGCAGACGATCCAGGGGGCGACCAGCCCGAAGGCGTCGGCGACCAGGCCGCCGCAGACCGCGCCGAGCGGGATGGCGCCGAAGGAGATCATGCGGCCCGCTCCGCCGACCCTGCCCAGCAGCTCGGCCGGGATCAGGCGCTGGCGCAGGGAGGAGGCCATGACGTTCCACAGCGCCACGGCCAGTGAGAAGACGGTGAAGAGGGCCACCACCGTGACGGCGCTCCTGCCGACCAGGGCGATGCCCAGCCAGCTCAGCGGGATCACCAGCTGGACGCCGAGCGCGATCGGCCGGCCGCCGAACCGGACGACGACGCGCCCGGCCACGAGGCTGCCGGCCACGCCGCCGACCGCCATGGCGGCCACCAGCACGCCGTACCCTCCGGATCCGACGCCGAGCACGTCGCGGGCGAACAGCACCAGTGTGGACAGGGCCATGGTCTCGCAGAAGTTGCCGGCCCCGGCGATCAGCGTGAGGGTCCTGGGCAGCCGGTTGCGCGCCAGCCAGCGCAGGCCCTCCCCGATCTCGGCGAGCATGCGCCCGCGCGGCCGGGAGCGCTCGACCGCGCCGCCCGCACGGATCCGGGTGATCATCATGAGCGCCAGCAGGAACATGGCGGCGTCCAGCCAGAACGGCAGCGGCATCGCCAGCGCGAACAGCGCCGAGCCGAGGGGCGGGCCGCCGAACTCCCCCAGGATCGATTCGGTGGCGACCCTGCGCCCGTTGGCGGTCTCCAGCTCCGACTTCGGCACGACGGAGACGATCAGCGCCTCGCCGGCCCCGGTGACCAGCAGGCCGGCCGCGCCGACGCCGAAGGCCAGGACGAACAGCATCCAGATCCGGGCCGCGCCGAGTGTCACCAGCAGCGCCAGCACGGCGATCAGGAACACGTGCGCGCCCTGGGCGGCCATCATCAGGCGCCGCCGGTCGAACCGGTCGACCCAGGCCCCCATCGGCAGGCTGAGCAGCAGCCACGGCAGGGTGGCCGCGGCGGTGACGCCGGAGACCAGCACGGGGTCGTCGGTGGTCGCGGCGGCGAGCAGCGGCATGGCGGCGACGAGCGCGCCGTCGCCGAGCGTGGACAGGGCCCCGGCGCCCCACAGGTGACGCCAGTCCCTGCCCAGGCCCCTCACGGGGGCCGGGGCGTCAGCAATGGTCATGCCGGACAGGGTGCGCCGCAGCGGGCGGGCGGCGTTATCGTTTAGCCGGTTCTACAACATCGGAGGCTCGGATGGCGGTCACGATCACGCTGTCCCGGACGGAGACGGCCCGCGTCCGGTTCGCCTACTCGCCTCTCGCGGAGACCGTCTTCGCCGTCAAGCTCCTGTTCCGCGACGGCGCGAACGCGGTGCACCACCGCTGGGTCCGGCAGGCCGGGAAGGCGGTGGCCGGCGATCCCGACCTGCCGCTCCTGGCCGACCTGACGTCCGGCTGCGTGGCGGCCTTCCTGCTGCCGCCGCCCTCCGGCCCGGAACCGGCCTTCGCCGACGAGCTGGAACGGGTGCGGCGCACCCCGCACGACCACTTCCGCACCGAGCTCGACCGGCTCTTCGGCCCGGGCGGGCGTCCGGAGCTGCGCGCCGATCCGGCGGCGGTCCTGGAGCGGCTGGCCGGCGCACTGGAGCGCCACCACGACCGGCTGATCGCCCCGCACTGGGGGCGGATGCGGGCGATCCTGCTCGCCGACGTCGAGCACCGGGCGCGCACGCTGGCCGCCCGCGGCGTGGAGGGCCTCTTCGCCGCCCTGCACGAGAACATCACCTGGCGGGAGGGGGACCTCGTGGTGAGCGGGCGGCGCACGCCCGGCTCCTTCACCGTCGACCTGGGCGGCCACGGGCTCGTGCTGTTCCCGACGATCTTCTGCTGGCCGTACATCTGCATCGACATGGAGCCCCTGGCCGCCGGGTCCCTGCGGTACCCGGCACGCGGGCTCGGCACGCTCTGGGAGCCCGCGGGGCCGGTGCCCGAAGGGCTGGCGGCGGTGCTGGGCCGTACGAAGGCGGCGCTGCTGGAGGCCCTCGGCGAGCCGTGCCCCACCGGGGAGCTGGCCCGGCGCCTGGGCATCACGGCCAGCGCGGTCTCCCAGCACGTGGGCGCGCTCCGGGAGGCGGGGCTGGTGACCACCCGCCGCGACGGCCGTACGGCCCTGCACCTGCGCACCGAGCGCGGGACCCGGCTCACCCAGGTCTGAGCACCGGCGCCTCCGGTGACCGGCGCGAGCCGGAGGCGCGCGCCTCTCCGGCAGCGCGCCGTCCTCTCCGGCGCGGAGGAGGGCAGGCCCGCCTCACCGACGTGCCGCGAGCGGACCGGGCGGCGGCACCGGGGCCGGTTCCCGGTGCCGGTGCCGCCGCCCGGGGATCAGAGGGTGAGCGTCCCGTCGACGCGGCGGGGGACACCGAGCGGGTTGTCGTCGCGCAGCTCCGGCGGGAGCAGCTCGGCGGGCCAGTCCTGGTAGGAGGTGGGCACCAGCCAGCGGCGGATGGCCGCGGCGCCGACCGAGGTGTGCGCGGGGGCGGTGCTGGAGGGCCACGGGCCGCCGTGGTGCATGGCCCAGCGCACGGCGACGCCGGTCGGCCAGCCGTTCCAGATGACCCGGCCCGCCTTGCGGGTCAGCACCTCGGCGATCTCCTCGGCCTCGGCCGGGTCGGTCGCGTGCACGGTCGCGGTGAGCGAGCCGTCCAGCCGCTCCAGTACGGCGGGCAGCTCGGCCGGATCGCGGTAGGTCACCACGATCCCCGCCGGGCCGAAGCACTCCTCGGCCACCCGCGGCAGGGCCGCGGCGAACGCCTCGAGACCGGTGGTGAAGAGCTGGGGGGTCACCGCGTAGGCGCCCTCGCCGGCGCGGCCCTCGGCCAGCCGGTCGAGCTCCGACAGCCGCTCCAGCTCGTGCAGGAAGCCCTCCCGCATGCGCGCGGTCAGCATCGGCCCGCCGGTGGTGGCGGCGACCGCCTCGGCGAGGGAGACGAGCAGCCCGGCGTCCTCGGGCACGAACAGCAGGCCGGGGTTGGTGCAGAACTGGCCGACGCCGAGGGTGAGGGAGGCGGCGAACCCCTCGGCGAGGCCCTCGCGGCGGGCCGAGGGGAGGACGACCACCGGGTTGACGCTGCCCAGCTCGCCGTAGAAGGGGATCGGGTCGGGCCGCTCGTCGATCATGGCCTGGATCGCCTTGCCGCCGGGGATGGAGCCGGTGAAGCCGATCCCCACCACGTGCGGGTGGCGGACCACGCACCCGCCGGCCTCGCGCCCCCGGACCAGGCCGAGCAGGGCCGGGTCGGGCAGGGCGCCCCGGACGACCTCGGCGGACAGCTCGGAGGTGCGAGGGTGGCCGTCGTGGGCCTTGACCACCACGGCGCACCCGGCGGCCAGCGCCGAGGCGGTGTCGCCGCCCATGACGGAGAAGGCGAAGGGGAAGTTGCTGGCCGCGTAGACGCCGACCACGCCGGACAGGGGGCGGTTCATCCGGCGCAGGTCGGGGACGGGGGGCTCGGTGGTGGCGTGGTCGATGACCGCCTCGGCGTGGCCGCCGTCGCGCAGCACCTTGGCGAAGAGCCGGAACTGCCCGGCGGCGCGGGCCACCTCACCGCGGAGCCGGGTCTCCCCCAGCGCGGTCTCGGCATCGGCGACCCGCCAGAGCTCCTCGACGTTCTTCTCCAGCGCCTCGGCCACGGCCTCCAGCACCTGGGCGCGGGTCTCGCCGGAGCCGCCGGACAGCTCGCGGGCGCGTTCGGTGGCGGGCGTCTCCCGCCAGACCCGGCCGGCGGCATGGGCCGCGCGGACGACGGCGTCCGCCTCCGCCGCAGAGTTCGCGGGGAAGGGCTCGCCGACGGTCTCGCCGGTCCGGGGGTCATATGAGTGGATCATCGAAAAGCCTTTCGTCACCGGTTCGGCCGCGGCGCTCGGGCACCGGCCACCTCCTAAGGTAAGCGCTTTCCGAACGGAGCGCCACCCGGGACGGGCCCGAGGTCGAGGGGGTCGGGGGTCCGCCGTGCCTGGTCTAGGTAAGTTGTCGGACACATATCCGGTGTGCGCCGGATCATCCATCCCGCGGATCATCCGTCCCGCGGAACGTCCATCCCGCTCCGAGGAGACAGCGTGACCGAGATCGACGCCCCGCCGCATCCCTTCACCGCGGCCGTCGCCCTCACCCCCGTGGCCGGCGGCCGCCTGCGCGGCCGGACCCGGCCGGAGTACGCGAACATGGTCGGCCCCTTCGGCGGGGTCACCGCCGCCACCCTCGTACGCGCCGTCCAGCAGCACCCCGACCGGCTCGGCGAGCCGCTCTCCCTCACCGTCAACTACGCGGGCCCCGTCGCCGACGGCGACTTCGACGTCACCGCGCGGCCCGTGCGCACCAACCGGACCAACCAGCACTGGATGATCGAGCTGACCCAGGACGGCGCCGTCGCGACCACCGCCACCGCGGTCTTCGGCCTCCGCCGGGACACCTGGTCGGACACCGAGCTCGCCATGCCGTCCGTGCCGCCGCCGGACGCCGTCGCCGTGCACGGGTTCCCGGACTTCATCGCCTGGGCCCGCAACTACGAGATGCGGTTCGTCACCGGCGCCGTGCCGGAGCAGGACGCCGGTGAGCACCCGGACTCCACCTCGACCCTGTGGGTGCGCGACGCGCCGGCCCGACCCCTCGACTTCCCGGCGCTGACGGCGATGTGCGACGTGTTCTATCCCCGGGTGTTCCTCCGGCAGGGCCGGTACGTGGCGGCCGGCACCGTCTCCCTCACCGTGTACTTCCACGCCGACGCCGCGGAGCTCGAGGCCTGCGGCGAGGACCACGTCCTGGGCACCGCGCGCACCCACCGCTTCTCCCGGGGGTACTTCGACCAGACCGCCCACCTGTGGAGCCGCGGCGGCACCCTGCTGGCCACCGCCCACCAGTCGGTCTACTTCAAGGACTGAGGGTCCGCGGCGCCGTCCCGGAGACGGCCGCGGGGGCCTCTCCCCCGGTGGCCCGACGGCCCGGCGGCGGTCAGTGCGCGACGGTGACCACGACCTTGCCGATCCGGGCGTCCGACTCCAGATACCGGTGGGCCTCGACGATGCCGTCCAGGTCGAAGGTGCGGTCCACCACGGGCCGGAAGGCGCCCGAGCGCAACCCGGAGGTCACGAAGGCGGCGGCCCGGCGCAGCCGTTCGGGCCGCCTGGCCGTCTCCAGCATCGTGTAGGTGCGCATGTTCAGCGCGGGCATGCCGAGCTCGAAACCCGGATAAGGGGTCTCCCGGCCGCTCAGCGCGCCGTACAGCAGCAGCGTGCCGCCCTCGGCGACCACCCTGGCCAGGTCCCGCACGCCCGGACCGGCGACGGCGTCGAAGACGTACTCCGCGCCCCGCCCCCCGGTCGCCGCGAGCACCCGCTCGGCCACGTCCTCCGAATCGCTGACGATCACGTCCGCCGCGCCCTCCTTCAGCAGCGCCTCCTTCTTGGCGGCGGTGCGGGTGACGGCGATCGGCGTGGCGCCGATCCGCTCGGCGACGTGCAGGGCGGCCAGGCCCACGCTGCTGGAGGCCGCGTTCAGCACGACGGTGTCCCCGGGACGCATCCCGCCGACCTCCACGAGCCCGCCGTAGGCCGTGAGGTACGGCATCCACACGGCCGCGCCCCCGACCGCGTCGAGCCCTTCGGGACGCCGTACCAGCGCCGCCGCGGGCACGATCGCCCGCTCGGCGTAGACGCCGTGGTCGTTCTGCGAGAAGGCGGGCACGGTGCTGACCGCGTCCCCCGGCCGGAACCCGGTCACGCCCTCGCCCACCGCCTCGACCGCACCGGCCGCCTCCGTGCCCAGCCGGGCCGGGAACCGCTTCACCGGCTCGATGTAGTGCCCGGTGCGGAACAGCACCTCCGCCCGGTTGAGGCCGATCGCGTCCACCCGGATCCGCACCTCGCCCGGGCCCGGCTCACCGACCTCCACCTCCTCCAGCCGCATCACCTCGGGCCCGCCGAGCCCGTGGAACAGCACCGCCCTGGTCATCGCCCCTCCCCCGTACCCGGGGAACGGCGACCCGTTCCCCTCCGCCGGGGGTGGACACCGCCTGCGCCGCGGCGGCCGGCGGCCTCCACGCGCCCGCCGCCGGTGGCGGGCGGCGGGGTGGTGCGGGAGGCGCCGACGGCGGCTTCCTCGATCATGTGGAATGTCATGGACCTACCGTCCACCACACGCCCGGACCGGCGGCAGTGGCCCGAATGCCAAACATCCGGAGGATCCGGCCAGCGCACCGCACCGTGCCCGTCGCCGTGACGCCGACCGGGGGCTCCGACGGGTCCGTCCCGTACACGGTCTCCGGCGGCGTGATCAGGCGGCCCGCACCGGGGACCCGCAACGGGAGGCCTACCGCGAGGCGGCCTGGGCCGTCTCGCGGGCCCAGCGGTAGTCGGCCTTGCCCGCCGGCGAGCGGACCATCTCGTCGACGAAGGCGAAGATCCGGGGGACCTTGTAACCGGAGAGCCTCCTCCGGCAGTGCGCGTCGAGCTCCGCGGTCGTCGGAGCCGTGCCGGGGCGGGGCTCGACCACCGCGGCCACCCTGCTCCCCCAGCGCTCGTCCGGCACCCCGGTGACGACGGCGTCGAAGACCGCGGGGTGGCCCTTGAGCACCGCCTCGACCTCCTCCGGGAAGACCTTCTCCCCGCCGGTGTTGATACAGCCCGAACCCCGGCCGAGGAACGCGACGGTGCCGTCCTCCTCGACCGTGGCCAGGTCGCCGGTGAGCAGCCAGCGCACCCCCGCCGCGTCGGTGACGAAGGTGCGGCGGGTCTTCTCCTCGTCCCGGTGGTAGCCGAGCGGGATGCGGCCGCTCCTGGCGACCGTGCCGACCTCTCCGGAGCCGGGTTTCACCGGTTCCAGGGACGGGCCGAGCACCGTCAGGCCGACGGTGGCGTTCGGCTGGAAGCGCAGTCCGGTCTCCGGGGAGGAGCCGGGGGCCGCCGAGGCGGTGTAGCCGGACTCGGTGGAGCCGAAGCTGTCGACGATCATCACGTGCGGGACCAGCTCCTGGAGCCGGTCGCGGACCGCTCCGGTCAGGATCGCCCCGGTGGAGCTGAGCACGCCCAGCGACGACAGGTCGTAGGAGCCCGCGGCGAGCTCCTCGGCGAGCGGCCGGGCCATCGCGTCGCCGGTGATGCTGAGCGTGAAGGCCTTCTCCCGCTCGATCGCGCGCAGCACCGCGACGGGGTCGAACCGGCGGACGTAGACCATGGTGCCGCCCATCCACCAGGTGATGAAGGTGGCCATCTGGGCCGCGCCGTGCATCAGCGGCGCCGCCGTCAGCATGACCAGCGGCCCGGAGGCGCGCGCCTGCTCCACCACGGCCTGCGGGCTGCGCAGCGGGTCGCCGTACGGGTTCCCGCCGCCGAAGGCGAAGAAGAGGTCCTCGGTCCGCCACAGCACGCCCTTGGGCATGCCGGTCGTGCCGCCGGTGTAGACGATGTAGAGGTCGTCCCCGGAGCGGGCGGGGAAGCCGCGCGTCTCCGGCATCCCCTCCAGCGCCGTCTCGTACGGCACCGCCCCGGCGACCTCCGACGGGCCGCCCACCGCGACCAGGTGGGCGAGCGTGGGGACCCGGGGCGCGACGGCCGCCACCCGGTCGCCGAACTCCACGTCGAACAGGAGCGCCGCCAGCTCGGCGTCCCGGTAGAGGTAGAGCAGCTCGTCCTCGACGTAGCGGTAGTTGACGTTTACCGGTACGGCCCGCAGCTTCAGCGCCGCCAGCATCCCGGCGATGTACTCGACGCCGTTGTAGAGGTGGAGGCCGACGTGCCGCCCCGGTCCGACGCCGTGCGAGGCCAGGTGGTGCGCGAGCCGGTTGGCGTGCGCGTCCAGCTCCGCGTAGGTCAGGCGGCGCCCGTCGCAGACGACGGCGACGCGCTCCCCGATCACGTCCGCGAGCCCTTCGAACAGATCTGCGTGATTGAACTCCATGGGGGGCGCTCCTTCGACCGCTGCCAGGGTCCGGCCCTGCTCTGAGGGCTCTAGGGTCTGTCTCTGCCGACCATCCACATCGCGAAGAACTGCGCGCCTCCCCCGTAGGCGTGCCCGAGGGCCCGGCGGGCCCCGTCCACCTGGTGCTCGCCCGCCATCCCGCGGACCTGCAGCGCCGCCTCGGCGAACCGGATCAGCCCGGAGGCGCCGATCGGGTTGCTCGACAGCACCCCGCCGGAGGCGTTCCACGGGATGTCGCCGTCCAGGGCGGTGGCCCCCGACTCGGTGAGCTTCCAGCCCTCCCCCTCGGCGGCGAAGCCGAGGTTCTCCAGCCACATCGGCTCGTACCAGGAGAACGGCACGTAGACCTCGGCCACGTCGATCTCCCGGCGCGGGTCGGTGATCCCGGCCTGCCGGTACACGTCGGCGGCGCAGTCCCGGCCCGCCCGCGGGTCCACGGTGTCGCGGCCGGCCCGGAAGATCGGCTCGGAGCGCATGGCCGTGCCGAGGACCCAGGCGGGGGTGCCGGTGACGGCCTTCTCCGAGGCCAGGACCAGGGCGCACGCGCCGTCGCTGGACGGGCAGGTCTCCAGGTAGCGGATCGGCTCCCAGAGCATCGGGGTCGACTCGACCATGGCCCGGTCGATGCCGGGGATCCGAAGGTGGGCGTAGGGGTTCTTCAGCGCGTTGCGCCGGTCCTTGACCGCGACCAGCGTGCCGATGTGGCCGGGCGCCCCGGACCTGCGCATGTACTCGCGGATGTGCGGGGCGAAGTAACCGCCGGCGCCGACCACCAGCGAGGCGTTGAACGGCGGGTGCGTGGACAGGGCCCAGGTGGCGTTGGACTCCGACTGCTTCTCGAAGGCCACCACCAGCACCCGGTCGTGCACCCCGCCCTGGATGAGGGAGGCGCCGACCAGGGCGGTGGAGCCGCCGACCGAGCCCGCGGTGTGCACGCGCATGATCGGCTTGCCGGCCGCGCCGAGCGCGTCGGCGAGGTACGCCTCGGGCATCATCACGCCCTCGAACAGGTCGGGGGCCTTGCCCAGGACGACGGCGTCGATGTCCCGCCAGGTCAGCTCCGCGTCGGCGAGCGCGCGGGCGGCGGCCTCGCGGACCAGCCCGGCGATCGAGACGTCCCGCCTCTTGGTGCGGTACTCGGTCTGCCCCACCCCGATGACCGCGCAGCGGTTACCGCTCATGGTCGCTCACCACTCCTCGCTCGCTCCGCTCACCGCGCCGGATCCGCTCCGCCCCCATGGCTCAGCCCTCCAGCACGGCGACGAGGTTGTGCTGCAGGCAGGGGCCGCTCGCGGCGTGGCCGAGGGCGCGGTCCGCGGTGCCGTCGATGACGCGCCGGGCCGCCTCGCCGATCCGGATCAGGCCGGTGGCCATGACGGGGTCGGCGGCCAGCGGGCCGCCGCTGGGATTGACCTCGGTGGCGGCGGAAAAGGCCCCGTCGAGGCCGAGCGCCTCGCGGAGGATGGGTTCTTCGTGGCTGAACCGGACGTGCAGCTCGGCCACGTCGACCTGAGCCTTGCCGGCCCCCGCCGCGCGTGCGGCTTCGGCGGCGGAGGCCGACCGGGCAAGGTCTCTCATTCCCAGGTAATGGGAATCCATGCAATGGGCGATGCCCGTGATCCAGGCGGGGCGTTCGCACACGCTCCGGGCGAGGTCCCCGGCCGCCAGCACCACCGCGGCGGCGCCGTCGGCGGGGGCCGCGACGTCGTACGGCCGCAGCGGCTCGACCTCGAAGGCGTCCCCCTCCGGATCGGGCAGGTCGAGGGCGTAGGGGTTGGCCCGCCCGGCGGCGCGGCTGCGCCGTACGATCTCGTCGAGCTCGGCCCGGTCCGTCCCGCGCGCCGAGGCCTGCAGGGCGGCGTAGGAGACGTGATCCAGGCCGAGCGGGGCCAGGTAGTACGGGTCGAGCTGGAGGGTCATGATCTGGTGCAGGTCGCCCTGGGAGGGCTTGCCGAAGCCGTAGACCAGCGCCGAGTCGACGTCGCCGTGCTGGAGCCGGACCCACGCCTCGTACAGCGCCCAGGCCGCGTCCATCTCCACGTGGCTCTCGGAGATCGGCGGCCAGGCGCCGACCGCGTCGAGCGCGGAGACGAACGAGAACGGCGCGCCCGCGAGATAGTCACAGCTGCCCGAGCAGGTGAAGCCGAACGTCCGCAGGCCCGACGCGCGCCGCACCTCCTCGATCACCGGCAGGATCAGCTCCGGTTCGCTCAGCCCCTCGTCGACCGCGCTGTGCCGGGTCTGGGCGAACGCCACGACCGCCACCTCACGCATCCGCGTCCCCCTACAGCTCGGCGTCGGGTTCGCCGGTGGGGGCGAACCACTTGATGTTCGACATCGACAGCGGGGACGGCGCCCACTCCTGTCGCGGGGCCCAGACCGCCCGCACCCGCATGCCCTGCCGCACCTCGTGCGCCGGGACGTCGCCGACCAGCGCGATCAGCGGCACGTCCGCGCCGTCGAGCAGGATGTAGGCCGAGACGAACGGCACCTCGGGGGCGCGGGGGTCGGGCAGGTTGTTGATCGCGAAGGTGGTGACCGTGCCGGTGTCCGGCAGCTCGCGCTCCTCGGTGATCGCGACTCCGCACTCGGGGCAGGACAGGCGGTAGGGCATGTAGACCTTGCCGCAGGAACCGCAGCGGCAGCCCAGCAGCACGCCCCGGGCCACGCCCTCCAGGAACCGGGTCAGGGCCCGGCCGGGCCGCAGGCGGTACTCCGCGCGGACCGGAGAGACGATCTTCGTTACCTCGGGCACGAAGCTCTCGATGTCGGTGATGTGCCCGGTGCGCTCGGCCCGCCAGCGGGGGCGGACCCGCAGGCCGGGGCGCATGGCGCGGGCGTCGCCGGCGTCCACCGCGTGGACCAGCGCCGTGTCGGCGCCGTCGAGGCGGATCAGCGCCCAGGCGAACGGGCGGGCAAGGGGGTGCTCCGGGCGGGGGGCGCCCACCCAGGCCCAGCTCTGCACGGTCCCGGCCGGGCCGACCTCGGCGAACTCCCCGGTGACGTCCTCGCCGGTGGCCGGGTCGTACTCCAGCGGAGGCACCAGGACCCGGCCGTCGGCGGTGCGGACCCCGACGATCCGCGCGTCCCGCAGCTCGGTGAGGAAGCGCCCGATCACCGGCCCGGTCGTGCGCGTGTAACCGCCGGGGAACTCCAGGACGTGGTCGACGACAGGGTCGACGACGGGGTCTCCGGCGGGAACCCCGCCGGGATCCGCGACGGTTCCGCCGGGATCCGCGACGGTTCCGCCGGGGTCCGCGACGGCCCCTCCCGGCGACGCGGCCGCCCCGGGCGGCGCCTCAGATGGCACGGTCATGTCCCTCCCAGTAGGGGTCGCGCAGCCGGCGTTTGAGGAGCTTGCCGTTGGGCTCGCGCGGCATCTCCTCGATGAAGTCGACGCTCTTCGGCCACTTCATCCTGGACAGGCGGCCCTCCAGGGAGGAGAGGATCTCCGCGGCGAGCTCCGGGGAGGGCTCCACCCCGGGCGCGGGCTCGATCACGGCCTTGATCTGCTCGCCCCACTCCTCGTCGGGCACGCCGAACACGGCCACGTCGGCGACCTTCGGGTGGACCGTCAGCTCGTTCTCGATCTCGGCCGGGTAGATGTTGGCCCCGCCGGAGATGATCAGGTCGGCCTTGCGGTCGCAGAGGAAGAGGAAGCCCTCGTCGTTCAGGTAGCCGATGTCGCCGACGGTGAAGAAGTCCCGCAGGCGGTTGGCCTCCGTCTTGGCCGGGTCGCCCTTGTACTCGAAGGAGGCGCCCATCATCTTCATGTAGACGGTGCCGGGGGTGCCGGTGGGGACCGGCCGCAGGTCCTCGTCCACGATGAGCAGCTCGCTGATCGGCCAGGCCGTGCCGACGGTGCCCGGGTGCTTGCGCCAGCCCTCGGGGGTGGCGATCGTGCCGCCGCCCTCGGTCGCCGCGTAGTACTCGTAGACGCAGTCGCCCCACCACTCGAGCATCGCCCATTTGACGGGGACGGGACAGGGGGCGGCGGCGTGGATCATCCATCTGAGCGAGGACAGGTCGTAGGCCCTCCGGGTCTCCTCGGGCAGCGAGAGCAGGCGCTTGAAGTGGGTGGGGACCAGGTGCGAGTTGGTGACGCGGTACCGCTCGCAGAGCCGGAGCATCTCCTCGGCGTCCCACCGGTCCATGTAGACGAGCGTGTGGCCCATGTGCAGGGCCGTGCCGCCGAACTGGGTGACGGCGGTGTGGTAGCCCGGCGAGGTGACCAGGTGGACGTTCTCCTCGCCGGGGGTGATGCCGAACATCGACAGCAGGAAGGTCATCAGCTCGGCCGAGTCGTCCGGGTCCAGGCCGTTGAGCGGACGGCGCACGCCCTTGGGCCGGCCCGTGGTGCCGGAGGTGTAGTGCATGGTCGCGCCCGCCGTACGGCCTGCGGGGGCGGTGTCCGGGCGGCCGTCGGTCAGCTCCGCCGCGGGCCGGGCGCCGTCCACCCGGCCGAAGGCGAAGACGCGGTCGGCGGGCAGGCCGGACCCGGCGGCGGCGCGCATGCCCTCCTCGGCGTGGCGCTCGTGCACGAAGAAGGCCCTGGCCTCGCTGTCGTCGATGATGTAGGCGATCTCGGGACCGGTGAGGTGCCAGTTGACCGGCGTGTAGTACCACCCGGCCTGCAGCGCGGCCAGGTAGAGCACCAGGCCGTCGGCGCCGTTGGGGACCAGGCCGCAGATCCCGTCGCCGGGCTCCAGGCCCAGCTTCCGCAGGCCGTGCACGAGGCGGTTCGCCCGGGCCAGCAGGTCTCCCGCGCGGTGTTCGGTGCCGTCCGGGTCCACGGCCGCGATCCGGTCCGGATCCGCCTGCGCCAGTCTCCAGAAGCCGAGCGTGCCCATCGCGGGTTCCCCTCTGGTCGGAAGGCACCCCGGCCGCCGGAGCGGTGCGCGTCCCCGGATCGCGGCACGGCACCGGCGGCATGGGAGCCCTCGAACGAGAACGTGTTCTTGTTCGCAGGGGCAGAGTAACCCGGCCACGCTCGCCTAACAAGCGTTTGATTCGCGGGCGGATCCTGGCAGGCCCTTTGCCTTCCCATCACCATCGGCACCGCCGCCGTCACGCATAGCTCATGAAAGGTAAGAAGAAAGTCAAGTTCATGGATGAAACTGCTTATTTGTCCCTTATGGGAACTTTGCTCGGTCAATATGGCTAGGCGAGAGGCGGCGTCCCCGAGCTGGGCTCATGTTGACCACCCGCCGTCTCCGCGATGGGGAGATCATGCGTTTCAACAAGTCCCTGGCGGCCGCCGGTGCTCTCGGCCTCGCCGTACTGACCGCTTCCCCGGCGTTCGCCGACGACATCGACGGCGTCCCGGCCGGTTCCGTCGTCGATCTGACCGAGGCGCGGGGCGACCTCGACGTCACCGCCTCCGAGGGGGTGACCCCCGAGGCCGCGCCCGCCGCCGCCCCGGAGGCCGCCGCCCCGGAGGCGGAGGCCGAGGCGCCCGCCGCGGAGCCCGCCCCCGTGGCCGAGGCCGACCCGGTCCCGGCGCAGGCTCCGGCCGAGGAGCCCGCCGAGCAGCCCGTCGAGAAGCCCGCGCCCGCCCAGGACCCCGTCCCTGCGCCGCCGGCGCAGGACCCCGCGCCCGCCCAGGGCCCCGGGTCCGCGCCGAACCCCCCGCCCGGCGACGTCGTGGAGGTCAAGCGGCCGGTCATCGACTCGGCCGTCGTCACCCCCGGCGCCATCGTGCGCGGCGGCGCCTACACCGTGACGGTTCGCACCCTGGAGGTGCCGAACGGCGCCCGCGTCTTCATCCGGGGCATCGGCGGCAGGAGCGCCGCGGGCATCATCCGCTCGGGCCGGGCCGTCATCGGGATGACCGCCCCGGCCGACGCCCGCCTCGGCGAGCACACCCTGCGCGTCAGCGTCACCCGCGCCGAGCCGGTCGAGACCTGGGCGGTCGTCAAGGCCGCACCGGTCGCCTCGCTGGACCTGCGCACCAGCCCGGGCAGCGTCCGGGCCGGTCAGACCTACCAGGCCGTCGTCAACACGAAGCGGGCCAAGCCCGGCACCGTGGTCACCGTCAAGGACCTGGCCGGCCGCCTCCACCGGGCGAAGCTCGACGCGCACGGCTGCGCGCGGATCACTCTGACCGTGCCCAAGGGCACCAGGCCCGGCCGCTACGCGGTCTCGGCCTCGCTGCCGGACGGCGCCCGCGACTCCGCCGCGCTGACCGTCGTCAGGACGCCGCTGCCCGCGGGCCGGATCGCCCTGGACCTGACCCCGGACACGATCACCGCGGGCGGGAAGTTCACCGCGCTGATCGCGACCACGTACGTGGCCCCCGGCACCCGGGTCACCCTGGTCGACCCGGCCGGCCGCAGGTTCACCCTCAAGCTCGACCGGAACGGCGCCGCCATCAAGCGGTTCCACGTCCCGTCCAGCACCGACGCGGGCTCCTACTGGTTCACCGCCAAGCTGCCCACCGGCCAGAAGTCGTCGGCCCGGCTGACGGTCAAGAGCCCGCGGGCGCGCACCGGCGCGCACACGCACGTGCACACGCAGACGAACGTCTACACGAAGATCTACTCCTACACCTACACCCCCCGGGGCGGCGCGCAGACCGGTGGCGGCCGCATCGAGCAGAACCTCGCCGCGAACACCACCGGCACCGGTTCCTCCCCCCTCGCCGCGCTGGCGCTCGGCGGCACGCTGATCGCCGGCGGCACCGGCGCGGCCCTGTTCGGCCGCTTCGGCCGCCAGGGCTGAGGCTCCACCGGGGCTGAAGCCCCAGCGCTCCATCGGGGCGCGGCCCCGGTCCCGGGTCCGCGCCCCGCCCCGCCCCGCCCACCCCGACCTGAGGCAGGTGTCCCGGCCATGTCCGGCTCCACTCCGTCCAAGCGCCGCATCGCCGTCACCACGGGAGCGGCCCTGGCGATCTTCTGCGGCGTACTCGTCACCGGAGCCGCCCTGGCCAACGACCCGCCCTCCGCCCTCCCGGTCCCGGGTTCGGTCCAGGAGGACTCCGCCGGACCCGGGGCGCCGGACTCCTCGGCGGCCGGGGACGCCGAGGAGTCCGAGGACGCCGAGGACTCCAAGGACGCCGCCAAGTCCTCGAAGGCGGATGGGTCCAAGAAGTCCGGCAGGTCATCCGGCACCGCCGGCAAGCCGGCGTTCACCACCGCCGAGGCGATGACCGGGTCCGAGCCGGTCAGCCTGGACATCCCGGCGATCGGGGTGAAGGGTGCGCCGATCGACCCGGTCGGCCTGAACGCCGACCGGACCGTCGAGGTCCCCGCACTGGACCGCCCGGAGCTCGTCGGCTGGTACAAGCACCGCCCGACGCCCGGCGAGGCGGGCCCCGCCGTACTGCTCGGGCACGTGGACGCCTACGGCAGGCCCGCGGTCTTCGCCAGGACGCACACCCTCGAGCCCGGTGACACCGTCAAGGTCAAGCGCGCCGACGGCAGGACCGCCGTCTTCACCGTGGACGAGCTGGAGCGGGTGGACAAGGACGCCTTCCCCACCGACCGGGTGTACGGCGAGACCGCCACGCCCGAGCTCCGGCTGATCACCTGCGGCGGCGCCTTCGACCCGGCGACCGGGCACTACGAGGACAACATCATCGTCTACGCCCACCTGAAGGCCTGACCTCCGCGCCGTCTGGCGGCACAGGCGGTGGCCGATCTAGGATCCCCTAACAAGCGCTTGGGGCAATGACGGAGGTCGTCCGTGGAACAGCTGCCGATCAGCACGCCGCACTGCCGGGTCGAGCGCGACGGCCACGTCGTCGTCGTGACCATGGACCGGCCCGAGGCGAAGAACGCCCTCTCCACGGACATGCTGGTCGGCCTGGCCGACGCGTGGGCCTACGTCTCCGACGAGCCGGAGGTCCGGGTCGCCGTGCTGACCGGCGCGAACGGCACCTTCTGCGCGGGCGCCGACCTCAAGGCCATGGGCCGCCCGTCGTCCGACCCCCGCGTCGCCGAGCGGGCCGCGCAGATCCCCGACTACCACTGGAAGGGCCTGCTGCGCGACTCCGGCGCACTGCCCACCAAGCCCGTCGTCTGCGCGGTCGAGGGCCACGCCGTGGCCGGGGGCACCGAGCTGCTCATCGGCACCGACCTGCGCGTGGTCGCCGAGTCGGCCGTCCTCGGCCTGTTCGAGGCCCGCCGCGCGCTGTTCCCGATGGGCGGCTCCGCGGTCCGCCTCCCCCGGCAGATCCCCTACGCCTTCGCCATGGACATCCTGCTGACCGGCCGGGCCGTCACCGCGCAGGAGGCCCTGGCCATGGGCCTGGTCAACCGGGTCGTCCCGGACGGCACCGCGCTGGAGTCCGCCCTGGAGGCCGCCGCGCAGATCGCCGCCTGCGGGCCGCTGGCCGTACAGGCCATCCTGCGCGCCTGCCGCCAGACCGAGGGCCTGCCCGAGCCCGAGGCCCTGAAGGTCTCCGACGCCATCGGCTGGCCGGTCATCGGCTCCGAGGACGCCAAGGAGGGATCCCTGGCCTTCCGCGAGAAGCGCCCACCGGTCTACCGGGGCCGGTGATGTTCTCCTGGCCGACGAGCGCAGACCTGTTCCGCGGCTCATCCCGGTGGCCCCTCCCCGTCGGCCGTCCGGCCGGAGAGAGGGGCGGGCGGTCCCCGACCGGGGAAGCCGACGGCATGACGGTCAGGGCCGGGGGCCGTCGCAGGTGACGTCCTCGGCCGGCAGGGTTCCCTTGATCAGGAACGCGGCGGTGGCCTTGTCCGCGCAGGTCGAGCCGGTGCCGTAGACGAAGTGGCCGCCGTGCTCGACACCGAGGAAGCCGGCGCGGTCACCCAGGGCCCTGCGCATTCCCCGGCCCGCGGCCCACGGCGTGGCGTTGTCGCGGCGGTTCTGCAGGATCAGGATGTTACGCGGACCGTGTGAGGTGATCTTGACCACCGGCTCGATCGGCTTCTGCGACCAGAACGCGCACGGCAGGATGTTGTCGGGCATGCCCGCGCTCAGCGGGTACTTCGCGCGGGCGGCCGCGGTGGCGTCGGCGTAGGAGCCCACGTCTCGCGACCAGGTGGTGTCCCCGCAGAGCATGGCCAGGACCATGGTGGCCTGGTTGTCCGCCGGCACGCCCTTCGCAGCCGGGGTGTCGGCGAGGATCCGCCGGAGCACGGCGACGTCCGCGTCCGCCGGGACCTTGCCGGCGGACAGGTCGGCCGCCGCCTTCCAGAATCGGGTGAGCGGGGCGAGCATCTCGTTGCGCTGCAACATCTGGTACGTGACGCCGCGCAGCAGCGCCCCGCTGACGGCCACCGGTGTGTCCGGCATCATGGCCGGTTTCCGGTCGAGGCGGTCGGCCAGCGCGAGGAAGGTGTCGGTGACCTCGCTGACGGTGCCGCCCAGCCCGAGGCCGGCGTCGTCCGCCGCGGCCACGCGGGCGGCGTCCGGGAACCGGTCGTTCATGCCCTGGTTCCAGGTGTTCAGCATCTTCGCCCACACCTTGCCCGGGTCGACGTTGCCCTCCAGCACCATCCGGTCGGCGTTGCGGGGGAACAGCGAGGCGTAGACCGCGCCGAGGTAGGTGCCGAAGGACTGGCCCCAGTAGGAGATCTTCCGTGCCCCGAGCGCCTGGCGGATGCGATCCATGTCGCGCGCCGTGTTCGCGCTGTTGAAGAAGCGGAGCCTGTCACCGATCGTGGCGCACTGCCGGGCGACGGCGCGCGCGGTGGTGACGTTGCCCTCGATCGAGCCGCCGGCGCCGGGGTAGGGGAAGATCGTGAGAAGGCTGGTGCCGGACAGACCGCAGCTCATCGGGGTGCTGTGGCCGACGCCGCGCACGTCGAACCCGATCAGGTCGTAGGAGTCCAGCACCCCCTTCGGGAGCGTGAGTGCCATCTGGCCGGGCATGTCCAGGCCCTGCAGCCCCGGACCACCCGGGTTGAGCAGCAGGTCGCCGCGCTTCCTGCCGTGCTTGGCGGTGGCGATCCTGGAGACCGCGACGGTGATGGTCTCTCCGCCGGGGCGGCGGTAGTCCAGAGGCACCTTGACCGTGCCGCAGGTTTGCCTGGGGTCCCGTTCGGCGCCCGGCGCGGGTTCCGGGCACTCACCCCACTTGATCGAAGTCTGGACGTGACCGGCGGTCGCCGCGGCCCTGGCGCCGGCCGGCTGCCCGCCGATCACCGCCCCCGCTGCCGCGACCGCGGTCAGGGCGCCGGCGACGACGACGCGTACGCGGATGGTGTTTCCCATGGTGCTGTCCTCCGAATTACCGATGTGCCGTGATCCGGCTTCGCGGTTGACCGTGGTTGCCGGCCGCTGACGAGAAAGGTAGGAGCGGAGGGCACTGTCCCGAATCACTGCGTTGCGGACATTCCGTGTAGCTCACATGAGGGACAAGCGCGGGAACATCGGGGATCAGAGATCGCTAGGCTCTGAGCCATGTCGGGGACCTGGGCCGGTGACCGCTTGCGGAGGTTGCGGGAGGTGTGGCGCGTCTACGACGCCACGGTGTGGGACCGGTGGCTGGCCGTCGGGTCCACCGGGCTGGCGTTCGCGCCGGCGCTGTCGATCATGAGCGTCCAGTTCGGCGACCTGTCAGGACACCCGGCCGACGCGTTCCAGATCGTCCTGATCCTGGCCCAGACGGTGCCTCTGGCCGTGCGTACCCGATGGCCCGCCGCGTGTCTGGCGATCAACGGCACGGCTTTCGTGATCCACGAGACGCTCGGCTACCCGATGCAGTTCGGCACCGTGACGGTGTACATCGCGCTGTACTCGGTGGGCGCGCACCAGGAGCGGTTCCGGCGCGTCATCGCCGCCGTGGCATCGGCCGCGTACGTCGTGCTGTGCGCGGCCGTGGTCCTGCTCGGCTCACCGGTTCTGCAGAGCGAGTTCCTGGTGTTCTACCTGCTTTTCGCCGCGTGCTGGCTGGGCGGTGCCTTCGTACGCGGGCAGCGGCTCCAGGAGGCCGGGCGACGGCGGCTCGCCGCCGAGGCCGCGGCCGCCGCAGAGCGGGCGCGCATCGCGCGGGAGCTGCACGACGTGGTGACCCACCACGTCACCGCCATCGTCGTGCAGGCCGACGCCACGCAGTTCGTGGCCACGTCGCCGGAGCGCGTGGTCACGGCACTGTCCACGATCGGCGCCGCCGGCCGCCGGGCCCTGGCCGAACTGCGGTACCTGCTGGACGTGCTGGAGGCGACCGGAGAGTCGGCCACGCCCGTCGTGGGCAACGTGCGGGACCTGGTCGAACGGACCCGGAGCGGCGGCCAGCCGATCGAACTGGTGGAGGACGGCGACCGGCCCTCGCTCCCCGTCGGCGTGGGGCTGGCCGTGTACCGGGTGGTGCAGGAGGGCCTGACGAACGCCGTCAAGTACGCCGAGGGCCGCCCCACCACCGTTCGCATCGGCTGCCGGGACGACCGCGTGGAGGTCGAGGTGACGAACGCCCCCGCCGCGGTCCCCGTCGGTGCGAGAAGCGGCCTCTCCGGCGGCCGCGGCCTGGCCGGACTGCGCGACCGGATAGGCGCGCTGGGCGGCGCGCTGGCCGCAGGCGAGCAACCGGACGGCGGTTTCCGAGTCTCCGCGTCGATCCCCGTAGGCGGTACCGAATGACCATCCGCGTCATGATCTGCGAGGACCAGGAGGTCGTCCGTACCGGCTACGTGACGGCGTTCGACGCGCAGCCGGACATGGCGGTGGTCGGCGCGGCCGCCGACGGCCCGGCCGCGGTCGAGGCGGTCGCCGGCCTGAAGCCCGACGTGGTGGTCATGGACATCCACATGCCGCTGATGGACGGCATAGAGGTGACGAGGCGCATCGCCGGCCCCGGTGTCGTGGCGCCGCCGAAGGTGCTGGTGGTGACCACGTTCAACGTGGACAAGTACGTCTACGAAGCCCTGCGTGCCGGAGCCAGCGGCTTCCTTCTGAAGGACGCCCCTCTACTGGAGCTGGTGAACGGCGTCCGCACCGTCGCCCGCGGAGAGTCCCTGCTGTCCCCCACCGTGACCCGTACCCTGATAGGTCGCTTCGCCGACCGCCTCCGCCCGGCCGTCCCCACCCCCGACGAGGATCCGCTGGCCGTCCTGGCTCCCCGCGAACGCGAGGTGCTGCGGCTGATCGCCCGTGGCCTCTCCAACGCCGAGATAGCCGCGGAACTGGTGATCAGCTTCGAGACCGTCCGAACCTACGTCTCCCGGATCCTCACCAAACTGGACCTACGCGACCGAGTCCAAGCCGTGGTCTTCGCCTACCGCACAGGCTTCGCCGACGACGACCGCTGAAAAACGGTCCACGCCTCCGGCGGGCTTGTCACACGCGAGCCCTGCGGCGGCCGATGACGAGCAGCCCGGCGCCTCCGGCGAGACCGGCGACCGCACCGGCGGCCAGGAGCTGCGCGCCCTGCGTCTGGGAGTCGCGCTCCTCCTGGTCGAGCTCGGCGAACTGCGCGCGCCGCCCGGCCTCGCCCGTCAGCTGCTCGTAGCGGGCCGGGTCGCTCTCCTTGACGGACTCGGCCTCGCGGAGCAGGTCCTCCGCCGCCTGGAGGCTCGCGTCGATGCGCGCCGCGGTCTCACCGGCCCGGGAGAACGCGAACGCGCTCAGCCCCGCGGCGACCAGGCCGACCACCAGCAGCCCGGCCCCGACCCACGACATCCACTTCACTGCGATCTCCTCCGTACGCGCTCACTCGCGGCCCCGGTGACTCCGGGCCGCGCGCAGGCAACGGTAGTGCCGCGTTCCACCTGGTCGCGCCCGCCGTACGGATGACCCGCCCTCCCCCGCCCGGGTGACCCGCCGGCGTGCGACCGGTCCGGGGTACGGCCGGGCCCGGGCACGGCCGCCGTCCGGGCCGGAGACCGCGCGGCCGCCGCCGGGCCGGTCGGCCGATCCCGGACGCGTACCGGGCCGCGGCGCCGGAGGTCAGTCCCGCGTCAGGCGCTCCAGGCGGTCCATGGCCTCGACGTACTGCTCGACCATGCCGAAGACCACGTCGCGCGCCGACTTCACCTGGTTCATGGTCCCGATGATCTGGCCGGCCGGGAAGGTGGCCAGCTCCGAGGCGTCGGAGCGGCCGATCCGGCGCAGCGCGTCGGAGATCAGCATGAACTGCAGCGGCATCGGGAGCGTGCCCGGGGACTCGGCCGACTCCCAGGCGTCGGTCCACTCGTTCCTCAGCAGCCGGGCGGGCTTGCCGGTCCACGAGCGGGAGCGGACCGTGTCGCGGGAGGTGGCCGAGAGGATGCGCCGCCGGGCCGATTCGGGGGTGTCGGCCTCCTCCACGGTCAGCCAGATGGACCCGGTCCACACGCCCTCGGCGCCCAGCGCCATGCCCGCCGCCATCTGACGGCCGTCGCCGATGCCCCCGGCGGCCAGCACGGGCACGTCCACCGCGTCCACGACCTGGGGGACGAGCACCATCGTGGAGATCTCACCGGTGTGCCCTCCGGCCTCGGTGCCCTGGGCGACGACGATGTCCACGCCGACCTCGACCTGCTTGACCGCGTGCCGGGGGGTGGAGGCGAGCGCCGCCACCCTGACCCCCCGGGCGTGGGCGAGCTCGACGATGTCGGCGGGGGGCGGGCCGAGCGCGTTGGCCAGCAGCGCGATGGGATGCCGGAGCGCCACCTCGACCTGGGGCCGGGCGGTGGCGTCGGTCCAGCCGAGCAGGACCCGGCCCGCCTCGCTCCCCTCCGCCAGCGGCGGCACGTCGTGCGCGGCCAGCAGGTCGTCGACGAACCTGCGGTGGCCTTCGGGGATCATCCCGGCCAGGCGCCCCACCAGGTCCTCCGGGGAGTCCACGCCGAGGTCGGCCCCCGCGTAGGAGGCGGGCATGACCACGTCGACGCCGTACGGCCTGCCGTCGACGTGGTCGTCGATCCACTTGAGCTCCGTCTCGAGCTCTTCCGGGGTGAAGTAGAGGGCGCCCAGCACGCCCATCCCGCCGGCGCGGCTGACCGCGGCGACGACGTCCCGGCAGTGGCTGAACGCGAAGATCGGAAACTCGATTCCGAGCATGTCCGTGACACGTGTCCGCATGCGCCCACGGTACGACCGGCGAGCCGGTAACTGCAACGCGTTCTAGTGCAGAATCTTCCGATGAAAATTTCCGCCGTACTGACTGGTAACAGCGGCCAGAACAGGTTTCAGCGCGGCATTCTGCGCCAGACCGCCCGGGGCAGCACGCGCATCACCGCGAACATCGCCCGCAGCGCGCCCGGCACCCACACGGTCTCGGCCCCCGACCGGAGCCCCGCCACCACCGCGTCGGCGACCTGGCCCGGTGTCGAGGACAGCGGCGCGGGGGTCATGCCCTCGGTCATCCGCCCCACGACGAAGCCCGGCCGGACCACCATCACCCGGGCCCCCGAGCCGTGCAGCGCGTCGCCCAGCCCCTGCGCGAACCCGTCCAGTCCCGCCTTGGCCGAGCCGTACACGAAGTTGGCCCGGCGCACCCGGATCCCGGCCACCGAGGAGAGCACCACGAGCGTCCCGTGGCCCTGCTCGCGCAGCCGCCGGGCGGCGTACAGCCCGGCCGACACGTGCCCGCCGTAGTTGACCGCGACCGCCTCGGCGGCGGCCACCGGGTCGGCGTCGTAGTCCGCCTGCCGGCCCAGCACGCCGAACGCGGGGATCACCACGTCCAGGTCGCCGACCAGCTTCGCGGCGGCCTCGATCACCTCGCCGTGCGTCTCGGGACGGGAGGCGTCGAAGTCCAGCAGGTGGACCTCCGCGTCCCCGATCACCGGCGGCTCGCCGCCGGTCGCACCGCGGGCGGCGAGCACGACCCGGCGGGCGCCGTCGCGGACCAGCCGCTCGACGATCGCCAGCCCGATCTCGCTCCGGCCGCCCAGCAGCAGCACCGTGTCCACCGAACCCAGCGCGTTCCTCACAGTCCGAGCCTCCTGGCCAGATCGGTGCGGAACACCCCGTCGGGGTCCGCCTCGTCGCGGACCTTACGCCACTCGGCGAGCCGGGGGTACGTCGCGGCCATCGTCCCGGCCGCCATCCGGGAGTCCTTCGCCAGGTAGATCCGCCCACCGGCCTCGGCCACCTGCGCGTCGAACGCGCGCAGCAGCCCGGCCAGGCCGCGCTGCCCGGCGGGGATGTCCAGCGCCAGGGTCCAGCCGGGCATCGGGAACGAGAGCATCCCCGGCGTGCCGGGGCCGAAGCGCTTGAGCACCGTCAGGAACGAGACCACGCCCTCGGCCGAGAGCCGCGCGACGATCCGCCGCAGTGTCGCCTCCTGGCCGAACGGCACCACGAACTGGTACTGCACGAACCCGCGCGGGCCGTACGCGCGGTTCCAGCCGTCCACGAAGTCCAGCGGGTGGAAGAACGGCGCCAGGCCCTGGACGGAGGTCCCGGGCCGGGACTTGAGGTACCAGGCCTCGTTGAAGGCCCGGACGGTCAGCGGGTTCAGCAGGCCGTCCGGCGCCCACGGCGGAGCCTTGACCAGGGCGCGGGGGGCGAACTCCAGCGGGTCGGCGCCGCGCGGCAGCTCCTCGCGCGCGGCGTGGTCGCCGCGGGTGAGCACGCTGCGGCCCATCCGGCCGCCCCGGGCGAGCAGGTCGATCCAGGCGACCGTGTAGCGGTACCGGTCGTCGGTGGCGGCCATCGTCTCCAGCGTGTGGTCCAGGTCCCGGGTCCGCTCGGTGTCCACCCGGACCCGGGAGGTCTCGATCGGCACGCACCGGAAGACCGCCTCGACGATCACCCCGGTCAGCCCCATGCCGCCGACCGTGGCCCAGAACAGGTCGTCGGCCGGGGTCAGCGTCCGGATCCCGCCGCCGGCGGTGACCAGGGTCAGCGAGCGCAGGTGCGCGCCGAAGGAGGAGTCCACGTGGTGGTTCTTGCCGTGCACGTCGGCCGCGACGGCCCCGCCGACCGTCACGTGCCGGGTGCCGGGGGTCACCGGGACGAACCAGCCGCGGGGCACCAGGGCCGCCATCAGGTCGTGCAGGCTCAGCCCGGCCCCGGCGGTGACCAGGCCGGTGGCCTCGTCCAGGGACCAGGAGGTCAGCGCGGTGCAGTCGACCACCAGCCCGCCGGCGTTCTGCGCGGCGTCGCCGTACGCGCGGCCGAGGCCCCGGGCGGCGACGCCCCGCTCCGGCGCCCGGCGCACGGTCTCGGCGACCTGCTCGGCGGTGGCGGGCCGGACCAGCCGCGCGGGCGTCGGCGAGGTACGGCCCCAGCCGGTCAGGAAGGTCGTCCCGGGCGGCGCGGCGGAGCTCATGGCAGGTATATACCGATCGTCAGGAGGGCCACGAGGGCCGCGATGAACAGCTGGATGGGCCGGTCGCGCAGGGCGAGCTCCTCCGGCTCCTCCCCGATGCCCCGGTCCACGAGGAGATTGTGCCGCAGCACGATGAGCACGAAGGGCACGATGCTCATCGAGTGGAACGGCCCGCCGGGGTGGTCGTTCAGCGCCCACAGGCAGTAGGTGACGATCATCGCGCCCGACGACATGGTGCGGACCTGCCCGAGGTAGGCGGGGGTGTAGGCGGCGAGGATGGCCCGGGTGGCGTTCCCGCTGGCGTTCTCCGCCGCGGCGCGCACCTCGGCCTCGCGCTTGCCCGCCACCAGCTGCAGGGAGCCGAGCGAGACCACCACCAGGAACCAGCTCGTCACCGGCACGTCCACCGCGATCGCGCCGGCGAAGGCCCGGATGACGTGGCAGCCGGCGACCGCGACCAGGTCGACCACGGGCTGGTGCTTGAGCCAGAAGGTGTAGGAGAACGTCAGCGCCAGATAGCCGGCGACGACCGCGGGCAGCCGCCAGTCGCCGGGCAGCGCGGCGACCGCCGGGGCCAGGAGCACCAGCAGGACCCCGGCGACCCGGGCGAGCGCGACCGGGACCAGCCCCGCGGCGACCGGGCGGAAGCGCTTGCGGGGGTGCCGCCGGTCGGCCTCGACGTCGGCGGCGTCGTTGAGCAGGTAGGCGCCGCTGGCGGCCAGGCAGAAGGCGGCGAAGGCGACCAGTGCGCCCCGCAGTCCCGCGGCGGTGCCCAGTACCCCGGCCGCCGCGGGGGCGGCGAAGACCAGCGCGTTCTTCAGCCACTGGCGCGGGCGGCAGGCCCGCAGCAGCGCGACCGGGGAGAACCCCCGGGACGCGCGGACGGCCGCCGGCGGGTCCGCCGGCGGCCGCACGGCCGTTCTCTCCTCGCCGGTCACGCCTTGCCGTCTGCGCCGCGCGCCACGAAGAACCCGGTGACCAGCAGGACCAGCCCCAGCAGGAGCAGGACCAGCGGGATCGTCACCTTGATCATGGAGATCTGGTTCTTGCTCTCGGTGGCGTTGGACACCAGGTCGTTGACCGTCTCGGGGGTCATCCTGATCGTGGCCGCGAGGGCGGTGACGCTGTGGGCGCCGTCCTGGGTGCGCAGCACCTCGTCGCGCCGCTGCTCCTGCTTGACCGGCGAGCCGGTCACCGGCTCGATCCAGAACGTGTTCTTGCCCTTGTAGATCCGGTCCACCTGGACGTCGCCGGTGACGTCGGTGACGCCCATGACGGAGGCGGGCACGCTGCGCGTCTCGGTCTTGGTCTCCGGCACGTCCTGCTCGAACTTGTAGGCGGTCAGGCCGTTGACCTGCTCCTCGCCCACGAACCTGGCGTCGAACGCCTTGCCCGCCACGGAGTTGAAGACCTTGTAGGTCTTCTGCTCCACGTCGAAGGGCCACTTGTAGATCTGGCCCTCCATCGTGACCGGCCTGTCGTCGATGTTCACCGAGCAGCAGGTGACGCCCTCGCCGGTGTACTTGTTGAAGGCGCTGCGCCGCTCGGTGATCGTGATGTTGGGGTTGTTGTTCGTCACGTCGTTGACCGCGGTGAACTCGTCCCAGACGACCGTGTCGCCCTTGGCCTGGCTCACGTCGCCGCGGGTGGTGACCGTGACGCCGAGCTGGGCGGTCATGACCTTGAGGTCCCTGGCGCTGAAGTACTGCGCGCCCTCGGCCTCCAGCTTGCTGATCCCGTACTGCGCGGCGGGCGCGGCGACCAGGCTGCCGGCCACCTGGAACCGCACCAGTGGTGCCAGGACGATGAGAAAAGCTCCCAGGGCTAAGAGAACGATCCCGACTATTCGGCGCATTGATCCTCCTGGGGGGTCCCTGGATGGGCAGGTGGTCATGGGGGGTGAAATGTACTTAAATCGCGAGCTACTGGCCAGTATGTTAGTGACGCCGATCACCCACGTCACCAGGGATGCGGAAAAGTGACCGAAACAAGTTCTAGGTCGGTGCCCGCCGTCCGCCCCGCCGTCCGCCTCGCCGTCCGTCCCGCCGTCCACCAGGAGGCGGCCGGTGCCGGCGGCCGTCTGGACGCCCTCGACGGGGTGCGCGCGGTGGCCTCGTTCACCGTGCTCCTCTACCACGTGGCGAACGAGACCGGGGCCGCGCTGCAGGAGGGTTTCACCGGCGCGCTGCTGTCCCGCGGCGACGTGGCCGTGCCGATCTTCTTCGCGCTCTCCGGCCTGCTGCTCTACCGCCCCTTCGCCGCCGCGGTCCTCACCGGCGCCCCGGCGCCCCGGGCCGGGGCGTACCTGTGGCGCAGGGCCGTCCGCATCCTGCCCTCCTACTGGCTGGTGGTCGCGGTCGCCCTCCTCCTCTGGTCGCGCGAGCACCTGGCCGACGTCTGGAACTGGATCGTCCTGCTCACGCTGAACCAGAACTACGCGGTCGAATCGTGGTGGCACGGCCTCGGCCCCAAGGGCCTGGCCCAGATGTGGAGCCTGTCGGTGGAGGCCGCGTTCTACCTGGCCCTCCCCCTGCTCGCGGCCGGGATGGCCGCGTTCGCCCGGCGCGGCGGCGCCGACGCCGACCGGCGGGCCCGGCGGCTCCTGGCCTGCCTGGGCGCGCTGGCCGCGGCCTCCTTCGCCTGGACGCTGCTGGTCTACTACCCGGAGTACCGGCCCCACCTGAACCTCTGGCCGCCCCGCTCCGCGGTCTTCTTCGCCGCGGGGATGGCCCTGGCCGTCGTCATGGCGTGGGCGCGGGCCCGGCCGGACGGCCCCGCCGCCCGCTTCGGCCGGGGGGTCGCCGCCTCCCCCGGCTCGTGGTGGCTGGTCGCCGCCCTCGCCTACGCCGTCGCGGCCTCCCCGGTGACCGGCACCCGGTTCCTCGGCATCGACGGCGTCTGGTCGGGCCTGTTCGAGCTGCTCCTCTACACGGTCGTGGCCTTCTGCCTGCTCGCCCCGGCGGCGCTGCTCCCCGACGGCGGCTCCCCGGTCCGGAGCCTGCTGGGCAACCGGTTCACGGGCTTCCTCGGGCGCATCTCCTACGGCGTCTTCCTCTGGCAGTTCGTGGCGATCTACGCGTGGTACGGGTTCACCGGGCAGCAGCCGTTCACCGGCGACCTGCTCGCCAACCTGGTGCCCGTCACCGCGCTCACGGTGGGCCTGGCCACGCTGACCTACCTGCTGGTGGAGCGGCCCTTCCAGCGGCTGAACGCCCTGGTGAAACGCTGAGACACTGCTCAGGCGGGCTCCTCGCCCTCCGCGACCGGGGTGCCCAGCGCCATGCCCGTCAGGCAGACCTGCGCGGCCGGATCGTCGATGACGATCCGGACGCCCTCGCCCACGCCCCGCACCGGGAAGTGGATCAGGTCGCCCGGCGTCGCCCGCAGGCTGAGCGCGAGGCGCTCCTCCCCCGCCTCGAACGTCACCGAGGCGGGCCGTACGGCCGAGTAGGACAGCGAGCCCGCGGTGGCCGGTCCGCCCGGGGCGGTCACGTCGGGGAAGACCACCGCGCCGTCGGTCACCGGCAGGCACCGCTCCCCCGGCCGCACGGCCTGGAAGAAGCCGAAGAGGCCCATGTCCGCCAGCCGGCCGCGCCGGTCGAACACCTTCGCGTCGTGGGTGGGCTCGGGATTGGCCATCCTGAACCGCAGGGCGGGGCGGGCCAGCGGGGCGAGCGCCCGGCTGCTGAGGCGCTCGTCACCCAGCCACGGCACCATGACGGTGCGCGGCACCGGGGTCGGGTAGATCACGACGTCGTCCGGTGCGGCGGCGAGCTCCGCCTCCGCGGTGGTGAGGTAGTCCCGGGCCAGGTCGCCGGTGAGGGTCGCCCGGTAGCCCTCGATCGAGACCGTCGACACCGCCAGGTAGGCCCCCGCGGCCAGCACCGCGGCCAGGGCACGCGTACGGCCCGCCGGCAGCGGGCGGCGGTACGCGTCGCGCTCCCCCTCCGCCGGCAGCAGCGCGAACCCCAGGCAGAGCATGAGCATGACGACGGCGTCGGCCACGTAGCGGGGCTCGGCGCCGCTCACCGCCATGGCGCCGCCCCGGGCGACCACCGTGGGGACCGCGTCCGCGGCCAGCAGGTAGGCCCCCAGCAGCACCCAGGCCCGCAGCGCCCGCCGCCGGTAGGCCAGGCTGATCCCCACCAGGGCCGCGGTGACCAGCCAGGCGACCGCGACCAGGGCGTCGGAGGGCGCCGCCAGCCCGCCCGTCGCGCCGCTCCCCGTCCAGGTGAGCGGGCCGCCGACCGCGCCGGCGGGGAAGGTCCGCCCCAGCATGGTCCCGACCAGCTCCAGCGCGACGCCCGGCACGGGCGGCCCGCCCCCCGCCTCGGCGGACAGGCTCCGCAGCACCAGGTAGAGCCCGGTGTAGGCGGCCATCACCGCCGCGTAGGCCCCCCAGAGCCGCCGGTGCCCGCGCAGTTCCGCGATCACCGACCGGGCCCAGCCCGTCTCCCGGTCGCGCAGGAAGGCGGTGGTGACGCCGAGGAGCACGAAGCCGACGAAGATCCCCTTGGTGCTGAAGGCCATGGCCGCCACGAACCAGCCGAGCGCCCGCAGGCCGTACCGGACGCCCTCGCCGCGGGCGAACCGGACCTGGGCGGTCAGCGCGAGCACCAGCGCGAGCTGGAGCGGGACCGCGTTGATCGCCGCCGCCCACCAGCCGAACGAGGGGATCGTCAGCGGGCAGAAGAGCAGCACCGCCAGGAACGGCAGGATCATCGGGCGGGTGCCGAACAGGAGCCGGAGCAGCCGGAGGGCGAGCACGCCGAGCAGCGCCTGCGCCAGGAGCGTGACCCCGGCGGCCAGCGTCCAGTCGTAGGGGGCGACGCGGGAGAGCACCCAGGTCAGCGCGAGCGAGCCGGGCATGAGGTGGCCGCTGTGGATCCGCGTCACGAAGTCGAGCGTGAGCCCGCTCTCGTAGGCGTTGCCGACGAAGACGAGGTCGTCCTCGACGAAGTAGGAGTCGCCCAGGACCAGCACGCGCAGCGCGAGCGAGACCCCGATCAGCAGCCCCGCGGCGAGCGCGACCGGATCGCGGAGCGCCGCCGTGCGGCCGGGCGGGACGGCGCGCGCCGCGCTCCCGGGAGGGACACCGCGCACCGTCCGCGACCCGCCCTTCGCCACTTCCACCCGCCCGGCCCTCCTCTGTCTCCGAATGATCACCCTACGGTCCGGTAACATCGCTCACAATACGGTGTTATGCTCCGGCCCACCCGATTCGTCCATCGCGGTGAGGAGCACCATTGGAGACTCCCCCGGCCCCCTTCCGCGCCACTCTCGGCCGGTCGGTCAGGCTGCTCGGCGCCTTCCGCAAGGAGCAGAGCGACCCGGACTTCTTCTACGGCCTGCTCGCCCGTGACACCGTCGCCCAGCTGGCCTCCTACACCGACCTGAACGACGCGCTGGTCGCCGACATCGGCGGCGGGCCGGGGTACTTCACCGACGTGCTGCGGGCCGCGGGCGCCCGGCCCGTCTGCGTGGACTGCGACGCCGGGGAGATGATGGCCCGCCGGGGCGCGGCCCCGGAGGGCGCGGTGCTCGGCAGCGCCCTGGACATCCCGCTGGCCGACGGCGCGGTGGACGTCTGCTTCTCCTCCAACGTGCTGGAGCACGTCCCGGACCCGTGGCGAATGGCCGCCGAGATGGTCCGCGTGACCAGGCCCGGCGGCGTGATCTACCTGTCCTTCACCAACTGGCTCTCCCCCTGGGGCGGCCACGAGACCTCCCCGTGGCACTACCTCGGCGGCCACCGCGCCGCCGCCCGCTACGCCCGCCGGTACGGCAGGCCGCCCAAGAACGTCTACGGCACCAGCCTGTACCCCGTCTCGGTCGGCGCGGCGCTGCGCTGGGCCCGCCGGCGGCCCGACGCCGAGATCCTGGACGCCCTGCCCCGCTACCATCCCCGCTGGGCCACCCCCGTCGTCCACGTCCCGGGCCTACGCGAGATCGTGAGCTGGAACCTGCTGCTCGTCCTGCGCCGCCGCTGACGGCGGCACCGGCCGGCGCAGCCGTACGGCGACCAGCAGCAGCACGGCCCCCAGCAGGCAGAACGCGCCCGGCAGCACGTCCCGGACGAGCAGCGCCCACCGGGTGAAGGCCCGGGCGGCGGCGACCTCGGCCGCGACGTCCTCGGGGGACATGACCAGGTCGGCCCGGAGGCTCACCGCGCGCTCGACGCCGTCCACGGTGCGCAGGGTCTGCCGGTGGCTCTCCATGGTCTTCACCGTCAGGCCGCTCTCCGGTTCGACCCAGAGGGTGCGGGTCACCTCGGCGTACCGGGAGACGCCGAGGGCCGGCCTGCCCGGCAGGCCCAGGGCCCGGCCGGGGAGCGACCCGGGCACGTCCTCGATCTTGATCGGCCCCACCGTGTAGCCGTAGCGGTGGGCGCGGATCCCCTGGACGTCCCCCTCGCCCTCGAACCGCAGGGTGACCGCCCGCCGCAGCACCGTGTCGTACATCGGGTAGGAGCGCGGCTCCGCGCGGAACGGCAGCCGGAAGGCCAGCCCCGACTGCCGCGCCCCGGCGTCCTCGTCGACGTACTCCCCGCAGCAGTTCACCGTCATCGCCGTCCTGCGGTCGAAGGCGGTCCGGCGCTCGTGGTAGTCGATCCGGTTCCCCCGGGCGTCGGCGAGCGAGGTGAACTCCGTCCACACCGCGGTGTCGCCGTTCCCCGCCGCAGGGTCGCCCTTCAGCGTGACCGTGGCCACGAGCGGGACGCCCTCCCTGAAGGAGAGCGTCCCGTGGTCGAAGTAGTCCCCGTCCGACGTGGCCAGCCGGTAGGTCCTGTCCTGCTCCAGCGGCAGCGCCAGGACGCCCTCGTAGACGTGGAGGCGGAGCAGCGCCGCGAGGGTGAAGAGGAAGGCGGCCGCACCCAGGGCCGCGGTCCAAAGCATCCGCCGCGTCGGCCCGGACCCGCCGGACGCGGCGATCCCGCCGCCCGCCACGGGCCCGCCGGACGCCACGAGTTCACCGGTCGCCGCAGTCCCGCCGGTGGCCGCCGTCCCATCGCTCGTCACAGTCCCACCGTCAGTCTCTCCGGCCGCCGCACGGCGGCGACGGGCTGCGGGTGCCGTTCCCCCGGGACGCCCTCGCGGGCGGGGACCGCCGCCAGCAGCCAGCCGATCCCGACGAGGCAGAGCACCTGGGGCACGGCCCCGAGGAGCGCGCTCTCGTCGAAGTGCCCGAGCGCCCGGCCGGCGGCGAAGGACGCCCCGGCCAGGCCGAGCAGGACCACCGAGGCCCACGGCGCGGTCACCGCGGCCGCGACGCCGGGCAGCGGCCCGCTCCGCGCGTGCCGGGCCCGGGCCACCCGGTCCAGCCAGGCGTGCAGGCCCAGCGCCGCGCACACGATCACGGCCCCGGCGAAGCCTCCCGTCCACAGCCCCAGCAGCGGGGCGAGGCCCCAGGCCCAGGCAGCGCGGACCGCGGCGGGGGCCGTGCCCGCCGGGTGCCGCGCCGTACGGCGGGCGGGCACGAGCGCCGCCGCGGCCACCAGGAGCACCAGGACCAGCCCGCCGAGCAGCGCCGCCCGGTAGGCGGCGTCGGGCTCGTAGCGCATGGTCACCACGCCCGTCGCCGCGGGCGCCTCCCAGGCCTGCCGCCACCCGTCCAGCCGGACCGGGACCAGGGGCTCGCCGTCGAGGTAGGCCTTCCATCCCCGGTTGAAGTTCTCGTTGACCACCAGGTAGGAGGGCTCGGAGGTGGAGATGCGCACGCGCCGCTCCGCCGGTCCCCACGTCTCGGTGCCGACCGGCGCCGCGTCCGCCCCCCGCGCGGCGGCCGTCTCCGGCGCACGCAGGAGCACCGACTCGATCCGGAAGGCGTCGGTGTGCGCGGCGCTCACCCGGGCGGGCCCGGCGGCCAGCTCCACCGGCGCGCAGGAGCGGTACCCGAGCGGGCGGCCGTTCAGCACGTCGTCCAGCGTGCCGGTCACGATCTCGGTGGGCACGGCGTTGCCGTTCACGGTGAGCGCCGGGCCGAACCCGCAGGGCAGCCGGATCGGGAAGGACGCCAGCGAGCCGAGCTTCCGCACGCCCGGGATGCCGACCTCCGCCACCTCGATCTGCCGGGCCGCGGAGGAGGTGAACGTGATCTCCAGGCGGTCGGCCCGCAGCGGGGTGAAGGTGATCCGGCCCTCCGCCCCGGTCCAGGCCCGCACCGTGCGGCCGCCGCCCCGCACGGTCACCCTGACCGGCGGCCGCCCCAGGTAGGAGTCGGGGAAGAGCACCCGCAGCTGCGAGATGACCGTCTTCCTGCCGAGTTCCACGGTCAGGGTGGGGTTCCGGTCCGCGGGATGGGCGTACCAGAGCGTGCTCAGGTCGCCGTCCATGGCCGCCCGCCCGATGACCGCCGGGTGGTCGGTGGCCGTGGAGGAGGCCGTCACCCTCGGGAAGACCCGGGGCAGGGTGGTGAGCCGCCGGGCCGCGACGGGGTCGGTCAGCACGGTCCGCCCGGTGACGGCCCGCGGACCTCCGGTCCTGACGGTGAACTCCCGGTTGAAGCCGTAGCCGTCCTCCCCCAGCACCTCCAGGTGCGGCGCGCAGGTCCACGTCTTGACCCCCCGCATGCAGGCGGACGCGGAGCCCTGGCGGGTGAGCAGCACCGTGCCTGGGTCGCGCTCGGCCGCCGGGGGGACGGTGATCCTGCGGCCCGCCCGCACCCCGGGGACGGTGATCTCGGAGATGCCGACGCGGTTGCCCACCGACATCCCCTCGCCGCGGGCCACCCCGGTCACCCGGATCCGCAGCCAGGAGCTCCGGCCCGGCGGCGGGTCGACCGCCTGGGGATCGCTCGTCTCCCGCACCGGGACCCGGCGCGTCCCCGCGGCCGTCTCCACGGAGATCTCCGCCACCGGCGGCCCGACCGCCTTCTCGAACGCCACGGTGATCCGCGGGATCTCGATGCCCTCGACGAACCGCACCTCCAGCCACTGCCCGACCATGCCGTTCCAGCCGTCGGAGCGCCAGCTCGTGCGGTGGTCGCCGTCGACCGCCGCGTACGGCTGCCGCCCGGGGTCCCGGTGCGCCCCGATCGCGGTGACGTCCGACTCGGCGGAGGAGGCGAGCACGTCGGCGACGCCCGAGTGGTCGGCCGTGGCGGTGGATCCCTGCCACGCCGGGTCCACCAGGTCGGAGGCGGTGTCGCGCCGCGGGGCCTGCCCCTCGGTGAGGGTGGCCGTGCCGGACCGGCGCAGGTCGCCGAAGACGATCTCGCGGCGGCGCAGCGTGTCGGTCGCCACCGTGTCGCGGGCGGGCAGCGCCCGCGCCCCGGGTTCGTCGCCGACCAGCACGGGCCGGTCGTCGGTCAGCAGCCCTTCCTCCGCCAGGGACAGGACCGCCTCCGGCGCCCCGGTGACGCGGACCGCGCCCTGGCGGGGCACGGTCCCGGCCGTGGGCGCGGGGTCGGGTACGGCGTAGACCTCCAGGGCCGGATAGGACTGGTCCAGCCAGCCCGAGGCCGTCGGATGGGTCTCGGTGCCGGCCTGCGGCCCGAAGGAGGCGACCCGCCGCAGGCCGGTGGACTCCTCCAGGGTCTCGTGGACGCGGGCGGGCCAGGCCGTGCCGAGCGTCCCGCGCGCCAGGTCGTTGCGGACGAGCAGGTAGGTGACGCCGATCCGGCGCAGCGCGGAGGTCAGGCCGGGTGATCCCTTGCCGGTGGCGAAGCGCTCGTCGACCGCCTGGAGCAGCCGGGCCAGGCCGGGTGATCCCCAGGGCACGTTGGTGTGGGTGGCCCAGCGCACGGTCAGCAGCGACTGCATGGGCTCGTCGATCGGCCGGCCCCACACGTACTCGCCCCGGCGGGAACCGGGCACGGCGAGCACCATCCCGTCGCCGGTGCGCTCGTTGAGCCAGTCGGCGGCCTGCCGCCAGTAGGCGGGCAGTTCGGCGAACGCCCCCTGCGGGGTGACCCCGGCGGAGGCGACGGGTACGGCGGCCAGCACGACGACGCCGGAGAGCCCGGCCAGGACGGGCCTGCGGAACGGGAGGCGGACGGTCAGCGGGAGCGCGGCGAGGCCGAGCGCGAGCGGGAGCCGTACCAGCGCGTCGAACTTGTGCAGGTTGCGGAAGGGCGCGAGCGGGCCGTCCAGCAGCGCCCGCACCTGGTCGGTCCAGGGGTGGGCCAGCGCGTCGGCGTGGCCGAAGGAGATGACCGCGACCCCGGCGAGCGCGGTCAGCGCGAGGAAGGAGCGCTCGGGAGTGGTGCGGGCGGCGAGGCCCGCGGCGCCGAGCCCGGCGGCGAGCGCGGTGGCCGCGATCAGCCACGGCGCGGTGGCCTGCTCGAACGCGGCGGGCAGCCACGGGCTGCCGTCCACCGGCAGGAACGCCATCCAGCCGGAGGTGCCGCGCAGGATGTTGAGCAGCGAGGTGACGCCGGTGGTGGCCGAGGCGGTCTCGATGAACGGCAGGAAGGAGAAGATGTAGCTGCCCATCACCAGCAGCGGCACCAGCCACCACAGGGACACCGCGCCGACGCACGCCAGCCACCAGGCCAGCAGCCTGCGCCTGCGCGGCCCTCCGCGGCGGGTGAGCAGGTACAGCAGCGGGACGGCCAGCACGGCCAGCTCGGCCACCGCGTTGATCCCGCCGGCGAACAGGAACGCCAGCGCCGACAGGGCCGCCGCCCGGCGCGGGCTCACGTCCCCTGAGGCGGCGCGCACCAGCGGCAGCATGATCCACGGCAGTACGGCGCTCGGCTGGAACTCCGAGGAGTTGATCCCGATCAGCGCGACCGCGTGCGGGGCCAGCGCGTAGGCGAGGCCGGCCAGGATCCGGGTCGCGGGCGTGCCGACGCCCATCGCCCGGGCCAGCCGTTCCACGCCCAGGAAGGCGGCGCACAGCACGGCGGTCATCCACAGGCGCTGGATGTTCCACGGCGGCATGTCCAGCGCCTCGAAGAGGGCGTAGAACGGGCCCATCGGGAAGAAGTAGCCGTGCGCCTGGTTCTGCAGGTGGCCGAAGAACGCCCCGTCCCACAGGTGCACCGCCCTCGACAGGAAGCCCAGCGGGTTGAGCGCCATGTCGAGCTTGGTCTCGGAGATGATCCGGCCGGGCGAGGTGTTGAACGCGACGGCGCCCAGCAGCAGGCAGCCCGCCAGCAGGCGCAGCCGGTGCCGCATCCGGGCGGAGGCGGCGGCCGTGCTGTCAGGGGTCATCGGGAGGTCACCGCGGGGCTCACGCAGGGTCGGTCTCACTTACGGCGAGACGGAGGTCGGGGGCTCCGGCCTGCGGGCGGCCCGCGGACCGGCGTCGACGGTCAGCTATGGAGAGATCTGTGGTGATAAGTCTGGTTATCGTAGCGCCGGTCCGCCCCCAGGTGAACTCCCCCGCCCAGGCCCGGCACGCCCGCTGGATCTCCGCCCGCCGCGCCGGGTCGGACAGCTCCCGGATCGCCCGCTCGACCGCGGCCGCCAGCGTCTCCCCGTCCCGGACCAGCCAGCCGGTCTCCCCGTCGCGGACCGAGTCGCGCAGACCCGCGACGTCGTAGGCGACCGTGGGCACGCCGAAGGCCGCCGCCTCGATCACCGTCAGGCCCCAGCCCTCGAACTCCGAGGCCGTCACGTTCAGCAGGGCCGAGCTCAGCACGGCGTTCTTGTCCGGCTCGGAGAGGAAGCCGTGCAGGTGGACGCGGTCGGCGACGCCCCGCTCGGCGGCGAACGCGGCCAGCGCGCCGGACTCCGGTCCCCGCCCGACGACGTGCACGTGCAGGCCGGGACGGCTCTCCCCGAGTTCGGCGGCGAGACCGACCACGCGCTCGACGCGCTTGTGGCCGACCAGCCGGCCCAGGTAGACCACGGCCGGGTCCCCCGGCACGGTCCGCTGCGTGACGGGCCGGACCGCCGGGCCGCCGTTGGGCACGACCTGGATCGGGGCCGTCCAGCGCAGCCTGGCGCGCAGGTCGTCCCGGGAGGACTCGGAGACGGTGACCGTCGTGCGGCGGCGGTAGAGCAGGCGGGCCACCGGCCCCTCGATGAAGCAGCCGATCCTGGCCAGCCAGGCGGGGAAGAACGCGTAGAACTGCCGGTCGTGGACGTGGTGCACCAGGCAGATGACCGAGGTACGGCGGCGCACGACGAGCGGGGAGAAGAACGGGATGCCGTTCATCGAGTCGATGACGACGTCGAAGGAGCGGCGCCGCAGCAGCAGCCAGAGCGGGACGAGCAGGTAGACCAGGTAGCGGTTGCCCATCCGGTGCAGCGTGATGCCGTCGAGGTGCTCGCTCCCGGCCTGGCCGGGTTCCCGGCTGGTCGCGAAGTGCACCGTCGCGCCCTGGGCGACCAGGTGGCGGCTGACCTGCCAGGCGTACTCCTCCGCGCCGCCCGCCACCGACTGCCGCGGCTCCCGGAAGTTCAGCACCGCCACCCTGACGCCCTCCAGCGGGGCCGCGGCGGCCTCCCCCGTCCCGCCCCCGGCCTCCGTCCCGCCGGCCTCCAGGCTCAGCCGGGGCCGCGGTGCGGCCGGCGGGTACGACGCGGCCGGCCGGTACGGCGCGGCGGCCGCCTTCCCACGGGATAGGACCACGATCTCTCCTCCACTCCGTGCTCCGCGCACGGCCGGATCAGGGCATGGCGAAGCCAGGCCCCGAGCTGATCAGGGCATGACGAGGTCAGGCCCCGAGCTGATCACTGATGTCCGGCCCCGCCTGGCCGGTGAAGAGGTGCCCTCGGGGGCCGCCGGACGGCCCCCGAGTTCACTTGTCGCCGTAGTTGTACAGCGGCCTGTTGGGCGGCTCCGGCGTGGGCGCGGCCACGTTGACTACTGCCACGGAGGCACCGACCGCAAGGACCGCTCCGACGGCCAGTGCTGCGAGCACGCGTATCACTGGGCTCTCCCTCACAGATTCGGACAGTGTGCCGAGAGTAGAACGTGATTCATCTCATAAGCCATAGGCTTAGTAAAACCGTGACAAAGCAAGTTACCCTCCGGTACGCCTTCCGGTCCCACGTATCTCCAGGTCAGGAGGGGCAATCGAGGCGGAGGAGACGGAGCTCCCGACCCTGGAAAACGGGCGCGCCATCCTGGAACGCGTTCTCGGAAGAGTGTTCGAGAACGTATCGCACCCCGAGCCCGGCCAGGGCCGCGGCCCGTCGCTCCGGGTCACCGCGCAGCACCGCCCCGACCCGGACGGCCAGCGGGTCCTCCGCCGCCACCCGGATCCGGCCGCCGCCGGGCAACCCCACCAGCAGCTCGTCGTTCCAGACCACCCGCCGCGCGAACAGCTTGGTCGCCGGGTCCAGGACCACCCGCCCGCCGTTCCAGGCGAACGCCCGGTGCGCCCCCCAGGGCAGCGAGAGCAGCGCCCCCGGGACCGGGTCGGCGTTCACGATCGCCTGGACCCGCCGCCACTCCTCCGGATAGCCGACGGCCTCCAGCCGGCCGAACGCCCCCAGCGCGAGGGTGGGCAGCACCAGCACCGGCACCGCCACCGCGACGGCGGTGACAGCGGCGGTGGCGGCCCGGGAGGCGAGCAGCCGTACGGCCGACGCCAGGCCGAGGGCCTGCAGCAGGGCGAACGGGGCCAGGTAGAGCTGGCCGTCGCGGAGCGGCCCGAACCCCGGCCACCAGCCCACCAGCGCCTTCAGCACCCCGGGCGCGAGGGCCCCCAGGCACGCGACGCCCAGCCCGGCCACCGCCGCCCCGGCCAGCCCCGCCCGGTACGGCGGGGCCCCGCGGCCCTGCGTTCCGGCCGAGGAGCTCCTGACCCGGGACTCCGGCGGCCCCGGGGAGAGCGCCTGAGTCCGGGACCCCGGCGGCCCGGCCTCCGATGCTTCCGCGGCGGAGGCCGGCGGCCCGTCACCACGGAGCCGTACGAAGCCCCAGACGGCGACCCCGGCCAGCAGCAGCCGCACGCCCGCCGACCACCAGGACTCCTGACCGGGCACCACCGCGTGCGCGTTCCAGATCCCGCCCAGTCCGAGCAGGCTGCCCACCACGCCGAGCGGGCCGTCCGCGCGGGCCGCGAACGCGTCCACCCCGGCGGGGTCGGTCGTGGCCCCGCTGAGCAGGGCGGGCACCAGCCACGGCAGGCTCAGCACGCCCAGGACGAGCGCCGCCTCCCCCGCCCTGCGGGCCCGCTTCGCCGCACCGGACGACCGGAGCGGCGCACCACCCTGCGCACCGCCCGCACCATCCGCACCGCCCGGAGAGCTCGGAGAGCTCGCACCGCCCGGAGAGCTCGGAGAGCTCGCACCGCCCGGAGAGCCCGGAGAGCCCGCACCGCCCGGAGAGCCCGGAGAGCCCGCACCGCCGGGCAGCGTCACGGCGGTGGCGAGGACGACCAGCGCCGAGACCAGCATGGCCTGGAAACCGCCGACGGCCGCCGGGAGCAGGGCCGCCGCGAGCCGCAGCCGCCCGCCGAGCACCACCGCCCGCACCGCCCAGGGCAGCCCGGCCACGCCCAGCAGCAGCGCCCACTGACCGAGCAGCAGCCGCTGGGCGAGATAGGCGTTCCAGGCGTAGAAGGCCGCGGCGGCCAGGCGCGGACCGAGCCGCCCGGACGGCACGAGCGCGGCCGCCCCCGACGCGGCCAGCACGAAGATCCCGAGCAGGAGCGCCTTCTGCACCGCCTGCCCGGGCAGCACCGCCGACAGCAGCGCGACCACCAGGTCGCTGGGCACGGCCCGGGGGAAGCCCTGCCCCGGAAGGGCGAGCGGCGGATCCGGGACGAACACCATGTCGTAGCGGAGCACGAACCCCGGGCCGAGGGCGGGCCCCAGCGCCAGCAGCCCGAGCAGCAGCCCGAGCAGCGCCGGCGCCAGCGTTTTAGCCCGATCTGTCCGCATATCGCCAGACCTTACGGCAGCCCCGGCAACGTCCGCAGAGGCCGCCGACACCGGTGGTACCGGCACCGGTGTCGGCGCCTCCGGGTCTACTTGCCGGGCTCCGGGTCGCGCGGCAGGCCGAGCATGCGCTCGGCGATGATGTTCAGCTGCACCTCCGTAGTGCCGCCGTAGATCGTCATGGCGCGGGTCGCGAGGACGGCCCGGTTCCAGAAGCCCGGGTCCCCGAGCTTGACGTCGGCCGCCAGCACCGCCGAGGCGCCCAGCAGCCCCACCGCGCACTCCGAGACGTGCTGCGCGTGCGAGGTCGACAGCAGCTTGCGGACCGAGGCGTCGGCGCCCGGCTCGGCGCCGGCGAGCTGCTTCATCGTCACCCGCAGGCTGAGGGCGTTGATCGAGTGCCCCTCGCAGACCACCCGGGCCAGCTCCTGCCGCTCGGCCGGGTTCAGCTCCCGGCCCAGCCGCCCGGCCAGGCCGAGCAGGTCGGGGACGGAGGCCCCGGTGCCGCCCGAGCCCGACGAGAGCGAGACCCGCTCGTTGGACAGGGTGTTGCGGGCGACCTTCCAGCCCTCGCCGACCTCGCCGACGACCAGGTCGTCCGGGACGAAGACGTCGTCGAGGAAGACCTCGTTGAACAGGTTCTCACCGGTCATCTCGGTGAGCGGCCGGACGGTGACGCCGGGCGCCTTCATGTCGACGAGGAAGTAGGTGATGCCCTCGTGCTTGGAGCCCTCGGAGGAGTTGCGGGCGATGCAGATGCCCCACTCGGCGAAGTGCGCCACCGAGGTCCAGATCTTCTGGCCGTTGAGCCTCCAGCCGCCCTCGACCCTCTCCGCCTTCATCTGCAGCGCGGCGAGGTCGGACCCGGCACCCGGCTCGGAGAAGAGCTGGCACCAGATCATCTCTCCGGCGAGCGTCTTGGGCAGGAAGCGCTCCTGCTGCTCGCGCGTGCCGTACGCGGCGATCGACGGCACCACCCAGGCGCCGATGATCATCTGCGGGAGCTTGACCCTGGCGGCCTTGAGCTCCTGGAAGATCAGCACCTGCTCCAGCGGGCTCGCGCCGCGCCCCCACGGCCGGGGCAGGTGCGGCATGACGAACCCGCCGTCGGCCAGCGCCCGCTTCTGCTCCCTTCCCTCCAACTGCGCGATCGCGGCGATCTCGGCGCGGATCGACTCGCGCAGCGCGGCCGCGTCCTCGGGGAGCTCGATCTCCATCTCGCGGGAGACGCCGTTCAGCGCGAGCTCGGCGACCGACTCGGCCCACTCCGAGCTCGGGCCGAGCAGGGCGCGCAGGGTGAGCGCGCGGCGGTAGTAGAGATGGACGTCGTGCTCGTAGGTGTAGCCGATGCCGCCGAAGATCTGGACGGCGTCCTTGGCGCACTGCACCGCGGCGTCGGGAGCGGTCACGCCCGCGATCGCGGCGGCGTAGGCCGACTCGTCGCCCGCGTCCGCGCCCGCTCCCTCGCCCTCGGCCGCGCCCGCTCCGCCCGCCGCGTCCGCCCGCCGCTCCGTGTCCGCCGTCGCCCGGGCGGCGTCCCAGACGGTGGCGCGGGCCTGCTCCAGTGCGACGAGCATCCGGGAGGCCTTGTGCTTCACGCCCTGGAACTGGCCGATCGGACGGCCGAACTGCACCCGCACCTTGGCGTACTCGGCGGCGGAGGTCACACACCACGACGCGACGCCTGCGGCCTCGGCGCCCAGCAGGATCGCGGCCAGGTTCAGGACGGCCGAGCCCTTCAGCCCGTCCAGCACCCGGTCGGCGGGCACGGCGACGTCGTCGAGCTCGACCCTGGCCACGCCGCGGGTGAGGTCCAGGGACCCGACCGGCGTCACGGTCGCCGCGGAGGCGTCCACCGCCACCCACACCTCGCCCCGGTCGGTGTGCACCGGGAGCACCAGGACGTCGGCGAGCGCCCCGCCGAGGACGAACTCGGCGGTGCCGCCGACGGTCAGCGCGCCGTCCGCGCCCCGCCCGCCGGAGATCGAGCCCCGCAGCGCGACCGCGCCGGTCAGCGTGCCGTCGGCGAGGCCGGGCAGCAGCTCGGCGCCGGCCTTGCCCTCGGCGGCGAGGATCGCGGCGCTGGCGAGCACCGTCGGGACGTAGGGGCCTGGGGCGACCCGCTCGCCCAGGGCCTCGACGGCCACGGCCGTCTCCAGCAGGCCGTACCCGCTGCCGCCGTGCTCCTCGGGGATGTGCAGTCCCAGCAGGCCCTGGTCGGCCAGACCGGACCAGAAGGCGGGACGCGCCTCGCTCTCGGCCGCGATCGCGGCCCGTACGACCTCGGACGGGATGTTCCGCTCGGCCCAGCCGCGCACCGACTCGTGGAGCGCCTCGTGCTCCTCGCTCAACCCGATCGCCATGACAGCCTCCAGAAACGGTTCAGTAGCAGAACCATATTCTAGAAGGTGCTTCCATCACAACGCGCGGACGCTCGTCACCAGAGGCGCGATGTCCGCCCACAACCGCTTGCGGCCGTCCGGTACGGTCACCAGGAACACGGCCGGCTCGGCCCGGCGGGTCTCCAGCAGCGCGAGCGCCGCCTGCGAGCTGCGCCGGACACTACCGAGCTCGTAGTCGACGCGGTAGCCGAGCACCCAGCCCCGGCCCGCGGCGGGCCGCTGCGAGGCGGTCCACGCGACCCGGGCGCCCGGCGGATAGTGGTTGCGCAGGGCCCACCGCACCGCGCTCAGCGCCGCGGCGCGGAAACCGGCGTCGGTCCGCGGCCCGGTCCACGGCGTCCTGCCGGGCAGCGGGAGCGAGACGGCCAGCGTGCGCGGCAGACGTGTCCCGCCCACCCGCTGACCCGCGGCGAACGGCGGCACCGGCCCGTCCGCCCACGGCCGCCCCAGCCTGACGTAGGTGATCCCGCTCCCCTGGTCGACGACCGCGCCGACCACCGGGCTCGCCCTGCCGGGCAGCGCCGCCAGGGGCTTGGACCTCGGCGGTTTCGGGAGCCTCGGCCGGACCGCCGCCGCGGGGGACGCGCTCGGCGGGGCGGAGGCGGCCGTCGGCGCCGCGTCCGGGACGGGCTGGCGCAGCGGCACCGGGTCGGCGGGCTCGTCGCCGGAGAACAGGGCGAAGACCGAGAAGATCGCCAGGACCGTCACGACGGCGGCCCCGGCGCTGTAGACCAGCCTGATCGGGATGTCGGCGATCCGCGCCCCCAGCCCGCGCCGGAGGACCCGCCCGGCGGGCGGAGCCCCGAGGCGGAACGGCCCGGCGGCGTCACCGGAGTCACTCGAACCACCCGAACCACCGGAGTCACGGGAGTCACCGGAACCACCCGCGTCGCCGGCGTCGTCACCGCCGGACGCGGCCTTCGCGGGTCCGGCGGGTTCCGGTCCCGGCCGGCCGGGACCGGACACCTGGACGTCCGCTCTCTCCTGCGGCCGCCGGGGCACGCGCGGGGTGACGACCGGGTCCCCGTCCGGGCGGACGACGGGCATGGGCGTGGTGGGCGCCTCGTAGGACGGGACCCGCCCGTCCCGAGAGCGTCCGGAGGAGGTGCCGTCAGCGTCCGCCATGGCCGCCAGATTACGTCGGCTGGGTGGCCGACACACCGTTTCCGACCACGCTTGTGCCGCGAGCACACGCCTCGCCGGAGGCGGCGACCCCCTCTTCCAACACCAGAATCTAGTTCTGTATGGTCGCGCTCATGAGGGGTTTCTACGAGATCGCCGCCGCCGACCCCGCCCGCGCCGCCGTCCTGGGAAGCACCGCTCCCGGCCGTGACGCCGTGCCGGTGACGTACGGCGACCTGCACGACCGGGTCAACCGCGTCTCCCACGGACTGCTCGCCCGCGGCGTCACCCCCGGGGACACCGTGGTGACGGTCCTGCCCAACGGCGTCGACGCGATCACGATGATGCTCGCGACCTACCAGATCGGCGCCTACCTCGTCCCGGTGAACTGGCACTACACCGCCGAGGAGATCGGCTACATCGTCACCGACTGCGCGGCCCGCGTCGTGGTCGGCTGCGAGCGGTACGCCGACGCCGTACCGGGCGGTTACGAGGAGGTCGACGCGCTCGCCGCCGGCCGCCCCGCCGCCCCGCCCGCCGAGCGCCGGGCCGGATCGATGATGCTCTACACCTCGGGCACCACCGGCAGGCCCAAGGGCGTGCGCAAGCGGCTGATCGAGGTCACCCCCGAGGAGCTCTTCCCCATCCTGGTCCGCAAGAGCTGGCGTCACTTCCGGCTGCCGCCCGACGGCGTCCACCTGGTCCTGTCGCAGCTCTACCACTCCGCCCCGTACGGCCAGGCCATGATGGCGCTGCAGTACGGCCACTCGCTCGTGCTGACGGAGCGGTTCGACGCCGAGGAGGTCCTGGAGCTGGTCGAGCGGCACCGGGTGACGAACACGTTCATGGTGCCGACCATGTTCCACCGGCTCCTGGCCCTGCCCGCCGAGGTCAGGGGGAAGTACGACCTGTCGTCCCTGACGCACCTCTACCACGGGGCCGCCCCCTGCCCGCCCGCCACCAAGCAGGCGATGATCGACTGGCTCGGCCCGGTGCTGTGGGAGTACTACGGCTCGACCGAGGCCGCCGCGGTCACCATGGTCTCCTCCGCGGAGTGGCTGGCCAGGCCGGGCACGGTCGGCCGGGCGGTCGATGGCATGCGGTTCTCCGTCGTCGGCGAGGACGGCGAGGAGCTGCCCCCCGGAGAACCCGGCCTCGTCTACATCGGCGGCATCAACCGGTTCGAGTACCACCGGGACCCGGCCAAGACCGCCTCTTCGATGCTCGGCCGCCTCTACACCGCCGGCGACATCGGTTACCTCGACTCCGACGGTTACCTGTTCCTCTGCGACCGGCGGACCGACCTGATCATCTCGGGCGGGGTGAACATCTACCCCGCCGAGGTGGAGGCGGTGCTCCTGGAGCACCCCGCGGTGGCGGACGTCGCGGTGATCGGCGTGCCGGACCCGGAATGGGGGCACAAGGTCGTCGCCCTCGTCCAGCCCGCGCCCGGTGCCGAACCCGGCCCGGACCTGACCGCCGGCCTGCTGGCCCACTGCGCCGGCCGGCTCGCCAGGCTCAAGCACCCCCGGCTGATCGAGTATCGCGAGCGGCTCCCCCGCACGCCCACCGGCAAGCTCAGCCGAATCGGCGTGCGCGAGGCGTACCTGTCGTCCTGACCGGCCGTCCCGACCCTCCACGCTTTCCCGGCCCGGCGGGCGGCGGGCGGCGGAACCGTAATCTTTTCCCACGGGCCGGGAAGGTAGGCCCGCATGGAGAGACTCGCGCATCTCGCACTGCTCACCGCCGTCGCGGTGACGCTCGGCGGCTGCAGCGCGGACATCGGTGCCCGGCCCGCCGGAAGCCCCGCAAGCCCCGCCGCCACCGCCTCCCCCGTTTCCCCCGCCGCCCCCGAGGGCGGGCCCGCGGCGCTGGAGGCCGCCTACGAGAAGGTCATCGGCGACGTGCTCCCGTCCATCGTGCAGATCAACACGAGGACCGGACTGGGCTCGGGCGTCGTCTACGACACCGCGGGCCACATCGTCACCAACGCCCACGTGATCGGCCAGGCCAGGGAGTTCGAGGTCACCCTGGCCAGCGGCGGCGCCCCCCGGCCCGCCCGGCTGGTCGAGGCCTTCGAGCTTGGCGACCTGGCCGTGATCAAGGTGGACGACCCCACCGGTCTCACCCCGGCGAAGTTCGGTGACTCCGGGAGACTCCGGGTCGGCCAGATCGTGCTGGCAATGGGCAACCCGCTCGGCCTGTCCGGCAGCGTGACCAACGGCATCGTCTCCGCGCTGGGCCGCACGGTCAGCGAACCCCAGACGCAGGGCTCGCCCGGCGCCACGATCACCAACGCCATCCAGACCTCGGCCGCGATCAACCCGGGCAACAGCGGCGGCGCCCTGGTCAACCTGGCGGGCGAGGTCATCGGCATCCCCACCCTCGCCGCCACCAACCCCGAGCTCGGCGGCGGCGCGGCCCCGGGCATCGGCTTCGCGATCCCGTCCAACACCGTGACCGACATCGCCGGTCAGATCATCAAGGGCGGCAAGGTCGTCAACACCCGCCGGGCCGCGCTCGGCGTCTCGGTGCAGACCGTGGTCGGCGGCCAGGGCGGCGCGGTGGGCGTCGGCGTCATGCGGGTGACCGAGGGCGGCGGCGCCGAGCGGGCCGGCATCGAGCCGGGCGACGTGATCGTCTCGGTCAACGGCACCGAGACCCCGACCACGCAGGCGCTCTCCGAGGTGCTCGCCACCCTCAAGCCGGGTGACGAGGCGAAGGTGGGACTCCTGCGCCCCGACGGCTCCACCCCGACCGTCACCGTCACCCTGGGCGAGCTCTCCGAGGATTGACTGCTCCCGTCCCTGAAGGGGAGGGGATTCCCGGCTCACGCCGCCTGACGCCCCGGCGGGGCATCAGGTCTTCCGCGATCGACACCAGCCGGGTCCAGACCGGCCCGGATCAGCATCACGCGGGCGGAGTTCTTGTCCCTGGGAGACGAGGCTCCGCACGCGGTGCAGGTGTAGGTGCGCTCCGACAGCGGCAGGGCGTGCTTGGCTCTCGCTCCGCACCGCGCGCAGTCCATCGTGGTGTGCGCGGGATGCACCAGGCGCAGGTCCCGCCGGTGTTTGCGCGCCATCTCGATCAACGCTTGCTTGGTCGCTCCGATCGCCGCGTCGGCGGCCTTGCGCGCCATCGTGGATTTGGCGAGGAACTTCGGCCGAAAGTCCTCCACCGCGATCACGTCGTGGTCGCGGACGACCTTCTTCGCCCATTTGCGGGCCGCGTCCTGTCGCTGCCGGGCGACCTTCTTGTGGAGTTTCGCGGCCTGCCGGGCGGCCGTGCGGTAGCCCTGGGAGGCCGCCTGCCCGCGGGCGGGCTTCCGGCGGGCCATCATCTTCTGGTAGCGCGCCAGTTTCGCGGCGGCCGTCCGGCCGTACCGGGGGTGCGGCAGGTCATGGGCGTCGCTGGTGGTGGTCGCGACCTCTTTGACGCCCCAGTCGACGCCGATCGCCCGGCCGGTCTGCGGCAGCGGTTCGGCCTGCGCGGGCACGACGAAGGAGGCGTACCAGTGGCCGAGACTGTCGTGGTACACCCGCACGGAGGAGGGGCCGGCGGGCAGGTCCCTCGACCACACCACCGTCAAGGCGATGCCGCCGGCCAGGTGCAGGCGGCCGTCGTGGAGGCGGAAGCCGCGCCGCGTGTAGTTGAGCGTGGGCGCGGCCAGGTCCTTCTTCTTGAAGCGGGGCATCCCGGCACGCCGGCGCATCGGCAGCCGGGCCGTGATGTCTTTGAGGGCCTTGGCCCGGGAGGTGGCGAAGTCCCGGATGGTCTGCTGCTGGGGCACCGACGCCCCCGCGCGCAGCCAGTCGTGTTCGGCGCGCCAGCCGGTCAGTGTCTTGTCGAGTGTGGCCGGGCCGCATTCCTGCCTGGTCTGGTGGGCGGTCCGGGAGGTGGCGACGCACTGGTTCCACACCCACCGGCACCGGTCCCATTCGGCCAGCAGGGCGGTGCGGGCGGCAGACGACACGCGCAGCCGGTAGGTGTACCGGGCGTGGGCGGTCCCGCCGGTTTCCCGTAGCGTCGTCATGGTGCCATGATAATGCCATGGTTCGTTTCTCGCTCAGAATTCCCGACGACCTCCATGACCGGATCGCCGCGCGGGCGGGCAAGGACCGCCGGTCGGTCAACTCCGAGATCCTGCACCTGCTGGAGGTCGCCCTCGATGCGGTCGGCGACGACGCCGGATCGCCCTGACGGCGATCCGGCCGCCCTTGCCCGGCTACGCGGGAGGCCGGATTCCTCCCCGGCCTGAAGGCCGGGGCGTCCTCCGGATTCTCCGGTGATCCCTCACCCGTGCCGGCCGGGAGGGGCACCGGGTTCGGCACCACCACCAGACCGCCAGGCCGGGAGGACATCGGGCCCTCAGCCCTCCCCGCGGGCCAGGAGGCCGTTGAGATCGCCGAACTCGACCCCTCCGGCCAGCGCCGTGTAGGTGCCCTCCTGGTACAGCTCCCGCGCCGCCCGCCGGGCGAGGCCGTAGGCGGCCGCGGCGAGGTCCGCGCCCGCGCTGACCCGCGCCACGCCGAGGGCGGCCAGCTCTCCGACGGGCGGCGCGCCCGGCCCGCAGGGGACGTTCAGCGGCAGGCCCACCCCCTTGACCAGGGCGGCGATCGCGCCGGAGTCGGGCGCGCCGATGACGAAGATCCCGCTGGCCCCGGCGTCCCGGTAGGCGGCGGCGCGCTCCAGCGTCTCCGCCAGGCGCGCCTCCGGCTCTCCGGAGCCGCGCAGATAGACGTCCACCCGGGCGTTGATGTAGAGGGGCACGCCCGCGGCGTCGGCCGCCGCGCGGGCCGCGGCGATCCGGGCGGCCTGCTCCCCGGCCGGGCGCAGCGCCGGGGCGGCCCCGTCCCGGACCGTGTCCTCGATGTTGACCCCCACCGCGCCCGCCTCGATCACGCCGCGGACGGTCTCGGCGAGCGCCTCGGGCGTGTCCCCGAACCCGCTCTCGATGTCGGCGGTGACGGGCACCCGCACCGCGGCGGCGATCCGCGCGACGAGGTCGAGGGCGCGGTCCCGGTCGAGCCGGTCGCCGTCGGGGGCGCCGAGGCTCCACGCCACCCCGGCACTGGTGGTGGCGACCGCCTCCGCACCCGCCTCCTCCACGAGCAGGGCGCTGGCGACGTCCCAGGCGTTGGCGAGGACCAGCGGACGGCTTTCCCGGGTGTGCAGGGAGTGGAAGAGGTCGGCCTTGTCACGGAGATTCGTCATGGTGATCAGTAAACCAGTGTGTTCCGGCGGCTTCCGGACGCGCCCGGCGGCGCGCCACGGCATCTGGTCTCCCATGCCCCTTCCATGTCTTCCATGTCTTCCATGTCTTCCATGTCTTCCATGTCTTCCATGTCTTCCATGGCCCCGCGGCGCGCCACGGCGCCGGGCCCGCCGGTGCCTCCGTACCGCCCGGCCCCGGCAAGCCCGTCTCAGAGGTCCCGGAGGAGGTGCCGCTCCAGGAAGTCGCCGGAGAACTTCCCGGCCGGGTCGTACTCGCGCACCAGGCCCAGGAAGTCCGGCAGCCGCTCGTAGCGGGACCGCAGGACGGCGGGCGGGGTGGCGAAGAGCTTCCCCCAGTGGGGCCTGGCCTCGAACGGCTCAAGGACCTCCTCCAGCAGTCCGATCACCGGGAGCACCGCAGCGGCGTCCTTGACCCAGGTGAAGTGCACCGCGACGGTGTCCCTCCGGTAGGACGGGCTCATCCACAGCTCGTCGGCGGCCACCGTGCGGACCTCCGAGACCTGCAGGACCGGGGCGATCCGGTCGCGGACCCGGTCCAGCGCGCGCAGCGCCGCGACGGCGTGCCGCCGGGGCAGCAGGTACTCCGACTGCAGCTCCTCCCCGCTGCTCGGGGTGAAGTCCGGCCGGAAGTGCGGCAGGCGCTCGAACCACGGTCCCGGCACGCCCAGCTGCTCGGTGCAGTGGACGGCGGACATGCCGGGCACGGGGTGGCGCGGGCCGTCCGCCGGCCGCGCGCCGTACAGGTCCGTGAGCCGCGCGCCGTACGGCTCCGCCTCCGGCGCCGGACCGCCGACCGCCCCGGCCCGCACCACCGCCGGTGCACCACCGGCCGCGCCACCTGCACCGGCCGCCCCGTCCGCGCCTCCCGCGCCTTCCACGTCTTCCGGGCCGATCCGGTGCTTGACCCACACCTGGTCGATCAGCGGGCCGCTCCAGCGGGTGAACAGGCTCACGCTGTACGCGCCGGAGACGATCGCGTCGAAGTGGTCGTCCAGCACCTCGAACGGCAGCCCTTCGTAGACGTACTGCCGCACGCCGAAGGCGGGCACGACGTCCAGCGTCATCGCGACGACCACGCCCAGGGCCCCCAGGCCCACGACCGCCCCGCGGAACCGGTCGCCGTCCGCGTCCCGGGAGAGGGTCACCAGATCGCCGTCCGCGGTGACCAGCTCGAGCGCGGAGACCGCCGTGGCGAGGTTGCCGTTGGCGTCGCCGGAGCCGTGGGTGGCCGTGGCGCAGGAGCCGGCGACGGAGATGTGCGGCAGGGAGGCGAGGTTGGGCAGGGCGTACCCCGCCTCGTGCAGGCGGCGGCCCAGCTCGGCGTAGCGCACGCTCGCGGCGACCCGCACCGTCCCGGTCCCGGCGTCCGTCTCCACCTCGGGCGGCAGGCCGGCGAGCGAGACCAGGTCGCCGGGCGAGTCGGCGATGTCGTTGAACGAGTGCCCCGTGCCCAGGGGCCGGATCCGCCCGCTCCGCGCGACCAGGGCCCGCAGTTCCGGGACGGAGGACGGGCGGTGGACCCGCCCGGCGCGGAAGGTGATGTTGCCCGCCCAGTTCGTCCCTGTCGTGGTCATCTTGCGGCCCCTTCCGGCTCCGGCGGGAACAGCGCGTCCCGGCCCTCCGCCTCGCACCTTAGAGCCGGCGCGCCTCCGGCTGATCACCGCCCTCGCACCTCCGGCTTCCGTTGGGCGTCCGGTTTCGTTCTGCCGCCCTCTACGAGGCCACCGGCCGCGCCACCACGCCTCTCAGCGTTCCGGTCTGAGAAGCGCACGGTCACGCGGACGCGACGACGGCGCATGAAGCGTTCCTCCGCCCCACCCCCACTCCCGAAAAGGAGTGCCACTTGATAGCACCATGTAGCACATAAGGCGTAAGGTCGGTGCATGAGCATGCCGGAACCCAGCAGCGCATCTGAGATATCGCAGCGCGACCTGCGTAATCGTTCAGCGGAGATCATGGACGCCCTTGAACGCGGCGAGCGGTTCGCCGTGACCCGGAACGGCCATCACATCGGCGACCTGGTTCCCATCCGCCGACGGCGACGCGCCGTCTCCCGCGCCGAGTTCGCCGCCATGTCACGGGGCATGCCGCGCCTCGACGACCGGAAGTTCCGCGCGGACATGGACCGCCACGTGAACGACGACCTCTACGACCCCTACGATCGCGCCTACGGCAGGGGCGAGTTCTCCGAGGAGCAGCGGTGACCCATCCGCTGGGACTGCTCGACACCAACATCCTCATCCTGCGGGCGGACATCGACCCCGACGAACTGCCCGACGAGATGATGATCAGTGCGATAACGACGGCGGAGCTGTCCGCCGGGGTGCTGGTGGCCGACGGACCACAGGAACTCGCCCAGCGGATGAAGATCCTGCAGGGCGCCGAAGCCGAGTTCGATCCTCTGCCGTTCGACGACACCGCCGCCCGCGAGTACGGCCAGCTCTGGATCTCCGTCGTCGCCTCGGGCCGCAAACCTCGGCCCCGGACCGCGGACCTGATGATCGCCTGCGTCGCCATCGCGAACCGGTTGCCGCTCTACACCTGCAACCCTGGAGATTTCAAAGGCCTCGACCATCTCCTCACCGTGGTTCCCGTGACCCGACCGAGGCGTGAACCCGCGTGACAGGATGCCGCATCGCCCGGCCTGCGGAGAGACGGCGGTGCGCAGCCGTACCGCGTCCGGGAAAGCCGAAGGGCGGCCGGTCGGCGAGGTCGCCGGCCGACCGCCCTTCGGCGATCTGCTCCACACGTTTCGAATGCGGAGCGGGGGTGGAGGTGGCGGGAATCGAACCCGCGTCCTTCAACTCCAAGACAGGGCTTCTCCGGGTGCAGCCTGCTGTGCTTTTCTCAGCCCCGGCGATCACGCAGGCAAGACGCCGACGGGCTCAGCCACTGTTAGATTTCCCGCTCGACCCCGTGGCCGGGTCTTGCGGTTGAGCCTCCTAGCGATGCCGGATCCGGGCCGGAGGCGCTCCCGGGCCGACAGAAGCCACTCGCTGCTTAGGCGGCGAGGGCCAGGTTGCCCTGGCTCTTGACTTCGGAGTGCGTCTTATTGGCACTTATTGGTCGCGGTCACAGGATTAACGAGGTTATGTCCGCAGTCCTCGACCCGCTTCTCCTGACTTGCAAAGCCAAAGTCGAAACCAGTCACCCCCCTGTTGAGTTGTCAACCCGCTCCCCACGAGGAGGGGCGGACGATCCGAAGATACCGGTTACAACACCGTCCGCGCCAACCGGATTCCCTCCGGCCGGACGGACCTTCGTCCGGGACGTCTTCGAAAGCCATCGGGTACAACGCCTCCCGCGCCCGCCGGATTCCCGCCGCCCCCCTCCAGGAGGGAGGAACGGCGAAGCCCCGGAGGCGCGGCGTCTCGCACGCGCCCCCGGGGCCGACCGGCAGGGTCGAGCCGGTCGTGACGGCAGGGCCTCCCCCGAGACGAAGCCCTGATCTCATCACGGCGACTGAGCCCGCAACCCCCCGAGCGGTGCTCAGTCACTGGGGAGGACGCACGGGGAGCCCCGGATGGTTGCTCACGGTGACGAATCTTCTTCCCGGTTCTTCCTCGGCTCGCATCCCGGCCGGGACTCGCATCCCGGCCGAGACTCACATCCCGGCGCGCAGGTTCCGGAAGAACCGGCCGGCGGCGACCGCCCCGGCCGTGGAGTCCGGGCTCTCCACGAGCGCCGCCACGGCCACGTCCCCCTGCCAGCCGACGAACCAGGACAGCGGCTTGTCGTCGGCGGACGCCGCGGCGGTGATGCCGTGGACCGGGTCGCCCGGCGCCGCGGCCGCGCGGGCGGACCCCGAGGTCACGCCGGCGCGCATGAGGGAGCGCAGCGCGGCGGTCGTCTCCTCGTCGAGGTCGATCGGGGAGACCTGCCTGGGCGCCTCGGCCTCGTCGGACGGGTCCTGCGTCGCCGGCTCCTTGACCAGGATCGGCGGATGCCAGGTGCCGGAGGCCATCGCCCCCGCCACCAGCGCCATGGACAGCGGGCTGACCGAGACGTTCTGCCCGGCCAGGGCCCTGGCCGTGGCCGCGTCGTTCTTCAGCGGCTGCACCTTCCCGCTGAAGGACTTCAGCGGCAGCGTCCACGGCACGCCGATGCCGAACTTCGCGGCGGCGGCCGTCAGCGCGGTGCCGTCCACCCTGCGGGCGAGCGAGGCCAGAGCCGTGACGCATCCGCCGGCGAAGCTGGCCTGGATCGTCGGGGTGCCGCCGGCGGACGCGCCCGCCTGCCGGAACCGGATCCCGCCCACGGTCCGCTCGGCGGGGCAGTCGAGTTTCTGCTCCAGGTCGACCCGGGACTTGAGCAGCCCCTCCACGGCCATGACGGAGAACGCGGTCCCGGCGGGGAACTCCCCGGCGAAGGCGTGCTTCTCCTGGTGGTAGTCCTTGGTGCCGCCCACGGCCAGCACCTCGCCGGTCGAGCCCTGGACCGCGACCAGCATGCCCGGGCCGGTCGCGGCCAGCGCGGAGTCGGCCGCCGCCTGGGTCTTCCGGTCGAGCGTGGTGCGCACCGGCGAGGCCGTACGGCCGGGCCGCCACTTGGCGAGCTCGGTGACGGGCTCCAGCGTCTTGAGGTCCACGGTGATGACGCTGGTCTCGGTCGAGCCGGTCAGGTGCTCCTGGTAGGCCTTCTGCAGCCCGCTCCGGCCGACGGTGTCCCCGGCGCGCTGCGGGCCGCCGAGCTGCTGCTCGGTCTCCGGCGTGACCGCGGTGACGGTGCCGACGATCTGCGTGGGCGCGTCCGGCGCGACGGACGCCTCGCGCACGGAGAACTTCAGGCCCTCGATGGCCTCCAGCTTCGAGCGGAGCTGGGCGAAGCGGAGCCGGCCGAAGGTGACCAGCGGCAGCTCCTCGCTGGGCGGGGCCGAGCGGATCCGGCTGAGCAACCGGTCCTGGGGGAAGCCGGTCACCGCGGCCAGCCGCTCGCAGAGCCCGGCCGCGTCCTGCAGCCTGGCCGGGGTGACGCTGGCCACGTGCAGGTTGGCGGGCTGCTGCAGCGGGTCGTTGTTGCGGTCCACGATCGGCTGGCGGTCCTCCGGATCGGTGTCCACCGCGAAGCGCTGGCCCTCGCGCAGCTCGGGGTGGAGCACGGCAGGCGACCAGCGCACCTTCCACCGGCCGTCCACCAGGCGGAGCGGGAGCCTGCCGTCGTACTCCCACAGGGGGTTGTTCTCCCCCAGGTCCACCTCGGCCTCGAAGGTCGCCTCGGCCTCGTCCCCGGTCCGGCGGACCCCCTTGAGACCGAAGCGGAAGGAGGCCGCGTCGAGCTGGATCCGGACGTCCTCCAGCGCCTGGCGCACCTTGCCCTCGTCACCGTCGGTACGGCGGGCGGCCATGGCGTAGTCACCGGTCTGCCAGCCGACCAGGAAATCGCGGACCGCGTCGTGGGCCGACGGCTCCTCGAAGCACCCGGACAGCATGGGGGCCGTCACCGCCAGCGCGAGCGCCGCCGTCACGGCCCTGCGAGCCCTTCCCGTCACGCTCACCGGTTCCGGTGCCTGACCGCGCGGGCCATCTCCCGCTTGGCCTGCTTCTCGGCCAGCGTCTGCCGCTTGTCCCAGTCCTTCTTGCCGCGCGCGAGACCCAGCTCGACCTTGGCCCGGCCGTCCTTGAAGTAGAGGGAGAGCGGGACCAGGGTCAGGCCGCCCTCCTTCGTCTTGGCGACCAGCTTGTCGATCTCCTTGCGGTGCAGCAGCAGCTTGCGGGTGCGCCGCGCCGCGTGGTTGGTCCACGTCCCCATGGTGTACTCCGGGATGTGGATGTTGATCAGCCACGCCTCGCCGTCCTTGACGGTGGCGTATCCGTCGACGAGGGAGGCGCGGCCCAGTCGCAGCGACTTCACTTCGGTGCCCTGCAGCACGAGGCCGGCCTCGTAGGTGTCCTCGATGTGGTAGTCGTGCCGGGCACGCTTGTTCTGGGCGATGACCTTCCGCCCGGTCTCACGTGGCATGCCTGGAGCCTACCGGGATGCCTTACACACGGAGGTAACGGCGGAGCGTGACGAAGGAGGCGAAGACACAGATGAGCACGCCGATGATCATCGTGAGGCTGATCGCCGAGGCGACGGTCTCCCAGGAGAGCTGGGCCGTCCCGCCGAGGTAGAGCTGCACGCTGTCGAAGAGGAACACCTTGCTGACGATCAGCAGGACCGCCGCGATCACGCCGCCGATCAGGCCGGCGATGACGCCCTCCATCACGAACGGGAGCTGGATGTAGAGGTTCGAGGCGCCGACCAGCCGCATGATGCCCGTCTCACGGCGGCGGTTGTAGGCCGACAGCCGGACGGTGTTGCCGATCAGCAGGGCGGCCGCGAAGACCAGGGTGATCGCGATCGTCAGCGCCGCCCAGCGGAGCTTCTCCAGCAGGCCGAAGAACTTCTCCAGGATCTCCTTCTGGTTGATCACGTTGGAGACCCCGGGCGCCCCCTGCAGCCCCTCGATCACCGCGCCGTACTCGTCGGGGTTCTTGAGCTTGACCCGGAAGGACTCGGGCATGTCCTCGACCTGGATCGCCGAGATCAGCACGTTGTTGCTGGCGTTCTGCGCCTTGAAGTTCTCGTAGGCCTTGGCGGCGTCCTCGAACTCGACCCGCTCGACCTGCGGCATGGCCTCGATCGTCGCCTTCAGCGCCGCCTGCTCCTGCGCGTCGACGCCGCCGCTGCCCTTGCACTGGGGGAAGGGGTCGTTCTTCTTGCACAGGAAGACCGAGACCTCGACCTTGTCGAACCAGGAGTCCTTCATGCCGGAGATCTGGGAGTTGATCATCAGACCGACGCCCAGCAGCGCCATGCCGATCGCCACGGTCACGATGACCGCGATGGTCATCGTGAGGTTGCGGCGGAGGCCGATCCAGACCTCGGAGAAGATGAAGTTTGCCCGCATGCTCTTCCTGTCGCTGTCGCTTTCCGGGTTCCGGGACGTCCTGGGACTCAGTACGCCTGGCCGTACACGCCACGCGACTGGTCACGGACGATCTTGCCGTCCTCCAGTTCCACCACGCGTTTGCGCATGGAGTCGACGATGGCCGCGTCGTGCGTGGCCATGACGACCGTGGTGCCCGTCCGGTTGATCCGGTCGAGGACCTTCATGATGCCGATGCTCGTCGCCGGGTCGATGTTCCCGGTCGGCTCGTCGGCCAGGAGGATCATCGGCCGGTTGACGAACGCGCGGGCCATCGCGACCCGCTGCTGCTCGCCGCCGGACAGCTCGTCGGGCATCCGGTGGGCCTTGCCCTCCAGGCCGACGAGCTCGACGACCTCGGGCACGACCTTGCGGATGAACCGCCGCGGCTTGCCGATGACCTCCAGCGCGAACGCGACGTTCTCGTACACGTTCTTGTTCGGCAGGAGCCGGAAGTCCTGGAAGACGCAGCCGATCCGGCGGCGCAGGTGCGGGACCTTGAAGTTCGACAGCCGGGCAAGATCCTTGCCGGCGACGTGGATCGCCCCGGAGTTGGGGCGCTCCTCCTTCAAGATCAGTCGGAGGAAGGTCGACTTCCCGGACCCCGAGGGGCCGACGAGGAACACGAACTCACCCTTGTCGACGTCGACGCTGACGTGGTCCAACGCGGGGCGGTTCTGGTTCGCGTAGACCTTGGTGACATTATCAAAATGGATCACGGGCGCATCACGGCATGCCAGTCTAGGGGTTAGGACGGTCGCGGTAGTGGCAGAGGTCCACTTTCCGCCTCTCGCCGGCCGGGGGGCGCCGATCTTTACCTGGATCGACGTTCCGGTTGGCCGGAGCCCAGTCTAGGGGGAAGACCGGCATGGAAGGTCCATAACGGAAACAAAACGATTCGGCGCCCGGTAACGACCGCATAAAGTGGTTCCGACTCCGAAGGGGAGGACCCCATGAGCTGTGACGACCTGGTCTGCGCGCGGTGCGCCCATCCCGTCGCCGAGGGCCGCTGCCCTCTGTGCCGGGCCAACCGCGACCGGATGCACCAGGCGGGCCTGGGCGGGATGACCCCGGCGATGGTCTCGCTGGCGCTGATCGTGCTCTTCTTCCTGACCCTGGTGCTGGAGCACCTGGCGAAGGGCTGAGCGGCCCGGGGGCCTCCCGGCCCGCCGGGAGGCCCGGACCCGGTCCAGGCGTCGGTGCCCGCCCTTCTTGACCACCTCAGTCGCCCCGGACGACAGCAGCCCGGACCCGGTCTAGGCGTCGGTGCCCGCCTCCTGGCGGCGCAGCCAGCGGATCTCCGACTCGATGAACCCGTCGATGTCCCCGTCGAGCACCGAGCCCGGGTTGCCCGCCTCGGTGCCCGTCCGCAGGTCCTTCACGATCTGGTACGGGTGCAGCACGTAGTTGCGGATCTGGGTGCCCCACGAGGTGGTGGACTCGCCGCGGATCTCGTTAAGCGCCGCCGCCTCCTCCTGCCGCTTGCGCTCCAGCAGCTTGGACTGCAGGACGGCCATCGCGGTCGCCTTGTTCTGCAGCTGCGAGCGCTCGTTCTGGCAGGAGACCACGATGCCGGTGGGCAGGTGGGTCAGGCGCACCGCGGAGTCGGTGGTGTTGACGCCCTGCCCGCCGGGGCCCGAGGACCGGTAGACGTCGACCCGCAGGTCGTCCTCGTTGATGTCGATGTGGTCGGTGGTCTCGACGACGGGGACCACGTCCACGCCCGCGAAGGAGGTCTGCCGGCGGCCCTGGTTGTCGAACGGGCTGATCCGGACCAGCCGGTGGGTGCCGTGCTCGCCGCGGAGCGTGCCGTAGGCGTAGGGCGCCTTGACCGTGAAGGTCGTCGACTTGATCCCGGCCTCCTCGGCGTAGGAGGTCTCGTAGACCTCCGTCGGGTAGCCCTTGCGCTCGGCCCAGCGGAGGTACATCCGCTGGAGCATCTGCGCCCAGTCGGCGGCGTCCACACCGCCCGCCTGGGACTGGATGGTGACGACCGCCTCACGCGCGTCGTACTCGCCCGAGAGCAGGGTCCGGACCTCCAGGGCGCCGATGTCGCCCCTGAGGGACTCCAGCTCGCGGCCGGCCTCCTCCAGGGTGTCGGCGTCGTCCTCGGCCGCGGCGAGCTCGTAGAGCACCACCAGGTCCTCCAGGCGCCGCCCCAGGGACTCGATCCTGTTGACCTCGCCCTGCATGTAGGACAGCTTGCTGGTGACCTTCTGGGCCCGATCCTGGTCGTTCCACAGGTCGGGCGCGGCGGCCTGCTCCTCCAGCTCCTCGATCTGCTTGCGCATCGCGTCGAGGTCCAGCACGTCCTGGATGCTTCTCAGCGTGCCGGTAAGCTCGTTGATCTCTTCTGCCGGATCGATGACTGCCACGTCTGTAAAGGGTACGCGACCACCGCACCCCGTTGTGTACGGCACGGTTGTGTACGGCACGAGCCCTCACGACCGGACAGGCCATAGCATGGGCGCCGCGGCGGGGACCATCGGGAGGTTGGCGTGCGGGGACACGGGCGACGAGGGCTGCTCGCGCTGACCGTGGCCGTGGCCGTGGCGTCCGCGGCGGCCTGCTCCGGGTCCGGCGACGCCGCCCCCTCCCCGAGCGCCCCGGCCGGCGGCACCGCCCCCGCGCCGACGCCCTCCGTGCGCCCGCAGGTCACGCTGGAGGAGGCGGGCCGGGCGCTGCGGGACCTCCTCTCCGCCGACGAGGTCCTCGGCGCGGCCGCGCCGCACCTGCTGGCCGACCGGCACCACCTGCTCAAGCAGGCCCGCGACGGGCACCTGGCGCTCACCCAGGCCGCCTACGACAGCGCGGAGGCCGAGGGCGGGGACCCGCCCCGCTACACCTGGGGCGAGCCGCGGCTGCTGGTCCCCCGCCTGGCGCGGGGGCCCGTCTGGTTCGCCGCCGTGGTGGACCGCCGGGATGCCGCCGGGCGCGCCCGCCCCGCCGTGCTGACGGTGGTGCGGCAGGGCGCGGACGACTGGCAGGTCAGCTCCCTGTCGCTGCTGGACGACGTGCTCCCCGAGATCGCCCTGGACGCCGAGGGGTACGCCACCGCCCTGGCCGAGGACGACATGACCGTGGCGATCAGCCCCCGGCTGATGGCGCCGCTCCACGCGACCACGGCGGAGGAGGGGGCGGCGGGGTTCTCCGCCGGGCTGATCGCCGAGGGCCCGCACACCACCGCCCACGCGACCGAGATCGCCGCCGCGCGCACGGCGGAGAAGCGGGACGGCTGCCTGGGCTACGACTCGATCTTCGCCGCGGCCGGCTACCCGGTCCACGCGCTGCGCACCGGAGACGGCGGGGCCCTGGTGATGTACTCCCTGGTCAGGACGACGACCAGGACGATCAAGGTCGATCCCTGCGCGCCGTACATCGCGGTCCCCCGGCAGGCGCGGGGGTTGACCACCGAGCCCTACGCCCGCAAGGAGCTGCGCACCGTGGAGACGCAGCAGTACGTGAGCGTGGTTCCGGCGAAGGAGAGCGGCGAGCCGGCCAGGGTCGTCGGCTACCTCGGCGGCATCACCAAGGTCTTCGTGTCCTGACGCCCCGCCGGTCTCCCGGGGACTCGGCGTCCCAGGGAGACCGGCGCCCGGACGCCCAGCCCGCTCCCCGGGGGATCGGCGCGCGGACGCCCGGCCCGCTCCCCGGGGCCGGTCCCCCGGGAAGCGGACGGGGACTCAGTCCTCCGCGTGCGGCAGGCCGGTGGAGGCCACCAGCGTCCGGACCGCGCGCAGCGCCACCGAGAGCGTCGCCAGGTCGAAGTCGTCGCTCTCCCAGATCTCCGAGAGCGTCTGCCGGGCCCGGGCGACCGCGGCCGAGTTCACCTCGCTCCAGCGGGCGAGCCTCTCCTCGGGCGAGAGCCCGGACTCGCTGCCCATCAGCACGCCACGGGTGAGCGCGGCGTGCGCGGCGTAGAGGTCGTCGCGGAGCGCGGCGCGCGCCATGGAGTTCCACCGGTCGTCCCTGGGCAGCGCGATGACGCGCTCCCGGAGCCCGGCCAGGCGGAGCCGGTCGGCGAGGTCGAAGTAGACCTCGGCGGCCTCGTCCACCGGGCGGCCGGTGCTCGTGGCGATCTCCACCAGGTCGAAGGTGGAGTACGCCGGGACCATCGCGGCGACCCGCTCGGCCAGGTCGTCGGGGACCCCGCGGGCGATGAAGGAGTCCCTGCGGTCCTCGAACGCCGCCAGGTCGGAGCCGGTCAGCAGCTTGGGCAGGTGCGGGAGCAGGCCGTTCATGCCCTTGGTGAAGAAGCCCACCGTGGAGGCCAGGTCCAGCGGCGGCCGGCGGTTGCCGAGCAGCCAGCGGGTGCCGCGCTCGCACAGTTTGCGCGCCTCCAGCTCCATCGCGAGCTGGGTGGAGACGTCCACCTTGTTCTCCAGCTCCTCGACCGCCCGCCAGAGGCTCGGCAGGTCGAAGACCTCCCGGGTGACGAGGTAGGCGCGGGCGATGTCCGGGGCGGACGCGCCGCTCTCCTCGCCCACCCGGAACATGAAGGTGGTGCCGCTGGAGTTGACCAGGTCGTTCACCACGCAGGTGGTGATGATCTCCCTGCGGAGCGGGTGGTCGTCCATGAAGGGGCGGAACCGCTCGCGCAGCGCCGACGGGAAGTAGGAGACCAGCCAGGACGCCAGGTAGGGGTCGTCGGGCAGGTCGGAGCCGAGGATCTGGGCGTCCACCACCAGCTTGGTGTAGGCCAGCAGCACGGAGAACTCCGGCGCGGTCAGGCCGAGCCCGGCCTGGCGCCGCTCGGCGAGCGCCTTGTCCGACGGCAGGAACTCCAGCTCCCGGTTGACCAGCCCGTCCCGCTCCAGCCGGCGCAGGTAGCGCGCGTGGATGTGCAGCATCTCCGGCGCCTGCGCGCGGGCCGCGGCCAGCACCACGTTCTGGTCGTAGTTGTCGCGCAGGACCAGTTCGGCGACCTCGTCGGTCATGTCGAGGAAGAGCTGGTTGCGCTGCTTGTCGGTGAGCTCGCCGTCGCGGACCACCCGGTCCAGCAGGATCTTGATGTTCACCTCGTGGTCGGAGGTGTCCACGCCCGCGGAGTTGTCGATGAAGTCGGTGTTGACCAGCCCGCCGCCCAGGGCGTACTCGATCCGGGCGAGCTGGGTCAGGCCCAGGTTGCCGCCCTCGCCGACCACCTTGCAGCGCAGCTCGGCGGCGTCGACCCGCAGGCCGTCGTTGGCCTTGTCGCCGACGTCGGCGTGCGACTCCGACGACGCCTTGACGTAGGTCCCGATGCCGCCGTTCCACAGCAGGTCCACCGGGGCCTTGAGGATCGCGCTGATCAGGTCGTTGGGCGCCATTGCGGCGACCCCGTCGGGGATGCCGAGCGCGGCGCGCGCCTGCGGCGAGACCGGGATCGACTTGGCCGTGCGCGGCCAGACGCCGCCGCCCGCGGAGATCAGCTCGGGCGAGTAGTCCTCCCACGAGCTGCGCGGCAGCGCGAACAGCCGGGCGCGCTCGGCGAAGCCGCGGGCGGCGTCGGGGTGCGGGTCGATGAAGACGTGCCGGTGGTCGAAGGCGGCGACCAGCCGGATGTGCTGGGAGAGCAGCATGCCGTTGCCGAACACGTCGCCCGACATGTCGCCGATGCCGACGACCGTGAAGTCGGTGGCCTGCACGTCCACACCGAGGGTGCGGAAGTGGTACTTCACCGACTCCCAGGCGCCGCGGGCGGTGATGCCCATGCCCTTGTGGTCGTAGCCGACCGAGCCGCCGGAGGCGAAGGCGTCGCCCAGCCAGAAGCCGTACTCCTTGGCGACCCCGTTGGCGATGTCGGAGAAGGTCGCGGTGCCCTTGTCGGCGGCCACCACCAGGTAGGTGTCGTCGCCGTCGTGCCGGACCGTGTCGGCGGGCGGGACCACCTGCCCGTCGACGAGGTTGTCGGTGAGGTCGAGCAGGCCGGAGATGAACATCCGGTAGCAGGCGACGCCCTCGGCCTGCAGGTCCTCCCGCCGGCCGGACTTCGGCGGGTTCTTGACCACGAAGCCGCCCTTGGAGCCGGTGGGCACGATCACGGTGTTCTTCACCATCTGCGCCTTGACCAGGCCCAGGACCTCGGTGCGGAAGTCCTCCATCCGGTCCGACCAGCGCAGCCCGCCGCGGGCGACCTTCCCGAAGCGCAGGTGCACGCCCTCGACCCGGGGCGAGTAGACGAAGACCTCGATCTTCGGCCGGGGCAGCGGCAGCACGCCGATCGAGGGCGAGTCGAGCTTCACCGCGATGTACGGCTTGCGCTCCCCGTCCGCCCGCTGGAAGTAGTTGGTCCGCAGCGTGGCCTGGATCATCTCCAGGTAGGCCCGGAGGATCCGGTCCTCGTCCAGGGAGGCGACGTCGTCCAGCGCGCCGAGGATCTCCTCGTGCAGCGCGGCGGCCAGGTCCTGGCGGGCCTCCTCCGGGCGGGCCGGGTCGAGCCGGGCCTCGAACAGGCCGACCAGCAGCCGGGCGAGCCGTACGTTGCCCTGCAGCACGCGCTCGATGTAGTCCTGGCTGAAGGCGGTCCCGGCCTGGCGCAGGTACTTGGCGTAGACCCGCAGGATCTCGGCCTGCTCCCAGGTGAGGCCCGCGGTCAGGACGAGCGCGTTGAAGCCGTCGCTCTCCACCCGGCCCCGCCACAGCGCGTCGAACGCGTCCTGGAAGAGCCGCTTGAAGACGTCCCGGTCCACCTCCGGCGAGGGGGTGTAGCGCAGGCCGAAGTCGTAGATCCAGGCGTCCTTCGTCGCCGGGTCGTTGTCGAGGTCGATCTCGTAGGGCCGCTCGTCGACCACCTCGACGCCCATCCGCTGGAGCAGCGGGAGCACCTGCGACAGGGAGATCGGCCGGCCGATCCGGTAGAGCTTGAACCGGCGCTCGCCCTCGGGCGCGTCGTACGGCTCGTAGAGGTTCATCCCGATCGCGTCGGACGGCTCCGGCGCGCCCGAGGCCCCCGACGACGCCGGGGTCCCCGACGCCGCCGCCAGCGCCTCCAGCCGGCGCAGGTCCGCCACCGCCATCCGGGGCGGGAAGTCCGCCTTGTAGCCCTCGGGGAAGGCCGAGGCGTAGCGGCGGACGAGGCGGGGCGCCTCGGCCTCCGAGCTCAGGTCGGTGATGGCCGCGGCCAGGTCGTCCTCCCAGGAGCGGGTGGCGGCGGCCAGCACGGCCTCCAGCTCCCCCACGTCGACGGAGTCGGCCCCCAGCGTCCGGCCCCGCTCCCCGCGGACGACGACGTGCAGCCGGGCGAGGGCCGACTCGCCGATCATGGCGCTGTAGTCGAGGGAGGCGCCGCCGAGCGCCTTGAGGAGGATCTCCTGCATCCTGATGCGGATCTTGGTGGTGTAGCGGTCGCGCGGCAGGTAGATCAGGCAGGAGACGTAGCGGCCGTAGTCGTCCGGGCGCAGGAAGACCTTCACCTGCTTGCGCTCGCGGAGCCGGAGCACGCCGAGCGCGATCGGCAGGAGCTGCTGCACGGACGTCTGGAAGAGCTCGTCGCGGGGGTAGGTCTCCAGGATCTCGATGAGGTCCTTGCCGTCGTGGCTCTCGGCGGAGAACCCGGCCAGGTCGAGGATCTCGGCCAGTTTGCGGCGGAGCACCGGGATGCGGGCGACCGACTCGTTGTAGGCCGCGTGGGTGAACAGGCCGAGGAACCGGCGCTCGCCGACGACCTCCCCCGCCGCGTCGAAGAGCTTGACGCCGACGTAGTCCAGGTAGGCCGGGCGGTGCACGGTGGCGCGGCTGTTGGCCTTGGTGACGATCAGCATGTGCTGCTTCTCGCGGGCCTTGGCCCTCAGCTCGGGCGGGAGCGCGGCGAAGCTGCCCGAGCCTGCCTTGTCGTGCCGGAGGATGCCCAGGCCGGTCCCGGGCACCGCGTGCAGCTCGTCGCCCTGCTCGCCGCGCTCCAGGCGGTATTCGCGGTAGCCGAGGAAGGTGAAGTGCCCGTCCGCGAGCCAGCGCATCAGCTCCAGGCTGTCCTCGACCCCGGCGGGGTCGAGCGGCGGCGGGTTCACCGAGACGTCCTCGGCGGTCCGCACGGCCAGCGCCCGCATCTTCGGGAAGTCCTCGACGGCGTAGCGCACGTCCGACAGGACCCGCTGCAGGTCGGTCTCGAGCCGGCGGAGCACGGCGGGGTCGCTCTGCCGGTCGATCTCGAAGTGCATCCAGGACTCGACGAGCATCTGCCCGGTGACGTCCTCCTCGCCGGAGCCGAGGAGCCTGCCCGTCATGTCCCGGCGCACCCGCATCTGCGGGTGGATGATCAGGTGGGTGCCGATGTCGTGGCGGTTGAGCTCCATCGTCACCGAGTCGACCAGGAAGGACATGTCGTCGGTGACCACCTCGACGACCGAGCGGCCGGGGTCCCAGCCGTGCTCCTCCAGGTTCGGCGTGTAGGCCCGCACCAGGGCCCGGCCCTGGGGGCGCCGCTCGGCGATCTGGCGGTGGGCCGTCGCGGGGCCGTACACGTTGACCGGGTCGCGGTCCAGCAGGTCCTCCGGCGCGACGTGCCGGTAGTAGAGCCGCAGGAAGGCGAGCGCCTCCTCGGCGCTCCCGCAGTCGCCGCCGGGTGTGTGCGCACAGCTCGCGGCGGCACTCCTCAGCAGCTCGTCTTTGGCCTCTTCGAGCGGCATGTCGCTCTCACTCCTTTGTGAGGGGTATTGCTCATTTTTGACCGGATCTACACCAGATCCGCGGCGCCGTACAGGTGCCCGTACAAGGGGAAATGATGCTCGGTCCACGGGCACGGCGGTGACCATCCGCGCCGGTCATCGTCGACCGGTGCGCGGCACCGTTCCTGATACCACCCGAAAAGTTGCGAAACGTCAACGTGACGACCGGTCACCGTCACCCGGCCGCCACTGCCCCGCCGCCCCGTCGCCGGCTCCCCGGCGGGGCGGGCGGAATGAGGGCGCGGACCGTCCCCGCGCGTTCTCCGCTCCCCGGCCCGCCCGATATACGGTCCCCGCCATCCGATATGTCGGCGCAAAAGCCAGCCCATTGGAAACTTGCCGCAGACGACCGGCAAACGCGTGGTCAGGTGCGGGATCGGCGCCACTTTCGTCAGTAGCATCGAGAAGCTCGCAGGGGCCGAGGTTCTCGCATTCGGAGAAGACCTGCGTCCATTGCGGTCGAGGCATTCCGGAAATCACCGGCCGGCCTTCCGCGAGATCGGCGCGATATTCGCGGTGTCAAAATGGAACCGCCGAGTTGGGGGAAGCTTGACTGAATTCAGGCCGGTCGCGGAAAGAGAATTCGAATACGGAGGCACCGATGTCCGCGACCACCAGGGATGAGCGACTGTCCGGCGGCGCGGCCGGGACCGGCGGGGGCGGGGCGGCCTCCCCGGCCGGACCGGCCGTACGGCCTCCCACCGGCCCGGAGAGCGGCACCGGCGCCCCGGACGCCATGCGGTACCGGCTCCCCACCCGGCGGGGCCGGCGGTCGCGCCGTGGCGCGCGGCCCACGATCGTGCTCGGCACCGGACGGCACGCCCGGCGGCTCGCCTCGGTCCTGCTCGACCACCCTGAGCACGGGCTGGCGCCCATCGGCTTCGTCGACGACGGGCCGGGAGCGGGACGTACGGCCGGGCAGGCGCCGGGCCGGCTACCGGGGCAGGCACCGGACCGGGCGCCCGGACAGGCGCCGGGGCAGGCGTCCGACCGGCCCGAGCGGTTCGCCGCGGCACTGCGGGAGCACCGCGTCCGCGCGGTGATCGTCGCCTCGGACCCCGCCCCCGGGGCGGACACCCCCGTGCTGGCCCGCATCGCCAGGGACTTCGGCTGCGAAGTCTTCCTCGCACCGGAACCGGGAGGCCTGCTCACCGACTTCCTGCCCCCGCACGGCCACGTCCGCGGCTTCCCACTGCTGCGGATGCACCCCGTCCCCCAGACGCGGCCGTCCTGGCCGCTGAAGCGGCTCCTCGATGTCGCCGTCGCCCTCACCGGCCTGGTGGTCACCGCCCCGCTGCTCGCCCTGTGCGCCCTGGCGGTGCGCTGCGAGGGCGGGCCCGGCGTACTGTTCCGGCAGAGCCGGGTCGGGCTGGGCGGCCGCCGCTTCGAGATGCTCAAGCTGCGCACGTTCCACCCCCGCGATCCCCGCGAGTCCGAGACGCGCTGGAGCGTCGCCGGCGACGAGCGCGTCGGCCGGGTCGGCCGGCTGCTGCGCAGGACCTCACTGGACGAGCTGCCCCAGCTCTGGAACGTGCTGCGGGGCGACATGAGCATCGTCGGCCCCCGGCCCGAGCGCCCCTTCTTCGTCGACCAGTTCTCCCGCTCCCTGCCGCACTACGAGAGCCGCCACCGCGTCCCCGCCGGGATCACCGGGTGGGCGCAGGTCCACGGCCTGCGGGGGGACACCTCCATCGAGGACCGTGCCCGCTTTGACAACCACTACATCGACGGCTGGACCCTCCGGTCCGACATCAAGATCATCATCCGCACCTTCGCATCCGTGCTCCGGCCCAGTGGAGGTTAGGGAGGCGGACCCGCACGGCGCTCCCGGTCCGCACACCGCCCCCGGTCCGTACGGCGCCCCCGGTCCGCGCACCGCCGCGGCTCCGGTGCCGGGCGGCCCGGTGGGCGCGGTACGGCGTGCCGCCGGGATCGCGGTGGGGCGCGGGCCCGGCGTCCTCACCGCGGCGGTCGTGCTCTGCGTGTGCGTGCCCGACCGGCGCGACGACCTCGCCTCCGCCTTCCACGTGACGCCGGCCGACCTCGCGTCGGTCGTGCTGGTCGCGGCGGCGGCGGCGCGCCTCCTGGCCGGAGGGCGGCGGCTGCCGGTGCGCTTCCTGGTGCTCGTCCCGCCGGTGGTCGCCGTCTGCGCGGCCACCGTCGCGTCGCACGACGTCCTGGCGAGCCTTCCCGGCCTGGCCCGCTACCTGCAGGTGTTCGTGCTGGTCCCGCTGGCCGTCGCCGTCGCCCTGCGGGACCGGGCGGACCTCCGGCTGACCGGCGGGGCGGTCGTCTGCGCCGCCCTGGTCCAGGGAGCGGTCGGCTGCCTGCAGGCCCTCACCGGCACCGGCGCCTCCTACGCGGGCGAGAACGTCCGGGCGGTCGGCACCTTCGGCGCCCAGGACGTGATGGGCATGGCGACGGTCGTCAGCCACGGGCTGGTCGTCCTGCTCGGGTTCGGCCTGGCCCTGCGCGGACGGCCCCGGGCGGCGGCCCTCCTGGGCGCCGCGCTGCTGCTGCCGCCGCTGGTCCTGTCACTGAGCCGGGGCGCGTGGCTGGCGACGGCGTGCGCGGCGGTGGTCATGGCGGCGCTGTCCGGCCGCCGGACCGCGGCGGGCGCCGGGCTGCTCGCCGCGGCCGCCGCCCTGCTCGTCGCCGGTTCGGCGGTGGGACCGGGGGGCCCGGCGGGACCGGCCGGAGCGGAGACGGTCGGGCGGCGGCTCACCTCGATCGGCTCGTCGGTCACGCAGCCGGACCGTTCGGTGAGCGACCGCTACGACCTGTGGCGGACCGCCGCGGGGATCTGGCGGGACCGTCCCCTCACCGGGGCGGGACCGCGGGGGTTCCCCGCCTTCCGCGACGCCCACGCGCCCCTCGGCCTGTCGGCGGGCAGCGACACCGCCGACCCGGTGAGCGGTTTCCGGCGGCAGCCGCTGCTGTCCCCGCACAACATGTACCTCCTCGTGCTGAGCGAGCAGGGCCTGGCCGGGATCGCGGCCTTCTGCCTGCTGCTGGGCTCCCTGGCGCTCTGGTCGGTCCGGCGCGTCCGCCGCACGGCCCACCCCTCCCGCTCCGGGCCGTTCCCCCCGGACCGGGCCCTGGGACTGGTCGTCGCGGGCTTCCTGACCTGGCAGCTCGTCGACTTCGCCTACTCCGACATCGGCGGCGCGCCGACGCTGGTCATGGCGGTGATGCTGGGCGCCACCCTCCGCTGGGCCTCCGCGGGCGCACCCGAAGGGCCCTCCCCGGTGAGCCCCGGGCGGTGCCGATGACCCTGACGGCCCGGCCGAGCCGGCCGCCCCGGACGACGGGCGGCTCCCCGCTCCTGCGCGCCGCCTCCGTCACGGCGGCGCTCGTCGCGCTCGGCTCCCTCCTCGGGTTCACCCGCGACCTCCTCCTCGCCCGCCTCTTCGGCGCGACCCACCGCACGGACGCCTTCCTGCTGGCGTGGACCGTGCCGGAGACGGCGGCGCCGCTGCTCATCGAGGGCGCGATGGCGTTCCTGCTGGTCCCGCTCTTCAGCCGGGCCGTGGAGCGGCGCGAGGACATCCGCCGGGTGGTCTCCGCCACGCTGCCGCACGTCCTCGCCGCACTCGTCGCGGTGACCGCCGCCACCTTCCTCGGGGCGCCGCTGCTCGTCGAGGTGCTGGCCCCCGGCTTCGCCGACCCGCACCTGGCCGTGCGGTGCACGCGGATCGTCTCGGTCACGGTGCTGCTGTTCGGGCTGGCGGGGTACCTGAGCGCGGCCCTGCGCGCGCACCAGGTGTTCGGCCCGCCGGCGGCGATCCACGTCGCCTACAACGTGGGAATCATCGCGTGCCTCGCCGCCTTCCACGACCGGCTGGGGGTGACCGCCGCGGCGCTCGGGGTGGCGCTCGGCGGCCTGCTCATGGTGGCCGTGCAGGCGCCCGCCTTCCTGCGGCACGTCGGGCCGCCCCGCGGGCCGTCCGCCGCGGCGCTGGTCTCCCTGGGCGCGTTCGCGCCGATCGCCGCCTTCACCCTGCTGCGCCAGGGCCAGGTCTACGTGGAGAGGTTCCTCGCCTCCTCGCTCCCGGCGGGCTCCATCTCGCACCTGAACTACGCGCAGAAGATCGCCCAGGTGCCGATGGTGCTCTCGCTCATCGTCGTCACGGTCTCGTTCCCCGCGCTCGTGCGCTCCGTCACCGCCGGGGACCTGCCCGCAGCCCGCCGCCGGATCACCGGCGACCTCGGGCTGTCGGGCACGATCGTGCTGGCCGCCTCCGCCTTCCTCGTCGCGTTCTCCCCGGAGATCGTCGCGCTCCTGCTGGAGCAGGGCGAGTTCACCGGGGCGGACACGGAGGCGACCGCGCAGATCATGCGCGTCTACTCGCTGGGGCTGCTCGGCCAGACGGTCGTCGGGGCCGCCTCCCGGGTGTTCTTCTGCTTCGGACGCCCGTCCTGGTACCCCGTGGCCGCCATGGCCGCGGGCCTGGCCGCCACCGCCGTCCTGGCCGTCCTGGCCGTCACCGCCGCGCCCGCCCGGGAGACCGCGGGGATCGCCGCGGCCAACGCGGCGGGCATCACGCTCACCGCGGCGGCGCTCCTCCTGGGTCTGCGCAACTCGGAGACGGCCCTGCCGGCGCGGGCCGTCGCGGCGGCCCTCGGCCGGCCCGTCCTCGCCGCCGCGGCGGCGGGCGCCGCCGGGCTGCTCCTGCGGCCCCTCCTCGGCGGCCTGCCGGCCCTCGCCGCCCTGGCCCTCGGCGCGGCCGCGGTCGCGCTCGTGTTCACCGTCGTAGCAGCACTCACCGGATCCAAGGAGATCACGCGAATGATCGGCTCCATGCTCGGCTCCATGCCGGGAACGAGGCGGACGTGACCGGCAGAGCGGCCATGCCGTACATCCTGATGTACCACTCGGTGGACGGGTACGACAGCGACCCGCTGCTCGTCACCGTCTCCCCGCGGCGGTTCGCCGGCCAGATGGACTGGCTCCGGCGGCGCGGCCTGCGCGGGGTCTCGGTGCGGGAGCTGCTGGTCGCCGAGGCGTCCGGCCAGGCCGGCCGGATGGTCGGGCTGACCTTCGACGACGGGTACGCCGACTTCGCGTCCGAGGCGGTCCCCGTCCTGCTGCGGCACGGCTTCACCGCGACCGTGTTCGCGGTCGCCGGGCTGCTCGGCGGGCACAACGCGTGGGACCGGGACTGCCCGCGCAAGACGCTGATGACCGCGGCGGACCTGCGCCGGGTGGCCGGCGCGGGCATGGAGGTCGCCTCGCACTCCGTCCACCACGTGTCCCTGACCGGCGCCTCCGACGCCGAGCTGGAGATGGAGCTCAAGGAGAGCCGGGCGGTCCTGGAGGACGTGCTCGACCGCGAGATCACCGGGTTCGCCTATCCCTACGGCCACGCGGGCGCCCGGGAGGTGGACGCGGTCCGCTCGGCCGGCTACTCCTACGCCTGCGCCGTCCGGCCCTCCGAGTTCAGCGGGCGGCACGCGCTCGCGCGGACCTACGCCGGCGACCGCGACGGGCCGCTGCGGCTGCGCGCCAAGCACCTCCGCCACGGCCTGCGCTGGGGGTGGAACCGATGAGGGGAGGGCAGCGGACGAGGGTCCTGCACGTCATCACCGGCCTGGCCACCGGAGGGGCCGAGCAGCAGCTGCGGACCCTGCTGCCGCACCTGGACGCCGAGTGCGAGGTCGTCGCGCTGACCAACCCCGGGGCCGTCGCCGAGGCCGTCGCCGACACCGGCGTGCCCGTGCACTGCCTGGGCATGCGGGGCAACCGCGACCTGCGCGCCGTACGGCGGCTGGCCCGGCTGATGCGGGCCGGGCGCTACGACGTGGTGCACACGCACCTGTACCGGGCCTGCGTGTACGGGCGGCTGGCGGCGCGCCTGGCGGACGTGCCCGCAATCGTCTCGACCGAGCACTCCCTGGGCGAGGACCGGGTCGAGGGGCGCCGCGCGACCCGGGGGGTGCGCGCGCTGTACCGGATCAGCGAGGCGCTCGGCGACGTGACCGTCGCCGTCTCCGGGACCGTGGCCGACCGGCTCGCCCGGTGGGGGGTGCCGCGCTCCCGGATCGAGGTGATCCCCAACGGGATCGACAGCCAGGCCTTCCACTACGACCCCTACCTCAGGCACGAGGCGCGGGCCCGCCTGGGCATCCCGCCGGACGCGCACGTCGTGGGCGGCGTGGGGCGGCTGGAGCCCGGCAAGCGCTTCGACGTCCTGCTGGAGGCCCTGGCGGGCCTGGACGGGAGCGTCCTGCTGCTGGTCGGCGAGGGGTCCGCCCGCGGGGCGCTCACCGAGCGCGCCCGCGCGCTGGGGATCGCGGAGCGGGTGGTGTTCACCGGCGAGTCGACGGAGGTGCCCGCGCTGCTGTCGGCCATGGACGTGCTCGCCGCCCCGTCGGTGGAGGAGACGTTCGGGCTGGCCGCCGTCGAGGGCCTGGCGGCGGGGCTGCCCGTCCTCTACTCCGTCTGCCCCGCCCTGGAGGAGCTGCCGCCGGACGCCGCCCCCGGGGCGCGGCGCGTGCCCCCCGACCCCCGCCGCCTCCGCGCCAGGCTGCGCACGCTGGCCGCCGCGGGACCGGTACGGCTGCCGCCGCCGCGCGCCGTCTCCCACTACGACATCCGGCGGCACGCCGCGCGGACCGAGGCGCTGTACGAGCGCCTCCTCGAAGACGTCTCCCACTACGACGCCCGGCGGCACGCCGCGCGGGCCGAGGCGCTGTACGAGCGCGTCCTGGAGGACGTCCCCTCCGCCGTGCCGGCCGGGGCGCTTCCCGCCACGATGTACGACGCCCGCAAGGAGTACCGTTGACTCTTTCCCCACGGCTAAAGCCGAGGGATTCCACCCCTCGCGGGTTGGGTTTCCTGCTTCACAGCCGACCGCACCCGGGAAGACCCGGGGTGTCTCACGTCAGCTCCACAGGCGGACACGGCAAGACCTGCCGCCAGGATGTTCTTCGCGGCGTTGACGTCCCGGTCATGCCGGGTGCCGCAACCCGGGCACGTCCAGTGCCGGGTGTTGAGCGAGAGCGCGGCGAGCAGGTGCCCGCACGCGCTGCATGTCTTGCTGGAGGGGTACTAGCGATCGATCACGATCAGGTGGCGGCCGTACCGGGTTGTCTTGTACTCCAGCAGGCGGCGGAACTCGCCCCACCCGCAGTCGGAGATGGCCCGGGCCAGGGACCGGTTGCGGACCATGTTCTCCACGGCCAGGTCTTCGATCACGATCACGTCGTGGTCGCGGACCAGTCGTGTGCTGGTCTTGTGAAGGAAATCCCGGCGGGCGTCGCGGACCTTGCGGTGTGCCCGTGCGACCTTGGCCCTGGCTTTGGTCCGGTTCGCGCTGCCGCGCTGTTTGCGGGCCATGCGCCGCTGGTAGCGGGCCAGGTTGCGGGCCCTGCGCTCCAGGTGACGCGGGTTGGCGATCTTCTCGCCGTCGCTGGTGACGGCGAAGTCCTTCACCCCGAGGTCCATGCCGACCGCGGTCCCGGTCGCCGGGGCCTGCTCGGGGTCGGGCACGTCCACGGCAAGGGAGACGTACCAGCGCCCGTCCGGGTCGCGGGAGACCGTCACGGTGGAGGGGTCGATCGTGGCCGGGTCCACGTCCGGCCACGACCACACCAGTTTCAGCGGTGCGTCCGTCTTCGCCAGCCACAGGCGGCCATCGCGCCAACGGAACCCGCTGCGGGTGTACTCGGCGCTCTGACGACCGGTCCGGGACTTGAAGCGGGGGTAGCGGGCGCGCCCCTCGAAGAAGTTGACGAACGCCCGCTGCTGGGTGCGCAGCACCTGTTGCAGCGGGACCGAGGACACCTCGTTCAGCCAGGCGAACTGTTCGGTGCGTTTGAGCTGGGTGAGGAAGGCGTTGGCCTGCGGCACGTTCGTGGGTTCCCGCTCGGCGTGCCAGCGGCGGTGCCGCCAGGCGAGGGTCTGGTTCCACACCACGCGCACACAGCCGAACGTGCGGCTGAGCATCGCCGCCTGTCCGGGGGTCGGGTAGGCCCGACACCTGTACGCCGTCCTCACACCCAAAATCTAAGCAGGGACCGGCGTTCCTGCTTAACGTCATTCCGCCTCAGCGACGGACTGACGTCCCCGGTGCCGCTACGCGGCCGGTTCGCTTTCCTCCTCGGGGCTGAAGCCCGAGGTTTCCAGCGAGAGGACATCCGATGAGAGATCCGGCGCCGGCCCGGACCGGCCTGCTGCGACGCTGGTGGCCGCTGGGGGCGGCCGTGCTCGTGGGAACCCTGGCGGGCCTGGCCTTCTCCCTGGTCAGGGAGCCGGTCTACACCGCCGACGCGTACGTGGTCGCGGTCCCCGCCGACCGGAGCGACACCGCCCGGGCGGTGGACTTCGCGCAGACCTACGCCCGCGTCGCCACCCAGCCGGAGATCCTCGCCCTCGCCCTGGACGACGCCTCCCCGCCTCCCGTTCCGGACCCCGCTCTCCTCCCCCGGGGGACCTCCCCGGACACCGGTGTCCCGGGGGCCTCCGTCCCGGAGGCCTCCGTCGAGCGGCTGCGGCGCGCGGTGCAGGCGTCGGCCTCGCCCGACGCCCCCCTGGTCGGGCTGAGCGCCTCCGCGCCCGGTCCTCGGCAGGCCGCGGACCGGGCCAACGCCGTGGCGACCGCCCTGATCACGTATGCGAACTACCAGGCGGTCAACACCCGCGTCCGCCTCGTCCGCTTCACCAAGGCCCTCCCGCCCGCCTCCCCCTCGTCTCCGCCGCCCGCGGTCGGCGCCGCGCTCGGCGCGACCGGTGGCGTCCTGGTCGGCGCCCTCGTCTGCCTCACGGTCCCGGTCCGGTCCTCGGCCTCCTGCGGCCGGCTCCGTACGGCCCCGGCCCGGCCCGCCACGCGGAAGGTGACGGTGCGGGTGCGACCGGCCGAGCGCGAGGCGGCCCTGGGGGAGGTCCGGGCATGACCGCCTCCCGGCGGGGCTGGCCCGCGGCGCTGGCCCCCTCCGTGCTCCACGTCAGCCGGCCCGTGGACGGCGGCGTGGCGGGCTACGTCGCCGTCCTCGCCGCCGACCAGGTACGGCGGGGCTGGAACGTGGCCGTCGCCTGCCCCGGCTCCGGGCGCCTGCCGGACGAGCTGGCCGCGCTCGGCGTCCAGTGGCTGCGCTGGGAGGCGTCCAGGTCGCCGGGGGCCGGCGTCCCCGGCGAAGCGCGGCGGCTCCGCCGGCTGATCGACGGGTTCGCCCCGCACGCCGTCCACCTGCACTCCGCCAAGGCCGGGCTGGCGGGCCGCGCCGTGCTCCGCGGCCGGATCCCCACGCTGTTCCAGCCGCACGGCTGGTCGTGGCTGGCCGCCCGGGGCGCCGCGGCGCGGGCGGCCCTGGCCTGGGAGCGGGCCGCCGCCCGCTGGGCGGGTCTGCTGGTGTGCGTGGGCGAGGGCGAGGCCGCGCTCGCCCGGGAGCAGGGTCTGCGCGGGAACTTCACCGTGGTCCGCAACGGGGTCGACCTCGACCGGTTCCGTCCGGCCGGTCCCGGCGGCAGGGCGGCGGCCCGGCGGCTGCTCGGCCTGCCCGAGCACGCGCCGCTGGCGGTCTGCGTCGGCCGGGTCACCCGGCAGAAGGGCCAGGACCTGCTGGTCGGCGCGTGGGAGCGGGTCACCCGGGTCTGCCCGGACGCCCGGCTGGCGGTCGTCGGCGACGGCGACCTCCGGCCCGCCCTGGGGGCGGCGGCCGGGCTCGGCGTGGTGTTCACCGACGCCGTCGCCGACGTCCGTCCCTGGTACGCGGCGGCCGACGTGGTCGTCCTCCCCTCCCGCTGGGAGGGGTTGCCGCTGACCGCGCTGGAGGCGCTCGCGAGCGGCCGCTCACTGGTCGCCGCCGACGTCCCCGGCCTGTCCGAGGTGGTCACCCCCCGGGTCGGCGCCCTCGTCCCACCGGAGGACGCCGGGGCCCTGGCCGAGGCGGTCGCCCTCCGGCTCCGTCATCCGGTGCTCGCCCACCAGGAGGGGGAGGCCGCGGTCGCCCGGGCCGCGGACTTCGGCATCCGGCCCGTGCTGGACCGGCTGGCGGCGCTGACCTGGCGCGTCATCCGGGACGTGCGGGCGGACGCGGCCGGGGGACCGGCCGGGAGCGTCCCGGCCTCCCGGTGGGACGAGGGCGACGGGAACGGCATGGACGGCGGAGACGGCGGAGACGGCGGCGGGGGGCTCCGGGGCGGCGCGGGAGCCGCCGGTGACGGGGACGACGCGGACGGGTGTCAGGGCCGCGCGGGAGCCGCCGGGGACCCGGTCCCGCCGCCCGGCCGCCCGGCCCGGCCCATCGACTCGCGGAACGCCTGAGCCGAGCGGGGGTTGTCCCGGCACTGCCAGACCCCGTGCGGGCAGTAGTCGGAGATCGAGTGGTAGGCCACGTCGTGGGTGCGGATCCACTCCAGCATCCCCCGCACGTACTCGGGGCGGTCGCCCCGGCGGAACAGCCCCCACTCCGGGAACGAGATCGGCTTGCCGCGCGCCGCCGCGAACCGCGCGTGGTGGCGCATGCCGTACGGCTGGTCGAGGTAGTCGTCGAAGGTCCCGCCGGGGGCCTGGTCGTAGCTGTCCATGCCGATGATGTCGACCACGTCGTCGCCGGGGTAGCACTCCGTCCACGGGATGGCGTCCCGGCCCCGGCTGGGCGCGAAGTCGAACCGGAAGCCCTGGCCCCCCACCGCCCGCATCACCGCGACGATCCGCCGCCAGTAGGCCTTCCAGGCCGCGGGGTCGGGTGCGCAGCGGCTGGAGTAGGTCGTCCCGTTCATCTCCCAGCCCAGCACGACGATCGTGTCGGCGGCCCCCGCCGCGACCAGCCGGGCCGCCAGCCGCCGGAAGACGGGGTCGAAGTCCCCTTTCGCGCCCGCGCGCAGCAGCCCGGCGACCTCGGCGTCGGGCAGCCGCCCCTCGTTGGGCGCGACCATGGGGACGTTGACCGCCAGCACGCGCCCCGGCGCGGCGGCGCGCCAGCGGGTCCAGGGGTCCAGGATGAAGTCCGGTCCTCGCAGGGCGGTCCAGTTCTCCCCCGGCAGGTACGTCCGGCCGACGGTCGCCCGGGGGCCGCCGAGCCAGGCCTCGAACCGGGGCAGCCGCTCGGCGCCGCGCGCGTCGGAGGCGAGGAACACCCCGAACGGGACCGCCGCCGCGGGCCGTACGACCCGCCCGCCGCCATCTCCACCGGTCGAGGGCGGCTCCCCCGGCGGTCCCGAGACCGCGAGCACGGCGAGCATCCCCCAGCCGAGCGCCTTCACCCGCCTCCCGCGCCCCGTTCTCATCACCCCGGCCGCCCCCGCCATCCCGCCGTCCCCGTCCTCGTCACCCCGGCCGCCCCGTCGTCTCCGTCACCCCGGCACCGCCTCCCAGCCGTCGCCCCCGGCACCGCCTCCCGATCTCCGCCGGTACCGCCTCCCTGTCACCCCCGGTGCCTCCTCCCGGTGGCCGCCGTCCACCGGACTCGGCCCCCGTCGACCGGCGGGGATCCGCACGGCCGCCGAATGAATGCGCACAACGTCCGGATTTTTCAGTGAAAGCCATGTTCGGAACCGGTTATCGGAGGGGTCCGAAATTAATCGCACATATCAAGGAAACGCCTCCCGTGGTTCACCGTTATCCGCGGGAAGCTTATATAGTGAGCGGCGGACGACGACGGGCCCAGATTAATCAATTCATGTGGCGGGCGTATTCATGAGCACGATCGAGCCGGTGGAGAGCGGCCTGCCGCACGCCGGCCGGCCCCACGCGGTCCGGCTGGACCCGGCCGTCCCGGCCCTGGTCCTCCGGCTGGACGACAACGTGCTCCACCACGGCACGCTGGCGGCCGTCCGCTCCCTGGGCCGCGCCGGAGTGGAGGTGCACGCCGTCCTCGAAGGGCGGCACGCCCCGGCCTCCCGCTCGCGCCACCTCGCCCGGACGCACGTCTGGCCGGACGGTCCGAGGACCCCGGAGGCGCTGACCTCCGCGCTGGAGGCGATCGCCTCGGTCATCGGGCGCCGCGCGGTCCTCCTCCCGATGGACGACGCGGGCGCCGTCTTCGCCGCCGAGCACGCCGCCGCCCTCGCCCCCCTCTTCCTGCTGCCCGGGCAGGTCCCCGGGCTGCCCCGCCGCCTGGCGGACAAGTCCTCCCTGGCCGCGCTCTGCGCCGGGCTGGGCGTCTCCCACCCGGAGACGCACGTGATCGCGACCGCAGGCGACGCCGCGGCCGCCGTCCGCAGGCTGGGCCTGCCGCTGATGGCCAAGTGGGCCAGGCCCTGGCTGCTGCCCCCCGGCTCCGGACTGCGCAGCACGACACAGGTCCGCACCGCGCAGGAGGCCGCACGGTTGGCGGCGCGGACCGGCGGGCCCGGCGGCGACCTGCTCTTCCAGCGGTTCGTGCCCGGCACCGCGGGCTCCGACTGGTTCTTCCACGGCTATTTCGGCGAGGACTCCTCCTGCCTGTTCGGCGGCGCCGGCCGGAAGGAGCGGGCCTACCCGCCCCGCGCCGGCCTGACCACGCTCGGCCGGTGGCTGCCCAACCCCCGCGTCGAGGGCGCGGCGCGCTCGCTCGCCTCCGGACTGGGCTACCGGGGCGTCCTGGACCTGGACTTCCGGTACGACGCCGCCGCGGACGCCTACCACCTGCTGGACTTCAACCCCCGCCTGGGCGCGCAGTTCCGGTTGTTCACCGACGAGCGGGGCCTCGACCTCGTCCGCGCGCTCCACCTCGACCTCACCGGCACCCCGCCGTCCCCGGGCCGCCCCGCGCACGGCCGCACGTTCCTGGTCGAGAACTACGATCCGTTCCCCGCCCTCCACGACCGGCGCATGCACCGGCTGACCTGTGCCGGCTGGCTCCGGTCGCTGCGCGAGGCCGACGAGTTCGCCTGGTTCGACGGCGACGACCCCCTTCCTTTCCTGACCATGGCGAGACAGACAATGAAACGAGGCTTTAACCGCCTCGCCCGCCGCCGCCGGAGCCTTCCCGCGGCACCGCGTTAGAATTTTCGAAGCATTCGGAGAACAAGGGATCAGCCGCGGGTCGATTCCTTTACGGGGGATTTTAAATGAGCAAGGAGAAAGCATGCGCACGCCGGTAATCGACGTCGCCGTCGTCGGTGCGGGCCCCTACGGGCTCTCCGTCGGCGCCCATGCCGTCGCGGCCGGGCTGGACGTGCGCGTCTACGGCCGCCCCATGGAGTCCTGGGAGCGGCACATGCCCCGGGGGATGCTGCTCAAGTCGGAGCCGGCCGCGTCGAACCTCGCCGACCCGCACAGGAGCTACGGCCTGGACGCCTACTGCCGCCCCCGGGGCCTGTCGTGCGCCTACGGCGAGCCCGTGCCCGTGGAGACGTTCGTCGACTACGGCAAGTGGTTCCGGGCCCGGACCGTCGGGGAGGCCCTCGATCCCTCCTCCGTGACCGAGATTCGCCCCCAGGGAAGGCTCTTCGCCGTCGAGCTGTCGACCGGGGAGACGGTGATGACCCGGACGGTGGTCCTGGCGCTGGGCTTCCTGCCCTTCGCCCACCGCCCCGCCGTGCTCTCCGGACTGCCCTCCGAGATCTGCACGCACAGCTCCGAGCACCACGACCTGTCGGCGTTCGCGGGCCGCGACGTCACGGTGGTCGGCGCCGGGCAGTCCGCCCTGGAGACGGCGACCCTGCTGCTGGAGGCCGGAGCCCGGCCCCGGGTGGTGGCCCGGGTGAACACCCTGCTCTGGAACAACGTGCCGGAGACCCGCGCCTCGGCGCTGCGGCGGCTGCTGTCCCCGGTCTCCGGCCTGGGCACCGGCTGGCGCTCGTGGATCTGGTCCGAGCTGCCCGGCAGCGTGCGCCACCTGCCCGTCGCCACCCGCCACCGCATCGTCCGCACGACCCTGGGCCCGGCCGGGGCGTGGTGGCTGCGCAAGCGGTTCGACGGGCACGTCCCGGTGGTGCTGGGGCAGACGCTCGCGGGCGCGGTCCACGGCGACGACGTGAGCCTGACGCTCCGCGACGAGAACGGGAGCATCAGGACCGTCCGCACCGAGCACGTGATCGCCGCCACCGGTTACCTGGTGGACGTGGAGCGGATGGACGTCCTCGACGGCAACCTCCGCTACGCCATCCGGCGCACCGGGACCTCTCCCCTGCTGACGAGGGACTTCGAGACCTCGGTCAGCGGCCTGTTCGCCGTGGGGCTGGCCGCGGCCGGCACGTTCGGCCCCGTCATGAGGTTCGTGCACGGCACGCACTTCGCGGCCCGCCGGGTCACCCGCGGCCTGGTCGCCGCCGTGCGGGCGCGCTCGATGCTCTCCGGGGTCTCCGCGCGGCCGGCCCGGCCCCGCGAGTACATCGGCTGAGGCTCCGCACCGGACCTGCACGGCTCCGCACGACCCTCTCGGGCTCCGGCGCCGCCGTACGGCCCCGGCGGCGTCACCCCGTACGGCTCCGCGCGGCCACCGGGAAGTGACGTCTTCGTGACGAACCGGGCGGGCACGGCGCGCGTCTCACCAGGCGGACGACACGGGACCCTCGGGGAGAAGAGCATGGAACGCACTCCGGACCGACGGACATTCCTCCGGATCGGCGGCCTGGCCGCCCTCACCGCGGGCGCCGGGTCGCCCGCCCGCTCCGGTCCCGGCCCGTCGGACTGGAGGGCGCTGGGCCGCGGACTGGACGGCAGGCTCGTCCGGCCCGGTGACGGCGCCTACGACGCCGCCCGCCGCCTGTTCAACCCGGCCTACGACGGAGTGCGGCCGGCGGGCGTCGCCTACTGCGCGAACCCCTCCGACGTGGCCGAGTGCGTGAACTTCGCCCGCCGGATGAGGGTGCCGCTGGCCGTACGGTCCGGCGGGCACTCCTACGCGGGCTGGTCCACCGGGTCCGGGCTGGTCGTCGACGTCTCGCCGATGAACACGGTCGCGTACGCCTCCGGGCGGGCGACCGTGGGGGCGGGCGCCAGGCTCGTCGACGTCTACGACCGGCTCGCGGCCCGCGGAGTGAGCATCCCGGCGGGCACCTGCCCCACCGTCGGGGTGAGCGGGCTGGCGCTGGGCGGCGGGATCGGCGTGGTGTCCAGGAAGTACGGCCTGACCTGCGACGTGATGGAGTCGGTACGGATCGTCACGGCCGACGGGCGGCTGCTGGACTGCGACGCGGACCACGACCCTGACCTGCTGTGGGCCTCGCGCGGCGGAGGCGGCGGCAACCTCGGGGTGGCGGTCTCCTTCGGCTTCCGGACCCATCCCGCCCGCGAGGTGACGGTCTTCACCCTGCGCTGGCCGTGGGCGAGGGCGGCCCGGGCGGTACGGGCCTGGCAGGCGTGGGCGCCGTCCGCCCCGGACGCGATGTGGTCCACCCTGCACCTGAGCCGCGACGGCGGCGGCACGGACGTTCGGCTCGTCGGCCTCCACCTCGGGAGTCGGGCGGAGTGCGAGCGGCTGCTCGACCCGGCGGCCGACCGGATCGGCCCGGCCTCCTCCGCCTCCGTCAGGGAGGTCCCCTACCGGCAGGCCATGATGATCATGGGAGGCTGTTCGGACCTGTCGGTCTCCCAGTGCCACCGGGGCGGGTCCCTGCCCGGTCAGACCCGCGACGGCCGGCTCTCCCGGGACCGCTTCTCGGCCAGGTCGCACCTGGCCTACCGCCCGCTGTCCGAGGGCGGGGTCAGGAAACTGGTCGCCGAGGTGGCGAAGACCGGCGACCACACCGTGCTCCTGGACGCGCTGGGCGGCGCGGTCGGCCGCGTCCGCCCGGACGCCACGGCCTTCCCGCACCGGGCCGCGCTGTACAGCGTGCAATACTACGCCCACCGATCCGGGGCGGCCGGCTGGACCCGGGCCGCCCGGGCCGCGATGCGCCCCCACTTCGGCGACCACGCCTACGTCAACTACGTCGACCCCGAACTGGACGGCTGGCGCACCGCCTACTACGGGGCCAACTCCTCCCGGCTCGCCCGGATCAAGGCCGCCTACGACCCCGGCCGCCTCTTCCGGCTCCCGCAGGGCATCTGAGCCGCTCCCCGGGCCGTGTCCCGGGACACCGTCCCGTCCCTTCCGGGCGCGGGCGCGGGTACGGTGTGCCCGACCGGACCCGGAGGAGCAGTGATCACAGCGGCGCGCATCGCCTGGGCGGCCTGCGCCCTGACGCTGGCCCTGATCGCGTGCGCCGCGGTCCTGGCCGGGCTCAACGGCTACGAGCCGATCACCCAGAGCCACCTGCTGCTCAACGTGGCGTGCGCGCTGGCGGGCGGACTGATCGGGGCGCACCGGCCGGGGCATCCGGTGGGCCGGCTGCTGGCGCTCAGCGCGCTCTGCTTCGCCCTCCTGGAATCCTGCGGCGAGTACGCCGTCTACGGCGCGCTCACCCGCCCGGCCGCCTCTCCCGGCCAGGGTCCCCTCCCCCTCCCCGAGGCCATGGCCTGGCCGCAGACCTGGCTGTGGATCCCGGCCAACTTCTCCCTCGCCCTGGTCCCCCTCTTCTTCCCCGGCGACGCGCCGCCCTCGCCCCGATGGCGGCCGTTCGTGCGGGCGGTGGTCGCCGTGGCGGCGGCGGGCGCGGCGGTGAACGCCCTGCGCCCCGGGACGAACGAGCAGGTCGGCCCCGGTCCCGGAGTGCCGAACCCGCTCGGGGTCGCGGTGATGGCCGGGCCCGCCCAGGTCATGGAGACGGCGCTGGTGGTCCTGCTGGCGGTGGTCTTCGCCGCCGGGGGGATCGACCTGCTGGTGCGGGCGCTGCGCAGCACCGGCCGGCAGCGCGCGCAGCTCAAGTGGCTGGCCTACGCGGTCGCGCTCAGCCTGCTGGCCGCCCACGCGCGGCTGGCCGCGGGGCTGGCCGACGACGACCCCCGGCATGTCTACCCGCCGGTCCACTCGCCCTGGGAACTGGTCGGCGCGCTGGCCACGGCGCTCATCCCCGTCGCGATCTGCATCGCGATCCTGCGCCACCGGCTGTTCGACATCGACCTGGTCGTCAACAGGACCCTGGTCTACGCGCTGCTGTCGGGCTGCGTGACCGGCGGCTACGTCCTGGTGGTCGGCTACCTCGGCGCGGTCCTCCCCTCGGCCGGCCTGCCGGCCTCCGTGCTGGCCGCCGGCCTGGTGGCCCTCGCCTTCGCCCCGCTCCGGCAGCGCCTGCAGAGCTGGATCAACCTGCTGATGTACGGCGAGCGGGACGACCCCTACGCGGCGCTCACCCGCCTGGGCCGCCGCCTGGAGGCCAGCGGGGCGCCGGACGCGGTGCTGCCCGGGGTCGCGCGCTCGGTGGCCGAGGCCCTGCGCCTGCCGTACGCGGCGGTGGAGACGGCCGACGGCGAGCGCCACGCCTGGGCGTCCGCAGGGGAGGGTGTTCCGGGCGGAGCGGTACGGCTGCCGCTGACCTATGACGGTGCGCGGGTCGGTGATCTCGTCCTGTCCCCGCGGCCGGGCGAGAGCGGCTTCGGCCCGCATGACCTGCGGGTCCTGTCCGACCTGGCCCGGCAGGTGGCGGTGGCCGCGCACGCCGTACGGCTCTCCGCCGACCTGCGCCGCTCGCGGGAGCGGCTGGTGATGGCCCGCGAGGAGGAGCGCCGCCGCCTCCGGCGCGACCTGCACGACGGACTCGGCCCCACGCTGGCCGCGCTCACCATGCGGGCGGAGGCCGCGCACGACCTGGTCACCGACGAGCGCGCCCGGGACCTGCTGGCCGGCCTCGTCCGGGACGCCGAGGCGGCGACGGCCGACGTGCGCACGATCGTGGACGGGCTGCGCCCGCCCGCGCTCGACTCCCTCGGCCTGCTCGGCGCGTTGCGCGCCCACGCCGCCCGGCAGCCGCCCGGCCTGCGGGTGACCGTCGAGGCTCCGGACGAGCTCCCGCCGCTGCCCGCCGCCACCGAGGTCGCGGCCTACCGCGTCGCGGCCGAGGCGCTGGCCAACGTCGGCCGGCACGCGGGCGCCGCCGGTGCGGAACTGCGGATCTCGGTGGCCGGGGACAGCCTCGTGCTGGAGGTCCTCGACGACGGCGGCGGCGTGCGGCCCGCCGTACCGGGGCCGGACGCCCCGCCGGGCGCCTCGTCGAAGGCGTGGCGGGAAGGCGGGCGTGAAGGCGCCGGGCGGGAGGGCGTAGGACCGAAGGGCGCCGGGCGGGGGACCGCGGGGCGGGAGGGCGTCGGGCTCGTCTCGATGCGGGAGCGGGCCGCGGAGCTGGGAGGATCGTGCACGGTGGAGGAGCGCGCGGAAGGCGGGACCCGGGTCAGGGTCGTGCTGCCCGCGCGGGAGGAAGGGAGGCGGCGGTGATCCGGATCCTGCTGGTCGACGACCACGCCGGGTTCCGGGCCGGGCTACGGGCCCTGCTCTCGGCCGCCGAGGGGATCGAGGTCGCCGACGAGGCCGCGAGCGGCGAGCAGGCGCTGGCCCTGGTCGGGCGGGCGCAGCCGGACGTGGTCCTCATGGACCTGGCGATGCCCGGCATGGGAGGGGTCGCCGCGACCGAGCGGCTGACCCGCGACCACCCGCACGTCCGGGTGGTCGTGCTCAGCATGTCGGACGACGACGACTCGGTGTTCGCCGCCATGCGGGCCGGAGCCCGCGGCTACGTCCTCAAGGGCGCCCGCAAGGCGGAGCTGGTCCGGTCGGTGCAGGCGGCGGCCGAGGGCGAGGCGATCTTCAGCCCCGCCATCGCCGCCCGGATGACGGCCTACTTCGCCGAGCGCGAGCGGAGCGAGCCGGCGCTGCCCGAGCTGACCCGCCGGGAGCGGGAGATCCTCGCCCTGGTGGCCGAGCACCTCACCAACCCGCAGATCGCGGCCCGGCTCGGACTGAGCCAGAAGACCGTGCGCAATCACGTCTCGGCGGTCTTCGCCAAGCTCCAGGTGGCCGACCGGGCCCAGGCGATCATGCGGGCACGGGAGGCCGGGCTGTGAGCTCCGGCCGGTCCCACTCCGCCTGGGGCGCGCGCAGCACGCGGAGCCCGATCCAGCCGTAGGCCGCCAGTTGGAACAGCGCACCGACGGACTGCACGGCGGGCGGCCGGTCCATGGTCGCGAACGGCACGACCGTGCCGGCGAGCGCCGCGACCGGCACCCACCAGGGCGCGTACCTCGTCGCGGCCAGCCCGATGAGGAGCGTGAACAGTCCGACGTGGGCGAGGAAGGCGGGCAGCAGCATGCCGTACAGGAATCCGGGCAGTTCGCCCGCGCGGGCGGTCACCTGCTCGGCCTGCGCGGCGGGCAGGGTCTGCGCGAGCGCCAGGTCGTAGAAGTCGGTGGTGAACAGGGTCAGCGCGTGCCCGGCGCCGATCAGCCCGAGCGCCGCGCCGATGCCGCCGGTCCGGGGTGCGCGGTGCTTGAGCAGGTGGGCCAGGCCCAGGACGACGGGGATGAAGGCGAGCGCCGCCCAGAGGTAGAGCAGGGCGCTGACCTGTACGGCCCCCGGGCTCTCCCGGAAGATCCCGGGATCGTGCTCGGCGCCCGGGGGCGAGGTCAGGAAGGCCAGGAAGAGCAGTACCGGCCAGCCGAGCAGGGCGGTTCCGGCGACCACCCGGCGGAACGAGTCAGGATTTTTCAGCATGTGGCGGAGTCAACCCGCCCGCCGTCCCGGTCCACCTGAGTGGTTGTCCGGCCCGCCCGGGAGGAATGTCCCGGGGGGCCGACGTGTCCCGCGGACCCTCGCCCCCGGGTTCCCGTCGTCACCGGAGGGGGCGGGGTGGCCCAGCAGGGGCGGCTCAGTAGGCGACGGTGATGCGGCGGCCGACGGCCTGGGCGGTCTCCAGCTCGTCCACCAGGGCCACGGCGTAGTCCTCGGCGCTGATGAGGCTCCTGCCGTCGGCGTCGGCGAGCACCTGGTCGCCGCCCCGGCGGTAGGAGCCGGTGCGCTCACCCGGCTCGATCACGATCGCGGGTGAGACGTAGGTCCACTCCAGGTCACCGGCCTGAGCGCGGACCAGCTCCAGCAGCTCGGCCTGGGCCAGCGCCTCGCCCTTGTAGACGGCGGGGAATTCGGGGGTGTCGACGAGCCGGACACCCGGCGCCGCCTCCAGGCTGCCCGCGCCTCCGACGACCACCAGGCGGCGCACCCCGGCCTTGCGCAGTCCCTCCAGCACCCCGCGCCCGGCGGCGAGCAGCGGGGCCGACGGCTCCGAGCCGTCGCGCGGCGGGGCGATCGCCAGGACCACGGCGTCGTGGCCGGCGGCGAGCTCGGCGACGGCCGAGGAGTCGCCCGCGTCCGCGCTGCGGGTCCCCGCCGCGCCGCTCCGGGTCACCCCGGTGACCTCGTGCCCGCGGTCCCGGGCCTCGGCCGCGATCCGGCTCCCGATCACGCCGGTGGCGCCGATCAGCAGAATCCTCATGACACAACCTCCCGTGGAGTCATCGTGGACTCGACGGTATCCATCGGATACTGGTTACTTCAACGTGCCCTTGGTACCCTATGGAAACCATGATGAACGGCGACGCCTTCGACCCCGACTGCCCGACCCGCCTGATCCTCGACCGCATCGGCGACAAGTGGTCCGTGCTGGTCGTGCTGAGCCTGCGCGGCGGCCCGCGGCGGTTCACCGAGCTGCGCGACGCGATCGGCGGCGTCACCCCCAAGGTCCTCACCCAGACCCTGCGCGCGATGGCCCGCGACGGCCTGCTGACCCGGCACGTCTTCGCCGAGGTCCCGCCGCGCGTGGAGTACGAGCTCACCCCGCTCGGGCAGTCGCTGCACGCCCCCATCCAGGCCGTCGCCGACTGGGCCGAGAGCCACGTGAACGAGGTCATGGCCGCCCGCCAGGCCGCCGGCTGACCATGGCGAGGCCCGGGAAACCCGACGGCCCGGTGGTGGGACGACCGGCGCGACGGGCGTCCCACCGGCGGGCGCCGGATCAGCAGGCGTCGTAGACGTAGTTGCGCTGGCCGGCCTTGCGCAGCGGCACGTCGCGCAGCATCACCGACAGGCGTGAGCCGAACCGCTTGCAGGTCTTCGTGAAGTCCGCCCGCCGGTACTCGACGACGATCACGTTGGAGCCGTACTCGCCGACGTAGGTGCCGCACTCGTCGTAGCGGCCGCACTCCTCGGCCACCGCGAAGTCGAAGCCCGCCTTCCGGCCCGCCGCGACGATCTCGGCCGAGTTCTTCTGCGCGATCGCCAGGCCCTCGGCGTGGGCGGCCTCGATGAGCAGCCCGGCGAACGCCAGCGCGTGCTCCTGCTTCACCAGCCCGCCCGAGCGGGAGAAGGTGTCCAGGTTGTCGATCTCGACGGCGTCGTAGCCCTTGTCCGCGCAGCTGGCGATCCAGCCGCCGACGATCCCGGCGAGGGCGGCGCGCTTGGCCGGGGTCCGGACGTCGAGCAGCAGCTCGCCCCACTCCTCGTCCTCGACGTGGGCGCCGCCCGCGTCCTTGAGCAGGAGGTCGTCGTGGGTCCGCTTCCACCAGGCGGTCTCGTCCGGCTGGGTCTGGAAGCCGTTGACGTAGCAGATGTTGTAGAGACCGGCGGCCGGGGCCTCGGTCCGGTCGCGCGAGACGATCCGCGTCCCGGCGGGCGGGGTGTACCCGCCGCCGAGCTGGTAGTCGGCCTTGGCGTTCGCCGGCGGGAGGACGGGCGCGGGGGCCACAGCGAGGGTCACAGCGGCCCCCGCCGTACCGGTGGAGAGCGCGGCGCCGAGGAGGGCCGCGGTCGCGGCCAGGAGCGCGGAGCTCCGGCGGAGGCGGTGCGTCGGACGCGTCGTCGCTCGGGGGAAGGGCACGAAGAGGTTCTCCTGTACGGCTCGGCGCCCGCCCCGCGCCCCGCACGGCGGGCATGCCGGAGGGCCGGTGGCCGGACGCGGACGGATCCACTCCGCTTCCGGCCGGGGAGGCCGGCCGGAAGCGGCCATCAGGTGCGGCAGCACGCTAACAGACGGACGCCTTACCGGCCCGCCCGATTCACCACTTTTAAACGTCTTATAAGGATATACATATTGTAATTATCCGATAACATATCGCTGAACGTGCACATCCCGCCTTCTCGCAGTTGCCGCTCGGCTTGGCCTCAGCCGTACAGCACGGGCAGGTCCACGAGGAGCACGCGGTCGTCCCCTCGAGCGGCCGAGGTGAGGTCGGCGTCGAAGCCCGCACCGCTGTAGCAGGCCAGGACGGTGCGGGAGGTGTCGTAGCCCTTCGCGGCGAGCAGGTCCCGGGCTCTCCGCAGGCGCTGCAGGTGCCTGACTCCCATGACCTTGTCCCACTTCGCCTCCCCCAGGGAACGCACCGCGCGGGCCTCGTTCGGGTAGGCGGGGCCGAGGACGGCGACGTCCACCTGGATCTGCTTCCTGGTGGACGGGTCCACGACGGTGCCCGCCGCGACCTCGCCCACCCCGCCCTCGAAGACCTCGCGCGCGTGGCGGGTCGCGAACTCCCGGCAGAGGACCTCGAAGTACGGCCCCATGACCTTGGAGAGGAAGCGCTGCCGGGACCGCTCCCACACCTCCTGTGCGTGGCCCAGCCCCAGGTCGGTCTATTCGGGGCGCATGACGGCCTGGTAGAAGGAGATCAGCGGTTCGGTGATCCTGTACTGCGAGGCGGACTTGAACGCGTCCTTCTCCTTCGCCAGGAGCCCGCAGTCCTCCAGCACGTTGATCGGGTGGGCGATGTCAGATGACTTGTAGCCGATGTGACCCGCGATCCCGCCCCACGTGCCGTTCCCCTCGGCGACCGCGGCCAGGACCGAGTGGTAGAGCGCCGGGTCCCGGATATCCGCCTCCTCGGCCAGCAGGTAGCGTCCCTCCCGGAAGAGGGAGGTGCGGCGGTTGAGGACCGTACGGACCACCCAGCCGTCGAAGTCCTCCAGCGCGGCGGGGAGGTCGCCGGCCGTGAACTCGTCTCGGTAAGCGGGGGTCCCGCCCACGATCGCGTGCACCAGCGCGGCCAGCCGGGGGTCGGAGATCCCCAGAACTCCGCGGCCTCGCGGAAGCCCAGCGGCTGGACGAGCAGCTCCAGCCGGGCGCGTCCCCGCAGCGGAGCCTGACCTGACAGGATCTTCCCCATCACGGAGAGCGCGGAACCGCAGATCAGCACCCGGGCGAGGCTGCTCCCCCGGTGGGTCCGCCCGCGCAGGTCGATCTCCTGCTTGAGGATGGACGGCAGCGCGGGCTCGGCCTTCATCAGGTAGGGGAACTCGTCGATGATCAGCGGGAGCGGCCGGTCCTTCGGGAGCGAGAAGAAGAACGCCAGCGCGTCCCGCCAGTCCGCGAAGGGATAACCCACCGGCGATCCCGAGTATCCGGCCATGGCCATGCCGAAGAGCCGGAGCAGCTCGATGCTCGTCCCCTCGGTCGCCTCGAAGTAGAAGCCGCCCGCCTGCTCGGCGAGCGCCTTGAGCAGGAACGTCTTTCCCTGCCGGCGCCGGCCGCCGACCACGCCGAACGCCACCTCGGCCTGCGTGCCCGCGGCGAAGGAGGCCAGGGACTCCCACTCCCACTCGCGACCGAAGACGTGGTCCGGCTTCTCGACCACGGATGCCCCCGCACATCACTGAAGTACAGGCCAGTGGACTGTACTGCAGTATTGTGCGGCCGTCTCAGGATTCGGGGGTGAAGGCGAAGAGCACCTCGGGGTTGGCCATGGCGTCGAGGTTGGCGGCCTGCTCGGGCGGGACGCCGAGGAGGATCTTGCGGATCGGGACCTCCAGCTTCTTGCCGCTCAGCGTGCGGGGGATGCCGGGCACCTCGGTGATCTCGTCGGGGACGTGGCGCGGGGAGAGCTCGGTGCGCAGGGCCGTACGGAGGCGGGCCACCAGGTCGCCGGTGAGCTCCGCGTCCTCGGCCATGGTGACGTAGAGCAGCAGGCGCCCCTCCTGGCCGAGCTGGCCGGTGTCGATGACCAGGCTGTCGGCGATCTCCTCGAAGCGCTCCACCACCCGGTAGAACTCGCTGGTGCCCATCCGCACGCCGCCCCGGTTCAGGGTCGAGTCGGAGCGGCCGTAGATGACGCAGCCGCCGTCGGGCAGGATCTTGATCCAGTCGCCGTGCCGCCAGACGCCGGGGTAGTCGTCGAAGTAGCTCTCCCGGTAGCGCGAGCCGTCGGGGTCGTTCCAGAACATGACCGGCATGGACGGCATCGGCACGGTCAGCACCAGCTCGCCCACCTCGCCGGCCACCGGCTGCCCCGACGGGTCGAACGACTCCACCTTCGCGCCCAGGCACCGGCACGGGATGACGCCCGCGCGGACCGGGAGCAGGGGGACCGCGCCGACGAAACCGGTGCACACGTCGGTGCCGCCGGAGAACGAGCCGAGCTGCACCTCCGGGAGCGTGTCGTGCACCCAGGCGAAGCCCTCGGGCGGGAGCGGCGAGCCGGTCGAGCCGAGGCCGCGCAGCCGCTCCAGCCCGCCCGGCTCCAGCCCCGCCTTCATCGAGGCGGTGATGTACGGCGCGCCGGTCCCGAAGTAGGTGACGCCCTCCTCGGCGGCCAGCCGCCACAGGGCGCCGGTCTCCGGATGGGTGGTCGAGCCGTCGTAGAGCAGCACGGCCGAGCCGACCAGCAGACCGCCGACGAGGTAGTTCCACATCATCCAGCCGGTCGTGGTGTACCAGAAGAACACGTCGCCGGGGCCGAGGTCCTGGTGGAAGGAGAGCGCCTTGAGGTGCTCCAGGACGATGCCGCCGTGGCCGTGCACGATCGGTTTGGGCAGGCCGGTGGTGCCGGAGGAGTAGACGATCCAGAGCGGGTGGCCGAAGGGGACCCGCTCGAAGGCCAGGGGGCCGTCGGCCGAGCGCAGTTCCTCCCAGGTCAGCACGGTCGCGGGGCCGCCCGGGGTTCCGTTCCCGTCCACTGCGCCGCCCGTGCCCGCCGTACGGCCCGCGTCCGGGATGTCTTCCGTGCCCCGCGTGTCTCCCGTGCCCGCGCCGGGTGCGGGCAGGCGGACCAGGGCGGCGAGCGTGGGAAGCCGTGCGGCGATGTCCGCGGCCACGCCGGAGCGGTCGAAGTGCCTGCCGTTGTAGTCGTAGCCGTCCACCGCCAGGAGCACCTTGGGCTCGATCTGGGTGAAGCGGTCGATCACGCTGGGCGCGCCGAAGTCCGGGGAGCAGGAGGACCAGATCGCCCCCAGGGAGGCGGTGGCGAGGAAGGCGACGAGCGTCTCGGGCACGTTGGGGGCGTAGGCGGCGACCCGGTCGCCCCGGCCGACCCCCAGGGCCGCGAGCCCGGCGCGGACCCGGGCGACCTCGGCGGCCAGCTCACCCAGTGTGAGCGTCCGCCGTCCGCCCGACTCGTCGCGGGAGACCACCGCGAGCCGGCCGGGCTCCGCCTCGGCGCGGCGCAGCGCGTTCTCCGCGTAGTTCAGCGCCGATCCTGTGAACCATTCGGCCCCGGGCATCGTCCCTGATATGACGGGCCCGTCACCACGCTCCCCCACCACGCCGAAGTAGTCCCAGACCGACGCCCAGAACTCCTCCGGAGCCTCCACCGACCACTGCCAGAGCGCCTGGTAGTCGACCGGCCGGCCGAGCCACTCCATGTACGCGGTGACCTTGGCGTTCTTCGTGACGTCCGGGGTGGGTTCCCAGAGCAGCGCACCTTCCTTGACCATGCTCCCATCCTTCCCACGTCCCGCCCTGATGTTATCCCCCGGACCCACACACCCCCGCCTCGCGGGATGTGGACCGCGCACACCACCCCGGCGGGGCGGACCTCCGGCTCCCGCACCGCCCCGGGAACGCAGCCACTCCACCACCGGCCCGGACCGCGACCTCAGGAGCGCAGCCGCTCCACGGCGACCCGGGCCGCGGTGCCGATCACCGCGTCGGCGCGCGGCTGGTTCTGCGCGGTGCCGTACGAGCGGGTGAAGACCGCCACGGCGTAGCGGCTCCCGTCGGGGTACTCCACCACCCCGGCCTCGTTGCGAAGCGTCGGCAAAGTGCCGGTCTTCCCGCTGACGGCGACGTCGTCGTACGGGAAGCCCGAGGCGAGCCGGTGCGGCCAGACCTGCAGGCCCAGCAGGCGGCGCATCCACGCGCAGGACTCCGGCGAGGCCGCCTCGTCCCGCCAGATCATGCCGAGCAGCCGGGTCGTCTCGCGCGGCGTGCTGCGGTTGGTGCGGGCCGGGTCGAGCACGCGCAGCCGGGCGACCACCGCCGGATCGGTCGGCATGTCCTCCTGCCCGGCGTCCTCCACGATGCTCGCGAACAGCCCGGCGCAGTCGTGCTCCAGCCACGTGCCGGCCAGGCCGAAGGAGGCGAGCATGGTGTTGACCGCCGTCAGCCCGACCCGGCCGATCAGGGTGTCGGCGGCGGTGTTGTCGCTCACCGCGATCATCAGGTAGGCCAGGTCCCGCAGGGAGATCGTCACGTCGTCGGCCATGGCCGACACCCCGGTGGGCCCGGGGGTGTGGCCGTCCGCCACGATCCTGACCCGCTCGGACGGATCCAGCGCCCCCCGGTCCGCCTGCCGGAAGAACTCCACCAGCAGCGCCACCTTGAACACCGACGCCGTGACCACGGCCTGGTCCGCCCCGTGGGCGATCTCGGCCCCGGTGTCCAGGTCCACGGCGTGCAGGAACCCGGTGACGCCCGCCGTGCGGAACAGCCCGTCGAAGTCCGTCACGCTCGCGCCCTCCGTGCCTGCGACGTCCCGGGCGTCCCGGGCGTCCTCCGTGCCCGGCCCACCGAGCGGATGCCCGTCATGCCAGGAAGCCCGTGGCGGGGCGGGTCCGCACCCGCCGCACCGGCGCCGCGCCGTCGTCCGTCATCCCGGCATTCTCCTTCAGCACCCGTACGGCCACCGCCCCGAAGACCTCGGCCGCAGGTCCCGCCTCCCCCCGCCAGGCGGTCGAGACCCGCCAGGCCAGCGGTTCACCCAGCAGCGGCCGCCAGCGCAGGCCGGGCAGCTCCACGCGGGGCCCGAAGGCGATGGCGGTCCCGGCGATGACCAGTCCCAGGGTCTGCGCCTCGTGCACCTCCTCCGGGACGAACCCGTGGCGGCGGCACTCGGCGAGCGTCTCCTCCTGCAGCCCGGGCTCCCCGGGGAACAGGACGAGCCGGCGGCCGGCCAGGTCGGCCAGGTGCACCGACGGCCGCTCCGCGAGCGGATCCGACTCGGTCAGCACCACTCCCGGGCGCTGGACGAGCACCGGGCCGAAGCTCAGGTCGGCGGCGGCGACCGGATGCCGGACCACGCCCACGTCGAGGGTGCCCGCGGCGAGCCCGGCCACCTGGTCGGTGCTCCACATCTCGGCGGGCGCGAGCCGCACCCCGCGGTCCGCCTCCCGGAACCCGTCGATCAGCGCGGCGATCACCGCCGAGCCCAGGTCCGGGGGGACGCCGACCCGCAGGACCGCGCCCTCGCCGCCCTCGCCGCGCCCGGCGAGGGCGCGCAGCCGCTCGACCCGGGCGACGATCTCCTGCGCCTCGGGCAGGAGCGCCTGCCCGGCCGCGGTCAGCCGCACCCGTCGGTTGGACCTGTCGAACAACCGCACGCCCAGTTCGTCCTCCAGTCGGCGGATGCGCTGGCTGAGCGGCGGCTGCGCCATGCCGAGCCGGACGGCGGCGTTGCCGAAGTGCAGTTCCTCGGCGACGACGGTGAAGTAGCGCAGGTGCTTCACCAGGTCCATGGGCAGGAATGATATCTGTTCCGCTATTAAATTCTGACATATATCGATATTGGACAGACAGGCGTCTCCTCTGGTCTCCTCTGCCGACGAGGACAAGGGGGAACGCTCATGAAGCCGAGAAACCGCGTCATCGCCGCCGCCGCGGCCCTGCTCGTCCCGGCCGCCGCGGCCGGCGGGGCGGTGTGGATCCTGCGCACCCAGGGCTCGCCCGAGCAGACTGCCCGGGACTTCCTCGCCGCCTGGGAGCGGCAGGACCACCCGGCGATGCGGGCGCTCACCGTCGGCCCTCCCGCCGACTTCGACCGCTGGTACCGGCGGTTCCGGACCGACCTGAAGCTGACCGGGGCCCGCTTCGAGGTCGCCGGCGCATCCGACGGCACCGACGGCTCCGGCGGCGCGGCCGTGCGCTTCCGCGCCCACCTGAAGGGGGCGGTGGACTGGAGCTACGACGGCTCGCTGACACTGGTCGAGCACGAGCGGGCCTGGCGGGTGAAGTGGAGCCCGACCGCCGTCCACCCCCGGCTCGGCCCCGGCCTGCGGATCAAGACCGTGACGGTCGAGGCCGAGCGGGCACCGGTCCTGGCCGCCGACGGCACCCGCATCGACACCGCCTCCGCCCCCGGCTCGGTGCAGCAGCTCGTCGAAGCGCTCACCGAGACCTACCGCGACCGCCTCACCGGCTCCGCCTCCGCCCGGGTGGACCTGGTGAAGAGCCGGACCAAGGTCGCCACCCTCGCCACCGCCGAAGCCAGGCCCGGCCGGGAGCTGAGGACCACGATCGACCTGCGGGTCCACCGCGCCGCCGCCGACGCGCTCACCGCCACCGGCAAGCCCGCCTCCCTGGTGGCGGTCCGCCCCTCCACCGGGGAGATCCTGGCTGCGGCCAACAAGCCGGGCGGGTTCAACCGGGCCCTGCTCGGCCACTACCCGCCGGGATCGACGTTCAAGGTCGTCACCGCCTCGGCGCTGGTGGCCGGCGGCATGACCGCCGAGGAGCGCACCGCCTGCCCGGCCGAGCAGAACATCGGTGGCTTCCCCTTCCACAACGCCGGTTTCAAGGACTACGGCACGCCCTCGCTGCGCGAGGCGTTCGCCCACTCGTGCAACACCACGTTCGGGCGGCTGAGCGTCGACCGGCTCGGCGGGGAGCGGCTGGCCGAGGTCGCCGCGGGCTTCGGCTTCGGCGCCCCGGTCCAGCCGGGCGTGCCCGCCGTACGGGCGGAGTTCCCGGCGCCGAAGGACGACACCGACCTCGCCTCGGCCTCTATAGGCCAGGGCCGCGTGCTGACCAGCCCGCTCAACATGGCCGCCGTCGCCGCGGCCGTCGCCGACGGCTCCTGGCGCCCGCCCCGGCTGGTGGACCCCGGCCTGCTTCCCCCCGCCGAACCGCGCGAGCTCGAACCCGGGGTGGTGCGGGCCCTGCGCACGCTGATGCCCGCGGTCGTGGTGGAGGGCACCGCCAGCGCGGTCTCCTTCCCGCCCGGTACGGCGGGCAAGACCGGCACCGCCGAGTACGGCTCCGGCGCCGAACCGCCCTCGCACGCCTGGTTCATCGGCTACCGGGACGACCTGGCCTTCTCCGTGATCGTGGAGGGCGGCGGCTCGGGCTCGGCGGTGGCCGCCCCGATCGCCGCCCGCTTCCTGACCGCCCTGGCGGACTCCTGACCGGCCGGGACCGCGGGCGGGTGGCGTCAACCGGTCCGAGCGGGGACGGTGAGGCGGGTCACCGCCTCGACGAGCCGGGCCGGGTCGGACAGGTCCGGCAGGACCACGTCCGCGCCCGCCTCGTGCAGCTCGGCCGGGAGGGACCGCCCGGTGGCGACCGCGATCATCGAGGCCCCGGCGATCCGGGCGGCCTGCACGTCCCGGGCCGAGTCTCCGATCAGCACGGTGTTGCTCCCGTCGAAGACGGCGCCGTGCCTGCGTCCCGCGCGGCCCTGCGCCACCTGGAGCAGGCTGGCCTTGGGGTAGACCTCCTCCCCGTAGCCGCCGATCTCGAAGTCGACGTAGCGGTCCAGGCCGAACGCGGTCAGCTTGTGCACGGCGTTGCTCCTGATCGTGCCGGTGAGCACCGACTGCACCGTGCCGCCGAGCCGGGCCACGGCCTTCAGCGCGTCCTTCGCGCCGGGCATCGCCCTGCCCTCCTTGGCCAGCCGCCTGCGCCGGGCGCCGAAGGCCTCGGCCAGCGCGTCCAGGAACTCCGGGAGGTGCTCGTCGGAGGCGACGACCCCGTTGATCGCCAGGGTCTCGAAGACGATCTCGGAGTCGGGCCGGCCGTTGTGCTGGGTCAGCTTCACCAGCGGCCTCCCGGTGACCTGCCGGAAGGCGTCGGCGTACGCGTCACGGGTGACGATGGACACGTCGACGAGGGTCAGATCGACGTTCCAGAGAACGAGGCGGTTGATCGTGGCCTCCGGAAATGGGTGGGATGCCAGAGTACGGCCGTCGCCGTGCTCCGGCCGTCCCCGATGCCGAAACCATCCGGGACCGTCCGGCGCGGACGGTCCGGGAGGAACCAGGAGACCCCGCTCAGGCGTGGTCGACGGCGTCCGCGAGGGTGTCCACCACCGGGACGCCCAGCGCCTGCAGGTCCCTGCGGCTGGTCATGCCCCCGGTGTAGAGCACCGCCCGGGCCCCGACGTGCTGCGCGGCGTGGGCGTCGTCCACGCTGTCGCCGATCACGAGCACGTCGGCCGGGTCGACGCCCAGTGCCTTGATATGGGCCACCATGGACTCGGCCTTGTGCCCGCCGGGCACGCTGTGCAGCAGCCCGTCGACGCGGGTGAAGTGCCGGTCGATGCCGTACTCGGCGACCTTGGCGACCAGGCGCTCGTGCCACCACATCGACAGCAGCGACTGGCTGCCGCCCTCCCGCTCCCACTCCCGCAGGGTGGAGAGCGCGTCGGCCGTCAGGCCGCACTCCAGCATCAGCCGGTGGTAGTGGTCGTGGAAGCCCTGGTCCATCAGCTCCCACTCGCCGTCGGCCAGCGGGCGCCCGAGCATGCGCTCGTAGGCCGTCCAGATCGGGCGGGTGTAGACGGCGCGGAAGCCGTCGGCGTCGTAGGCTCCCACGCCGTACGGCTCGAAGACCGCGTTGGTCGCGCCGACCACGGCCTCGATGTCGTCGAAGAGCGTGCCGTTCCAGTCCCAAACGATGTGTCTCATATCGCCACCAAGACTAGTCAGCGCTCCGCGTGCCCCGCACCGGGATAAAACCGGGGCGGGACCTCAGCCGACCAGGTCGGAGATCTCCTGGGTGGCGTACCACAGGAGCTCGTGGGCCTCGGCGCCGTCCACGGTGAAGCGCGCGTCGTCGTCGCCGGCGTCGGCGGCGGGCAGTGCGGCGACGGCGGCCTCGACGTCGGCGGCGGCCGACTGCTCATCGACGTGGACGGCGGCGATCTCCTCCAGTGCGACCGCGCGCGCGAGCCGCACCCGCGACCGCTCGGCGAGGTCGGCGCCCACGGCCACGGCCTCGTCCGGCACCTCCGCCGCGATCACCACCCGGCGCGCGGCGGCCTCCACGCCGTCGGCGCGGTCGGCGGCCAGCATCCGCAGGGACGCCCTGGCCGCGTCGGTCAGGGCGACGTACTCCAGTTCCTCGGTGTCGCCCGAGGCGTACCACTCGATCAGCGCGGGGGTCACCGCGTAACCGGTCAGCGGGGCCGGGCCGAACTCCTTCGCGGTGGCCACGCGGGCCAGCGCCGGGAGCGTGGCCGGCAGGTAGACGCGCATCCGTTCCTCGATCTGCTCATACGATCTCTGCTGCGGCGCGGCGGCGAAGGCCGGCGCCGGATGACACCCGAGTCTGCCAGTCTCCTCGGCCCGGCCGCGAGATCCGGTCCCCCGGCGGCGAGCCGGGCTCCGGACGGGCCCCGCGGGCGCGGTAGGCACAGCGGGCCCTGCGGGCCCCGTGGGTACGGCGGGCACGCCCCCTCGCGGGGCTCGAACGCCGGGCACGGGCACCGGGCAGGCCGCCCTCAGCGCAGGGAGACGCCGAGGAGCCCCTCCAGCTCGGTGATGGTCGTCTCGGCGTCCCTGTGGTGCACCCCGGTGATCCCCAGCGCGCGGGCCGCCGCGATGTTGGCCTCGATGTCGTCCACGAACACGCACTCGGGGCCGGAGAGCCCCACCAGGTCCAGGGTGTGCCGGAAGATCCGCGGCTCCGGCTTGCGCATGCCGATCTCGCCGGAGATGACCACGTGGTCGAAGAGGTCCTCCCACGCGTCCCGGGGGTAGTCGTTGGCCCAGGAGTTGGAGAGCAGGCAGGTCTTCAGGCCGGCGGCGCGGGCGGCGGCCAGCATGTCGTACATCGGCTGGACCGGCTGGAAACCGGCGAACATCCGGGTCAGCAACCCCTCGGCGACCGGCGGCACGCCGTCCAGCGTGAGCAGCCTCCTCGCCAGGTCCTGTTCGAAGTCCAGGGCGGAGATCTCGCCGCGCTCCAGCGCGTGGATCGTGTTCTCCCCGTCCGCGGCGCCCTCGTAGGCGTGCATGATCAGCTCACGCATCACGTCGCGGTAGCGGTCCGGGTCGATCCGCTCGGCGGCGATCCACACGTCGATCGCCTCACGCAGCCCGGTGGTGAGAACACCGCCCCAGTCGATCAGCACGCCCTTGAACATCCCGCCTCCTCGTCTGGAACGGGTTACAGGGTAGGCGCAGCCGACGGGGAGGCGGAACCGGGCGGGCGCCGAAGGCGACCGGGTCCTACCGGGCCCTGGAGGTGATCAGCGAGGCGACCTTGCGGTGCGCGGCCGAGCGCAGCACCCGCTCCGCCTCGGCCGGGTCCGCCACCGGGGCCTTCGCCAGGAGGCCCCGGGCGGCCTTCAGCTTCAGCAGCCGCCGCACGGACTCGTCGAGCCGCTCGCCGGAGATCCGGCCGGACCGCACCGCGGCCAGCACCGCCCCGTGCGCCTTCGGGTAGTCCGGCGGCATCAGCAGCAGGTCCGCCCCGGCCAGGACGGCCCGCACGGCCACCTCGCCGTCGCCGTACTTCTCGCGCACGCCCGCCATGTTCAGCGCGTCGGTGGAGACGACGCCCTGGAAGCCGAGCTTCTCGCGGAGCAGCCCGGTCAGGATCGGCTTGGAGAGCGTGGCCGGGTCCCCCGACGGGTCGAGCTTCGGCATGACCACGTGGGCGCTCATGATCGCGTCGACGTCCGCCTCGATGGCGGCGGCGAACGGCGGCGCGTCCAGCTTCGACCACTGGGAGCGGGAGTGCTTGATCACCGGGAGGCCGGTGTGACTGTCGACGTTCGTGTCGCCGTGGCCGGGGAAGTGCTTGGCCGTGGCGGCGACCCCGGCGTCGTGGAAGCCCCTGACCGCGGCGGCGACCATCGGCGCGACCTTCTTCGGGTCCGAGCCGTAGGCGCGCGGGCCGATCACCGGGTTGCGGGGGTTGACGTTCACGTCGGCGACCGGGGCGAAGTCGAGGTTGACTCCCAGCGCCCGCAGCTCGGTCCCGGTCACCTCGGCGGCCCTGCGCGCGAGCGAGGGGTCGCCGGTGGAGCCGATCACCTTAGCCGCGGGCAGCTCGGTGACCAGCGGCGCGAGCCGGGAGATCTGCCCGTTCTCCTGGTCGGCGCCGACGAGCAGCGGGATCTCCGGCGAGGCCTTCTGCATGCCGTTGGTCAGCGCGACGAGCTGCCGGACGTTCTTCACGTTGTCCGCCCAGGGGAACAGGATCACCCCGCCGGGCCGGTATTTGGCGATCACCTTGGCCGGCGTGGCCGCGCCGAAGCGGGCCTGGTTCTCCCCGGACGAGGCGGTGGCCGACGAGCCGTACAGGACGGGCATGAAGAGCTGGCCGACCTTCTCCTCCACGCTCATCCCGGCGAGCACGTCCTCCACCGGGGAGGACGAGCGCGCCGAGCCCGCGGAGGTCGCCTCCGGCCGGGCGGCGGCCGTCTCCCGCACCGCCGGGGCGGCCTCGTTCGCCCTGCCCGCGGAGGGGCCGCCGGAGGCCTGAGAGGCGGCCCCCGAACCGGCGCAGCCGGCCGCCATCGTCACGATCACTGCAAGACCCGTCGTACGAATGCACCGAACCATGGCGACCACGCTATCCGCGCGGGCGACCGGACGGCCCGGCGCTTCGCCGTCTCTTTAGCTCCCGCCGGTCCCACCGGGCCCTTCGCGCCCCAGGCTGGACGTCCCCGGCGTCCTGAAGGCCCCCACCGCCAGGAGCGTCCCGGACGCTTCAGAGCCCCAGCCCGGACAGGCCCGGCAGGTGCGCCCGGGCGGCGTCCCGCGCCTGTGCGGGCGAGGCGGCCGCTCGCGCGGCCCGTGCGGCGAGCCGGCACTGCTCCCGGCTGTGCCGCGCCAGGGCCGCCCGTACGGCGGGCAGCGCGGGAGCGCTCATCGACAGCGAGGCCGCGCCGAGCCCGACCAGCACGCAGGCGAGGACCGGGTCCCCGGCGGCCTCTCCGCACACCCCGCACGGCCGGTCCCGCCCGGCGGCCCCGGCCGCGGCCAGGGCGACCAGATCGAGCAGGGCGGGCTGCCAGGCGTCGTGCAGCGCGGCCAGCGCGGCCACCTGGCGGTCGGCGGCGAAGGCGTACTGCGCCAGGTCGTTGGTGCCGACCGAGAAGAAATCGGCCTCGGCGGCCAGGTCGGCGGCGCGCAGGGCGGCGGAGGGCACCTCGATCATGACGCCTGCGGACGCCAGGCCCGCCTCCCGGCACGCGGCCGCGAACAGGGCCGCCTCCTCGGCGGTCGCCACCATCGGGGCCATCACCCGGAGCACGGCCGTGCTCCGGGAGGCCGCCCGCGCCAGGGCGGCCAGCTGGGTCTCCATCACCTCGGGGTGGAGCCGCAGGAGCCGTATCCCGCGCTCCCCCAGCGCCGGGTTCGGCTCCTCGCCCGGCGGCGGCAGGAACGCCAGCGGCTTGTCCGCCCCCGCGTCGAGCGTGCGCACGACGACCTGCCCGCCGGGGAACGCCTCCAGCACCTCCAGGTAGGCCGCCTCCTGCTCCTCGGCGGACGGCGCCTCCGCCCGGCCCAGGAAGAGGAACTCGGTCCGGTAGAGCCCGACGCCCTCCGCGCCGTGCTCCAGCGCGTCCGCCAGGTCCTGGGGCCCGCCGATGTTGGCCAGCAGCGGCACGGCGTGCCCGTCCGCGGTCGCGCCGGGGCCGGTGACCGCCGCGAGCGCGGCCCGGCGGGCGGCGGCGGCCCCGCGGGCGGCGGACACCTCCTCGCCGGAGGGCGCGAGCCGTACCAGGCCCGAGGAGCCGTCGGCGAGCACCGGCGTGCCCGGGGCGACGGCGGTCGCGCCGGGGCACGCCACCACGGCCGGCACGCCCATCGCCCGCGCGATGATCGAGGTGTGGCTGGTCGGGCCGCCCTCCTCGGTGACGAACGCGGCCACCTGGTCCGGGGAGAGCAGCGCGGTGTCCGCCGGAGCCAGGTCGCGGGCGACGAGCACGTACGGCTCCGCCCCGGCGGGCGGCGCGTCCGCCACCGGTCGGCCCTCCAGGACCGCGAGCGCGCGGTCCCGGACGTCGTCCAGGTCGGCGACGCGGGCGCCCAGGTAGCCGCCGGCCTCGGCGAGCATGCTCCGGTAGCGGCCGAATCCCTCGTAGACCGCGCGGGCGGCGCTCTTCCCGGCCCGGACCAGCTCGGCGACCCCGTCCGACAGGCCGGGGTCGCGCGCCATCAGGGCCTGGGCCTGAAGGATCTTGCCGCCCTCGCCGCCGGCCCGCTCCCCCCGCTCCTGGAGGTCCGCGGCGACCCGTTCCAGCGCCAGGAGCGCCCGGTCCCGCTCCGCTCCGGCGTCCCCGCCGTGCGGGACGTCCGCCGGAGGCGGCGGGACCGCCCGGGACATCACGTGGGCGGGTCCGAACCCGGCGCCGGGGCTCACTCCGATCCCCTGGAGCGTCCCGCTCATGGCGCCGAGGCGATCTCCGCCAGCCGGTCGAGGAGTTCCTCCGCCCCTTCGCCCTCCGCCCTGATCACCACGGTGTCGCCCTGGCGGACGTCGAGCGAGAGGACGCCGAGGATGCTCTTGGCGTTGACCGGCTTGCCTCCGGCCTTGGCGACCGTGATGTCCAGCGCGGCCTTGGCCGCGGTCTGCACGAACGTCGCCGCGGGGCGGGCGTGCAGGCCGACCTCGGCCTTGACGATGACGTGACGCTCGGGCACGGGCTCCTCCTGAAAGATCCGGCCGGGTGGTCTAGACCACCCGGCTCGCCGTATGGCCGGGGAGGGCCGGTCGGCCCCGCCGGACCACGGCCGCGGGACGAGCCCGCGGCCTCCGGCGCTTCCGCCCCGCGCCCCGATCTCCCTCCTCCGCGAGACCGGGTCACGGGGCCTCGTTCCCCCCGAGAGCGCAAATTGCACTTAAGTCCTATTCTTCCCGAAGATCCACTTTCCGCCTCCACCGCCGTCGCACCCGGGCCTCAGGCCCATCGGAACAGCTCGTCCCCGGCGTCCACGATCCCGTCGGCGATCTCCGTGACGGCCTCGGCGAACGCGTCCAGCGCCACCACCGGGCAGACCGGGGAACGTCCCCCCGCCTCGATCCCGGCGGGGTTCCAGGCCACCACGGGCTGGCCCGCGCTCACCCGGTCGCCCTCGGCGGCCAGCAGCTCGAAGCCCTCCCCCCGCAGCTGCACGGTGTCGATACCCAGGTGGACCAGGATCCCCCGGCCGTCGTCCCCCACCACCACGAACGCGTGCGGGTGCAGCTTGTGGATCCGCCCCGCGATGGGCGAGACCACCCGGCCGGGTCGGCGCGCCGGGTCGATCGCCGCCCCCGGCCCGACCAGCCCTTCGGAGAACACGGGATCGGGAACCGCCGTGAGGCCGACGGCCGTCCCCGCGACCGGGGCCAGAACTGCGGTCATCACCCTCCCTCGGGCCGTACGTGCCCGCGCCGGCGGGGACGGTCCACTGCACTCCTCGGCCTGCACCGCACTCCTCGACCCGCACCGCGCTCCTCGGCCCGCGGACCCCGGCGGCTCCGGTGGTCCGGGCCGACCCCGGCGGCTCCGGCGGCCCGGGCGGACCCCGGTGGTCCGGGCGGGCCCGCCGGAACGGGCCCCCGCCGGGCCCTCAGCCGATGATGTCCTCGATGTCCCCGGCGATGGTGTCGGCCTGGGGCCCCACCACCACCTGGACGACGTTGCCCGCGGCCATGACCCCGTGGACGCCGGCCGCCCGCAGCGCGGCCTGGTCGACCTTCGAGGCGTCGCGCACCTCGGTCCGGAGCCGGGTGATGCACGGTTCGATGTCGATGATGTTCTCCGCGCCACCGAGCCCCGCGATGATCGCGTCGGCGTCTGCCGCCATGTCGTCCTCCTGCTTCGACGGTCCCCGACCAGACTAGGTCCGGGCGTCAGTCCGTCTGGGTCACCTTGTTGAGGCCGCGCGGCGCGTCGGGGTCGATCCCCAGCCGCCGCGAGAGCGCCTCGGTGAGCAGCTGGCCGGGGACGACGAGGCCGAGCGGGGCGACCCACTCGGGCAGGTCGGGCCCGTTCAGCGCCGCCGTGCCGGCCGCCGCGAGCCGGGGTCCGCCGCCCACGGTGAAGGCCGCGGCGCCGGCACCGACGACCCGCTCGGCGAGCGCCACGGTGCCGTCCAGGGTCGGGCCGTCCCCGGCCGCGACCAGGATCGCCGGGGTGTCGGCGTCCACCACGGCGATCGGGCCGTGCAGCAGGTCGGCGTAGGACAGGCCCATGGCGTGCAGGTAGCAGGCCTCCTTCAGCTTGAGCGCCGTCTCCAGGGCGGTGGAGAAGGCCAGGCCGCGGCCGGAGACCACGACGCCCGGCTTGTCCGCCAGCCCCTCCACGACGTCGTCCAGGTCGCCCGGGTCCCCGATCAGCTTCTCCACGGCCTCGGGGACCCGCCGCAGGTCGCCGGGGTCGACGTCGGCGCCCAGACCGAGGCCGAGCACGGCCAGCGCGGCGAGCTGGGTGGTGTAGGTCTTGGTCGCCGGGACGGCCTTCTCCTCGCCCGCCAGGGTGCACAGGGCGAGGTCGGCGGCCTGCGCCAGCGGGCTCTCCTCACCGCCGTTGGTGATCGCCACGGTCCTGGCGCCGCAGTCCTTCGCCCAGGCGAGGGTCTCGACGATCTCCTCGGTCCGGCCCGACTGGGACAGGCCGACGGCCAGCACGCCGTCGAGGTCGAGCCGGCGCCGGTAGGTGGTGGCGATCGAGGGGGCGGCGAGGGTGGACAGGCGGCCCGTGTGCGCCTCGGCGAGGTATCGGCCGTAGACTGCGGCGTTGTCGGAGGTGCCACGGGCGACGAACAGCAGCTGCCGGGTCTCCCGCGCCAGGCGCTCCACCTCCCCGACCCTGGGGAGAAGGGCGTCCAGCGTGGCCTGCAACGCAGCGGGCTGCTCGGCGATCTCGCTGCGCATCTTGGTCGTCATCTCGCGCTCATCCTTCGGCTCGGACAGGCGCGATCGGGCCGTTATCGATCCGTCGCCGGTCCGTACGTTGACACCCTTTTCCGGCCTGTGGTCTAGTCCGGACTAGACCAGTACGAACCATAGCCCATCAGACATTCCATATCGAGAGGGGGCGGAATCCCATGGCGCAGATCGATCCGGACAGCCCGATCCCGAAGTACTTCCAGCTCCGCGAGATCCTGCTCGACCTCATCGACAGCCACGAACTGGCCATCGGCACGGCGATCCCGTCCGAGCGCGAGCTCTGCCAGCGCTTCGGGCTCTCCCGCATGACCGTACGGCAGGCGGTCGACCACCTGGTCTCCGAGGGCAGGCTGCAGCGCGTCGCGGGCAAGGGCACCTTCGTGGCCCGTCCCAAGATCGAGATGCCGCTCCGGCTGACCTCGTTCAGCGACGAGATGCGCGCCCGCGGCATGGAGCCCGGCTCGCGCGACCTGGACCGCCGGGTGGTGCGCGCCAGCGCCCACCTGGCCAGGGAACTGGGCATCCAGCCGGGTGACGAGGTGCACTTCATCGAGCGGCTGCGCACCGCGGCCGGTGAACCCATGTGCATCGAGCGGGCCCACATCCCCGTCTCCCTCGCGCCGGACCTCGCCGCCCACGACCTGACCGGCCGCTCCCTCTACGCCCTGCTGGAGACCCGCTACGGGCTGATGCTCGACGCGGGCGAGCTGACCATCGACGCGGGCATCGCCGACCCCGGCGACGCCGACCTGCTGAAGCTGCCGCGCGGCGGGGCCGTCCTGCTGCTCCAGCGGCGCTCGTTCGCCGGGGGCGTCTGCGCCGAACTCGGCGTCTCCACCTACCGCGCTGACCGCTACCAGCTCCGCACGGTGCTGGAGACGCCGGCGCGCCGCGCCTGACCCCGCCCTCGCGGCCCCTCCCGGCCCGCCCGGCCCCGCCCGCCCACCGGGGAAACGCCCGGTCACACGCTCCCGGCCCGAGGGCGGGGATCTGCACGCTGGAGGCAATCGATGAGCTCCACCTCAGCGGGCGCGGCGGCGTCCGGGTCCGGACCGGGCCCCGGCTCCGCCGTGATGGGCGTGCTCCAGCGGCTGGGCCGCTCGCTCATGCTCCCGATCGCGGTTCTCCCCGCCGCCGGTCTGCTGCTCCGGCTGGGCCAGGACGACCTGCTCGGCCGTACGGACAACGCCTTCCTCGACGACGCCGCCCACGTGCTCGGCACCGCGGGCGGCACGCTCTTCGACAACCTGCCCGTCCTGTTCGCGATCGGCGTGGCCATCGGGTTCGCCAGGAAGGCCGACGGCTCCACCGCACTGGCCGGGCTCGTCGGCTACCTCGTCTTCCACGCCGTCAGCATGAAGATGTTCTTCACGCTGTTCGACGACGGCCTGAAGGAGTCGATCACCACGCAGGTCTTCGACCCGTCCACCCCGGGCGTACCGAAGATCGTGCTCGACCTCGGCGCGCAGAACCCGACCGGGGTGCTCGGCGGCATCGCCATGGGCCTGGTCTCCGCGACCCTCTGGCAGCGCTTCCACCGGACGAAGCTCCCCACCGCGCTGGCGTTCTTCAGCGGCCGCCGCCTGGTCCCGATCCTCACCGCCTTCGCCGGACTGGTGATCGGGGTGGCCGTCGGGTTCGTCTGGCCCGTCCTGGGCGGCTGGGTCCGCGCCTTCGGGGTCTGGCTCGCCGAGAACAGCACGCTCGGAGCCAGCGTCTACGGCATGGTCAACCGGGCGCTGCTCCCCCTCGGCCTGCACCACATCGTCAACAACATCGTCTGGACCCAGGTCCCCGCCTGCGTGACGGAGACCGGCAAGCGGCTCGCGGGCGACCTGGTCTGCTTCAACAACGGCGTCCAGGGCTACGGCGGCTTCGAGGCCGGTTTCTACCCGGTCCTGATGTTCGGCCTGCCCGCCGCGGCGATCGCCATCTGGCGGGCCGCCCCGCCGCACCGGCGCACCGCGGTCGGCTCCATCATGGTCTCGGCCGCGCTCACCGCCTTCCTCACCGGGATCACCGAGCCGATCGAGTTCGCCTTCATCTTCGTGGCGCCGGTCCTGTTCGTCGCGCACATCGTTCTGACCGGCGTCTCCCTGGCCGTCGCCTCGGCGCTGGGGGCCAAGCTCGCCTTCGGCTTCTCCTCCGGCCTGATCGACCTCGGCCTGTACGGCACCGCCCCGAACGCGCACGGGGTGCCGGTCCTCATCGCCATGGGACTGGTCTACGCGGTGGTCTACTACGCGGTGTTCGGCTTCCTGATCAGACGCCTGGACATCATGACGCCGGGCCGCGAGCCCGAGCCGGACATGGACTCCGGCGGCTCCGGCGGCTCCGGCGGCTCCGGGGACGCGTCGCCGGGCCGCGCGCCCGAACCGAACATGGACTCCGATGGCCCCGGCGGCTCCGGCGATGCGTCGCCGGGCCGCGCGCCCGGAGCCGCCGGCTCCTGAACCCGCCCCCTCCCGGGAACCCCACCGTCCTCCGGACCCTCCTCCGGGGAACCCCGGCCGGCTCCTGGCCCCGCCCCCCCTCTCGGGAACCCCTGTCGACTCCGTGAAACCGGTTCCGGTCATCCTCCGGAAACCGCGAACGCGTCCGGAACCCGTTTCCCTGTGGGCGGGAACCACTCCAGCTTGAGGCGATCTTCTCCGCACAACGGACGGAACGGCCGCAGTTCTCCGGAAAGCTGGTGCGCGACGTATCTGGGCGGGGGACCGGAAACTCCTAGAGGTGTCAGTTCCGCACCGAACCTTCGAACCGGAGTCGCCATGTCCCCCGCGCCGTCCCCCGTGCCACTCCCCCGGATCGCCCCGTCGCCCCTGGCCGAGCCGCCCGGCGACGACGAGCGGGCCGTCCGCACGTCCCCGGCCGCTCCGCCGTACGTGCAGGGCACCCTCGCCCTCGCCCACGAGCCGGAGCCCGCCGCCCCCGCGATCCGGCGGCCGCTGGTCTGGGGGCCGCCCGGCGCGGCCCCGGACGAGCGGCGGCTGCGGGCCCTGGCGCAGGCGGTGGCCGAGATCCTGGCCGGACGACGGCCCCCGGCGAGCGTCGCCCGCCACCTGACCCGCCGGGCCCACGCGGAACTGATCCGCACAGGGAAGATCATCGACTGCCCTCGGCCCCCGCTGGTGGGCGCGCCGCACATCTCCCAGCCCCGCGACGGGGCGGTGGAGATGTGCGTGCTCGTACGCTGCGGCGAGCGCTCCCGCGGGCTGGCCCTCAGGCTGGAGCGCCGGGGCGTGCAGTGGCTGTGCACCGGCTTCGAGACGACCCCCTGACTCGCCGTTCCCGGCCCCCGTACCGGGGGCCGGGAACCCCGCGGGAGCATCCACCGCCCGGGTCAGGAAGCGGCCCGGGTCAGGAAGCGGCGTGGGCGCTCAGCCGGGCTCGTGGCGCCGGAGAGCCGCCGGGCGCGCACGCACCCGGGCCTTGTCGCCCTGTGGGCCGAAGATGTGGAGGATCTCGACGGGGGTGTCGCCGCTCGGGCCGAACCAGTGCGGCTCGGCCGTGTCGAACTCGGCCACCTCGCCGGGGCGGAGCGTGAGCTCGCGCTCCCCGAGCACCAGCAGCAGCTCGCCCGCGAGGACGAAGAGCCACTCGTAGCCGGCGTGGGTGACGAGTTTGCGGGGCTTGGGGGCGATCACCTGTTTGAAGACCCGCAGACGGCCCGGATACTGCGTCAGCGGCACCAGGACGCTTCCGTTGCGGTGCCGGCGCGGGGTCAGGTGGACCCGCGGGTCGCCGGTCGCCGGGGCGGCGATGAGCCGGTCGAGCGCGACGCGGTGCGCCCGCGCGATCGGTATGAGGAGTTCGAGGGTCGGGCGTCTCCTGCCGGACTCGACCCGCGACAGGCCGCTGACCGAGATGCCGGTCGCCGCCGACAGCGCCTCAAGGGTCATGCCGCGGTCACGGCGCAGCGCGCGCAGGCGCGGACCGATGGCGGCGAGCGTCTGCTCCAGTTCGGCGTCCATGCCCGGCAGTCTGGCCGGGCCCGCGGGTTCTTTGCAATCTTCGCAAAATTCCTACCCGATCCGTTCCCGGCGGCCCGACATTGTCATCCGGGCCCGCGGGGTCCCGAGGCCGCGAGCGTCTGCGCGGCGCCACGTGAGGAGTGATCATGAAAACGGAATCCGGCGTGCCCGAGCGTTGGACGGTGCTGGCGGTCTGCTGCCTGAGCCTGTTCCTGGTCGGGCTGGACACGACGGCCGTGAACGTCGGCCTGCCGTCGATCGGCGCCGGCCTGCAGGTGGGGACCCGCGGGCTGGAGTGGGTGGTCGACGCGTACACGCTCGTGCTGGCCGGCCTGCTCATCTCGTCCGGCGCGCTGGCCGACCGCATCGGACGGCGGCGCGTGTTCCGGCTCGGGCTGGCCGTCTTCGGCGCCGCGTCCGCGGCGTGCGCGCTCGCACCGACCGTCGGCGTGCTGGTCGCGGCCCGCGCGGTGCAGGGGGTTGGCGGGTCGATGCTCAGCCCGGTGGCGCTCGCGATCGTCGTCAACGCGATCACCGAGCCGAGGGAGCGGGCCCGCGCGATCGGCGTGTGGGCGGCCGTCTTCGGCGCCAGCATGGCCGCCGGGCCCGTCGTGGGCGGCGCGCTGGTCTCGGAGTTCGGCTGGCGGTCGGTCTTCTGGATCAACGTGCCGATCGTCGCCCTGGCCCTGGCGCTGACGGCGGTCTTCGTGCCGGAGTCCCGCGCGGAACGGCCGCGCCGGTTCGACGGCCCCGGGCAGCTGCTGCTGACCGTCGTGGTCGGGGGAGCGGTCGCCGTGCTGATCGAGGGACCGCACATCGGGTGGGACTCGCCCGCGGCGGTCGCCGGCTGCGTCGTCACCGCCGTCGCGGCCGCTGCCTTCGTACGGATCGAGTCGCGACGCGCCGAGCCGCTCGTGGATCCCCGGCTGTTCCGCCGACCGCCGTTCACCGCCGCCGTCGTCGGCGCGGTCACCGTCTTCGTCGCCCTCAGCGCCACCCTGCTGCTCACCACCCTCTACCTCCAGGACGCCAGAGGCATGACCCCGTTGGCTGCGGGGGTCGTCACGCTCCCGATGGCCGTCGCGGCGACCGTCTGCGCGCCGCTCTCCGGGTTGCTCACCGGACGTTTCGGCGCGCGCCCGCCGCTGCTGCTCGCGGGGGGCTTCATCACGGCCGGCGGTCTCTGCCTCGTCGGCACCGGCGACCACACCGACGTCCGGTCGCTCTCCCTCGCCTGCCTCCTCGTCGGCGTCGGATTCGGGTTCGCCAACGCGCCGATCACCAACACCGCGGTCAGCGGCCTGCCGTCCGCCCGCGCAGGCGTCGCCGGCGGGATCACCTCCACCGCCCGCCAGCTCGGCTCGGCCCTCGGCATCGCCGTCGCCGGCGGCGTCATCGCCAACGCCCCACCCGCGCATCTCGCCCAGGCGGCGCGTCCCGGCTGGCTCCTCGTCGCCGGCTGCGGGCTGGTCGTGCTCGCCGTGGCCATGGCGGCCCCGGCCGCCGGTGCGCGCCGGAGACCGGAGGCGGGCGCCGAACCGGACGGGGACGGGGAGGCGGCGCACGCACGCGCGGACGCCGGACCGGACCAGAAGACGCGGGCAGCGCGGATCCGCACGGGCGCCGACCCCGGCAGAGGCTGACGGAGAACACGAATGGCGGCGGCGGACCGAAGTCCGCCGCCGCCACCGGCCGCTCTCCTACCGCCCGGACGCCGGGCTCACCGGATGTCCCGTGGCCGCAGGATCAGGCCCCCGCGTGCTTCGGGTCGCCGTGGCAGCGCTTGTACTTCTTGCCGGAGCCGCAGGGGCAGGGAGCGTTGCGCTCGACGTCGCCGTAGGCGTCCCGCTCCTCCTTCGTGCTGACCCGGGTGTGCTCCACCTCACCGGTCTCGCCGGGCGCGGTGTACTGCAGCTCGCTGGGCCGCTGCGGACCGCGCAGGCCGCGGGCGATGATGGAGCGGGCCTCCGCGACCGACTCGTCCTCGTCGGCCGCCGCCTCCTCGACGATCGGGCTGGTCTGCACCTCGACCTCGAGGTTGAACAGGTAGCCGACCGACTCCTCCTTGATGCCCTCGAGCATCTGGGAGAACATGTCGAAGCCCTCGCGCTGGTACTCGATCAGCGGGTCGCGCTGGGCCATCGCGCGCAGGCCGATGCCCTCCTGGAGATAGTCCATCTCGTAGAGGTGCTCGCGCCACTTGCGGTCCAGGACCGACAGGATGACCCGGCGCTCCAGCTCGCGCATGGCCTCCGGCCCGAGCTCCTCCTCGCGGCGGTCGTAGGCGGCCAGGGCGTCGGCCTTGACCTTCTCGGCGAGGAACCCGGCGGACAGCTCCTCGCGGCTGCCGGCCTCCTCGACGACGCCGTCGACGGTGAGGGTGATCGGGTAGAGCTGGCCGAGCGCCTTCCACAGCTTGTCGAGGTCCCACTCCTCGGCGAAGCCCTCGGCGGTGGCGCCGGCGATGTAGTCGTCGATGACGTCGCCCACGAAGCCGCGGATCTGCTCGTGCAGGTCCGCGCCCTCCAGCACGCGGCGGCGCTCGGCGTAGATCACCTTGCGCTGCCGGTTCATGACCTCGTCGTACTTCAGAACGTTCTTGCGGATCTCGAAGTTCTGCTGCTCGACCTGGTGCTGGGCGGAGGCGATGGCCTTGGAGACGATGCCCGACTCGATCGGGACGTCGTCCGGGATGTTCAGCCGCGTCATGATCATCTCGACCCGGGCCGAGTTGAACAGGCGCATCAGGTCGTCCTCGAGCGAGAGGTAGAAGCGCGACTCGCCCGGGTCGCCCTGCCGGCCGGATCGACCGCGGAGCTGGTTGTCGATGCGGCGCGACTCGTGCCGCTCGGTGCCCAGGACGTAGAGGCCGCCGAGCTCGGTGACCTCCTCGTGCTCGGCCTTGACGGCCGCCTTGGCCCTCTCCAGCGCCTCGGCCCAGGCCTTCTCGTACTCCTCCGGCGTCTCGACCGGGTCCAGGCCGCGGCTGCGCAGCTCCTGGTCGGCGCGGAACTCGGTGCTGCCGCCGAGCTTGATGTCGGTGCCGCGGCCGGCCATGTTGGTGGCGACGGTGACGGCGTGCTTGCGGCCCGCCTCGGCGACGATGGAGGCCTCACGCGCGTGGTTCTTGGCGTTGAGCACCTCGTGCTTGACGCCCCTGCGCTTGAGCTCCCTGGACAGCCGCTCGGACTTCTCCACGCTCGTGGTGCCGACCAGGACCGGCTGGCCCTTCTCGTAACGCTCGGCGATGTCCTCAACGCAGGCCTGGAACTTGGCGTCCTCGGTCTTGTAGACCACGTCCGGCTGGTCCTTGCGGATCATCGGGCGGTTGGTCGGGATCGGGACGACGCCGAGCTTGTAGGTCTGGTGGAACTCGTTGGCCTCGGTGGCCGCGGTGCCGGTCATGCCGGCGAGCGTCTCGTAGAGGCGGAAGTAGTTCTGCAGCGTGATCGTGGCGAGAGTCTGGTTCTCGTCCTTGATCTTGACGCCTTCCTTCGCCTCGATGGCCTGGTGCATGCCCTCGTTGTAGCGGCGGCCGTGCAGGACGCGGCCGGTGAACTCGTCGACGATCAGGACCTCGCCGTCGACGACGATGTAGTCCTTGTCCTTCTTGTAGAGCTCCTTGGCCTTCAGCGCGTTGTTGAGGAAGCCGACCAGGTGGGTGTGCTCGGGCTTGTAGAGGTTGTCGATGCCGAGCCAGTCCTCGACCTTCTCCACGCCGGACTCGAAGATGCCGACCGTGCGCTTCTTCTCGTCGACGGCGTAGTCGCCGGTGCTCTCCTCGCCGTCCTTGCCCTCGGTGCCCCTGCGGAGCCGGGGAACGATCTTGGCGAACTCGCCGTACCACTTGCCGGACTGCTCGCCCGGACCGGAGATGATCAGCGGGGTCCGGGCCTCGTCGATGAGGATCGAGTCGACCTCGTCGACGACCGCGAAGTTGTGGCCGCGCTGGACGCACTCCTCCAGCGACCAGGCCATGTTGTCGCGCAGGTAGTCGAAGCCGAACTCGTTGTTCGTGCCGTAGGTGATGTCCGCGTTGTACTGCTTGCGGCGCTCGTCCGGCGGCATGTTGGCCAGGATCACGCCGACCTCGAGCCCGAGGAAGCGGTGGACGCGGCCCATCTCCTCCGCGTCGCGCTTGGCCAGGTAGTCGTTGACCGTGATGACGTGCACGCCCTTGCCGGACAGCGCGTTGAGGTAGGTCGGGAGCGTACAGGTCAGGGTCTTGCCCTCACCGGTGCGCATCTCGGAGATGTTGCCCATGTGCAGGTTGGCCCCGCCCATGATCTGCACGTCGAAGTGGCGCATGCCCAGCACGCGGCGGGCCGCCTCGCGGACGGTGGCGAAGGCCTCGGGAAGCAGATCGTCGAGGGACTCGCCGTCGGCGTGGCGCTGCTTGTACTCCTCGGTGAGCGCGCGCAGCTCGGCGTCGGTGAGGCTCGTGAAGTCGTCCTCGATGGAATTGACCTGGTCGGCGATCCGCTTGAGCTTACGCAGAAGCTTGCCTTCGCCTGCGCGAAGAATCTTGTCGAGAAAGGCTGGCACTTTAGGTAAAGCTCCTCGCAGGTCTTCCGCGGCCGGACAGGCCCGGATGAGGACGAGACATGGTTCTCCGCTGCCATCGTAGGCGGTTCCACCACCGGACACATCCACCATGGATGACGCGCCCCGCGGCCATGGTGTTCCCGGAGCGTTCCCGCGTCCCCTTCGCGGGGAGTACGGCCCAGCGTGGAGGGGTAGGTCGCCTGCTGTCGCACGTCGCACGAAAAAGACGGCGGACGCACCACCCTGCACGAGGAGACGTGGAACGTGACCGAGACCGCACCCGGCCCAGCGCCCGAGACCGGCCACGGGAGCGGCCACGGGAGCGGCCACGGCCGCGACGGTCGCGGAGACCGCGGCGGCCGTGACGACCACGGCGGCCACAGCGGCCACGGCGACCGGGGGCGCGGGGCTTCCGGCGGCCACGGAGGCAGGGCCTCCTCCTGGCTGGCCGTGACGGTGAGCGTGCTGGGCTTCGCCATCGGGGGCTTCGGGCTGACCGCCGGTCCCGACTGGTTCGTCTTCTGGCTGGGCGCGGCGGTGTGCGCGCTGGGCGGGGTCCTGCTGCTGGCCTTCGGCGCCTTCGGCGACGTCGTCGTCGACGCCCCCCGCACCCGGGCCGGACGGCAGGAGGGCGTCCTCGGCTGACCGGAACACCGCCGTAGTGTTCTCGTCGGTGTGAGGCGTTAGCCTCGCCTCATGCTGATGCGGTGTTTTCATCGTTCCCCCCTGGATCCCCTCGGGGGGGCGGCCGTGACGGTCACGCTCCCCGCCGACGAGGCCCGCCGGATCATCCTGCGCGCCCAGGGTCTCCTGGGCGCCGACGCCCGCCGCGGCGGCGCCTCCGCCGCCCTGCGCCGCCTGGGCGCCGTCCAGCTCGACACGATCTCCGTGCTGGCCCGTTCCCACGAGCTCGTTGCCTACGCCCGTCTCGGCGCGGTCGGCAGGCGGCAGGTCGAGCAGGCCTACTGGGACGTCCCGCCCCGCGCCTTCGAATACTGGTGCCACGCCGCCTGCATCCTGCCCCTCGACGACTGGCCCCTCTACGCCTTCCGGCGGCGCGCGTTCCGGGAGCGGAAGTACCGCTGGCACGAGGTCCCGCCGGTCGTGGACAAGGTGCTGGAGCAGGTGCGCGAGAGCGGCCCCGTCACGACCACCGACCTCGGCGGCGCCAAGAACGGCGGCCCCTGGTGGGACTGGTCCGACACCAAGATCGCCATCGAGTGGCTGCTGGACACCGGAGAGGTGGTCTGCACCCGGCGCGTCGGCTGGCGCCGCGTCTACGACCTCGCCGAGCGGGCCGTGCCCGCCGCCCTGCTGGCCGAGGACCCTGCCGACGCCGAGTGCGTCGCCCGCCTCGCCCGCACGGCCGGCCGCGCCCTCGGCGTCGCCACCCGGGCCGACCTCGTCGACTTCCTCCGCCTGACCGGCCCGCACGCCGCGCTGCTCGACGCGGCGCTCGCGGACGGCGCCGCGGGGCTCGCCGAGGTGCGGGTCGAGGGCTGGACCGGTCGTTCGGCGGTGGCCTGGGCCGACCCGGCGGCGCTGGCGGCGCCGGCCCGGGGCCGCCACCGGACCACCCTGCTCTCGCCGTTCGACTCGCTGGTCTGGGACCGCGCCCGCACCGCCCGCGTGTTCGGCTTCAACCACCGCCTGGAGGCGTACGTCCCCAAGGACAAGCGCGTCCACGGCTACTTCGCGATGCCCGTGCTGAGCGGGGGGCGGCTGATCGGCCGGGTCGACCCGGCGCGCGAGGGCTCCACCCTCGTCGCCCGCCAGATCGGTGTCGAGCCGGGGATCGACCCGCGCAGGGCGGTCGAGCCGCTGGCCGAGGCCCTGCGCGAGGCGGCGGGCTGGGTCGGCTGCGACGCCGTCCGCGTCGAGCGCGCCGAGCCCGCCCTCCGCCAGGCCCTCGCCGCGGCGATCCCCTGACCTGCGGGGCGCCGCGGATCGTGCGGCGGCCGGGTCCCGGCCGCCGCGCGGTCAGGTGATCTCGAGCATCCGCTCCCGGACCGCGTAGACCACCGCTTCCATCCGCGAGTGCAGCTGGAGTTTGTCCAGGATGTTGCGGACGTGGTTCTTCACGGTGTTCTCGGAGATGAACAGCTGCTTGGCGATCTCGCGGTTGTTCATCCCCTTGGCCACCAGGCGGAGCACCTCCATCTCCCGGTCGGTCAGCCGGGGGACGGGGAGCTGGGGAGGCCGCTCGGCCTCCTTCCGGCTCATGGTCGCGAACTCGTTGATGAGCTTCGTGGCCATCGCCGGGTTGATGAGCGACTGCCCCTCATGGACGCCGCGCACGACCTCGGGGACCTCGTCGAGCTGGACGTTCTTCAGCAGGTAGCCGGTGGCCCCCGCCTTGATCGCCTCGAAGAGGTCCTCCTCCTCGTCGCTGACGGTCAACATGATGATCCGGATGCTCGGCGCGGAGGCCTTGATCTCGCGGGTGGCCTCGATGCCGCTCCGCCGGGGCATCCGGACGTCCATGAGCACGACGTCGGGGGTGAGGCGGTCGGCGAGCTCGACCGCCTCCTGCCCGTCGCTCGCCTCGCCGACCACCTCGATGTCCGCCTCCGCGGCCAGAGCCATCTCCAGGCTGCGGCGGATCAGCGCGTGATCGTCGACGATCAGCACGCGGATCGGGTCGCCGCGCTCGGCAGCGCGGGCCGCCTCGTCGGGTTCCGTCACGCCTCCTCCTCGGGGGGCCAGAGCCGTTGGACCGCCATGATTACACGGGTTCAGGGTCCTCGGGTTGGTCGGAGAGGATCTTCGAACGCTGCGGTCAGGGCTCCACGAGCCGCAACACGCCGTAGTTGTAGCCCTTGCGCAGATAGACGACGCTGGGCAGGCCGCTCTCCTTGTCGCGGAAGAGGTAGAAGTCGTGGCCCACCAGCTCCATCTCCAGGAGGGCCTGGTCGATGGTCATCGGGTCGGCCTTGTGGAACTTCTCCCTGACCACCAGGGGGCCGTCGCCCTCCATCTCGATCGGGACGATGGTCTTGTCCTCGAGGACCTCGCCGCCGGCCTCCGGCTCCTCCTCCGCCGCCTGCAGCCGGATCCCGGCGCCGTCGGCCTCGAAGGACTCGGCCACCGCCGCGGCGGTCAGCTCGGCGACCGACGTGCCGTGGTGCACCTTGCGCCGGTCGGCCAGGCGCCGGAGCCTGCCCTCCAGCTTGCCGAGGGCGATGTCGAGGGCGGAGAAGCGGTCCTCGGCCGAGGCCTCCGCCCGGACCGCGGGACCGCGGGAGTGGATGGTGAGCTCGACCCGCTCACGCTGATCGGCCATGCGCGGGTTGCGCTCCTTGGACACCTCCACGTCGACGCGGATGAGTTTTTGGTCCAGACGCTCGATCCTGGCCAGCTTGGTCGTCACATGGTCGCGGAATCGGTCACTCACTCCGGTGTGCCGACCCTTGACGATGATGTCCATGCACAGCCCCCCTTAGGCTCTCGACTGTGGTACTGCTGCGGCACCCGCCCGGCCGACCTGGTCTTCGTCCCCACATCCGCCTGCTGAGGGTCTCGCAGCTCTTTGCCACTACTGCCCTTCTCTTCTGGCGAGGAACATCTGGCTCCTCGGGAAGGCAGGACTTACCTCTAAGCCGCACCGTGATCGGTCGACAAAAAGTCGCCTTACGTGGACCGTTTCGCCTGCGGCTGGCATCGGCTAGCCGGACCGGCCCCCTTGCGGGAGTCGATCCGGTGCAACCACGGACCCGGGCGGGTGCCATGTCTTGACGCTATCCGTATCGCGACCGAATGTCAGCCTGGCAACCGTCCCGAGGATCACTTTGGGTGATTCATCCAGGGGTTCGGGGCGCCGGAGATGACCGCTTCTGCGATGCGCCATCCCTTACGTGAAGCCTTCTCATGTCCTCCGCAGGGCACCGGAGCTGCGATTGGGACACGGAGGCGGGGTCCGCGGACGGGACCGATACTTGACCCGCCTTTTACCGGGAGTGATCGTCGCGCGCCCGCCCCCGTCGGCGTGTCGCCGCCACCGTGACGGCGACCGCCGACTCGGCGCCCGCCGCGCGGAGCGTCCGCGCGGCCTCCGCGAGCGTCGCACCGGTCGTCACGACGTCGTCGACGAGCACGATCACCGTCCCGCTCTCCAGGAGGGCCGCCATGGACGCACCGGCCCCGGGGGCGAGGCGGAACGCCGAGGAGAGGTTCTCGGCTCTCTGGAGCGCGTTCAGCCCCGCCTGGTCGGCGACCCGGCGACGCTGGGCGAGCACCTGCGCCGCGCTCGCGGGCCAGCCCGCGGCCCGGAGGTAGCCGGCCGCGAGCACGGCCAGCCGGGCCACCGGATCGTGCCCGCGCCGCCGCAGGGCCGGGCGGGCGCTGGGCACCGGGACGAGGACCACGGGGTGCCCGCCCACGGCGGTGCCGGCCGCCAGCGCCAGGGCCCCGGCCAGCGGGTGGGCCAGGGCCGTGCGGCCGTGCTCCTTGTAGGCGAGGATCGCCCGGCGCGCGGCTCCGGCGTAGACGGTGGCCGACCAGCAGTCGGGCAGGCCGGGCGGGGACGGGACCGGCATCCGGCGGGCGGGCTCGCCGCGCAGCTCCGCCGTGCAGCGGGCGCAGACGAGCACGCCGGGCGCGTCGCACCCGGCGCAGCGCGGCGGCAGGACGAGGTCGAGCAGAGCGGTCGTCACGTACACCAAAATGCCAGGTCCCACCGACAGAACCGGGGGCCGGGCGATGCCGCGGGGCCCCCGACCACCCCAGGGGGAACCCCGGCTACCCCAGGGGGAAGGCCGGGAAGGCGGGGCCGTCCCCGCCGAGGACGGCGGCGCCCTTCTCGTCCTTGACCTGCGGCTCCCAGGTGTCCCCGTCCCAGTAGAGGACCTGCAGCTTGCCGTCGTCGTCCTCGACCCCGGCCAGCAGCGAGTTGTTCTTGTTCAGAGCGGCGATGCTCCGGATCCCGGGGGGCGACGGGATGCTCTGCGACGGCTCGGCGATGAGCGAGGCCTCGAACAGCTCGGACTTGCCGGTCAGCACGTAGAGGGCCGTGCCGTCCTTCCAGGCGATGTCCTCGATGGTCTGCTTCTCGTCGCCGTCCATCGCGATCTGCAGGTTGCCGATGCGGCTGTCGGCGCGGTCTCCGACGATCGCGCCGATCATGACCTTCTCCCCGGTGCCGTCCTTGACCGCGACCGCGACCCGAACCCCGTCCCGGGCGACCTTGAGCGCGGTGACCTCGACCGTGTCCAGTTCGGGCGCGGCCACCCGGTACTGCCGCCTGTCGTCGGCGTACTGGCGCAGCACCACCGAGGTCTGCGGGCCGGTCCGGTCCACCGTCCACATCGAGTCGTAGCGGTCCCAGGAGGGCGGGACGAGGTCGTTGCCGACGGTCCACTGCTCCCACTGCCCGTCGGGGGTGAGCGGTGCGACGGAGATGCGTCTGCCGTCCTCGGACACCGCCGCCACGTGCCTCGGGGCGGAGCCGCTGATCGCCGGAGCGGCGGCGGGCGAACCGGTGTACTCCCGCCCGGCGCCGCCCGGCACCGGGCCGCCGACGTTCTCCTTGCCCAGCACCCGCAGGGCGCCGTCCTGCAGGTAGTACGGGGCGGCGTCCACCGCCGCCATCCACCGGTCGAACCTCAGGTGCTCCTGGGCGTCGATGTACAGCGGGACGCCGGAGCGGTACGGCTCGCCGTTCACCCGCACCTCGAAGCTCGAACCGCCGGCGAGCTTGGAGAGCGTCCCCGCCAGCTGGGCGGACATCGCGGCGGCCCGGTCGGCGGGCACCCCCTCGGTCAGGTCGACGACGACCCGGTTGTTCTCCGTGGTGACGTCGATGAGCCCGGTGCCGGTGTCGAAGGCCGTCTCCACCGCGCCCCGCAGGGACCCGCTCGGCCCCTTGATCAACCGCTCGACCGTCGTCTTGGCGAGGGTCGAGGCCGGGTCGACGGGCATCTGGACCCGGTCGATCACCAGGCCCTGCCGCTTGGTGTCCAGGAAGTACAGGTCCACCGGCTCGTAGGCCCGCTCGACGTCGGCCTGCGAGAGCAGCAGCCCGTCCGGGCCCGCGCTGATCCGCCAGCCCTTGGGCCCCTTGACGAGGGTGAAGAGCTCGTCCAGCGTGCCGCCCCGCGGCCGGTACTGGCCGTCCTGGTCGATGCTCGCCGTCACGGCGCCCTTGAGCGTGACCCTGGCCTCCGTGGCGCCCTCGGCCAGCGGCGCCGTCACGGACGGGGCCGGCTGGTAGACCGTCACCCCGGTCTCCGGCTTCCACCGCGCGGCGAAGTCGTCGGTGAGGTACCGGCGGGCGGCCGCGTACCGGACGTCGCCGATGCTCGCCATCGCGGCGCGGAACCCCGTGACGACCTGCTCGGGCGTCCAGGAGGGGTTCGGCTCCATGGCGATCACCCGGGCGTACGGCGGGTCGAGGGGGTTGCCCTGGTCCCGGTCCTCCACGACCGTGGACCGGCCGGTCGGCACGACCGAGCAGGCGGCCGCCGACCAGGACAGCGCGGCGGCCAGGAGCACGGCGCCCGCGCGCCGCCGCGTCCGGCTAGTCCGCATCCTGTCCTCCGTCCGCCGCCGCCGGAGAGAGCACCGGCGTCATGTGTCCCCGCCACGTCCGCCGCATCTCCACCTCCGGCGGGACCAGCGGCAGCGGCGACCCCCGCAGCGGGACCCCGGCCGTCCGGGGCAGCGAGAGCCGGAACTGCGACCCCTCGCCCGGCGCGCCCCACGCCTGGAGCCAGCCGCCGTGCAGCATCGCGTCCTCGCGGGAGATGGCCAGGCCCAGGCCGGTGCCGCCGATGGTCCGCGCCCGGGACGGGTCGGCCCGCCAGAACCGGTCGAAGACCATGGTCTCCTCGCCCGGCTTCAGGCCCACCCCGTAGTCCCGCACCGCCACCGCGACCGCGTCCCGGTCGGCCCCGACCGAGACGACGACGTCCCTGCCCTCGCCGTGCTCGATCGCGTTGAACAGCAGGTTGCGCAGGATGCGCTCGACCCGCCGGCTGTCCATCTCGGCCATGCACGGCTCACCGGGCAGGCGCAGGTCGAAGCGGGTGGAGTGGCGCTCGGCCAGGGCCTCGGAGTCGGCGACGGCGCGCAGCACCACGTCGCGCACGTCGACCGAGTCGACGTCGAGCGTCGCGGCCCCCGCGTCGTAGCGGCTGATCTCCAGCAGGTCGGCCAGCATCGACTCGAACCGCTCCAGCTGGTTCTGCATCAGCTCCGCCGAGCGGGCGGCCATCGGGTCGAAGTCCTCGCGGGCGTCGTAGAGCAGGTCGGCGGCCATCCGCACGGTGGTGAGCGGGGTGCGCAGCTCGTGCGAGACGTCGGAGACGAACTGCCGCTGGACCTGGGAGAGCTCCTCCAGCTGATGGATCTTGAGCGCCAGGTTGGCCGCCATCTCGTTGAACGAGGTGCCCAGGCGGGCGAGGTCGTCCTCGCCCCGCACCTTGAGCCGCTCGTCCAGCTTCCCGGAGGCCAGGCGCTCGGCGGCCTGCCGCGCGAGCCGTACCGGGATGACCACCTGCCGGGTGACCAGCGAGGCGATCGCGGCGAGCAGCAGCACCAGCCCGGATCCGACCACGATGAGCATCTGCTGGAGCGACCCCAGCATCTTCTCCTCGCGGTCCAGCGGGACCAGGTGGTAGATCTCGTAACCGCCGTCGAGCCGCGGCGCGCCGATGGTGTCCAGGCGCGTGCCGATCACCACTCCGGGGACCGCGTCGGCCCTGCCCTCGTAGTACAGCGGGAGGAACCAGGGGGCGTTCCGGCCCGGCTCGTTCTTCTTCACCTCGGCGCGGAGCCGGTCGGGCACGCTCCGCGGGTCGATGTTGGTGGTCCCGAAGAACTCCCCCGGCAGGTTCTCGTTGCGGATGATCACCGAGTAGCGGCTCGCCGAGCCCGCCCGCTCGGCCAGCGCCTGGGTGGCCCGGCTGAGCGGGCTGTCCCCTCCGCCCTGCGGCGCCTCCCCCTGGTCGGCGGGGCGCTCGGAGGTGTCGTTCTCCGGCTGGGTCAGGAAGCCGAGGACCGCGTTGCGGTCGGCCTGCGCCTCGCTGATCGCGGCCCGCACCCGCGACTCCAGCACCGACTGCTGGATCTGCTGCATGAGGAAGACGCCCAGCACCGCGACCACCACGATGGAGATGACCATGGTGCTGGTGACCACGCGCAGCTGCAGGGAGCGCCAGAAGACCCGGCGCAGCCGGCCGGCGGCGCGCCGGGTGCGCCGCCGGACCCCCCGCACCAGCTGGCGCGGGGTGCGGCGGTGCTTCTTCGCGGGGACCATGTCGGATTCCGAGGGGAGCCGGGAGGAGCCTGGGGGCTCTTCAGGCGGGTCCGGCCTTGTAGCCCACGCCGCGGACCGTCACCACGATCTCCGGGTGCTCCGGGTCCTTCTCGATCTTGGCGCGGAGCCGCTGGACGTGCACGTTGACCAGGCGGGTGTCGGCCGCGTGCCGGTAGCCCCAGACCTGCTCCAGCAGGACCTCGCGGGTGAAGACCTGGCGCGGCTTGCGGGCGAGCGCGACCAGCAGGTCGAACTCCAGCGGGGTGAGGTTGATGGTCTCCTCCTCCCGCTTGACGGAGTGGCCGGCCACGTCGATGGTGATGTCGCCGATCTGCAGGATCTCGGGCGTCGGCTCGTCCGTGCGGCGCAGCCGCGCGCGGACCCGGGCCACCAGCTCCTTGGGCTTGAACGGCTTGACGATGTAGTCGTCGGCGCCGGACTCCAGGCCCAGCACCACGTCGATGGTGTCGCTCTTGGCCGTCAGCATGACGATCGGGACGCCGGACTCCGCGCGGATCCTGCGGCACACGTCGATGCCGTCGGCGCCGGGCAGCATCAGGTCCAGCAGCACCAGGTCCGGCCGGGTGTCGCGGAACGCGTCGAGCGCCTTGTCCCCGTCGGAGACGAAGGAAGGTTCGAACCCCTCTCCGCGCAGCACGATGCCGAGCATCTCGGCGAGAGCGGCGTCGTCGTCGACGACCAGCACGCGTCCTTTCATGGCCCCTCATTCGTTTTACGCAGTTAGGGAGTATCTATGGCAAACCACACGATTACTGAAGGTTACCCTTGTCCGGCCACCAGATGACACGATCCACCATTCGGCCGCCCGGGTGCTGAATCTTAGGCGTATCGCCACGTGGAACACACGGCGATCCCCCACCCCGTCGGCCGCCTCCGCCCCGGCGACTGCGGGCGCCGGGAGACGGGGACGGCCTCCTTCCCAGTCTGCGGCAGACGACGGCGTCTCTGCCATCCCTCCGGCATCTCCCGCCGGGTTCCGCCCGGGAAAACACGGCGGGATCCCCCGAACGGCCCGATGCGGTAGCCGACATGCCAGGATTGGGATATGTCAGACGGTCACGGCTCCAGTCCCGACACGCCATCCGGCTGGGCGTCCAACCAGCCGCCGCCGTACGGCGGGCAGGGCCCGGCGCCGTGGGCCGCGCCCGGCGCCGGCGGGACGCCCCCTCCCCCCGGACCCCCGCCCCAGCAGGGCCCGTACGGCCGACAGCCCCCGCCCCCGGGCGGACAGCCGTACGGCCAGCCCCCGCCCCCCGGCCAGCCCTACGGCGGGCAGCCGTACGGACAGCAGCCCTACGGCGGAGCACCGTACGGGCAGCAGGCGTACGGCGCGGCGCCCGGGCCCTACGGCTACGGGACCCCGCCCGCGCTCAAGCCCGGCGTCATCCCGCTGCGGCCGCTGACCCTCGGCGACATCTACAACGGCGCGGTCCAGTTCATCCGCGACAACCCCAAGGCGACCCTCGGGCTCTCGGCCGTGGTGGCCGTCGCCCTGCAGGTCATCTCCTTGATCATCACGGTGGTCATCCTCGGCTCCCTGGCGGTCACGCTCACCGACATGATCACCTCGCCGGGCCGGTCAGGCGACCCCGACCAGGTCCTCGCCGTGATGGGCGGCGCCATCGCGGGCGTGTTCGCCGGCGTCCTCGCCACCCTCGTCATCCAGATGATCGGGACCGTGCTGCTGAGCGGCATGCTGACCAGCGTGCTGGGGCGCGCGGTCTTCGGCGAGCACATCTCGATCGGGGAGGCCTGGCGGCTCACCCGCGGCCGGGTGCTGCCCCTGCTGGGTCTGGCCGTCCTGTCGGCGGTCATGGTCTACGGCGCCTTCATCGCGATCTTCCTCGTCGGCAACGTCCTGCTCGCCGTCCTCATCGCGGCGAGCGGGCCCGCCTGGCTCGCCATCCTGCTCTTCATCGCCTGCCTGCTGGGGGCCGTCGTCGTGGCGGCGTTCCTCTACACCAAGCTCAGCCTGGCCGGACCGGTGGTCGTGCTGGAGCGGGCCGGGGTGGGCGCCGCGATAGGCCGGTCGTTCCACCTCGTCAAGGGCGACTTCTGGCGGGTCTTCGGCATCCTCCTGCTGACCGCGATCGTCACCGGCCTGGTCGGCATGGTCATGGGCCTGCCGTTCACCTTCGCCGGCGAGGCGGTCAGCCCCGCCGACCCCCTCACCGGGATCCAGACGGGGATCGCCGGCCTCGCACTGGCCGGGCTGGGCGGCATCATCGCCTCGACGATCACCTACCCCTTCTCCGCCGCCGTCACCGCCCTGCTCTACGCCGACCGCAGGATGCGCGGCGAGGCGTTCGACCTGGTGCTGCAGACCGCCGCCACGGACCGCGGGCGGGGCCTCGGCACGTCCCCCGAGGACCTGTGGCACCCGTCCCACGCCGCGAGCCACCAGGCCCACGGCTACGGAGCCCCGCAGTCGTACGGCCACCCCGGCCACGGAGCCCCGCCCCAGGGTCCCGCCCAGGGCTACGGCGGGCCCGGGCAGGGCTACGGGGGCGGCTACCCGCCCCAGGACCCCGGGCAGGGTTACGGCCACCCGCCCCAGGACCCCGGAGCATGGCCGCGGTGACCGTCCCGCCCGTCGTCCCGCTGACCGACGGCGTCCCGGTCGACATCGCCCGCGACGCCGCCAGGGAGGCCGCCGTCCGCGAGCTGGCCAGGCCGATCTACCCGAGGGAGTCCTGGTGGGAGCGGATCTCCGGCGCCGTCCGGGACTGGCTGGAGGACCTCCTCGACGCCGCCTCCGGGCTGCCTGGCGGATGGTTCTCGATCCTCCTGCTGGCCTTCGTCATCCTGCTCGTCGCCCTCCCCGTCCTGTCGATGGCGCGCAGGGCGACCCGCGCCCGGACCGTCCGCCGGGGCGAGCTGTTCGAGGCGGCGGTCCGCTCGGCCGCCGAGCACCGGGCGGAGGCCGAGCGGCACGCGGCCGGGCAGCGGTGGGCGGAGGCGATCAGGGAGCGCCTGCGGGCCGTCGCCCGCGACCTGGAGGAGCGGGCCGTCGTCGAGGAACTGCCCGGCCGCACCGCGGACGAGCTGGCCGCAGAGGCGGGCCGGGCACTGCCCGGCTTCGCCGGTGAGCTGACGGCGGCCGCCCGGCTCTTCGACGACGTCACCTACGGCGACCTGCCCGGCACCGCCGAGGGCTACGGGCGCCTGGCCGACCTGGACGACCGGCTCCGCACCGCCAGGCCGGTGCTGTCGGGGCACCCGGGAGGAACCCCGTGACCGCCGGCACCCCCGCCTCCCCGCACGGGGGCCCGGAAGCCTCCCCACGCGGGGGTCCGGAAGCCTCCTCGCGCGGGACCGCCGACGTCGCCGTCCCCGGGCAGCCCGTGCCCGGGGACGGCGTCCCCCCCTCCCCGGACCGGGCCCCGAGCGCGCCCGCCTCTCCCCGGGTGCGCGACGCCTGGGCGCGCTGGCGCGGGCCGCTGGGCGTCCTGGCGCTCCTGGCCGCGTTCGCCCTGGTGACCGCGCTGGTCACCCGGCCGGGCACCGGCGGCTACCTCAGCGCGGAGTCGACGACCCCGCGGGGCGCGCACGCCCTCGCCCAGCTCCTGCGCGACCAGGGCGTCGACGTGCGGCCCGCGGGCACAGTCCAGGAGGCCCGCGAGCTGACCGGCCCCGACTCGCTGCTGGTGGTGGCGCAGAGCCAGTTCCTCGCCGACGAGGCGCTCCTTCGCGACCTCGCCGCGCTGCCCGGCGACCGCCTGCTCGTCGAGCCGGTGACGCAGGCGCTGCAGGCGCTCGCCCCCGAGGTCGGCGCGGGTGCGCTGACGGACGTGGAGTCGCGGGCGCCCGGCTGCGACCTGCCCGCCGCGGTGCGGGCGGGCACCGCGGTGACCGGCGGCGTCTCCTACAACCCCCCGCCCGGGGCGCGCAGCTGCTACGGCGGCGCCCTGGTGAGCTTCTCCTCCGGAGGCCGGACCGTCACCGTGGTCGGCTCCGGCGAGTTCATGACCAACGAACGGCTGGCCGACGACGGCGACGCCGCCCTCGCGATGAACCTGGCCGGCACCAGGCCCGCCGTGACCTGGCTGGCCCCCTCGCTGCCCCAGGCCGGAGCGGCGGAGGGGAAGGCGTCCGTGCAGGACCTGATCCCGCCCGGCGTCACCTGGGCCGCCGTCCAGCTCCTGGTCGCGATCGGGCTGCTCGCGGTCTGGCGGGCCCGCCGGCTCGGCCCGGTCGTCACCGAGCGGCTGCCTGTCGTGGTGCGCGCGGCCGAGACCGTGGAGGGGCGGGGACGCCTCTACCGGTCCCGCGGGGCGCGCGACCGGGCGGCGGCGGCGCTGCGGGCCGCAGCCCTGGACCGCATCGTCCCCCGCCTCGGACTGACCGCCGACGCCACCCCCGCCGAGGTGGTGGCCGCCCTCGCCGTGCGGACCGGGCAGAATGCCCAGCAGGCGGGCGCCGTCCTGTACGGCGCGCCGCCCGCCGACGACGCCGGTCTCATGGCCCTGGCCCGGCACCTGGACATCCTGGAAAGGCAGGTATCGAACGCGTGAGCGAGCACAGCACCTCCGGGGAGGGGAACCCGTGACCACGCCCGACTCCCCGCGCCGGCCGTCCGACGAGCGGCCGGTCTGGCCTCCGGCGGACGCCGCGCCGCCGGCGGGCCCCCCGGCGGACGCCACCCAACCGATGGGCCCCCCGTCCGCGCCCCCTCCGGCCGGTCCCCCGGTGGCCGCGCCCCCGCCCGCCGGTCCCCCGGTGGCCGCGCCTCCGCCGGTGACGGACCCGCGACCGGTCGCCCCCGTGCCCGCCGAGAGCGAGGAGAGCCGGGCCGCCCGCGCCTCGCTGGGCGCGCTGCGCGCCGAGGTCGCCAAGGCCGTGGTCGGCCAGGACGCCGTGGTCTCCGGACTGGTGATCGCCCTGCTCTGCCGAGGCCACGTGCTGCTCGAAGGCGTCCCCGGCGTCGCCAAGACCCTGCTGGTGCGCACGATGGCCGCCGCGCTCTCCCTGGACTTCAAGCGCGTGCAGTTCACCCCGGACCTGATGCCGGGCGACGTGACGGGCTCGCTGGTCTACGACGCGAAGACCTCGGAGTTCGAGTTCCGCGAGGGGCCGGTCTTCACCAACCTGCTGCTCGCCGACGAGATCAACCGCACCCCGCCCAAGACCCAGGCCGCCCTGCTGGAGGCCATGGAGGAGCGGCAGGTGAGCGTCGAGGGCGAGGCCCGCAGGCTGCCCGACCCGTTCATCGTGGCCGCCACGCAGAACCCGATCGAGTACGAGGGCACCTACCAGCTGCCCGAGGCCCAGCTCGACCGGTTCCTGCTGAAGCTCACCGTCCCGCTCCCGGGCCGCGAGCAGGAGATCGCGGTGCTGGAGCGGCACGCCCTCGGGTTCGACCCCCGGGACCTGTCCCACGTCAAGTCCGTGACCTCGGCCGAGGACCTGGCCGTGGGCCGCGCGGCGGTCGCCCGGGTGCACGTCGGTCCGGAAGTGCTCGGCTACGCGGTGGACGTCGCCCGCGCCACCCGGCAGTCGCCGGCCCTGCGCATGGGCGTCTCCCCGCGCGGGGCGACCGCGCTGCTGGGCGCGGCGCGGGCGTGGGCGTGGCTCTCCGGCCGCGGCTACGTCACGCCGGACGACATCAAGGCCCTGGCCCTGCCCGCGCTCCGGCACCGGATCCAGCTGCGGCCCGAGGCCGAGCTCGAGGGCGCCACCCCCGACGGCGTGCTCGACGGCATCCTCGCCTCCGTCCCCGTACCGCGCTGATGGCGCTCACCGGACGCACGGGGCTGCTCGCCGCCCTCAGCGCGCTCGTGGTGCTGTTCGCCCCCCGGCCGGAGGCCGCCGCGGCCGGGCTGCTGCTGGTGCTGGCCGCACTCGTCGCGGTGGACCTGCTGCTCGCCGGGAGCGTCCGCCCGCTGCGGCTGGAGCGCTCGGGGGAGCACAGGGTACGGCTCGGCGACTCCGCCCGGGTGACGCTGACCGTGACCAATCCGGGCACCCGCCGGGTGCGCGGCCTCATCAGGGACGCCTGGGCGCCCAGCGCCGGCGCCCGGCCGAGGGAGCAGGCCCTGGACGTCCCGGCCGGGGAGCGCCGCCGGGTGGCCGTCACGCTGACGCCGCTGCGGCGGGGCGACCGCGACTCCGCCGTGGTCACCGTACGGTCGGTCGGCCCACTGGGCCTGGCCGCCAGGCAGGGATCGCACGCCGTACCGTGGACGGTGCGGGTGCTGCCGCCCTTCCTCAGCCGCCGCCACCTGCCCGCCAAGCTCTCCCGCCTGCGCGAGCTCGAAGGCCGCAACCCCGTCTCGATCCGCGGGCAGGGCACCGAGTTCGACTCCCTGCGGGAGTACGTCCCGGGCGACGACGTGCGTTCCATCGACTGGCGGGCGACCGCCAGGCGCAGCGACGTCGTGGTGCGGACCTGGCGCCCGGAGCGGGACCGGCGGGTGCTGATCGTGCTCGACACCAGCCGCACCTCCGCCGGGCGCGTCGGCGTCGACCCGGCCTCCGGCGACCCGTCCGGCTGGCCCCGGCTCGACTGGTCGATGGACGCCGCGCTGCTCCTCGCCGCGCTCGCGGCCCGGGCGGGCGACCGGGTGGACTTCCTCGCCCACGACCGGACCGTCCGCGCCTGGGTGCCCGGCGCGTCCCGCACCGAGCTGATGTCGGTCCTGGTGAACGCCATGGCGCCGCTGGAGGCGGAGCTGGTCGAGGCCGACTCCGAGGGCATGGTCGCGGCGATCCTGGCCCGGGCCCGGCACCGCTGCCTGGTCGTACTGCTCACCGACCTCAACCCGGCCGCGCTGGAGGAGGGGCTGCTCCCGGTCCTGCCCCAGCTGGCCGCCCGCCACCAGGTCCTGCTCGCCGCGGTCTCCGACCCGCGGGTCGCCGCCATGGCCCACGGCCGCGACACCCTGGAGCAGGTCTACGACGCCGCCGCGGCCGAGCACCTGCGGAACGGACGGCGGCGGATGACCGCGCGGCTCCGGCGGCACGGCGTCGAGGTCGTCGACGCCGCCCCCGAGCACCTCGCCCCCGCCCTCGCCGACGCCTACCTGGCCCTGAAGGCCGCAGGGCGGCTCTGAGCACCGGACGATCAGAAGAGACGAGACGTCCGGAGCGCCGGCGAGGCGGGTCAGCAGGTCCAGGGTGAGTACGGAGTCACCGCCTCCGACGATGGAGATCCGCGGTCGGGCCATCTCCACGCGACGGGTCACCTCGGCCGGGCCGAAGACCGTTCTCGTCAGCGGTCCGCTTCGTCCGCCTCACCGAACAGCTCGTACACGGTCTGGGCGGTCGCGGCGCGGGTCGCCCAGAACTCCAGCCGGGCGAGGTCGGCGCAGGCGGTGATCCGGGCGCGGACGTCGTCCGGTGCCTCCAGGCCGCGGGCGGCCAGCACCAGCAGCACCAACCGGGCCGCCTCCTCGGCTCTGCCTTCCGCCTTGCCTTCCGCCTTGCCCTCGGCCTTGCCCTCGGCCTTGCCCTTGGCCTCACCTTCTTCCAGGCCGCGGCCGTAGTGCTCACGGGCGAAGGGGCTGTAGACCGGCCAGGTGGGGGACGTCATGATCTCCTCCAGGAGGCGCCGCACCTCGGGTGCGGACATGCTGTATGCGTACTCATAGTACTTCGGAGCGTGATCGTCGGGCAGTTCCGCGAGCGCCGCGGCGAACGCCTCGACGACCTTGCGCTCGCGGCCGTGCACCATGACCGCCAGGGCCGCCAGCTCGGGCCGGGCTGCGGCCTGCTGCGGGTCGGTGACGACGGGGATGCTGTCCGGCCCCAGCACACAGGCCTGCAACCGGTAACCGGGCAGGCCGGAGTCGATCGGGCGGGCGTAGTAGTCGGCGGTCCTGGCGTCGGGGCAGACGACTATGACGGTGACCGCGCAGCGCAGCAGCAGCCAGAGCGCGGCGGCGTAGCGGGCGAGCTGCCGGGGGTCCTTGGACGTGTCCTGCTGGATCTCGACGATGATCGCGTGTGCGGGGGCGGTCGGCGGCCCCAGGACGACGACCAGGTCGGCCTCGATGTCGTCGGAGGGCCGGGTGTTGAAGGTGGTGTTCTCCAGCCGGACCAGCGGGGTGGCGGGCAGTTCCTGTCCCAGCAGGTCGCGCAGGATCTCCACGGCCAGTTGGGGGCGGTCGCGGAACAGGTTGATCAGAGAGTCATGTCGGGGAGATGGCACGTCGCTTATTGTGACATGTCAATCACGCAAGGCGATCGAATTTTTGATCGATTGTCGTTCGCGGAGCCGTACCACCGCAGTCTCCCGGCGATCGGGCGGCTTCTCGGCTCGGTTCCGGGGACCCGCCGTACCGGTCCTCCGTTACGTCAGCTCGCCGGGGCGACGTCCGGGGCGCGCTCGACGTCGCCGGTCTCGCCCTGCCGTACGGCGCGGCGACCGAAGTACACCACGTAGCCGAGGAAGGCCGCCTCGGCGAGCACGCCGATGCCGATCCGCGCCCAGGTGGGCAGCGGGGAGGGGGTGACCAGGGCCTCGATCAGGCCCGAGAGGAACAGCACGGCGACCAGGCCGAGTGCGACGCTCACGATCGCGCGGCCCTGCTCGGCGAGCGCCTGGCCGCGCGGGCGGTGGCCGGGGTCGACCGCGGTCCAGCCGAGTTTCAGGCCCGCCCCCGCCGCCAGGAAGACCGCGGTGAGCTCCAGCAGCCCGTGCGGGGTGATCAGCCCGAAGAAGACGTCGCTCTTGCCCGCCGCCGCCATCAGGCCGCCCGTGACGCCCACGTTCAGCGCGTTCTGCAGCAGGACGTAGAGGATCGGCAGGCCCAGCAGGATGGAGAAGGCGATGCACTGCGCCGCCACCCAGGCGTTGTTCACCCACACCTGGGCGGCGAAGGACCCGGCGGGGTTCGCGCTGTAGTAGTCGGCGAAGTCGTGCTCGACGAGCTGTCTGATCTCCTCGGGGGTGCCGACGGCCGCCTGCACCTCGGGGCTGCCGGCCACCCACGCCCCGAAGGCCACGGCGACCGCCGTCGAGGCGGCCGCGGCCCCCAGCCACCAGCGCCAGGCGCGGTAGGCGACGACGGGGAAGGAGACCGTCCAGAACCTGGCGAACTCCCGCCAGAGCGGGGCGTGCGCCCCGGTGACGGCCGAGCGCGCCCTGGCCACCAAGGAGGAGAGCCGCCCGACCAGCAGCGGGTCGCGCGAGGACGAGCGCACGATGGACAGGTGCGTCGAGACCCGCTCGTAGAGCTCGACCAGCTCGTCGACCTCCTCCCCGCGGAGGGACCTGCGCCGCCGCACCAGCTGGTCCAGGCGGTCCCAGGTCGGCCGGTGCACGGTGACGAAGGCATCGATGTCCACAGGAAAAGAGCCTATTCGCCCCGGCCGGGACACCGCCACGCGGCAGAACCGCACGGTACGGCGGGCGGTAGGGTCGGGGCATGTCCGATCTGGTGACCGGTGACGCCGTCGTCCTCGACGTCTCGACCGCGCAGCTGCCGATCCGGGCGGCCGCCTTCCTGATCGACCTGGCCGTGCAGGCCGCGGCGGTGGTCTCGGTCTTCCTGCTCGTCGCCAACACCGCCAGCGTCACCGACTCGGCGCTGCTGACGGCCTTCATGATCCTGTTCGTCGTGCTGGTGTTCGTGGGATACCCCGTGCTGGTGGAGACGCTGACCCGGGGGCGGAGTCTCGGCAAGCTCGCCCTCGGGCTGCGGGTGGTCGGCGACGACGGCGGGCCCGAGCTGTTCCGCCAGGCGCTCTTCCGGGCGCTGGCGGGTTTCGTCGAGCTCTACCTGCTCACCGGCGGCCCGGCCGTCATCTGCTCGCTCCTGTCCCCGAAGGGCAAGCGGCTCGGCGACGTCTTCGCCGGGACGATGGTGATTTCCGAGCGCGGCCCGCGGAGCCCGGCCGCGCCCCCGGAGATGCCGCCCCAGCTGGCCGGCTGGGCGGCGACGGTGGAGCTGTCCCAGCTCCCGGACGACCTGATCCACACCGCCCGGCAGTACCTCTCGCGCAGGGACGACCTCTCCCCCGCCGTCCAGCAGGAGATGGGCGCGCGGATCGCGGCCCGGACGGCGGCCTTCGTCTCCCCGCCCCCGCCGCACGGCGTGCCGCCGCACGTCTACGTCTCGGCGGTCCTGGCCGAACGGCGCCGCCGCCACCTGGAGCGGCTGACGCTGCGGGCGGAGGCCCGGCGGGCCGCGGCCGGGCAGGGGGTGCCGCGCTACGCCGCGGCGGTCTACGCGCCTGCACCGCTCCACACCGCCGCGCCGTACGCTCCGCCGGGTGCCGCGGTCCCCGCGCCCCACGCGCCGCCCGGTGCCGCCGCCGCCCCGCCGGTGCAGGCTCCCGCTCCCGCTCCGGCCTCCGCCGCCCGTCCCGGCTCCCCGTCCGGGTCCGGGGCTTCGGCCGGCGGTTTCGCCCTCCCCTCCTGACGGCCCCCGGACGCCCCGTCCCGGACCGCCCTCCGGCCTTCCGGGACGCGCCGAGGGGACGGCGGGGGTTCCGCGCCGCCCCCTCGGGGTCGTCGGGTCGTGGCGATGCCCGCGGTCAGTGGTGGCCGTGGCCCCGCTCGCGGTAGGACGCCTGGGTCTGGGCGTTCAGGATGTCGAATTTGACGCCCTGGGCCGACCTCGTGCGCGGGTCGTTGATCTTCAGGATGTCGAGTCCGAGGTTGAAGTCGCTGCCGTAGATGTAGCCGTTGTAGTAGTACGCCGACCAGTGGCCGCCGCTCAGCGCGGGGGCGGTGCTGTCGGGACCGCGCTCGAAGAAGGCGATCTCCTTCGGGCTGGCCGAGTCGGTGAAGTCCACGACCGAGATGCCGCCCTGGTACCAGGCCTGGACCATGATGTCCTTGCCCTTGACCGGGATCAGCGAGCCGTTGTGGGCGACGCAGTTCTCGGTGTCCGCCTGGTGGCGGGCGATCTTGAAGTAGCTCTTGAAGACGAGCTGCCCGCCGACGATGTCGAAGTAGGCGTTGGCTCCGCGGTTGGGGCCGATGGCCTCGTTGCAGGTGGCCTGGGTGCCGCCGCCGAGCTCGTCGGTGAAGACGACCTTGGTGCCCTCGTTGTTGAACGTCGCCGAGTGCCAGAAGGCGAAGTTCTCGTCGTCCCGGACGGTCGCGGTGACCTTGGGGCTGACCGGGTCGGAGATGTCCATCAGGATGCCCTCGCCCATGCAGGCGCCGGCGGCGATGTTCTTCTCCGGGTAGGCCGTGATGTCGTGGCAGCCGCTGGTGGCCGACGTGCGCTCGGGGTACGGCAGGCCGTCACCGGGGTTGCCGCCGTCGGGGAACAGGTTCGGCGTCGCGACGACGGCCGCCGCGGTGGGGTTGCGCAGCGGCACCTTGATGATCGAGATCAGGTCGTGCGGCGGCTGGCAGTCGGGGAAGGTCGCCGACGGGTTGTAGGAGGAGACGTAGACGTAGACGTTCCGCCGGTCGCGGCCCTTGCCCGGCACCAGGGTCAGGGTGTGCGAACCGCAGTTGGTCTCGACCGACTTGATGTACTTGGGGTTCTTCTTGTCACTGATGTCGAAGATGCGGACGCCCTCCCAGGAGTCCTTGTTCGACGCGGGCTGCGCGGTGCTCTGACAGGAGTCGTCGCTGCGGGAGGAGTCGACCGCGCCGAAGAGCAGGTTCCCGTAGACCGAGACGTCCATCTGGCCGCCGGGGCAGACGAGCGAGCTGACCGGGGTCGTCCTGTTGGGCCGGCGGATGTCGTAGATGGAGAAGCCGCTGTAGTTGCCGACGTAGGCGTAGTCGCCCTGGAAGGCCATGTCGGTGTGGATGTCCGTCAGTTCGGCGGGCCTGGGCACGTTGCGGACGTGCTCGATGTTGGCGCTCTTGACGATCTCGCCGGGAGCCGGGATGTCCGCCGCCTGGGCGGGAACGGTGGACAGCGCCGTCAGCGCCGCGACACCGGCTGCGATCAGGAGGCGCCTGGTGAGGCGTCTTCCGTGCGGGGTGAACACTCGCGAACCTCCTTGTCATGCGCTCCGTAGGAGGCGCATAAATGACTGAATCGTTCATCCCGAACAACCAGCCCGACAAGGTGTCATAGTGTCAGTAGATACTTCCGACCTGATCCCTTTACTCCGTAGATAGGGCGGTATTAGTGTTTTCCGGCACGAGTCCCTCCCCGAAAGGAGAACGGGTGCGCGCCGCCCTCCTCTTCCTGGCCGCCGCCCTCTCCCTCACCGCCTGCAGTGCCGGGTCCGAGCCGCCCCCGCGGGCCTCCGGACCGACCGTGCCGATCATCGTGCCGGGCAGGCCCGGAGAGGACGCCAGGACCGTCGGCCCGGCCGAGGCCGCCACCCTCGTGCCGACGCCCACCGCCAACGCGGCGGACGTGAAGTACGTCCAGGACATGATCGTCCATCACCGGCAGGCCCTCGACATGGCGGACCTGGCCCCCGCCCGCGCCCGGTCCGTCCCGCTGAAGGGCCTGGCCTCGCGCATCGCGGACTCCCAGGGACCGGAGATCCAGTTCATGACCTCCTGGCTCCAGCAGCAGGGCCAGCGGGTCCCGGACCACCACACCGGTCACGACGGCATGCCGGGGATGGCGGCCCCGGAGCAGCTGGAGGCGCTGAGGGCCGCCTCCGGCCAGGACTTCGACCGGCTCTTCCTCGACCTCATGATCGCCCACCACCGCGGCGCGATCACGATGTCCGAGCAGGTCCTGGGCGCCGGGTCGCACATCAAGATCGAGGAACTCGCCAACGAGGTGTCCGTGACCCAGGGCGCGGAGATCCGCCGCATGCTGGAGATGCGGGCCGCGGCGGGCTGACCGCCGCCCGTCGTCCGCCTGCCGGACCGCCGGCCGACGGCACGACCGCCCGCGGAACGGCACGCCCGCCCGGCGAGCTCGCAGGCCGCCTCACGAGCCGGCCCGAGCCGGCCGCGGCGTCTACGAGCCGGCCCGCCAGGAGCGGAGGTAGCGCTCCTGGTCGGCGGTGAGCTCGTCCACCTCGATGCCCGCCGCGGCCAGCTTGAGCCGCGCCACCTCCGCGTCGACCTCCTCGGGCACGTCGTAGACGCCGGGTGCCAGCAGCTCGTGCTCCCGGACCAGCCACGCGACCGCGAGCGCCTGCGCGGAGAAGGACATGTCCATGACCGCGGCCGGATGCCCCTCCGCGGCGGTCAGGTTGACCAGGCGCCCCTCGGCGAGCAGCAGCAGGCGGCGGCCGTCGGCCAGGACGTACTCGTCGGTGCTGGCCCGCACCCCCCGGTGCACGGCCTGCGCCAGGTCGTCCAGGGCGCGCACGTCGATCTCGACGTCGAAGTGGCCCGCGTTGGCCAGGATCGCGCCGTCCTTCATCACGGCCAGGTGCTCGCCCCTGATCACGTCGCGGTTCCCGGTGACCGTGACGAACACGTCCCCGGCCTGCGCCGCCGCGGCCATCGGCCGCACGTCGTAACCCTGCAACGAGGCGTCCAGCGCCTTGACCGGGTCGATCTCGGTGACCACCACCCGGGCGCCGAGGCCCCGGGCCCGCTCGGCCACGCCCCGGCCGCAGTAGCCGAATCCGGCGACCACCACGGTCTTGCCCGCCAGCAGCGTGTTGGTGGCGCGCATGATGCCGTCGAGCGTGGACTGGCCGGTGCCGTACCGGTTGTCGAACATCCGCTTGGTCCGGGTGTCGTTGACCGCGACCACGGGGAAGCGCAGGGCCTCCTCCGCGGCCATCTGCCGTAGGCGGATGATGCCGGTCGTGGTCTCCTCGCAGCCGCCGCGGACCCCGCCGAGCAGTTCGGTCCGCTCGGTGTGCAGGATGTTCACCAGGTCGCAGCCGTCGTCGAGGACGAGATCGGGGGCGATGTCGAGCGCCTGGTGGATGTGCCGGTAGTAGGCGTCCCGGTCGGCCCCGGCCCTCGCGTGGACCGCGATCCCGTAGTCGCCGAGCGCCTGCGCGACGTCGTCCTGGGTGGAGAGCGGGTTGGAGGCGGCCAGCGCGATCTCGGCGCCGCCGGCCCGCAGGGCGCCCATGAGCACCGCGGTCTCGGCGGTGACGTGCAGGCACGCGGCGATCCGCCAGCCCTCCAGCGGGCGCTCCGCGGCGAACCTCTCGCCCAGCGCCGTGAGCACCGGCATCGCCCGCGCCGCCCAGCCGATCCGCCGCTCCCCGGCCTCCGCCAGCGCCCTGTCCACGTCTTCTCCCCCTGATCGCCCGAGGGCCCCCGCAGGACTGCGGGGGCCCGGGTGGAGCCGTCCTCGGCGCCCCGGCCCGCGACGGGCCCGGGTCGGGGTCTCTCAGTAGCGGTAGTGGTCGGGCTTGTAGGGGCCCTCCACCGGCACGCCGATGTAGTCGGCCTGGGCCTTGGTCAGCTCGGTGAGCTTCACGCCCAGGGCGTCGAGGTGGAGGCGGGCGACCTTCTCGTCGAGGTGCTTGGGCAGCACGTAGACGCCGACCGGGTACTCCTCGGTCTTGGTGAAGAGCTCGATCTGCGCGATCACCTGGTTGGTGAACGAGTTGGACATGACGAACGAGGGGTGGCCGGTGGCGCAGCCCAGGTTCATCAGGCGGCCCTCGGCGAGCACGATGATCGAGTGGCCGTCCGGGAAGGTCCAGGTGTGGACCTGCGGCTTGACCTCCTCCTTCACGATGCCGTCGATCTTCGCCAGGCCGGCCATGTCGATCTCGTTGTCGAAGTGGCCGATGTTGGACACGATGGCGTTGTGCTTCATCCGCGACATGTGGCCGGCGGTGATGATGTCGAAGTTGCCGGTCGTGGTGACGAAGATGTCGGCGATCTCGACGACGTCCTCCAGGGTGGTGACCTGGAAGCCGTCCATGGCCGCCTGGAGCGCGCAGATCGGGTCGATCTCGGTGACGATCACCCGGGCGCCCTGGCCGCGCAGCGCGTCGGCGCAGCCCTTGCCGACGTCGCCGTAGCCGCACACGACCGCGACCTTGCCGCCGATCAGCACGTCGGTGGCGCGGTTGAGGCCGTCGATGACGGAGTGGCGGCAGCCGTACTTGTTGTCGAACTTCGACTTGGTCACCGAGTCGTTGACGTTGATCGCCGGGAAGAGCAGCGTGCCGGCCTTGAACATCTCGTACAGGCGGTGGACGCCGGTGGTGGTCTCCTCGGTGACGCCCTTGATCTGCGAGGCGATCTGCGTCCACTTCTTGTCGTCGGAGACGGTGCGGCGGAGCAGGTCGAGGATGACCTTCCACTCCTCCGGGTCGTCCTCGGCGGCGCTGGGGACGGCCCCGGCCTTCTCGTACTCGGCGCCCTTGTGGACGAGCAGCGTGGCGTCGCCGCCGTCGTCGAGGATCATGTTGGGGCCGTCACCGCCGGGCCACAGCAGGGCCTGCTCGGTGCACCACCAGTACTCCTCCAGGGTCTCGCCCTTCCAGGCGAAGACCGGCACGCCCTTGGGCTCCTCGACGGTGCCCTCCGGGCCCACGACGACGGCCGCCGCGGCGTGGTCCTGGGTGGAGAAGATGTTGCAGCTGACCCAGCGGACCTCGGCCCCGAGCGCGACCAGCGTCTCGATGAGCACGGCGGTCTGGATGGTCATGTGCAGCGAGCCCATGATCTTCGCGCCGGCCAGCGGCTGCGCGGCGGCGTACTCCTTGCGGACTGCCATCAGACCGGGCATCTCGTGCTCGGCGAGCCGGATCTCCCTGCGCCCGAAGGCGGCCAGGGAAAGGTCGGCGACCTTGAAGTCCATGTGCTGTTACCCCTCTACCGGATGGTCGACGAGTGCGAGTCTAAACGCGCGCGGTTACCAGACGCACACCTGAAGCGGGGAAACTGACATAAGATTGTCAGAATGCGAATCACGGAGGCCGCCCGGCGGCTGGGCATGTCCCCCCGGATGCTCCGCTACCGCGAGGCGCTGGGCCTGCTCCCCCCGGTCCGGGGCCGGGGTGCGCACCGGCGCTTCGGCCCCGAGGAACTCGCGGCCGTCGCGCAGGGCGTGGAGCTGGAGAAGCGGTTCGACATCTCCCCGAGCGAGCTGGCCTTCGCCCTGCGGGTGCTGAGCGAGCCGGCGGTGGCGCAGGCCGTACGGGACCTGGGGCTGCGGATCGGTCGGCTGCAGGCCCCCCGGCGGGCCCTGGACTTCGAGAAGGAGAAGGCCCTGCGCCTGCTCCAGGGCCGCCCGTAGGGCCGGGGCACTCGGGGCCGCCCTGCGGGGCCGGGCGCGCTCCGGGACCGCCCCGGGGAGCCGTTCTCCGGCGGACGGCGGACGCGTTCCAAGGCCGTCTCCGGAGAACGCCGAACGCCGTACCGCCCGCCGCGGAGGACTCCGGCGGCTGGCGGTACGGCGTTCGCAGACCCCGACGGGTCCCGGGCGAGAGGGCGGGCGGAGGGGCCGCGGCCGTGTCCGACCGGCGGAGGTCAGGCGGAGGGGCCTGCCACGGCGTCCGCCCGGTAGAGGTCGGGCTCCAGGTAGATGACGCGGGCCTCCGGGACGGCGGCGCGCACCCGCTTCTCGGCCTCGTCGATGCCCTTGGCGATCTCCGAGGCCGTGTCGTCGTTCTCCACCGCGATCTTGGCGGCGACCAGGATCTCCTCCGGGCCCAGGTGCAGGGTGCGCATGTGGATGACCCGGCTCACCTCGGGAGTGCTCTCCAGGGCCGCGCTGATCCGGTTCTCGACCTCGGGGCCGGCGCCCTCGCCGATCAGCAGCGACTTGGTCTCGACCGCCAGGATGACTGCGATGACCGCGAGCAGGGCGCCGATCATCAGGGTGCCGATGGCGTCCCAGATCGGGTCGCCGGTCACCACGGCCATCGTCACGCCGAAGAGCGCGAAGATCAGGCCGAGCAGCGCGCCGAGGTCCTCCAGCACGATGACCGGCAGCTCGGGAGACTTCGACCGGCGGATGAACGCCCACCAGGACTGGTCGCCGCGGACCAGGTTCGACTCCTTGATCGCGGTGCGGAAGGAGAACGCCTCGGCGATGATCGCGAAGATCAGCACGCCGAACGCCCACTGCGGGGACTCCAGGCGCTCGTGCGCGCCGAGCTTGTGGATGCCCTCGTAGATGGAGAAGAGCGCGCCGATGGTGAACAGCACGACCGCCACCACGAAGGCGTAGAAGTAGCGCTCCCGGCCGTAGCCGAAGGGGTGCTCCGGAGTGCGCGCCCGGGCCGCCCGCTTGCCGCCGAGCAGCAGCAGCGCCTGGTTGCCCGAGTCGGCCACGGAGTGGATGCCCTCCGCGAGCATGGCCGACGAGCCGGTGAAGACGAACGCGACGAACTTGGCCGCCGCGATCGAGAGGTTGGCGGCCAACGCCGCGATGATCGCCTTTGTACCGCCGCCCGCGCTCACGGCAGCCTCCACTCATATATCAGGAAAAACCGGGACACGATCCTATTGGGAAATTCTCGTCTTGAGTTCCGTGATCGCCGACACCGGGGTCGGGTCGATGCCGTACCCCAGAGCGAGGTAGGTACTCGCGTAGTCCCCCAGCCCGATCAGGGAGGCCAGCCGCTCCAGCGGATGCGTCCCCTCGGCGGCGATCTCGGTGACCGGCACGTTCCGGTCGTGCGCCAGCCGTACGGACGCCTCGCGCCGCTTGGCCACCTGCGGGTGCTCGTCCGCGTCGCGCAGCACGAACAGCCGGAGCGACCTCCCGGCCTCGTCGGCGAAGATGTCCCGCTCGGCCAGCGGCCCGTCGAAGGTCACCACCTGGTTGTGGCCGGTCTCCGGGATCTCGCCCCAGATCGCCGGGTACTTGCCGTTCTCGTTGAGCTGGCAGGCCCACCGGTGGGCCGCGACCGCGGCCAGCGGCGACGACCCCCAGACCATCGGGATCGTCTCGGCCAGCTCCATCGCCAGCGACTTGCCCGGGTTGATGAACGACTCGCTCGCCGGGCGGCAGCGGTTCGCGATCTCCTCCAGCCGCCCCGCCGCCGTCTCGAACGTCTCCTCGTCCACCCGGAGCAGGCCGAGTTCGGCGGCGGCGGCGAGCAGCGGGACCGAGAGCGCCCAGAGCCCGGCGCGCGGCTGCCCCCCGGAGGCGACGGGCACGAACGGCGCCCCCGCCTGCCGGGCGATCGCCTCCAGCGCGGAGCCGGGGCCGCCCACCGCGAGCAGGCGGCACCCGCGGCGCACGGCCTCGGTCGCCGCCGCGAGCGTCTCCTCGCTGGATCCCGAGCACGACACCGCGATGACCAGGTCGGTCGCGCCGACCCAGCCGGGCAGCCGGTAGGAGCGCACGGTCACGATCGGCAGCGGCGCCCCGTGCCCGCACACCGCGGCCAGGACGTCTCCCGCGATGCCCGAGCCGCCCATCCCCGCGACCACGACGGCCCGGGGGCGGCCGTCGCGGGCCAGCGACGACACGCCCGCCTCACGGGCCGCCCGGTAGGAGGTCCGTATCTGGGCCGCGGAGGAGGCCACCGCCCGCAGCATGCCGGAGGAGTCGCCCTCCTCCAGCCACCGGGGGTCGTCGAGACGGCCGGCCTCCCAGCTCACGGCTTGCGCGCCTCGTCCACCAGCAGCACGGGGATGTCGTCACGGACCGGGTAGACCAGCCCGCACTGCGCGGAGGTGCAGGACAGCTCGTCCGCCTCCGGCTCGGCGCGCAGGGGGGACTTGCAGTTCGGACAGGCCAGGATCTCCAGCAGCCAGTCGTCGATCTTCACGCGTTCAGCTCCTCACGACAGCCAGGACCTCGTCCCTGATCGCTGCCATCTGAATCTCGTCGGCCGCCTCGGCGTTCAGCCGGAGCAGCGGCTCGGTGTTGGACGGACGAAGATTGAACCACCATCCGGGGCCGGACACGGTCAGGCCGTCCAGCTCGTCGAAGGTGACACCGTCGCGGCCGGTGAAGGCCGCGCGGACGCGGCCGGTCGCGGCGGCCTGGTCGGCGACGGTGCTGTTGATCTCCCCGGAGGCGGCGTAGCGGGAGTAGGCCGCCAGGACCTCCGAGAGGGGCCGGTCCTGCTCGCCCAGCGCGGCCAGCACGTGCAGCGCGGCCAACATGCCGGAGTCGGCGAACCAGAAGTCCCTGAAGTAGTAGTGGGCGGAGTGCTCCCCGCCGAAGACCGCGCCGGTCCTGGCCATCTCGGCCTTGATGAAGGAGTGGCCCACCCGGGTGCGGACCGGCTCGCCGCCGTGCTCCGCGACGATCTCGGGCACGCCCCGCGAGGTGATCAGGTTGTGGATGACCACGGAACCGGGGTGCTTGGCCAGCTCGCGGGCGGCGACCAGCGCGGTGACCGTGGACGGCGAGACCGACTCGCCGCGCTCGTCGACCACCCAGCAGCGGTCCGCGTCGCCGTCGAAGGCCAGGCCGATGTCCGCGCCGGTCTCCAGCACCGCCTTCTGCAGGTCGCGGAGGTTCTCCGGCTCGATCGGGTTGGCCTCGTGGTTGGGGAAGGAGCCGTCCAGCTCGAAGTAGAGCGGGACCAGCTCGATCGGCGCCCCGGCCCGGTGGCCCAGCACCTCGGGGACCGTGTGACCGGCCATGCCGTTGCCCGCGTCGACGACCACCTTCAGCGGGCGGACGCCGGACAGGCCGACCAGCGTCAGCAGGTGGTCGGCGTAACCCGCCAGCAGGTCGGCCCGGGTGACCCGCCCCGAGCCGCCGCCGCCGGGACCGCCGGCCGCCAGGATCTTCGCGGCCCGGTCGCGGATCTCGGTCAGGCCGGTGTCGCGGCCGATCGGCACCGCGCCCGCGCGGCACATCTTCATGCCGTTGTAGCGGGCCGGGTTGTGGCTGGCGGTGAACATGACGCCGGGCAGCTCCAGGTGGCCGCTCGCGTAGTAGAGCAGGTCGGTGGAGCCGAGGCCCGCGTGCACCACGTCGGCGCCCCGCGAGACCGCTCCCCGCGCGAAGGCCGCGGCCAGCGGCTCGGACGAGGTGCGCATGTCGTGGGCGACCACGAGACAGTCGGCCCCGGTCACCTCCACGAAGGCCGCGCCGACCGCCTCCGCGGTCTCCTCGTCGAACTCGTCCGGCACGACACCGCGAACGTCGTACGCCTTGAAGATCCTGGCGAGATCGCCCACTCCAGCTCCGCCCCCCTTGTGATGTCTGCTGGTCCCCAGCCTAGGGGGTGACCGGCGTCCGGGTCAGCGATCGCGCTGGGGCTGCGCCGAGCGGAGCACCCGCAGGTGCCCGCGCCGCCCGACCTCGACCCCCTGGCCCACCGGCTCGGTGCCGCTCCCCGGCGCGGGGCGGGCCGCCTCGCGCACGGCGTTGGCGAGGGCCTCCAGGTCGTCCGTACTGGGCGGGGCGCCGTCGGTGGGCAGGCGGACGACCTCCCAGCCGCGTGGCGCGGTCAGGCGCTCGGCGTGCTCGGCGCACAGGTCGTAACAGTGCGGCTCGGCGTACGTAGCCAAGGGCCCGAGGACTGCGGTCGAATCGGCGTAGACGTACGTGAGCGTGAAAACGGCAGGCTGACTGCACGCGGTGCGGGAACAGCGGCGGACGGGGCTCACGGTGGGACCGTATCCGGTAAGCGTCCGGGGCGCCACTATCTGGACGCTCTTAACGAGCGTGTCGCCACAATTCGGACACGTGTCGCGGCTTTTGCCCAGGTGTTCGGCTTCCGCACTCCGCGCTCCCCGCGGTCGCCGGAACCATGCGTCCCGGCCGTCTCCCGGGCGTGCGTCCCGGGGCCGTCCCCGCCCGGGGCGCATCGGTCGCCTCCACCCCTCGCGGGCCCTTCCCCGGCGCGTCTAAGCTTTACAGGTGAGTTCGGCACCCGGAAGACCCCGCCCGCCGCGCAGGCGCGACCGGCACGGCCGCGGCATGCGCGGCCCGCTGGCCCCCTCGCACGTGCCGATCGCCAAGTCCCGCAGCGAGCGCTTCGACGACCTCGTCCTGGACGCCGTGGACCGGCTCAAGCCCCGGTGGGGCAAGCAACTGGCCGTCATGGAGTTCGCCGTCGAGGAGGTGCCGCCCGCCGACGACCTGGGCGACGGCCCCGGATCGCTCACCGGCGAGCCGATCCCGTTCGGCCGGGCCGAGCCCGCCGCGGCGGACCGCCCCGCCGTGGTGATCGTCTACCGGCGGCCCCTGGAGGCCAGGGCCAACGACCGCGACCAGCTCGGCGCGATGGTCCACGACACCGTGGTGGAGCAGGTCGCCGGGCTCCTCGGGCTCTCCCCCGAGTCCGTCGACCCGGGCTACGACGAGCGCGGCTAGGTCGTGCCCGCCGTCGGCGGCGCCGCTCCCGGCCGGTGTCCACCGGCCCGGGCGGCCCCGGTCGCGCGTCAGGTGAGCTGGTTGATGCGGATGAGGTTGCCCGCCGGATCGCGGAAGGCGCAGTCGCGGATCCCGTAGTCCTGGTCGATCGGTTCCTGGACCACGTCGGCGCCGGCGGCCTCCAGACGCTGGAAGAGGCCGTCGAGGTCGTCGGTGGCCAGGGTGATCGCGGCGTAGGTGCCCTTGGCGATCAGTTCCAGGACGGTGCGGCGCTCCTCCTCGGTGACGCCGGGGTCGGCGGCCGGCGGGTGCAGCACGATGGAGGTCCCGGGCTGCCCGGCCGGCCCGACGGTGATCCAGCGCATGTCCTCGTAACCGACGTCCTTGCGGACCTCGAAGCCGAGGACGTCGCGGTAGAAGCCCAGGGCGGCCTCGGGGTCGGTGTGCGGGAGGAAGGCGTAGTGGATGGTGATGTCCATGCCCCTCACGCTAGGCGCGGCTACGGAGGGGACGCTTCTCGATTCCTGACCGGTCTGGTCACCTGCTTGGCCAGGCACGGCGGGATGCCCGCCGCCGCCTGCGAGTGGTCCTGGCGGTAGACGCTCGGCGGCACGCCGACCAGCTCGGTGAACCTCGTGCTGAACGTCCCCAGCGAGGACGAGCCCACCGCGAAGCAGACCTCGGTGACGCTGAGGTCCCCCCGGCGCAGCAGCGTCATCGCCCGTTCGATCCGCCGGGTCATCAGGTACGAGTACGGCGACTCGCCGTAGATGCGGCGGAACTCCCGGCTCAGGTGCCCGGCCGACATGTGCGCCCCGCGGGCCAGCGCCTCGACGTTCAGCGGCTCGGCGTACTCGCGGTCGATCCGGTCGCGGACGCGGCGGATGGCGGCGATGTCGCGCAGCCGCTGCTCGTGCGCGCGCCTGTCGGACATGGATGCCATCCTCCCACGCCTCACCCCGGGCGCACCGGCCGGGGAGACGGCCGCCCCCTCGTCGGGCAGGCCGTGAGCCGAGCCGGTGAGCCCGGCCTCCCCGGGATCCGCCTGCGTCACCACCGATGAGAGCCGTCAGGGCACGACGGTGGCGACCGACTCGGTGACCGGCGGCACCAGCGCCCACATGCGGGCGGCGGCCAGCGGCTGGACGGTCAGCGCGAGCCCGTCCTTGATCCGCTCGTCCATCACCCGCGCGCCGTACACCGGGCCCGAGCCGGGCAGCGGGAGCACCACCACCGCGAAGGAGCCGTCCGTCTCGGGCAGCTTGACCTCCTTGACGCGGGAGGCGGCGATGCCCAGCTCGAACGCCTCCGGCGCGTCGCCCGAACGCGGCAGCACCTGGACGCTCACCTTGCCCTCCGCCTCCGGCGCCGCCAGCACCAGCCGGGATCCCCGCTTCCCGTCCGTGCGGTTGTCGGCCACCACGCTGCCCAGGTCGATCGGGGCCGCCCCGGCGGTGAAGGCCACGTCGGGCTTCTTCCCCGTCCCGGTGGCGGCCAGCCCGGCCACGACCGGCGTCTCGGAGGTGAGCACGAGGGCGGCCGGCTGCCCGCCGATCCCGGTGGACAGGTCGACGGAGACGACGGATCCGGCGGGCACGTCGACCAGTTCGCGGCCCTTGAGCGCGTAGGTCCCGTCGGGGGTCAGCACCTTGACCTCGACCAGCGTGTCGACCTCGGCCGGGGAGGCCACCAGCAGCTCGCGCTTCCCGCCTCCGCCGGGGACGCCCGGCACCACGACCCGGGTGGCCGGGGCCGCCGCGGCGGGCAGCCAGTCGACGCCCCGACCGCCGTTCATGATCGCGCGGGCGGCGGCGGTGACCCGCCCGGTGGCGGTGCGCACCTCGACCGCCATGACGAGCGGCGACGGGGCCAGCTCCTTCAGGTCGACCGTACGGCTCCCACCCGGCTCCAGGACGATCGTGCCTCCCGTCCCGCCCGCCACCGGGCCCTCGCCGGAGTAGACCAGGACCTCGACGACGGCCCGGGCGGGATCGGGGTTGGACAGGTACAGCCTGACGTCGGCCGCGGCCGGGCCCGGACCCACCAGCCAGGTGCTCGCGGCCGGCTCCACGCACCGGACCCCGGCCAGGCCCCGCTGCCCGCCGGAGGTCTCCCGGCGCGTCTGCGCCGACTCCAGGCCCGCCGCGCTGCTCCCGGTGGCGGTGACCGTGACGGGACCGCTCCCGGCGGGGACCTCCTGCTGCCAGAGCCTCCCCGGCGTGTCCAGGGTGTCCAGGACCTTGTCCCCGGCGGCCCCGGCGTCCCCGCCGTCCCCGCCTCCGGTCCCCTCGACGGTGATCGTGGCCGTCCCCGGGCCCGCGTCACCGCCGTCCGGCGGCGTGACGACGCCGACCCGGGTGTCCGCCGGGGCGGGGCAGACGGTCGTCACCGAGGAGATCGGCACCCTGCGGGGTTCGGGCGCGGCCGCCGCACCTCCGGCGGCCGTCCGGTCCGGGCGGGTGGCCGCGGCCGTGCCGTACAGTGCCAGCAGCGCCACCAGCACCAGGACGAGGAGACCGAACCGGTTCTCGATCAGGGACTTCACCGGGCCGCCAGCTCCCTCTCCGTCTCGGGCTCGTCCTGCGGGAGCTCCTCCTCGCTCCGCGAGCCGGGCGCCGCCAGGACCGCCACCACGCACACCAGCAGCGCCTGCACCCAGAGCCAGCGGGCGTGCCAGGGGTCGCCGGGCGGGACCGGGGGCATCCCGACCGGCTGGGTCAGCCGCCACACGCCGAGCTCCCGGGACAGGCTCATCCTGGCCAGCGCGGGCTGGGAGTCCAGGGCCCGGCTGATCTCCGGGCTCACCGGGCTGGCCACCACCACGAACCGCACGCCGTGCGCGGCCAGCACCCGGGCGTCGTCGCCCCCCCTGCCGGAGACCAGCCCGGCCGCGGCGACGCTCACCAGGTCACGCGGCCCCTCGGGCGAGGGGATGTCGGCCTCGCCGATCAGCGGCATGCGGCCGCGCAGCACCGTGAAGGTCAGCGCGCCGTCGCGGGAGCGCAGCAGCAGGGTCCGCTCGCCCCCGCCGGAGTTGGCCGCGACCAGCGCGGGCACCGCGTCGCGCGCGTTCCCGCTGATCGGTCCGGGGGTGCCCCGCGCCATCCACATGCCCGCCGCGAGCAGCGGGGTGGAGAACGCGACCGCCACGACCAGCAGCGCGGCGATCCGGCGCAGCCCTCCGGCGGCGCGGAACTCGGCGACCCGGCCCGCGGTGAGGGCCGCCACCACGAGCATGCCCAGGGCCGCGAAGGCCAGCGGCACCCCCGGCCAGGCGGGGGCCTCGGTGCCGCCACCCGGCGAGGTGACCGTGATCCGGCCCGCCAGCACCGCCACCAGGACGCCGAAGAGGGCCACGCCCCAGCCGATCGCGATGACCATCCGGTTGCGGCGCATGAGCAGCGCCGCCAGGCACGCGACGATGAGGCCGGCGGTCACCCAGAACGGCGGCATCCCGGGACCGCCGGGACTGAGCAGGAGCAGGGACTCGGCCGGAAGCGCGGGATCGACCAGCTCGGGCCGGTGGAGCCCGGCCTCCAGCAGGAACCGGCCGGGGTCGGCGACCAGCTGGACCAGCCAGGGCAGCAGCAGCACGACCGGGACGCCGAACGCGACGGCCACCGAGACGCCGAGGCCCCGCCTCGGGAAGGCCAGCACGGCCAGCGCGCCGAGGAGCAGCGTGAGCGGGTAGACGACCGGGGCGAAGGCCGTGCCGACCGCGAGCAGGAGCCCGAGCGCCCAGGCGGCGCGGCGGGCCCGGCGGCCCTCGCCGGAGAGCAGCGTGGTGGCCAGCGCCGCGTAGACGGGCAGCAGGACGAAGACCACGGCCGTGCCGAGCCGCCCGGCGGCGACCGCGCCGGTGGCCACGGGGAGCAGCGCGTAGGAGGAGGCCAGCCAGACGCGGGTCCACCGGCCGGAGACGATCCTGCGGGTCGCCGCGTAGGCGGAGAACCCGGCCAGCGGGACGCAGCCGAGCAGCAGCACGGAGACCGCCAGCCAGGTCTTGCCGAGCAGCACCGACGAGAGCGCGGCCAGCACCGCGACGTACGGCGGGGCCCAGGCGTCGCTGCCCAGCCCCGTCGGGTGGTACCCCTCGGTGTACAGCCGCCACAGGTCGGCGGCCCCGCCGGTCACCGGGACGAGCGCACCGCCGCCCAGCCTGGTGCCGCCGACCAGGCCCCGCTCGGCGATCAGGGTGACCGCCAGCAGCGCCAGGAAGAGCAGCACGCCCGGGTTGCCGAAGACCCGGCGGGTCGCCCCGGCGTCGTCGGTGAGCAGTTCCTCCCCGTCCTCCTGCGCCCGGACGACGGCGTGGTGCCGTCCGGCGGACTCCACCGGACCGCCGGACAGGTAGTTCTGGATCCGGTCCACCAGCCGCCGGTAGCCCGCGCCCGGCGGGGTGAGCAGGCGCTTGACCGCGTTGTAGCGCTGCTTCCTGCCCTTGGCGCGGGCGCGGCGCGCCCGGAGCAGGCGCCAGGGGTGGGCCAGCACCGAGCCGAACGCCACGACCTCGTCCAGCGCGTTGGCGGGCTGCTTGGCCAGCAGGAACATGGCGGCCCGGAAGAGCGATCCGGCCAGGTTGCGCAGCAGGGCCCGGAGCAGCGGCCCCGCCGGCAGGTTCGCCAGGACGACGAAGATGGCGTTGCGGCGGTCCAGCCGCCGGGGGTGGGCGCCGCTGACGGTGATGCGGCGGCGCCGCCGGGAGGCGGCCTCGGCGTGCCAGGCGACCGCGCGGGTGACGTTCTGCACCCGGTGGCCCGCGTTCCTGACCCGCCAGCACAGGTCCAGGTCGTCACGGAAGATCCGCAGGAAGGGGTCGAGCCCGCCCACCTCGTCCCAGACGTCGCGGCGGATGAGCATCCCGGCGGTGGAGACCGAGAGCACGTCCCGGACGCCGTCGTACTGCCCCTGGTCGAACTCCCTGGCCTCCAGGCCGGTGTCCCTGCGGCCCGTCCGGTCGACCGTGACCCCGACCTCCAGCAGGAGCCGCCGGTCCAGCCAGTCGCGGAGCTTGGGGCCGAGCACCCCCGCCTTGGGATCGGCGTCGGCGGCCCGGAGCAGGTGCTCCAGCGCCCGGGCGTCCGGCGCGCAGTCGTCGTGCAGCAGCCAGATCCACTCGTGCCCCCCGGCGGGCTCCAACCTCTTCAGCACCTCGGCCACGGCCTCGCCGAAGCCGGTGGAGCGCGGCAGGGTCAGCACCGCGTTCGATCCGAGGGTCCGGGTCAGCAGGTCGGCGCCGCCGTCGCGGCTGCCGTTGTCCGCCGCGACGATCCGGTCGACCGGCCGGGTCTGCCGGAGCAGCGCGTCGAGGGTCTCCCCCAGCCAGCGGGCTCCGTCGTGGGAGACGACGATCGCGGTGACGGTGTGGGGCGTGCGGGGGGAGTCGGTGATGGACATGCGTCCCGTGGTCCAGGAGTGGGTGATCGGCGGCGACCACGATACGGCACCTTATGTCCGTATATACCGGCGGCACGAAAAAAGGCCACGCGGCCGGCAGCCGCGTGACCTCATCGAGATATCGTCGAGCGCCCCGGAGGGCGCCTTGGATTTCTTCAACGCGTCGGACGTCGTCCCCTCAGACGGCCTGACGCTTCATCCGGCGACGCTCACGCTCGGAGAGCCCGCCCCAGATGCCGAACCGTTCGTCGTGCTCGAGTGCGTACTCCAGACACTCGGCACGCACCTCACAGGAACGGCACACCTTCTTGGCCTCCCGAGTCGATCCCCCCTTCTCCGGGAAGAACGCCTCCGGGTCGGTCTGCGCGCACAGCGCGCGTTCCTGCCAACCAAGCTGCTCTTCAGCGCCGCCGTCCTGTGCGATGACCAGGTCGGCCACTGCACACCTCCTTGCCGCCCGCAATGGAGCCCCCTATGAACGCCTCCCCCTTACCCACCCGGAGGGAGACGTAACAACACGCCTGTAATTACACGCGCGTGGCTGGTGTGGCGTCAAGCGGCATGCCGCTATCCGGGGAAAGACCCGCTCTCCCCGGCTCTGAGGCGTGTGCCTGCGACGATGGCAATTGCCCCCGGCGATCGTGAAGATCGCCTTGGGCCTTCAGTGCTCTCGACGGTCGGAACCGTACCAGGACATGTTCGGCTCCTGACCAGGTCCCGTCCTCTCCCTGTCGAGGTTTTCCTCTCCCGTTGCCTGGCCCGGGCGCTCCGGCGTGTAGATCGCCGTCGGGTCGATGGGCTGGGAGTCCCAGCCCCGGCCCGCCGTACCCGCCTGGTCCCCCGGGCCGGGGGCGTTGAGCGGGTCGTTCCGGTAGGCGCCCGGGTCGAACCTGAGCGTCGCCTCCGCGGGCGCCTCCCACGGCTGGCCCTGGCCCGGCTGCGGGGCCTGCGGCTGGGCCTGCTGCTGGATCGGGGGCGCCTGCGGGGTCTGCGGGTGCCCGAACGGGTCGTCGTATCCGGCGCCCGGCGAGGAGGTGTACTCCGGCACGCGCAGCTGCGGCTCGGTCCCGGAGGACTGCTGGTAGCTCTCCGCCTGCTGGTACGCCTGGGCGATCTGCTGGGAGCGGGGGTCGGCCGGGTCGGGGTACGGCAGGCCCGGGTCGCTCTGCCGGGCGAACTCCGCCCCGGAGTAGCCGGTGAGCGGCTGGCCGTAGTTCTCCGGCGGTTGCGGGAACGCGGATCCCTGCGGCTGCGCGTCGAAGGACAGGCGCGGCCGGCTGTCGGCCGGCGTGTACGGCGCGGGCTGCGACGCGGGGAACGGGTCCTGCGACAGCGGGTGGGACTGCGGCTCGCCCTGCGGCTGGCCGTAGGACTCCCCCTGCTGCCCGTAACCGGACAGCAGCGGGTCGGTCGGCTGCGGCACGTAGTTCGACGGCGAGGAGTCGCCGTACCCCTGGGGCGCGCCCTGCGACTGGGCCGCGTGCCCCTGGACCTGGGCGGACGACTCGTAGCCCGGGGACTGCGCGTGGGTCTCGTAACCCTGGGACTGCGCGGCCGGCTCGTAACCCTGGGACGGGGACTGCGCGGGCGGGAACGGCTCGGCGGGGGCGGCGTAGGCCTGGGCGGGCGGCTCGTAGGAACCCGCCGGAGGCTCGTAGGGCACCGGGGCCTGGGGCTTGACGTCCGCCGCGACGTACGGGCTCGGGGTGTAGGCCTGCGGCTCGGCGTGCTGGGCGGGGACCTGGTCGTAGCCGGGGGACGGAGCCCCGTAGGGCCGGCTCTCCGCGGACGCGCCGTACGGGTTCTCCGGGGCGGTGCCGAACGGGTTCTCCGGGGTCGTGCCGAACGGGTTCTCCGGAGTGGCGCCGTACGGCAGGCCGCTCTCGGCGGACGCCGCGCGGTGCGGGCCCTCGTTCTGGCCGCCGTAGGGCGAGCCCTCGGCCGCCGCTCCGTGCGGCCTGCTCTCCGTGCCGTAGGCGGACGCCTGGCCGGTGTGGCCGTCGCTCCCCTGGGAGGCGTAGCCGTTCTCCTGCTGCGGCGCGGCGTGGGAGCCCTCCTGCGGCGCGTACGCGCTCTCCGGCTGCCGGCCGTACTGGTCGGAGGGGGCGGGCGGGAGCGCCGGGGGGCTCGGCGGGCTGTACTGCGCCTGCGGGGCCGGGGCTTCGGGGAAGGCGTGACCCTGGGCGGGGGTCTCAGGGAAGGCGTGACCCTGGGCGGGGGCCTGGTGCGCGGGGGTCTCGGCGAAGCCGTTCCCCTGGACGGGCGTCTCGAGGTGACCGTGGCCCGGAACGGGAGCGCCCTGCGGCGCCCGGTCCTGCGGCTGGTGGAAGGGGGCCTGCGGCGCGGGCTCGTGCGGCTGGGGGCCCGTGCCGTACGCCGGGGCCGCGCCGTACTCCGCCGGCCGCCCGCCGAAGCCGCCGTCGGGGCGGAACCCCGGGGCGTCCCAGGACTGTACGGGGCGGGCCGCGCCCGCCGGGGCGTTCGCGGCCTTCGGGAGCAGGAAGAGCGCGGCGAGCACGGCCAGCGCGAGCACGGGCACGTTCAGGAGGAGGAACTCCACCTTGCCCATGAAGCCGGTGTCACCGGCGAACACGCCGCCCAGCAGCCCGATGGCGCCGAAGAGGACGGCGAGACCGAGCGTGGCCACGGCCACGTACACCATCGGCTTGAGCCGCGCGGTCGCCGGGCCGGAGCCGCCCGCCAGCAGGACCGCGCCGACGAGCAGGGCGATGGTCACCGGCGAGACGAGCTGCTGGAGGAAGACCGCCGCGCGCAGCGCGAAGGACGACCCGCCGAGCGACGAGCCGAACAGCAGCCGCTCGATGCCGACGAGCACGCTCCCGGACGCCGCGGCGACCATGAGCCACGCGGCAGGCTCCCGGAGCCGGCCCGCATCGACGTTGATCACAATTACCCCCATTAGGGTCCTTGGGTAAACCCGGGCCAAGTTTTACACATGGCCGACTTCAGCGTCGGTGGACCCAGGAAGCTCATGAATCCCACAAGTGTCCCATTACTCGGTATTCACCGCGAATTGAAGCGCGTCGTGAGGGGCCCCGCCGTCCGCCGCCTTCCCCGGGATGATCTATGGAAGCCGCTCCCGTCCTGGTCGTCCGGTGGATCCGGCCCTTCGGACCGGAGCGTCGCGAGCCGGTGGGAGACTGGACGGCATGCGCATCGTGTCCCTCGCCGGCGGCATCGGCGGCGCCCGCTTCCTGCGGGGCCTGCTGGCCGCCGCCCCCGACGCCGAGATCACCGTCATCGGCAACACCGGTGACGACATCACCCTCTACGGCCTGCGGGTCTGCCCCGACCTCGACACCGTGATGTACACCCTGGGCGGCGGCATCGACGAGGAGCAGGGCTGGGGACGGCGGGACGAGTCGCACGTCGTCAAGGAGGAGCTCGCCGCCTACGGCGTCGAGCCGCAGTGGTTCGGCCTGGGCGACCGCGACTTCGCCACCCACATCGTGCGCACGCAGATGCTCGACGCCGGCTACCCCCTCTCGCAGGTCACCGAGGCCCTGTGCGCCCGCTGGAACCCCGGCGTGCGGCTGATCCCGATGAGCGACGACCGGACCGAGACCCACATCGTGATCAACGACGGGCAGGGCCGCCGGGCCGTGCACTTCCAGGAGTGGTGGGTGCGCATGCGCGCCTCCGTCCCGGCCGAGCGCATCCTCCTGGTCGGCGCCGACGAGGCGAAGCCCGCGCCCGGGGTGCTCCAGGCCATCGAGGAGGCCGACGCGGTGATCCTGCCGCCGTCCAACCCGGTGGTCAGCATCGGCACGATCCTGCAGATCAGGGGCATCCGCGAGGCCCTGGAGGGCAAGACCGTCGTCGGCGTCTCCCCCATCGTCGGAGGAGCCCCGGTCCGCGGCATGGCCGACGCCTGCCTGACCGCGATCGGCGTGGAGACGACCGCCCAGGCGGTCCTGGAGCTGTACGGCGCGGCGCTCGTCGACGGCTGGCTGGTCGCCGAGGAGGACGCCGGGGTCCGCCTGGACGGGGTCCGGGTCGAGGCCCGGCCGCTGATCATGCACGACACCGGGTCGGCCGCCGCCATCGCGCGGGCCGCCCTCGACCTCGCCGCCGAGCTCTCCGCCGCGCGGTCGCGACCGGACGGCGGCGCCGACACCGGCACCGGCACCGGCACCGGCGGGGACGCCGGTCTCGGCGACGGCGCCGGGGAGGGGGCCCGATGAGCAGGATCCGGCGCTTCCGGCAGGACGAGACCGAGCCCTCCGAGGTCCGCATCGAGGTCTTCGCGGTCGACGGCATCCCCGAGGTGCGGGAGGGCGACGACGTCGGCGCGCTGATCGCCGCCGCCCGGCCCGACCTGCGCGACGGCGACATCCTCGTGGTCACCTCCAAGATCCTGAGCAAGGCGGAGGGCCGGGTCCGCCGCGGAGCCACCCGCGCCGAGGCCATCCGGGACGAGACCGCCCGGGTCGTGGCCCGCCGCGGCGAGACCGTGATCGCGCAGACCGCGCACGGCTTCGTCATGGCCGCCGCCGGCGTGGACGCCTCCAACACCGAGCCCGGCACCATCGTGCTGCTCCCCGCCGACCCCGACGCCTCCGCCCGGGCCGTGCGCGCGGGCGTCCGGGACCGGCTCGGCGTCTCGGTCGGCGTGGTCGTCTCCGACACCTTCGGCCGCCCCTGGCGCAACGGCCAGACCGACATGGCCGTCGGCGTCGCCGGCGTGCCGCCCATGCTCGACTACCGCGGCCTGTCCGACGACCACGGCAACGCGCTCGAGGTCACCGTGACCGCCATCGCCGACGAGTTCGCGGCCGCCGGCGACCTGGTCAAGGGCAAGCTCGCGCAGACCCCGGTGGCGGTCGTCCGCGGCATGGCCGAGTACACCACCGAGGACGACGGCCCCGGCGTCCGCGAGGTCGTCCGCCAGTCCGAGGACGACATGTTCCGGTACGGCTCGCGCGACGTGGTCTTCGCCCGCCGTACGATCCGGGAGTTCTCCGCCGAGCCGGTCGACGGCGCCAAGGTACGGCGGGCGGTGGAGGCGGCCGTCGCCGCGCCCGCGCCGCACCACACGACGCCGTGGCGGTTCGTGCTGCTGGAGTCGGCGGGGGTGCGGGAGAAGCTGCTCGACGCCATGCGCGAGGCGTGGATCGCCGACCTGCGCGGGGACGGCTTCTCCGAGGAGTCGATCGCCAAGCGGGTCCGCCGCGGCGACGTGCTGCGCAACGCGCCCTACCTGGCCGTGCCCTGCCTGGTGATGGACGGCTCGCACACCTACCGCGACGAGCGCCGCAACGCGGCCGAGCGGGAGATGTTCGTGGTCGCGACCGGTGCCGGGGTGCAGAACTTCCTGGTCCAGCTCGCCGTGGAGGGCCTGGGCTCGGCCTGGGTGTCGTCCACCATGTTCTGCCGCGAGGTGGTCCGCGAGGTGCTCGGCCTGCCCGCGGACTGGGACCCGATGGGCGCCGTCGCCATCGGCCGCCCCGCCGCCCCGCCCCGCGACCGCGACCCCCGCGCCGCCGCGGACTTCACGATCGTGTTGTGAGCCGGCTTCCCCGGAACTCCCGCACAGAAGTGTAAATCGGCTTACGTTGTTTGACGTAAACCGATTTACACTTCCCTGCGGGAGGTCATCGTGGAGAAGCCTGCGAACATCGTCGGCAGAGACCGGCAGTGGCGGACGGTCGAGCGCTTCCTCTTCGAGGGGGGGCAGACCGACGGGCCGCTCCGGCTGGGGCTGGTGTCGGGGCGCCGCCGTACCGGCAAGACCCAGCTGCTGACCGCCGCCTGCGAGGCGGTGGGCGGCTTCTACATCGCGTGTGTGCAGGACGAGGGGGACCGCGCGGCCAGGGCCAGGTTCACCGCCGCGATGACGGAGCACGCCGGGCTGGGAACGGTGCTGAGGGGCGAGCCGGAGTCATGGGACCGGCTGTTGCGAGCCGTCCTGGAGACCGCGGCCCGCACGGCCCCCGCCGGGTCGCCGGGACTCGTCGTCATCGACGAGTTCCCCTACGCGATGGCTCACGCCCCGCAGCTGCCCTCCCTCATCCAGCACCTGTACGACGACTCCCAGAACGGGCGGGCGCCCGGAGGGCGGCTGGTCCTCTGCGGCTCCGCGCTGAGCGTCATGCACAGCCTGCTGTCGGGGACCGAGCCACTGCGGGGACGCGCGATGCTGGACATGCGCCTGTCCGCGCTCGACTACCGCGAGGCGGCACGGCTGTGGGGGATCCGCGAGCCGGATGCGGCGCTGCGGGTGCACGCCTGCGTGGGCGGCATTCCCGGCTACCGCCCCCTCATGGCGAGCGTCCCCACGACGGTGGCGGACTTCGACCACTGGGTCGTGGAGAACCTGCTCGCGGTGGACGTCGGCGTCTTCACCCGGACCGAGGTCGACTACCTCCTGCGGGAGGACCCGAGGATCACCGCCCGCGCCGTTTATTACGACGTCCTCAGCGCGGTCGCGGCCGGCGCGCACACCCCGTCCAAGATCGGTGCGGCCATCGGCAGGGACAACAACGCGGTGCGCTATCCGATCGACGTCCTGGAGTCGGCCGGCTATCTGACGAAGACCCACGACCTGCTCCGTTCGCGGAAACCTGTGATCACCGTCTCCGACCCGGTCATCCGCTTCGACCGCCTGATCACCGCACCGTACCTCGGGCAGCTCCAGCTGGGACGCGCCGAGCAGGTCTGGCGGGCCGCCGCCCCGACCTTCCGGTCCAACATCCTCGGCCCGCATTTCGAGGAGCTCGCCCGCGAATGGGTCCGCCGCTTCGCCCCGGACGAGCTGGGCCGACCCGAAGGCTTGGGCGAAGTCGGATTCGCCAGCGTCCAGGACCACAGCGGCAGAGCGAAGCACGAGATCGACGTGATCGCCCTCGACGGCAGGCGGGTCCGCCTCCTCGGCGAGGCCAAGGCCACCCTCGCCCGCCGGGGCCTTCCCGACCTCGAACGCCTCGACGGCATCCGGGGCCTGCTCGAACGGGAGGGCTACGACACCTCGGAGACCGTCATCGCGCTGTTCTCCACCACGGGCTTCACCTCCGACCTCGAACAGACGGCGGCCACCCGCCCCGACCTCGAACTCGTCGACCTCGACCGGCTGTACCAGGGCACCTCCTGACTTCACCGCTTCGGAGCGACTGATCAACTATGGTGGCCGGCCATGAGGTTCCTCATCGTCGGCGGCAGCGGTCTCCTCGGCGGCGAACTCGTCCGGCGGTTCCTGCGGTGAGGCGTTCACCGGCGATCCCGGCCTTCGGCAGGTGGAACTCGCCGCTGCCGGATCCCTGCCGGGGAGGTCAGGCCTTGCGGCAGGTGGGGTGGCAGAGGCGGCGGGCGAGGGCGGAGAGGAAGACGTCGATGATCTCGCCGGGCTCCCGGGCGACGTGCAGCGAGCCGTTGGTGATCGAGGCGACCTGGTCGAGGGTGGCCCGGTCGAGGTCGTCGCCGAAGGCCAGCACGACGACCTGGACGGGGTACTGCGGGTCCCACTCCTCGCGCAGCTTCTCGGCCAGCTCCCCGCCGGAGATCCCCCTGCCGTCGTCCTTGCCCGCGGTGATGACCAGGAGCGTGTTGTTCATGCCCTCGTCGTAGGCCCCGGTCAGCTCGCGGAACCCGGCCAGGATCGAGTCGTGCAGGGAGCTGTCCCGCTTCGCGTCGGCGCGCAGGGTCCGGGTGAGCTCCTCCAGGCGGCTGCGCCGGACGACCTGCCCGTCCTCGGCCTCGGTGATCGGGCCGAGTCCCACCCGCTCGCGGTGGTCGCCGCCCGCGCCCTTGGCGTCGGCGAACTCCCACATGCCCATGTGGGTCGAGTTCGGGAAGAGCTGCAGGCCCAGCCGGGCGGCGTCGAGGGCGACCGTCAGCTTGGTCCGCCCCTTGTCCCCCCTGATCGGCTCGGCCATGTGCCGGGAGGCGTCGGCCAGGACCAGGATGTTGGTCGGCGGGGCCAGCCTGCTCCACGCCTCCAGCGCCTCGTCGATCACCGCGGGCACGATGGTCGGGCGGGTGCGGGGCGCCGCGGTGGGGATCTCGGGGCCGGGCGCGTAGGGACCCAGGCTGCCGTCGGCCGAGCGGAAGCCTGCCCGCCGTACCGCGTCCTGGGTCTCCGGGGCGCGGAGCCAGGAGGCGAAGGCCCGGGAGCCGGCCGCCTTGGCCGGGTCGCCGGAGGTGACCACGTAGGGGTAGTCCAGGTTGATCGTCCCCTCGCGCGGGTGGAGCGCGACCAGCGGATCGGCGGAGGGCCGCTGGTTGTGCTCCCAGACCGACTGCTCCGGGACGATCACCACGGGCCGCTTCCAGAAGGAGCGCTCGTCGATCGCGTCGAGCATGCTGCGGTAGTCGGGCGCCGCCCCGGCCTGGGCCCACCGGACGAACGCGGTGAGCGCCCGGTCCGCCTCGGCACCGGTGCCCACCACGTCCCGGGCCGCGGCCACGGTGGCGATGCCGGCCCCGGCGAGCGACGGGTCGGGGACGCGGACCACGTCGGGCTCGTTCTCGGTGGGCTGGACGCGGCCCCGGGTGGTCGGCGGGAAGACCATCCGCCAGTTCATCTCCGTCCTGCCGACCGCGAACCGCTTCGCCAGCGAGGTCCGGGTGGCGAAGACCAGGGGCGAGGTGGCCATCACGGTCTCGGTGCCCGCCAGGTCGGCCGCGCCCTGCTTGCGGGCCAGCCGGATCCAGGCGGAGGAGTCGGAGATCCAGCCGTCGGGGCGGGCGGCGAGCACGCCCGCGGTGTCCCCGATCAGGGTCCGCAGCACGGTGGCCGGGGGCCGCTCGGTCACCTGCACCAGCACGCACCGGCCGTCGGCCTCGGTCCTGCTCGCGTTGAACCGCCCGGCCGCCTCCATCACGGTGGGGGCGATGTCCACCGCGGCGGCGACGTCCACCAGGACCGGCTCGCCGGAGCAGTCCGCACCGATCCGGTCCGTGATCACCACCACGGCTCCGGCGGCGGCGACCGCCAGGGCCACCGCGGCGAGTGAAACACGTGTCAGCGCCTGATGCCGGCGTCTCTCGGCGCCGGCGGCCACGCGATGTCGACCGGAGGAGGGCACGCTGGGACCTCTCGCTTCAGGGGAATGACAATTCTCCCAACACCCCCCTTACATAGCGCAAGTCAACAGAGAACTTGTTATAGACGCTCAAGCGGCACGAAGTTACGCACACTTTGACAAACGCCGTCACTGGCCGCCGCGGCGGCCAGCCGTTCCGCGCCCGGCACACCGTACGAGGTGGTCCGCTGCCGCACCGGCCGACCGGTCGGGGCGACCATGGCGGTGAGTTCGGTGATCGTCTTGAACGAGCCGTTCTCCGATCCGGCCATCCGGCTGATCGTCTCCTCCATCAGCGTGCCGCCCAGGTCGTTGACCCCGCCGGAGAGCACCTGGCGGCACAGGTCGTCGCGGAGCTTCACCCAGGAGCACTGGATGTTGCCGATCGCGCCGTGCAGCAGGATGCGGGCCAGTGCGTGCACGGCCCGGTTCTCCCGTGCGGTCGGCCCGGGGCGGGCGATCCCGGCCAGGTAGATGGGCGCGCTGTGGTGCACGAACGGCAGCAGCACGAACTCGGAGAACCCGCCGGTCTCCTCCTGGATGCGGCGGATGAGGCGGATGTGCCGGACCCAGTGGGCGTGGGTGTCGACGTGGCCGTACATCATCGTGGAGGTCGTCGGGATGCCCAGCCGGTGGGCGGTGGTGATGACCTCCACCCACTCGGCGGCGGGCAGCTTGCCCTTGGTCAGCACCCAGCGCACGTCGTCGTCGAGGATCTCCGCCGCGGTGCCCGGCAGGGAGTCCACGCCGGCCTCCCTGGCCGCGGCCAGCCAGTCCGCGACGGACAGGTTCGTCCGGCTGGCGCCGTTGACGACCTCCATCGGGGAGAAGGCGTGCACGTGCATCTCCGGCACCCGCGCCTTGACCGCGCGGGCGATGTCGAAGTAGGCGGTGCCCGGCAGGTCGGGGTGGATGCCGCCCTGCATGCACACCTCGGTCGCCCCGGCCCGCCAGCCCTCCTCGGCCCGGTCGGCGACCTGGTCGAGCGAGAGCGTGTAGGCGTCGGCGTCGGTACGGCGCTGCGCGAAGGCGCAGAACCGGCAGCCGGTGTAGCAGACGTTGGTGAAGTTGATGTTCCGGTTGACGACGTAGGTCACCTCGTCGCCCGCGGCCTCGCGGCGCAGGCCGTCCGCGATCCGGCAGAGCTCGTCCAGCCCCGCGTCGTCGGCTCCCGCTCCGTCGGGCCCCCCGGCCAGGCCGAGCAGGGCCAGTGCCTCGGCCTCGGTCAGCCCCGCGGGGTCGGCCTCCGCCCGGCGCAGCGCCCGCAGCACGTCACCGGAGACGGCGCGACCGCCTCCGGAGCCGTCCGACTGCGCGGTGGCGGGCAGGCGCTCCTTCAGCGCCTCCCAGTCCCCGTAGACGTGGTCAAAGTCGTCGCGGCGGTCGGCGGTGCGCCCCTCGGCGTCGACGGCGGTGTGCAGGTCGGTCCGGCCGGAGGAGGCGAAGCCGCCGTCGGGCTCCTGCCAGGGGCGGCCGGTGATCTCGGCGCCCTCCCTCGCGAGCCCCGTGGCCGGGTCGGCGAGGGCCGCGACGTGCGCGGCAAGCCGCGGGTCGAGCCAGGGCTCCCCGGCGAGCACGTACTCGGGGTAGATCGTCAGCCGCTCGCGCAGGGTGAACCCGGAGGCGGCCGTGCGTGCGGCGAGCTCGTCGATCTGCGGCCAGGGGCGCTCGGGGTTGACGTGATCGGGAGTCAGGGGCGACACCCCGCCCCAGTCGTCGATCCCGGCCCGGATCATCAGGTCGTACTCGGCGTCGACCAGGTTCGGCGGGGCCTGCAGGCGCGTCTTCGGCCCCAGGACCAGGCGGGCCACCGCGATCGTGGCGGCCAGTTCCTGCAGGTCGGCGTCCGGCATGCCGCGCATCGCCGTGTCGGGCTTGGCGCGGAAGTTCTGGACGATGACCTCCTGGATCCCGCCGTACTCGCGGGCCGTCTTCCGCAGCGCGAACAGCGACTCGGCCCGGTCCTGCACCGTCTCGCCGATGCCGATCAGGATGCCGCTGGTGAAGGGCACGTTGGAGCGTCCGGCGTCCTCCAGCACGCGCAGCCGTACGGCGGGGTCCTTGTCGGGCGAGCCGTAATGGGGCTGCCCCTTCTCCTCGAACAGGCGGCGCGAGGTGGTCTCCAGCATCATGCCCATCGACGGCGCGACCGGCTTGAGCCGCTGCAGGTCGCGCCAGGTCATCACGCCGGGGTTGAGGTGCGGGAGCAGGCCGGTCTCCTCCAGCACCCGGATCGCCATGGCCCGCACGTAGGAGAGCGTGTCGTCGTAGCCGTGCGCGTCCAGCCACTCGCGGGCCTGGTGCCAGCGGTCCTCGGGCCGGTCGCCCAGGGTGAACAGCGCCTCCTTGCAGCCCGCGGCCGCGCCCTGCCGGGCGATCTCCAGGACCTCGTCGGGGCCGAGGAAGGCGGACTCCAGCTTGTGCGGGGCGGTGGCGAACGTGCAGTAGCCGCACCGGTCCCGACAGAGCCGGGTCAGCGGGATGAAGACCTTGCGGCTGTAGGTGATGATCCCCTGCCGCCCGACGGCCTCCAGCCCCGCGTCCCTGACCCGTCCGGCGTGGCCGAGCAGGGTCTCCAGGTGGGAGTCCCTGGCGTGCAGCAGGACGGTGGCTTCGGACGGGTCGAGGGCTTTGCCGTCGCGCGCCCGGGCCAGGGCCCGGCGCATCGCGGTGTCGGTGGGAGTGACGCTCATGTACGCACATTAGGTCAACGCCGCAGGACCGGAGTCCCTGGCCTCCGTCCACCGATCCCCGGCCGGGCCGGAGACCGGCGGCACCACACGGTTTCCTCTAAAAATAATAAGAATTGACATAGAAGGCGCAGAGATGGTCTGCTGGTGTCATGCCGCCGCCGGGCGCACCCCGGCCGGGCGTGCAGGGACCCGGGGCGCCACCCCGGCGGGCGTCCCGGGTCCCGGCGGCCGCCCCGGCGCCGGAACGGCCGGGCACCCGGACACGGGAGCGACCGGGCGCCCGAGCACTCCAGCACGGAAAGTTGAGCATTGCTAAACGACCAACGCAAGCAAGTATCGATGGACGTAAATGCTTGTGCTTGCATAGATTAGAGACATCGCACCGGAACCTCCCACAGGAGCAGGAAATGATCTGGTTCTTCATCGCCCTCGCCGCCGTCGCCGTCCTCGCCCCGCTGATCGGAGCCGACACGCGCGACGGTCGTGACTGGAGACCGTCCGACCCCGAGCCCTACGGACCCGGAGCCCGCGGCTTCAGAATGAGCGGTAGTCCCGTGCCGGCATCCGCGGCCCGCGAGCGGGCGGCCGCGCACCGGCCAGCCTCAGCAGTCGGCTGACCCGGTGGCGGTGCCCCCGGTAGGGGGCCAGCAGCCGGAGCATGCCCGCGTCGTCGACCTTCTCCCCCGCCAGCGACCACCCCACCAGCGACGGCAGGTGGTAGTCGCCCACCGAGACCGCGTCGGGGTCGCCGTGGGAACGCTGGCGCACCTCGGCCGAGGTCCACGCCCCGATCCCGGGCAGCGCCCGCAGCAGCCGGTCCAGCTCCGCGCTGTCCCCCGCCGCCTCCAGCTTCACCGCGTGCCGGGCGGCGTTCGCGATCGTCCTGGCCCGTACGGCCTCCGCGCCGGCCCGGTGCCAGTCCCACGACGGGATCGACCGCCAGACCTCGGGCTCGGGGAAGACCCGCATGCCCTCGGGGGCGGGCCCCGGCGCGGGCCCGCCGTACTTCAGGAGCAGCCACCGCCACGCCCGCCGGGCTTCGGCCAGCACGACCTTCTGCTCCAGCACGGCGGGCACCAGCGCCTCCAGCACCCGGGAGGTCCGGCAGATCCGCAGACCGGGGTGGCGCCGGGCCGCCTCGCGCAGCACGCGGTGCCCGGGGACGAACCCCGACGGGTCGTCCTCGGCCCCCAGCAGCGCGGGCAGCGTCTCCAGCAGCCATTCGGCCCCCGGCCCCCAGGCGGTCCCCACCACCTCCCCGCCGCGCCGGGCCACCCGGAGCGTGCCGGGGCCGCCGGGCGTCCGGCAGGTCCGCCAGACCGCCCCGTCGGGCGTCCTCCGCCAGGCCGGGTCGCCGCTCCCGCGCCGGCACGGCCGCAGGACCAGCTCGAGGTCGAGCGGCCCGTCCCAGCGCAGGCACCGCTCGGTCGCGGTGACGCTCACCGGCGGCCTCCGGGCGTCGCCGGGGAAGCCGCGCCGCCCGCCCGCGGCGCTCCGGCACCGCCGGTGAAGCGGTGACGCCCGTCCATCCCGCTCAGACGTCGCTGGAGAAGCGGACCGCGCACTCGGGGAGCACGACGCCGGGCCAGACCCGGCTGCCCGCCAGGAGCTCGTTTCCGGCGCCGACCACGGCGCCGTCGCCGATGACCACGTCGCGCAGGACCGTCCCGGACGAGACGCGGGCCCCGATGCCGACCACCGAGTCGACCACCTCCGCGTCGGCGTGGACCACGCAGTCGTCGCCGAGCACGCTCCCGGTGATCCGGGCCCCGGACTCCACGACCGCGCGGGCGCCGACCACCGACCCGCCGGAGACCTTGGCCTCGGGCGAGATCATCGCGCCGGGCAGCGCGAGGAAGTCACCGGGCGGACCGGGCAGCGCGGGCGAGGCCAGGCGGCCGAGGACCAGGTCGCGGGAGCCCTTGACGAAAGCGGCCGGGGTGCCCACGTCCAGCCAGTAGGACGCGTCGGCGTAGCCGAGCACCAGGGCCCCGTCCTCGATCAGCCCGGGGAAGGTCTCCCGCTCGACCGAGACGACCCGGCCCGCCGGAATGGAGTCGATCACCGAGCGGGTGAAGACGTAGCAGCCCGCGTTGATCAGGTTGGTCACCGGGTTCGGGGTCTTCTCCAGGAAGGCGGTGACCCGGCCCTCCTCGTCGGTCGGCACGCAGCCGAAGCGCGAGGGGTCGTCGACCTCGGTGAGGTGCAGCGTGACGGCGGCCCCGCGGGACACGTGCCGGGCGACCTGCTCGCCGATGTCGTGCCCGGACAGGATGTCGCCGTTGAGCACCAGCACGGGCGCGTCCGGGCCGCAGGTCAGCGCCTCGGCGGCGTTGCGGATCGCGCCGCCGGTGCCGAGCGGGGTCTCCTCGGTCATGTACTCGATGGAGAGCCCGAACGCCGAGCCGTCCCCGAACGCCTCGGAGAACATCTCCGCCCGGTAGGACGTGGCGAACACGATGCGGCCCACGCCGAACGAGCGGGCCCGCGCGAGCTGGTGCGCCAGGAAGGGGACCCCCGCCGTGGGCAGCAGCGGCTTGGGGGTGCCCAGCGTCAGGGGACGCAGCCGCGTCCCCTGTCCTCCGACGAGGAGGATCGCCTCAAGATCCGACAAAGGGGTCTCCGCCATTCCGAGAGGTTAGCCCACTGTTCGACAGGCCGTTGGTAGGGATCGCTCCCCCGACCGGCCGCGTGGAACCCGACGTTCCCACTTCGCCTCACCCTACGGGGAGAGTCCCCGGAAGCGTGGGATCAACCACGTGTCTTTTCACCGGCCGCCGTCACGCCCGGATGCTCCGCCCGCCGCGCCGCCAGCCCGGCCGCGCCCGCGCAGACCAGGTCGCCTAGGACGATCACGATCCGCGAGCAGAGCGCCGCGGTGATGGCCGACCCCCGGTCCAGCACGGGCGCCAGCACCGCGACCATCGCCACCTCGCGCACCCCGGCCCCGGCCGGGACCACGAACGTCATGATCCCCAGGCACCAGGACAGCGCGAAGGCCCCGACCGAGAAGACCGCCACCGACGGGCCGGACGGGCCCAGCTCGTACAGGATCGCGGCCAGGTGCAGGCCGTACGCGGTCCAGCCGAGCAGCGCCCAGCCCAGGGCGGTGAGCATCCCGCGCCGGGTGAGCGGGCGCTCCAGCGGCTCGCGCCCGAGCCGGCGCAGCCCGAACCCGATGACCGCGTTGACCACCCGCGGTTCGAGCGCCACCGCGAGCACGGGCACCAGCAGGAACGCCCACGCGTACGGCGCCGCGGAGCCCGGCAGGGCGGCGAGCAGCGTCACCGCCGAGACCAGCAGCCCGCTGCCGAGCTGGACCGGCATCGTCAGGAAGAACGCCGCGGCGCTGCGCGGCCGGGGCACGCCCAGCTCGCGGCCCATCTCCATCTGGGCGACGACCGGCCAGAGCGAGCCGGGGATGTACTTGCCGAGCTGGCCGACGAAGAAGACCTTCGCCGCGGGGCGGAGCGGCAGCGGCGAGCCGAGGTCGGCCAGCAGCGCCCGCCACGTCATCATCCCGCCGCCCAGCGCCGCGACCACCGCGGCCACCGAGAGCGCAAGCGCCGGCCACGACAGCCGGGCGAACCCGGCCCGCACGGCCTCCCACTGCCCCGCCACCGCCCACGCGCCGAAGCCCAGCGCGACGAGCAGGAACCCGATCCGGACCAGCCGCTTCACAGCGGGACGACCGGGTCCGGGGGCTGCGGCAGGCGCACCCCCGCCGGGCGCCGGGTGCTCTTGGTGGCCACCCACAGGTAGGTCGGCACCACCGGCAGCAGGGCGCGCAGCACGGCGCGGGGCAGCCGGGACAGCACGGCCTCGGCGGCGCGGCCGACGGCGCCGGGGAACAGCTCGGAGCCGGCGAAGGCCGCCGGGGTGGCCAGCACCGGGAACGTGTAGTCCCAGACCCGCAGGCCGCGGACCATCCTGCGCAGGCCGCGCCGGGTCCGGTAGCGCTCGTAGTAGCTGTCGGCCCGGCCGGACAGGCGCACGTAGCGGTCGGCCAGCGCGGGCGGCAGGTAGGACAGGAACGGCAGCTTGTAGTGCGGCTCCATCACCCCGAGCCGGTTGCCCAGGCCCAGGTAGAGCACGCCCTCGTCGGACAGCACCCGGCGCATCTCCGCCATGATCGCGTCGGGGTCGACCACGTGCTCGTAGATGTGGTTGAAGACCAGCACGTCGATCGAGCCGTCCGGGAAGGGCAGCGCGGTGCCGTCCGCGCAGACGAACTCCACCCGCTCGCCGAAGCGCGCGGCCGCCTTGCGCAGGCCCGGCACGTCGATGTCCACGCCGAACGTGCGGGCGGCGCCCGCCTCCGCCAGCTCGTCGGCGATGAACCCCGCCGAGCAGCCGATGTCGGCGACGGTCAGCCCCTTCAGCACGTCGGTGTCCCGGCCGAGGAAGTGGCCGAGCACGGCCACGATCTTCGCGGCCTTCCTGCGGCGCTTCTCCTCGTCCAGCATCGCCGCCTGGAACTCGGAGTACTCCAGCTGCGCCTGCCGCTCCGCACCCGCCCTGCCCGTCGCCATCCGCTCCACCGTTCCTCGTCCGCCTGCTTGCGCGCGGTGCCCAAGGCTACCGGCGAGCCGCGACCCTACCGCCGGGTAACCTCCACGTCGTACCCTGAGCGGATGCTCAGCCGTCTGCTCAGCCGCCTGCGGACCAGCCGCCTGCTCCGGGTCCTGCTGGCCCTGGTCGCCCTGGCCTTCGCCGGGTACGGCCTGCACCGCAACTGGGACGGCACCGTCTCCGCGCTCGCCCGGCTGTCCTGGTGGTCCCCCGCCGGGGCGTTCACGGCGGTGATGACCGGGGCCGGCCTCATGATGGTCGCCTGGCAGCGGGTCGTCGCCGGGCTCGGCTCGCCGTTCCCGCTCGGGGTGGCCGCGCGGGTGCTCTTCGTCGGCCAGCTCGGCAAGTACGTCCCCGGATCGGTCTGGGCCTACGCCGCGATGATGGAGCTGGGCCGCGACCACGGCTGCCCGCCCCGGCGCACCTTCAGCGGCACCTCGATCGCCCTGGTGGTCTCGCTCGGCTGCGCGGTCGCGCTGGCCGCCGCCACGCTCCCGTTCACCGCCCGGTCGGTGGCCGAGCAGGCGTGGTACCTCGCCCTGGTCATCCCGGTGATCGTCGTCTGCCTGCACCCGAGGGTCCTGACCTGGGGCCTGAACCTGGTCCTGCGCCTGGCGCGCAGGGACCTCCTCGACGAGGTGCTGCCCGGCCGCGCCCTGCTGGGCGCCGTGGCGTGGACGGTCTGCGGCTGGCTGGTCTACGGCCTGCACGCCTGGCTGGTCATCGGCGACCTGACCGGCGACTTCTCCCCGTCCGCCTACCTGCTCGGCGCCGGGGCCTACGCGTTCGCCTGGGCGAGCGGCCTGCTCGCCGCGTTCGTCCCGGCGGGCGTGGGCGTGCGCGAGGGCGCGATGGTCCTCGTGCTCGCGCCCTCGGTCGGCACGGGCAACGCCGTGGTCGTCGCCGTGCTCTCCCGCCTGGCCTTCACCTTCACCGATGTGGCCTGGGCCGGGATCGGCTTCCTGCTGGGCCGCCGGGCCGCTCAGCCGCCGGTTCCGGAGGCAGCCGAGACCAGCGCCTCGACGTACGCCGCCCAGTAGGGCCCGGGGTCCACGGGCTTCACCCCGGCGCGCAGCCGCTCCGGCTCGCCGGGCGCGTAGAACCGCGCCAGGACCTCGCGCAGCGACTCCACCGAGCCCGGCTCGGCCAGCAGGCCGTCCACCCCGTCGGTGACGTGGTCGCCGAGCGTGCCCACCCTGGTGGCGATCACCGGCACGCCCTGCTCGTGGCCGAGCCACACCTGCTGGCTGGCCGTACCGCTGCGGTAGGGCAGGACCAGCGCGTCCACGTCCTCGAACAGGCCCGGCACGTCCTCAGCGGCCACGTAGCCGGGCCGCAGCTCCACCCGGCCGGTCAGCCCGAGCTCGGCGACCAGCGCCTCCGTCTCGGCCTGCCCGCCCCAGAACTCGCCCGCCACCCGCAGCGCCACGCCCTCGGGCAGCGCCCGGATCAGCACGTCGAGCCCCTTGTACGGCCGCACCAGCCCGAAGAAGAGCAGCCGCCGGTGCACCCGCCGCCCGGCGTCCGGCTCGGCCCGCTCCCGCGCCCCGACCCCCGCCCCCGCGGGCAGGTGCGGCGCCATCTGCGCCGTCGTCACCGGCGCGGGCGCCAGCCCGCGGGCCAGCTCCGCCTGCGCCCGGGAGTGGACCAGCGCCCCGTCCACCCGGCGCAGCAGCGCCCGCATCAGCGGCGTGTCGTACGGCTTGCGCTCGTGCGGCAGCACGTTGTGGCACAGCGCCACCACACGGGGGGCCACCGCCTTCGCCCCGCGGCGCAGGCCGTACAGGATGCCCAGGTACGGCGGGACCTGCACCGGGCTGAGCACGGCCAGGACCACCAGGTCGGCCGAGCGCAGCCGCCGCCCGCAGGCGACCCAGCCGTCCGGGCGGCGCCAGTCGAGCACCCGGCGGACGTTCCCGAACGGCTCGCCGTCGGGGGTGTCGGCGGTCTGCCGCCCCGGATAGAGGAACGAGGGGTACTGCGCCCGCCACGACTCGATCACCACGTCGTGCCCGGCGGCCCTCAGCCGGTGGGCGAGCTCGGTGGTGTGCGCGGCGCCGCCTCCCTTGTAGGGGTAGGTCGGCCCGACGATCGCGATCCGCATGCCGCTTCCGCCCCTACTCGCTGCGGGAGCGCACGATGAGGTCGGCCAGCAGCGCCAGCGAGCCGATCAGCAAGCCCGTCACGAAGATGATGATGGTGTTGTTGGCCAGGTAGAACGGGGTCTTGACGTTGTCGTAGACGCCCTTCGCCAGGCCGATGCAGACCAGCCAGATGGCGGGCGGCATGAGGACCTTGAGCGGGTTGAAGTACATGACCATCCGCAGCACCTGCAGGATGTAGCGGTAGGCGTCGGAGACGAAGCTGAACTTCGACTTGCCGGCCCGCTTGCTGTACTCGATCGGCAGGTAGTAGACGTCGTGCTGGTTCGACAGGAACGACAGCGTGATCGTCGTGACGCAGGAGAACCCGGGCGGCAGCAGCCGCAGGTACGGCTTGGCGACCGACTTGCGGAAGGCCCGCAGGCCCGAGTTGAGGTCGGGGATCCGCTGCCCGGCCAGCCATTCGGCGATCTTGCGGATGACCCACTTCGCCGGGACCCGCAGGAACTTGTGCGAGCCCTCCTCGGTAGTGCGCGCGCCCACCACCTGGTCGATCCCGGGGTCCTTGTCGAGGATCTGGACCAGCTCGGGGATGCGCTCGTTCGGGTAGGTCATGTCAGCGTCGGTCCACACGACGATCTCGCCGCGCGCCTCCTGGCTGCCGATCCGGCGGACCGTGCCCGACCCGCCGTTGCGGTGGAACGCCCTGATCCGCATGTGCGGGAAGCGCGGCGCCGCCTCCTTCAGCCGGGCCAGCGTCTCGTCGGTGGAGCAGTCGTCCACGGCCACGAGCTCGTAGGTGTAGCCGCTGCCGTCCATGGCCCGGCAGATGCGCTCGACCTCGTCGATGACGTGGTCCTGCTCGTTGTAGCAGGGCAGGACGATCGTGACGTACGGCGTTGCGTCCACAGCTGGTCCACTCTCGGGGGTCTCGGGCGTGCTCACGGCAGGCGAGGATACTCTGCCCGGCCGCACCCCGGACCCACATCACCCGCTTCGGGCGCTCCCGGCGCCGTCGCCGGCGGGCCGCTACTCCCTGGGCTCGACGCGGTACACCGCGCTGACCCCGGGCAGGGACTTCAGCGCCTTGGCCGCGGCGGGGAAGGCGGCCGGGTCGGAGAGCTTCACGTAGAAGGCCTCCCTGGACAGGTCGACCCGGAACAGCCTGCCGCCGGCCGGTTCCTCCGGGTAGTAGTGGCGCATCAACCGGGCGTGGTGCTCCCGGTCCTGGAGGTAGACCGTCTCGGCCTCCGGCAGCGTCCAGATCCGGTCGAGGACCGCCTGCCGCTCCGCCGCGCTCACCGCGCCGGTCACCCCGGCGGGCCGGTTCTCCGGGCACGCGTACCGGGACCAGTCGTCCGTCCCGCACAGGGCGACGGCGAGATCGGCCCTGCCCCACCAGAAATCCGTGGGATCGCGCTCGACCCGGTCGACCTCGGGCATCGCCTTCACCCGCCGGGCCACCGCCGCGAAGTCCCCGCTCCGGCGCAGGACGGCCCTGACCGTGGGGAAGGGGACCACCTCCCCCGAGGGCTCCTCGCCCAGGTCCGCGTAGTGGGCCAGCGTCTCGCGGCGGTTCTGCTCACCGCTCACGAAGACGACCTCGGCCAGCTCCGGCATCGCCCGCATGCGCTCGGCGAGCGCCCGGCCCTCCGCGTCGGTGGCCTTCCGCCGTCCGGGGCAGCGGCCCCCTCCTCCGGGACCGTAGCCCTCGCACAGGACGACCGTGAGCCCCCGTTGCTCCGGGAGCGCCGCCTCGGGCGGGGGCAGCGGCTCGAAGGAGCGCTCGTACAGGTACCGGCCCCCGAATCCGGCCGCGCCGAGCACCAGCAGCACCGCGGCGCAGACGGACAGGATCCTGACCAGCCCGGCGTGCGCCCGCACCCACGCCTGGAGCCGCGGCTCCCGGTCCGGGTCACCGCCGCCGAAGGAGAGCTCTTCATGACCCGACGACATCGCCGCCCCGCCCCGCCGCGAGCGAGTGCCCCTCGGGGTGCCCCTCGGCGCGGACCGGGGCCACCGACCGGACGCCGGGCAGGGACTTCAGCGCCGCGGCGGCCGCCGGGAGGTCGGCCGGGCCGGAGAAGCGGACATAGAAGGTCTCGTAGGACCTGTCGAACCGGAACAGCGGGTCGCTTGCCGGGCGCTCGGGGTGGTAGTGCCGCAGCAGCCGGATCCGGTGGTCGCGGCTCTCCAGGTAGACCGTCTCGGCGCCGAGCAGCGCCCAGATCCGGTCCAGGACCGCCCGCTTCTCCGCCGCGCTCGCGGAACCCGTGGCCCCGGCGGGCCGGTTCTTCGGGCACGCGTACCGGGACCAGTCGTCCGTCCCGCACAGGTGCACGGCGAAGTCGGCCCTGCCCGCCCAGAAGTCGGTGGGGACGCGGAGCACCCGGTTGACCCCGGGGAGCTCCCTGAGCCGCTCGGCCACCGCGGCGAAGTCCGCACTCCGGCGGAGCGTCCCCTCGACCCGCGCGTGCAGGAACGCGAGGTCGATCTTCTCCGGCTCGCCCGCGTCGGTGTAGTAGGCCAGCGTCCTGCGGCGGTCCTCCTCCTTGCTGACGAGGACCGCCTCGGCCAGCTCGGGCATCGTCCTCATCCGCTCCTCGACCGCCCGGCCGTCGGCCTCCGTCGCCTCGCGCCGCTCCCGGCACGCCCACGCCTCCGCGCCCAGGCCGCACAGGTGGGCCGCGATCCGCACCTGGGCGGGGAACGGCGCGTCCGGCGGGGGCAGCGGCTCGCGGGACCGCTCGTACAGGTGCCGGCCCCCGGCTCCCGCCGCCACCAGCACGGCCACCACCGTGAAGCAGACCGCCAGCGCCCGGACGTGCGCCCGCGCCCACGCCTGCAGCCACGGCTCCCGATCGGGATCACCGCTGCCGAAGGAGATCTCCTCATACCCGGACGACATTTCCCTGACTATGCCAAATACCTCACATTCCGGCCATACATCACCGCCGGCACATCAGGGCACGGCCGTCCAGACGTCGACCGACAGGGACCAGGTGCCGTTCGGCGCCTCGGTGAGGGAGCGCTCGTCCTGGCGGGTGCGCAGCGCCATCACCCGGACCGGCGTGCCGTACGGCGCGAGCTGGCCCGCCTCGGCGGCCAGGAGGACCGGGGTACGGCCCGCCGCCCGGATCCGGCCGATCAGCCGGGTCACGTCGGCCGGGGACGGCAGGTCGGTGCCCGGGACGACCTCGGCCCGGGCCGCGGGCACACCGCAGACCCCCCGGACGAGCTGGGTGAACCGGTCGGCGGTGACCCGCTCCACGATGAGCGCCGAGGCCTCCGGCGGGAGGGAAGCGCACAGCGCCTCGACCGCCGCGCGCTCCCCCCGCCCGACCGGCGTGAACGCGGTCCCGATGGAGGTGACGGCGGCGGGCGCGACCAGCAGCACCGCGCCGAGGACGGCGGCGCCCCTGCGCGCGCCGGGGCCGTGCCCCCGCTCCCGGACCGCCCGGAGGATCCGCTTCAGCCCCCAGACCGCGAGCAGGATCAGGCCGGGCAGCACGACCGGGACCAGCCTCCGGGCGGCCCACGGGTGGTCGGGGGTGATCGCCGGGCGGTAGAGCGTGGTGACCGTGGTCCAGCCGATCACCGCCAGCGGGAGCAGCCAACCGCCCGCCCTCCCCCGCACCAGCCTGCGGGCCAGTACGGCGGCGGCCAGCGTGGCCAGCAGCACGGCCGGGACCCCGACGTACCAGGCCGCCCAGTGCAGCGAGTCCTCGTAGTAGAGCCGGGTGCCGTCGACGGCGAGCCCGTTCGCCGCCTGCGTCTTCTCGATGAACTCCGCGGTCGTCCGGTCCTCGCGCGTGACCGCCTCACGGGTCACGGTCTGCAGCCACGGCCGGACCGCGAAGGCCGCCATGACCGCCGCCACCAGCCCGGCCGCGGCCTCCGGCAGCCACCGGACCCGCGCGGCCCGCCGGAACGGGCCCGCCAGCCGGGGCGCGAGCGCGGCGGCGGCCAGGGTGAGGAGCAGCACGGCGCCGCAGACGGCCAGCAGGGGCTTCCACGACGCTTCGAGATAGGCGAGGTACGGCTCGGCCAGCAGGAACGCGGCGGCGAAGCCGAGCCCGGCCCCCGCCAGCAACCCGCCGAGCAGCGGCGGGCCGAGCCTCCCGCCCGGCGCGCCCGCCCGGCGCAGGGCGATCAGCAGGCCCGCGTAGGCCAGCACCGGCAGCACGTCCCGCAGACCGTCGATCCGGACGAGCACGGCCAGCCCGAAGACCAGCCCGGCCGACGCGGCCCCGAGCCGGGAGCGCGCGTCCAGCAGCAGCGACAGCCCGCCGAAGAGCAGGATCAGCGACGGGATCTCGCTGAAGGTGGTCCGCGAGGTGTAGAGCACCGGCAGGCAGACCGCGAGCGCCAGCGCGGCGAGCGGCGCCCACCGGGCCCCGGCCAGCCGGGCGGCGGTCCCGGCGAACACCAGCACGGCCAGCGCCCCCAGCACCGGCGGGGTCAGCAGGAGGCCGGGCAGCCCGCCCAGCCAGTGGCCGATCGCGTAGAGCATCGGCGGGCCCGGCATGAACTGCGGCACCACCGCGCCGCCGTGGTCGAAGAAGCCCACGCTGTCGAAGCGGAGCGCCGCGTCCGGCCCGCCGAAGGCCGCCTCGCCGTACGGGATCGGCAGCGCGCCGCGGGTGGCCAGCCAGACGGCGTACTGCGCGTAGGTGGCGGGGTCGCGGCGGACGACCAGCTGCTCGCTGTGCAGCAGCGCGTTGAGGACGCCCGAGCCCGCCGCGACGGCGAGCACCCCCGCCACCTGCCACCGGGTCGCCCCCTCGATCCCGGACGCCCTCCCCGGCCCGGACCCGCTGCCGGACGCGGACCCGGGCGTGACCCCGGCCCTGGACGCGGCTCGGCTCCCGGGTCCGGACCCGGGCGGGCGGCGCAGGCCGTACTGGCACAGCAGCGCGGCGGCGGCCAGGCCCAGCGGGACCGCGGCGGGCGGCCGGAACCAGCCGAGCAGCAGCAGCGGGAGCCCGGCGAGCAGCCAGCCCGCCAGCACGAGCGCGGGCGCGGCCGAGGCCACGGCGAGCACCCGGCCCGCCGAGGGCCTGCGCACGCGTTCCGGCCAGGTGGTCCTCATGATCCTCTCCGCAGGGTAGTCGCGACCCGCCGGTACGGCCCCGCCCGCCGGAGCCGATAGCGTACGCGCAACGCGCGAAGGGGGCGGTGGGTGGCCGGAGTGGCACGGGGACGTCGGTGGCTCACGGACGGACGCGCGGCCCGGGAGCACGAGCCGGTCCCGGAGGCGCCCGACCGCTCCCGGAGACGCCGGTGGTCCCCATGGGCGCCGGGCCGCGTGCGGGAGCGCCGGTGGTCGCCGGAGGTCCGGAACCGCGCCCGCGAGCACCGCTGGTTCCCGGAGGTCCGGAACCGCGCCCGCGAGCACCGCTGGTTCCTGGGGGTGCTGGGCCTGGGCGCCGTCCTGCGGGTGATCACGATGCTCGGCTACCGGCCGGCGATCTGGTTCCCCGACTCCTACACCTACGTCGTCACCGCGCTGAAGCCCCGCCCGGACCTGGTCCGCCCCGCGGGATACTCCATGTTCCTGCGCCTGCTGGAGCCGCTGCACAGCTTCGCCCTCGTGGCCCTGGTCCAGCACCTGGTCGGGCTCGGGATCGGGGTCCTGGTCTACCTCGCCGCCCGGCGGCTGCGCGTCCCCGGCCGGGCGGCGGCGCTCGCCTCCGCGCCCGTGCTCCTGGACGCCTACCAGATCGAGCTGGAGCACCTGCTGGTCTCCGACACCCTCTTCGCCGCGCTGGTCGTCGCGGCGGTCCTCCTCGCCCTGTCCCGCGAGGTGACGCGGCGTACGGCGTGCGGGATCGGCCTGCTGGTCGCGGCGGCGACGCTCACCCGGACGGTCGGCCTCCCGCTGGCCGCCCTCTTCGCGGCCTGGCTGCTGTACCGGGCGCGGGGCCGCACGGTGGTCGCCGGGGTGATGCTGGCGGCGGCGGTGCTGCCGGTCCTGGGGTACGGGGCGTGGTTCCACGCGACCTACCAGCGGGTCGGCCTCGTCGGCGCGAACGGCGTCTTCCTCTACTCCAAGACGATGGCGTTCGCCGACTGCGCGGTGATGAGGCCCCCGCCGGACCTGGCGGTGCTCTGCGACCCCCGGCCCCCGGCCGAGCGGCCTCCCTCCCAGGAGTACATCTGGAGCGCCGACGCCCCGCTGGTCCGGCTGCCCGGCATCACCTTCAGCCGGGAGAACGACGCCCTGGCCGGGCGGTTCGCCTCACTGGCCCTGCGCAGCCAGCCGCTCGACTACCTGGGCTCGGTCGCCGGGGAGCTGGCCCGCTCCTTCACCTGGGACCGCCCGGTCTACCCGGACGCGGAGGTCTACGGCTACTACGAGTTCCCGGCCGAGCCGCCCCCGCCGCCGGGCCGCTACCCCGCCACGGTGGGCGCCGAGTTCGCGCAGCGCTACGAGCGGGGGCCGATCGGCACGGAGATCGTCGAGCCGTACGCCGGCTGGATGCGGGCCTACCAGGACGCGGTCCGGCTGCCCGGCACGGCGCTGCTGGCGATCCTGGTCGCCCCGCCGGTCCTGGCGGGCCTGCGGCGGTGGCGGCGGTGGCGGCGGAGGGCGGCGCGGGAATCCGGGCGGGCGGCCTGGGCGTTGCCATGGGCGGTGGCGCTGCTGCTGCTGGTGATGCCCGCGGCGACGGCGGAGTTCGACTACCGGTACGTGCTCCCGGCGGTGCCGGTCGCGTGCCTGGCGCTGGTTCTCGCGGCCGGTAAACCTAATTTGCCAAACATTCCATGAAATGTCCGAATTTGAGTATGCTGGGCGACCGGATCATCACGGTGGCGAGCAAGAGGATGGGCATGACCAAGTTCAGCCCATCACAATCCCTCGCACCGGCCGTGTGTCCTACTCTTTGGGCGCGATGAGCGAGCAGAGGCAGCACGACGCGTTGCCGCCAGTCGAGGAGGGTGCATGAGCGACCACCGGCATGTCGCCGTGAAGGACCGGACGCCTCCGTCCGGCCCGGGTCCCCGCCGCTCCCGGCGCGGCGGCGACGACGGCCCTCCCCCGGCGGAGACCTCGCCGAGCGCCGCGCCCCCCCGCGGCAGGAGCCGGTCCGCCCGGCGGATCGGCGCGGGCGGCTGGGCCAGCATCGGCCTGACGGGCCTGCTGGTGCTGGGCACCCTGGGCGGCTACAAGGTCTACCGGGACACCTTCGGCGGCATCTCCACGGTCGACGTCAACAAGAAGCTGGGCGAGAACCGCCCGGTGAACGCCACCGGCGCGCTCAACGTGCTGCTGGTCGGGTCGGACACCCGCGAGGGCGACAACCTCAAATACGGCCAGAAGATGCTCAACGCGGGCAAGCGCACCGACACGATCATCCTCATGCACATCTCCCCCAACCGCGACAAGGCGACGCTCGTCAGCTTCCCCCGCGACTCCATGGTGGACATGCCCGCCTGCGAGGGCGACAGCGGCAACCAGGTCGCCGCCCGGCACGCGATGATCAACACCGCCTACAACGACGGCGGCATCACCTGCACCATCGCCGCGATCGAATCCCTCACCGACATCCGCATCGACCACTTCGTCGAGGTGGACTTCACCGGCTTCAAGAACATCGTCGACGCCCTCGGCGGCATCCGGGTCTGCCTCAAGACCCCGGTGGACAGCAAGAAGGCCAAGCTCACCCTGCCCGCGGGCTGGTCCAACCTCAACGGCGAGAAGGCCCTGGGCTACGTCCGGCTGCGCGACTACGGCGACAACAGCGACATCCAGCGGATCAAGCGCCAGCAGGTCTTCCTCACCCAGGTCGTGAAGAAGGCCACCAGCAGCGAGCTGCTCACCGACGTCGGCAAGCTCACCGGCTTCATCTCCGAAGCCACCAAGTCGGTCAAGATGGACCCGGAGCTGGCCGACGACCAGCAGGCCCTGATCGACATCGCGATGAGCGCCAAGGCGCTGACCGCCAGCGGCGTCAAGTTCATCACCGTGCCCTGGGGCGCCGACCCCGCCGACAAGAACCGCGTCGTCTGGCGGCAGCCGGCGGCCAGCGAGCTCTTCGAGTCGATCAAGAACGACACCGAGGTGACCCCGACCGCCTCCCCCACGGCCTCCGCCAAGCCCGCCGTCAAGCACGAGCAGGTCCGGGTCCAGGTCCTCAACGGCACCGACAAGCCGGGCCTGGCCTCGGAGGTCGCCGGCAAGCTCGCCGCGCAGGGCTTCGTGGTGACCCAGGTCGGCAACGCCCGCCCGGCCACCGGCAACGTGCCGAACACCTCGGTCCGCTACGCCAAGAAGGACACCGCCGAGGGCCCCGCCTACGCCGACGCGCTGGCCGCCCGCCTGTCCGGCGAGAAGCTGCCCGCCACCGCGGGCAAGGTCAAGCCCATCAGCGCCGACAAGTACTCCCCGGCCACCGCGATCACCCAGTCGCCCACCGGCCCGGTCGTCCAGCTCGTCATCGGCGACGACTGGAAGGGCGTCCGGGTCCCCACCAAGATCCCCGACTCCCTCAAGGACCAGGTCGTCGACACCAAGACCAACCCCTGCCAGTGACGGGCGGGGCCGTACCGGAAAGCGCGGATTCCTCCGTCTCGGGAAGGGTCACGATTTCCCGCGAACCCCGGGGAACCCCGTTCCTCGTGCGACAGGTGGCGCACGGTCGGTTTATGGTGGGCAGGTCGGCGAGGCGAACCCACGGGGCCCACGCGGCCGCATCCTCCGGGGCGTCCCCGCCAGCGTGCCCGACCCCCGTCTCCGACAGATAGCTGAGCGTTTCCCCCGTGAGCGACACCCGATCCTCCTTCCCGGTTCCGGCCTCCAGGGACGACGGCGCCCAGGGCGCCGCCCCCGCGGGGCCCGCCGACGGACGTGGCCGGACCCCCGCCCCGTGGCCGATGCCCGGACACGCGCAGCCGTCTGCGGCGCCCTTCCCGCCGTCCGACGCCTCCTGGCCGGATCCGCCGGACTCCGGGCAGCCCGCCTCCGGCTGGGGGAGCCGCCGCAGGCCCGCCGAGGAGGAGCCCGGCGAGGTCACCGCGTGGGGCTACCCGCCGTACCGCGAGGCCCGGCCCGGACCCCGCGAGCCCCAGCCGCCCGCGCCGCGCGACCCGCTGGACGTCGGCACACCCCTGCCCGCGCCCCCGGGCCCGCCCGCCCCGCAGGCCGCGGGACGCGCTCCCGCCCGGGGTCAGCAGCACGACGCCTGGGGACAGCAGCACGACACCGCGCCGGACCCGCACGCCCTTGCCCGGGGGCAGGAGCACGACGCCGTACAGGCCTCCGGACGGGCCGTTCGTGGGCAGGAGCACGACGCCCTGCAGACCCCTGAGCGCGCGCCCGCGTGGGCTCCGCAGCCGTCCCCCCGGCAGACTCCTCCGGACCGGCCCTTCTCGGCCTGGGAGACCTCTCCCGGGCGGGATCCGGCCGCCCCGTTCGCGGGCGCCGCCACGGTGACGGAGCGGCCCCCCGGCGGGGAGGACCTGCCCGCCGACGAGCCGGCGGCCCCTCCGGCGAGGAAGAAGCGCGAGCCGTACCTCGACAACGTGAAGTTCGTCCTGATCGCCCTGGTCGTGGCCGGGCACTCGCTGGTCCCGACGATGGACGCGCACTCGGCCAAGTCCGCGTACATGTTCATCTACACGTTCCACATGCCGGCGTTCGTGCTGATCAGCGGCTACCTCGGCCGGAACTTCTGGAACTCCAACGCGAAGATCAACAAACTCGTCGACACCATGCTGGTGCCGTACGTGGTCGTGGAGATCGGCTACGCGGTGCTCCGCTACGCGCTGGGCCAGAAGTGGACGCTGACCATCATCGACCCGGCCTGGCTGAACTGGTATCTCCTGGCCCTGGTGCTCTGGCGGATCTCCACCCCGATCTGGACCCGGATGCGGCAGCCCCTGCTGGTCGCGGTGGTCATCTACATGGTCGCCGGCTTCTCCGAGATCTCCGGCGACTTCAGCATCGACCGCTTCTTCGGCCTGCTCCCGTTCTACGTGCTCGGCCTGATGCTCAAGCCCGAGCACTTCGACCTGCTCAAGCCGCTCTGGGTCAAGATCGTCTCCGGGGTCGTGGTCGCCGGCGGCGCCGGGGTTGCGATCTTCCTCGCCCCGCACGTCAACCTCAAGCCCGTCTACTTCCGCTACAGCTTCAAGTCGATGGACATGAGCTGGTGGGTCGGGCTCGGCGTGCGCGGGGCCATGCTGGTCGCCGCGCTGGCGCTGTCGGTCGCGCTGCTGGCGCTGGTGCCCCGGCGCGAGACCTGGTTCTCCGACCTCGGCACCCGCACGCTCTACGCCTACCTCCTGCACGGCGTCGTGGTGCTCGTCGCCAAGGACCAGGGCTGGCTGGACGTCTCCTGGCTGCACGGTCCCCTGGGCGTGCTGGCCATCATGTCGAGCTCCGTCGCCCTGGCCATCGTCCTGTGCCTGCCGGAGACCCGTACGGCCTTCAAGTGGCTGCTGGAGCCGCGCCTGGTCTGGCTCTACCGGCGGCCCGCGGAGTCCAGGGGCACCGGCGGGGAGCCTCCGGCGCCCCGGGAGAGTTCAACCCCGGTTCCCCGGTAGTTCACGCGACGCACCCGGTGACGACGGAACCACCGCTCAACATCGGGATATGCGGGTATGTTTCGGGACGGTCGTCCATCACCCCGAAGACGCCCGGATCATGCATCGGCAGATCCGGGCGCTCCTCGACGCCGGGCACGAGATCACCTACGTCGCGCCCTTCAGCGACTGCAACGTCACCCCCGATCCGCGGATCCGGGCGGTCGACGTGCCCCGCGCGGCCGGCCGCCGCCGGCGGCGCGCGCTGGGAGCCGCCCGCGCGGCGCTGGAGCGCGGGGTCGAGGGCGCCGACCTGCTGGTCGTCCACGACGTCGAGCTGCTGCTCCGGCTGCCCCGGCGCCGCCCCGCCACCGTCTGGGACGTGCGGGAGGATCCCCGGGACCTCGCCGCCGACCTGGCCGCCGACGCCCGCCTCCCGGCGGGCCTGTTCCGGTCCCTGCCCGCGCTGGTGCGCCGGATCGAGTCCCGTGCGGAGCGCCGCCTCCACCTCGTCCTGGCCGGGGAGTCCCACCGGGAGCGCTTCGGCGGCCCCCATCCGGTCGTCCCCGACACCGCGCGCGTGCCCAGGCGGCCGCCGCTGCCGCCCGGGCACCAGAGCCGGGTCGTCCACCTCGGCCGGATCTCGCACTCCAGGGGCGCGGCCGAACTCGTCGAGCTCGCCCGCCGACTCGCCCCGCACGGGATCAGGCTGGACCTGATCGGCCCCGCCGACGGCGGGACCCGGCCGCTGCTGCGCGACGCGCAGCGCGAGGGCCTGCTCGACTGGTACGGCCACGTCCCCGACCGGCACGCCCTGCGGATGGCCGAGGGCTCGATCGCCGGGCTCTCGTTCCGGCACGACTCCCCCGGCCGGGAGCGTCCGGCACCCACCAAGATCATTGAATACATGTCCCGGGGGATCCCGGTGGTCACCACCCCGGTCCCGGCCGCGGCCGCCCTGGTCGACCGGGTCCGCTGCGGCGCGGTCGTGCCCTTCGGGGACGTCGGCGCCGCGGTGCGGGCCGTGCTGGCGCTGCGGGACGACCCCTCCGGCGCGGCGGCTACAGGCGCCCGCGGGCGCGCCGAGGCGGCGCTGCACCACGACTGGTCGGCCCACGCCGCGGCCTTCGTCAACCTGCTGGAGGAATGGGCCGGGGAACCGGTGACGGCGGGCCGGGAGCTTGGTTCACTGGAACCATGGCACGCCATCTGATCCAGGGACGCGACGTGAGCATGCCCGTGCGCGTCCGGGACGCCACGGTCTGCAGCGCTTCCTATCTGGTGCGGGCCGACGCGGCCCGGGCGGTGCTCGCCTACTCGGGGCTGGACGCCGCCGAGGTCCTGCCCGGCAGGGCCCTGTGCACGCTGGCGTTCGTCGACTACGCCGACGGGGACCTGGACGCCTACCACGAGTTCGGCGTCGCCTTCATGATCCGGCCGCCCGAGGCGGGCCCGCCGCCGCGCCGGGGGCTGCGCGCCAACCTGGCCGAGCTGCGCCGCTCCGGGGCCGGGTTCTTCGTCCACTGGCTCCCGGTCGACCAGGGCTTCACCCTGGAGGCGGGCCGGTCGATCTGGGGGTTCCCCAAGGAGCTCGCGGACATCGACCTGCGGCTGGCCTCGCCGTACAAGCGGTGCATCGTCCGCAAGGACGGCCGCCTGGTGCTCGACCTGCTGGTCAGGCCGGGGTTCCGGGTGCCGGCGCCCGGCGCCGCGACGCCCGCCGACGCCTACAGCCACCTCGACGGCGTGACCCGGCGCATCCCCTGGTCGGTCTTCCCGCGCGGGGTGCGGGCGCGCCCCGGCGGCGCGCTGGTCCGCCTGGGCAACCACCCCGTCGCCAGGGAGCTGAGCGAGCTCGGCCTGCCCAAGCGGGCTCTGATGACCCTCACCGTCGACCACACCGCCATGGCCTTCGGCGAGGCCAAGGCGCTCTGAGGCGGGTCGGGAGGCGGGTCGGGGCCTCCTGGGCGTCCGAGCCCTCCGCAGGCGAGGCACGTCCGGGCCCTCTGCGGGCTCCGCAGGCCGGGAGTCGGATCCGGGCGCTCCGCGGTGGTCCCGGGAGGCCCTGGCCGCCCAGGGGGCTCCGAGCGCGCCGGGGACGACCCGGTGTCGGCAGGACCGGACAGGTCAGACGATGGGCGGGCGGCCCAGGCGGAGCATGCGCCAGGCGGTCTTCCAGCCCATGGGGCGGCGCTCGCCGGCGGGCTCCCGCAGGCCCTCGCGGAACCCCTGGAACCAGGCTTTCAGCGCCGGGCGGGAACGCTCGCGGACCAGCGTGAGGACGACCCAGTTGAGCAGGTAGAGGAACGCCAGGGGCCAGGGGAGGTTGCGGCGGGCCAGCCAGACGCGGTTGCGCGCGTTGAGCCGGTAGAAGTCCGCGTGGCGGGTCGGCGGGACCTGCGGGTGGTACATGACGGTCTGCGCGTCGTACTCGATGCGGTAGCCCTCGCCGAGCAGCCGCCAGGCCAGGTCGGTCTCCTCATGGGCGTAGAAGAACCGCTCCGGCAGGCCGCCGACCTGGAGGAACGCCGAGCGGCGGATCGCGCAGGCGCCGCCCAGGAAGGTGGTGACCGGGGAGGACCGCTCGGGGTCTCCCGCCCGCAGGCGGGGGACGTGGCGGCGCTGCCCGGCGCCGCCGTCGGGGTCCATCACCCGGAAGGAGACGACCGCGAGGTCGTGCTCGGTGGAGAAGCGCTCCCGCAGATGGGAGACGAGGGTCCGCTCGCCGTACCAGCCGTCGTCGTCGAGGAAGAGCACCACGTCGCCGGAGCACTCCTCGACGCCGCGGTTGCGCCCCGCCGGGATGCCCGCGTTGTGCGAGAGCCGGACCGTCTTGATCGTCGCCGACGAGCCGGGGGGCACGCCGACCGAGAGCTCGGGGACGTCCGCGCCGTTGCCGACGATGACCACCTCGACGTCGCCGTCGTCCTGGTTCAGCGCGGACTCGACCGCCCGGTCCAGCTCGGGGATCCGGTTGCCCATGGTGAGGATGACGCACGAGATCTTCAACGGGTCATCGCCTTGACGCGTCGAGAGCACGTGCGGGACATACTTTCATGATCACCGAGTCTGCTGGGGCGGACGATTGTGGCTGAACCGCGGTCTGGCGATCCACCAGGGGACAAGCGTATCGGAAGCGTCGGCGAACACCCACCGAACGGCAAGGTGTCCGCACCTACGACGCACCGGGACGCCGTCCGGTTCCTCATGACAGCCGCCGGGACGCCAGGATGCTGACCAGGTGCAGGACCATCTGCAGGGCGGCGACCGCCACGCAGGCCACCGCGAGCACCCGCGTCGCGGCCAGGCCGCCGCTCACCAGGTCCCAGACCGCGGCCACCACGACCAGCAGCGAGAGCTCGACCGCCTGCACGACGCGGTGGAACTTCAGCGCCGCCGCCGCCTTGCGCGCCAGGCCCAGGCCGCGCGACCGGAACTGCTCGGCCGAGGACTCCGTCGCCGCCACCAGACCCGAGCGGGCCCGCGCGACGTCGACCAGGTCGGTCTCCGCCTTGATCAGGATCGCGCCGAGCGCCGCGCCGAAGCCGGCCACGGTGTACCAGTCGGGGAGGGTCTCCGAGGCCCGGAAGCCCAACCCGATCAGCAGGGCCGCCTCGGCGAAGTAGTGGCCGACCCGGTCGAGGTAGACCCCGGTGATGGAGGTCCGCCGCGTCCAGCGGGCCAGCTCCCCGTCGGAGCAGTCGAGCAGCAGGTAGACCTGGACCAGCAGGGCCGCGCCCACCGCCGCCCCGAGACCGGGCAGCGCCAGGACGGCGCCCGCCGCCAGGCCGCACAGGATCATCAGCCAGGTGGTCTGGTTGGGCGTGATCGGCGTCTTGGCCAGCACCCAGGTGACGTAGATCGACAGTTTGCGCATGTAGAGCACGCCGGCCCAGTGCTCGCCGCTGTTGCGCTCCATGGTCGAGTGCGGCTGGGCCACCGCGCGGAGCTCAGCGACCGACGGCCCGGACATAGTCCTCCACCCGATCCCTGATCTCCGACTCCGACAGGCGCAGGTGCTCCAGGATCGTGTAGCGCCCGGGGCGGGTCGAGGGCGCCAGCTCGACCGCCGCCGTGAACTGCTCGGCGCTCAGCCCCACGTCGCCGGGGGTGACCGGGAGGCCGTGCCCGCGCAGGCAGTCGACGACCTGGGTCAGCCGCACGGGGTCCTCACGCAGGAAGAAGCAGAAGGCCGCTCCGATCCCGGCGAGTTCGCCGTGATTGGAGGTGCCGGGATAGAGCTGGTCCACGGCATGAAGGATCTCATGGTCTCCGCCGCTCGAGGGACGGGACGACCCGGCGACGACCATCGACATCCCGGACAGGATGAGCGACTCGGCCAGCACGGTCAGGAACGCGTCCGACTCGATCGAGTCGCGGCGGCCGATGACGGCCTCCGCCGAGGTGCGGGCCATCGAGCAGGCCAGGCCGTCGATCGGCTCGCCCCGCTCGGTGCTGCCCAGCTGCCAGTCCTCGATCGCCGAGAGGTTGCTCACCACGTCGCCGACCCCGGAGCGGACCAGCGCCGGGGGCGCGTCGTGCACGAAGTCCAGGTCCACCATGATGGCCAGCGGCATGGGCACGCCGAAGGAGCCCTTGCCGCTGTCGTGGGTGAGCGAGGCCACCGGCGAGCAGATCCCGTCGTGCGACAGGTTGGTGGCCACCGCCACCATCGGGATGCCGGCCAGCGAGGCGGCGTACTTCGTCGCGTCGATCGTCTTGCCGCCGCCGATGCCGACGACGGCCTCGTAGGCGCCCTTGCGCAGGTCCGCGCCGAGCGTCACGGCGGCGTCGACGGAGCCGTCCGGCACCCGGAAGACCTGGGCCTCGCCCAGGGAGGGCGCGATCACCGAGGCGATCCTGTCCCCCTGGCCGGCGCCCACCGCCACCGCCACCCGCCCGGAGGTCGCCACCCGGCTGTCGGCCAGCAGCGAGCCGAGCTCCGCGATGGCGCCCCGCCGTACCTCCATGGTCAGCGGGGCGGGGAGCATCCTGGCTAGTATCGGCACGCGATCTCCCGCGCCTTCGCCAGGTCGTCGTGGTTGTCGACCTCGACCCACGGGACGTCGCCGATGGGGGCGACCGCGATCTTCTCGCCGCGGGCGACCAGCTCCTGGTAGCCGTCCTCGTAGTACAGCTGCGGGTCGCGCTCGAAGGTGGCCTGCAGCGCGTCGGCCAGGCGCGCGCCGACGCCCGGGCGGATCAGGGTCGCGCCGATGTACTCTCCCGCCGCGGAGGCGGGGTCCATCAGCTTGGTGATCCGCTCCAGGTGGCCGTCGCCGTCGAGGACGACCTTCATCTCCTCGTCGGCCAGCTTCTTGACGTCGTCCACCGCGAGCAGGATGTCGCTCGTGGCCGGGGCCGACAGCAGCGTGTGCTCGACCGAGACCGGGTGCACGGTGTCGCCGTTGACCAGCAGCACGCCCTGATCGAAGTAGTCGCGCGCGCACCACAGGGAGTAGGCGTTGTTCCACTCCTCGGCCTTGTCGTTGTGCACGAGGGTGAGCTTCACACCGTGCCGCCGCTCCAGCTCGGCCTTGCGCTCGTGTACGGCCTGCGCCTGGTAGCCGACGATGACCACGACGTCACGGAGGTCGGCGGCCGCGAGGTTCCGCAGCGAGATGTCCATGATCGTGGTGTCACCGTCGACCGGCACGAGCGCCTTGGGCAGCGTGTCGGTGTACGGCCGCAGGCGTCGTCCGGCCCCGGCGGCCAGCACCATTCCCAGCAACGTGCACTCCTCATCCAAGTGAGACCCTCGGCGGGTTCTCCTGGCCCCAAAGGTTAGTTCCCTTTGACCCCTGATCGTGTAATCCGGGGTTCACCAGGCATTCTCCTCCCGGCGCCCGGCCTCCGCGGGGCCCGTTCCGGGGCGCGGGACCGCCGCCCAGTAGGTGAGGCTCTCCCAGCAGAACAACCCCCACAGGTAGAGCGAGAGGAGCACCAGGAACGGCGTCGCCTGGCCGATGAGCCCGCCCAGGGCGACCAGCAGCATCCGCCCGTCCCAGCCGAGGCCGGCCGCGGCCAGCCAGGGCGGTGGATGGGCGTCCTGGCGCACCCGGTTGACGACGTCGTAGTGGTGGAAGGCCACCGCGCCGAGCAGCGCGAAGACCAGCCACGGCGGCACGTCGTGCGCGAACCCCACCGAGGCGGTGAAGCCGTACTCGGTCAGCCGCAGGATCGGCGGGACCAGCCAGTCGAGCCGCCCGTCGTGCCGGTGGGAGCTGCCCGGCCCGGCCAGCAGCAGCACCACGACGGGGGCGAACACCGCCAGGTCGTCGCTTCCGGCCACGCCGATGCTCAGCAGCACGCCGGTCACGAACATCCCGACGAGCGCGGGCGGCAGCGGCGGGATCTGCCCGGACACCAGGGCCCCCATCCCCCGGGACGGCACGCCGTCGTCGCGGTGGGTCGCCACGGTGCCGCGCGGCGGGGCCGCGCGCGGAAGCGGTCCCGGAGCGGGGCTCGCGGGGGAGGCGTTCATCGCGCCATCGACCTGCCCATCCGGCCTCCGAGCATGTAGAGGGTGGCCAGGCCGCCCCAGGCGAGCAGGGACAGGAAGGTCACCCGGGCGTCGAACACCGCCGCGGTCACCGCGATCAGTGCCATGCGCTCCCCGATCGGGAGGACGATCGCCCTCTTGAGCCAGCGGGCGAAGGCGTCCCGCTCCAGGCGGCGCGAGAGCCCGGCGACGCCGCCCGCGTCCCGTCCGGCGTCCGGCCGTCCGGCGCCCCGTCCCGTGTCGGCGTCCTCGTCCCCGGGCGCACCGGAGGGCGGGCCCGGGGCCGGGGCCTGCGCGGGGACCAGCGGCGGTCCCGTCCCGGCGCGGACTCCCGGCAGGGCCCGGCCGGCGGCCGTGCGGGCCGCCGCGTCGGCGCGGGCGCCCGAGTAGGCGGAGTCGACCATGTGCCGGAGCACCTGCAGGATCAGCGCGGCCACGGCGAGCGTCCAGATGTCGCGCACCGCGGCGGCCCGGGCGGCCCCGCCGGCGGCCACCGTACCCGCCACCGTACCCGCTGCCGCGCCCTCCACCGTGCCGCCCAATGTGCCTCCCACTGTGCTCACTGCCGTGCCCGCGGCGTATCCGGCGGCGAGACCCGCGTAGACGGCGTACTCCTTGACCCGGTCGAAGGTGGCGTCCAGCCACGAGCCGAGCGGGGAGAACGCGCGGGTGTAGCGCGCCAGCTGGCCGTCCACGCAGTCGAGCACGAACGACAGGTAGAGCAGGACCGCCCCGGCGACCCGCGCCTCGCGCGTCCCCGCCGAGAACCAGACGGCCGAGAGCGCGGCCAGGCCGACGGAGAACCCGGTGACCGCGTTCGGCGTCAGCCGCAGCCCGGCGGCCAGCCGGACCAGGTGCGGCGACCAGGAGCTCACGAAGTAGGTGGTGAAGAAGCCGTCGTCGCCCTTGACCGCCGCCTCCAGGCGGGCGCGGTCCTCGTCCACCTCGGTCAGGCGCCGCACGGCGGCCTCGGCCGCGATCCTGCCGGCCACCCGGTCGCAGTGGAGCCGTCCCGGCCCGGCCGCACGCACGGCGACGCCCGAACGGACCAGACCGGCCAGGAGCAGCTCGCCCGCCCCCGCGCCGCCGGGCCCGGACCCGCCGGGACCCCCGGGTCCCTCGGCCTCGGCCCGCGCGGCCAGCTCCTCCGCGACCTCGGCGAGGCTCGCCAGATCGCCGTCGCCCACCTGGAGCACCCCGCGGAAGGTGCCGTTGGCCCCGGCGACGCGCCGCCCGGGGAGGCCCGCGGCCACCACCCGGCCGTCCTCGACCCGGACGGGCGGGTGCAGCGGGCCGTCGCCGTCCTCCTCCACCGCCACCACCGCCCCGGTGCCGCGCGCGGGATGGTCCAGCAGCACGGCCAGCGACTCGGTGTGGGCCACCAGGTCACCCGCCAGCACGGCCACCGGCCCCGTGGCCTCACGCGCCACCCGGGCGATGCGGCGCAGGTCGTCGGCGAGCCCCGCCGAACCGTGCGACCCGATCAGGTGGGTGCCGTCGGAGGCGCGGATGACGGCGCCGGACCGGCCTACCACGTGCACCTCCCGGACCGGGAGCGTGCCGAGCTGGGCGGTCAGCCGGTCGACCAGGGTGCCGTCGCCGCAGCGCAGCGATGCCGCCGCGGTGGTGGCCAGGATGACGGCGGTCGTCGGGGAGGTGCCGGAGGGGGGTGGCGGAGACGGGGGGACAGGGGTGGAGTCGCGCAAGCCGGGCTCCTTCGCATCCGACGGGGTCACCGTGCGAATCGGGGAGAGCGCACCCAGCGTAGCGAGATCCTGACGGGATATCACGGGAGCGCGACCGGCGCGCCCAACCGCTAACCTCGCTCTACGCGCATCATCGGAGGATTGCCGCCTTGACCGTTCCTGAACCACGCCGCCCGGCCGTCGCAGTCGTCCTCGCGGGCGGGGTCGGCCAGCGGGTCGGCCGGGGCACCCCCAAGCAGCTCATCGAGATCGCCGGGCGGACGATCATCGAGCACGCGATCGCCGTGTTCGACGCCGCTCCGGAGATCGACGAGGTCCTCGTGCTGATGACCCCCGGCTTCACCGCGGAGGTGGAGCGGCTGGTCGCCCGCAACGGCTTCGGGAAGGTCGGCCGGGTGCTGGAGGGCGGCGCGAGCCGTACCGGGACCACCTGGCGGGCGCTGGAGGCGCTGGGCGACCGGGACTGCGACGTGCTCCTGCACGACGCCGCGCGCCCGCTGCTGGAGCCGCGCATCATCACCGCGTGCGCGGAGGCCCTGCGGGTCCATCCGGCCGTGGAGGTGGCCGTCCCGAGCTCCGACACGATCGTGGTGACCGCGCCCGGGCCGTACGGCGAGACCGTCGGCGACGTCCCGGACCGGTCGCGGCTGTGGCGGGCCCAGACCCCGCAGTGCTTCCGGCTGCCGGTGATCCGCGAGGCCTACGAGCGGGCGCTGGCCGACCCCGGCTTCGCGGACCGGCCGGCCACCGACGACTGCGGCGTGCTGCTGCGCTACCTGCCGGACGTGCCGATCCACATCGTGCCCGGCAGCGAGCTCAACATGAAGGTCACCCATCCCGTGGATGTGCTCGTCGCCGAGACGCTCCTGCGCTTCGCCGCGGGGACCCCGGGCTCTTGAGGCCCGGGGCCCGGACCGCGGATCAGCGCTCCGGCCTGGCCAGGCTCGCCGGGCTCGTCAGGAAGCCCCAGCCCCACGAGACGTGCATGGTGGCGTAGACGAGCGGGAGCCGCAGGAGCGCGCCCGGCGGCAGGCCGCTTCCGGTCACCGCCGAACCGGCCACGATCGCCGCGACGTAGCCGCCGGGGATCAGCAGGCCCGGCCAGAAGAACGGCGAGACCAGCAGGCCGGCCAGCATGGCCAGCACCGCCATCGGGGGCGCCAGGTAGCGCAGGTTGATCGTGCCCTCGTGGGTGCGGGCGACCACGCGCCGCCAGCGGCCGTAGTGGAAGTACTGCTTGGCGAGGGCCCTGATGTCCGGCCGCGGCCGGTAGGAGACGCGCATCCGGGGCTGGAACCAGACCAGGCCGCCGGTGGAGCGGATGCGGTGGTTCATCTCCCAGTCCTGGGCGCGCTGGAAGTGCTCGTCGTAGCCGCCCACCCGGTCCAGCGCCTCGCGCCGGAACACGCCCAGGTAGACCGTGTCGGCCGGGCCCGCGGTGCCGCCGGTGTGGAACCGGGCGCCGCCCACGCCGATCTTGGAGGTCATGGCCCGGGCCACGGCCTGCTCGAAGGGGGTGATCCCCTCGGCGGCCATCACGCCGCCCACGTTGTCGGCGCCGGTCTCCTCCAGCGTCTCCACCGCGACCTGGAGGTAGTCCTCCGGGAGCATGGCGTGGCCGTCCACCCGGGCGATGATCCCGTTCCTGGACGCGGCGATGGCGGCGTTGAGGGCGTTGGGGGTGCGTCCGGTCGGGTTCGGGACCACGGTCACCCGGGGGTCCTCGGCCGCGATCGCGTCGGCGACCTCCTGGGTCCGGTCCCGGGACGGGCCGATCGCCAGGACGACCTCGATGGGTCCTCCGTACTTCTGCGAGAGGACCTGGTTCACCGCCTCCCGTAGGTGGCGCTCCTCGTTGAGCACCGGGATGACGACGGAGACGGGGGGCCAGACGCGTGTCTCGGGAGACGACGCCGGCGCGGGCGAGTCGGGGAACTGCTTCATGGCGTCGCTCACGCTACTGTACGAACGGGTACCTCATCGACCCAGTCGGAGCTTAGGGGGGCTGATGCGCGACCCGGAGGACGAGGACTCGGGTGTGCACGTGGGCGGCGACGCCTACGGAGGCGTCCGGGTGGCTCCGAGGCGCGACCGCAGGTCCGCCAGGGGCGCTCGCTCCCGGCGGCGCAACCTGGTCGCGGCCGGGGCGCTCTCGCTCCTGGTCCTCGCCGGCTCCGGGGCCGCCTGGGCGCTGACGGACTTCACCACGAGGAAGATCACCCCGGTCGACGCGGGCGTCCCGGGGGCGCGCTCCACCGGCGCGATGAACATCCTGCTCGTCGGCGTGGACCGGCGCGACGACCTCACCCGCAAGCAGCAGAACCAGCTCAAGCTGGGCCGCGAGTCCGGGCAGCGGACCGACACCATGATGGTGATCCACCTTTCGGAGGACCACCGCAGGGTCACCGTGGTCAGCCTCCCCCGCGACACCTGGACGACGGTCCCCGGCAAGGGCGAGCACAAGATCAACGCCGCCTACCAGCTCGGCGGCCCCAAGCTCGCCGTGCGCACGGTGCAGAACGCCACCGGCCTGACGATCCACCACTACGTCGAGGTCAACGTGCTCGGCTTCATCAACGTGGTCGACGCGCTCGGCGGCGTCTCGGTGTGCACCCCGGTCGCGATCAACGACCCGAAGACCGCCCTCGCGCTCCAGCCGGGCACCTACGAGCTCGACGGGGTCAAGGCCCTCGCCTACGCCCGCACCCGGGCCACCGCCCGCTCCGACCTCGACCGCATCGACCGCCAGCAGCAGGTCATCTCCGCCCTGCTGAACCAGGCGCTGAGCAGCGACACGCTGACCAACCCCGCCAGGCTCGCCGGCTTCCTCGACACCGCGCTCTCCACGATCCGCGTCGACGACGCCCTGCGCCAGGACCTGCTCGGCCTGGCCGAGCAGCTCAAGGACGTCTCCACCGACGACGTCGCCTTCGCCACCGTGCCCATCGCCGACGTGGACCACAAGACCCCGACCGGCGAGTCCGCCGTGCTCTGGGACACCGCCGCCGCCCGTGCGCTCTTCCGCCGGATCGCCGCCGACGAGCCGCTCACCGAGCCGTCCGGGCCCGCCAAGGCGGCGACGCCGAAGCCCACCCCGGCCGCCACCCCCTCGGCCGGCGCGCTGACCGTGCCGCCCTCGCGGATCTCCCTCAAGGTGCTCAACGGCACGACGGTCACCGGTCTGGGCGGGCGGGCCAGGGACGCCCTCCTCAAGGCCGGCTTCCTCGTCCCCCAGGCCGCCGGGAACACCCAGCGCAGGGACCACGACGCCCCGGTCGTCCGGTACGGCCCCGGCCGCGAGGACTCGGCCCGGACCGTGGCCGCCGCCCTCCCCGGCGCGGAGCTGCGCCTCGTCGAGGAGCTCGGCGACGGGATCGAGGTCATCGTCGGCCGGAAGTACTCAGGCGTCCGGGAGGTCGCCGTCACCGAGGCCCCGACCGCCCCGGCCAGCGCCGCCCCCACCGCCTCGCCCACCGCCAGGACCGCGACGCAGAACATCTGCAAAAAGTGACATACGACGCATAGCAGCCCTGATCTCGGGCAGTGGGAACCCGGCGGAGGTGATGATCGTGGTTCCTGCACTCAACGTCCGGACATGGCGCGACGACTCCTGCACGGTGATCAAGGCGGAGGGCGAGCTCGACATGGCGTCCGCCCCCCGGTTCCGGGCCGCGATCGACGAGGTGCTCGATCCTCCGGGCAGGCCCTGCCTGGTGATGGACCTGACCGAAGTGCCCTTCTGCGACTCCGTGGGGCTCGGCGTCCTGGTGGGGACGCTCGCCCGGGTACGGGACGCCCGGGGCCGCCTCGTCCTCGTGACCGCTCCCGGGATGATCACCCACCTGCTGACGATCACCAATCTCGATCGCCACTTCGAGACGTGCGGCAGCCTGCACGAGGCCCTCGCGACCTTCGACGCCGCGGCCTGACCCCTCCGCCCGCGGAGCCCCCGCTCTCCGGGGCAGCGGTGCCCTCCAGTACGGTCCCGCCGTCCCGCCCTGCCGACATCGGACCGGGACGGACGGCCCCGTCCGGCAGGACTCGCCTCCCCGCCCCCTTCAGCGGATACGGGCCCCTGTTCCGTCCCCGCTCCGCGTCGCACGGATCGGGGACGGAAGAGAACACTTCGGAGACCGTCCCGAGGCCGGGGAACGATCCCGGCGGGAAACGCGCTTCCGCCGCTCAGCCGCCTACTTCAGCAGCTGGCGGGCCATGACCATGCGCTGGACCTGGTTGGTGCCCTCGTAGATCTGGGTGATCTTGGCGTCGCGCATCATGCGCTCGACCGGGAACTCGCTGGTGTAGCCGTACCCGCCGAGGAGCTGGACCGCGTCGGTGGTGATCTCCATGGCGGCGTCGGACGCGGCGCACTTGGCGGCGCTGGAGAAGAAGGTGAGGTCGGCCTGGGGCTCGCCGTGCATGGCCAGCTCGGACTTGGCGGCGGCGGCGTAGGTGAGCTGGCGGGCGGCCTCGAGCTTCATCGCCATGTCGGCGAGCATGAACTGCACGCCCTGGAACTCGGCGATGGCCTTGCCGAACTGCCTGCGCTCCTTGACGTAGCCGACCGCGTAGTCGAGCGCGCCCTGGGCGATGCCGAGCGCCTGGGCGGCGATCGTGATGCGGGTGTGGTCCAGGGTGGCCAGCGCGGTCTTGAAGCCGGTGCCGGGGGCGCCGATCATCCGGGACGCCGGGATGCGGACGTCCTCCATGATGACCTGCCGGGTCGGGGAGCCCTTGATGCCGAGCTTCTTCTCCTTCGGGCCGAAGCTGACGCCCTCGTCGCCCTTCTCCACGACGAACGCGGAGATGCCCCGCGCGCCGGCGCCGGGCTCGGTCACGGCCATCACCGTGTAGTACTCCGACACCCCGGCGTTGGTGATCCACATCTTGGCGCCGTTGAGCACGTAGTGGTCGCCGTCGGCCACCGCGCGGGTCTTCATGGCGGCCGCGTCGCTGCCCGCCTCGGCCTCGGACAGGGCGTAGGAGAACATCGCCTCGCCGCGCGCGACCGGCGCGAGGTAGCGCTGCTTGAGCTCCTCGGAGGCCGACAGCAGCAGCGGCACGGTGCCGAGCTTGTTGACGGCGGGGATCAGCGAGGACGACGCGCAGGCACGCGCCACCTCCTCGATGACGATGACGGTCGCGAGCGCGTCGGCGCCGGCGCCGCCGTACTCCTCGGGCACGTGCACGGCGTGCAGATCGGCGGCGGCGAGCGCCTTGTAGGAGTCCCAGGGGAACTCGCCCGTCTCGTCGGCCTCTGCGGCCCGAGGGGCGATCTTCTCGTCGGCGAGGGCACGGACGGTCTCCCGGAGCATCTGGTGCTCCTCGGGCAGCGCGTAGAGAGGGAAGCTCATGGGAAAATACTAGGACGTCCAACAAAGTGGGCACCGACCGGACGCCTGTGATGTGCGCCGCTGCGCCCCGCAGGTCGGGCGGCAAAATTCCGGTCAAGGATGCCGATACCCTGTCCGGGTCGGATTGGGCAGAACCGAAAGGATCCACCGTGGCCTATCGCCTGACCGTGCTGGGGACCGGATACCTGGGTGCCACGCACGCGGCGTGCATGGCCGAGCTCGGCTTCGAGGTGCTCGGCCTGGACGTCGACGCCGCCAAGGTCGCCAGCCTCCAGGCGGGGAACCTGCCCATCCACGAGCCGGGACTGGAGGACATCCTCCGCCGCAACCTGGCCAACGGACGGCTCCGCTTCACCTCCTCCTACGAGGAGGCCGCGGACTTCGGCGACGTGCACTTCGTGTGCGTCGGCACCCCGCAGAAGAAGGGCGAGTACGCCGCGGACGTCTCCTACCTCGACGCCGTGATCGAATCGCTCGCCCCGCACCTGAGGCGCGACTGCCTGGTCGTGGGCAAGTCCACGGTGCCGGTCGGCACCGCCCAGCGCCTGTCCGACAAGCTGGCCCGGCTCGCCCCCGCCGGCGAGGCGGCCGAGCTGGCCTGGAACCCGGAGTTCCTGCGCGAGGGCTTCGCCGTGAAGGACACCCTGCACCCGGACCGCATCGTGCTCGGCGTGCACTCGGAGAAGCCCGAGAAGATCATGCGCGAGGTCTACGCCTCCATGCTCGAGCACGGGACCCCGCTGGTGATCACCGACTACCCGACCGCGGAGCTGGTCAAGGTCGCCGCCAACGCCTTCCTGGCCACCAAGATCTCCTTCATCAACGCCATGGCCGAGGTCTGCGAGGCCGCGCACGCCGACGTCAAGCAGCTGTCGCTGGCGCTCTCCTACGACGAGCGCATCGGCGGCCGGTTCCTCAACCCGGGCCTGGGCTTCGGCGGCGGCTGCCTGCCCAAGGACATCCGCGCCTTCATGGCGCGCGCCGGGGAGCTGGGCGCCGACCAGGCGCTGACCTTCCTGCGCGAGGTGGACGCGATCAACATGCGCCGCCGGGCCCGCATGGTCGACCTGGCCCGCGAGCTGTCCGGGGGCTCCTTCCGCGGCTGCACGATGGCCGTGCTGGGCGCGGCGTTCAAGCCCAACTCCGACGACATCCGCGACTCCCCCGCCCTGGACGTCGCCGTGAAGATCGCCGAGCAGGGCGGCAAGGTCACCGTCTACGACCCCGTCGCGCAGGAGAACGCCCGCCGCGCCCACCCCGAGCTGAACTACGGCGCCTCCGCCCTGGAGGCCGCGCGCGGCGCCCACGTCGTGCTGCTGCTGACCGAGTGGCAGGAGTTCGTCGACCTCGACCCCGAGGAGCTGGGCTCCGTCGTCGCCTCCCGGAAGATGGTGGACGGCCGCAACGCCCTGGACGCCGAGACCTGGCGCGCCGCCGGCTGGCACTACCGCGCCCTCGGCCGCCCCTGACCCCGGCCCGTTACGCCCCTCGGGCCGCCCCGGCCCGCACCCCGACCTCTCGCCCCTCGGCCCCCACGAGGGAGGACCCCGCGTGTTCGTCCTGGAACTGACCTACCTCGTCCCCGCCGAGGAGGCCGACGCCCTGCTCGAGGCGCACGTCGCCTGGCTGGACCGGCAGTACGCCGCCGGGTTCTTCCTGGCCTCGGGCCGCAAGGTGCCGCGGGACGGCGGGATCATCCTCGCCACGGGCCTCGACCGGGCCGGGGCGGAGGCGCTGGTCGCGTCGGACCCGTTCGTCACGGCCCGGATGTGCGCCTACCGCGTCACCGAGTTCGTCGCCACCAGGACCGCCCCCGCCCTCGAGCCGTACCGCGAGCCGCCCGCCTGACGGCGCCCGGACGAGAGCTCACCGGGTATGCCGCGGCGGGGAAACAGGAGGCGTCCTACTTCCCCGCCCCGGGCCCGTACCACTGGAGCGCCTGGCCGGTGACCGCCGCGATGCGGTCGAAGTCGTGATCGCGGTGCAGCAGGGTGAGGCCGCGCAGCTCGGCCGTCGCCGCCACCACCAGATCGACCGGTCCGGCACTGCGATGCCACCCCTGCGTCGTGAGCATGCCCTGGACCTGCCACGCGCGGTCGTAGGCACGATCGTCGACGGGCACCCGGCCGAACAACTGCCGCATGTCCTCGATCCCGCGCTCGCGGTCCGCCTGTGATCGTGCGCTGTAGAAGAACTCGAGCTCGGTGATCGGACACACGGCGACCAGCCCTGCCGCGACCGCCTGGTCCCAGCCGTAGCTCTCGGCTTCCTTCCGCATGAGCCCGGCCAGCGCGCTGGTGTCGATGAGGAACTGCGCGGGACTCACCGCCGGTAGTTCCCCTTCTCTTCGAAGAGTTCCAGATCGAAGCCGCCCTCGGCCGCGGCGCTACGCAGCCGTGCCAGTGCCAGCGCGCGCCGCCGGTTCTCCAGCACCTCGCGCAGGGCGCTGTTGACCGTCTCCTTCTTCGTGCTGGTCCCCAGAGCCTTCGCGACCTCGGCCACCAGCTCGTCATCCAGGTCGATCATCGTTCGGCTCACGACAGCCCTCCAGGCATATTGGAATGCATCCAAGGTACATCGGCATATGCCTAAGTGGCCCGCTCTTCCCCAGAACACTCCTCGCGGCGTCCGAGCATGCCGGATCCCTCGGGTGAGGCCCCTCCCGACCGGCGAGGCCGCCCCGCGGTCAGCCGCCGAGCCGGGCGGCCTCCTCGCGGAGCCGGGCGCCCTTGGCGTGGGCCTGGTCCCGCAGCTCCCCCTGGAAGCGCTCCATCTTCGCGCGCAGCTCCGCGTCCGCCGCCGCGAGGATCCGTACGGCCAGCAGCCCCGCGTTGCGCGCGCCGCCGACGGCCACGGTGGCGACCGGGACGCCCGCGGGCATCTGGACGATCGAGAGCAGGGAGTCCATGCCGTCGAGGTACTTCAGCGGGACGGGGACGCCGATCACCGGGAGCGGGGTCACCGAGGCGAGCATGCCGGGCAGGTGGGCGGCTCCCCCGGCCCCGGCGATGATCACTTTCAGGCCGCGCTCCGCCGCCCGGGCGCCGTAGGCGATCATCTCGTCGGGCATGCGGTGCGCGGAGACCACGTCTGCCTCGAACGCCACCCCGAACTCCGCGAGCGCCTCGGCGGCGAGCCGCATCACCGGCCAGTCGGAGTCGCTGCCCATCACGACGCCGACGGTCGGAACGGCCGCGCCGTCCTGTGCGGTGCTCACGTGTAGGTCCCTTCGCAGAGGTAGACGGCGGCGTGCCGGGCGCGGGCGCGGACCTCGTCGAGGTCGGTGCCGAGGGCGGTGACGTGCCCGATCTTGCGGCCGGGCCGTACCTCCTTGCCGTAGAAGTGGACCTTGATCCCGGGGTCGTGGGCCATGACGTGCTCGTAGCGGGAGAAGACGTCCGGGTCCTCGCCGCCCAGCAGGTTGGCCATCACCACGACCGGCGCGGTCGGCGCGGGCGAGCCGAGCGGGAGGTCGAGCACGGCGCGCAGGTGCTGCTCGAACTGGGAGGTGCGGGCCCCCTCGATGGTCCAGTGACCGCTGTTGTGCGGGCGCATGGCCAGCTCGTTGACCACGAGCCCGGAGGCGGTGGCGAACATCTCCACGGCCAGCAGCCCGGTGACGCCGAGGTCCTTGGCGATCCCCAGGGCGATCCGCTGGGCGGCCGCGGCCGCCTCCGGGTCGAGGCCGGGCGCGGGCGCGAGCACCTCCACGCAGATGCCGTCGCGCTGCACGGTCTCCACCACCGGATAACTGACGCCCTGCCCGTGCGGGGAGCGCGCGACCAGCACGGCCAGCTCCCGCTCGAACGGCACGAACGCCTCGGCCAGCAGCGGCACCCCGCTCGCCAGGACCTCCGCGGCATCGGCGGCCGACCGGCAGATCCAGACGCCGCGGCCGTCGTAGCCGCCGCGCACGGCCTTGAGCACCACGGGCCAGCCGTGGTCGGCGGCGAATCCCTCCACGTCGGCGGCGGTGGCGACGCGCCGCCAGGCCGGGCACGGGGCGCCGATCGCGGTCAGCCGCTCGCGCATGACGGCCTTGTCCTGGGCGTGCACGAGCGCCTCCGCGCCGGGGTGCACGGCGAAGCCGTCCGCCAGCAGCGCACCGATGTGCTCGGTGGGCACGTGCTCGTGGTCGAAGGTGACCGCGTCGCACCCCTTGGCGAAGTCGCGCAGGTCGGACAGGTCGCGGTGGTCGCCGAGGCGCACGTCGGCGACCACCCGGGCCGCGCTCTCGTCCCGGGACCCGGCCAGCACCCGGAGCTCCACGCCCAGGGCGATGGCCGCCTGCTGGGTCATCCGGGCCAGCTGGCCCGCTCCGATCATGCCGACGACGGGCCCGCCGGGACCGCTCAAGGAAGGGCTGCTCACGTCCGCCGAGCTTACCGGCCCCCGGTACGCCGCCGGGCACGGGCAAGGGCCCACGCGGGCGGCACCCCGGCACCGATGCCGCCGGTCCGGGGTGTGCGGTGCGGAAAGGGTCCGGGCGGGCGGGCCCCGGTACGGCTCCACCTGGTCCCGCCGCTTCCGTGGTCGGGCCGGGCGCCCGGGCCGGGCCCGTCACTTCGCGGTCAGGTCGGCCAGCGCGCGCCGGGAGGCGACGGTCGAGACCTCGCCGTCGTCCCCGACCTCGGTGACGAGGAGGACGATCTCGGTGCCGGTCAGTTCGGCGGCCCTGGACCTGCCGGTGAAGGCCCGCAGTTCCGCGCCGCCGTGAACCGGCCGGGAGAGCGAGGAGCGGCCGGGCCGGGGCCGCTGCCGGTACTCGATCTCCAGCGCGTGGACCACCAGCGCGCCCTCGCTCAGCGGGAGCACCCGGCGCGGGCCGACGACCAGCCGGACGTCGGTGGTGAGCCGGTCGGGGGCGGCCTCCGTCCGGCGCGCCCCGAGGTCCGCACGCAGGACGGCGGCGGCGTCCCTCTTGGGGAAGGTCACCCCGCTCACCCCCGCCGGGTCGGTGAGGTAGGTCAGGTAGCGCTGCGGCACCAGGCGGGCCCTGACCCCGGTGCCGGAGGCGACGGCGGTGGACCCGGGGGAACCGGCGGCCTCGGGGACGGTGTCGGAGGCGGCCTCGGAGGCGGTGTCCCCGGTGGCCGGGATGGGCCCCGCGCCGAGCCGCCAGCCGTCGCCCTCGTCGACGAACAGGAAGTAGGCGGGGTCCGGTTCGCGGGCCAGGGCGACGAACCAGCGGTCCTCGCCTCCGGAGGCCGGCAGCAGGAACTCCGGTCCGGCGTACTTCCCCACGGTCCCGGCGGAGGCGGGGGCCGGGCGGCCGTTCCGGGTCGCCTCGCAGGCACGGCCGCCCAGCGTCTTCTCCGCCCAGGCGGTCAGCCTCCCGACCGCCGCGCAGTCCCGGTCCCGCCAGGCGTCACCGAGCCCCTGGAGCAGCTCGAACGCCTGGGCCGCCTCGGCGGCGCCGACCGCGCCCGCGGACGCCTCGGCCGACGGTCCGCTCCCGGAGTCCCGGTAGGCCGGGGTCCGCCCGTCGCTCCGCGCACCGCAGCCGGTCAGCAGGGACAGCCCGAGGATCAGGGCGAGCAGTCGGCGAGGCACGGGAGGTCCTGGGGAGTCCGAGAGGGCCGGCGGCCCGGTGGTCCGATGAGCCATGCCGTGTACGGCGGGCCGTACACGGTGATCACGGAGAGCGGACCTCCCCCGGGGGCTCCCCGCGATCGACGGGATCAGCGTAGCCTCAGCCTTACGGATTTATCCGATTTTACATGACATTTGCGGAAACGTTCTTTGGGTAATGGGATGTCCGTCCGGCCGACCGCCGGGCGGGCCCCCGAGGGCTCCCGGTAGCCTGAGGGAAGCGCCCGAGGTCTCGCCGTGTGGCGGATCCGCAGCCGACCTGAGAAAGGATCGTGCAGAGAACGTGCGGTTTCTTCGACACGCCTACGAGCGGTTCGCCGATCTGTTGCACGAGCTCGCGAAGTTCGGGACCGTGGGTGCCTTCGCCTTCGTCATCGACGTCGGCGGCTTCAACCTGCTCCACTACGTCCTGGGCTGGTGGGGGCCGCTGACCTCCAAGGTCGTCGCCACCGCGGTCGCCACCACCTTCGCCTACTTCGGCAACCGCTACTGGACCTACCGGCACCGGGAGCAGAGCGGGCTGACCCGCGAGTACTTCCTGTTCTTCCTGCTCAACGGCGTCGCACTGCTGATCGGCCTGCTCGTCGTCGGATTCACCCGCTACACCCTGGAACTGGCCGACCCGCTCAGCATCAACGTCGCCAACCTCTTCGGCATCGGCCTGGGCACGCTGTTCCGCTTCTTCTCCTACAAGAAGTGGGTCTTCCTGGCCGCCACCGAGGACCTCGACACCCCGCGCGAGCTGCCCGAGACCGACGGCGCCCGGACCCGCGAGACCCGCTGATCCGGGGCCCGCGCCCCCGCCGGAGCCGCAGGCCGCCCCGGCTCCGCAGGATCCGGCGCCGGGTCCGCGTGGTCCGCCCGCCCCGCCGGCTCACGCCGGCCCGCTGACCACCCGGTTCCTTCCGGGGTCGCCGACCGGGCGCAGGAAGATCGCGAAGGCCGCCGGGCGGGGCCGTACCAGCTCCAGGCGGCCGCCGTCGGCGGCGGCCAGCGCCCGGGCCAGGGTCAGCCCCAGGCCGGTGCCCCCGGCGCCGCTCATGTTCCGCTCGAAGACGCGGGGCGCGAGGTCGTCGGTGATGCCGGGCCCCTCGTCCGCGACCTCGATCACGATGGACTTGCCGGTGTTGCTGGTGGTCACCGTCACCGGACCGCCGCCGTGCCGCAGGGAGTTCTCCAGCAGCGTGGAGACCACCTGGCTGATGCCGCCGCCGGTGCCCAGGGCCCGCAGGCCGCGCGTGCCGGACAGCACCAGCTTGCGGCCGTCCCGGCGGAAGGCCGGACCCCACTCGATGAACTGCTGGTCCAGCAGGGCGTCGAGGTCGACCACCGCGGTCTGGGCGTGGCGCTGCCGCCGGGCGGCGGCGAGCAGCTCGTCGATGACCGCGGTGAGCCGCTCGGCCTGCACGATCGCCGCCTCGCCCTCCTCCTTGACGACGCTGGGGTCGTCCGCGGCCGCCACGATCTCCTCCAGCCGCATCGTCAGGCCGGTGAGCGGCGTCCGGAGCTGGTGGGAGGCGTCGGTCGCGAACTCCCGCTCCCTGGCCAGCAGGTCGGCGATGCGGGTCGCGCTGCGGTCCAGTACCTCGGCCACCCGGTCGAGCTCCTGGATGCCGTAGCGGTGCTTGCTCGGCCGGGCCTCACCGGAGCCGAGCCGCTCGGCGATCATGGCCAGATCGCGGAGCGGGAGCGTCAGGCGGCGCGACTGGACCACCGCCAGCCCCACCGCCACCGCCATGGCGGCCGCCGCGAGCGCCAGGATGAGCAGGAGCCAGGCGCGGACCTGCTGCTCGACCTGGGTCTTGTCCCGGCTGACCGAGACGTAGACCCCGCTCTCCGACTGGGCGTCCGCACTCATCTTGCGGTCCTCGGGAGGCTCCGCGCCCACCGTGGTCACCTGAGGAGGGGTCCCCCGGGCGTAGATCTGCACGTAGCGCTCGGGATACTTCCTCCCCAGCTGCTCCCGGGTGATGGGCTGCTCCTGGATCCGGGCGTACTCCACCTCGTTGAGCAGGCTCTTCGCCTCCCCCGACAGCTCCTGGATGGCCTCCTCCTGGATCAGGCGGTTGACCGCCACCCCCAGGGGGATACCGAGCAGGAGCACCGCGATGACCGCGACGAGCAGGGTCGAGGAGAGCAGGCGGCGGCGCATTCCCTACTCGCGTTCGAACCGGAAGCCGACCCCTCGAACCGTCGTGATGTAGCGCGGCTTGGCCGCGTCGTCGCCGAGCTTGCGGCGCAGCCAGGAGATGTGCATGTCCAGGGTCTTGGTGGAGCCCCACCAGTTGGTGTCCCACACCTCGCGCATGATCTGCTCGCGGGTGACCACCTTGCCGGCGTCGCGGACCAGCACCCGCAGGAGGTCGAACTCCTTGGTCGTCAGGTGCAGCTCCTTGTCGCCCATCCACGCGCGGCGGGAGTCGGCGTCGATGCGCACGCCCTGGACCACGGGCGTCTCGGAGGTGCCGCGCCGCAGCAGGGCGCGGACCCTGGCCAGCAGTTCGGCGAGGCGGAACGGTTTGGTGACGTAGTCGTCGGCCCCGGCATCGAGGCCCACCACCGTGTCCACCTCGTCCACGCGGGCGGTGAGGATGAGCACGGGCGTGCCGTGCCCTTCGGCGCGAATGCGCCGGGCCACTTCGAGGCCGTCCATCTCGGGCAGGCCGAGGTCAAGAACGATCAGGTCGATGCCACCCGATAGAGCTCGCTCCAGGGCCTGCGGGCCGTCGGGGCTCACCTCCACCTGATAGCCCTCGCGGCGCAGCGCACGCGCCAGTGGCTCGGAGATCGAGGTGTCATCCTCGGCGAGAAGTACGCAGGTCATGTTGAGGATCGTAGGACCTTAAGCGATCGTTTCCCGGGCACAGCGCGCGGTTTGACTCGCCGTTGACCTATCTATTGACCTGGGCAAACACTGATAAATCCCGGACAGACCTCCGGCAGCGCGGCACGACAGGGGAGTACGGCCCCGCCCGGGGGGCCGCCGGAGGGGGATGCGCCCCGGGAGGACCCCGCGGGCTCGGGGACAAAACAGAACACGCCCGACCTGAGTGAACTTGACGGGCGTGTTCCGGCGATTCGCCTCAGGAGGCCGACGGCGGCTCCGCGTAGCGGGCCAGGTAGAGCTGCTCGCCGAGGCTGTCGATCAGCGACAGCTCGGTCTCCAGGTAGTCGATGTGGTGCTCCTCGTCCTGGAGGATCTCCTCGAAGAGGCGGGCGGAGGTGATGTCGCCCTTCTCCCGCATCAGGGCGATCCCCGGCTTGAGCCGCTGGACGACCGAGAGCTCGATGTCGAGGTCGGCGCGGAGCTGCTCGGCGACGGTCTGGCCGATGTGCAGCGTGCCCAGCCGCTGGTAGTTGGGCAGGCCTTCGAGGAAGAGGATGCGGTCGGTCAGCTTCTCCGCGTGGCGCATCTCGTCGATGGACTCTTCGCGGGTGTACTTCGCGAGCTTGGTGTATCCCCAGTTCTCCTGCATCTTGGCGTGCAGGAAGTACTGGTTGATGGCGGTCAGCTCGGCCGTGAGCTGCTCGTTGAGAAGTTCGATTATCTGCTTGTCGCCCTGCATGGCGGGCTCCTCGTGCTATGCGGTCGGCATCAGGTCTTCAGACCGTTTCAGGATCGCACAGATCCTCCGGACGCAAGAAGCGCAGTCCCCTCCCGCGCCCGTGGTGTCGCGGATCTGCCTGGCGCTCCTGGCGCCGGCGGCGATGCAGTCGTGCACCTCGTTCTCCGTGACCGCACGGCAGACGCATACGTACATGGCGGGCGAGGCACCTCTCGGGAAGACGGTCGCATAGGTAAGGCATGCCTAAGGTAACTCACTTTGGTTAGGCTTGCCTACCTGACGGCCGACATATTTTCGTACCTCTTCATGCCAAGAAGGCGTGGATCATCCGTTCCACGCCTTCCAGGAGCACTCCGTACCTTTTCGCGAGGGTCCAGCAGCCCGCGGCCGCCGTCAGCGCTTCAGCCACTCCTCCAGGTGCGGGGCCTCCGCGCCGATCGTGGTGGAGTCGCCGTGCCCGGTGTGCACGACCGTGCGCCCCGGCAGCGTCAGCAGCCGGTCGCGGATCGAGTCGATGATCGTCTCGAACGAGGAGAAGGACCGCCCGGTCGCGCCGGGACCGCCCTGGAACAGGGTGTCGCCGGTGAAGACCGCGCCCACGTCCGGCGCGTGCAGGCACACCGCGCCCGGCGCGTGACCCGGCGTGTGCAGCACGGTCAGCTCCACCCCGCCCGCCGTCAGCACCTGGCCGTCGTGCAGCGGCGTGTACGGCGCGCCGGGATGGACCATCTCCCACAGCACCTGATCGGCCGGGTGCAGCAGGATCGGCGCGTCCACCCGGGCGGCGAGCTCGACGGCGGCGTTGACGTGGTCGTTGTGCGCGTGGGTGCACACGATCGCCGTCACCGACCGGCCGCCGATCCGCTCGGCGATGGCGCCGGCGTCGTGGGCGGCGTCGATCACGACGACCTCCTCGGCGGAGCCGACCAGCCAGACGTTGTTGTCGACGTCCCAGGTCCCGCCGTCGAGCGAGAACGTCCCGGAGGTGACGACCCTGTCGATCACAGGACCACCACCGAGCGCAGGACCTCGCCGCGGTGCATCTTGGCGAACGCGGCCTCGACGTCGCCGAGCCCGACCGTCTCGGTGACGAACCCGTCCAGGTTCAGCCGCCCCTGCAGGTACAGGTCGATCAGCATGGGGAAGTCACGGCTGGGCAGGCAGTCGCCGTACCAGGACGACTTCAGCGCGCCGCCGCGGCCGAAGACGTCCAGCAGCGGCAGCTCCAGCGTCATCTCCGGGGTCGGCACCCCGACCAGGACCACCGTCCCGGCCAGGTCGCGGGCGTAGAACGCCTGTTTGTAGGTCTCCGGCCGGCCGACCGCCTCGATGACCACGTCCGCGCCGAAGCCGCCGGTCAGCTCCCGGACCGCCTCCACCGCGTCGGTCTCGCGGGAGTTCACCGTGTGGGTCGCGCCGAAGCCCTTGGCCCACTCCAGTTTGCGGTCGTCGACGTCCACCGCGATGATCCTCGCCGCACCGGCCAGGGAGGCGCCCAGCACGGCCGCGCTCCCCACGCCGCCGCAGCCGATCACCGCCACGCTGTCGCCCCGGCTCACGCCCCCGGTGTTGATCGCCGCGCCGATGCCCGCCATCACCCCGCAGCCGAGCAGGCCCGCCACCGCCGGAGCCGCCGCCGGATCCACCTTGGTGCACTGCCCGGCCGCCACCAGCGTCTTCTCCGCGAACGCGCCGATGCCCAGGGCCGGGCTCAGCTCGGTGCCGTCGGCCAGCGTCATCTTCTGGGTGGCGTTGTGGGTGGCGAAGCAGTACCACGGCCGGCCGCGCAGGCACGCCCGGCACTGGCCGCAGACCGCCCGCCAGTTGAGGATCACGTGGTCGCCGGGCTCCAGGCCGGTCACCCCCGCGCCGACCGCCTCGACCGTCCCGGCGGCCTCGTGGCCGAGCAGGAACGGGAACTCGTCGTTGATCCCGCCCTCCCGGTAGTGCAGGTCGGTGTGGCAGACCCCGCAGGCCTGCACGTTCACCACCGCCTCACCGGGCCCGGGATCGGGCACCGTGACCGTCTCCAGCGAGACCTCCTGCCCCTTGCCGCGTGCGACCACGCCCTGCACGGTGTACGGCATACGCACCTTGCCCTTCGAGTCTTGATCCCGGCTACCGGCGACAGCCTTTTTCATGGCCTGCCCCGAGTCAATCCCTATCAGACCCGGCCCCGCGCACCCGGCTCCCGGACGCTCCTCAGGGCCGCCGCAGGACGTACGGCTGCACGACGCCCAGCCCCCGGGCGGGCCTGCGCCGGATGCGGCGCACCTCGATCCCGGCGGTCCCCTCGACCGCTCCGGCCAGGGCCTCGTCGACGACGACCGAGCCGGGGCGGGCGATGGCCGTCAGCCGGGCGGCCAGGTTGACCGTCGTCCCGAAGACGTCGCCCATCATGGGCAGCACCGGCCCGTAGGCCAGCCCCACCCGGACGTCGGGTCCCTCCCGCCGGACCGCCTCGCCGAGCTCCAGCGCGATCTCGGCGGCCGTGGCGGGCTCGGCCGCGGTGAACAGCACCTCGTCGCCGATGGTCTTGACCAGCCGCCCGCCGTGCGCGGCCACCACGTCGGCGGCCCGGGACTCGAAGCCCTCGACCAGCTCGGCGAGGCCGTACTCGTCCAGCTCGCGGGAGACCCGGGTGAAGGAGACCAGGTCGGCGAAGCCCACGGCGAGCGTCAGCCGGGTGGGCGGGGCCGGCTCCTCGGCCAGGTCGGCGATGGCGAGCAGCCGGGTGCCCGCGGCGGCGAGCTGGGCGCGCCAGACGTGGACCAGCACCCGCTCGAAGTCGGGCAGCAGCTCCCGCGCGAGCTCCATCACCGCCGCCAGGTCGGCGTCGGCGGGCGGCCGGTCCGGGTCGAGCATCGCGCCGATCACGATCTCGGCCTGCCACTGCGCGAGCCTGGCGGTGGTCTGGCCGAGCGCCCGGGTCATCCGGATGACCGTGGTCTCGTCCAGCAGGCCGCTCTCCATCATCGCCCGGACCCGCGTGAGGACGGCCACGTCGGCGTCGGTGAAGGCCACCTCGTCGTCGGGGAGCGTGGCGAACCCCAGCGCTCGCCAGATCCGCTCGGTGAACGCCTGGGGGATCCCGGAGATCTCGGCGACCTGGATCCTGGTGTAACGGGGCGGCGGGCCGACGAACAGACGCTCGATCTGCTCGGCCGTCGGACGGCCCGTCACCTCCGCCGCACCTCGTCGTCCGGCTCGCCGTCGGCGGCGTCGTCCAGCGCCTGGAACAGCTCGGCCCGCACCTCCTGGATGCGCGGGATGTCGCGGAGCGTGATGCGGCCCTGCTCGCCCGCCGACTCGACGTTGAGGGTGCCGCAGCCGAAGAGCCGCTCCCCGAGGGTCTGGTCCGCGCTGACCGTGTTGACCTTGCTCATCGGGATGTCGTCGTGCGACTTGCTCAGCACGCCCGTGCTGATCGTGAACCGGTGCGAGGTGAGCACATACGAGGTGTTCCGCCACTGCAGGTACGGCACGAACGTCCACACGGTGAGCAGGCCGACGGAGACGACGGCCACGGCCGCCCGGGCGTACCCCTCGTACTCGAAGGCGGGCATGAAGTACATCGCGGCGCCGGAGGCGGCGGCGATGAGGAGCAGCGCCAGGAACGGGACGGCCAGGCACTTCCAGTGCGGGCGGAACGACCGGATGCGCCGCTCCCCCTCCGTCAGGTGGTGATCGGGGAGACCCATGGGACGAATCGTGGCACGACCTGAGGCTCCGCGTCAGGACTCCCGGGGGCGGACGTGCACGACGTCGCCCGCGCTGAGCGTGTGCTCCCGCCCGTCCGACTCCACGACCAGGTGCCCGGCCCGGTCGACGCCGACGGCCAGGCCGGTGAGCACCCGCTCCCCCGGCAGCTCCACCCTGACCTGCCTGCCGACCGTCGCGCTGACGCCCAGGTAGGCGGCCCGCAACCCGCACGCGTCGGCGTCGCCGTCCGCCTCGGACCACTCGCGGTAGTGCGTCTCGACCTCCCGCAGCACCGCCCGGACGAGGGGGTCCCGGTCGGCGCAGACGGCGTTCTCCAGGGCGAGCGAGGTGGCCGTCTCCACCGGCAGCTCGTCGGCGCGCAGGCTCACGTTGAGCCCGACGCCGACGATCACCGCGTCGCCGACCCGCTCGGCGAGCACTCCGGCGAGCTTGCGCTCCCCGACCAGCAGGTCGTTGGGCCACTTCAGGCGGACGTCGACCTCCGCCACCCGGCGCACCGCCGACGCCGCGGCCAGGCCGACGAGCAGCGGGAGCCAGCCCTGACGGGCCGGGGACGGGTCGGGCCGCAGCAGCATCGAGAAGGTCAGGCCCGCGCGCGGCGGCGCCGACCAGACCCTGCCGAGCCTGCCGCGCCCGGCCGCCTGCGACTCCGCGATGACCACGGTCCCCTGCCGGGCGCCGTCGCGCGCGGCCTGCGCCAGGTCGGCGTTGGTCGAGCCGGTCCTGCCGACGACGGTGATGCCGGACCAGAGCCCGCCGGGACGGACGAGCGCGCGGGTGAGCGCCGCCTGGGAGAGGGGCGGGCGGTCGAGGTCGGTGAAGGGGGACGCCGGAGACGCCGGGGACGCCGGGGACGACCAGGACGACGAGGACGACGAGGACGCTGTCACCTCTCCATCTTCCCTCCCCGCACGACCGCCCGGGGCCCGCCGAGGGCGGCGGCCGGTGGACGCCGCGAACGTATATTGGGCCGGCGGACGGGTCCCGGCCGCCCGTACCGGCCGGAAGAGGGCGAAGAATGGAACGCATGAGGAACGCGCGCACGCGGAGACGTCTCGACCCGCGCAACTGGGCGAGCTGGAAGCCCTTCGGGATCGGCGAGCGCAAGCCGAACAACTACCTGGAGCTGGTCAAGGCGTTCCGGTCGGTGAAGGGCAACCGCCGCTACGCCTGGCGGCTCCTCACTCAGGGGACCTGCGACGGGTGCGCGCTGGGGACCAAGGGCATGCGCGACTGGACCATGGACGAGGTCCACCTGTGCAACATCCGGCTCCGGCTGCTCAAGCTGAACACCATGCCCGCCCTCGACGTCTCGCTGCTGGCCGACGTCTCCGGTCTGGAACGGATGCGCAGCGCGGAGCTGCGCGACCTGGGGCGCCTGCCGTACCCGATGCTGAGGCGGGCGGGCGAGCCCGGCTTCACCAGGATCGGCTGGGACGAGGCGCTGGACCTGGCCGCGCCGCACCTGCGCGACGGCTCCCGGTTCGGGGTCTACCTGACCAGCCGGGGCGTGCCGAACGAGAACTACTTCGCCGCGCAGAAGGCGGTGCGGGCGCTGGGCTCCAACTCGGTGGACAACGCGGCCCGCATCTGCCACTCGCCCTCGACCGTGGCGCTGAAGCAGTCGATCGGCGCGGCGGCCACCACCTGCTCCTACACCGACTGGATCGGCTCGGATCTGATCGTCTTCATCGGCTCCAACCCGTCGAACAACCAGCCGGTCGCGATGAAGTACCTCTACCACGCCAAGAAGGCCGGGACGAAGGTCGCGATGGTCAACGCCTACCGCGAGCCCGGCATGGACAAGTACTGGGTGCCGTCCAACGCCGAGTCCGCGCTGTTCGGCACGAAGATCACCGATCACTTCTTCGGGGTGAACGTCGGCGGCGACATCGGCTTCCTGAACGGCGTGCTCAAGCACCTGATCGAGACCGGCCGGGTGGACGAGGCCTGGGTGGCCGAGCACACGACCGGCTTCGAGGAGGTGCGCGAGGCCGTCGCCGGGCAGTCCTGGGAGGAGTTGGAGGCGCTGTCGGGCGCGACCCGGGAGCAGATGCGCGAGCTGGCCGGGCTGCTGGGCGAGGCGAGGTCGGCGGTGCTGGTCTGGTCGATGGGCATCACCCAGCACACCTACGGCGAGGACAACGTCCGGGCGATCGTGAACCTGGCGCTGTCCAGGGGCTTCGTCGGCCGCGACCACTGCGGCCTGATGCCGATCCGCGGCCACAGCGGCGTGCAGGGCGGCGCCGAGATGGGCGCCTACGCGACCGGCCTGCCCGGCGGCCTGCCCGTCACCGGGGAGAACGCCCGGCGCTTCGCCGACCTGTGGGGCTTCGAGGTGCCCATCGCGCCCGGCCTGACCGCGACCGACATGATCGACGCGGCCCACGCCGGCGAGCTGGACGCCCTCGTCTCCAGCGGCGGCAACTTCCTGGAGGTCCTGCCCGACCCGGCCTACTGCCGCGAGGCCCTGTCGCGCCTGCGGCTGCGCGTGCACGTCGACATCGTGCTGTCGTCGCAGATGCTCGTCCCCGCCGACGACGGCGACGTGCTGCTGCTGCCCGCCCAGACCCGCTACGAGATGGCCGGCGGCGTCACCGAGACCTCCACCGAGCGGCGGATCATCTTCTCCCCCGAGGTCGAGGGCCCCCGGATCGGCGAGGCCCGGCCCGAGTGGCGGATCTTCACCGAGCTGGCCGCCCGCGCCCGGCCGGAGCTGGCCGACCGGCTCCGCTACTCCGGCACCCCGGAGATCCGCGCGGACATCGAGCGGGCCGTGCCGTTCTACCAGGGCATCGCCGGGCTGTCGGAGTTCGGGGACAACGTCCAGTACGGCGGGCGGCACCTGTGCCCCGGCGGCCGCTTCCCCACCCCCGACGGGCGGGGCCGCTTCGCCCCCGTCGCCCTGCCGGCCCTGGAGCGCCCGGACGGGTCGTTCATGGTCGCCACCCGGCGCGGCAAGCAGTTCAACAGCATGGTCCACGAGCGGCGCGACGGCTTCAACGGCGCCACCCGCGAGGCCGTCCTGATCAGCACCCACGACGCCGACCGGCTCGGCCTGGCCGACGGCGACGCGGTGGAGCTGCGCTCGGTCACCGGGGAGCGGGCCTTCCGCGGCCGGGTGCTGCGGGCCCCGCTGATGCCCGGCAACCTGCAGATCCACTGGCCGGAGGGGAACGTCCTGCTGGACGCCTCCCGCCGCTCCCCCGACGCCCGGATCCCCGACTACAACGCCCTCGCCACGATCACGAAGCTCCCCGCGTGATCGCCGGCGACGGCGCCGTCCGGGGCGGGCCGGACCCGTCGTCCGGCGGGGCGGGTGCCCCGCTCGGAGGGCGGGAGCCGTCGGCGGAGATCGGACGCCCGGCCTGGGAGCGGGAGCCGCCGGTGGAGGAGGCCAGGCCGCCGGGGCCGACCACCCGGGTGCGGATCCGGGAGTTCTCCGGCGGCGCCGTGCGGGACCGGCGCGACGACCTGGCCACCGAGGAGCCGCTGGAGATCCGCCTGGCGGCGGGCGGAGAGCGCCGTACCGTCGCCGTCACCATGCGCACCCCCGGCCACGACTTCGAGCTGGCCGCCGGGTTCCTGTACGGCGAGGGCGTCGTCCCCGCCGGAGGATCCACTGAGGGATCCGCCGGCGAGTCCGGCGGCATCGCGTCGATCTCCTACTGCACCGACGCGGACGTGGCGCCCGAGGCGCGCCGCAACACGGTCACCGTACGGCTGCGCGGCGCGCGCCTGCCTGCGCTGCCGTCGCTGGAGCGGCACTTCACGACCTCCAGCGCCTGCGGCGTCTGCGGCGCCGCCGGCCTCGACGCCCTGCACTCCCGGTGCCTGGCGCCGATCGCGGAGCCCGGCCCGCCGCTGGCCCCGGAGACCCTGTACGGCCTGCCGGACGCGCTCCGGCGGGCCCAGGGGGTGTTCGGCAAGACCGGCGGCCTGCACGCGGCGGGGCTGTTCACCCCGGACGGCGCGCTGGTGGCGCTCCGCGAGGACGTGGGGCGGCACAACGCGGTGGACAAACTAGTCGGCCGGGCCCTGCTGGACGGCCGCCTGCCGCTGACCGGGCACGTGCTGATGGTGAGCGGCCGGACCAGCTACGAGATCCTGCAGAAGGCCCTGGCCGCGGGCCTGCCGGTGGTCTGCGCGGTCTCCGCGCCGTCCTCCCTGGCGGTGGACCTGGCCCGCGAGTTCGGCATCACGCTGGTCGGCTTCCTGCGCGGCGAGCGCTTCAACGTCTACTCCCGCCCCGACCGCGTCCGCGCTCCCGCGCCCGGCCCCTGATCCGCCCGGTTTCCCCGACCGAGGCCGGTTGACTTCCTCCATCATGACGCCTCTGAGAGAAGTGCAGTTCTGATAACTGCACTTCTCTCAGAAGGTGAGCGGATGCGGAAGCCGGAGGACATGTTCGACCGCGACCGCGAGTGGGCGGCGCTGGTGAAGTTCGCGACCGACGAGCAGCCGGGGGCCACGCTGGGCGTCGTCTCGGGCCGCCGCCGCCAGGGCAAGAGCTTCCTGCTGGAGACGCTCTGCCAGGAGCTCGGCGGGTTCTACTTCTCGGCGCAGGAGGCGACCGACACCGAGTCCCTGACGCTCATCGGGGACGCCCTGACCAGGCATCTCGATCCGGTGATCCCGTTCACGCCGTCGAACTGGTCCATGGTGATCGATGTCCTGCTGCGGATCGGGCAGGACCGCCCGGTTCCGGTGGTGATCGACGAGTTCCCCTACCTCGCCCGCGCCAACCCGGCGCTGCCCTCGATCATCCAGGGCGCCTACGCTCCGCGCCGGGCCGAGCGCACGTCCTCGAAGACGCGCCTGCTGCTGTGCGGCTCGGCCATGTCGTTCATGGGGAGGCTGCTCTCCGGCAACGCGCCGCTGCGCGGCCGGGCATCGCTGGACCTGCCGGTCAACACCCTCGACTACCGGCTCGCCGCGCGGTTCTGGGAGCTGGACGACCCCCGGCTCGCCCTGATGGTCCACGCCGTCGTCGGCGGCACGCCCGCCTACCGCACCGAGATGATCCGTTATGACGCGCCCCGCGACACCGCCGACTTCGACGACTGGGTCGTCCGTGCCGTCCTGTCTCCGGGCAGCCCGATGTTCCTGGAGGCGCGCTACCTCCTCGCGGAGGAGCCCGATCTGCGGGACGGTGCCCTATACCACTCGGTGCTGAGCGCCATCGCTGAAGGCAACAGCGGACGGGGCGGAATCGCCGGGTACGTGGGCCGCAAGAGCAACGAGCTCTCCCATCCGCTGACCGTCCTGGAGGACGCAGGACTCATCGAGCGCGAGACCGACGCCTTCCGCGGCAACCGCACCGACTTCCGGATCAAGGAGCCGCTTCTCGCCTTCTACCACGCGATGATGCGCCCCTTCTGGCCGCAGCTCCTGCGCGGCACCGCCACCGAGCGGATCTGGCAGCGCGCCCGGCAGCGGTTCACCGGGAACGTGCTCGGGCCGCACTTCGAACGGGTGTGCCGGGAGTGGACGCTGTACTTCGCCGAGGAGCGCTTCGGCGGCTGGCCCTCCCAGGTGACCGCCGGAACCGTCAACGATCCGGCCGCTCGGACCACGCACGAGGTGGACGTCGCGGCCGTCGGCCACGCCGAGGACGGCAGACCCCCACTGCTCGCCATCGGCGAGGTCGAATGGGGTGAGACGATGGGACTCGGGCACCTGGCGCGGCTTCGGAACATTCACGGGCTGATCCGCCGCAACGACAGATACGACAGCTCACAGACCCGGCTGGTGTGCTATTCCGGGGCCGGATTCACCGAGGAACTCCTCCAGGCGAGGGACCGCGGAGAGGTCGACCTGGTCGGGCTCGACGACCTGTACGGCTCGGCCTGAGCCTGCTCGGATCTCGTCGGCGGCCCTCCGTGGTCCTCACGGCGCCACCCGACCGGATCGACGGTAGCCGTGGTTTCCCATGCTCAACGGACCAGACAAGAACTAGACTAAGTCTAGCCAAGCCTGATCGGCAGGGGGAATGCGGTGGCGGAGCAGTTCAACATCCACGAGGCGAAGACCCAGCTCTCCAGGATCCTGGAGCGGGTGGAGCACGGCGAGGAGGTGGTCATCTCCCGGGCGGGCCGGCCCATCGCGAAGGTCGTGCCGCTCAGGACGTCCGTCCGCCGCCGCGGCCGGGGGTCCCTGCGGGGAACGCTCGCCATGGCCGATGACTGGGACGCACCACAGGTCAACGAGGGCATCGCCGAGGAGTTCGGGCTCTGACCATGCGGCTGCTGCTGGACACCCACGTGATCCTCTGGTGGCTCTCGGACGACGAGACGCTGTCCGGCGAGATCAAGGACCTGATCGACACGGAGAGCGATGTCTTCGTGAGCGCGGCCACCATCTGGGAGGTGGGCATCAAGCAGGCTCTCGGCAAGCTCGCGCCGGCGGATCTCCCGGAGAGGATCCTCGGCTGCGAGCTGCGTGAGCTCGTGATCACGCCCACGCACGCCCTCACCGCGGCCCGGCTGCCGCCCCTGCACCGCGACCCCTTCGACCGCATGCTCATCGCGCAGGCCCGCTGCGAAGGGCTGACCCTGGTCACCCGGGACGAGGAGATCCAGAAATACGACGTCATGCTGCTCCGCGCCTGACACCGCCGGGCCTGACATCGCCGGGTCCTGCGGCCTGCACGGCCCCGGCCCGAGCCCGCCCGGCCGGGCGCCGTACGGCCCTGTGGCGGGGGCCGTACGGCGCGGTCCGGGTCAGCCGGTGTTCTGCAGGCCGGCGGCGACGCCGTTGACCGACAGGAGCAGGAGCGTGGACAGGCGGTCGCGCTCCTCGTCCGGCAGGTCGTCGGCGCGGAGCCGGGACAGGGCGCGCAGCTGCAGGTGCGAGAGCGCGTCCACGTACGGGTCGCGGAGCTGGACCGCGCGCGACAGCACCCGGCGGTTCTCCAGCAGGCGGGTGTGCCCGGTGACCTCCAGGACCAGGCGGCGGGTCAGGTCGTACTCGGTGAGGACCTGCTCCAGGAAGTCCTCCCGGCCGCCGAGGGCCAGGTAGCGGGAGGCGATGTCCCGGTCGGTCTTGGCCAGCGACATCTCCGCGTTGTCCAGCAGGGCGGCGAACAGCGGCCACTCGCGGTAGGCGGCGCGCAGCTCCTCCATGCCGGTCTCGGAGGCGACCGCCGCCAGGCCGCTGCCCAGGCCGTACCAGCCGGGCAGGTTGACCCGGGTCTGCGCCCAGGCGAACACCCACGGGATGGCCCGCAGGTCGTCCAGCGACTTGGGGGCGCCCAGGCCGCGGCGGGCCGGGCGGGAGCCCAGGCGCAGCGAGCCGATCTCCTCCAGCGGGCTGACCAGGGAGAACCACTCGGGGAAGCCGGGGGCCTCGGTGAGCGAGCGGTAGGCCTTCTCCGAGGCGGAGGCGACCTGCTGGGCCAGCGTGCGGAAGCGGCCGGCGGCCTGCGCCGTGCGGGCCTCGACGGTCGGGGTGGAGGCCAGCAGCACCGCCGAGGTGACCTGCTCCAGGTGGCGGCGGGCGATGGCCTCGTGGCCGTACCGGGCGAAGATGACCTCGCCCTGCTCGGTGACCTTGAACCGGCCGCCGACCGAACCGGGCGCCTGGGCGAGCACCGCCCGGTTGGCCGGGCCGCCGCCCCGGCCCAGGGCGCCGCCCCGGCCGTGGAAGAGCGTCAGCTTCACGTCGTGCTCCGCGGCCCAGGCGGCCAGCGCCTCCTGCGCCTCGTACAGCTTCAGGGTGGCGGCGGCCGGGCCGAGCTCCTTGGCGGAGTCGGAGTAGCCGAGCATGACCTCCAGCCGCCTGCCGCTCGCCGCGAGGCGGGCCTGGACGGCGGGGATCTCCAGCATCCCGGAGAGCACGGCGGGCGCGGCGGCCAGGTCGGCGCCGGACTCGAAGAGCGGCACCACGTCGAGCACCGGGGCGCGCTCGCCGAGGGCGTGCGCGGCCAGCTCGTAGACGGCGGCGATGTCGGCGGCCGAGCGGGTGAAGGAGACGACGTAGCGGGAGCAGGCGGTCACCCCGAACCGCTCCTGGATCCAGCCGATCGTCCGGATGGTGGCCAGGACCTCCTCGGTGCGCTCGGAGGTCTCGCCCTCGGCGATCTCGGCCAGCGCGGCGGCGTGGACCTGGGAGTGCTGGCGCACCTCCAGCTCGGCCAGGTGGAAGCCGAAGGTCTCCGCCTGCCAGATCAGGTGCTGCAGCTCGCCGTAGGCCTGCCGCCTCGCCCCGGCGGCCGCCAGGGAGTCCTGGACCAGGCGCAGGTCGGCCAGGAACTCCTCCGGCGAGCGGTAGGCCAGGTCGAGGCCGCGCTGCCGGGTGGCGGCGATGCGGGCCGCGACGAACAGCAGCCACTGGCGGTGCGGCTCCCGGGGGGAGCGGGTCGCCATCTCCGAGACCAGCTCGGGGTGGTCGTGCTCGGCCTGGGTCAGCGCGGCCCGCAGCTCCGGCGAGGCCGGGGTGTACTCGGCGGTCACGGTGAGGGTCCGGCCGATCCGCGAGGTGGCGTTCTCCAGCGCGATCAGCACGTGCTCGGCCTGGATGAGCACGGCGTCGCGGGTGACCCGGGCGGTGACGTTGGGGTTGCCGTCGCGGTCGCCGCCGATCCAGCTGCCGTAGCGGATGAAGGGCCGGGCCAGCGGCTCGCGGGTGCCGCTGCCCTCGCCGAGCGCGGCGTCCATCGTCCGGTAGACCTGCGGGACCATCCGGAACAGGGTCTCGTCGAAGGCCGCCATGGCGGTGCGGACCTCGTCCAGCGGGTCGAGCTTGGTGTGCCGGAGCTGGGCGGTCCGCCAGAGCAGGTCGATCTCCTCCAGCAGCCGCCGCCGGGTCTCGGCGCGCTCGGCGGCGCCCCGCTCGGGGCTGTTGTAGGCGGCGAGCTGGGCGCTGATCCGCTGGATCGCGGTGACCACCGCGCGCCTGCGCGCCTCGGTCGGGTGCGCGGTCAGCACCGGGTGCAGCCGCAGATCTCCGACCAGCTCGGCGACGCGCTCGCCGCCGAGTTCCTGGACGGCCTGGGCCAGCGACTCGGGCAGCGGCTCCTCGCCGGTGTCGCGGACGCGGAGCGTGCGGATGCGGAAGTGCTCCTCGGCCAGGTTCGCCAGGTGGAAGTAGCAGGTGAAGGCGCGGGCGATCTTGACCGCCCTGCTGACCGGCCATCCGGCGACCATCGAGGTGATCTCGTCGACGGAGATCTCCCCGCGGCGGGCCGCGATGACGGCCTTGCGGAGGCGTTCGACATCGGCGAGCAGGTCGTCGCCGCCGTGCTCGGCGATGACCTGGCCCAGCAGCCCGCCGAGCAGCCGCACGTCCGCGCGGAGCTCGTCGGGCATCTCGGTGACAGCGGAAGAACGTTCTGCCTGGTTGGGCGCGCTGGCGGACATGCCGACAGGGTATCGAGTCCGTTTTCCCCTGCGACGACCGGTCTCACCTATTGGACTAGACCAATCGCGAGCCGCTCAGCCGGGCTGGGAGATCGACCCCAGGATCTCCGGATAGCGGGCGAAACCGAGGTTCCCGGCGATCCTGCGGCCCACCGCGGCGACCAGCACGCCGTACGGCACGGCGACCGCGCAGACCCAGGTGACGCCGAGCAGCACGGGCAGCGCGACGGGCAGCGCGAGCAGGGCGGTGCCGATCATCGTGGCGAACGACCCCGCGAAGGCGATGCCGCCCTGGCCCGGGGCCGCGCCGGTGAAGGCGTTGAGCCGCTCGGGCACCGTGTACGGCAGCAGCACGCTGCTCAGCGCGCCCACGCCCAGCCCCACCCCCAGCACGCCCCAGGCGGTGAGCACCGCGGGCACCGCCCAGACCGGGTCCCCGGCCAGGAAACCCGCGACCACGGCCAGCACGGCGAGCGCGGGGACCGCGATCACCGCCACGGCCAGGTGCCGCCCGGCCAGGTCGGTCCGCCAGTCCCGGGCCGTGCCGTACACCATGGAGTTCATCCACAGCGAGCGGCCGTCGATGCCGAAGGAGTTGCACGACTGCAGGCCGATCATCAGCGCGCCCAGGCAGGCGGGGCCGATGGCGAGCGCCGGGCCGGGGGTCGTGCCCTCACCCCCGTTGTTGAGGGAGAAGGCCATCACGCCGGTGACCGCGAGGGCGGCGAACCAGCCGACCCGGCCGCGGGGGTCGCGGCGGGCGTACCTGAGCTCCTTGGTGGCGACCGCGGCGAGCGGGCCGTCGGGCAGGAAGCGGGCCAGCAGGCCGCGGGAGTTGCGGACGGAGGCCCCCTCGGTGGAGGCGTCCGTGGTGACCATGGCCCGGCGCAGGGCGGCGATCCACAGGAAGCCGAGCCCGGCGGTCAGGAGGGCGAGGAAGGCGACCTCGGCCAGGGCCGCGGGCCCGCCGTCGGCGACGGCGTGCGCGGCCATGCCGGGCGGGGTCCAGCGCAGCACCGAGGCGATCCCGTGCAGCATCTCCCGCGGCTTGCCGGCGAAGCCCTGGTTGAGCAGGAGGTTGGGCAGCTGGGCGGCCAGGATGAAGAAGACCACCGAGACCGCGAGCACGTCCCGGCCGCGGCGGGTCCGCAGCACCCCGGAGAGCGAGGTGGTGACCAGCCGCGAGGTGACGATGCACAGGGCGAACTGGAGCAGCACGGCCAGCGTTCCGACCAGCACGCCTCCGGCGCCCGCCGCCAGGCCGGCGACCGCGCCGAACGTGGCGAACAGCGTGGCGGCGGGCCAGACGCCGGTGACCGAGGCGGTGAACATGCCGGCCGCGAGCCGGCCCGTGGTCAGCGGGAACAGCGCGAGGCGGGACGGGTCGAGCGTGTCGTCCAGGCCGAAGGCGAGCAGCGGGACGACCACCCAGCCGACCAGGAGCATGGTGAACAGCACGGTCACCGCGTCGGCGGCGATCTGCGGGGGCGCCGAGCGGAGCATGGCCATGGCGGAGAAGCCCAGGGCCGCGACGACGAGCGCGGCCAGCAGGGTGAAGACGAAACCGAGCAGCCGGGTGGTGTCGCCGCGCAGGTTCCCGGCGATCAACCGGAGCTTGAGGCGGGCGAACACCGCGGGCCCCACGGGGACGGCATCGCTCATGCCGAGGTCGCGCCCAGCCACGAGAGCCCCTCCTCTCCGCCGCCGTGCTCGGCGGGCGCGCCGACCAGGCTGAGGAACGCCTCGTTGAGGCTCCGCCCGCCGCGCACCTCGTCCAGCGGGCCCTGCGCGACGATCCGGCCGCGGCTCATCACCGAGACCCAGTCGCACAGCCGCTCGACCAGCTCCATGACGTGGCTGGAGAAGACGACGGTGGAACCGGAGGCGGTGTAGCGCCGCAGCACCTCGACCAGTGTGTTGGCGCTGACCGGGTCCACGCCCTCGAACGGCTCGTCGAGGAAGAGCACCCGGGGGTTGTGCAGCAGCGCGGCGGCCAGGCCGATCTTCTTGCGCATGCCGGTGGAGTAGTCGACGACGAGCTTGTCGGCCGACTCCGCCAGGTCCATGACGCGCAGCAGCTCCTCGGCGCGCCGCGCCACCTCGTCCTTGGGGATGCCCCGGAGCTGGCCGTTGTAGGACAGCAGCTCGCGGCCGGACAGCCGTTCGAACAGGCGCAGCCCCTCGGGCAGGACGCCGATGCGGGCCTTGACCGCCACCGGGTCGCGCCAGACGTCGGCGCCGCCGATCCACACGCCGCCGCCGTCCGGGCGGAGCAGGCCCGTGACCATGCTCAGCGTGGTGGTCTTGCCGGCGCCGTTGGGACCGACCAGCCCCGCGAAGCTGCCCTGCGGCACCACGAGGTCGACACCGCCCACGGCCACCTGCTGCCCGAATCTCTTCAGCAGCCCCTGCGTCCGTACCGCATCCGCAACGTCCACCATGGCCCCTAATTTGCCAAATTTACGGTTTACCCAGCCTATCCCTACGGCGTGCAACGAACGGGCGCCCCCGTTCGTTCTGGATGTCAGCGAGCGGTTACCCTGCTGCGCATGGACCTCCGGAGACGCGAGCATGGAGCCGCCGAATGACCGCCGAGCCGGTTTCCCCCGGGATCGACATCCACACCACGGCGGGCAAGATCGCCGACCTGGAGCGCCGCCTGGACGAGGCCGCCCACGCCGGTTCCGCCCGCGCGGTGGAGAAGCAGCACGCCAAGGGCAAGATGACCGCCCGCGAGCGGGTCACCGCGCTGCTCGACCCGGGCAGCTTCGTGGAGTTCGACGAGCTGGCCCGGCACCGGTCCACGAGCTTCGGCCTGGAACGCGAGCGGCCCTACGGCGACGGGGTGGTGACCGGCCACGGCACGGTGGACGGCCGCCCCGTCGCGGTCTTCGCCCAGGACTTCACCGTGTTCGGCGGGTCCCTGGGCGAGGTCTTCGGTGAGAAGATCGTCAAGGTCATGGACCACGCGCTCAAGACCGGCTGCCCGGTGATCGGCATCAACGACTCCGGCGGGGCCCGCATCCAGGAGGGCGTCGTCTCCCTCGGCCTCTACGCCGAGATCTTCAGGCGGAACGTGCACGCCTCCGGCGTGATCCCGCAGATCTCGCTGGTCATGGGCCCGTGCGCGGGCGGCGCGGTCTACTCCCCCGCCCTCACCGACTTCGTCCTGATGGTCGCGGAGAAGTCGCACATGTTCATCACCGGGCCGGACGTCATCAAGACGGTCACCGGCGAGGAGGTGACCTTCGAGGAGCTCGGCGGCGCGCACACGCACAACTCCCGCTCGGGCGTGGCGCACTACGAGGCCTCCGACGAGGCCGACTGCCTGGAGTTCGCCCGGGCGCTGCTGTCCTACCTGCCGTCCAACAACATGGACGAGGCCCCGGCCTTCGACGCCGACCCGGTCCTGGAGGTCACCGAGGCCGACCGCGGGCTCGACACGCTGATCCCGGACTCGGCCAACCAGCCGTACGACATGCACACGGTGATCGAGTCCGTGCTGGACGACGGCGAGTTCCTGGAGCTGCACGCCCAGTTCGCGCCCAACATCCTGGTCGGCTTCGGGCGGGTGGAGGGGCGCTCGGTGGGCGTCGTCGCCAACCAGCCGATGAGCTTCGCCGGCACGCTCGACATCGCGGCCTCGGAGAAGGCCGCGCGGTTCGTGCGCACCTGCGACGCCTTCAACCTCCCCGTGCTGACGTTCGTCGACGTTCCCGGCTTCCTGCCCGGCACCGACCAGGAGTGGAACGGCATCATCCGCCGCGGCGCCAAGCTGCTGTACGCCTACGCCGAGGCGACCGTGCCGCTGGTCACGGTGATCACCCGCAAGGCGTACGGCGGCGCCTACGACGTCATGGGCTCCAAGCACCTGGGCGCGGACGTCAACCTGGCCTGGCCGACCGCGCAGATCGCGGTGATGGGGGCGCAGGGCGCGGTCAACATCCTCTACCGGCGGGAGCTCGCCGCGGCCGCCGACCCGGACGCCGAGCGGGCGCGGCTGGTCACCGAATACGAGGACACGCTCGCCAACCCGTATCTCGCGGCCGAAAGAGGGTATGTGGACGCGGTGATCCGACCGTCCGACACCCGGGTGCAGATCGTCAGGGCGCTGCGCGCGCTGCGCAACAAGCGCGCGGTCCTGCCGCCGAAGAAGCATGGGAACATCCCGCTATGACCCACCTGAAGATCGTCCAGGGCGACGCGACGCCCGAGGAGGTCGCCGCGCTGGTCCTCGCCCTGACCTCGCGCAGCATTTCGCCCGAGAAAGTCACACGAAAATCAGAAAATTGGCGTAATCCCGCCCATCGAATGCGAAAGCCGCTTCCGGTCGGACAAGGCGCGTGGAGATCGAGCGGGCTGCCAAGATAGATCCCCGGAACAGGGTGTCAAGTCGCTTGAGAGTTGGGACCATCTAAGAAATGGGCGCATATAGTCAGCCGATCAGCTAGCCACGAGGCCTGGAGGACGACATGGCCATCCTTGACCTCACCGCTCACCCCGTCGCCGCGAAGTACGCCGTGCTGGTCGACGTGGGTTACCTGTACGCCGCGGCGGGCGAAGTGCTGCTGGGCGCCAAGGAGCGCAAGGAGTACAAGGTCGCCGCGGACGAGCTGATCCAGGCACTGCAGAAGCACGCCGAGGCGCGCATCCACGGCGAGCTGCTCCGGATCTACTGGTACGACGCCGCCCGCGATCGCGTGCCCACCGTCGACCAGCGCGTCATCGCCCAGCTCCCCTGGGTCAAGGTCCGCCTGGGCAACCTCAACGCCCGCGGCCAGCAGAAGGGCGTGGACGCGCAGATCAGGAGCGACCTGGAGGCGCTGGCCCGCCACCACGCGGTCAGCGACACGATCCTGCTCGCCGGGGACGAGGACATGGTCCCGGCGGTCGAAGCCGCCCAGGCCTACGGCGTGCGCATCCACCTGTGGGGCGTCGAGCCGCCGTACGGCACCAACCAGGCCGAGCGGCTCGTCTGGGAGGCCGACACCGTCGAGATCCTCAGCGCCGACTTCCTGCGCGACTTCTTCAGCCGCGCCCCCCAGCCCGTCCCGGTCCCACCGGCCGCCCCCTCCCCCGCGCAGGTCTTCGCCGGCCGCACCCCGGCCGCGATCAAACCGAAGATCCCGGCCGGTCAGGTCGCCAAACTCGGCCCCAGCCGCCCCCGCGTCGAGGAGGTCGGCGAGCACGTCGCCCAGAAGTGGATCCTCACCCGCGGCCGCGACAACATCCGCGACCTGCTCCCCGGCCCGATCCTGCCCACGGTCATCGACACCGAGCTGCTGATCGAGGCGGAGAAGGAGCTCGGCCACTCCCTGCGGCCGTTCCCCGAGGCCCGCGTCTGGCTCCGCGACGGCTTCTGGGCCCGCGTCTACCGCGAGTTCGACCTGGGGGTCGGCATCTCCTCCAAGTGATCGCGACGCGAACGGTTCCGGTCCGAGCGGGCACGGTCCGGGAGGTTGCGGTCCGGGAGGTTGCGGCCGGCGGTACGGGCACCCGCCGCCGGCGTTCCCGCCGCTGTCACGGTCGCGTCCGATTCCCGCCAGTCGTACGGCGTGCGCTGCGGATAGCGTCGTAGACGTGTCCGTGAGAGAGCTCGACTTCGATTCCTGTTACCGTGCCGTCGCCGCGCGGGACGCCCGGTTCGACGGGCGGTTCTACACGGCGGTCACCTCGACCCGGATCTACTGCCGCCCGATCTGCCCGGCCCGCACGCCCGCCTCCCGCAACGTGCGTTTCTACCGGCACGCCGCCTCCGCCGAGGCGGCCGGGTTCCGGCCCTGCCGGCGGTGCCGCCCGGAGCTCAGTCCCGGCGATCCCGGCTGGGACCACCGGGGCGACCTGATCGGCCGGGCGCTCCGGCTGATCGACGAGGGTGTGGCCGACGACGCCGGGGTGGCGGGGCTGGCCGGACGGCTGCACGTCACCGAACGGCACTTGCGCCGGCTGTTCACCGCCGAGCTGGGCACCGGCCCGCTGGCCGTGGCCAGGACCAAGCGCCTGCTGCTGGCCAAGCAGCTGCTGACCGAGACCGGCCTGCCGATCACCGACGTGGCGTTCGCCTCGGGATTCGGGAGCGTGCGGCAGTTCAACGCGACGATGAAGGAGACCTACGGCTTCACCCCCGGCGACCTGCGGGCCGCGGCCGGGCGGGCGGGTCGACCGGCCGGGATCGGCGTCCCCGTCGGTGAAGGCGGAACGGGCGCGGCGGGCGGCGGATCCCGGGCCGCCGCTCCCGTCGGCGGGTCCGGTGACGCGCTGACGCTCCGGCTGCACGTGCGGGAGCCGTACGACGCCGGGGCGCTGATGCGGTTCCTGGCCGGCCGGGCGATCCCGGGTTTGGAGCGGGTCGCCGGACCGGGCGGCGCGCACGGCCCCGGCGCTTCCGTCGCCTCCGGCCGGGAGGGCGACGCCGGACCGGGCGGGGCGGGCGGCTGGAGTTACACCCGCGCCGTCCCCGGAGGAGTGATCACCCTGACGCCCCTGCCCGGCCACGTGCGTCTCGACGCGCGTCTCGGCGACACCCGCCACCTGGCCCGCGTCGTCGCCCGCTGCCGCCGCCTCCTCGACCTCGACGCCGACCCCGGGGCCATCGCCTCCGCCCTCGGCGAGACCGCGCTGGGCCTGCTCGTCGAGGCCCGTCCCGGCCTGCGGGTGCCCGGCGCGTGGGACGGGTTCGAGGTCGCCGTCCGCGCGGTGGTCGGCCAGCAGATCTCCGTGGCCGGGGCACGCACCATCCTCGGCCGCATCGCGGCCCGGGCCGGGCGGCCCGCCGTACCCGGGATGGAGGGCGGGCCGCCCGGAGCGGACGCCCCGGAGGTCCACCGCCTGTTCCCCACCGCCGGGGAGCTCCTGGAGGCCGACCTGGACGGGCTCGGGCTGACCGGGCGGCGGATCGCCACGCTGCGGGCGCTCGCGGAGCGCGTCGCGGGCGGCGAGATCGACCTGGACGGCGCGCAGGAGCCCGGCGAGGCCGTGTCCGAGCTGCTCCGGGTGTCCGGGATCGGGCCCTGGACGGCCGGATACGTCGCGCTGCGGGCGCTGCGCGACCCCGACGCGTGGCCCGAGGGCGACCTGGGGTTGCGCCGGGCCATGGCGTGCCTGGGCATCCCCGACGACCACGTCGAGCGGTGGCGCCCCTGGCGGGCGTACGCCGCCCTCCACCTCTGGAGTTCCGAATGACCGCCTTTCCCACGACCGAGGAGCCACGATGATCCAGGCACAGATCCTGCCCACCCCGGCCGGACCGCTCTCGCTGCTCTCCCACGAGGGGGTGCTCGTCGCGGCGGGCTTCACCGCCGACCCGGACGAGATGCTCGCCCGGCTCTCACCCGCGCTCCGGGCCCTGGGCATGACCCGGGCCGACGACCTCGGCCACGCCGCGCAGGCCGTACGCGACTATCTGGACGGCGACCTGAAGGCGCTCGACGGCGTGGCGGTGAGCCAGCCCGGCACGCCCGGGCGGCAGCGGTTGCTCACGGCGCTGCGCGAGGTGCCGCCGGGTGCCACGGTCACCTACGCCGAGCTGGCCGAGCGCGCGGGCATGCCCCGGACGGCCGCCAGGGCGGCGGGCGGAGCCTGCGCGCAGAACCTGATCGCCCCGTTCGTGCCCTGCCACCGCGTCCTGCCGTCCACCGGCGGCTACGGCGGCTACTACTACGGCACGCCGGTCAAGCAGTGGCTGCTCGCCCACGAGGCCGGGACGCTCTGACCGGCCGCCGGGTCCTTCACCCGCGCTCTACACCTGCGTCCGCCCGACCAGCTCGCCGAGGGTCGCGACCCGCACTCCGCGTGCCTGCTCCGCCAGAGGACGGAGGTCCTTGCCGTCCCCGGTCAGGACGAGCGCGGAACCTTCGGCCTCCGCATACGCCACCACCAGCGCGTCGACGGCTGAGGGAAGCGCCTTACGGTCGGCGCGCACCATGGAGGCCAGCGCCTTCGTCCGCAGAGTCGCCGCTCTTCTGGCGAGTTCCATGGGGAGCTCGACCCGTGGATTACGCGCGGGCGGGAAACGGTTCACCTTCGCATCCCGCCCCGCGTTCCCGGTCAAGCACTCCACGAGCACCACCGAGGGGATGAGCGGCGGCCAGATCTCTCTGGCCCGGAGCCGGCGAAGCACCGCGATCGCATCGGGACTCTGATCCGAGAGGAAGGTGACGGCGCCGGAATCGAGGATCAACCGGCGCACGTCAACCGGCCAGCCGCTCGGCTCCGCCGGAACGGTCGATGCGGTCCATGAACTCCGCCGCGCGCGCCTCCGCCTCCGCCCACTCCTCGTCCGTCACACCGCGCTCGGACAACTCCGTCTCGACTTCGCCGAGGTAGTCGTCCATCTCACTGGCGAGGATCGCGTCCCGCACCGCCCGCTGGAAGATCTCGGACGCGTTGAGCTTGCGATGTCTCTTGAGCTGCGCGTCGAGCTCATCGTCGATGTAGACGTTTCTCCGTGCCATACACACAACTATACACATCCAGTATGTCCAGGTCGGCGGCTATGGATGACACTTCACGTCTCACTCACCGAAACAGGGGGCGTGCCCACGGGGCCGGGCGCGCGGCAGGCCGGCCGAGCGTCCCGGAGCGGCCTCAGGGTTCGACCAGGCCGGCCCGGATCGCGTACCTGGTCAGTTCCAGCCGGTCGCGCATGCCGAGTTTCTGCAGGATGTTCGCGCGGTGCCGGTCGACCGTCTTGACGCTGATGAACAGCGTCTCGGCGATCTCCTTGGAGGAGTTCCCCTCGGCGATCAGCTTGACGATCTCCTCCTCCCGCGGGGTCAGGATGCTCTCGGGCAGGCGCCCGCCCTGCCGGTCGCGCTGCAGGTACTCGCGGATGAGCGCGGTGACGGCGCCCGGATAGAGGAAGGGCTCGCCGCGCATGGCCGCCCGGCAGGCCTCCAGCAGGTCCCGGTCGGCGACCGACTTGAGCACGTAGCCCGAGGCCCCGGCCTTGAGCGACTCGAAGAAGTACTGCTCGTTGTCGTACATGGACAGCATCAGGATGCGGATGCCCGGAGCCCGCCGGGAGATCTCCCTGGCGGCCTGGATCCCGGTCATCCGGGGCATCGCGATGTCCAGGATCGCCAGGTCGACCTCCGCCTCCGAGGCGGCCTCGACCGCCTCGGCGCCGTCCGCGACCTCCGCGACGACCGTCAAGTCCGGCTCGGCGTCGAGGATCAGCCGCAGCCCGTGCCGGACCAGGGCGTGGTCGTCCGCCAGCAGGATCCGCGTCGGGGAAGGGTTCACCGGGTTCATCTCCGATCCGCCGCCACAGGCACGAAAGGGTTCACCGGGCTCATCCCCGGTCCGCCGTCGCGGGCACGGCCAGGCGCACCTCGGTGCCGCCCCCGGGGGCGGGGGCGAAAGTCAGGCGGGCGCCGATGAGGAGCGCGCGCTCCCGCATGCCGCGGATGCCCGCGCCCTCCCTGAGCTCCCCTCCCCGCCCGTCGTCCGTGATGCGCAGGACCACCGCGCCCTCCTCGGCGGTCAGCGAGAGCTCCGCCCGGGTGGCGCGGGCGTGCCTGGCCACGTTCGTCAGGCCCTCCTGCGCGATCCGGTAGAGGACGAGCTCGGCCGCGGGCCCGAGCTCGGGCAGGTCGGCGGCCAGCTTGCGGACCACCCGCACACCGCTGCCCTGGGAGAACTCCGCCGCCAGGCTGTTGAGCGCGCTGAGCAGCCCCAGGTCCTCCAGCACGCCGGGGCGGAGCCTGCGGGCCACCTGGCGCACCTCGTCCAGACTGGCACGGACCGTCTCCTGCACGGCGTGCAGCTCCTCCCGCAGCTCCTCCGGCGCGCGGTCCACTACCCGCTTCAGGCCGAGCAGCACCACGGTGAGGCTCTGGCCGATCTCGTCGTGCAGCTCCCGGGCGATGCGCTGCCGCTCGCCCTCCTGCGCGGCCAGCGCGTGCGCGCTGCTCGCGTTGCGCTCCGCCTCCAGCCGGTCGAGCATCGCGTTGAAGGCGTCGATCACGTACGTGAGGTCGCCGTTGCCGCTGTCGGTGAGCCGGTCGCTCGGCCTCAGCAGGTCCACCCGCTGCATGAGCGCGGTGAGCGCGCCGAGCGGGGCCAGGCTGGTGCGGAGCAGCAGCGCGTTGGCGGCGAGGATCAGCGCCAGCCCGACCGCCAGGACGGGCACCTCGGTGAGCAGGACCGGCGAGGAGACCGTGGCGGGCGAGAGCGCCAGGACGAGCGTGCCGACCGTGAACACCAGGCCGTTGATCGCGAACAGCCTGCGGAACAGCGCCTGCGCCGGTGTCCTCTGGGAATCGCCCATGTCTCCAACCTCATCGCGACCGGGCCCGTCTGTCCATGCGGGGCGCCCCCCACAGGGCCGTGCCTCCTCCCATTCCCACCTGGTCCCTCTACATGTCGTCCCCCACCGGAGATGGGTGTCGGCCCCGATGGTCCCGCGAGGGGGTCCGGCGCACAATTGAAACAGGGCGATTCGCGCAAAATGTCCAAAACAGGGCAGTCAGTTCAGGAGGGGGACGTCATGACCGTACTCGGAAACGGCCCGCAGGCGGGGCTCGCCGTCGAGGTGCTGCCCGCCTGGATCGTCGCGGGCACCGTGGCGCTGGGCGCGCTCGCGGTCCTCGCCTCCTGCTCGGTCCGCCTCGTCCACCCCGGCGAGCGCCTCGTCGTGTTCAGGCTCGGCCGCCCGGCCGGGGTACGGGGTCCGGGGGTCGTCCTCGTGCTGCCGCTCCTGGAGCGCGGCGTACGGGTCCCGCTCCGTCCGGTCCGCATCGACCTGCTCTGGCTGGAGGCCACCACCCGCGACGGCGTGGCCGTGACGGTCAACGGCGCCGTGCTCGCGGCGGTGCGCGACCCGGTCCGCCACTGCCTGGCCGGGGACTCTCCGCTCTCCGCGGTGACCGCCGCGGCGGAGGACGAGGTCCGCCGCCACGTCGCCGGGCGCGACCTGGCGGAGCTGTACGCACCGCCCGGCGGTGAACTGCGCGAACCGGCCTCCCGGATCACCGGCAGGACCCGGGAGCAGGGCGTCGAGGTCACCCGCGTCGAGCTCGGCCGGATCGAGGTCCCGCTCAGCACAGGTCTGATCCGCTGGGCAGAGGGCTTCAGCGCCCGCACGCGCCCGGCCGCCCGCAGTCGGCCGCCCATCGCCCGTACCCGCCCGGCCGCCCGCAGCCGGCCGGTCCGCACCCGGCAGGAGCGCTCCCGAGCGGACCGCGTCCTCCACCCGCGCCCCTGACCCGTCCTTCTCCACTCCGCCCACACGAACGGAGGCACAACGTGACTCCTCCGCTCCCCGAAGGGAGCGGCTTCTCGCTAAGCCGCTTGCGCAGCCTCACGAAGGGCAAGCCCTGCCCTCAAGATGTTGACCGCCGCGTTGACGTCGGCGTGCGCTTCACGCCCGCACGCCGTGCAAGCGAACGCGGCCTGGGTGAGGCGGTTCTCCTTCGCGCAGTGCCCGCAGCGCGAGCACGTGCGGGAGGTGTCGGCGGGGTTCCCCGCGATCAGCTCGCGACCGGCGCTTTCAGCCTTGTACGCGAGGACCGTCAGGAACACCCCCCAACCCGCGTCGAGAATCGAACGGTTGAGCCCGGACTTGGCCGCAACGCTGCGGCCGGGCCGCTCGATCGTGCCGGACGCGCTGCGGGTCATGTTCGCGACCTTCAACGCCTCGTGCACGATCACGTCGTAGGCGGCCACCAAAGCGTTCGCGGCCTTGTGGGCGTGGTCGAGACGCTGCCGCCGCACCGTGGCGTGCAGGGCCGCGACCCGGGCCACCGCTTTACGCCGCCGCGCGGAGCCGCGCTTCTTGCGGGCGAGGTCGCGCTGCGCCGCCGCCAGGCGGTCGGCGGTGGCGGCCAGGTGGCGCGGGTTGGCGATGTGCCCGCCGTCGGAGGTGGTCACCAGGGAGGCGACCCCCAGGTCGATCCCCGCGACCGCGCCCGTGGCGGGCAGCGGTTTGGCGGGCACGTCGTCGCACGACAGCACCACGTACCAGCGGGAACCCTCCCGCTGCACGCTGATCGTCTTGACCCGGCCCTTCACGGGCCGGTGCCGGTGCACCCGGACGTGCCCGACGCCCTGAATGCGCACGAACGTGGCGGTCGGGTGCTCGGGCTGGGAGTCCCACCGGCAGCCGTCGCCGTCCTTGGGCCAGGTGACGGTGCCGAACCGGCCGCGGCCCTTGAACCGAGGGAAGCCCGGCGTGCGCCCGGCCTTGACGCGCTCAAAGAACGCGCGAAACGCCTTGTCGAGCCGACGCAGGGTGGCCTGCTGGGAAGAGAACGACCAGCGGCCCTGCCCGCCGGGGTCATCGGCGCGGATGTGCTTCAGCTCGCCCGACTGGTCGCCGTACCGAATCGTCACGTCGGCCTTGCGATAGGCGGTGCGGCGGTGTTCCAGGGCGGCGTTGTAGAGCTGCCGGTGGTCCTCCAGGCACGCGGTGAGCGCGGCGGCCTGCTTGGCGGTGGGGCGCAGCAGGAACTTGAACGACCTGCGCACACCCACCTCCCTTCACGTTCGGTAACGGTAACACCACGATATCGGTTAGCACCGGCAAAACCAGGAAGGACATTCATGATGCGCGGACCTGACAGGTCAGGGCACGCTCGGGCCTTGCCGGCCCTCCCGCTCCCGATTCCCCCGTCGCCTGAAGGCGACGGTACCCTCCGGAGGATCTGATGGACATCACCCACACCACCGTCCCGGGCACCGGAACCGTGCACCACTTCGAGACCAGGAACGGACAGCGGTTCTGCGTGCTGGTGGACGAGAACGACCGCCTCTCCCTGATGATCTACGGCCCCGACGACCCCGACCTCGCGGTGGAGTGCGTCGTCATGGAGCGCGACGAGGCCGCCCAGGTCGCGGAGATCCTCCAGCCCCGGCCCATCGCCGACCGGATCGCCGACCTCGAACACCGCGTCGCCGCACTCACCGGAGGGCCGTCGTGACGAGAACGGGCAGGGAGGGCGTGCCTTTCCCGAGGACCCGGGAGAGGCACTTCCGGATCCCGGCGGCGCACGCCCCCGACACGAAACGCCACTGCCCGGAATCGGGCCGCACCCGGAGAGCCCGGAGGGACGGTGTCATGCAGGCACGCGATATCGCCGTGAAACTGCCCACGGTGACGGTCCAGGACCCGGTCACCAGAGCGGTGCGGGTGATGACACTGGCCCGCCTGCCGGGACTGATCGTCGTCGACGACGACTCGCGGCCCCGCATGGTGCTGCCCGGCACCCAGGTGCTCCGGATGACGGTCCCCGGCGCCTACCAGGAGGACCCGGCGCTCGCCCGGACCGTCGACGAGGCCCGTGCCGACCTGTTCTGGCAGGAGCAGGGCGATCTGACGGTGGGCGACTGCCTGCCGCGCCAGCCCGTCAAGCCCGCCACGGTGGCCCTCGACGCGACGCTGCTGGAGGTGGCGGCCCTCATGGCGCGGCTGCGCAGCCCGCTGGTGGCGGTGGTCGACCACGCGGGGGTCCTGTTCGGCACGATCACCCTGGACCGCCTGCTCACCAGCCTGGCCCTGGCCGGCCCGGACGACTGACCCCGCCGGGGCGCCCCCGGACCGTCCCGCACGGAGCACCCGGACGACCTTCCCGGCCGGAACCTCACCGACCGTCCCGCGCGGACCGCCCCGGGCGGTCTGCCCGGCCGGAGTCTCGCGGAGCGCCCCGGCCGGTCCTTTCCCGCCCGCCGTACACCACCGCGGTCCTTTCCCGCCCGCCGTACACCACCGCGGTCCTCACCCGCCCGCCGTACACCACCGCGGTCCTCACCCGCCCGCCGTACACCACCCCGATCCTGTTCCGCGCGCCGTACACCACCGCGGTCCTCACCCGCCCGCCGTACACCACCCCGATCCTGTTCCGCGCGCCCGGGATCCCGCACGTCCCGCGGGACCCCTCACACGCACACGCCGTTCGGAGGCTTTCCCATGCACGACTTCCGGCGACGCCCTCTGGGCATGCCCCGGCTCTCGACACCGTCCCGCCGGACCCGGCCCACCGTCCCGGCCGTGACCCGGACCGGACCGCCGGGGCGTGACCGATGAGCGCCCTCGCCGCGCTCGCCGTCTTCGTGGTGGCGTTCTTCTACATCGCCACGGAGAAGGCGGACAAGGTCAAGGTGGTGCTCATCGCCGCCGGGGTCATGGCGGTGCTCGGGCTGATCCCCGGCTCGGAGGTGTTCTTCTCCGAGCACGAGGGCGTCGACTGGAACGTGATCTTCCTGCTGCTGGGCATGATGATCATCGTGGGGATCCTCAAGCAGACGGGGGTCTTCGACTACCTCGCCATCTGGGCCGCCAAGAGGTCCCAGGGCAGGCCGTACCGGCTGATGGTGATGCTGATGATCATCACTGCCGTCGCCTCCCCGTTCCTGGACAACGTCACCACGGTCATGCTCGTCGCCCCGGTCACCGTCGTCGTGTGCAACCGGCTGGGCGTCCCGGCCCAGCCCTACCTCATCGCCGAGATCCTCGCCTCCAACATCGGCGGCGCGGCCACGCTCATCGGCGACCCGCCCAACATCATCATCGGCAGCCGGGCCGGGCTGACGTTCAACGACTTCCTCGTCCACATGGCGCCGATCGTCGTGGTGACCTTCACCGGGTTCGTGCTGCTGACCCGCGTGCTGTTCAGGAAGTCGTTCCGCTACAACCCCGACCGCGTGGCCGCCGTCATGGCGCTCCAGGAACGGCGCGCCATCACCGACCCGCGCCTGCTCACGCGCTGCCTGGTCGTGCTCGGTCTCGTCATCGTCGGCTTCGGGCTGCACTCCGTCCTGCACGTCGAACCGTCGATCGTCGCACTGGTCGGCGCCGGGGTGATGGTCCTGGTGTCGGGCACCGACGTCTCGGAGACCCTCCGCGAGGTCGAGTGGCCGACCCTGGTGTTCTTCACCGGCCTGTTCGTCATGGTCGCCGGGCTGGTGCACACCGGTGTCATCTCCACAGTGGGCGGCTGGGCGATCGACGTGGTGGGCGACGACTTCTTCGGCGCGGCGACCGCGCTGCTGTTCGGCTCCGCCGCGCTGGGCGCCTTCTTCGACAACATCCCCTACGTCGCCACCATGGCGCCCGTCGTCGAGGGGCTCGTGGCCCAGGCGCCCGACCCGGCCACCGGGCAGGCGCTGTGGTGGGCCTTCGCGCTGGGCGCCGACTTCGGCGGCAACGGCACCGCGGTGGCCGCCAGCGCCAACGTCGTCGTCATCGGCATCGCCGCCCGCTCCGGCCACCCCATCTCCTTCTGGCAGTTCACCAGATACGGCATCCTCGTCACGGCCCTGAGCTCGGTGGTGGCCTGGGTCTACGTCTGGCTCCGCTACTTCGCCTGAGCCGGCCGGGACACCGCCGGGACACCCCGGGCGCTCAGCCGCCCCGGACGACGCTCTGCACCTCGCCCACCGGGACGTCGCGGGTGGCGCCCACCTGGACGGGGTCGTAGGGGTCGAACGCGAACGGCGCCACACCGCTCTGGTCCTGCCCCTGGGCCGTCACCTCCCACACCGAGGTCACCGTCAGCTCGTAGACCCCGCGCGGTTGATCGACCGAGGCCCGCAGGTAGCGGACACCGCAGGTGAACTCCTGGCCCCTGGCGTACGGCCTGCCGCGTGCGCCGCAGTCCTTCCGCACCTCGGCCCGGTCGGCGGTCGTACCGGGATCGATCTCGATGTCGTCGAGCGTGGCGGTCACGGTCGCGCTCATGACGCCCGGGAGCGTGGCCGTCACCGACCGCGTGGTCGCCCCCGCCCCGTCCAGCCAGACCCAGGTCGGCAGGTTGACGTAGCTTCTGACGTCCGGGTTCAGCCTGATCCTGGGCTCGGGCACGGTCAGCGCGGCGCGGGCGATGTCGGCGAGCTCGGCCATGGTGATCCCGCCGGGCGGGGGCGGGGAGCCCTCCGGCACCCACACGTAGGAGTCGAGTCCCTGCGCGCACGCCAGCCCCGCGGGGTCGCCCTCGTTGTGGGCCGGCAGCCACCAGCGGCCCTTCTCGCCGGCCTTCTCCTTGAACTGCTCGACGAACTTCTGCTGCGCCTTCGCGTTCTCCCGGTCGCGCGTCCACCACGCCTTGCCCCGCTGCTGCTGCGCCAGCATGTCGAGGCCGTCCAGGGACGGCTCGTACCAGCACGGGCGCTTGAGGCGGTAGCCGTCACCCTTCCCGGCCCCGGCGCCGTTCCCGCTGATGACGATCCGGGAGTTCTTCAGCCAGACACCGGCCTTCCTGCCGTCCTGGGTCACCCCGCCCGACGGCGGGTCGTCCGCCGCCGCGCGGGCCGCCGTGCCCTGGGCGGCGTGTGCCGCCCCCACCGTCGCCAGGACCAGCAGGATCGCGCCGGCGGCTCTTCTCACGGTCATCGCAGACACCTCTTCGCGTCCTCGCTGGGGTACAGGGCGTGGTTGAAGGACTGGATGCGCAGGACGCCGCCGTCCTCACGCAGGTCGGCGGCGTGCAGGAAGGGCTCGGCCATCCACGCGTCCCGCGGCGTGACCTCCCTGCCCGTGCGCGTGTCGACCGTCCGCGTGCCGGCCATGTCCACACACGCGCTGAGCCGTACGCCGCCCTGCGCGAGCGGCTCGGTCACGAACCCGTACAACCGGACCGTCCCGTGCAGCGCGTGGTGGTCGCGCCAGTAGGAGGCCACCCAGTCGTAGTCCTGGCGCACCGCCTCCTCGCCGAGCAGGTCGAGGTAGGCGGTCTCGCTCCCGGTCGGGTCCCGGTCGCCGAGGGAGACGATCCGCAGGGACCCGGCGTAGTAGGCGCGGAAGGCCGCGACCGCCCCGTCGGTGACCGCGTCGGCCGCGACCGGCGGCTCGACCACCAGCCGCATGTCCGGCCCGGCCTGCACCGTCTCGGCCCGCGGGCTCCGCCCGGCGCGCGGTGTGCCGTCCGCTCCCGGCGATGGGGCGGAGGGTCCGGACGCCGCAGCCGTACCCGCCGCTCCGTCCACCGGGACGAACGGCTCCGCGGCCGACGGGGCGCACCCCGCGAGCGCGAGCGGCACCAGCACGGCCGCCACGGCCAGGATCCCGCGCCGCACGGCCGAGAACCCGCCCGGAACCGCCGCGAGCCCGTGCCGGACCGCTCCCGGCGTTCCCCGCGGCCCTTTCCGCGGAATCTTCCGCGGACTCTCCGCCGAGGTGTCCATCCCTGCCTCCGTCCCGGTCCGCCCGCCGCTCATGCCGACGGCGCCGAGCTCATCCGCCACGCGGGCAGCAGCTCGTCGATGAGGGCCTCGGTCTCCGGGGCCATCCCGCCCCCGTAGGGGTGCGACTCGGCCCGCCGGTGCAGGGCCTCGGCCACGGCCCGCAGGCGGGCGGGGTCCCCGGTCCGGTGGGTCGCCCGGAGCAGGTCCCGCCAGAGCCCCTCGTCGTCGGCGGCCAGCAGCAGCCCGGCCCGCACCGCGGCCACCGCCCGGCCGGGTTCGCCGGCGGCCAGCCACACCTCGCACGACCGGTGCGCCGCGTCGGCCACGCCCGCCGCCACGTCGTACTCCAGGTCGTCGGCGGCCAGCCACGCGTAGCGGCCGCGCGGGCGGCCGCTCAGCAGCGGGCCGCGCACCAGGCCGAGCGCCTGCTCCAGCAGTACGGCACGCGCCGCGGCGTCCGCGTGGGACCGGCGGACCAGCTCCCGGAAGAGCATCCAGTCGGTGCGCACCTCCGGACCGAGGCGCAGCCGCCCGGACTCGTCGGCGTACAGGTTGGGCCTGCCCTCGGAGTCGGCGCCCAGCCAGGCGACGACGCGGGCGATGGTGGCGTCCCTGACCACGGCCTGCACGCCGCGCGGCCACAGCACCCCGCCGAGCACGACCGGGTGCACGCCGCTCGGATGGGTCGCCAGGTAGACGACCATCTCGACGGCGAGCCCGGCCCGGCCCTCCTCCATCGGCGGCGGGCCCGCGATCTCGATCGGACCGAGGATCCGCACCTCCACCGACGGATTCGGGGTGACGGGCCCGGCCTCGTCGTCCACGGGCTCGCCCTCCAGCCGCCGGGCGGTCGAGAACAGCTCGACCAGGGCCCGGTACTGGCGGCGGGGCAGCAGCTGCGCGGCCACCTCGAAGCCGAGCGCGTCCACCCGGAGCCGGCCGTCCCCGTCGATCTCCCAGTTCCACGTGGCGTGCGGGACGTTCCCGGCGATGACGTACCCGGCGGCCGTCCGGGCGCCCGTGCGGGCCAGCACCGCCAGCCTGCGGGCCTCCTCGGCGCTCGGCGGGACCGCCGAGAGCAGGTAGTGCGGCGACCAGACGGGGTCGCCGGCCCGGCCGTGGATCCGCCCGGTGAGCACCTCGGCGCCGTGCCCCCGGTCGGCCGCCGCCCGGGCCTCGGCCTCCAGCTCGGGCAGGACCTCCTCCAGGCCGCTCGCGCACCTGATCCGCTCTGGCGCGATCACGGTCAGCTCCTCGCCGAAGCCGACGAGCGTGACGCGCATCCGGTCCGACCAGCGGTTGGTGGCCAACTCCACGGCGAGCGCGGCCAGGGCCGCGGTGGTCTGCGCGCCTTTGACGGCGATCAGGCCGTGGGCGGCCTCCAGGTCGACGAGCACCCGGCCCTCGCCGTCCCCGCCCAGGGAGACCAGTCCGGGGTAGGGCGCGGGCGCGCCGGCCAGCGCCGCCTCGTCCAGCATCCGGCCCTCGTGAGCGGGGAGCCGCCAGACCTGGCCCCCGTCGTGGGCGGCCCACGGCGCGGGGGCGTCCGGGTTCGGGGGATGGATCCACAGGTCGAGGTGGCGCGGGGACAGGTGCGCGGCGTAGACGGTGGGGGGGACCCGCCCGGCCGCCGCCAGGGACCGGCCGAGCAGCCGCAGCCCGATGTCCAGCATCCGGCTCCCGGGGGCGTCCGCGCCGAGCCTCAGCGCGAGCTCGGCCTGGGCCGCGTCCTCCCGGGGGCGGACGATCCGGCGTCCGAACGCCCGGTGCCAGAGCTGCTCCCTGCGCCTGCGCCCGAGCGCCGCCAGCAGGCCGGCCGCGGCCAGCGAGGCCCCGGCCAGGTAGTCGAGCATTCCCAGGCCGGAATCGCCGGACTCGCCGGAGCCGGGGTCCGCCGAGCCCGCGGAAGCCGGACCCGCTGACCCCGGGGAACCCGTGGAGTCCCCGGCCCCCGGGGAGCCCTCCGCCTCCGGAGCGGCGGGGGCCCGGTCGGCCTCCGCGGGCGGATCGGCCCGCTCAGGGACCGGGTCGGGCCGTACGGCCGGCCGCTCCCGCGACTCGGCGGGAGCCTCCGCGGGGAGGTCGGCCCCGCCCGGGACGACGTACCGGGTCCGGCCGTCGAGCTCGGCGGGCCTGCCCGGGTGGTCGTCGAGGGTGGCGGGCCGGGGCTGGGCGGCCGGCACGATGTGGACGTTGCGCGCGTCGTCCGGCATGTCGAGCACCCAGCCGGGCCTGATCAGGTCCGCGATGCGCAACCGGCTCCCGTCGGGCTGCTCCTTGTGCTGGTTGAGCCGGTAGACCTCCGGGTAGCGGCGCCCGTCCCCGAGGCACTTCTCCGCGATCTCCCACAGGCTCTCGTGGTGCCGCCCGTGCGGCGGCTGGACGACGTAGACCTTCTTGGCCTTGCCCACCGGTACCAGCGGCGCCCGCTCCGCGGTGGCCGGCGCGGCCAGCGGGGACGTCCCGGCCGCGACGGCGGCCGGGCGGTCGGCGGGCGGACCGGCCGGCCGCAGGAGCGGGACCGCCACCGCCGAGACCGTGAACAGCAGCAGGACCGCCGAGACCAACCGGTTGGCCAGCGCCTGCGTGCCCCCGGCCAGCGGGACCCGGGCGGGCATGCCGACCCGGCGGATCCCGGCGTACAGCTCGACGAGCACGCACACGACCAGCTGCAGCCAGGCGAGCCAGACCAGCAGCACCAGGATCGCCACGATCGTGCCGGTGCCGACCCGGCTGGTCAGCAGGTCGAGGTCGAGCAGCTCAGGGGTGAGCGGCGGCCCGGCGAGCCGGAGCAGCGCGTACGGGACGCCGCCGAGCAGCGCGACCAGCACCGCCAGCGCGCCGAGCCCGGCGAGCAGGTCGCCGGTCGTGCGCCTCGGCCTGATGCGCATGGGCTGTCGCGTCGGCATGCGTCTTCCTCCGTGTCCAGATTCGTCGTCCTTCACCCGCTCGGCCAGTGGTTCGGCGCATTCGGTCTAGGTCTGCTCGCCGATGTCGGGACCGGCGGTGACCGAGGCCTCCATCGCCGAACCCGGGAAGCCGAGCGCGGCCAGGAAGAACGCCTCCCAGCGGACGGAGACGGTCACCTCCACCTGCTCGCCACCGGGCTCGCACGCGACCAGCTCGACGTCGCCGCCGTCGTGCGCGGAGACGATCTCCCGAGCCTCGCCGCAGACGGCGTCGCCCTCCAGCAGCCGGGCCTGCCCGGTCTCCCGCAGGTACTCGACGTCGATCCGGTCGGCGGCGGCGCGGGCGGCCTGCTCGGCGACGTCGGCGGCCCGCAGCCGCGCGTTGATCGCGGCCCCGCCGTCCACCAGCAGCCCGGCCAGCAGGAAGACCACGGCCGAGAACAGCACCGTGAAGACCGCCATCGATCCCCGGTCCCCGTTCACTCCTCCACCCGCCTGAACTGCTCCAGCGGGACCACCGAGTCCCCGCTGACCTCCTTGGCCGCGCCGAAGCCGAGGAAGCCCAGGTCCAGGGAGCAGGTCACCTCGACCCTGACCTGCCCGCCCGCCTCCCAGCCGTCGCCGGACACCTCGACCGAGGGCTCGCACTCGCCCTCCAGCGAAGCCCCGGCCGCCTCGGCGGCGGAGGCCTGCGCGTCGGCGCGCGTGCGCTCCACCGACGCGGCCCGCGCCGCGTCCCTGGCCGCGCCGTTGACCTCGCCCTGGGCCTCCACGAGGCGTCCCGCGCCGACCAGGAAGAGCAGGAAGAGCAGGAACACCGGGGCGAGCAGCACCGTCTCGGCCGAGAGCGACCCGCGTTCACCCCCGTACCGGCGGCTCACTGGCAGTCCTCGCCGCCGTCGTCGGGGCGGAAGCACTCGACGGGACCTCCGAATCGCGCGGTGACGGTGAACGTGGTGGACGGCAGCAGCGGGACGACCTGGACGGCGGTGGCGGTGATCTCGACTCCGCGCCGGTCGCCCTCCTCCCAGGCCGTGGCGGTGGCGCCGGAGAGCAGTTCCGGGCCGACGGCCCGGAGCACCTCAGCGGCCCGCGCCTCGGCGTCCTGCTGCCAGGAGTCGGTGTCGAGCCGGGCCAGCCGGGCCCCCTCGCGCGCGGCGGCGTCGGCCACCTGGCGGCCGTGGAACCAGAGCGCGAACTGCACGACGAGCAGGATGACGACCAGCACCACCGGCATGATCATCGCCAGCTCCACGGCGGTGGCGCCCCGCTCCCGGTCACCGCCTCTCCGGACGCCGTACGGCCGGTCACGGCTCGGTGGAGCCACCGCCGCCACCTCCGGTGTCCCCGCCACCGCCACCGCCGCCGAACTGGTCGGAGATCTCCGCCTGCTTGTCCTGGACCAGGGTCCTGATGAGCGTGGCGAGGCCGAGGGCGACCCCGGCGATGATGGCGGTGATGATGACCCACTCGACGGCCGAGGCGCCGCGGGTGGGGGCGCTGCGAGCCCTGTCGATGCGCACGTTCAGCAGGGCTACCGTGTAGACGATCCACGGATGGTTGATCATGGTCATGACCCCAACATCTTCATAGCGGCCGGGAAACTCAGGAAGATCACGAAGCCCGCGCAGAGCAGGAGCTGGGCGACGAGCATCGACTGGGACCGCTCCCCCGCCTGGCCCTCCACCTCGGCGAGCTCGCGCCGGCGCAGGGTGGCCGCACGGGCGGTCAGGGAGGCGCGGACCTTGGCGCCGTCGTCGGCGACCAGGCCGAGCGCGGCGGACAGGTCGCGCAGCTCGTCCACGTTGATCTCGTCGCCGAGCTGGCCGAGCGCCTGCCACGGGGTGATGCCGACGATCCTGGCGTTGCCGAGCGCCTCGCGGATCCGGGCCATCGCCCAGTTCGACCCCTCGCCGGAGTCCGCCGCGCCTCCCGCGCCCCCGGCGCCGGGCGCGCCGGACGCCCCCGGCGTGCCGACGGAGACCGCCATCATCAGCGCCTCGGGCACGCCGCGCCCACCGGCCAGGTTCATCGCCACCAGGTCGAGGAAGGCGCCGACCACGTGCCGGAAGTCGCGGCGCATCCGGGCGGCGTCCCGCCTGATCTGCAGGTCGGGCAGGAAGAAGAAGACCACGGCGACGGCGAGCGCGGCCCACAGCGGCACCGTCGGCGAGACGCCCCACCCCATCAGCGCCAGCCAGCCGGCCAGCAGCGGGAAGGCCAGCAGACCGGAGGCGGACAGCAGCGCCTTCGTCGCCAGGAAGCCCTCGAAGGACTTGCCCAGCAGCGCCAGGTCGGCCCTGGCGGAGCGGACCTCCCAGCCCCGGGCCGCGTAGAAGCGGGCCAGCCGCACGCCCAGGCCGCGCCGGAACGCGCTGACCTCCTCGTCGGGCAGGACCAGCTGCATCCGCGGGGCATCGGTGCCCTCCCGGGCCGCGTCCAGCGCCAGCAGCCGGGTCACCAGCCCCGGCCGCGCCGGGAACAGCGCCCGGACCAGCAGGAACAGGCCGAGGCCGAGCACCCCGCCGGCGAGCAGTGCCTCAGTCATCGTGCCCCCCGCCTCCCGCGAGCAGCGCCTCAGTCATCGCGGACCTCGCCTCCGGTGGACAGGCCCAGCAGGCGGGCGGGTTTGTCGAAGCGGGCCAGGCGGCGCATCCAGGCGAACCCGGCGCCGAAGAAGGCCGCGACCACGACCAGGACGGCCTGGCCGAGGGCATCGTCGTACTCGGCGACGTAATCGGGGTTGAACACCACCAGCATCGCCGCGAAGGCGACCGCCGTGCCGACCACGATCTGCACGCTGCGCCGGGTGGAGCGGCGCTCGGCCTCGACCCGGCGGCGCATGTCGAGCTCCTCGCGGGCCGAGACGGCGAGCGCGCCGAGCACGTCGCGCAGGCCGGGGCCGCGGAGCCGGGAGTTGAGGATCAGCGCGGCGATCACCAGGTCGGCGGAGGGGTCGTCCAGCTCGTCGGCGAACAGGCGGAGCGCGTCGGGCAGCGGCATCCGGGTGTGCAGGCGGTCCACCAGCCCGCGCAGGTGCGGGCGGAGCGTGGGGGAGGCGGCCCGGATCGACGACGGGATCGCCTGCTCCAGCCCGGAGGCCCCGGCGATGGTGTCGCGCAGGGACTCGGTCCAGGCGGCCAGCCCCTCCAGCCGGTGCATCGCCGTGCGCTCCTCGGCCGCGCCGCCGGACAGGCCGCGCCAGCCCAGGGCGAGCAGTACGGCGCCGGCCGCCATCACCGGCCACCCCGTCACCAGGAGCACCGCCACCCCGGAGATCGCCCCGGCCGCGGTCCGGGTGGACAGGGCCCGGAGGAACTCGCGCCTGGCGGCCTTCCGGCCCGGGGTCGCCGGGCGGGGGCGCACGCCGTACAGGGCGAGGCCGAGCAGGAACAGGCCGCCGCCGACCGCCGCCCCGGCCAGCAGCGCCAGCGGGTCGAACAGCCCCGGCGGGACGGGGATCATGCCCACTCCCCGGGGTCGTAGCCGTGCCGGGCGAGCTCCTCCAGGCAGGACAGCGGTGCGTGTGGCAGGACGCGGCCGTCCGGGGCCGCGGCGAAGACCTCCGAGGAGAGCACTCGGCCGTCGACCCCGGCCACCTCGCGCACGCTCGACACGAAGCGCCGCAGCGTCCCGCCCCTGGCGTACTCGTTGCGCTTCTCGATGAAGACCACGAAGTCGATCGCGCCCGCGATCAGCATGTGGGTCGCGTCGATCGGCAGGCGCTCGGCGGCCTGGAGCGCGTAGGTCGCGATCCGGTTGAAGACCTCCATCGAGGAGTTGGCATGGATGGTGGAGAGCGAGCCGTCGTTGCCCTGGGTCATCGCGTTGAGCATGGTGACGATCTCGTCGCCGAGGACCTCGCCGACGATCACCCGGGAGGGGTTCATCCGCAGGGACCGGCGGACCAGCTCGGCCATGCTGATCTCGCCCTGGCCCTCGGAGTTGGGCAGCCGCTGCTCGAAGGCCACCACGTTGGGGTGGAGCTCGGGGAACTGGTCGAGGCCGAGCTCCAGCGCGCGCTCGACGGTGATCAGCCTCTCGTGCGGCGGGATCTCGTTGGCCAGCGCCCGCAGCAGGGTCGTCTTCCCGGCGTTCGTGGACCCGGCGATCATGATGTTCTTCCTGGCCGCCACGGCGGCCGACAGGAAGCGGCCCAGTTTCGGGGTGAGCGTGCCGTTGCCCACCAGGTCGCTGAGGAAGACCTTGCCCAGCCGGGCGCGGCGGATGGAGATCGACGGGCGGACCGTCACGTCCATGACCGCCGAGAGCCGCGAGCCGTCCGGCAGCCGCAGGTCCAGCTGGGGGTTGGCGGTGTCGAACGGCCTGCTGGACAGGCCGCTGTAGGCGGCGAGGATCTGGATCAGCTCGACCAGCTCGTCGTCGGACTCGGCGACCGGCTCCCCCATGAGCTCCTGTCCGTCGGCGTAGCCGATGAAGACCCGGTCGCAGCCGTTGATGTCGATGTTCTCGACCTCGGGGTCGTCCAGCAGGGGCTGGAGCCGGCCCACGCCGAAGAGCGCCGCGTGGATGCCGGAGGCGAGCGCCTCCTCCTCCTCGGCGGTGGGCGGGGTGCGGCCGACCCCGATCTCGCCGCGGGCGTACTCCTCCAGCACCTGCGCGATCAGTGCGCGGGCGAACTGGCGCTCGTCCTCTCCGGTCATCGGGGGCAGGCCGCTCGCCTGGTCCAGCCGCCGCTGGTGGGCCAGGCGGTCGCCGACCTCCTGCCGGAACCGCTTCACCAGGGTGTGGTCGATGCTCATGCGACCCCCTCCGTCGGCCGCGCGGGCGCCGCCGCGCCTCCGGTCGGCCCGCTCACGGGCCCTCCTCCCGCCATCCGGTCGGGGCGGGGTACGGGGCCGGGGTGCCGTTCGGGGCGGGGGCCTCGCCGTACGGGCCGGGGGCCGTGCGGGGGATCCGGACGCCCAGGCCGGTTCCCGGGAGAGCGCCCGGGGCGGTGCTCGGAACCGTTCCTCGGACGGCACCTGGGGCCTCGCGCGGAGCCGTCTCGGCGGCCAGGCGGCCGGCGAGCTCCCGGGCGGTGCGGATCAGCAGCGAGCGGTCCAGGCGACCGCCCCACTGGCCCCGCAGCAGCTCCGCGCCCTTGGGGTCGTGCGCCAGCCCCGCCACGAAGGCGACGTCCTTGCTGGTGGCGGCCACGATCCGGCGGACGTCCTCGATCGTGCCGCGGTACTGCCGGGGGTCGGCGATCACCACGACCCCGACCCGCGCCCCCCGGGGCATCACGTGCAGGCGTTCGCGCAGGTGCGCGACGTGGTCCAGGCTCCCCCGGGTGAACAGCACCACCAGTCCCGCCTCGGCGATCAGCTCCCCCAGCTCCGGGTGCCCGCCCAGGCGGCCGCAGTCGGCCAGCACGTCCGCACCGGGCAGCGCGGCCAGCGCCCTGCCGAGCGGCCCCCAGAGCCAGGTCAGCCCGGCCGCCTGCTCTCCGTGGGTGAGGCCCGCCAGCACGTCCAGCCCGCCGACGATCTTCTGGGTGTGCTCGTGGATCAGGGCCGTCGTCAGGCCGCGGCGGGCCGTGGCCCCGAGCGTGAGCAGCCCCCGCCCGGGGTTGAGCACTCCCCCGTCGGCGGCCGGCAGCCGGTAGGCGACGTCCCCTCCCGCGGGGTCGCACTCGGCCAGCAGCACCGGGCGCGGCCAGACCGCGCCGAGCGCCGTGGCCGCCGTGGTCACGCCGGGCGCTCCCTTGTCGGCGGCCAGCACGATGAGCGCCACGTCAGCGCGCTCCCGGCAGCTCGGCCAGGGCGATCTCGCCCCGGGCGGCGTAGGTCACGACCGTGGGCGAGATGGTCGCGTCCACGATGATCGTGATCTGCCCGGCGGAGCCGTTCCGGCCCGACGAGCCGACGCTGTGGACGAGCGCGCTCTGCGCGAGGATCCGCCCGGCCGCGGCCTGGGAGTCCCCGCCCCGGCCCGGCACGTGGACGACCTGGACCCGGTCGCCGCTGCGCAGCGTGCCGGGCAGCTGGCCGGGCTTGAGCGCCAGCCCCACCTGGGCCTTGCCCGGACCCAGCTCCTCGCTGGAGGACAGGACCATCTCCCTGGTCAGCAGGGTGCCCGGGAGCAGGGTGACCCGGGCGAAGTTCTCGGCGACGCGGGCGCGCTCGGCGTAGGGCACGTAGCCGATGCCGGTGTCGGCGATCTGCACCTCCCGCATCGCGGTCTGGGCGATGGGCTGCCCGGTGCCGACCTGCTGGACGATCTGGATCGCGGAGACCCGGTCGCCGCTGCGCAGCACGAGCAGGGTGGTGGCGAGCGCGCCGCCCAGGATGAGCAGTACGGCGAGCGCCGCGAGCGCGGGCTTGCGCTCTCTGGGGGAGACGGGCAGTTTGCGTGACGCCGGTCCCGACAGGGTGCCCGGCGGAACAGGCCGGTCGGCGTTCGCCGGCGCGCGGCTGGATGGCTTCTCGCTCGTCCTCATGGGCGTGGGGGCTCCCAGAGTGATCATTTTGTGGGTTACTGATCGAATTTACGCCATTATGCGCACCTTGCCGATGTCCCGTGGGGCAAAAGCGAGGACCAATGCTCGTTTGGTAGGAACGGGTTTGTCAATGGAGATCCACTGAAACCTTACGCTTCCGGCAGGTGACATCTGACTTATCCGGATGATAAGGACATCAACAAATCCCGATAACAACCGTCACAATGGTTTCAGCCGTCATTCGGCTCACGGGCCCGGCGCCTTCACCCTCCGGGACCGAGGGTTGTGCGCCGCTTTTCACGGTGATTCATCCTGAACCAGTTCAAAAAGTGGCACTCTGGGGGCATGGGAACGTGGTTCAGGGGGCTCCCGCCGAGCTCGGGACGGTTCCGCCTCGTCGTCCGGGAGGCCGCCGCACGGTTGCGCCGCGGAGGCGTCCGGACGCCACGGCGGCCGCCCGTCGTCCGGGTCACCGAGCGGACCGCCGTGCGCTTGCACCGGGCGGCGGCCGGGCTGGCCGAGGTCACCTCCGAGGTCAACGCCTACGCGGAGCTGCTGGAGGAGAAGGCCCACGAGTTGCGAACCCGGGCCCGCGACCGGGAGCGCGCGCCGGGTCCGCCCGCTTCCCGGGGTTTTCCACCGAGTTTTCCACAGGCTGGTCCGGGTGCTCCTCAGATGACGGGAAGCTCCCGTCGCGGTGACACCCCACATGAACCGCTATAACAAGTCGGCATCGACCGGTGGTTATCCACAGGTTGCCGCGTTTTCCACATGCTGCCCCCGAGGCCGCACTTCTGCCGCGAACACCCCTTCCCCTGCCGTTCCCAGTCATTAGGTTTGGGCGCAGGGCCGGACCGAGGAGAGCGGCGATGCGGATCATGCTCACCGTGCTCAGCGAGCACGCCGACCGGGACGTCCTGGTCGAGGCCGACGAGTCGACCACGGTCGCCCGGCTCGCCGAGGCGCTCGCCGGGCAGCCTCCGGGCGAGCGCTCCGGCAACGTGGTGCGGCTGACCCGCACCCGGGCCCCCTACGGCCTGGGTCGCACCGGCGCCGGGGCCGCGCCCCCCGACCTGTGGCTGGACGGCCGGGTCCTCCCCGCCGACGCCCCCGCGCTCGGGCTCCTGCGCGACGGCGACCTGGTCACCCTGGACCGGCGCCTGGCCGTCTCCACCTTCGCCGAGGAGCCCGCCGGCATCGTGGAGATCCGGGTGTCCGGCGGGCCCTGCGCCGGGTCCGTGCACCGCCTCGGCTTCGGCGTGCACACCATCGGCTCCGATCCCGCCTGCACGGTGGCCCTGCGGGATCCCTCGCTCCCCGGCCGGGCCGCCGTGGTGCGGCTCACGCCCGACGCCATCACGGTGGAGCCCGCCGTACCCGGCGCCGCGGGGCCCGCGCTGGACGGCGAGCCGGTGGAGGAGGCGGTGGGCTGGCCCGAGCACGCGGTGCTCACCTGCGGCTCCTCGGTGCTGACGCTGACGGCCGTCGAGCCGCCCGACGCGCACCTGGACGACCGGCCCGACGGCGGGCTCGCCTACAACCGGCCGCCCCGGATCCGTCCCCCGGAGCCCGCACGGCGGCTGGAGGTGCCGGTGGAGCCCCGGCGCGCCGAGGGCATGCGGCTGCAGCTGCTGACCGCGTTCCTGCCCCTGGTGCTGGGCGTGGGCATGGCCTGGGCGCTGCGGATCTGGTACTTCCTGCTGTTCGCGCTGCTGAGCCCGACGATCATGATCGGGCAGTGGTGGAGCGACCGGCGGCACGGCCGTAAACGGCACCGGCAGCAGATGAAGGACTACCGGGAGCGCCTGGCCGTCTTCGAGGCCGAGCTGGAGCGGGCCCGCGCCGCCGACGAGGCCGCCCGCCGCGCCGCCGCGCCCGACCCCGCCGAGGTGCTGCTCACCGCGACCGGCCCGCGGCGCAGGCTCTGGGAGCGCCGCGACCACGACCCCGACGCCCTCCGCCTCCGGGTCGGCCTCGCCGAACTCCCGGCGGCGCTGGAACTCGTACCGGAGCGCGGCGCCCCGCCGGACTCCCCGTTGCCGGAGCCGCCGGCCTGCCGGGCGGTGCCGGTGGCGCTGGCCATGCGGCGGCTCGGCGTGGCCGGTCTGACCGGCCCGAGGGAGACCGTGTCCGGCCTGGCCCGCTGGCTCGTCGGCCAGGCCGCCGCCCTGCACAGCCCGCGCGACCTGGCGATCGTGGTGCTGTCCGCGCACGGCGACGGCGAGGAGCGGTGGAACTGGGTGCGCTGGCTGCCGCACTGCGCCCCGCACGGCGGCGAGGACTGCCTGGCGCTGGTCGGCGCGGACCCGGAGGCCGCGGCCCGCCGGGTCGCGGAGCTGACCACTCTGATCGACGAGCGCCTGGGCGAGGGCGACGGGCCGCTCAGGCCCGCCGCTCCGCGCGTCCCGTCCGGCTGGGGCGGTCTCGGCGGCGACTCCGCCGATCCGCCCCGCTACGACGAGCGCCCCTACGACGTGCTGGTCCTCCTGGACGGCGCGCGGGTGCTGCGCGCGCTGCCCGGCATGCCGCAGGTGCTGCGCCAGGGGCCCCGCGCGGGCGTCCACACCCTGGCCCTGGACGACGAGCAGCGGCTGCTGCCCGAGGAGTGCGCCACCGTCGTCCAGGCGGGCGCGGACGGCCGGCTCCGGCTGCTCGGCGGCGGCATGGAGAGCCTCGGCGAGATCCTGGCCGACCAGGTCCCGGCCTCCTGGTGCGACCGGCTCGCCCGCTCGCTGGCCCCGATCCGCGACGTCAGCCGCGACGAGGCGGGCACGGCGCTGCCCGGCTCCGCGCGCCTGCTGGACCTGCTCGGGCTCCCGTCCGCGGGCCCCGCGGGTTCGCCGGACCCGCTGGGCGGCACGGTCCTGGGCGGCAAGGCCCTGGCCGGGCGGTGGGGCCGCTCCACGGCGGCGGTGATCGGCGCCGGACCGGACGGCCCGTTCTCCGTCGACCTGAGCCGCGACGGGCCGCACGCCCTGATCGCGGGCACCACCGGCGCGGGCAAGTCGGAGCTGCTGCAGACCCTGATCTGCTCGCTCGCGGCGGCCAACCGGCCGGACGAGATGACGTTCGTGCTGATCGACTACAAGGGCGGGGCGGCCTTCAAGGAGTGCGTACGGCTCCCGCACACGGTCGGCATGGTCAGCGACCTGGACGGCCATCTGACCCAGCGGGCCCTGGCCTCCCTGGCCGCCGAGATCCGGCGCCGGGAACGGCTGCTGCTGGCCGCCGGGGCCAAGGACATCGAGGACTACCACGCGCTGCGCGACGCCCAGACGGCCCGCGCGTCCCGCGACCTGCTGGTGGCGGGCGGCCCCTCCCCGATCGGCGCCCCGGCCGGGGCACCGGCCGGATCCCCGGTCACTCCGCTGCGGGGGCGGGGCGGCGGCCCCCTGGCGCCGCTGCCCCGGCTGGCGCTGGTGATCGACGAGTTCGCGGCGATGGTCAGCGAGCTGCCCGACTTCATGACCGGGCTGGTGGACATCGCCCGGCGGGGCCGGTCGCTGGGCATCCACCTGATCCTCGCCACCCAGCGGCCCGGGGGCGTGGTGACCGCCGACATCCAGGCGAACACGTCGCTGCGGATCGCGTTGCGGGTGACCGAGGCCGCCGAGTCCACCGACGTCATCGGCACCCCCGACGCGGCGCACATCTCCAAGTCCACGCCCGGCCGGTGCTACGTGCGGTCGGGGACGGGCACCCCGGTGGCCGTGCAGACCGCGCGGATCGGCGGGCGGAGCCCGGCCGCGAGCGAGGCCAGGACGCGGGTGACGGAGGTCGGCTGGCGGGCGCTGGGGCATTCCCCGGCCGCGCCGGAGGCCGGACCGGAGGGCGCCACCGCCACCGACCTGTCGCTGCTCGTCGACGCCCTGGTGGACGCGGCCCGCGTCGCCGGGATCCCCGAGCAGCCCAGTCCCTGGCTGGAGCCGCTCCCCGGCCTCGTCGTGCTCCCCGGTCTCCCGGACCCGTCCGGCCTCCCGGGTCTTCCGGATCATCCGGGTCCTCCGGGGCTCTGGGATCACCCAGACCGCTCGGACCGCCCGGACCGCTCCGATCGCTCGGGCCTCTCCGGCACCGGCGGGCCCGGCCGGACGGGCGGGGTGCGGGGGGCGGCGAGGACGTCCCGGGAGGCGGCCGGGGGCGCGCCGCCGTACCGGGCGGGGAGCGAGGAGGTGCCGCCGCTGGTGTTCGGGGTGACCGACCTGCCGTGGGCGCAGGACCGGCGGGCGCTGACGCTGGACCTGCCGCACGGCGGGCACCTGCTCGTCGCCGGTACGGCGCGCAGCGGCCGGTCCACCGCGCTGCGCACGCTGGCCGGGGCGATCGCGGCGGGCGCCTCCCCGCAGGACGTGCACCTTCACGCGATCGACTGCGGGTCCGGAGCGCTGCTGCCCCTGGTGGCGATGGCGCACTGCGGTGCCGTCGTGACCCGGGACCAGCTCGACCGGGTCGAGCGCCTGCTGACCCGGCTGCGGGCCGAGGTGGGGCGGCGCCAGCAACTGCTGGCCGAGGCCGGATACGCCTCCCTGGCCGAGCTCAGGGCCGCCGGGGGGACTCCGCGGCTGCCCTGGATGGTGCTGATGCTCGACCGCTGGGAGGGGTTCGTCGCCGCGTTCGAGGGCTACGACTACGGTCGGTTGATCGACTCGATGCTGCAGCTGCTGCGGGAGGGCCCGGCGGTCGGGCTCCGGGCCGTGGTGACCGGCGACCGGTCCGCGCTGATCGGACAGATCTCCACGGTCTTCGACGACCGGCTGGTCCTGCGCCTGGCCGACCCCGCCGACTACGGCCTGGCCGGGCTGCCCGTCAAGGACCTGCCCGCCTCCCTCGGACCCGGCCGGGCGCTGTCCATGGGCGAGCACGGCCTGACCGAGAGCCAGATCGCCCTGCTCGACGACGACCCCTCCGGCCCCGCCCAGGTCGCCGTGGTGCAGTCGCTCGCCCGCACGGTGCCCGCCAGGTTCCCCGGTACGGGAGGGGCTGGAGGGCCGGGCGAGATCGCGGGGGGCGTCGGAGAGGTCTCCGGGAGGCCCGGTACGTGGAGCTGGGACGGCGAGCCGCCGCTGCGGGTGGACCCGCTGCCCACTCGGATCACCGCGGCCCAGGCGATGGACCTGGTGCCGTCCTTCGAGCCGCCCTCCCCCCTGTGGGCGCTGCTCGGCGTCGGGGGCGACTCGCTGGCGCCGCTCGGCGTCGACCTGCTCGCCCAGGGCCCCGGCGCGGTCATCGGCGGCCCGCCCCGGTCCGGCCGCTCGTCCGCGCTGCTGACGGCCGCTCGGTCGCTGCTCTCCCGGAGCACCCCGGTGGTCCTGGTCACCCCCCGGCGCAGCCCGCTGCGCACCCTGGAGGGCGCCGAGGGGGTGCTGGCCGTACTCGACGGCAACGGCGACCTGGGCCAGGCGGTCGCCGGCCTGGAGCGCTACGTCGTGCTGGTCGACGACGCCGAACTGGTCTCCGTCGACAGCCCGCTCGGCACGGCCCTGGAGCAGGTGCTGCGCACCGGGCGGGACGGCGAGCACGGCCTGATCGTCGCCGGCGCCACCGGCGACCTGACCACCGCCTACCGGGGATTCGCCGCCGAGGCCCGCAAGTCCCGCACCGGGCTGCTGCTCTCGGTCCAGAGCCCCGCGGACGGGGACCTGTTCACCGTACGGCTCCCGCGCGGCGCGGTCGGCGGCCCTCCGGGGCGGGGACTGCTCCTCACCCTGGGCACGGTGACCCCGGTGCAGGCGGCGCTGCCGGGGTGAGGCGGCATGGGCGATGGAACGCCACGGCGCCGCCCCGGCAGCATTTCGGTGCGGGGGCGGCGCCGCGGATCACTGGGTGGCCGACTCGATGTTGCTACGGTAGGTGTTGATCATTTTCGACGCCTCGTGGAGTTCCCGCGCCATCGCTTGGAAAGCGGTGCGGTAGTTCTGCCATGCATCCGCGAACTTCCCGGATCCGGGGCCGGTCCAAGCGGTGCCGACTTTGGCCGCCTCTGCGTTAAGGGCGGCCATGATCTCCTCCACCTGCGTAGCTCGCCGATCGAACTGCGTCGCCATCTGCTGCATTTCCGCCGGGTTGCCGCCGAGCAGGTTACTCATGCCGTCTCCTTCGGGTCGGTGTCAGAGGGGTCACCAAACAGGCTCACGATACGCGCATGGATCACTCGCTACCTGGGTTATACCTATCAGTTATGATCTCCGCCAGTTATCGTTACTTTTTTGTCGGCTTATCTACGTATGAAGGATTATCGGCAATGCGTGAGATCGTGGTGACCGGTGGAGGGACCGGGATCGGTTACGCCGTCGCGGCGGCCTTCGTGGCCCAGGGCGACCGGGTCACCATCGCCGGGCGGCGGGAGCACGTGCTCAAGGAGGCCGCCGACCGACTGGACCCCGGCCGCACCGGGCTCGTCGCCGCGGTGGCCTTCAACGCGGCCAACCCTGTCGCCGTGGGCGAGGCGCTGGACAGACTGCCGTCCCGGGTGGATGTGCTGGTCAACAATGCGGGCGGGAACACGGACCTGGACCGCCCGGCCGACGACGGCGACCTGATGGACGTGGCCGAGGGCTGGTGGGCCAACCTCAACGCCAACCTGATGTCGGCCGTACTGGTCACGAGCGCGTTGATCCCCCGGCTCGCCGACGACGGCCGGATCGTCACGATCGGCTCGATCGCGGCCCGGGGCACCGGGTCCGGCTCGTACGGCGCGGCCAAGGCGGCCGTGGAGGCGTGGACCGCCGACCTGGCCGCCGAACTCGGTCCGCGCGGCGTCACCGCGAACGTCGTCTCCCCCGGCCTGGTCGTGGACACCGAGTTCTTCCGGGGCCGCCTCACCGAGGAGGGGGTCCGGCGCCGGGTGGAGAACACCAGGAACGGGCGCGCCGGCACGCCCGAGGACGTGGCGGAGACCGTGAGATTCCTGGCCTCTCCGCAGGCACGCCACCTGACCGGACAGGTCGTCCACGTCAACGGCGGTGCTTATCTCGGCCGTTGAGCGGTCCCCGGCAAGACCTGGACATCAGGAGACGCTTACACTCCCTGGAGGCTCGCAGCCGCCTGCTCGCGTGTACGAAGGGAACGATCCGGTGCAGAAGGTCCTGATCGCCAACCGCGGTGAGATCGCCGTGCGAATCGCCCGCGCCTGCAAGGACGCCG
>BMQD01000005.1:0-147653 GCA_014647935.1 Planomonospora parontospora
GGCGATGCGTTCGGAGACCCGGGACAGGTGTGCGGAGGAGTCGGCCAGCGCGTCGCTGTGGTCCGTCAGCGCCGTCACCGTGGTGTGCAGGGCGTGCACCGTGTCGTCCAGCGCGCGGCCGAGGCGGCCGAGCTCGTCGCGGCGGGTCATGCCCAGGCGGACGGTCAGGTCGCCGCGGGCCACCCGGGCCAGGGCGTCCATCACGACGGTCAGCGGGCGCACCACCGAGCGGGTCACCCGGACGCTGAGCACCGCGGCCAGCAGCAGCGCGGCCGCCAGCGTGCCCCACAGCACCCGCCGGCCCGTGTCCTCCACCTGCCCGACCTCCTTCTCCAGCAGGGCGATGCGGTCGCCGAGCGACTTCTGCAGGGTCTGGGTGATCTCGACGCCCACCTCCCACGCCTCTCCGCCCGCGCCCTCGTTGATGCTGTCCATCGCCGCGGCACGGCCCTCGCGCGTGTCCTGCCGGAGCAGTTCGACGATCTTGTCGTCCTCGGCGAAGAACTTCTCCCAGGCGGGCTTCAGCTCGTCGAACCGCGCCCGCTCGGCCGGGGTCAGGTACTGCACGTGGGCGTTGTCCAGGGTGGCGAAGAGCGCCTTCTCCGTCTCCATCAGGCCCACGCGGTTGTAGGAGTCGGGCGCGGTGGCCTGCTCGCCCCCGTAGGCCCCCGCGTCGGCCACCACCAGTCCCTGCCAGCTCGTGGCGTCGGCGACGTGGTAGGCGAAGGTCTGGATGTCGTCCTCGACCCGCTCCAGCTGGTCCATCCTCGCGTTGATCTCCGCCTGGCGGTCCATCCCCCACTGGCCCGCGCCGACGGCGGCCCCGATCAGCAGGGATACCAGCAGGAAGGCGAGGCCCAGCCGTCTGCCCACTCCGAGGTCCTCGACGCGCGACATGAGGTGTTCTTCCTAACGTTGGAGATACCGGTGCTCGTCAGTCAGATCGGCCGCGGAACGCGGAAACTGAGGGCCCGGGGTCTCCGTTCTTCCCTGGCCGCCCCTCCGCCGCCACCCGGGGGAGGGGACACCGCCGAGGCGGTCGAGGAAGCCCGCGACGAGCGGGGCGATCCGGCCGAGCTCCTCCTCCAGGGCGAAGTGCCCCGTGTCGAACAGGTGCAGCTCGGCCTCCGGCACGTCCCTCAGGTAGGCCCGGGCCCCCGCCTCGGTGAAGAAGGGGTCGTTCCGGCCCCAGGTGACCAGGGTCGGCGGCCGGTGGTCGCGCAGCCACGCCTGCCACTCGGGATAGCGGGCGACGTTGCCCCGGTAGTCGAGCGCCAGCGCGATCTGCGCCTCCTTGCGGCCGGGCAGGTCGAGGAAGTGCTGGTCGAGGGTCCAGCCGCCGGGGTCGATCGACGCGAGGTCGCGCACGCCGGTCTCGTACTGCCCCCGGGTGCCCTCCAGGGTCAGCAGTGCGAGGATCTGCTCCTCCTGCCCGGGCCGGAGCGCGATGAAGTCCCGCGCCGCCGCGCTGAGCCCCTCCTCGTAGGCGTTGCCGTTCTGCACGACCAGGCCCGTGATCCGCTCCGGGTGCCGTACGGCCAGGCGGAAGCCGACCGGCGCCCCGAAGTCGAACATGTAGAGCGCGAACCGGTCCAGCCCCAGCCGCTCCACGAGGCCCTCGACCACGTCGGCGAGCCGGTCGAAGGAGTGGTCGAACCCGGCCGGGGCCTCGGTGTGCCCGAAGCCGGGATAGTCGGGCGCGACCAGGTGGTAACGGGTCCCGAGCGCGTCGATCAACCGGGTGAACTGGTGCGACGCGGACGGGAAGCCGTGCAGCAGCAGGAGCGTGGGCGCGTCCCGGGGGCCGGCCTCCCGGTAGAAGACGCGCACCCCGTCCACGTCCGCGAACCGGTGGGAGATCCTCGCCACGTCCGTCTCGGGTGCCTTCATCTCGGGCATCTCGGGTGCCTCTCGTTCGACGACCCCTCCGTTATAGCGAGCGATCTTCTAACGGGTCAATAGCTATTTATCCGTTAGAATTGTGAGACTCCCGCCGGCCGTCGGAACCGGTGCCCGTCAGTGCTCCCCGGAGAGCTCCCCGCTCAGCATGCCGTGGATCTTCGCGCTGGGCCGGTTCAGGCCGGTGATCTCCACGGTCTTGCCGCGGGCGGCGTACTTCGTCTCGATCGCGTCCAGCGCGGCCACCGAGGAGGCGTCCCAGATGTGCGCGCCGGACAGGTCGATGACCACGTGGTCCGGGTCCCCGGCGTAGTCGAACCGGTGGACCAGGTCGTTGCTGGAGGCGAAGAAGAGCTCCCCGGTGACGGCGTAGATCGCGTGACCGCCCTCGGGGTCGGTGACCGCGGTGACGTCCGCCAGCCGGGCGACCCGCCGCGCGAAGATCACCATGGCGGTGACGGAGCCGACGACCACGCCGACGGCCAGGTTGTGGGTGGCCACCACGACCGCGACCGTGGTCGCCATCACGACGGTCTCGCCGTACGGCATGCGCCGGAGCGTGGCCGGGGCGACCGAGTGCCAGTCGAAGGTGCCCACGGAGACCATGATCATCACCGCGACCAGGGCGGCCATCGGGATCTGCGAGACCCAGGGACCGAACACCACGCACAGGACCATCAGGAAGACCCCGGCGGTGAACGTCGAGAGCCTGGTCCGGGCACCGCTGGTCTTGACGTTGATCATCGTCTGGCCGATCATCGCGCAGCCGCCCATGCCGCCGAAGAACCCGGTCACGATGTTGGCGACGCCCTGGCCGACGGCCTCGCGCGTCTTGCTGGAGCGGGTGTCGGTGATCTCGTCGACGAGCTTGGCCGTCATCAGCGACTCCATCAGCCCGACCAGCGCGAACGCCAGCGCGTACGGCGCGAGCAGGGTGAGGGTGTCCAGGGTGAACGGCACGTCCGGCAGGCCGGGGACCGGCAGCGAGGAGGGCAGGGCGCCCCGGTCGCCCACGGTCGGCACGGCGATCGCGGCGCCGACGGTCAGGGCGGTCAGCGCGGCGATGGAGACCAGCGGCGCCGGGACCGCCCTGGTGAGGCGCGGGAAGAGCACCATGAGGGCCAGCGCTCCGCCCACCAGCGGGTAGACCGCCCACGGCACGTCGCGCAGCTCGGGCACCTGCGCCATGAAGATCAGGATGGCCAGGGAGTTGACGAAGCCCACCATGACGCTGCGCGGCACGAACCGCATCAGCTTCGCCACGCCGAGCGCGCCGAGCACGATCTGGATCACCCCGCCGAGGATGACGGTGGCGATCAGGTGGCCGAGGCCGTACTCACGGGCGAGCGGCGCGACCACCAGGGCGATCGCGCCGGTCGCCGCGGAGATCATCGCGGGCCTGCCGCCTGCGACGGCGATCACCACGGCCATGGTGAAGGAGGCGAACAGCCCGACGCTCGGGTCGACCCCGGCGATGATGGAGAAGGAGATCGCCTCGGGGATCAGTGCGAGCGCGACCACCAGGCCGGCGAGCATCTCGGTGCGGGCGACCTTCGGCGAGAGCCAGGCCGGGCGGGGAAGGCGCGGCCGGGGGACCGGCGGCGTCGATGGAGTCTGCAACAGTCGACCTCAGGGGTTCCGGGCGCCTCCCGGCGGACCGGAACACGCGGCATAGCACACCCGGCGGGCCCGGCGGGCCGTACCAGGGCCGCCCGTACACGTTCGCGGGCGCAGGACGGTGGGCTCCCGCGGGAATCCGCGGGCGCAGGACGGTGCGCCCGCGGACGTTCACGGGCGCAGGACGGTGGGAGAACGGCGGGCGACGGGCCGGAGCCCGGGTCACCGGCTCAGCGGATCACGGCGGACAGCAGGCGGCAGGCGGTACGGGCACGCGCGCGTCCTTCTCCTCGGAAGATCGTGGTCCACGGAGACGCGCCGTCGCGTCCACCTCGGCGGAGAGCCCGGGCATCGCCTCTGGCTCCAACGGGGAAGCCCGCAGAGGTCTTCCCGATCGCCCGCAACTTTACCCTGCCACTCCGCGGCGCTTCAGCTCAGGGACCCGGCGCCGGGGCGGACAGGATCGCCTCACGGCCTCCTCCGGCCCGGATGCCAGCTCGGACGCTCCGACTGGAGGAAGCCGGTGCAGCGGCCCAGGAGGGCGATCAGCGTCTCCCGCTCCTCCGGGGTGAACTCGGCGGCCAGGCCCCGCTCGACCCGCACCGCGCGGGCGTCCCCGTCGGCCAGTACCTCCTCGCCCTTCGCGGTGAGGCGGGTCTCCAGGATGTTCCGGTGCCATTCGTGCGGGGTGCGCTCGATGAGGCCGCTCTCCTGGAGGTTCTTGAGCACGGTGTTCATCGTCGGCGGGGTGACCGCGCACGCCCTGGCCAGCGCGGCGGCCGAGATGCCGGGGTTCTGCGCGAGGTGCAGCAGGGCCGCGTACTGCGGCACCGTCAGCCCGGCCGGTTTCAGCGCGGCGTGCTTGGCCGCGGTGAGCGCTTGTTCGGCGCGCTTGAGATGGGAGCCCAGGCGCTCGGGAACCGGCATCGACGTCACCTCTGCATGCTAACGGCCCAGAACGTTCGCCTGTTGACGGATATTAGAGTTCTAATTATCTTATCGACTCATATTGATCACAGTGTTCTCATGAAGCCGATAACGGCCGAACGGAGAGGCAGCATGTCCCGAGTTCGTCAGCCCATCGCCGTCACGGCCGCGGCCCTCGCCGCGGTGCTCTCCCTGACCCCCGCCGCCCAGGCCGTCCAGGTCACCCGGACCGCCGTGACCGCGCCGGCCGCACCGGCCGCGGCGTCCGCGGCCTCCGAGTCGCGTGTCCGGATCTCCACCGCCCACGAGCTGCCCGGTGATCGGGTCTATCCCGAGGGCATCGCCGCCGACCCGCGCACCGGAGACCTCTACGCCGGGTCCTTCACCGACGGCACGGTCTTCAGGATGACCCCGGGCCGGCGGACCGCCCAGGTCTTCCTGCCCGCGGGCGCCGACGGGCGCGACACCGCCAACGGGCTGAAGGTGGACCGGGCCGGGCGGCTCTGGGTGACCGACTCCACCACCGGGGTGTCGGTGTACGACACCCGCAGCCGCCGCCTGCTGGCCCGCTTCGAGGTCCCCGGGCAGGAGCCGAGGTTCGTCAACGACCTCGCCCTCACCCCGGACGGGAGCGCCTACCTGACCGACAGCGTGCGCGCCGTGGTCTACCGCGTCACCCCGGCGCAGCTGTCCCGGGCGGCCGGCCGTACGGCGACGCTCACCCCCGGCTTCGACCTGACCGGCGTCCTCGATCCGCGTGAACCCGGCGCGTTCAGTCTCAACGGGATCGTCGCCGGCCCCTCCGGGCGCCACCTGCTGACCGTGGACATGGTCGGCGGCGACCTCTACCGCCTCGACCCCGCCTCCGGCGCGATCGCCAGGGTCGCCCTGCACGGCGGCGACATGCTGCACGCCGACGGGCTGGAGCTGCAGGGCGGCAGGCTCTGGGTCGTGCACAACACGGACAACGCCGTCAGCCGGTGGCGGGTCACCGCGGACGGCACCGCCGCCCGGATGGAGCGGCGGGTGTCCGACGAGGCGCTACAGCTCCCGACCACGCTGGTGCGGGTCCGCGGGACGCTCCACGTGGTCCGCTCGCAGTTCGACAAGGGCGGCCCGCTGGGCGAGGGCACCCCGCGGCGGCCCTTCACCATCGCCTCGGTGCGCGGCCTCTGAGCACCGGAGGTCAGGCGGACCGCCGTCCCCGGCCTCGTGAGGTCACGCGGGCCGCCGTCCCCGGCCTCGTCCCGTGCGGGTGAGGTGCCATGCCGTCGCCGTCCACAGCAGGCCCCAGACGAGGAAGAACGGCGACCAGAGCAGCAGATCCCAGCGGGCCAGTTCGCGGGCCAGCTCGGTGTGACCGCCCGGCGGCGGCTGCAGACCGGTGAGCACCAGCGTGTCGCCGACGAATCCGTAGCCGACCGGGCCGAAGGCCCGCAGGACCATGAAGCCCCCGACCGTCCAGGTGACGGCGAGCAGGATCCGGCGTGGAACCCGCTCGCCCCACGGGCGCACGGTGGCGAGCGCGACGAGAACGCCGACGACCGCGACGGCGAACATGATCCAGTGGGCGGTCACGAACAGCGGATCACGCGCCAGCAGCCGCTGCCGCAGGTCGGGCGGTAACGGGTCCTTGTCCGCCAGCGCGTTCGCGCCCAGCGCCTGGGCCAGCTTCATCAGACCGTAGGCCGCGGTGCACACGCAGGTCCCGTACGCGGCGTACGCGAACGGTTCCCGGCGGATCCGTGCGGCGACCGTCACCGTCCCGTCCCCCTGCCCGTGCCCCGCCGCCGCACGCGGTCGAGCACCGCCAGGACGAGCAGCAGGCACACCAGCGCTGGAAAAGCCATCGCCATCACGATCATGCCGGATCAACGCGCGAGCGGGACGATCAGTGCCTGCCTGGCGTCGAGGGCTCGTCCGGCCACCGTGGGACGGCACGCCGGTGATCGGTACGCTCACGGGCGGGGAAAGGGGACGTCCATGCTTCTCGCCGTCGCGGCCGCGGCCGGGCTGACCTGGTGGCTCGGGTTCTACGTGATCGTGCGGGACCCGCGGGAACGCGGACCGCGCCGGGCGGGACTGGGACTGCTGGCCTACGGCCTCGCGCTGGCGGTCGGGCAGGTACGCGCCGTCCTGGAAGACGCCGGGGCCGAGGCATCAGGTGAGGCGCCGGTCGGTGCGCTGACCGGGATCGAGGGCGTGCTGGCCGGGGCCGAGGGCGTGCTGATCCACCTGCCGGTGCTGCTGTGGACCGGCGCCGTGCTGACGCTGGTCCCCGGGAGCGAGCGGCTGGACCGGGCCTGGTCGAGAGGGGTCGTCCCGGTCACGCTCGTCGCACTCGCCTGGCTGGTGCTCTCCGGTCAGGGTGCGGAGGCGGACGTCGCGGTGCGGGCGGTGACCGGCGTGCTGCTGCTGGCTCCGTTGGCCGGGGTGCTGGTGCTGCTGGTGCGGGCCAGGCCGCCCCGGATCGGTCCGCTGGCGGCGGTCGCCACCCTGTTCTTCGGGCTGGGCGCGGCGCTGCTGGTGTTCCCCCTGCCCGGACCGGCCGGGCTGCTCGCCGTACTGGCCATCGACGTGGACATGGCCCTGCTGGGCGTGGCCATCGCGATGTCCAGCGCGTTCCAGGCGGGCGAGGCGCTCTGGCGCGACATGCTGCGTTCCCTGCTCGGGGCGGCGGTCGTGGCGGGCGCGACGGGCGGGCAGGTGGCTCTGGCCATCGTGCTCGGCGAGCCCACGCCCGCCCTGGCGGCGCTGCTCTTCGGGGTGGTCGCGGTGGCCGTGGCCGCGCAGACGCTCGCCGGACCGGTGCACCGGGCCCTGGACCGAATCGCCTTCCCCGGCGACCCGGAGATCAGGCGTGAGCGAGCCGAGCTGCGAGACTCCTCCGAGGCGCTGCCCCGCCGCGAGCAGGGCCCGCCGCCGCTGGACGAGGCCGAGTTCACCCGCCTGACGCGACGCGCCCTGGCGGGCTACGGCGATCTGGGCAAGCTCGCCGCCAGCCCGCTCGCCAACCTGCCGGTGATCGACGAGCGGATCACCGGGGACAGCCCCCTGGAGCGGGCCGCCGAGCTGCGCCGCCTGCTGCTGGAGAGCATCCAGCGGCTCAAGCCCCGGGACGGCGAGTCCGGCACCAGCGAGGAGTGGCGGTTCTACAACGTGCTCTACTTCCCCTACGTCCGAGGGCTGCGGCCCTACCGGCGCGGGGCGGTGCGCGACGGGCTCACCCCGGAGGACCGGAGGGCGTTCGACTGGTTCCTCCGCGAAGTCCCCGAACGCACGCTCTACAACTGGCAGAACGCGGCGGCCAAACTCGTCGCCGACGACCTCCGTACGGGAAATCGGCAGTGAATGGCAGTGCCGTGTCTGCAGTTGGCAGCGGGTGAGGCGGTGTGCTGAGGGCGTCCGAAGCCGACGCACTCACGAGGCACTCGCAGAGGCGTTCACGGACGCGTTCACGGACGCGTTCGCAGACGTGTCCGCGAAGGCCGCGCACCGAAGGAGAGACCGATGACCGCGACCGCCGTTCCCACCCGCCGCACCCCCTTCCTGACCCGGGCGCTGCAGGCCGACACCGTCCTCACCGGAGGGTTCGGGATCATCCTGGCCGCCGCCGCGACCCCGCTGGCCGACCTGCTCGGCCTCCCCGAGCCGCTGCTCCGCTGGGCCGGGATCGTCCTGCTGCCGATCACCGCGTTCCTCGCCTACCTGGCGACCCGTCCGGTTCCCCCCACGCGGGGCGTCCAGACGGTGATCGCGATCAACGTGCTGTGGACCGTCGACAGCATCGCGCTGCTGTTCACCGGCTGGGTCGACCCGAACCCGCTCGGCGTCGCCTTCGTCGTGGCCCAGGCCCTCGCGGTCGCCGCCTTCGCCGAGCTCCACTACATGGGGCTGCGCCGCAGGTGACGCCCCGGCCCGGTGCGGTTCCCGGGCCCCGGCAGGCGGACTCCCGGTTCGCCCGCCGGGGCCTTGCCGTGCGGGCGGGAGACCGCACGGCCGCCATCCGTCGCCCGTGGACACGCGGACCCCGAAGTCCTCAGCTCGCAGCGGCTCCCTGGATCAGTCCGCGGACCCGGCGCCACGAGACACATCCGTGATCAAGGGCCGACAGGATTTCAGTCCCATACCGACCGAAAAGGACCATCCGTGAAGCGAGTGATCGCGGGCGTCGCCGCAGCCGTCGTCACCACGTTCGTGGCGGCGACGCCTGCCCAGGCGTCCTCCGCAGACCCGGTCAAGGCGCTGAAGAGCCAGTTCACCGCGGGCAAGGGGGTGAAGTTCACCGACGTCACCACGACGACCGAGTTCGCCGGGAGCACCTCCTTCCTCAAGCGCACCGGCTCCTTCCAGTTCGGCAGGACCGGCATCGTCGCCTCCGACGTCACCGCGAAGCTCACCACCGACGAGCTCTCCTGGGTATCCCCCAGCGTCCTGTGGCGGCTGGGGGAGTCGGAGCGGACCATCCGGATCGGCACCGACAGCTACTACTCCGGCAGCGTCTGGAAGCCGTCGAAGGGCAAGACATGGATCAAGCACCCGGACGGCATGACCGCCGGCCTCAGCGGTTGGTCCAGCCAGGTGGTGAACGCGGCCGAACCGGCCACCCTGAAGGCCCTGATCACCAGGGGGAAGCGGACCGGGCGCACCTACTCGGGAAAGATCAGCTTCGGCGCGCTGGAGAAGATCTCCCCCTGGCTGCGGAATGCCGATCTGATCAAGATGTCCGCGGAGGAGAAGACCGAGGTGCTGCGCTTCACGCTCACCCTGGGCACCGACGGGCTCCCGCAGCGGCTGGTCACCGTCTACCCGCAGCAGACCCACGGCGGGAGGGAGGCAGGGCACGAGGACCGGCGGCTCAGCGTGGAGACCCACTACACCGGGTGGGGCAGCCGGGTGTCGATCAAGGCGCCGCCGGCGGGCAAGGCGGACCTCATGAAGAAGCCTGCCTGGATGAAGTGAGCGAAAGCCCCCACCGGGATCAGATGGGGCCTTTACAGCGCCTACTGCGAGGACCGGCCTCCCCCGTTGTCCTCGAGCAGTTCCCGGGTACGGCGCAGCAGAGCCTCCCGGACGTCGTCCGGGGAGAGGACCCGTAGCGGGGTACCGAGGCCGAGGAGGTACCGGGCGAGCTCGTCGGCGTCGTTGGCGCCGATTTCGACGATGGTGGCGTCGGGCCCGTCCGGGTGATGGGTGCCGATCGTCGGCGGGACCAGCCGCAGGGCCTGGTCCATGGGGTGCGGGAGCCGGACCCTCCCGTAGAGGGGGTACACGACGCTCGCGATGCCCCGGGAGACGAGGAGGGCCGGGTCGGGCGGGTCGGCGAGTTCGACCGGCTGTCCGGTCGGCTGCACTCGCACCACCCGGTCGGCCCGGAACGTCCGCCACTCGTCCCGGGCCACGTCCCGGGCGACGAAATACCAGCGGAGGCCCGTGCGCACCAGGCGGTAGGGGTCGACGTCCCGGACACTGCCCTTGCCCGCGTGGTCGCGGTACGACAGACGGGTGCGCTCGCCACCGCGGCAGGCGGCGGCCAGCTCCAGCAGCACGCCGGGGGAGATCTGACGCCCCTCGGGCCGAGGGGTGTGGACGAAGGTGGCGTCCATCTCATCCAGCCGGTCCGCGATCCGGGGCGGCAGGACCTGCCGCAGTTTCAGCAGCGCCGACACCGCCGCCTGGTCGCTGCCGAGGACACCGCTGAGCGCGGCCTCGCGCAGTGCGACGGTCACGGCGAGCGCCTCCTCGTCGTCGAGGACCAACGGCGGCACCCGGGTACCCCCGCCGAGGCGGTAACCGCCCCAGGGCCCGGGGTCGGACTCGATGCAGTAGCCGAGGTCCCGCAACCGGGCGACGTCCCGCCGCACCGTGCGTCCGGTGACCGCCATCCGCTCGGCCAGTTCGTGGCAGGTCCAGGTCGGCCGTGCGGACAGCAGCGAGACCAGGCGCAGCAGGCGGGCGGAAGTGCTGATCACATCCACAGTGTTCCCCATGACCAGGACCGAACCTGTCCTGGTCCCGTCCTAGTGTCCCTCCCATGAGTACCGGAACCACGACCGCACCGGCGATCCGTTTGCTGTCCATCGACTTCGACTGCCCGGACCCCGCCGAGCTGTCCCGTTTCTACGGCGAGGCCCTCGGCCTGCCCGTCGTCTACTCCAGCGACGACTTCGTCCTGCTCGGCCGGGAGGGTGCGCCGGGACTGGGTTTCATCCGGGTCGCCGACTACCGGCGTCCGACCTGGCCGGACCCTTCCCAGGGGAAGCAGGCGCACATGGAACTGGGCGTCGACGACCTGGAGGCGGCTCAGGCGCGGATGCTGGCCCTGGGCGCCGTGGAGCCCCCCGTCCAGCCGCACCCCGAGGAGCGGAGGGTCCTGCTGGACCCCGCCGGCCACCCGTTCTGCATCTCCACGCAGAGCTGAGCGTCACCGGCCGGCGACGACCACGGCCCGCCTCGCCCCCGCGTCCAAGGCTCTTCGGTTCCCGATGCTGAGGCCGTGGTCACGCAACCGGACACCCAGAGACAGTCACGCAGTCGGAAACGCAGAGACCCCCACCGGGAACCGGTGGGGGTCTCTGACCTGGAGCCGCCTTGGGGAATCGAACCCCAGACCCCTTCATTACGAGTGAAGTGCTCTGGCCGACTGAGCTAAGGCGGCGTGCCACGCGTGTGCCGCATGGCTTACGGAAGTCTACACGGTCCCGGAGGGTCCCCGCGCCTCCGGATCACCCGATCAGGACACGACCGCTCCCGGCGAGGGCCGCCCTGTCCCCCTGGAACCGATTGCTCCGATAATTACACGATGATCCGCCTCCGGCTCTCCCTCCTGCTCGTCGTTCCCCTGATCACAGCGCTGTCAGGTTGCGGCTTCATGGCCGACCGCCTGATCTCCAAGGCCTCCGGCAAGGAGGTCATCCGCGCGGTCGGTGAGTCGATGGAGCCCACGATCAAGAAGAACAGCCTGGTGACCGTCAGGACGGTCCACGGCGGCTACGCGCCGAAGGTCGGGGACGTCGTCGTCTTCGACGCGGCCCAGTGGGGGATCGAAGGCTGGATCCTCCAGCGCGTCATCGGTGTCCCGGGAAGCTTCGTCCAGTGCTGCGACGCGGACGGGCGGCAGCTGCTGAACGGCAGCCCCCTCGAAGAGCGCTACCTGCCCGCGGATGTCCACCAGCACCCTTTCGGCCCGGTGACGGTCCCCGCCGGACGGCTGTGGATCGAGGGCGACAACCGCAGGGTCTCCCTCGATTCGAGGTCGCACCTCGACGCTCCCGGAGGCGGCACCATCGCGGTGTCCGACGTCATCGGAGTCGTCGAACTGGAAGCCCCCGAGTAGGAGCCCGCCGCGAAACCCTCGACGGGGGGTGGACCGGAGCCTCAGCCGGAGGCCGGTCCGGCCGGGACGAGTTCCTTCAGGACGCCGTCCGCTCCGAGTTCGAGGACCGCCACCGTGTCCGCCGGGGCGGTGCCGTGCCGCACCTGGGACAGGCAGACCACGTCCGTCGCGCCGATCCGCTCCCGGTACGGCACGTGCATGTGGCCGCAGACGTGCACCTGCGGGTTGAGCGCGTCGGTCAGCATGCGGATGCGGTCGCAGCCCACGGCCGTCTTGCCGTGGTGGCGGTAGGCCAGGCCGACCGGCCAGTCGTGGGTGATCAGCAGGTCGATCCGCCGGCCGCGCGCCTGGCGGAGCAGGTGGTCGACGTGCGGCCGGGTGAAGTAGCCGTACTCCTTCAGCCGCTCCGGGGTGATCGCGGGCGGCTCCGCGGGCTCGCTGAAGTGCCTCGAGTAGATCCCGGACAGGAACGCGACCCGGAGCCCGCCGATCTCCGTCACGCCGGAGCGCCCCAGGAAGTGGAAGCCGGGCGCCCACTCGCCGGGGCCGTGCTCGTCGAGCGCCGGCCAGGGCTCGTGGTTGCCGCCGATGAAGTACAGCGGGGCGCTCATCACCTGCAGGCCGGCGGCGAACCGGGGGAAGTCCCCGACCTTGCGGTACTTGGCGGGACCGGCCACGCCCAGGCTCTCGGCCTCGTCGCGGTTCGGCTCGGCGTCCCCGACGCTGAAGACGGCGTCCACGGGACCCGCGTGCCGCCGGATCATCGCGTCGGCCAGGGTGAAGTCGGCGTGGATGTCTCCGATGACCGCGAATCTCATGGGCCGAAGCATGACGAGCCGCCGTTCCCACGGGCAACCGGATTTAGCTTTGTATGGCGCCCAGCCCTCCTGCGATCCGCCGTTCCACACCCTCGTCGAGATTGCTCGAAACGCGGTTTCAGCGTCCTGGATCCAACGACAAGTGCATGATCGAAAGAGGCGTCAGCTTTCCGGATCGGCCTCCGCGACCGCGACCGCTCCGCCGTACATCGTGTCGTGCTGCTTGCGCGGCGAGCAGACCGAGGCGGAGGGGCAGGCGCAGCGGCGCCCGCCGTCGTCCAGGCGGACGACGACCGAGTCGGAGGGGACGTTGCGCCCCACCACGGTCCCCGAGCCCTCCGGCGTGTCGACCTTCAGACCGAGCCGGGGCATCCTGGTGTGCGCCTCGGTGTAGAGCGGGTGCTCGTACTTCAGGCAGCACATCAGCCGTCCGCAGGCCCCCGCGATGCGCAGCGGGTTGACCGGCAGGTCCTGGTCCTTGGCCATCCGGACGGAGACCGGCTCGAAGTCCTTGAGGAAGGTCGCGCAGCACAGGTCGCGCCCGCAGGGGCCGATGCCGCCTTGGAGCCGGGCCTCGTCGCGGGGCCCGATCTGGCGGAGCTCCACCCGGGCCCGGAGGTTGCGGGCCAGGTCGCGGACGAGCGCGCGGAAGTCGACGCGGTGCGGGGCGGAGAAGTAGACCGTGTAGACGCCGGTCGAGTCGAGGTAGTCGACGCCGACGACCTTCATCGGCAGCTCGTGCCGCTTGATCAGACGCTTGGAGACGCTCCGGGCCTCGGCGCGGCGGCGCTTGTTGGCCTCGTCGCGGGCGAGGTGCTCCTCGGTCGCGATCCCTTCGCAGACCGGCAGGCCGCCGACGTCCTCACTCGTCCACTGCGGCGCCCACACGCACTCGGCCACCTCCGGCCCGGCCTCGGTGGGCACGAGCACCTTGTCGCCGACCTTGGGGCTGTGCCCGCCGGGATCGAGGTAGTACAGCCGACCGTAACGGGTGAAGCTCACAGCCATGATCATGCTCATGCGACTCCCGGATCCACGCTCGGAGTACGGCTACCGCCCACCCTACGCGCCCCCGCCGTCCCGGTGGGATAACACGCAATCCGGGACGGTCCACAGCGAACCGCCTCCCGGACGGCGAGGAGGGCTCGCAGTCGGGCACCACCGGCGACGCAGGGTCCGGAGACGGCCCCCGCACCCGCCGGAAGCCGCCGCTCGTCCTCGGCCCCGCCGCTCCGAGGACGGCACTCGACGGAAGGGGCGGTCGTCCACAGGGTGTGGACGACCGCCCCCGGTCAGCACTCCTCCCTGTGGAGCAGGCAGAACGAGTCGAAGACGTTGGAGATGCCGGGGAGTCCTGCCACGGCCTTCCTCACCTTCTCCGACATCCGGCGGTCGGCGGGATCCACGATCCACACCCGGAAGGACTCCGGCAGGTCCTCCATCCGAATCGCGCTGAGCAGCACCGTGTTCTCCCGGTTCTCCGCCGTGAACTTCGCGTAGGCCGTGCGCATGTCCTCGAAGACGACGGCCTCCACCTCCGGGAGCGCGTCGAGCGTCCGCCGGATCTCCTCCTTGCCGGTCTCCGTCACCTCGTCGCCCGCACACTGCGGGAAGGGATCATGGGCCTTGCAGAGGAAGACCGAGATATGCGCCATGCCGGTCCGTTCGGGAGCGGCCCCGGCCATGGCCATGGCGATGATGTGCTCCTTCGTCAGCTCGGGGCCGGTCGGGCCCGGCAGCGCCACCCGCGCGGCCGTGAAGGTCGCGACGGTCACCGCGGCAGCCGTCGCGACCGCGGCGAGCAGCACGGGGATCCCGGCCCGGCGGCGAGCCGGGACGACGAGTGACGACGGGATCCGGATCCGGCGACGGGCCGGGGCGGCGGGCAACGGGCGGACCTCGGAGGCGGTCACGGCGGCCCCTGCCAGGGCGTCGCGCAGGCGCTCCTCCACAACGGACATCGAACCCTCCTCGGACTTGCGGTCTCCAGTGACGGACGTCGAGCCCTCCTCGGACGGGTGATCTCCAATGGCGGCCGCCGGATCCTGCTCGAAGGCACGGTTTCCGGCGGCGGACGCCGGGCCCCACTCGGACGGACGGTCTCCGGTGGCGGTCATGATTCCTCCCCGAGCTTGCGGGCGAGCGCGGCCAGGCCGCGGGCGAGGGTGGACCGGGCGGTGCTCGCACCGACCCCCATGGTCTCGGCGATCTCCAGGTCCGACAGGTCGAGGTAGTAGCGGAGCACCAGCGCCTCCCGCTGCCTGCCGGGCAGGTCGCGCAGGGCGACGAGCACCTCCCGGCGCTCCTCGCCGAGCAGCGCGGCGTGCTCGGCGGACCAGACCGGCGGCTCGTACGGCACGGCCCGACGGAACGCGACCGCCCGGCGGCGCAGCACGGAGCGGGCCCCGTTCAGCACGGCCGAGCGGATGTAGGTCAGCGCCCTGTCCGGGTCACGCAGGCGGCGCCACCCGGCGTGGGTCCGGGTGAACGCCTCCTGGACGACGTCCTCGGCCGTGGCCTGGTCGCCCACCATGAGCAGCGCCAGCCTTACCAGCCCGAGGTGGTGCTCGGCGAACAGCCCCGCGACGTCGACGCGGTCCCTGGCCAGCGGTTCCCCGTGGGAGAGCAGCTCTATCTCGGGTTCCGGGGTCGTCCCCGACAATGACATGGTCACGTCACAGAGACGCCGGACCGGCCCGTCTGCTGCTCCGCCCACCGGAATTCCCCGAATCTCCGCCCACCGGACGCCGCCGGACCCCGCCCGCCTCCGGCCGATCCGCCTCGCACGAACCCGGCCCACCGGACGCCGCCGGACCCCGCCCGCCTCCGGTCGATCCGCCTCGCACGAACCCGGCCCGCCGCCCGGATCCGCCGATCCGCCCCACACCGGTCCAGCTCACCGGCCCGGCTTCACCGGCTCAACCCGCCGGCCCGGCTTCACCGGCTCACCGCCTCAGCCCGCCAGCTCCGCGAAGGTCTCCTCCCAGCGGTCCGCGATCATGGTGATGTCGTAGCCGCGGGCCGTCTCCAGGGCGTTGGCGGCCATCCGGCGGCGGCCCTCCTCGTCCTCGATCATCGCCAGCAGCCCTTCGGCGAGGGCGTCGACGTCGTCAGGCGGGACGAGCAGCCCGTCGCGGCCGGGGGTGATGATCTCCCTCGGCCCCCGGGGGCAGTCGAAGCTGACCACCGGCACCCCGCACGCGAACGCCTCGATGATGGTCATGCCGAAGCCCTCGAAACGGGAGCTGACCGCGTGGATCGAGGCCTTGGCCAGCTCGCCTTCGATGTCGCCGGTCGGCCCCATGAAGGCGACGTTGTTGTGCAGGCGCAGCTTCACGGCCAGCCTAACCAGCTTGTCGGAGACCCGGCCCTCGCCGTAGATCCGCAGCCGCCAGTCCGGCCGGACCTCGACGACTCTGGCGAACGCCTTCAGCAGCCGGTCGTAGCCCTTGACCGGCACCAGCCGCCCGGCGGCCAGCACGATCCGGTTCTCCTGCCGGGAGCGCGGGCGCGGCCCGCCGGCCAGCCCGTTGCCGATGGTGAACACCCCGGTCCGCGACCCGCCGAGCATGGCCCGGTAGTCCCGCTCGTCGGCCTCGGTGAGGGTGACGACCGCGTCCAGCTCCGGGTACCACCGCCGGATCTCCTCGAACAGACCGGGCTTGTGGGCCTCGAAGTGCAGGTGCTCCTGGGCGATCTTGACGACCCGGCGGCGCGCGAAGCGGGCGGCCATGATGTTGAGCCCGGCCCGCGTGGTCACCAGCACGTCGGTGCGGAGCCGGCGCAGCTCCCGCCGGAGCACCTCGTCGCTCCAGGCGCTGAAGGAGGTGTAGGCGCGCTCCTCCGGGTGGACCAGCGCGCTGGGCTCCCCGCTCAGCCGCTCCGCCCTCCTCGCGTACGGCCAGCGGACCCTGGCCCCCTCCCGCAGGTCCACCAGCGCGCGGAGCCGGACCTCCGGCCCCAGCGGGAGGAACGGCTCGTCGGCGTGCCGGAAGACGCTGATCACCTCGACGTCGTGCCGGGCGGACAGCTCGGTGGCCAGGTCGAAGGTGGCGCGGATCGTGCCGCCCATGCCGTAGGCGTTGAGGATCAGGAACGAGACCTTCACTCGCCCTCCCCCTCCTCCACCGTGCAGGCGACGGCCAGCGCGTCGGTGTCGGTGAAGTACGGCCGGACCCGCACCCGGTCCACGTGCTGCGCGGGGAAGCGCACCTTCTCCTTCTTGCCCGGGACGTCGTCGAGCCGGGCGGCCAGCGCCAGCCGTACCTCTCCGACCTGCACGAACAGGTCCCAGAAGACCCTCCGCCTGGTCTGTCCCGCGACCATCGGCCCGATCCGGAGGATGCCGGTGAAGCGCCGCCCGGAGAACGCGGCGCCGCCGTCCGTCTCCGGCCCTTTCCTGGCCGCGGCCACGAGCCGGACCGGGCCGACGGGCGGCTCACCGTAGGCGAGGACCCCCTCGACCTCGATCGTCCCGTCCCCCGGATCGACCCGGGTCACCTCGACGTACGGCCGGACCTCGCGCACCATCAGCGCCAGGGTCCCCGCGGGGGTCCGGAACGCCCGGATCTCCCTGTCCCGCGGCCTCGCGGCGTACGCGACCATCCCGTCGAGCGAGAACCCCGGGTCGTCGGTGGCGATGGGCGCGCCGTGCTTCGACACCGTCCACATCCCCGCGGCGAGTCCGGTCAGATCGGTGCCGGACCGTTCCTCCCCGGTCTCCGCGTGCCGCAGGACGATCTCCCCGTCGTCCGGTTCCGGCCACTCGATCCTCAACCTGTCCTCGTCGTCCACCCGGCTCGTGACCGCCCGCCCCACCCCGGACGGAACCACCTCGCGACGCGCTCCCATGCCGACCAACAGCCCCCTGGCCCTCTCCGCTCATCCCCGTAGAGCAGGACACGCTTTGGATGATTTATAACGAATCCGTTTAGTTTTGCTGGGATTCTAACGATCTCTTCCTGAGCTTTGAGGGTGGTTAACCCGAATTGGTTCCATTTACCGGGAAAACACGAAAAGGGACCGTCCGGTAACGGACGGTCCCTTTCCTGATAGGTATTCAGCAGATGAGAGGGCCCTGCGGGCGGGCCTGGAGACCCTCAGAGGCGCGGGCTCCGCAGGGAGAGCGTCATCGCCTCGACGGCCATCTGCGGGTTGACGTTCGCGGCCAGCCGCCGCCGGCACAGCATGATCGCGTCGATCCTGCGCAGGGTGTCCTCCGGGGAGGAGGAGCGGGCCAGCGTGTCGAGCTCGGCCCGGCGGTCGTCGTTCGCCAGTTCCACAGGCGCGCCGAACTGCACCGCCAGCACGTCGCGGTAGAGCGCCACCAGGTCGAGCAGAGCCGCGTCGATGACGTCGCGCTTGGTCCGGGTGGCCCGTGACTTCTGCCGGTCCTCCAGGTCCTTCAGCGCCCCGGCGCCGCCCCGGACGAGCCCCTTGTTGAGCCCCTTGCCGGTGGAGCCCTCGCCGTAGACCTTGCGCAGTTCGGCGGTCTCCGCCTCGTTGAGGACCGAGGTGACCGCGGCGGCCTCCTCGTCGGCGGTCTTCACCAGCCGCTCGGCCGCCGCCACGCACTCGCCCACCCCGGTCAGCGACGCCGGGATGGACAGCACGTCCTCGCGCCGCCTGCGGGCCTCGGCGTCCAGGGCCAGCCTGCGGGCCCGGTCGAGGTGGCCCTGCGCGGCCCTCGCGGCGAAGGCCGCCGTCTCCGGCGGCACGTTCTCCCGGGTGGCCAGCACGTGGGCGACGGCGGCGGTGGGCGGGGTGACGAGAGTGACCACCCGGCACCGGGACCTGATGGTGATCATCATGTCGTCCGGGGAGGGCGCGCAGAGCAGCCAGACCGTCCTCGGCGGCGGCTCCTCGATCGCCTTGAGCAGGGCGTTGGAGGCGCCCTCGGTGGCCCGGTCGGCGTCCTCGAACAGCACGACGCGCCAGCCGCCCAGCGTGGGGGCGCCGGCCGCGCGGAGGATGAGCCGCCGGGTGTCCTTGACGCCGTACGAGAGTCCCTGCGGGCGGACGACCTCCAGGTCGGGATGGGAGCCGATCGCCACCTGGTGGCACACGTCGCAGTGACCGCAGCCCTGCTCCGAGCAGAACAGCGCGGCCGCGAAGGCCCGCGCGGCCTCCTCGCGGCCGGATCCGGGCGGCCCGGTGAACAGCCACGCGTGGGTCATCCCCGATCCGCGGCCCCCCGCCAGGAGCTCTGCACCGGCCGCGGCGGCCCGGCGGAGCGTCCCGGCCGCCCGCTCCTGGCCCACAAGGTCATCGAAGACTCCCACGCCGTCAAACCTACCGCCGGCGGCACGGGGATCCACCGGGGATCGGACCGTGCGAACCGGGCCGTGCACACAGGACCGTGCGAACCGGGCCGTGCGCACAGGAGCGGGTGCGCGGCCGTACGGGCCGGAGCGGAGGGCCGGGCCGTACGGTCCCGGGCGGGCGAACGGGGTCAGTCGCGGATGGCCGGCATGGTCCCGGTGACGTCCTCGGCCTCCCTGGGCACCGGGTCGGGCAGCACCTCGCGCACCCGGTCCTGGATGAGCCGGGAGATCTCGTCCTGCGCCAGTGTCCCGTCGACCACCAGGTAGCGGCCCGCGTCGGCGGCGGCCAGGGCGCGGAACTCCCGGCGGACCCGCTCGTGGAACTCCAGCGGCTCGGACTCGATCCGGTCGGCGGCCCCGCCCAGCCGGGTCAGGCCGACCGAGGGCGGGGTGTCGATGAGCACGGTCAGGTCGGGCACGAGACCGCCGGTGGCCCAGTCGTTGACCCGCGCCACGTCCTCCGGGTCCAGCGCCCGGCCCGCCCCCTGGTAGGCCAGCGACGAGTCCACGTAGCGGTCGGAGACCACCATCGCGCCTCGGTGCAGTGCCGGCCGGATGACCTTCTCCACGTGCTCCGCCCGGTCGGCCGCGTACAGCAGCGCCTCCGAGCGGGCCGACAGTCCCTGGTGCACGGCGTCCAGCAGGATCGCCCGCAACCGCATGCCGACCTTGGTCGACCCCGGCTCCCGCGTCTGCACCACGTCGAAGCCCTGGTCGCGCAGCCAGATCGCCAGCAGCCGCGACTGCGTGGTCTTCCCCGAGCCCTCACCGCCCTCGAACGCGATGAACATCCCCCGCGGCTCCTCGGCGCCCTCCGGCGTGAGCCTCCTGCCGCGCACCGCCGCGAACAGGTCGGCGGCGATCGGGACGCCCCGGCGGTCGTCCATCTGCCGCAGGGCGAGCAGGCCCACCCCGGCCGCGATCAGCGCGCCCACCACGAGCACCAGGTTGGAGCCGTCGATCCGGTAGACCGGCTCGCCGCCGACCGAGACCTCGTGCTCGCCGTACAGACCGGCCAGCGCCGGCGCGACCGTGACGACCAGGAGCAAGGTGACCCGGGCGAGCGACTGCAGGAAGGAGAACGTACGGCCCCGCAGGTGGTCTTCCACCTCCAGCCCGATCATGGTGTAGCCGATGATCCAGGCGATCCCCGCGCACGCGCCGAGCAGCACGGCCAGCAGGACCACGATGACCAGGTTGTGGATGAGCGCGATCGCGGCCAGGACCAGCCCGGCCGCGACGATCGAGAGCCCGAACAGCCGGCGCCGGGAGAGCCCGCGCAGCAGCCGGGGGCCGAAGAACATGCCCGACGCCATGCCGGCGAAGACCGCTCCGAACACCACGCCGTAGGCCGCGTCCCCGCCGCCCAGCGCCCCCACGTAGATCTTGGCCACGCCGACCACCGCGCCGCCGGCGGCGAACGCGCCGATCATGCCGATGACCAGCCCGCGGACCAGCCGATCACCGCCGACGAACCGCCAGCCCTCGATGATCTGCCGGAGCACCGACGGCGTGGTGACCGCGGTGACGTTCCTCCTGGGGATGTCCCGGAGCGTGAAGATGAGGAACGCCGACGCGAGGTACGCCAGGGCGTTCACCAGCAGCGCCAGGTGGGTGTCGCGCCCGTCGAGGTACGGCACGAGGGCGCCCAGCGCGTCGCCCGCGACCGACAGCACCGCGAAGAGGAGCGCGGCGACCGGGGCGGTGCCGTACGTGACCAGCAGGTTGAGCTGGTTGGCCTCCTCCAGCCGCTCCTTGGGCACCAGGTTGGGCACCGTGGCGTCCTTGGCCGGCACCCAGAAGAGGTTGACGCACTCGACCAGGAAGGTGGCGACGAGCAGCCACTGGTAGCCGGCGTCCGTCAGGGGGATCGAGAGGACCAGGGCGAACCGCGCCAGGTCCGCGGCGAACATCGTCAGCCGCCGGTCGAACCGGTCGGCGAACGCGCCCGCGAGCGGCCCCAGCACGATGGCCGGGAGCATCTTCACGACGAAGACGCCGCCGATGGCCAGGCTCTGCGTCCGGTAGTCCCCGGCGGTGAGGTTGCCCGCCAGCGCGGTGAGCGCCAGCAGGTTCAGCCAGTCGCCGAGGCTGCACACCGACATGGCGGTCCACAGCCTGCGGAACGGGGCGTTGGCCAGCACGTGGGGGGGCTTGCGGCGCGCGGTGCTCCGGCCAGGGGAGGTCATGACGCCAGGGTATCCGGGTGCCCGCCGGGCAGGGGAAACATGAGCCGGACTGATATACCGGTCCGCGCGTCACATCAGGCCGCTCCACCCGCCCGGCTGCGCACGGCCTCTCCTCCGGTGAGGCGTCCCGCGAACCGCGCCGGAGCCCTCGCCCCTCCGACGCCTCCGATGGCTCCGACGGCTCCGACGGCTCCGACGGCTTGAACACCCGACGACTCCGAGGTCTCAGGCCCGCAGTTCGAGCAGGGTGATCTCCGGGGGTGCGCCGACCCTGACGGGTGGACCCCAGAAGCCCGCCCCGCGGGTGACGTAGACCTGCGTGCCGCCGACCTCGCCGAGTCCCGCGACCACCGGCTGCTGCACCGGCACGACCAGGTTGAAGGGGACCATCTGGCCGCCGTGCGTGTGCCCGGACAGCTGGAGGTCCACGCCGTGCTCCGCCGCCTGTACGGCCTGCACCGGCTGGTGGGCGAGGAGGACGACGGACCGCGAGCGGTCCCGCCCGCCGAGCGCCCGCTCGAAGTCCGGCCCCTGGGGGGCGGTTCCCGTTCCGCCGGCGCCTGTTCCGCCGGTTCCCGTTCCGCCGGTGCCGGTGACGTCGTCCACGCCGGCGAGATCGAGGACCGCTCCCCCGTGAGCGATCTCGACGCGCTCGTTGCGCAGTGTGCGGATGCCCAGGCCGCCGAGCTCTTCGACCCACTCGTCCGGGCCGTTCGCGGTGTAGTACTCGTGGTTCCCGGTGACGAAGTAGGAGCCGTAGCGGGACTCCAGTTTCGCCAGCGGGCGGGCGAGCCGGCCCAGATCGGCCACCGTGCCGTCGACCAGGTCGCCGACGACCGCGACCACGTCGGCCTGGAGTGAGTTGATCATCCGGACGATGCGCTCGGAGTGCCCCGTCCCGGTGAGCGGGCCGAGGTGGATGTCGCTGACCACCGCGAACCGCAGCCCGGACAGGCGGGGGTCCAGCCGGGGCAGCGTCACCCTGACGGACTCGATCACCGGGTCGCCGAGCGCCGTCCGCACGCCGTACCCGACCGTGGCCAGCGCGCCCACGCCCGCGACGGCGGCGGCCGTGCGCGCGATGAAGAGCCTGCGGCCGATCGCCTCCGGCTCCCCGCCGCGTGCCGGGGGCTCCGTCCGGCCGGAGGAGCCGTCCCCCACCTCGCGCGACACGGCGGGCTCCCCGACCGTTTCCTCCTGCTCCGGCACCGGGTGCTCCGCGGCCGGGGACTCCGGTCCGGACACCGGCCGTGCCCGGGACTCCGGATCCGGGGACCCCGGGGCGGGAGCCGTCTCCGGGTGCGCGCCTGCTCGGACGGGGACCGGCTCACCGGTCAGGGCCGGTTCGGCCGCGCGGGCGCGGCGCCGGTCCGCCATGCGCCGGGCGAGCGCCGCCTCGGACCTGTGGCGGCTCCGGCGCTCCAGCGCGAACAGGACCAGCGCCCGGGGAATCTCCAGGACCGCCAGGAACACCAGGAGGTAGAACATCACCGCGATCCAGAAGAACCCCGGCCAGGCCAGGAAGTGGCCCCACCCGGCGCGGGAGCCGACGAGCGTCACGGGGACGAGCACGCCCAGGCCCAGCAGGACCCAGGTGAGCACCCGACGGGCCCGGCCGGGAGTCGTGGTCGCCTTCACCAGACGGCGCCAGAGGTAGTAGTGGACCAGAGCCACCACCCCGAAGACCAGCACCACGAAACCCATGACCGCCACCACTCGCCTCTCGCGCCCGCCCGCCGCACTCGGCGCGCTCTGGCCAGAACGCCCGGAGCGGCGGATGCGTTCCCGCAGGTCTGAGAGGATTCTCAGGCCCGCGGACCGGAGGTCTCCCTCGGGTCCGCGGGCCGGTCAGGTCAATCCGCGGGCCGGTCGGGTCAGGTCGCCGCGGGAAACGGCTCCCACGCGGAAGCGCCGCCCGCCGCGGGAAACGGCTCCCACACGGAAGCGCCGCCCGGCCGGGATCCAGGACCCGGTCCCGGGTCTCAGACCGACCCGGGACCCGGCCCGGCGCGGCTCAGGTCTTGGCCTTCGCCTTCGCGCGGGTGGGGCGCTTGGGCGCCGGGCCGCGGGCACGGCGGTCGGCCAGGAGCTCGGCCGCGCGCTCGGTGGTGATCTGCTCGACGTCGTCGTCCTTGCGCAGCGAGGCGTTGGTCTCCCCGTCTGTCACGTACGGACCGAAACGGCCCTCCTTGACCACGATCGGCTTCTTGGAGACCGGGTCCTCACCCAGCTCGCGCAGCGGCGGCGCCGCGGCGGCACGGCGGCCGCGGGTCTTGGGCTGGGCGAAGATCTCCTTGGCCTGGTCCAGCGTGACCGTGAACATCTCCTCCTCGGAGGCCAGCGACCGCGAGTCGGTGCCCTTCTTCAGGTAGGGGCCGAACCTGCCGTTCTGCGCCGTGACCTCCTGACCGTCGATCTCCCCCAGAACCCTGGGCAGCGAGAGCAGCCGCATGGCGTCCTCGAGCGTGACGGTCTCCAGGGACATCGACTTCAGCAGCGAACCGGTCCGCGGCTTGGGGACGTCGGCCTTCTTCCGCTTCTTCGCCCCCTCGGCCGGCGGCGGCTCCTCGGGCAGGATCTCCGTGACGTACGGCCCGTAACGGCCGTCCTTGGCCACGATCATGTTGCCGGTCACCGGATCCCTGCCCAGCTCGCGGTCGCCGGTCGGACGGGAGAACAGCTCCTCGGCCACCTCGGCGGTGAGCTCGTCGGGCGCCATGTCCTCCGGGATGTTCACCCGGGCGCCGTCGCGGTCGAGATAGGGGCCGTAGCGGCCCACCCGGATCACGATGTCGGTGCCCCGGATCGGGAACGAGCTGATCTCCTTGGCGTCGATCTCGCCGAGGTCGCTGACCAGTTCCTTCAGGCCCTCGTCGCCCTCGGCGCCCGCCGCGCTCCCGGTGCCGTAGTAGAACCGGCGCAGCTCGGGCACCCGCTCCGCCCGGTCGTTGGCGATGTCGTCGAGGACCTTCTCCATCTCGGCGGTGAAGTCGTAGTCGACGAGGTGGCCGAAGTGCCGCTCCAGCAGGTTGACCACGGCGAACGCCAGGAAGGACGGCACCAGGGCGGTGCCCTTCTTGAAGACGTAGCCCCGGTCGAGGATCGTCCCGATGATCGACGCGTAGGTCGACGGTCGGCCGATCTCCCGGTCCTCCAGCTCCTTGATGAGCGAGGCCTCGGTGTAGCGCGCGGGCGGCTTGGTGGCGTGCCCCAGCGTGGCGAGCTCGCGCGCGGTGAGCCGGTCGCCCTCGGTCAGGTTCGGCAGGCGCTTCTCGGAGTCGTCGCGGTCGGTGGACGGGTCGTCCGCGCCCTCGACGTAGGCCTTGAGGAAGCCGTGGAAGGTGATCGTCCGGCCCGAGGCGCTGAACTCGACCCGCTCTCCGGAGCTGGACGCACCGCCCACCTTGACCGTGACGGACTCGCCGACCGCGTCCTTCATCTGGGAGGCCACGGTCCGCTGCCAGATCAGCTCGTACAGCCGGAACATGTCACCGGTCAGGCCGGTCTCGCCCGGCGTGCGGAACTCCTCGCCCGAGGGGCGGATCGCCTCGTGCGCCTCCTGGGCGTTCTTCACCTTGCTGGCGTAGACGCGCGGCCTGTCCGGGACGTACGCCGCGCCGTACAGCTTGATGGCCTGGCTGCGAGCGGCGGCGACGGCGGTCTCCGACAGCGTGATGCTGTCGGTCCGCATGTAGGTGATGAAACCGTTCTCGTAGAGCCGCTGGGCGATCTGCATGGTCAGCTTCGCGGAGAAGCCCAGCTTCCGGCTGGCCTCCTGCTGCAGCGTGGTCGTCCGGAACGGGGCGTACGGCTTGCGGGTGTACGGCCGGCGCTCGACGGAGCCGACCGTGTAGGAGGTGCCCGCGAGCCGACCGGCGAGGGCCCGGGCGGCCTCCTCGTCCAGGTGGAGCACGCCGGGGTTCTTCAGCGCGCCGGTGCTCGCGAAGTCGCGGCCCTGGGCGACGCGCCTGCCGTCCACCCCGGTCAGCGTGGCGGTGAACTCGCGCGGGACCTCGTCGCGGCCGGTGTCGAACAGCGCCTGCAGGTCCCAGTAGCTCGCGCTGGTGAACGCCAGCCGCTCGCGTTCGCGCTCCACGACCAGCCGGGTCGCCACCGACTGCACGCGGCCGGCGGACAGCCGGGGCTTGACCTTCTTCCACAGGACGGGGCTGACCTCGTAGCCGTAGAGGCGGTCGAGGATGCGCCGGGTCTCCTGGGCGTCGACCAGCCGCAGGTTCAGCTCGCGCGGGTTGGCCACCGCCTCCTGGATCGCGCGCGGCGTGATCTCGTGGAACACCATCCGGTGGACCGGGACCTTGGGCTTGAGCACCTCGCGGAGGTGCCAGGCGATCGCCTCGCCCTCGCGGTCCTCGTCGGTGGCGAGGTAGAGTTCGTCGGCGTCCTTGAGCAGCTGCTTGAGCTTGTTGACCTGGGCCTTCTTGTCGGCGTTGACGACGTAGAGCGGCTCGAACTCATGGTCGACGTTGACGCCCAGACGGGCCCAGGGCTTGCCCTTGTCCTTCTCGGGGATGTCGTCGGCGCCCTGCGGGAGGTCGCGGATATGGCCGATGCTGGACTCCACGACATAGCCGCGGCCGAGGTACCCGGCGATGGTCTTCGCCTTGGAAGGCGACTCGACGATCACCAGGCGGGTTCCGCCGGCGTTGCCGTTCTTGGCTGGCACGCTGCTTCCTACCTCGCTGTTCGCATTCGTTCCCCGTTCACTTCCCTCTCGGGCTACCCGATCCTGGTCGGGGGCACTCCCGAGGAAAGCCGCAAGGACGCAGAATAAAGCCCGATGAGTGCCGACGTCCCCCAGCCCACCTCTCGGAGACTAACCGCTGTGCTCGACTACTCCTACTTGGTTCTTCATCTCCCGCGCGGCACCTCCAGGAACGCCGCCCGGCAGATCCTCACCGAACACGCAGAATACGGCGGCTGGGAGCTCGACCGTCTGCGACTGTATCCCGACGGCCGCCGGGACGTCCGACTGCGCCGGAAGATCATACGTGCGACCCGGACGATGTGACCCCCGCGGGGTCCGTCCGGAACCGGACATCGACCGTCGTCCACGGACGGGCGGTCACCGCCCAGGGGCGGGCGAAGCGATGTCCACGGACGGCTCCTTCCGCCGGTGAACGGACCGCCGCCGGACGTAACCGGGTGCCGACCGACCGCCCCCGGACATGGCTTTGCCCGTCCCGGGCCACGCCCCCGGAACGGGCAAAGCGTCTGTGCTCCCCCGATGGGTCCGGGGGCGCCCCGCGCCGGGCGGTACGGCGAGCGGCCGGCTGCCGCTCGCCCCGCCCGGCGGGGGCCGGTCTCGGTGGGGCCGGTTCGGCGGGTCTCCGCCTCCCCGGCCCTCGTCTCGCCGGTGCTCTCCTGAGCCTGCCGGAGCCAGGCCTTGAGCCTGCCGCCGGAACCAGGCCTCGAGCCTGCCGGAGCTAGGCCTTGTGCTTGCCGAAGCGGACCCGGCGGGTGGTCGCGAAGAGGGTGGCGGAGGCCGCCGCCATCGCCCCGACCACCAGGGCCAGCAGCGAGCCGGAGGTCATCCCGGTCACGCCCGCGGGCTGGGCGGCGCTCATCAGGCCGATCCCGCCGAGGGCCGGGACGGCGTCGTTCAGGCCGGCCGCCGGGGAGGAGGCGTGCCGGGCGCTGCGGTCCCCGGCCTTCGAGCCGGACGGGTTCGGCAGCTCGGCCAGGCCGGGCACCCCGTCGACCGCGGGCAGCGCGGACGAGGAGGCGCCCCGCATCGCCTGAGCGGCACCGGCGTCCTGGGCTCCGCTCAGCGCCGGGACGACCGGCAGCGCCGGGAGGAGGCCGGAGGTGTGCTTGCCGGGGCGCTTGCCCCACTTGTCGTAGCCGTGGCCGTCGTACCCGTGGCCGGACTTGCCGACGTGCGCGCCGCCGAGGCAGCCCGCGGCGGCGTCGGCCAGAACGGCCACCGCGTTGCCGCAGACGTTGATCGGAGCGGTGATCGGCGCGACCACCTGGTTGCCGCCCAGAATGCTGCGGTCGCCGCTGGTCCGGTTGCCGCCGGCGCCCTTGCCGGAGTTCTTGACCGAGGCGCCGCCCTTGCAGCCCGCGAACGCCTGGCCGAAGAGCGCCCCGACGGAGTTGCCGCAGACGTTGACCGGTGCGGTGATCGGCGCGACCACCTGGTTGCCGCCCAGGATGCTGCCACGGCCGCTGGTCTGGTTGCCACCCGCGCCGGAGCCCTTGCCGTGCCCGTTGTGGTAACCGTGACCGGGCTTGCCGCCGGTGACCGAGGCGCCGCCCTTGCAGCCCGCGAACGCCTGGCCGACGACGGCGACGGCGTTGCCGCAGACGTTGATCGGAGCGGTGATCGGCGCGACCACCTGGTTGCCGCCCAGGATGCTGCCACGGCCGCTGGTCCGGTTGTCACCCGCGCCGGAGCCCTTGCCGGAGTTCTTGACCGAGGCGCCGCCCTTGCAGCCGGCGGCGGAGCGGCCGATGACGGCGACGGCGTTGCCGCAGGCGTTGATCGGAGCGGTGATCGGCGCGACGATCTGGTTGCCGCCGAGGATGCTGTGGTCGCCGCTGGTCCGGTTGCCGCCGGCGCCGGAGCCCTTGCCCGACTGCTCGACGGAGGCACCGCCGACGGAACCGGCCTCCGACTCGCCGATGGCGGCGACGGAGTTGCCGCTGATGTCGATCGGCAGGGTGATCGGGAGGTTGACCTGGTTGCCGCCGCCGATCGAACCGTCGCCCGAGGTGTCGGCGAAGGCCGTACCGGTGCCGAGGGACATGACGCCCAGTGCGAGAAGGGCCGCGGGGGTCGTGCTCTTAACCCACGTACGCATGCTTGAAGCTCCTTGTGGTTCATTCATGGGGGTACCTGACATCTCGTGCGCGAGGTGCGCGGGCAGGCGGGATCCCGGCGGGAGACCGCACAGCGGACGCCCGGCAGCCGTCACGAGACCTGGAATCGCTCATCACCCGTGGTGCGGAACGGCTCCTCCGTCAGGAGGACCAAGGCACGTTCCGCTCGACCGGCGCTTTCGTCTGGAGAAACGCGGCCGGTCCATGGGACGGGATCAGTCGGGAGAGAAGGATGGGTCGTCCGCCGCTGTGCGGACGACGGGCGGGAGCACCCCCGCGAGCGGGGCGCGCTGCGCCCTGAGGCGCGGGTCGTAGTCGAACCGCGCGATGTCTCCCACACTCGGCCCGAAGGAGCCGGATCCACCGCTCGGCTGGGGCACGAACCCGTTCGCCCCGGCGTTGTGGTCGACGGTGGAGGGTGCCGGGAATCCCGGAGTCGACTGGCTGGTGAGCCCGTCGACGCCTCGCCCGGCCATCGCTTCGGCGTTTCCTTCCGCCGGAAGGTCGCCGCTTTCCGTGGGGAAGTCACCGACCTCGGAGGCCGGTCCGGAAGCGGCCGTGTCGAGAGGGCCGGAACCCACCGCCGCAGGCGCCGCCTCTGCCTCCGCGGTGGTGCCCGCGGCCGCCGGAGCGGCGCAGAGGAGCCCGAAGACGACGGCGAGGAGCCATCCGGCGGCGAACAGGCCGCCGACCGCGAGAACTCGCCTGACGACCCGCCGGGCACCCGTCGTGAACCGCGTGGTCCGGATCTCCCGGACGGCGGGCGCACCGGCGGAGAGGAGCACGGGCACGCACGGGACGGCGGGCGGGAGGATCCCCCGCTGCCCTTCCGGCGTGCGTGCCACGCGACCTCCCCAGCTCCTGGCGGGGGCCGCGTGAAAGCGGCCCTCCCTTCGACGGAGAGTTACGCTAGCACTACGTCGAGTCAGTGCAATGGTTTTTCCGCGAACGTCTCAGCAGCCGTCCAGGAAGCGGTCAAGAACGCGCACCCCGAACCGGAGCGAATCCGTCGGAACCCTCTCGTCCACCCCGTGAAACATCCCGGAGAAGTCCAGGTCCGCGGGGAGCCGCAGGGGCGCGAACCCGAATCCGCGCATGCCCAGCCGGCTGAAGGCCTTCAGGTCGGTGCCCCCCGACAGCGTGTACGGCACCGCCAGCGCCCCCGGGTCCTCCGCGACGAGCGCGTCGGCCATCGCGCGCACCAGGGGCCCGTCGAAGCCCGTCTCGATCGCGATGTCGTGGTAGACGAACTCCCTGGTCACGTTGGGCCCGAGCAGCCGGTCGACCGTCTCGAAGAACTCGTCCTCGTAACCGGGCAGGAACCGTCCGTCCACGTGTGCGGTGGCGGTCTGCGGGATGACGTTGGCCTTGTAACCGCCCGCCAGCATGGTGGGGTTGGCGGTGTTGCGGAGCGTGGCGCCGATCATCCGGGCCAGCGGGCCGAGCTTGGCCACGGTCGCCTCGGCGTCGTCGGCGTCGAGCTCCAGTTCCAGGGCCTCGGAGACCTCGGCCAGGAAGGTCTTCACGGTCTGCGTCAGCCGTACCGGCCACTCGTAGCGGCCGATCCTGCCGACCGCCTCGGCCAGCTCGGTGACGGCGTTCTCGTGGTTGAGCATGGAGCCGTGCCCGGCCCGGCCGTGGGCCGTCAGGCGCATCCAGGCGATGCCCTTCTCGGCCGTCTCGATGAGGTAGAGCCTGCGGGCCTCGTCCAGGGAGACGCTGAACCCGCCGACCTCGCCGATCGCCTCGGTGCAGCCCTCGAAGAGGTCGGCGTGGTTGTCGGTCAGCCACTGCGCGCCGTACGAACCGCCGGCCTCCTCGTCGGCGGTGAAGGCCAGCACCACGTCCCGCGGCGGGCGGCGGCCCTCGCTGAGCCGCTGCCGGACGACCGCGAGGATCATCGCGTCCATGTCCTTCATGTCGACCGCGCCGCGCCCCCAGACGCAACCGTCGGCGATCTCCCCGCTGAGCGGGTGGTGGGTCCAGTCGTCGGCGTTGAAGGGGACGACGTCGAGGTGCCCGTGGAGCAGCAGCGCGTCACGCGAGGGGTCCTCCCCGCTGATGCGGGCGACCACGTTCGCCCGGCGGCTGTCCGACTCCAGGATCCGCGGCTCCAGGCCGACCTCGGCCAGCTTCTCCGCGACGTACTCGGCGGCGGCCCGCTCGCCCGGCCCCGTGTTGTCGCCCGCGTTGGTCGAGTCGATCCGGATCAGGTCGCGGCACAGTCCGACGACCTCGTCCTCACCATTGAGCGCGGTCATGTCGACTCCTTCGGTTCGGTACGGCTTGCGCTTCCCATCCTGCCGTCGCCGGAACCCCGTAGGCATCCCCGGGGACCTCGCCGGTAACCGATATGACGTGCGCTCAAAGGTTTGCTAACCTAGGTCCGCCGACGAGGGATGACGGTCTCGCGTGCAGGCACCAAGTCCGGGTGGCGGAATGGCAGACGCGCTAGCTTGAGGTGCTAGTGCCCTTTGCGGGGCGTGGGGGTTCAAGTCCCCCCTCGGACACCAACCCTTTGCACACGTGGAGGCCAGGTACAAGCCTGAGCCTCCACTGGCGTTTCCGGGGCCGGTAGGTCGGCCCCGTCCCGATGCGGACGCGGATCCCCGCCTCGGCGGCGGAGCCTGACTCCCGCAGGGTCCTCACCGGGCCCGCGCCGGGTCTCCGCACCTCCTCGGCCTTCTCCGTGTCGTGCTGCGCCGGCCACCGGTCCCGCGTCTCGACCTCGGCGCGCCCCGGCCAGGCCTCCCCGGCCGGGGCACCGCCGAACCGGTGAAAACCAGATGACATTTCGGATCATGTACCGGAGGCTTGAGCGCGGTCGGTGAGTTTTGTCGGTGGCGCCCGTCACTCTTACATGGCCACTTCCCGTGGGACCGAAGGCCGGCATGCCGGCCGCGGCCACGCCATGTCCGACGACCCCGATCGAGGTACCGTGTCCAGCCGATTGCTCGACTCACCCGCCAAGCCCGCGGCCTCCGCCCCAGGCCGCACGCCGCCCGTGATCCGGTTGCTGGTGCTCGCCACGTTCGTGGTCATCCTCAACGAGACGATCCTGATCAACGCGATCCCGCGGTTGATGAATGCGCTGCACATCACCGAGCAGACCGCGCAGTGGCTCTCGACGGCCTTCATGCTGACCATGGCCGCGGTCATCCCGATCACCGGGTGGTTCCTGCAGCGGGTCTCCACCCGCAGCGCGTACGCCACCGCGATGGGCCTGTTCCTGCTCGGCACGGCGCTGGCCGCCGCCGCGCCGTCGTTCGAGGTGCTGCTGGGCGCGCGCATCGTCCAGGCGTCCGGGACCGCCGTGATGATGCCGCTGCTGATGACCACGCTGATGCAGGTGGTGCCCGAGGCGGACCGGGGCAGGGTGATGGGCAACGTCACGCTGGCCATCTCGGTCGCGCCCGCGATGGGCCCGGCCGTCTCGGGGGTGATCCTCCAGCTCGGGTCCTGGCGCCTGCTGTTCGCCGTGGTGCTCCCCATCGCCGCCGTGATCGCGTGGCGCGGCCTGAAGCAGCTCGAGAACGTCGGCGAGCCCCAGGCGAGCACCATCGACTGGTTCAGCGTGGTGACGGCCGCCGTCGGTTTCGGCGGCCTGGTCTACGGGCTCAGCCGGTTCGAGAGCGGTGACGTCGGTGTCGCCGCCGCGATCGTGGTGGCCGGCCTGGCCACCATCGCCGTCTTCGTCCTCCGCCAGCTGTCGCTGCAGAAGCGGGGCACGCCGCTGATGGACCTGCGCACCCTGCGCCACCGCACCTACACGGTCGCGCTGGTCCTGATGGCGGTGGCCTTCATGGCGATGCTGGGTTCGATGATCCTGCTCCCGCTCTACCTGCAGAACCTCCGCGGACTCAACGAGCTGCAGGCGGGACTCCTCGTGATGCCGGGCGGCCTCGCGATGGGACTGCTCGGCCCGGTCGTCGGCCGCCTGTTCGACCGGTTCGGCGGCCGGGTCCTGGTCATCCCGGGGGCGATCGGGATCACGCTCGCACTGGCCGGTTTCACCCAGATCACGATGACCACGCCGTACTGGCTGCTCCTCGGCCTGCACGCGCTGCTCATGGTGGGTCTGGCCGCGACCTTCACCCCAGTGTTCACCCTCGGGCTCGGAGCGCTCCCCCCGCACCTCTACTCCCACGGCAGTTCGATCCTGAGCACGCTGCAGCAGGTCTTCGCGGCCATCGGCACCGCGCTCGTGATCACCGTGATGAGCGCGCGAGCAGACGTCCTGAAGTCCGCGGGAGTCGCCGGGGACCTCGCCGCCCTCGACGGCATGCGGCTGGCCTTCATCATCGGCGCGGCACTGTCCGTGGTCGTGGTCGTCACCGCCCTGCTCCTCCCGGCCCGGGCGGACAAGGCCGACGGGACCGGGGGAGCCGGCCACTTCTGACGGCGCTCGTCCCGGCCGCGCGGACGGCCGTCCCGGCCGTACGGACCCTCGTCACGGACCTTTCCCGGGCCGCGACAGCCAGAGCCGCTCTCCGTCGTCGAAGCGATCGGTGGGAAGCAGACCCACCCGGCGGGCCACGGCGGCGGAAGCAGCGTGCTCGGGGTGGATGTGCGCCTGGACGAAGACGACACCGCGCGCGCGAAGCCGGCCGGCCACGGCCCGCGCGGCCTCGGACGCGTACCCCTGTCCTTGCCGGTGCAGGCCGACCACCCAGGCGATCTCGGCCCGCCGCCCCCCGTCCGTGACCGTCGCCTGGACGTAGCCGACCGCCTGCCCGTCCGCCTGCCCACGGATGATCCAGTTGTGCCACTCCTCGCTCCCGTCCGGGGAGCGGCCGACGACCTGGCTGGCGTAGCGGGCGCGCAGTTCGTCCAGCGCGGGCGGGGATCCGCCGGTGAAGGCGTAGAGCTCGTCCCCCGCCAGCACTTCCACCATCTCGTCGGCGTCGGCCACGGAGAGAGGGGTGAGGCGGAGCCGCTCGGTCACGATCCGGAGGCTCGCCGCGCCGCCGTCCGCGGACGGGGAATCCCACACGTCCGCCAGTTTCACATGGAACGGCCGGGTCTCCAGCCGTTGCGGGCGGAGCCGTCACCCTCCGTCCGGGGATCCGTCCCCACTCCCGCGCCCGTCCCGGACCGTCGTTCCGTTTCGGATCCCAGCTCCGCCCGCACCCGCAGGCCCTCCTCCGGTGAGCGGCATCCGGCGGGTGGGCCATCGGCGGATGGACCCGCCGTGAACGGTGGACCGGGAATGCCGCCACGGTGATTCTCCGGTGATCTTCGGAGCCGGTCCCCGGGAGCCGGGAACGGTGTAATGGTTGGCATATAAGCGGCATATATGGACGACCCAACCAGGTGGCATGAACATGCGAATGGCATTCATGTCATACGCCTTGTAATGATCATGAATTTCCGGGCGGGTCCCCGGAGGCGGTGGCGCGAGCCCTCTCGCGCCGCCTCGCTGGGGTTCGGCACTAGAGCGAATCTCTAGAGATGTCCTGGTGGGGACGATCTAGGCCTTCCCGACATTCGCCGAATCTCGAGTTTCGGATAGTCCGGATTACGACCCTTATGCCATTTATATGACAGAAGCTTTAAGCGCTAATAACCCCGTCCCTTTACCTTCCCCCGGGATCATTGTCAGTCTAATATCGGGATCTATGTCGCGGCATGCATCAGATTCCCCGGGCAGGCGAGTCTGGCTCTCCCAGCGCATGGATGCCCCTGCCGCACAGGACTTCGACGACGGCCTCTGGGAGCCCGAACGGCTGTCCACGTTCAGGTGGCGGAAGGTCGCCGTGTTCGGGACGGCCGCCACCGTCTTCACCGGAGTGGGCATCTGGATCGTCCTGTCCGGCTCCTCCGGTCCCCGGACCCTGCTCGCCCACACCACGCCCGCCCCCGGCGGGACCTCGTGGGAGGCGGCGGTCCCGCCCCCGTCCGTCGACGCGTCCCCCTCCGGCGCCCACTCCTCGTCCGGCACCACCGAGAAGGCCGGACCCGGAGGAGTGATCGCTCCGGCCACCCCGGTGGATCCGACCGCCGCCGCGGAGCCCCCCGCGGATCCGGCCGCCGAAGAACCTTCCGCGACCACGGCCGAGTCCCCCGTGGACACCCTGCCGACGCGGGTCACCGCCAAGGACGCGCGCCGCATCCACGGCCGCTACGCCCGGGAGCTGTCCATCGCCCAGTCGAAGATGGACGCCAAGGCGATGGGGAAGCTGGAGCACGGCCTCGCCCTGGAGATGTCACGGGCGGCCTTCGAGACCGCCCGCATGGAGGGCACGCAGGTGGCGGCGGGTCTGTGGCCACGTCCGAGGCTCTGGGTGCCCCGCGACTCCACGGGGACCACCGACTGGTTCGTCGCGATCGCCCACCAGGAGGGGGTCGCCCGGATCATGGACGTGATGGCCTCCACCCCGGCCGGCTGGCGGCTGGTGGGTTCCACCGCCGACGTCCGTCCCGTCCCCGCGCCGCTGCCCGAGATCGCCACCGACTCCGAGGGTTACGCCACGAGCCTGCCGGAGAACGCCACGGGCCTGAGCGCGACCCCGCGCCAGGTCGCCCGGGCCCATCTGGCGAGCCTGCAGAGCACCCGGCCGGACGCGCGGTTCGCCGACGGCCCGTGGACCAGCGAGGCCGCGCTGTTCTGGCGGCAGGAGCGCGCCCAGCTGGAGCGGGCGGGCTGGCGGCTCTCGCTGTCCTACCGGCCGGAGGGCGCGGTGCGCTCGCTCATGACCAGTGACGGAGGCGCCCTGGTCTGGTACGCCGCCCGCTCCACCGACCTGCGCACCGCCCGCCGGGCGGGCGCGCTGGTCACGCTGAAGGGTGCGGCCGCGGTCCGCACCGGCAACAAGGCGTTCTCACGCTCGGCGAGCGTGACGTACGGCCGCATGTACGCGGCCTACATCCCGCCCGCCGGTTCCAACGAACGGGTCCGTGTGCTCGGCGAGTGGTCCGAAGTTCTGGAGAGCCACGGCACCTGACGTTCCCACCGGAAGAAGAGGAACATTGATGACGACACCATCACGTAAGCCCTCGCGCGCGACGGTGGTCACTGCGAGCATCGCGATCGGGGTCTTCGCGGCCGGCACCGGCCTCGGAGCCGCCGTATCCGCGCTCTCCCCGCCCGCCGAGGTCGAGACGGTGCAACTCAGCACCGGCACCTACCTCCTCGACGCGCGGACTGGCACGTGGGCGGCCCTGTCCCCGGAGCGGGAGAGTGCGCCGGTCGCGGCGGGAGACCCGGGGACGGCGAGCGCCGCCGGCACGCGGGTCTGCCTCTCCCTCACCCCGGACGGCCGCGTGGTGAGCGGCGGCGGGGAGGGCTGCACCACGCTCTCCTCCGTCGGTATCGCCCTCGCCTCCGCACAGCGACCCGGAAATCCAAGCAGCGATCCGGCTCCGCCGGAGAAGCCCGCCGACCCGCCGAAGTCGTCCGACTCGAAGCCCCGCGACGCCGGCTCCAGCGGCAACTCCGGTGGCAACTCGGGCTCCCGGCAGGCGGCCCCGCAGCAGCAGTATCCCGCCCCGCCCGCGCAGAACCCGGGGAACCGGTCGAACAACTCCAACTCCAACCCCGCTCCCGCGCCGAAGCCGACGAAGCAGATCAGCAACAACCTGGGGGAGGGCAGCAAGATCGTGGACTCCCCTCCCAGCAAGCAGACCGTCAACATGCCTGCGAAGGAGACGCCCCGCAACACCTCCTCTTCCCCGCGTGATACCACGCGCCCCAGCGGCACCGGTGACCGCGACGGCGGGGGAGCATCCACGGACGACCGCCGGTCCACCCCGCCGGGCCGTACGGACGGCCGCACGGACAGTCACACGGACGGCCGCACGGACAGCCGCACAGACGGCCGCACGGACAGTCACACGGACAGCCGCACAGACGGCCGCACAGGCCGTCGTACGGAGAACCATGCGGAGAGGCAGAAGAACACACCGGCGGAGACCAGGAAGCCCACGGACCGGCCTGCGGGGACGGGGAGGCCCACGCACCCGGCGAAGCGGTCCGCGCGGACCGCGAACCCCGAACCGCCCGTGGAGAGAGGCGAGCACGCGCCGCCCTCCGTGAGGACGCTCAAGCCGGCACTGCCCTCCCGGGGAGACCAGGCCCCGCAGGACCGCAGGAACGCCGGAGACCCGCCCGCGCCGCAGGACGAGCACGCGCCCGCACCTGAGGGCGGTGAGAGGAACCCGGAGAACCGGGCACCGGCTCCGGGGGAGACCCAGGCACCGCCCGCCCAGGCCCCCGATGCCCAGGCCCCGGACGCTCAGGATCCGGCCGCGCAGGCCCCGGACACCCGGGATCCCAACGGGTCCGGGAACCAGAACGGGGACGCTCCGCGCTCCGCCGACCTCCCCGCCGAGCAGCGCTCCCCCGACGGTGGCGTCTCGCTCCCGGTCTTCCGGGACCCCGAGCTCCTCCGACGCGCGCAGCAGGCCCTCGGGCTGGACCGGAACATGCGGTACACCGACGCCAACGGCGTGTGGGACCTCAACATCGCTCCGCCGGGCACCCCTCCCTGCCGGAACTACTCGGCCGCCGAGCTGGCGGAGCTGCGCTCCGCCCAGGGCGGCGCGGCCCTCCCCGAGAACGCCGTCCCCCGCGACTCGTGCCAGTGGCCCGCCTTCCTCCGCTGGCTCTTCGCCGACCCGGCCCCTGGTGAGGTCAGCAACTGGACCAAGTTCACCGGCCTCTCCGAGCGGAGCCTGGAACTCGTGGTGACGGACCCGTCCCCCGCTCGGTCCGACGCCCCGCAGAACGGCCAGAACGGCCAGGGCGGTCAGAACGAACAGGGCGGTCAGGGCGGTCAGAACGAACAGGGCGGCCGGAACGGGCAGACCGACCCGTTCGTCCAGCCCGCGCGGCCCGAGGATCGGCCCGCCGGGTCCGGCGGGCAGGAACAGCCCGCTCTGCCCGGACAGCCCGACCCCGGAGGGCTCGGTTCCGTGCCGTCCGACCAGCCCGGTTACGGCGATCCAGGCGGTTACGGCGACCCCGACGGCTACGGTGACCCGGGCGGTTACGGCGACCCGGGCCGCGGCGGGCCCGCTCCGGACCCGGCCGGGTACTCAGGCCCGTGAACTCATCCACCGGAACCGGGAATGCCGTGCTCGGCCCCGGCCAGTGGAGGGCATGGGTGCACGAGCACGGCGCGCACCTACTGGACTACGCCGTCTACCATCTCGGGCCGGAGCGGGCGACGGCGGCGGTGGCCGCCGCCGTCGCCGCGTGCGGCGTGCGCTCCGCCCCGGAGAACGCCCCGGAGAACGTCTCGGTCCGGGCCCGGCTGCTGGCCGTCCTGCGGCGGGACTGCTTCACCCGGCCCGGCCACCGGGACGGATACGTGCCGGGCGGCGGGCCGGGCATGCCGGACGTCCTGCTGATCGAGCAGGGATGGGGACTCGCCGACCCGCTGGGCACCGAGGCGCTGCGGCTGATGTTCCGTCACGAGCTGACCTCGGAGGACCTCGCGTACGTGCTGGCCCTCCCCGTGGAGGAGGTCGACAGGCTGGCGACCAGGACCCAGGACATCATCGAGACGCTCGTGAGCGCCCTGGACGGCCTCGCCCACGGGCGTCCGACCTGCCCCGAGCTGCGCGCGCTGGCCGCTTCCGCGTTCCCCGGCGACCGCCCCGAACCCTCTGGCGGACCCGGTCACGCGCGGGAGGAGCTGCTCGCGCACATCGTCCGGTGCCCGGCCTGCACGCGGCCGATCAACATCCGCTACACGGTCCCGCAGATGATCTCCCATCCTCCGCTCCCTCCGCTCACCCCCGAGGCCGGGACCCGCATCCTGGACGCCGTGCCCGAGGCCTCCGCCCCGCCTGCGGCCGCGGAGCCGCCACGTGCGGGCCTGCCCGCACCCCGTCGCGGTACCGCGCCGTACGCGAAGCCGTACCCGTCACGGGCCGCGAAGCCGTACCCGCCTCGGTCCGCGCCGTCGGCACGGCCTGCGCCCTCGCAGCCCTCCGCGGTGGCTCCTCCCCGGGGGGAGAGGACCGTTCCCCTCGCCGCCCCCGTACCCCCGGCGGCGCCCGCGCCCCCGGCGCGTCCGGAGCACGACACCCCGCTCTACGACGCGCTGCTCTCCCAGATCGCGTCCCGCGCCGGGCAGGCGAACCTCGACGTCCCTCTCTCCATCCCCTCCTCCACCGGGCCCCCCGGTACGGCCCGCGATCCCGGACACCCCCACGACGGACCGCGGGCGCGCTTCGCCGAGGCGCTCACGTGGGCGGGGGACAGGTTCCGGACGACGACGCTGAAGATCATCGTCATCGTCGTCGCCGGCACCGCGGGAACCCTGACGGGAATGAACCTCCTGGGTCCCATCGGCGCTGAGCGCCCTGCCGGGACCCTGCCGTCCTCCAGGCCCCAGGCCGCCGTGACCGTCGCGCCCTCCCCGCCCACGGCCTTCCCCGAGGAGAGCGCGCTCGCCGCAGAGGGCACGCTGGCCGCCCGGGTGCCCCTGCCCGTCGAGGTGACGCTGGACGAGTACGGGCGGGGCAGCATGACCCTGACCGTCACCTCGGGAGACCCGCTGGCCTGGCGCGCGGCGGCTCCCGGCCTGGTGGTGAGCCCGTCCACCGGGACCCTGGAGCGGGGGGACAAGAGTGTGATCACGCTGCGTGCCCTGCGGGTGCGCCACTGGTGCGGTCCCGCCCCCTTCGTCACCGTCCCGCTGACCCTCCACGGACCCGACGACTCGATCTCCACGACGGTGCGCTGGCGTACCTGCTGACGGCCCCGCGCCGACGCGCCGTTCCGCACGAAAGGACCCCCGACGATGACAGAGACCTCCCCCCAGATCCATTCCACCCCGTCCACCCCGTCCGACGCGCAGCTGGAGTCGGTCCCGCTCACCGCGGAGCACCTGCTCACCAACCGGCGGCCGGAGCCCTCCGGCGGCTGGCGGCGGCTCGTCTGGCTGCTCTCCGCGAAGAAGATCATCCCAGCCGAGTCCGCGGCGGAGATCGAGCGGCGCACACTGATCGCCCAGGCCCAGACGCCGGTCGCGCGGGGGCACCACCGGATCGCGGTCATGAGCCTCAAGGGCGGGGTCGGCAAGACCACGACGACCGCGGCCCTGGGAAACACCCTCGCCTCCCTGCGGGGCGACCGGGTGATCGCGATCGACGCCAACCCCGACCGGGGCACGCTCGGCCTCAAGGTCAAGTCGGAGACCGCCGCGACCATCCGCACCCTGCTCGCCGAGGCGCCGCACATCCTCCGCTACGCCGACGCCCGGGCCTTCACCTCGCAGTCCCCGGCGCGGCTGGAGATCCTCGCCTCCGACACCGACCCGGCCGTCAGCGAGGCGTTCAACGCCGAGGACTACCGCACGGTCGCCGGGCTGATCGAGCGCTACTACTCGATCTGCATCACCGACTGCGGGACCGGCCTGCTCCACGGGGCCATGGGCGCGACCCTGGACCTCGCCGACCAGATCGTGCTGGTCAGCCTGGTCGCGGTGGACGGGGCCAACTCGGCCGCCGCGACCCTGGACTGGCTCAACGCCCACGGCCACGCGGACCTGGCACGGAACGCCATCGTGGTGCTGAACGCGGTGGAGCCGAAGACCGACGTCGACCTCGACCTGCTGGAACGCCACTTCAACACCCGGTGCCGCACCGTGATCCGCATCCCCTACGACCCTCACCTCAAGGAGGGCGCGGAGGTGGACCTGGCCCGCCTGCGGCCCACCACCCGGGGCGCCTACCTGCGGCTGGCCGCGGCGGCGGGTCAGGCGTTCAGCCTGCACCCCGACCGGAGCCACTAGTGCCGCCGGCCGTCGAGGACTCCGTGCTCGACGTCGACCTCGGCCCGCCGGGACGCGCGTCCCGGCGGAGGGTCATCGTGGTCCTCGCGGTCGTCGGGCTGATCGTGGCGGCGGTCGTGGGGTGGCGTCTCCTGCGGTCCGGTACGGCTCCGCCGCCGGCCGCCGCCTCGCCCTCCGCCACCGCCCCGGCCGCGGTCACCCTCGCCTCGCCCTCCGCCTACCAGGGCGACGCCGGCTATCCCGTCGGGTTCCCCCGCACCGAGCTGGGCGCGGCCTCGGCGGCGGCGGCCGCGCTGGAGACCGCCTGGACGCTGGACTCCGCCCAGGCCGAGCAGGCCGCGGTCCTGTACGCCCCGCCGGAGCAGCAGGACGAGGCACGCAAGGCCGCGGCGGCCACCGCCCGCGGCTGGCGGGAGACCATCGGGCTGCCCGCGGACGGGAAGCTGCCCGAGGGGGCGGCCCTGCGGACGGAGACGATCGGCGTGCAGTGGCACAAGCGGGCGGAGGACCAGGTGCAGGTCTCCCTCCTGGTGCGGGTGACCGCCACCAAGGGTGCCGAGGACGACGGACCGGCGTACTCCAGTCCCGTCGCCATGAGCGTGCTCATGGTCTGGCATCCCACCGTCCGCGCCGGGGCGGGGGACTGGGTCAACACACCCGATCCGCTGCCCACGGTCGTGCCCCAGGTCGCCCTCCCCGGCACCCCCGAGTTCACCGCGGCCGGCTGGAAGGCCGTCACCGCCCCCACCCGTTGACCGGGCCCCGGTGACAGGGCCCCGTTGGCCGGGTCCCGGTGACCGGGTCCCGCCTCCACCGGTCCCATCTCGTAACCGGCCCGGCCCCGTGACCGGTCCGACTCATATACCGTGACAGATCGAGGAAGAGCCCTCATGCCCCCACGTAGCTCCTCCCGGCGCCTCACCCTCGTCTCCGGACTCCTCCTCGCGGGAGTGTCCGCGGCGGCCGGCGCCCTCACCGCCCAGCCCTGGGTCGCCGCGGCGGCCCCCGGGCCGGCGCCGACCGCCCAGGACGACCCGCAGCCGATCCCGGTGGACCCCGAGCCTCCGGCGGCTCCGGAGTCCGAGGACGGACCCGTTCCCGAAGAGGACGGACCCGCTCCGGAAGGGGAATCCGTTCCGGAAGAGGACGGTCCCGCTCCGGGGGAACGGCCCGAGCAGGCCTCGCAGCCCGATCGGGAGCGGGCTCCGGAGCGCGAGAGCGTGCCGCCGTCCGAGCGGGAGGCCGAGGACGATCCCGCTCCGGACGAGGATGATCCGGCGCCCGCCCCCACCGCCGACGCGCCCTCGGCCGCGAAGCGCGCTCCCGGCGCCGACCGAGGCAGGACGGCGGTGCCGGAGAACCTGGAGCAGCGGAGGGCCGAGCCCTCCCGGAATCCGGTCCGGAGGCCGGCGGACGACACTCCACCCCCGGCGAAACCCTCCGGTCCCGCCGGCACGCCGAGCCCGCAGCGCACCGCACCCCCCGGCGACGCCCCCGAGAAGCCGGACGAGCGGCCGGGCGGCGCGCAGCAGAATCCCGACGGGCAGCCGAGCAAGCAGCCGGCCAAAGACCCGGGCAAGCAACCGGACGAAGGCCAGCAGAAGAACCCCGGCGAGCAGCCGGCCAAGAAACCGCAGAAGGGGACGCAGGAGCCCGTACTGGACGCGACCATCGCCAAGCCCTCACCCGACCCGTCCGGCACACGGCGGCCCGCTCCGCCCCCCGGCTCCTCGGAGAGACCACGGACGGCCGCCCCGAGGCCCGCCGCCACCCGGCGGCCCGCGCCGGCCCCGGCCCCTTCGCGGAGAACCGTCCCGCCCGCTCCGGAGGCCGCCGAGGTCTCGTCGGAGGAGCCGCTCCCGGTCCGCTCCCCGCTGCCGCAGCCGTCCGGCCCCCCGGCCGCACCGGACGTCGTACCGCTTCCCCTGCCGTCGTTCCAGGAGCTCTGCCCGCCCTCCGGCACCGCCGCCACCTGCTGGAATCTCGCTCCCTGGCACGGCCGTACCACCGATTCTCCTGACAGCTCACCTGCGGCGGAGCATGATGGGCAGCAGACGTCGGCGACGCCTCGGTGGGTCTTCGCACTCCCCGCGGCCTCGACGGCAGACCCGTCTGCCAAGGGCCGTTCGGCCCCCGCTCAGGTTGGTTGCTGGGCCTTCAGCCCACCCACGCTCTGCGCCAGATTCCAGGAGAGCAATCCATGATCCTCCGTTCCCGCGCCCGGACAGCCGTTCTCAGCATGGTGACGATGCTGGCCCTGGGCACCGCGTTCGGCGCCGCGCCCGCCGAGGCCTCGTCCGCCTGCCCCGCCGCCCCCGACGGTTCCAGCGCCGCCAAGGCGCGCGGCTGGGGGGCGCCGGTCTGGTGCGCCGAGTTCGAGGACGAGTACCTGGACTCGTCCGACTGGGTCTTCTACGACACCCCCGGGCACGCGGGCAAGGGCCGCCGCACCTCCAAGGAGCTCTACCTGGGCAACGGCGCGCTCTACCTGCACGGCCTGGCCGACGGGACCACGGCGGGCCTCGGCGCCCGCCACGCCCAGTCGTACGGTCGGTGGGAGACCCGAATCCGCCTGTACCGGGGCGCGGGCGCCTACCGGCCGATGGCCCTGCTCTGGCCGAACGGCGGGGGCGGCGGCGAGTACAGCGCCACCCGCGAGGAGATCGATTTCATGGGGGTCTACAACGACCCCCACCGGCAGCGGGCGGACTTCTTCCTGGAGACCCCCAAGGGCGGGCACGAGCTGGGCTACGCCGACGTGGACATGACCACCTGGCACACCTACGCCGTGGAGAACAGCCCCGCCGGGGTCGTCGGCTACCTCGACGGGCGCGAGTGGTTCCGCTCGTCCCACTCCACCCGCAGCCCGATGTCCCTCTGCCTGCAGCTCGACTGGTTCCCCGGCGAGGGCAGCAACGGAGAGGCCTGGATGGAGGTCGACTGGGTGCGCATCTACCCGATGAAGGCCGACGGCTGACGGCCGTACCGGACCGGCCGGCCGGAGCGGTACGGCGGGCCCGCCGCCCGTCCGGGCCGCTCCGGGGACGGGGCGGCCGTCAGAGCCGCATCTCCAGGAGCTGGCCCGGCCACTCGCCCACGGTGAACGGCTCCGTCCTGGTGAAGCCCTGGCTCTCGTAGTACTTCACCAGGCGACCGTCGTCACCGGCGTAGCAGTCCACCCGGACCAGCGAGATCCCCTGCTCGTCCGCCTCGGCACGGGCCCGCTCCAGCAGCGCCGCGCCGATCCCCCGGCCGGGGAAGCGCCGGTCGACGACCAGGACCCGGACGTAGACCTCGGGTTCGGGGGCGGGCGTGACGTAGGGCATCGCCGGTCCGACGACGAGGCAGCCGGCCGGCTCGCCGTCGGCCTCGGCGATGCGCATCCCGCCGGCCGCCGCCCACTCCTCCACCCGTGCCACGCGGGCGGGATCGGTGGAGAACGGCTCGCTGCCCCACTGACCGGTACGGCCCTGCGCCGTCAGCCACGCCACCGCGCTGTCGAACATCCCCAGAACGGCCCGAACGTCATCGGGGCCACCATCTCGGATAACCATCGGCGGATCGTAACAGGAGCCGCGTTCCGCCATCACGCCACGTCAGCGAGGCGCACCGGAGTTTCCCGGAACTCCGCGGAGCGCTCAGTAGACTCGGCGGCAGCCGGAGCACGGCTCCCCTGCCGGGGGCGTACACCCCCGGTCCGTCCCCTTCCGGAGTCACGTCAGGAATCCGGCCCGCAGGCCGGTTCCTCCACGCTGGAGACAACTGGTGAGCAGTGGATCGACCGACGCGCCTCCGAGGCCCGCGGACCCGGTGAAGCCCCGGCGGCGGCGCCGGTGGGTGTGGTGGCTGGTGGCGTCGGTGACGACCGTCACGGTCGGGGTGAGCGCGACGGTGGTCGGCGCGTACGTGAGGCTGTCCGGGAACGTCCGGCACGTCGAGGTCGGCACGGAGGACCTCGGGCCGCGCCCGGTGAAGGCCGCGACCAAGGCGGTGAACGTCCTGATCGTCGGCTCCGACCAGCGTGACGGCAGGAACGCGAAGTACGGGCGGTTCCCCGGGGAGCGGACCGACACGATCATGCTCGCGCACATCTCGCCGAACCGGGACAACGCGGTCGTCGTCAGCTTCCCGCGCGACTCGATGGTCCCGCTCCCCGCCTGCCGGGCCCGGCACGGGCTGCCCGGCCAGCACCCCCACGTGGGGATGATCAACGAGTCGTTCAACTACGGCGGCATCGCCTGCACCTGGAAGACGGTTGAGACGCTCACCGGCATCCGCATCGACCACTTCGTGAAGGTCGACTTCACCGGGTTCAAGGACATGGTCGACGCGGTCGGCGGGGTCGAGGTCTGCGTGCCCGAGCCGGTCAACGACACCAAGGCACTGCTCACCCTCGACGCCGGACGGCAGACGCTCCGGGGCGAGCAGGCTCTCGGCTACGTCCGCGCCCGCTACAGCCTGGGCGACGGCTCGGACATCGGGCGCATCCAGCGGCAGCAGATGTTCATCGCCTCGATGCTGAAGAAGGTGATGAGCGGCGAGACGCTCACCGACCCCGCCCGGCTCTTCGGTTTCCTCGACGCGGCCACCCGGTCGGTCACCACCGACCCCGGCCTCACCCCCGCCGTGATGAAGGACCTCGCGCTCAGCGCCAGGGGCCTGGCCGCGGGGCGGATCCGCTTCGTCACGACGCCGTGGCGCTACTCGCTCGTCCACCCGGGGAAGGTGGAGTGGGTCGAGCCGCTGAGCACGAAGCTGTTCCGTATCGTCGCGCACGACCGGCCGCTCACCGGATCGGGGGTCAGGGGAGGGCAGACCAGGGTGCCGCGTGAGCAGATCGACGTCGAGGTGCGCAACGGGACCTGGCGCTCCGGTCTGGGCACGCTGGTCGCGGCCCGGCTGGAGGAGCGGGGTTACCACGTCTCCCGGATCGGGGACACGGCACGCAAGCCGCGCCCCCGGACCACGGTCGTCTACTCGCCGCGGAGTGCGACGAAGGCGCCGGTCCTCAGCCGCGACCTGCTGGTCTCCGCCGGGCGGCTCGTCCCCGCCGGGACGACGGGCAGGCTGGTCCTGGTGATCGGCGACGACTGGCGGGGGGTCAGGGAGCTGCGTCCGGACGGCGTCGACGGCATCAAGGGCTTCGACGCCACCCACGACTCCTGCGCGAGCGCCTGACGGGCTCGGCCGCCCCCCGCTCCCCGTCCGCCGGTTTCCCCGGCTTCCGGTGGGCGGGCTCGCCGCTTCCGCGGAAGCGGCGGGAGCTCGCGGGCCAGGAGGGTCCTGGGGCGGGGTCAGCCGTGGCGCAGGTGCTCGCGGCTGAGGTCGAGGAGCATGCGCACGTGGGCGTCGGCGAGGCGGTAGTAGATCATCCGGCCGGATCGGCGGCCGACCACGATGCCCGCGGTGCGCAGCAGCCGCAGGGCGTGGGAGACGGCCGTGTCGCTGACCTCGACGGTCTCGGTGAGGTCGCAGACGCACAGTTCGCCGGCCTCCAGCAGCGCGTAGAGGAGCTGCGCCCTGGTCGGGTCGCCGAGCAACCGGAACAGCTCGGCCAGCCGTACGGCCTCCTCCGCAGTGACCAGCCGGTCCCGGGTCGCCGCGACCCTGGCCTCGTCCGGCTCCACTGTCGTGCACGCGTCCAGTCCGGCGACGGCTTCCATGGGCGGTCTCCTGAACAGCTGCTCAAATGATAATCAGTATCGTATCAACCTCCCGGCCGCCGAGCCGCGCTGAGCGGCTCGGCGATGTCCTCCAAGCCCTTGCGCTCCGCCTTGACCCCGAAGAACGCCTCCACCAGCCCGGCCGCGACCATCAGGACCGCACCGATGGAGAAGGCCAGCGCGGTGTCCCCGGGCCTGCCGCTCTCCACCAGGCCGGCGAAGACCAGCGGACCGGCGACGCCGCATTGCCGGGTCAAAGAAGCTTCAGCCGCAGGCCGGTTCCCCTCCTCCCCGGCCATGAGACCTTCCTCACGCCTGGCTCCGTCACTCCCCCTGACTAGGAGAAATGCCATTTCGGGTTATACATTGCGCAGGCACCGGGAGACCTGACCGATTAGGGGGCGCGATGAAGGCCCGTATCACGGGCGTCGCGACGTATCTGCCCGAACGGACGCTGAGCAGCTCGGACGTGGAGCGCCGGATCGAGGGATACGCCCCCCACCGGGGGATCGTCGAGCGCATGACGGGGATCCGGCTGCGGCACGTGGCCCGCGAGGACCAGCAGGCGTCCGACCTGGCGGTGGAGGCCGTACGCGGGCTCGCCCCGCCCGGAGCGGGCGGGTCCTTCCAGCCCGCCGGAGCAGCGGGAGCCGGAGCGGGAGGGTTCTTCCGATCCGCCGGATCCGCCGGAGCCGGGGTGAGCGGGTCCTTCCGGTCGGCCGGAGCAGCCGGGGCCGCCGGGGCCGCCGGGAGGGATCCTGCCGCCTACGCCGACGCCGATTTGATGATCTTCGCTTCCGCCTCGCAGGACATGGTCGAGCCCGCCACCGCGCACATCGTGGCGGCCAAGCTGGGCCTGTCGTGCCCGGTGTTCGACGTCAAGAACGCCTGCAACAGCATGCTCAACGGCATCCAGGTGGCCGAGGCGCTGATCCTGTCCGGGGCGCACCGCAAGGTCCTGGTCTGCTCCGGCGAGACCCCGTCGCGGGCGATCCGCTGGCGGGTCCGGGACCGGGCGCAGTTCGTGGACTCCTTCGCCGGGTACACGCTCTCCGACAGCGGGGCGGCCGTGCTCGTCGAGGCGGACCCCGAGCGCGGCATCTTCCACCGCGACTTCTCCGCCGACTCCGCCGCGTGGGCGGTCGGCACCCTGCCCGGCGGCGGCTCGGTCCACCCCCGCGACCCCGAGTACTCCTACTTTCAGGGCGACGGGCGGCGGCTGAAGGAGGCCTTCGAGCGCATCGGTCCCGACATCTTCCTCAACGCGCTCAAGCGGACCGGCCTGACCTGGGACGACTTCGCCGTCGTGGCGGTCCACCAGGTCGCGATGCCGTACCTGCGCTTCCTGGCCGAGGTGCTGGACATCCCCGAGGACCGGCTGGTCGTCAGCCTGCCCGACCACGGCAACTGCGCCTCGGCCACGCTCCCGCTCCAGCTCGCGCTGGGCTCCTGGGAGCCCGGCGACCGGGTGGCGCTGCTGGGCCTGGGCGGCGGGATCAGCATGGGCGTGATGCTGGCGGAGATGTGATGGACCTGTGGGTGATCGTCCCGGCGTACAACGAGGCCGCCGGCATCGAGGCGACGCTGCGCGCGCTGGCGGCGCAGGACGACCGCGGCTTCACGCTGCTCGTGGTGGACAACGCGAGCAGCGACGGCACCGCCGAGGTCGTCCGGCGGCACGGCGTCCAGGTGATCCACGAACCCCGGAAGGGCACCGGCGCGGCCTCCGACACCGGCGTGCGGTACGCCGTCGCGCACGGGGCGACCCACGTCGCCCGCACCGACGCCGACTGCCTGCCCCGCGCCGACTGGGTGCGGAGCATCCGCCGCGCGTTCGGCGACGGCCTGGAGATGGTCGGCGGGCGGCTCGTGCCCCGGACCGACGAGTTCCCGCTGAGGTTCTGGGAGCGGCGGCTCATCCCGTTCGTGATCGACGTGGCGGCGGCGTTCGGCCGGTTCCGGCCGGGCAACCGGGACCCGCTGCACAAGGGGCCGTACGTGATGATGCCCGGCTGCAACCTCGCGATCACCGCCGATCTCTACGAGCGCGCGGGCGGCTTCCCGCGGACCGCGATCGAGGAGGTCCACGAGGACCGGGCCCTGGTCAACCGGGTCCGCAAGGTCACCGCCGCATACGGCTCCCGCCGCGACGTCGTGGTGTACGGCTCGGTCCGGCGGCTGCGGGCGTACGGCCTGGCCGGCACGCTGGCCTGGTACGCCGACCACCGCTACCGGCCCGACGTGGTCGACATCCGGTGATCCGGACCGTGAACCGGCTGACGGACCGGAGCGTGAACCGGCTGACGGACCGGCTGATGGACCACGAGACGCGCCTCTACCTGGCCGCCCACCCGTTCGCCTACCCGCTGATGCGCCTGCTGGCCCGTCTCGGGCCGGTGGTCCGGGTGCCGGGGCTGGGCGTGGTGGTCAACGACGCCTCCGTGGCGCGGGCCGTGCTGACCGACGAGCGCTTCCGCAAGGACGGCCCCGGCTCGCCGGGGGACCTGTGGACGCCGGTGCTCGGGCCGTCCGTGCTGCTCAACATGGAGGGCCCGGACCACCTGGCGCTGCGCAGGAAGCTGATGCCGCTGTTCACCCCGGCCTACGTCGCGGGCCTGGTGGACGACGTGCTGCGCGAGCCGCTCGCGGCGCTGGACGCGCGCCTTGCGCGCGGCGAGACCGTCGACCTGGTGGACGCCATGCGGGTGATGGCCGGAGCCGTCATCTGCCGGATCATCGGCCTGGACCTCGGCCCGGGTTCCGGCTCACGTCCCGGCTCGGAGCCCGGAGCGGACCCCGGCTCAAGCCTCGGCGCAGAGCCCGGAGCACGCCCCGGTTCGGACCCCGGCTCACGTCCCGGCTCGGCCGCGGTCGCCGAGGCGCGGGCCAGGGAGCTGTTCGCCGAGGGGGAGCGGGTCGTCTCGATGGTCTCGCTGCGCTCCCGGCGGCTGTCGGACCGGCAGGTCGCGGTCGCCCGGCAGGTCCTGGACCGGATCGGGGACATCGCCCAGATCGCCTACGAGGCGGGGGACCCGTCCACGGTGATGGGCCGGATGCGGGAGTCGGGACTGTCCGCGGCCGAGGCGCGGGGCGCGGCCGGGGCGTTCTTCCTGACCGGGACCGAGACCGTCGCCACCTTCGTGCCCCGCCTGGTCGCGCTGGTCTCCGACCACGGCGTCGACCTCGGCCCCGCCCTCCGGGCCGGTGCGCGCCCCGGTTCCGGGACCGGAGCCGACATCGCTCCCGCGGCCGGTTCCGGGACCGGTCCCGGAACCGGCGCGGCCGTGAACGGTCTGGACGGCCTGGACCGGGTGATCGACGAGGCCATGCGGGTCACCACCCCCACCCCGCTGATGCTCCGCTCGGTCTCCGAGCCCGCGCGGGTCGGCGGGGTCGCGGTACGGCCCGGCGACCGGGTGCTGATCGTCACCCACAACTGCGCCCGCGCCCACGGTCCCTTCGACCCGTCCCGCCCGCACCCTCCCGAGCTGCGCCGCCTCTGGTTCGGCGCGGGCCCGCACTTCTGCATCGGCTACCCGCTGGCCCTGGCCGAGATCCGCGCGGTGGCCTCGACGGTGCTGTCCCGTGGCGTCCGAGTCACCGGGCGGCGCGCCGCCAGAGGGGTCCTCATCCCCACCTACGAGCACCTGTGGATCACCGCTGCATGAACGCCCCAGCCTCTCCGGACCGCCCGAACCCGCCGGACCGCCCGAACCTCCGTCCCGCGGGCACCTCCGGGATCCCTTCCACCCCCTGGACCGCCGCCGCATGAACGACATCGTCACCGGGATCATGGCCGCCGCCGGGCGGGAGCCGTACCGGACCGCGCTCGTCGACGGCCGCGGCCGGGAGATCGCCTACGGCGCGCTGGCCCGCCGGGTGGACACGGTCCGGGCCGCCATGGACGGGCTGGAGCCGGGGGACGGGGTGCTGTTCGCGGTACGGCCCGGCGTGGACGCGGTGGTGACGGCGCTGGGCGCGGTGGCGGCGGGCGGGACGCTCGTGCTGGCCGATCCGGGCCTGGCCCCCGGGGTGCTGGCCGCCCGGATGGCCGCCACCCGGCCCAGGTGGGTGGTGACCGAGTCGCTGCTGCACACCCTGAGCGGGCCGCTCAGGTCCCTGGCCCGCCGCCGCGGCCTGCTCCTGCCCGACCTGCGCGACCCCCTCCCCGGCCATCCGGTCCGCCACCTGTACGCCGGGCCCTGGCTGCCCGGGGTGCCGCGCGGCGCGCTGCGGCTGAGCCGCCTGCCGGAGCCGCCGGAGGGTCCCGGGAGTCCCGGACCGCGGCCGTCCCGGGCGGAGCAGCCCGCCGCGGTGATCTTCACTTCGGGGACCACGGCCAGCCCGCGCGGGGTCGTGCACACGCGGGGGTCGCTCGCGGCGGGGCTGGAGCTGTTCCGTGGCGCCTTCCCGCTCGGGCCGGGCGACGTCGTGCACACCGACCAGCTGATGCTGGGGCTGCCCGCGCTGATGGCCGGGGCCACCTGGTCACTGCCGGGCAGGGGACCCCTCGCGGTGGAGCTGGCGGAGCGGAGGGCCACCCACGCCTTCGCCGTCCCGGTCCGCCTGGACCGGCTGCTCCGCGAGACGCCCCGGCTGCCGAAGACGCTCCGCCACCTGCTGCTCGGCTCCGCTCCCGCACCGACCGGGGTGCTCCGCCGGGCGGTCGCCGCCGGTCCGGAGGTGCTGTCGGTCTACGCGATGACCGAGGCCCTGCCCGTCTCGATCGCCTCGGCGGAGGAGAAGCTCGCCCACACCGGGTCGGGCGCCGAGGGCGACCTGCTCGGGGCTCCCCTGCCGGGGGTGGGGGCACGCCTGGCCGAGGACGGCGAGCTGCTGGTCTCCGGGCCGCACCTGGCCGGCCGCTACCTGGGCGGGGAGCCGCTGCGCGAGGTCGCCACCGGTGACCTGGTCCGGATCTCCGGTGGCCGCCTGATCCTGCTCGGCCGGAAGAAGGACATGATCCTGCGCGACGGGTTCAACATCTACCCCGGCCTCTACGAGCCCGCGATCACCGCGCTGCCCGGCGTCGCCGAGGCCGCCATCGTCGGCCTGGCCGACCCGGAGACCGGTGACGAGGAGGTCGTGCTCGCCGTCGTCCCCGCGTCCGGCTACGACGAGGCGCGGCTGCGCGGGGCCCTGCCGGACCTGGTGGACGCCGGCGCCCTCCCCGACCGGATCGTCGCCCTCGGCGCCTTCCCCCGCTCGGGCCGCGCCGACAAGCTCGACCGCGCCGCGCTCCGCGCCCTGGTGGCCCGGTGAGCGCCGCGGTCGACGGCCGGACGAGCGGCCGGACAAGCGGCCGGACAAGCGGTCGGACAAGCGGTCGGGTGAACGGCCCGGGGGGGCAGGTGCCGGCGGCCGGGAGGGACGGGGTCCGGCGATGAGGATCGCGGTGACGGGCGCGTCGGGGTTCGCGGGCGGCGCGGTGTGCCGGGCGGCCCGCGCCGAGGGCTGGGAGGTGCACGCCTTCGGGCGGCGGCCCGCGGTGCAGCCCGCCCACGTCGGCGGCGCGCCGTACCTGGCGTGGGACCTGCTCGGCGGGCGGGGCCCGCGGCCCGGGCTGCCGGAGGTGGACGCGGTGGTCCACTGCGCGGGCGGCGTCACGGACTGGGGGCCGCCGGCGGAGATCTGGGCGGCCAACGTGGCCGGGACGCGGAGCGCGGCGGAGGCGTTCCCCCGGGCCGGGTTCGTGCACGTGAGCACGGCGAGCGTCTACGACCCGTTCCGGCCGACCGTGATGGCGCGTGAGGACGAGGCCCCGGTCGCACGGTACGTCAACGCCTACGGCGCGTCCAAGGCCGCCGCGGAGCGGGCCGCGGCGGAGGCGGCCCCGGGCCGGACGATCGTCCTGCGCCCGCACGCCGTCTACGGTCCCGGGGACACGACCCTGCTCCCCCGCGTGCTCGGCGCGGTCCGGGGCCGGCGGCTGGTCGCCGTGGGCGACGGGCGGCAGCGGGTCAGCCTCACCTCGGTGGAGAACCTGGCCCGGGCCTGCCTGCTCGCGGCCGAGGCCGTACGGCGCGGCACCTGCGGTGTCCTCAACGTCACCGACGCCGAGCCGGTCGTCCTGGACGACGCGCTGCGCGCGATCCTGCGGGAGCGAGGCGTCGTCGCGGAGCCGTACTATCTGCCGCTCCGGCTCGCCGAGCCCGTCGCCGCCGTCGCCGAGACGGCCGCCCGGCTGCTCGGGCGGACGAGGCCGCCCCGCCTGACCCGGTACGCCGTCGGCCATCTGGCCGTCGAGCGCACGCTGGACATCACCGCCGCCCGCGAGGTGCTCGGCTACCGTCCGGCGCCCACGTCGTTCGCGGGCGCCGCGGACTGGTGAGCCCGGCGGGGGCGGCATTCCCAGTCGGATTGATCGGGACATGACCTAATACATGGGCTAATGAGCCGATATCAGGCACTAACCTGCGGCAGCCTCGGGGACGCACGGGGAATAGTGAAAAGATGGCAGGTCACAGGCGTCGTCCCGGCATCGGATCGAGCCTGGCGTTCACGCTCGGCTCGGCGGTGCTGTGGGGTCTGGCCCACCTGCGGGCCGGGCGGCGCAGGACGGGCGTCCTGCTCATGGTCTCCTCCCTGACCGTGATCACCGCGGCCGCGACCGCGTTCCTCACCGCCGAGTCCTCCCTGCTGGCCCTGGCCGTGCGGCCCGGCTGGCTGCAGGCCTTCGGGGCGGTGGCGCTGCTGCTGGGGACCGTCACCGTGGCCGTGGTCATCCGGTCCCACCGGCTCCTCCGGCCGCAGGGCCTCGGCCGTGCCGGCCGCCGCCTGTCCGCCTTCGCTGTGGGCCTGCTGTGCGTGCTGGTGATGCTCCCCGCGGTGTACGCCGCCCGGCTCGCCCACGTCTCCCAGCACGTGATGACCACGCTGTTCGCGGCCGGTCCCACCCCCGTGCCGGCCGACCCGTGGCAGGGCCGGGAGCGGCTCAACGTCCTGCTGGTCGGCGCGGACGCCGCCACCGGCCGGTACGGCGTGCGCACCGACAGCGTGACCGTGGCGAGCGTCGACACCCGCACCGGTGACACGGTCCTGCTCGGCCTGCCCCGCAACCTGGAGCACGTCCCCATGCCGGCCGGCCCGGCCCGCGACCGGTTCCCGCACGGCTTCGCGGGCGAACCGCCGCACACGCCGGGGATCCTGAACGAGATCTGGCAGTACGCCGAGGACCACCCCGAGACGGTCCCCGGCACCCCCGACGGCGAGCGCGGTCCCACCCTGCTGAAGCGGACGGTCGGTGACGTCCTCGGTCTGGACGTGCCCTACTACGCGATGGTCGACATGCGGGGCTTCGCCAAGATGATCGACGCGATGGGCGGCGTCCGCCTCACCGTGCCCGCGCCCATCGTGTACGGCAGGCGGAACGAGGGCGTCGTCCGGCCCGGCACCCGCGTCCTGTCCGGCGAGGAGGCGCTCTGGTACGGCCGGTCCCGCACCCACACCAGCGACTACGTCCGGATGAGCCGGCAGAAGTGCCTGCTGAACGCCGTGGCCAAGCAGGCCGACCCGGTGACGGTCATCGGCGGCTTCGAGGAGATCGCGGACGCCGCGCTGGACACCGTGTCCACCGACATCCCCCGGCCGCTCCTGCCCCACCTGGTCGACCTGGCCGACAAAGTGAAGGGGACCCGGATCAGGAGCCTGCAGTTCGTCCCGCCCGCGATCGACCCCGTCGCGCCCGATTACCCCCTGATCAGACGCAAGGTCGCCGCCGCGCTGCCCCCCGGCGCCACCGCCGCGTCCGGCCCGGCCGCCCGGCCGGCCACCCCTGCTCCCGCCTCGCCACCGAGCCCGACGGCATCGACGGCATCGGAATCCGGCCCGGCGCCGACCTCCGGCACGACCCCGGCGTCCACACCGACACCGACGCCGACACCGACACCGACACCTCAGGAGACCGTCGTCCTCGACGAGACCTGCCCTTGATCTCCTCCGGCCGGAAAGCGCGGCGCCCCGCAGGAGCCGTCAGACGGGCACCAGGGTGATGCGCTCACCACACAGGACGGACATGTCGTCGACATCGGAGGTGAGCATCACGACAGGACCGGGCTGACTGCGGGCGGTGACCGCGACCATGGCGTCGAGCGCGTACTTGTGCCCGTGCAATCCCGTCTCCATCAGCAGCTGAGCCGCCTCCCTGAGGCGTTCGGCGCCGAGTGGTTCGATGACGAGCTGCGACAGCACGTAGTTCAGCCGTGACCGCTTGATCCCCGCGTGCTGCACCTCGATCAGGGTGGCTCCGCTGATCACCCGGTTGGCCCCGCGGTCAAGGGCCGAACGCACCAGGTTCATCACCGCGCGATCCTGCTCCATGTACAGCGACAACCCTTGAGAGTCGAGCACGAGAGTGCCTCCGCCCTCTATCCGGCGGCCCGCCATCCCGCCTCCCGCTGCTCGGCGGCCGACCAGACATCCAGGGCGGTGCGCCTCTCGCCGTCGCTGAACGCCCCGTGCTCCCGCTCGTATTCGTCCAGGTAGGAGGCGGTCGCACGATTGCGCAAGTGCTCCTCCACCGCCGCCGCGACCAGTGCCGACACCCCCCGGTTCCCCACCATCTCACGCAACGCGTGAACGGTGCCCTCCGGCAGGGAGACACTGATCACCTTCGCGGGACCTTCACCGATCCCCGGCATGCTCGCTTCCTCGATCACACCTCAATTTAACAATCGGATTAGCAATTCGTCTCCCCGGCGCTGGAAACGCGCCCGCCCTCCAGCCGCCGTCCCGGCGGCTCCCCGGGCGGCCCCGGCTACGAGCGCGCCCTCCCGGCCCTCGGCGCGACTCCCGCCCTGGCCATGCCCGCGACCACCAGGTGGTGGAAGGGGCGGATGACGTTGAAGTAGACCGGCCCGGTCCAGCGGTGGTACTTCACGACCGTCACGACGTGGAAGCGGCCGGGCTCGGCCACCACCGCGATCCACGCGCTCAGGTGCGACTCCGTGGTGCCCGCCACGAAGTAGCGCCCCTCCTCGGCCTCGGCGACGGTGAAGAAGGCCAGCTTCTCCCCGGGCGTGAACGGGACGTCCTGCGGGCGCAGGCCCGCGGCCGAGGGCAGCTCGCCCTGGCGCATGCCGAGCAGGCGCACGAACCCCGCCCGGACGCGGTAGAGGAAGCGCATCCAGCCCGGCTCGTAGGAGATGAGCCCGGCCAGGAACTCCCTGAGGGTGACGTCCCCCTCGACTGTCTTGACGTCCACGTGGTCCGCGTCCCGGGTGAGGGTGCGGAGCTCCGGCCATTCGACGGCGTACGGCATGGTCGCTCCTGATCGGAGAGTAGGAGGGCAGGGCGGCCGGATCCGGCCGCCCGGAAGGGCTCCGGCCCGGCGGGCCCTGCCGGGTCGCCACTCGAGACGATTCCATACGGTCCCGTATGGTCTGCACCCGGGGTGCCCCGGACCGGGTCACGGCACGTCCCCCTTTCCGCCGACCCACACCCGGACCGGGTCACGACACGCCCCTCTTTCCGCCAACCCGCACCCGCACCTCACTCGCCGTGGCATGATGGCCACGCGCAGAGGTTGCAATGGTTTTCATAATCAGATTGGATCGTCGTCGTGAGGGTGGCATTCGTCGGCAAGGGCGGCAGCGGAAAGACGACTCTGTCGGCGCTGTTCGCGAGATACACGGCACGTCAGGGCGGCCCGGTCGTCGCCGTCGACGCCGACATCAACCAGCACCTGGGCATGGTGCTGGGCGTGGAGGAGGACGGGTTGCCCCGCCCGATGGGCTCCCACCTGGCCGAGATCAAGGAGTGGCTGCGCGGCGACAACCCCCGCATCACCTCGGCCGCCGCCATGGTCAAGACCACCCCGCCCGGCCGCGGCTCCCGGCTGCTGAACCTGGATCCGGCCGACGACCCGGTCCACGCCCGTTTCTCGGCCGTGACGCCGGAGGGCCCGCGCCTGATGGTCACCGGCCCGTTCAACGAGGAGGACCTCGGCGTCGCCTGCTACCACTCCAAGGTCGGCGCGGTGGAGCTCTACCTCAACCACCTCGTCGACGGCCACGGCGAGCACGTCGTGGTGGACATGACCGCCGGGGCGGACTCCTTCGCCTCCGGTCTGTTCACCCGTTTCGACATGACCTTCCTGGTCGCCGAACCGACCCGCCAGGGCGTCGGCGTCTACCGGCAGTACCGCGAGTACGCCGCCGACTACGACGTGCCCATCGCGGTCGTCGGCAACAAGGTCCAGGGCCCCGGCGACGTCGCCTTCCTGCGCGAGCACATCGGCGACGACCTGCTCGTCTGCCTGGAGCACTCGGCCGCGGTGCGGGCCATGGAGCAGGGCCGCCCGTTCACCCTGGAGGACCTGGAGCCCGCCAACGCCGACGCCCTCGGCGTGCTGCTCAAGCACGTCGACTCCCAGGAGAAGGACTGGGAGCGGTTCGGCCGCCAGACCGTCGAGTTCCACCTGCGCAACGCGCGGGCCTGGGCGAACCGGGCCGTGGGCGAGGACCTCGCGGCCCAGGTCGACCCGGATTTCGTCTTCGGGCCCACACGAGTGTCGCTCCAGCGCTAGGTGGAGCGGCGGACGGACCCGATCTAGTGTCTGAAAGATCCCCTTTCCGAGAGGAGAACGCAGCATGTCGCTGACCGTTTCCAAGGACCTTCTCGACCAGGCCCAGGCCGGCGAGGTGGACGACGCGGCGTTCGTCGCCTGCGTCCGCGACTCCCTGCCCTACGCCTGGTCCCTGATCGACGGCCTGGTCCGGGAGCGGGCGCGCACCGGCGCCGAGTTCACCGACAACACCGTCCCCCCGCCCAGCGAGGAGGCCCGCGGCCAGCTCCTGCGCTGCCTGGCCAGCGACGCCATGCGCGGCGCCCTGGAGCGCCACTTCGGAGTGCGGCTGGCCTTCCAGAACTGCCACCGGGTCGCGGTCTTCGACCCGTCCGCCACTTCGGCCCACGCCGAGTTCACCACCGCCCGTTCCCAGATCCTCAACCAGTCCCCCGAACTCGTCGACTGCTGAGGCTTGTGCTCCTCCGGGTCCGCCGGGCGGTGTCCGGCGGACCCGGAGTCGCGCTCCCGTCCCTCCCCGTGCCCCGGTCGGCTAACGGATCCGGGGCAGGACCTCGGCGCCGAGGCGTCTGATGTTCTCCATCGTCCGGGCGTGGTCGCCCGCGCCCTCGACCATCAGGATCAGGTGCCGCAGGCCCGTCGCGGCGGCGGTCCGCTGGATCGACGCGACGCAGTGGTCCGCCGAGCCGACCGGGTGCGTCCCGCACAGGAAGTCCACGTAGGCCGGGACGTCCCGGCGCGGTCGAGGCCGCCCGTCCACCGGCACGTATCCCGCCAGCCCCGGCTCCAGCCAGTGCGGCATGCTCTCCCTCAGCTCCCGTACGGCCCGCGCCGTCGAGTCGGCCACGTACCCCACGGCGGCGGCGACGTGCCCGGGGTCCCGCCGCCCCGCCGGACCGCACACCGGGGCGTCCTCCTGATCGAGCCCCACCTGACCGGACCCCGCCTGACCGGACCCCGCCTGATCGGCCGCCGACGCGTCCGCCCGTCCCGGATCCGCGGCGTCGTAGGCCCGGATCATGGCCGCCTTCTCCTCGTCGCCGACGTGCATGCCGAGCAGCATCGGCAGCCCCCGCGCGGCGGCCAGCGCCGCGGTCCCCGGCGAGGTGCAGGCCACCACCGGCCGCAGCCGCGCCGCCGGGACCACCGGCACCCGGCGGAACCTGAAGAACTCCCCGTCGGCCGCGACCTCGCCCCGTTCCAGCGCCGCGCAGAGCAGGTCGAGCGACTCGGCGAAGCCCCGCTCGAACCGGTCCAGCCCGGTGCCGAACACCTCCAGGTCCACCCACGGCCCGCCCCGGCCCACGCCCAGCAGGAAACGCCCGCCCGAGACCTGGTCGAGGACGGCCGCCTGCTCGGCCAGGTCGACGGGGTGCCGGGTGGACAGCACGCTCACCGCCGTCCCCACCCGGATCCGGGTCGTACGGCCCAGCGCCACCCCGGCCAGCGTCGCCGCCGACGGGCACACGCCGTACGACATGAAGTGGTGCTCGGCGATCCACGCGTCGTCGAACCCGGCCTCCTCGGCGGCGACGACCGCCTCGACCGTGTCCCGCAGCACCTCGCCCGGCGGGCGGCCGGGGAAGCCCGCCGCGACCAGGAAGACGCCGAGCCGCATCGCCCCGGCCGTCCCCATCGCCCCGGCTACCCGAAGAGCCCGAGCTGGCCCGCGCCCGCCGCGGCGTCGCGGTGCCTCCTGAGGTGGCGCCAGCGGGGCAGCTTGTCGAGGTAGGACCAGGACAGCCGGTGGTGCTCGGTCGGGCCGTGCTCGGCGAGGGCCTTCTGGTGGACCGGGGAGGGGTAGCCGGCGTTGCTCGCGAAGCCGTACGCGTCGAGGCCGAGGGAGGCCATGTAGGCGTCGCGGCGGACCTTGGCGATCACCGAGGCGGCGGCGACGGAGACGCAGGACAGGTCGCCCTTGATCTCGCACCGGACCTGCCAGGGCGGGCCCAGGTAGTCGTGCTTGCCGTCCAGGATCACCGCGTCGGGCCGGACCGGCAGCTCGGCGAGGGCCCGGCGGGCGGCCCGGCGCAGCGCCTCGGTCATGCCGAAGGCGTCGATCTCCTCGTGGGACGCCTCGCCGTACCCGATCCCGGCGGCCCAGCCGGTGATCTCGGCGACCATGGCCTCGCGGCGGGCCCGGCTGAGCAGCTTGGAGTCGGTGAGCCCGGCGGGCGGCTCGGACAGGTCCGTGACCACCGCGCAGACCGCCACCGGACCGGCCCACGCCCCCCGGCCGACCTCGTCGATCCCGGCCACCAGCTTCGACCCGCCGTCGGACAGCAGGTTCTCGAGCGCGTAGGAGGGAGGCACAGGAGAAGCCTAACCTCGCGCTTTCGCCGCGGGGACGGCCTGGCTCGACCGTCCGAACGTGGAGAGCGCCCGAACCGGGACGACGGACTCATCCGCCGCGTCCCGGGCGGTGGTCTCCCCCGCTCGGCGTCGTGGCCGGGCGCGGCAGTCCCGGCCTCGGCACGGAGATCGCCAGAGGTCATGGCGCGGTTCCGGTGAGCTGGGCGTGAACCGGAGGGCCTCGGCGATCTCCGCGTAGCGGTGCAGCAGGAAGTCGTGGGGCGGGGAGACACGATTGGGGCGGGGCAGCAGCGCGGGGGTCAGCGGGACGCCTCCACGGCGGCGCGGGCGACGATCCGGGCGGCCAGCACGTGTTTGCACGGCCCGCGGGAGCCGCGATGGTCCCACCACCACTCGCAGGTGCAGGAGCCGTCGGTCAGCGAGACCCGGCGCGCGCCGCCCGTGGTGCGGACGGTGGCCAGCTCGCCTTCGAGGTGCACGGCGCCCGCGTCGACGAGCTTGCGCGCCTTGGCCAGCCGCGGGTTGAGCAGGATCACGTTGTCCTTGTCATAGGGCAGCTCGCGGTGGAAGTGGGCGGCCTCCGACAGGTCGTAACCGACCCGGCCGGCGACGCCGAGCCGCGTCAGCGCGGCCCGCACCCGGTCGGCGGGGATGCCCGCGCGGTCGGCCAGCAGGCCGATCTCGACCTCGGGCTCGAAGTTGAGCAGCATGCCCACCACGTCGGCGTCGTCCTCGGCCTCGTCGGTGGCCAGGTCGTCGAGCACCGCGCCCTCTCCGGAGAAGCCCCGCCAGCGCTCCGGTGAGAGGGTGAGCGTGTAGCGCATGCCCGGCAGCTCCAGCTCCCAGGCGCTGGAGGCGTCGTCGGCCGGGCCGTACACCCGGAGGGACTTCGCGAAGCGCAGCAGCGGCAGGAGGGTGCCGAGCCGGTTGGGGCCGGCGAGCCGGACCGAGCCCGGGACCTGGCGGTCGGAGACCTTCAGGTCCCGCCCCGCCTGTGCCACCCACACCGTGCCCTTCCTGGGCAGCCCGCGCAGGAACCGGACCGCCGCCATGCCTGCCAGCTCACCGCGCCGGTCCATGCCCGAGGCGATGACCTGGACCTCGGCGAAGCCGCGCAGCCAGCGCTCGGGCAGCGGCACCTTCTTCTCCACCACCGCGCCGTCCATCGTGGTCACGACCAGCTCGTCGAGCCCGACCCCCAGGTGCAGCGGGTCACGCGGGCCGATGCGCGCCAGCGCCTCCCGGAGCGGCGCGTTCACGTCGACGTTGGTGGTGCCCCGGTCGAACACCTCGCCGTCGAGCGCGCCGCTCAGCAGATCGAGCCGGGCGTACACGCCGCCGCAGGCCGAGAACGACTCGAACCGCAACCGGTCCCCGTTGCACGTCACCACCGGGTCGCGCACCCAGCCGGGCCGCGCCTGCGGCTGGTGGTAGCGGGCCAGCGCCACGTCGGCGACGCCGAGCAGCGCCGCCGCGGCGGGGGCCGCCTGGGTCACCACACCGCTGAAGAACCGGGGGGCCACGGCCGGGCCGGACAGGGCCCGCCCGCCGGAGGTCGCCAGTCCGAGGCGACCGTCGACGAGGGAGGAGGGCGCGGCGTACGTGTACGCCTGCGTCGCTGAAGTCATGGCCTGGACGTTAGATCGCCCCACCGACAAACCGGCGTGGCGGATCCGGCCTCGCCCGCCCTCGGATCCACGGTCACGGACCCGGCCTCGCCCGCCCTCGGATCCGCGGTCACCTCACCTCGGGCTCGAGGGCGGTGAGATCGGCCGCGAGGTAGCGGGCGGCGGTGTGGACGGCCCGCAGGGTCACCGCGACGGCGGGGCGGTGCACGCTGGAGGCGCGGACGACCGCGTGCACGTCGCGGCCGGCCGGAGTGCCGGGGATCTCTCGGACGGCGATGCCGCGCACGCCCGCCGCCAGGGCCAGGGCGGGCACCGCGGCGATGCCGACGCCCTTGGCGACCAGGCTGAGGACGGTGCTCAGCCCTTCGAACTCCCACGGCACCGGACCGGCCCCGCCGACCTCGGCCATCATGCGGTCGACGGCCATCCGGGAGGGCTCGCCGTCCGGGGTGGCCATCCACGGCTCGTCGCGCAGCTCCGCCAGGTCGACCGGCTCGTCCGGTGAGGCGAGGCGGTGCGTGCGCGGCACCACGAGCACCAGCGGGTCGCGCAGCAGCGGGAAGACCCGCATGGTCTCCGACTCGCGCATCCGGCCGTACCAGTCGTCCACCACGGCGATGTCGGCCGTGCCCGACTGGACCTCGCGGGCGCCCCGCCCCGAGCGGCCCTGCACCATCCGGAGGGTCAGCGCGGTGTGGCGGCGCAGCAGCCGGGCCAGGGCGGGCGCGAAGGCCACGGCTGCGGTGGGGAAGGCGGTGACGGTGACCCGGCCCGACGGGGTGCCCGCCTGGGCGGACAGATCGGACTCGGCGGCCTCCACCATGGCCAGGATGCGCTCGGCGTGCTCGACGAGGCGGCGGCCCGCGTCGGTCAGCTCGGCGCTGCGGGCGGTCCGGTCGATCAGCGTGGCGCCGGACTCGCGCTCCAGCGCGGCCAGTTGCTGGGAGACCGCCGACGGGCTGTACCCGAGGGAGGCGGCGGTCGCGGCGATGCTCCCCTTCCGGGCGAACTCGCAGATCAAGGCCAGGCGGCGCAGGTCGAGCATCGGATCTCCTTACGGCCACCCACATGAATCGAAGCTTGTCGTGATGCCTCCATCCCACCACGCTGGGAACGTTCCGCACCACAGGGGGGAATCATCATGAACATCACCGTTTCCGCCACTTTGGCGGCAAATGAGGAAATCGACCGGCGACGGCGCGCGGGCCACCGCGTGTTGAACCTCGCCTTCGGCGAGGCGGGCCTGCCGGTCCACCCCGCACTGCAGGAGCGGCTCTCCGCCGCGGCCGGGCAGAACGGGTACGGACCGGTCGCGGGAGCCGCCGCGCTGCGCGAGGCGGCGGCCGGATACTGGACCCGCCGGCGCCTGCCCACCGACCCCGGGCTCGTCGTCTGCGGCCCCGGCAGCAAGCCCCTGCTGTACGGCCTGCTGCTCGCGATCGGCGGCGACGTCGTGCTGCCCGTGCCGAGCTGGGTCAGCTACGCCGCCCAGGCCGAGCTGGCCGGGGCGCGCTCCCTGCCCGTCCCGGCGCTTCCCGGCGGGGGCGGCGCGCCGGACCCGGAGCGGGTGGTCCCCGCCGTCCTGCGGGCCCGCGCCGCGGGCCGGGACGTGCGCTCGCTGCTGGTCACGCTCCCCGACAACCCCAGCGGGACGCTCGCGGGGGCGGACACGGTCAAGCAGCTCGCCGAGGTCGCCCGCGAGCTCGACCTGGTGATCGTCTCCGACGAGATCTACCGCGACCTCGTCCACGACCCGGACGCCGGCTTCCTCAGCCCCGCCGAGGCGGCTCCCGAACGCACCGTCGTCACCAGCGGGCTCAGCAAGAGCCTGGCCCTGGGCGGCTGGCGGATCGGCGTGGCCCGGCTGCCCTCCGCCCGGCTGCGCGACCGGCTGCTCGCGGTGGCCAGTGAGATCTGGTCCAGCCCGGCCGCCCCCGTCCAGCAGGCCGCCGCCTACGCCTACACCGAGCCCCCCGAGCTCGTCGAGCGGATCGGCCGCAGCAGGCGGCTGCACGCCGCGGTCGCGCGGGCGGTGCACGTCCGGCTCACCGCGGCGGGCGTGCGGACCGCCGCTCCACAGGGGGGCTTCTACCTCTACCCGGACTTCACCGGCCGCCTGGACCCCGCCGGGGCCGGCCGGGACGTCTCCACCTCCGCCGGGCTGGCCGCGCTCCTGCTCGACGCGCACGGTGTCGGCGTGCTCCCGGGGCACGCCTTCGGCGACGATCCGGCGGCGCTCCGGGTCCGGATGGCGACCAGCCTCCTGTACGGCGAGACCACCGAGCAGCGGCTGGCCGCGCTGAGCACCCCGGACCCCCTCGCGCTGCCCTGGATCGCGGCCTCCCTCGCCCACCTCGGCGAGGCCCTCGACGGCCTGGTCGCCCCGCGCTCCGCCCGCTGAGGAGGACCGCCGCCGGGCCGTACGTCTCAGTTTGGAGAAGGCCCGCCGGAGCGCGCGGACCGCGTGCCGGAGGACACCCTTCTGAGCTGCGGTTTCATCCGTCCCTCGCGATCGGTCAGGCGCTTTCCCGGACGCTCACGAAGATGTCCCGCGCCATTTGGCATTGAGCGTCGCAGAGAGCCCTCATCATGTGCTCATGCCCGCTTTTGTCACCCTGTCCGGGCGCCTCGTGCGCCTGGAGCCGCTCAGCCTCGCGGCCGTCGACGACCTCGTCGCCGCGGCGGGTGAAGACCGTACGACGTACGGGTTCACCCGCGTCCCCCATGGCCGGGACGAGATGGCCTCCTACGTGGAGGCCGCTCTGGCTGAGCAGGCGGAGGGCCGCACGATGCCCTTCGCCATCCGGTGGCTGCACACCGACCGAATCGTCGGTGCCACCCGTCTCATGAACCTGGAGTACTGGCAGGGCCCCATGCCCTGGCCGCCGGGCGCGCGTGGAGCGGTGGGCGAGGTCCCGTCCGTGGCGGACATCGGTTACACCTGGCTGGCCGCCTCGGCCCAGGGGACCGGCGTCAACCGGGAGAGCAAGTACCTGATGCTCTCGCTCGCCTTCGAGACCTGGCAGGTCCACCGTGTCACCCTCAAGGCGGACGTGCGGAACGCACGCTCCCGGGCCGCCATCGAAGCCCTCGGCGCACACCTCGACGGTGTACGGCGGGCGGAGAGCCGAGGCGCCGACGACACGGTCCGAGATACCGCGTTCTACTCGATCCTGAGTTCCGAATGGCCGCTCGTGCGAGAACGCCTGCACGAGCGGCTCGGACTCGTCGAGGCCGCGTGAACGTCACCGCAACTTCGAAATAGTGACTCCTCCGCTCCCTGAAGGGAGCGGCTTCTCGCTTTCCTCTGTCGAGGTAGGCGACGGACAAGCCCTGCCCGTTTCAAGCAAAAAACCGTAACAGGGAAGCGACTCCCCTGCCGGGCGAACCCGGCAGTCCCCTCGCTAGATCTGATGGAGAAAGGCCCGCTCGGAATTCATTCCGGGCGGGCCTTTTCCATCGGCGGCACCCCCTGCCGCCACCACCCCCGTCAACCGGGCACGGCCGCCCCCGTAGGGGCCGTGCTCGGCTGCGACACCAGCGTCCCGCCCGGGGTTCAACGCCCGATCAACGGCCGATCAACGCTCCGACTGGCCGGTCGTCCAGGCGAGCTATGGGGCGAGGGACAAAGGATCTATTATTTGGTCATAAAACTTCCCATTAGGGTGGAGATACCGGACATGGCTGCACAGGACGGCGACAACGGCCTGCGCTTCGCCGTACTCGGCCCCGTCCAGGCCTGGCGCGATGGCGCCGAGCTGGACCTGGGCACCCCGTTGCAACGTTCCATTCTGGCGATGCTGCTGGTCCGCGAGGGGCGGGCCGTGACACCCGCCGAGATGATCGACGGCGTCTGGGGGGAGGAGGCCCCTCCCCGCGCCCTCGGCGCGCTGCGCACCTACGTCTCCCGGCTGCGCGCCGTGCTCGAACCGGACCGCTCCCCCCGCACCCCGCCGACGCTGCTCACCTCGGTCGGCCGGGGCTACGCGCTACGACTGGCCGGGGCCTGGTTCGACCTGAACCGCTTCGAGGCCGGGATCCAGGAGGCGGAGGCGGCCCGCCGTGCCGGGGACCCCGGCGGGGCGGCCGGGATCCTGCGCGCGGCGCTGGCGCTGTGCACCGGCGAACCGCTGGCCGGAGCCGTCGGCCCCTACGTCGAGCACCAGCGTGACCGGCTGGTGGAGTGCCGGATGAGCGCGCTGGAAACCCTGATGGACCTCGACCTGGAGCTCGGCCGGCACGCCGAGGTCGTCTCCGACCTGATCGCGCTCACCGGCGACCACCCGCTCCGCGAACGGCTGCGCGCCCAGCTCATGCTCGCCTACTACCGGTGCGGGCGGCAGGCGGACGCGCTGGCGGTCTTCACCGACACCCGCCGGGCGCTCGTCGACGAGCTGGGCATCGATCCCGGGCCCGAGCTGACCGCCCTGCACCGGCGCATCCTCTCCGGCGACCCGGCCCTCGCCGCCCCTCCCGCCGCCGCCCCTCGTGCCGCCTCTTCCGCCGCCCCGGAACGGCACTCCGCGCCCGCGCCCGCTCACGGGCCCGCACCCGTGCCCGTGCCCGTGCCCGGCGAGGGGTACGAGCCTCCGGAGCTGCCCCGCCCGGCGCAGCTGCCCGCGGCGGTGAGCGACTTCACCGGCCGCCGCCAGATCATCGACCGGCTCCGCGTCCTGCTCTCCGCGCAGGACGGCGCGGACGGCTCGGAGGGGGTCCCGGTCGCGGCCATCTCGGGCATCGGCGGCGTGGGCAAGACCGCCCTGGCGGTGCACGTCGCCCACGCCATGCACGACCGCTTCCCCGACGGGCAGCTCTACGCCGACCTGCGCGGGTACGGCGACGAGCCGACCGCGCCGGAGTCCGCGCTGGCCGCCTTCCTGCGCGGCCTGGGACTGCCCGCCGACGTCATCCCGGACGGCCTGGCGGAGCGCTCGGCGCTGTTCCGCTCGCTGCTGGCCGACCGCCGGATGCTGGTCCTGCTCGACAACGCCCGCGACGCCGCCCAGGTCGGCCACCTGCTCCCGGGGTCCTCCGGCTGCGCGACGATCGTGACCAGCCGCCACAAGCTCGCCGACCTGCCCGCGGCGCGCCTGGTCGACCTGGACGTGATGGAACCGGAGGAGGCGCTGGGGCTGCTGCGCGCGGTCGCCGGGACCGAGCGGGTGGACTCCGAGCGGGCCGCCGCGATGGACGTGGTCGCCGCGTGCGGCTTCCTCCCGCTGGCCGTGCGGATCGTGGCGGCCCGGCTGGCCGCCCGTCCCACCTGGACGGTCGCCTCCCTGGTCCCCCGGCTCGCCGACGAGCGCCGCCGCCTGGACGAGATGCGGGTGGGCGACCTCGCGGTGGAGTCGACCTTCGCCCTCGGGTACGGCCAGCTCACCTCCGCCCAGGCCAGGGCGTTCCGGCTGCTCTCCCTGCCCGGCGGGCCGGACATCTCGGTCTCCGCCGCCTCGGCCGTACTGGACCTGGACCCGATGGAAGCCGAGGACCTGCTGGAGTCCCTGGTGGACGCCAGCCTGCTGGAGGCCCCCGCCCCCGGCCGCTACCGCTTCCACGACCTGCTCAAGCTCTTCGCCCGCCGGGCCGCCGAGCGCGCCTCCGGCTCCGCCGCCCGGCCGGACGCCGGGTCCGGTCCTGAGGCTCTGCGCCGGCTGCTCTGCTTCTACCTGGCCTCCGCGCGGTCGGCGCACCGGCTCGCCTACGAGGGCAGCACGGTGGCCGACCGGTTGGCCGTCTCCGGGAGCGGGCACGCGTTCACCTCCGCCGACGAGGCCGTGACCTGGCTCTCGGTCGAGGCCGAGGGCCTGTTCGCGTCCATCTCCCAGGCCGCCGCGGACACGCGGGACGCCGCCGGCCTGCTGCCCGCCGCCGACCTGCTGCTCGCCATGGAACCGCTGCTGGAGTCCGGCAGCCACGTCCGCGAGTTCGGCCTGCGGATCCGCGAGGTGCTCGCCGCCGCCCGGCGCCTGGACGCGCCCTCCGCGGAGCTGCGCTGCCGCTACGTGCGCGGCAGGCTGCTGTTCGGCGCGAACCGGTTGACGGAGGCCGAGCAGGAGTTCCGGGCCGTGCTGGAGCTGTCGGCGGGCGGCGACCGGATCGTCACCGGGGAGGCGCTCAACGCGCTGGCCGTGGTGGTCGGGCGGCAGCGCCGCCACACCGAGGCCCTGTCCTGGTTCGACGCGGCCCGCAAGGAGTTCCGGGAGAACGACGCCCCGGGCGGCGAGGCCCTGACGCTCAGCTACTCCGCCCGCGACCACCTGTTCCTCGGCCAGCCCGAGGAGGCGATCGCCGCCGCCGAGCAGGGGCTGGCGGTCTTCAGCGAGATCGGTTCCGCCGCCGGCACCGCGCGGGCCCGCTACCACCTGGGCATCGTGCTGTCCCGGGTCGGGCGCCTCAACGAGGCGGTCCACCACCACGCCGAGTGCCTGGCCTTCTTCCGGGCGGGCAACCAGCGGGTGTGGGAGCAGCGGGTCTGCTCGCGGCTGGCCGAGACGCTCATCGCCGCCGGGCGCTTCGCCGACGCGACCCGCCACGCCGAGCAGGCCCTCGCCGTCAGCCGCGAGATCGGCCACCCCTACGGCGAGGCCCAGGCCCTATGGGTGCTGGGCCGGGCGCTCTCCGGACTCGGCGAGGCCCGGCGCAGCCGCGCCTGCCTCGTCCGCGCCCACGACCTCTTCTCCCGTCTGGGCGCCCCCGAGGCCGGGGACCTGCGCACCCTGCTCGACCGCGACCGGGTCGACGACGGGTCCGAGCCCGTCGTATAGGGCGTCGTCGAGACGCGTCATCCACACGTGATTGATCACGGACGGGCTCCGCCCTGTGCTGATTGCGACGCTGCGCGTCGCGGCTCGGGGGCCGGTAACCGCCGTCTTCCCTCGTCGCTCATCCGCTGCGCTCCTTCGCTCCTCGGTCCAGACGCCGGAGCCCCCTCGCGGGCTCCTTCGCTCCTCGGTCCAGACGCCGGAGCCCCCTCGCGGGCTCCTTCGCTCCTCGGTCCAGACGCCGGAGCCCCCTCGCGGCCGGGCCGACGTCGACGGGGTCGTGGTCCGGCCGGCCGTCAGGTCGCCGTTCGGCGCGCAGGGGTCCGGGATCAACCGGTGCGCCGAACGGTGACCGGCCGCCTCTCACGACGACCGGCCGGACTCGGACACGGGTCCTTCATCCCCCGGATCCGTGCCCGCGTCCAGAGCCTCCCCCGCCCCGTTCAACGTCCGATCAACGATCGATCGCGGGATATCCACAGCCTGTGGATCGTCACCCTGTGGATATGTGGAAAAACCCTTCGGCGATCAGGGACCGGACCCTCTCCATGGTCTCCTCCGGCAGGTCACCGGAGTCGTCCCCGGTCAGGTCCGCGATCGCGGCGAGGAGAGGGGCCAGTGGATAGTCACCGTCGCAGACTCCGGCGAGGGCCGCCTCCACCGTTCCCACCCGTGCGCTGCGCCGCAGTCCCCGCGTCTGCCGGAGCACGATCGTGGCGGGGTCCTCCGCCCCGGGAGCCCCGGTCCGCTCCTCCAGCACCCCCGCGTCCACCACCAGGCGGGCCGCGAGCAGCTCCGCATCCGTCGTCCGGTGCGCCGCGGTGATCGAACCGAGCACCTCCTCCAGGTAACCGCCCACCGGGAGCTCCACCCGGTGGCCGTACTCCTCCACCCGGACCACCGGGTCGAGGCTGCCTGAGTCGTGCAGGGTGATCCAGCCGAAGCCGATGCCCGTGACGCGCATCGCCTCGAACCAGCCGAGCCAGTCGTCGTAGAGCTCGCGGTAGCGGGAGGTGCCCTGCTCTGCGGCGTCGCGCAGCCACAGCTCGACGTACTCGGCCGGGTCCTGGACGTCCCGCTGGACCGCCCAGCCGTCGCACCCCGTCCCGGCCAGCCAGCCGCCGACCCGGTCGCGCCAGTCCTCTCCCTCGACGTGCAGCCAGTTGGCCAGGAGCTGACAGGTGCCGCCGGGGGCGAGGAAGCGGGGCGCCCGCCGTACCAGGTCGCGGCAGAAGCCGTCGGCCTCGAAGCCGGACTCGCGGTAGGTGAACCGCCCGCCGGGGGAGACCACGAAGGGCGGGTTCGAGACGACCAGGTCGAACCGCTCGCCCTCCACCGGATCGAAGAGCGAGCCCTCCCGGGCGTCCACGCCCTCGATCCCGGACAGCGCCCAGCTCAGCCGGGCCAGCTCCAGCGCGCGCGGGTTGACGTCGGTGGCCGTGATCCGCTCGGCCCGGCCGGCCAGGTGCAGCACCTGGACGCCGCATCCGGTGCCCAGGTCGAGGGCGCGCTCCACCGGGCGGCGCGAGACCAGCTGGGCGAGGTTCGCCGAGGCCCCGCCGGCCCCGACGACGTGGTCGGGGCGGAGCGCGGGGTCCCCGGGCCTGACCTTCCGGTCGGAGACCAGGTAGCCGCCGGTCTCCCACGGCTGCAGGTGGACGCGCGGCACGATCCGGGGGCCGTCCGCGGCCAGCAGGCCCGCGGCCGCCAGCTCGACCAGGGGCAGGCCCGCGGGCAGGCCGGCGGCCTCCACCGGGACGCCGAGCCACCACAGCCGGATCAGCGTGCCGAGCGGGTCGCCGTCGCGGGTGGCGCGGAGGGCGGGGACGAGCTCCTCGCGGGCGAGGGCGGTGGCGGCGACGTCGCCGAGACGTTCGCGCACGCCGTCGATGGTGTAGCCGGTCGCGAGCAGCAGTTCGCGGAACCGGTCGAGCGGATCTTTCACGGTTCCATCGTCCCATCACTCACCATATGGAACCCAGAGTGACCAAATCGTTACGCAAAGTGGTAAGCGATCTGTAAGCGTGCCTCAAGCACTTGGCGGTAATCCTTGAGACCCGCACACACGACCTCCAGAAGGATCCATGATGCTGATCCCCTGCCTGGCCTGTGAGTCCCGTTTCCGCCCCGACGAGTACTTCCGCGCCTGCCACGACTACAACCGCGGGCGGGACATGGTCGCCTGGACCTGCCCGCACTGCGGGAACCAGGACGAGCTGCGCGTCCTTCCCGGAGAGCTCGGGTTCGGCTACCCCCGGCGCGGCAGGTTCGACGTGAGCGACCGCGTCCGGGTGCCCGGTCTCCAGCGGCGCCGCCAGGACCTGCGCCTGGACATCTCGCTGGACGAGAAGGTCTGGCGGGTCCCCACCGGACGGCGCGGCCTGGTGGGCGCCCGCTAGCACGGCCCCTCCGGCCCCGCGCCGCCCCGCACCGTCCTGTCCCGCCCGTTCTTCCGGTCGCGCGGCACGCTCCCCACCGGCCGGGCGCGGCCGTCAGGAGGGATGCTTGCGCAGACTCTGCCAGGCGGCCCCGCACATGGCGGCGATCTCCTCCTCCGTGGGCCGGTGCGCCCCCGCGAACCACAGGCGGCACATCTCCACCGCCGGGCCGAGCCAGAGCACGTAGCACATGGTGGGAGGGACCGGCTGGAGCACGCCCGCCTTCATATGCGGCCGCCACCAGTCGGCGACGTTGCGGAAGAAGGCCCGGCGCGACTCGGCGACCTCCGGCCCGCCCGGCTCGTCCCGCTTCGGCGGACGCTCGCTGATCAGCAGGTTGGCCCGCTCGCGGTGTTCGCCGCACCAGGACATGTGCAGCGCCACGATGGCCTCGACACCCTCGCGCGCCCCTTCGTGGCTGCGCAGCTCGGCGAGGAAGGCGTCCTGGTACATGTTCAGGGTCTCGGCGTAGAGCATGCCGAAGACGTGTTCCTTGCTCGCGAAGTGGTGGTAGAAGCTGCCGACGCTGACGCCGCTCTCCTGACGGAGACTGGCCAGCGTGGTCGCCGAGACACCGTCCTGGCTGAACCGCCGCAGGGCTCCCTCGACGATCCGGGTGCGGCCGTCACGTCCGTTCTTGGCATTCTTCACGAGGTCAATGGTGCGGCAACAGAACCTTGTTCCGCAAATGCCCGCCCGTCACCCCGGACCCCGCGATCTTACCGCACCCGGTGCAGCCCCGGCGTCCCGGCCCGATCCCACCGCTCCCTTGCACGGTACAGGCCCTTCACACCACCGGCCCGAGCACCGACGGCCCTCACAGCACCGGCCCTCACAGCACCGGCCCGAGCACCGATGGACTCCGGTCCGCCTCCCGGCGCAGCGCCACCGTCACCTCCACCGTCCCGGAGGAGGCCCGCATGACCGCGTCCGGCCACTCCCTGCCGATCATGGCGAGCACCCTGCGGTTCTCCCCCATGACGTCCATCCCCACCGTCCGCGCGCCCTTCGCCTCGGCCCGGCGCAGCAGCCCGCGGACGAGCCGGGAGCCGAGTCCGAGGCCCTGCCAGTCGTCGGTCACCACCACGGCGATCTCCACCGCGGCGGCGCCGTCGCCGAAGCTCATCGCGTGCCCCACCACGTCGTCCCGGTGGACCGCCAGCAGCACGTCGCGCCGCTCGTCCACCGCCAGCAGGGCGCGGACCAGGCTCGCGGCCGGGCGGCCCAGGCCGGTGAAGAACCGCAGGGTCTGCGTGTGCAGCGACAACCCGGAGAGGAACTGGCGGATCCGCTCCTCGTCGTCCGCCCGAACCGGCCGGATCCCGGCTTCCACCCCCGGCGCCCGGACCTCGGCCTCCGTACCGGGCCACCGGGCCTCGATCCCCACCCCCGGCCACCGAATTCCGGCGGCCGCTCCGGACACCCCGGACCCGGGCCCCCCGCTCCCCGCACCTTCCCTCTGCGCGACCGGCTGTACGACGCGCTGCACGACCGGCTGCGCGGCAGCCTGCACGGCGGGCCGTACGGCCGGCACCGGATCACGGCGCGGGCGTACGAGCTGAGTTCGAATCATGGACTCAGAATCCCGGGATCTCCTGAGTCTGTCAACTAGACTTAGCCTCGTTGGAGGTGGTTCCGTGGCCGCTTACGCTTCTCGTATGAGTGAGCCGACCTTCGGCGACGCGCCCTTCCGGGTGGACAACTGCTCGATCGAACGAACCCTGGCCATCGTGGGCGAGAAATGGACCTTCCTGGTGCTCCGCGAGGCCTTCAGCGGGGTGCGCCGCTTCGCCGACATGCAGGCCGCCACCGGGGCTCCCCGGCAGGTGCTGAGCGCCCGCCTCGCCCGGCTGGTGGAGGAGGGGCTGCTCCGCAAGGTCCCCTACCGCGAGCCCGGCCAGCGCCAGCGCGACGAGTACCGCCTGACCGAGATGGGCCGCGACCTCTACCCGATCATGGTCGCGCTGATGCACTGGGGCGACCGCTACCGGTCGGGTTCCGGCGGCCCGCCGGTGCTCCTCACCCATCGCGGCTGCGGCGCCCTCGTCGAGCAGCGCTTCCGGTGCGCCGAGGGCCACGAGGTCGCCGGGCCCCGGGAGGTCACCCCGCTGCCGGGCCCCGGCGCGCTGAACGTCGCACCGGCCGTCGCGGCCCGCGCGACGCCGGACACCGACACCGCCGGCGACCAACCTCGTGGTGACGGGCCGCATGGTGACCGGCCGCGCGGTGACGGGCCGCATGGTGACGGGCCGCGCGGTGACGGGCCCTCGGCCACCGGACCCGCGACGCCGGACGCGGGGACCACCGGAGCCCCTCCGCGCGGCGGCGACACCCCCTGAGGGCCACTCGGCGGACGGGGCGGTCGGTGCGGTGCCTACCCTTGGTGGCGTGTACCGCTTCCTTCTGACCCGCCGGTGGATCGCGCTCCACATCGTGGTGCTGCTGGTCATCCCCGCCTTCGTCCTCCTGGGCCAGTGGCAGTTCGGGCGCTACGAGGAGCGGTCCGCCGGCAGCGACCGGACCACGGCCAACCTGGAGGCGCCCCCGGTCCCCGTCGCGACGCTCACCACCGCGGGCGGCGCCGTGCGCGAGCAGGACAAGTACCGCACCGTGACGGCGACCGGCACGTTCGACCCCGCCCACCAGCTGCTGGCCCGCCGCCGCGTCCAGGACGGGGCCGTCGGCTTCTACGTGATCACCCCGCTGGTCACCGGCGACGGCGAGGCGGTGCTGGTGAACCGGGGATGGGTCCGGGCCGGCGCCACCGCCGACGCCCTCCCGGAGGTGCCCGCCCCCTCCTCCGGCCCGGTCACCGTCACCGGGCGGCTCCGCCCCGCCGAGACCGAGGAGTCCTCCGGCATCCGCGACCTGCGGGGGCTCCCCGCCGGGCAGGTGATGCTGATCAACCCCGCCGTGATCGGCGAGGGCCTGCCGTACCGCCTGCTCGGCGGCTTCGTGGAGCTGGTCCGGCAGTCCCCGGAGGCCGCCGCCGCGCCCGCGCCGGTGCCCGAGCCGGAGGTCGGCGAGGGGGGCGGTCTCAACCTGGCGTACGGCGTGCAGTGGTGGCTGTTCATCGGGGTCGCCATCGGCGGCTGGGTCCTGCTGATCCGCCGCGAGGCCGCCGACCTGAAGGCCCAGGCCGACCAGGAAAGCACAGAAAAGGTAAACGCTTGACCTTCGGGATCAACACGAGACCCCATCGCTTGTCCAGCGTGACGCCAACGCCGTACCGTTGACCGCGTGACTGCGCCGCTACTGCCCGACCCCGAGCCCAGGCGGCGGGACCATGTGATCATTTCGGTCGACGACCACCTGATCGAGCCGCCCGACATGTTCGAGGGCCGACTCCCGGAGAAATACGCCGAGGTCGCGCCCAAGGTCGTGGAGACCGAGTCGGGCCACCAGGTCTGGCGGTACGGCGGGGCCACCTACCCGTGCGCCGGCCTCGACGTCGGCGCGGGCCTGCCGCGCGAGCAGCGGACGCTCGACCCGGTCCGCTTCGAGCACATGCGCCCGGGCTGCCACGACATCGAGGCGCGGATCGAGGACATGGACCGCGCGGGCATCTGGGCGGCGCTCTGCTTCCCCGGCATGCTCGCCGGCCAGTCGGGCATGGTCTTCTCCCGCACCCGCGACCAGGAGCTGGGCCTGGCGGTCCTGCGGGCCTGGAACGACTGGCACGTCGACGTCTGGGCCGGCGCCTACCCCGAGCGGATCATCGCCCTGCAGCTGCCCTGGCTGACCGACCCCGAGCTCGCGGCCAAGGAGGTCCGGGACAACGCCTCGCGCGGGTTCAAGGCCGTGCTGTTCCCCGAGTTCCCCACCCGGCTGCGTCTGCCGTCGATCCACGGCGAGCACTGGGACCCGTTCTTCCGCGCCTGCGAGGAGACCGGCACCGTGGTCTGCCTGCACACCGGCGCGGGCTCCTGGACCCCGGTGCCCTCGCCCGACACCCCCGTCGAGGCGATCACCACGCTCATGCCGGCCAGCGCCATGTTCGCCTGCGCCGACTGGCTCTGGTCGGGTGTGCCGCTGCGCTTCCCCGCGCTGCGGATCCTGATCGTGGAGGGGGGCGTGGGCTGGCTGCCGATGCTCGCCGAGCGGGCCGACTACGCGCTGGACCACCCGGTCGCCGGGGAGGCGGCCTGGGAGGGCGGGCTGAAGCCCAGCGAGGTCCTGCGCCGCAACTTCTTCTTCGGCACGCTCGACGACCACGCGCTGTCGGGCGTGCGCCTGGCGGTCGGCCTGGAGCACGTCCTGCTGGAGAGCGGCTATCCGCACTCCGACTCGACCTGGCCCGACACCCAGCAGGCGCTCGCCCGCAACCTGGGCAGCCTCCCGCCCGCCGACATCGCCCGAGTGGCCTACGGCAACGCCGCCCGCCTGTTCGGGCACCCGCTCCCGTCCCGGGCGTGGCTCAGGATGGAGCAGATCTAGCGCACGGACCCGGCGGGCCCGCCGGCGGGAGGGCCCGCGAGATAGCGGCGCTCCCACTCGACGTAGCGTCCGCTCTCCCCGAGCAGCGAGCCCATCAGCCAGAGGAAGACGCCGAAGTCGTCGGCCACCCCGACCAGCGCCAGGAAATCCGGGACGAAGTCGATGGGCGAGACCATGTAGAGCACTCCGAGGCCCATCATGGTCAGCTTCCCCCGGCTCATGCCGGGGTACCGGCCGCGCATGACCGAGCCGACGAGCCGCGGCATCGCCCGCAGCCGCGCGCCGAGCCCGGGCGACCCGGGCTTCGACACGTCCCGGTACACCCGCCACGCCTGTGCCGCCCGTGCTGCCTTCGCCATGGGGAACCTCCTCGCAGGACACGTCCGCCGGACCCCGGACTACCCCGCGGTCTTGCGATATAACGCGTGATCCCGGCCTCCGGTTCCCGAGGCCCCGCGCCCGCTCCCCGCAGCGGCCCCGTCCGCACGACGACCTCGCCTCCGGTTCCCGAGGCCCCGTGCCCGTCCCGCACGACGGCCCCGCGCCCGCTCCCCGCAGCGGCCCTGCGCCGCTCCGGCTCCGCCCGGCGCCGGGTCGTCCGCACGGCCCCGCGCTCACTCCGCGTTCGGCGCCAGATCCCGTACGGCCTGCGCGATCGGCACCTCACCGCCGGGAATGGGCGCGAGCACCGGCGTGTCGAGGCCGTTCTCGACGTACCGGCGGATCCTGGCCCGGCAGGTGGCCGCGTCGCCGTGCACGATGAGCGCGTCCACGACCTCGTCGGGGATGGCCTTGAGCGCCGCCTGCCGGTCTCCCGCGGCCCAGGCCTCGTGCATCGGCCGCAGCACGTCGCCGCGGCCCAGCCAGTCGTGGAAGGCCGCGTAGACCGGGACGGTCAGGTAGCTGGCGAGCATCCACCGGCCGAGCTCCCGCACCTTGTCGGCGTCCTCGCTGACGCACACGAACAAGCGGGCGACCAGCTCGGTCTCCGGGCCGATCTCCGCGCGGACCTTCCGGACGTCCTCCGGCGAGAGCCAGTTGGTGATCGCGCCGTCGGCCTCCTCGGCGGCCAGGCGGAGCATCCGGGGCCGCAGCGCGGCCAGCACGATCTTCGGGGCCACCTTGGGCGCGCGCTCCAGCTTGAAGCCCTTGACCTCGAACGTCTCGTACTTCTCGGTGACCTTCTCGCCCGCCAGGGCCTTCTTCAGGAAGCGCAGCGTGTCGCGGGTCCTGGAGAAGGGCCTGGTGAACTCCCCGGCGTTCCAGCGCTCGACGATGGCCGGGGAGGAGGCCCCGATGCCCAGCACGAACCGGTCCGGGGCGAGGTCGGCGAGCGTGGCGGCCGACATGGCCAGCAGGCCGGGACCCCGGGTGGAGGCGGGGACGATCGCGCTGCCGAGGCGCAGGCCCGGGGCCCACTCGTTGGCCAGCGCGAGCGGGGTGAAGCCGTCGACGCCGTTGACCTCGGCCGACCACATGTCGGTGTAGCCGAGTCCGGGGAGCTCGGCCACCAGTTCCTTCGAGCCCGCCAGTGAGCGGTCGTAGAAGGGGACCGTCATCCCCCAGCGTGCGCCCGTCGCCATCATGTGCCTCCCATGCTCCCTGCCCGGACTCCGTCCCGCGGCCCGTGCCGCGGTCCCCGCCCCTGCCGCCGCCCGCCGGTGCGACCGCCGCCGTGGCGGCCGACGTCACCGCCTAGAACGAAATTCTGTTCCAGCTTGCCGTACGGGACCCGGGGGATGTCAACGATCTGACCGTACCAACCGGACGGTATGTTACGGGAACGGGCCGTCAGGAGCGCAGCTCGTGCACCCCGGCGATGAAGTCCTTCGCCACGCCCCGCAGGCCCGGCAGGTAGGACAGGCCGACCAGCCGGTCGACCAGCGGCACGGTCAGGTCGATGAACCGGTGGGTCCGCCGGCAGCCCTCCGAGTCGTCGTGCACCCAGAACAGCACCACGCCCATGGACAGCAGCCAGAGCAGCTCCGGCAGCTCCGCCCTGATCTCGGCGTCCATCCGGTCGGCCGAGCCCTCGACGACCCGGCGGTAGATCGCGATCGACGCCTCCCGCGCGGGCGAGGAGTCGGCGCTGAACGGGCTGAGCGGGTTGCTCGGCTCGGCCGCGTGCTTGAAGAACTTCACCGCGAACTCGTGGTACGGCTCGGAGACCCGCACCCACTCGCGGAGCACCCCGTCCAGGCGCCCGGCCAGGGACCGCTCGGTGGCCAGCACCCGCTCGCACGCCGCCTCGTGCTCGGCCTGCGCCCGGTCGTAGTAGGCCTGGACCAGCGCCTCCTTGGACGAGAAGTAGTAGTAGGCGTTCCCCACGGAGACCCCGGCCTCGGCCGCGATGGCCCGCATGGTGGTCGCCTCGTAGCCCCGCTCGCGGAACAGCCGCAGGGCCGTCTCCACGATCGCTTCGCGGGTCCTGTCGGATCCCCTGGTCCTCCGGGTCGGCTCGGCCACGTCTTCAAGGTAACCTATCGAACATGGCCCCCACAAGAGCGGTTGCGCTGCTGCGAATCTCCGACGACGACACAGGTGAAGCCGCCGGCGTTGAGCGCCAGGGCGTCGACACCCGCAAACTGGGCGGCCGACTCGGCTGGACCATCGGCCCGGCTGAGACGCACGTGGTCGTCGAAAACGACACCAGCGCCTTCAAACGTCGCAAGATCCGCCTCCCCGATGGAACAACCGCCCTTCGCACCGTACGCCCCGGGTTCCGTCGCGTGCTGGAAATGCTCGCGTCCGGCGAAGCCGACGGTCTTCTCGCCTACGACCTCGACCGGGTGGCCCGCGACCCCCGCGACCTCGAAGACCTCATCGACGTAGTCGAGTCCCGCCGGGTGCCGACCGCCGCGGTGACCGGAAGCCTCGACCTCAACACCGACGCGGGAATCGCTCAGGCCCGCATCATGGTCGCCATCGCAAACAAGTCCAGCCGGGACACCTCCCGCCGGGTGGTGCGAGCACTGGAGGAGCTGGCCGAGCAAGGAAAGTGGTCGGGAGGCGGCTACCGGCCGTACGGCTACGAGCCCGACGGTACGACCATCCAGGAGGAAGAAGCCGCCATCGTCCGCGAGATGGCCGACCGCATCATCAGCGGCTGGAGCCCGCACCGCATCGCCACCGACCTCAACAGCCGAGGCATCCGCCCGGCCCGGGCCGAGAAGTGGAAAAGCAGCGCGGTCACCTCCCTGCTCACCGGACCACGCATCGCCGGGCTGCGCACCCACCGCGCCCAGGTCGTCGGCAAGGCCGCGTGGCCGGCCATCCTCCCGATGGAGACGTGGGAAGCCGTATGCGCAGCCATCGCAGGCCGGGCCCGCGGGAACTCGAACAAGCTCACGCGGTGGCTGACCGGCGCGCTGTTCTGCTCCGCATGCGGCCACCGACTCACCGGCTCGCCGGTCGGCGATGGCAGCGCGCATCGGTACTGGTGCAACACCTCCCGGGGAGGGTGCGGGAAGATCTCGATCAACGCCGAGCTCACCGAAGCCGAGGTGGAACGGCAGATCCTCGAGTATCTGGAGATGCCGGGTGTTCTGGAGCGTATCCGCTCCGCCACGTCCAGCAGCACAGCGGATGAGGCCCGGAAGGATGCCTCGGAGGACGAGGCGCAGCTGAAGGAGCTGGCCCGGATGTGGGCGCAGAAGCGGATCACGCTCGCGGAGTACACCGAGGCCCGAAAGATCATCGAGGACCGTCTGAAGGAGACAAAGGCGTTCCTGACAGCGTCCGCGCCGCTCGTGCTTCGCGGCCTCCTGTCGGGGAACGTGCGGGCGAAGTGGGCGAAGAAGACGCCGGCCGAGCGGCGGGAGATCGTCCTCGCCTTGCTTCCTGGGTACCGGGTGATGCCTCACGTCGGCGGTGTGCGAACCTTCGACCCGTCTCGCCTACAGCCCATTGATCATGAGTGAGAAGACGGAGGCAGATGCGGCGCCAGCTCCTTCGCCAGCTGCCGCGTGATGTGCCCGCGGCGGGTGCGGCGCTGGGTGGGCGTCATCTCCCCCATCTCCGCCATTCGCCGGTCACGTTCCTGGTGGAGGTTCCGTCCCCAGAGCTTCTCCGCAGCGGTGTAAACATCTTCTGGACGCAGCCCCAGGCGAGCGGCCAGCTCGGCGTCAGCCTGGAATGAGACAGTCTCCCCGGGCAGAGAGTTGGCCCATCTACGAACCGCACTCCCGGACAAAGTAATGCTCAGACGGGATTGGCCATCGAGCCACTCTCGGTAGTCGCTCAGGTCCACGACGGCGTCAGCGCTGAGCCGCATGTTCCCCTCGCCTGCGAAGAGCCTCGACAAGGGCACCTCATAGGACCCGGCGAGCAGCGTCAGGGCGGCGATGTCCATGCTTTCCCGTCGGCCGCTCTCGATGGAAGCGATGTTCGCGGCCGTCCAAGCGAGTCCATCTGCACGCAGGACATTCGCGGCTTCCTGCTGCGTCTGCCCCCACTGTGCTCGTAGCTGAGCGAGGTTCCGGCCCACGACTTGGCCGACCGCAGGAGCGCTGACCTCGGCCTCTGCGCTTGCGCTTGCTGTTCCTCTGTCTTTTGCCACCCGCTCACGGTAGCAGTTGCTCCCTGCGTTGACATCAGCGAGCAACGCGGTAGGGTGCTTCCTGACTGAAATGCATAGTGCAAATCGGTAAGGAGGATTCATGTCCCCCCGTATCTCTACGACCAGCAAGCTTCGGCAGTGGAGGACGCAGAACAGCCTGACCCTGGAGGATGTCTCCGGTCTCTGCGGGCTCAGCGTCGCCACCGTCAGCAGGGTCGAGCGCGGGAAGAGCAACCTGGCCCCGATCATGAAGGTCAAAGTGGCCCGCCGCCTGGGCGCTCGTGTCCGCGACCTGTTCGACATCGAAGACGTGCCCGAGACGGCGGACGTCGCGTGAAGAACACCCCGCCACCCGCTTATCCCATGCGGCCGCTCATCGACGTCATCGGTCTGCCCAGCCCCGAGCTGGCTCGCCGTCTGGTGACGCTCCTCGGCCTCGCCGAGGCTTCCACCCCCGAGAGCTCCATCGGAGACCCCCATGCCGCCTAACACGAAGAAGGGCGAGCCCGGGAGCACCACCTCCCAGACCCGCCCTGACACCAATGTCGCCATCAGCGCCAACAACTCCACCCCGAAGGTTACCCCGCTGGCCTTCGGCCGTCTCTCCCCCCGCCGCGGCGGCTGGTCACTCATCGTTGACGAGTGCCCGTTCTGCGGACAGCAGCACCGCCACGGCGCCCCCAACGGGCCCGCGACCCGCGAGACCACCCGCATCTCCCACTGCGCGCACGGCCAGGTCCGGTCCTACCGGATCGTGGTCGAGGAGGTGGCGTGACCACCCTGCTCAACGCCGCCCTCGACGCGCACGCCAACGGCCTGTGCGTCATCCCCGCGGCCACGAACGGCACCAAACAGCCCTGGCCCGACGGGCCGAGCTGGCGACGCTACCAGGCCACCAAGCCCACCCCGGAGGAGCTCGACGCCTGGTTCAGCAACGGCACCTACGACGGGTTCGGCGTCATCACCGGCCGCATCTCCGGCAACCTCGAACTCCTAGAGTTCGAGGGCCGCGCCGTCCACGAGGGCGTCACCCGCGACTTCACCGCGCTGGCCGAGGCATCCGGCCATGGCGACCTCTGGAGGAAGGTGACCGGCGGCTACCTGGAGACCACCCCGTCCGGCGGCCTCCACATCCTCTACCGGGTCGACGGCGAGGTGGCCGGGAACACGAAGCTCGCCCGACGACCCGCCACTGCCGAGGAACTCGCCCAGAACCCGAAGGAACGGGTCAAGGTCCTGGCCGAGACACGCGGCGAGGGCGGGTTCGTCATCGTCGCGCCCTCGGCCGGCCGCACCCACCCGAACGGCAACCCCTGGGTGCTCGTGGCCGGCGGCTTCTCCACCATCACCACCATCACCGAGGCCGAACGCGACGCCCTCCACCAGCTCGCCCAGGCCTTCGACCACATGCCCCCGCCGGGTGACCCTGCCCCGACCACCGCGGCCCCGTCGAGCACCCTCTTCTCCCAGCCCGCGCCAGTGCGCGAGGACGGTGAACTCCGGCCGGGCGACGACTACAACGAACGCGCCACCTGGGACGAGATCCTCGCCCCGTGCGGCTGGACGAAGGTCTACACGAGCGGCGGCATCACCTACTGGCGCCGCCCCGGCAAGAACATCGGCATCTCCGCGACCACCGGCCGCAACGGGGCCGACAACCTCTACGTCTTCACCACCTCGACCGAGTTCGACGCGGAACGCCCGTACGACAAGTTCGGCGCCTACGCGCTCCTCCACCACGGCGGCACCCACCCGGCCGCCCTCAGCGCCGCCGGGAAGGACCTGCGCGGCCGCGGGTACGGCAGCCAGCCGACCCGCAACGACCCGCGCGACCTCATCGCGCCCGGCGGCATCGTCGGCAACCTCGCCACCGTCCACGAGCTGCGCCCCGCCGAGGAGAAGAGCGCGGCCGGCCGCGAGCAGCACCGCGGCCACCTCCGGATGGCCGAACGGTTCGTCGCCGAGCACTCCGAGCGCCTGCGCTACGTGCACGGCATCGGCTGGCACCGCTGGGACGGCACCCGGTGGGCCATCGACGACCAGCGCACCGACCTGCAAGCAGCCGTGGCCACGACCAAGAACGCCCTGCGCGAAGCCCTCGACCTCACCGGGCAAGACCGCGACGACCTACTCAAGGACATCCGCAAATCCGAGTCCGCCTCCGGGGCCGAAGGCATGCTGAAGTTCGCCGCCGCGCTGCCACCCATCACCACCTCCTCCAAGGAGCTGGACGCCGACCCGTACCTGTTCAACACCCCCGGCGGCACCATCGACCTGCGCACCGGCCAGGTCACCGCCAACAACCGCGCCGATCTGATCACGAAGACCGCCGGCGCCCCGCTCACCGGCGAGACCAACCCGGACTGGGACACCTTCCTGACGCGCATCCTGCCCGAACAGGAAGTCCGCGCCTTCGTCCAGCGGCTCGTCGGCTACGCCATGCTCGGCAAGGTCACCGAGCACGTCATGCCGATCTGGACCGGCACCGGCGCCAACGGCAAGGGCACCCTGCGCGACGCGCTCATGACCGCCTTCGGCGACTACGCCATCGAGATCGACCCTGCCATGCTCATGGAGTCCAAGCACGAGCGGCACGGCGCCTTCAAGATGCGGCTCCGCGGGGCCCGCCTGGTCTTCTGCTCCGAGACGGAGAAGGGCCGCCGCTTCGCCGAAGCCACCATGAAGCGGCTCGTCGGCGGCGACCCCATCGAGGCGAACCTGATGCACAAGAACCCCATCACGTTCGACCCGTCCCACACCCTGATCATGCTGACGAACCACCTGCCCGCGGTCTCCGGCGACGACCCCGCCGTCTGGCGCCGCCTCCTCGTCGTGCCGTTCGACGTCGTCATCCCCGAGCACGAGCGCGACGGGACGCTCCCCGACCGGCTGCGAGCCGCCGCGCCGGCCATCCTCGGCTGGGTCTATCAGGGATGGCTCGACTACCAGGAGCAGGGCCTGAACCCGCCCCAGGCCGTCAGGGCGCGCACGGAGGCCTATCAGGCCGACAGCGATGCCCTGGCCCGCTTCCTCGAAGAGCGGACCATCGCCAACCCGCACGGGCAGGTGAAGGCCCGCGAGTTGTTCACCGCCTGGACGAAGTGGTGCTACGAGGGCGGCGAGGACCCCGGCACGGAGAAGGCGTTCGCCGAGTCGATGGGCAAGCGCGGATACGAGAAAGGGAAGCGCACCGCGGCGGGCCACCTGTATCGAGGCCTGTTGCTCTCCTCCGACGAGGAGTGAAAACGCGCTGACCTGCGAAAGTGCAGGGTTGTGCAGGGTTCCCCGTAAATCCTCCATACGTGCGCGCGTAGCGACTTTCGGAGAACCCTGCACAACCCTACACACCCCCTCTGACCTGCAGAAACATCGGCGCAACCCTACACAGCCGCCTGACCTGCAGAAACACCATCGGAAGGACTCCCGTGAACCGTCACCCGCTCTCGATGTCCTCGCCCAGCGCCTGCCCCGACTGCACCGCCACCCACACCACCAGACGAGTCGGCCGCATCACCTACATCCGCATCCACCACACCCAGACCTGCCCCACCTTCCGCGCCCACCAGCGCCGCCGGAGCACCCGGTGAACGACCTCCTCCGCCAACCCACAAGGTCGGCGAACACGCCCAGCGAGAATGACCGGTCGTTCTCCTCGCGCGCGATCGTGCGCGCGGGCGCGTTAGACGACCACGGTTCGCACGCGTGCAGCTTCGACCGGTCGAAACCGGATCCGATCGAGCGCGACCGCCTGGCCGCGACGCTCGGCGCGCTGCTGCGGTCCCTGCGGGCCGAGCGCGGCCTGTCGACTCGGGCCCTCGCTGCCCGGTCGACGGTGGCCCGCTCGACCATCACCCGCCTTGAGGCAGGGGAGCGCCGGCCGCGTCCGGCCGTGCTCGACGCGCTCGCCTTCGGCCTCGACCACGAGCACCCGGGCCCGCTCGCCGAGCTGCTCCGGGCCGCGGCCGGGGAGTCGCTGCGCCCGGACACTGCGGCGGGGCTCCGACGGAGGGCTCGTCGCCGGGCTCGGGCGGAGCGGGAGGTGCGCCTGCTCCGGGCCGCGCTGTCTCGGGAGATGGGGCGGGCGCGGATCCGCGCCCGACAGCTCGCCTTCGCGGTCGTGAACGCGATGCCCGTCCCGCCGGCGGGCCTCCTCACCGCGGCCCAGCTCGACCATCTGGAGGCCGAGGCCGCGAAGGCGGAGGCGATGCGCGAGGAAGGTCTACGCCTCGACCGGCGCGCGGACAACCTAGCGAGGTCCTTGTCCTGGCCGTACCACCCTCTGGAGAGGAGCCATCTTGAGCGACACCTCGAAGCGTGACCCGCTGGACGTGACCACGGACGGCAAGCCGGACATCGCGAAGATGCGGAAGCTGCTGCGGGAGCTGCAGAAGGAGGAGCGGGAGCGGAGGCTCGCCCAGGGGCGGGGTAAGCCGCGGACCCGTCGGGAGTGGGAGATGTGGAGCGGGGGCGTGCGGAAGCGGCTCGGCATCCCGGAGGAGGAGGGCGAGGGTGATGACGTTGTGTGACGCGCTTTCGGCTTATACCAGACAGAATCCAAGCTCTGTTAGGTATAAAAACGCTCTGACCTGCGGCGATTCACGAAGGCTGTCCATCTTCCCGCGAGAAGCGGACACGAGTGGACAAGCAAGGCGGTCATGCATGGTCATGCAGTCGCCCACGGTGAACGAGTAAGCCCGTGGCGCCCCCGCCCGAACTCGGCCACCTCCTCCGAGACGACGGCAGCGTCGTCATCCCGCCCGCGGTCGCCGCCCCCGTCCTCCGCCTCCTCACCATCGGCCTGACCGCACGCGTGCGCGCCGACGGCGGCGAGATCGGCCCCACCGCCCGCCGCGTCCTCCACGCCCTGCACGAGGCCGCCGAGCGCCACGACCGCGCCGGTTTCGCCGACGAAACCCCCGCTCCGGCCACCGGCATCGTGGAATCGACGGTTCATGAGGTGGCCGTTCGGATGGGGTGCTCCCCGCAGTACGTCCGGCGTCTGTGCGCGTCGGGCGTACTGCGGGCCCGCCGGGCCGGCCGCCAATGGCTGATCCAGGTAGACGACCAGCGGGGAGCGGCATGAAGACCATTCAGGAGCTGATCGAGGCCGATGACGTCGGCCAGGTCAACGAGCAGGACGTCCAGCAGGCCGAGCAGGAGGCCGCCGAGGCCGAGCAGCTCGTCGACGCGCTGGAGAAGCGCGTCATCGACGGCGACGAGGACATCACCGTCGAGCAGATCACCTCACAGCGGGAGCTCGGCCGGTTCGCCCGCCTCCGTGCGCAGGCCACCGCGAGGAAGGCGGAGCGAGCCCGCCGGGCCGCCCGGCTGAAGGCCCTCGACGAGCTGCGCGCCGAGATCGAGGCGTACGCGACCGACGGCGGCGCCCACCTGGCGAAGCTGGCGAAGGAGGCCGAGGACGCCAACGCCGCGTTCCTGGCCGCAGTCGCCGAGCGCAACACCCGCCTGCAGACGTGGCGAAAGCTGATGCTCGGCCACGAGGTGCCCAGGCACGCGAGCCCGATCACCCCGCCGGCCGAGCATGCCCACCTCGGCCACACCGACGCCGGGCAGATCATCGCCGGGCAGCGCCGCATGAACCGGGTGGACGCCGACGAGTGGTTCGGCCACATGATCCGCGCGGCTCTGCATCGCGCCGGCACCGCGGTGAAACTGCACCTGGGCGGCCGGACGGTGACCGTTGACCCGGCCAGCCGGGATCAGGTGGCCGCGCTGGCCGGTTACGCCAGGCTCGCCCAGGTAGACGCTCCGGCCGGGGAGGCGGATCCGAACCTGCGGTTCTTCCTCACCTCGGGCGGGAGCGTGCTCGCGCTGGACCGGGAGCCGAACGCGGCTGAGGCGCGCGGAATCGAGCGGGAGCTCTCCCGGAAGGAGGCGGGGGGCGCGTGAGCGTGCAGCGTGATGAGGAGTGGCTGGAAGCGGCCACGGCTGAGGAGATCACGAGGGCGCTCGACGCGGGCGAGTTGAACGAGTTGCTCGGTCGGTCTGTCCCGGCCCCCCTCCCCCCTGAGGGGCAGGCAGATGCGGCCTGGTTGGCGTCGGCGAGTCTGGAAGCCGTATCGCGCGCCTACGACACGGGCCAGCTCGACCAACTGCTCGGCCGGCCAGCCGCTGACGCCACCGCGAACGAGTAGCTCGTGGAAGGCGAGGGGGTGACCATCCCCGCCCCGCTGTGCGGCACCGTGTGGCGCACCCTGCGGGGCGCGCTCGCTCGGCACCGTGCCGATGGTGGCCACCTCGCCCCGGGCGTCGCCGAACTCCTCGAGGAGCTGCGGGCCGCCGCGCTCACCCACACCCTCGAAGCTTCCGGACATTCCACAACCCAGGTTCCGGACATCAGCGCATCCTCAGGAGAGGTCCACACGGACCGGCTCGCGGGTCTGCTCGGCTGCACTGACCGCCATGCACGCCGAGTAGCCCGCGCCGCCGGCCTGAAGCAGACCCGCCGTGGCTACTGGGCTGCGGCCGACGTCGCCGCCTTGGAGGCGGCCAGACGAAGGAGATGAGCATGGACGGCGACGCGCCCCAGTCGTACGACCTCGCTGCCGACGGCTTCGACCTCCCCGCCGTCGACAGCACGACCCCGCTCCCCCCGATCCGCCAGGATCCGGCCATCGCGGCCGGGCTCGCGGCCGCCGACACCTACCCGGCCCAGATCGAAGCGATCCGCGACGACCACACCCTCAGCGACCTGGAGAAGACCGAGAAGCTCGCCCAGGTCCACGCCGAGCAAGAAGCCCGCATGCAGGCGCTCGTGGAGAACCTGTACGGCCGCCGCCGGGCCCGGCTCGCCCTACTGCAGCAGGAGATCCCGACCGGCCCCGGTATCCCCTCCGATGCCTCCGCCGCCGACCGGGCCGTGCTCAACACGGCGTTCCGTGCCGCCCTGGAGCAGGCACGCGCCGCGGACTTCGACCAGCGCAAGGCGATGCTCGCCGACGCGGTCCGCTTCGACGACGAGCCGACGCTCCGCGCGCTGCTCACCGCGGCCGGTGAGAACGGCGACAACCAGCTCCTCGACGCCTGGGCGGGCGCCACCGGCAAGACGGACGTGGTCACCGAGATCCGCCGTCTCAACGCGCAGCTGAACGGCAACCACGACGGCCTGCTGTGGGAGGCGAAGGCGCTGCGCATGCCCCAGCGGCCGCCGGAGGTGACCCGGCTGCTCGAACTGCGGCAGAAGGCCGCGCAGGAGGAGGCCGAGCGGGAGCGGGAGCGCGAAGAGCGCCTCGCCCGCCGTCTCGGTGTCCCCGTCCACGCCGTACGCCGCCAGAAGGCGGCAGAGAGGAATGCCTCATGACCATCAGCAACCCGCTCAACCACGGAGTCGCCTTCCCCCGCCCAGGGGACGGCCAGGCCCAGGCCATCCCGTGCACGTGCCCGCTCGTCGAGTTCACCGTGAAGCTGCCGGCCTTCGAGGTTGCCGCGCTGGAGGCGAAGGCGGCCCACGACAACACCACCGTCCAGGACATCGCGCGCGGGCGCCTGTCCGGGTTCGGCAACGCCTACCCGCTCAACCAGGACTTGGCCTACCGGGACCCGTGCAAGGCGATCCAGTGACCCGGCCGATCAGTCGTTCGGCGCCGAGGGCCGGGCGGATGCGCTCGCTACCGCGGTCGGCCTCATCACCGCCTGTCGGTCCGGAGTATCCAACGAGGAGCTCGGCGAGCAGACCTGACACGGTACGGCTCCCGCCGAGCGCCGGGGGAGCCGTAAGCAGGGCTTATAGCTTCTGACCGGTCCATATGGGCGCTTCGCCTCATCGCTCCATGGCACTGATGAGCTACAAGGTGTAGCACCTACCTCCTCCCGAAGTGACCAAGAGTAGTTATTTGGTGTCACTTTGCAGATAGATGGAAATAGGGTGCAAGCGTTCCACCTTGCGTTCGGTGACTCATCCGTCATCGAACGTAAGGAGTGGCTATGTCCCCAGCAAGCGGTCCCGAGTGGACCGACATCATCGCCGTCCCGATCGCGACCATTTCCGTCGTCATCGCCATATTGGCCTGGCTAGCTGCGAGGATCCAGGCCAATATGGCCCAGAGCCAGGCAGCAGACGCACAGAGGGCCGCCGACGCGGCGAAGGAACAGGTCGCCCTTGGCAAGGACCAGCTGGACGTCGCTCTCCGCCAGCTCGAGCTGGAGCAGCAGGTGCGCCGCGAGCAGCAGGAGCCGTACATCGTCGTCGACATCCAGCCGTCGGCCTTCGTGAACAGCGTGCTCCTGATCGTGATCGAGAACACCGGCCCCACCGTGGCCAGGAACGTCCGGATCAAGTTCTCTCCGGAGATCGAACGGTTCATGGACACCGACGGGTTCGGCAGGTTCGTCCTGGCCGAGTCGTTCCTGTTCAAGAACGGGATCCCCTCCATGCCGCCCGGCCGCCGCATTGAGCTTCTCTTCGACCTCGGGTTCAAGCGCCTGAACTCCGATCTGCCCAAGGAGTACACGGTGACCGTGGACTGTGATGGGCCGGGTGATCGACCGGTCGAAACGATGGTCTACAAGATCGACCTCCGGATCTATGAGGGCACCGAGCAGCTCGGAGTGAGGAACATCCACGACGGCGTGAAGATGCTGGAGAAGGTCAAAGATGAGCTCAGTGGCATCAGGAAACTGCTGCCGGGGCCGCGCGGCTGAGACTCATGGCTCCCGTTGGCACTCAGCGGGAGCCGTACGGCACGCTCAACGCCCTGACGACCTCAGCTTGGCGATCCGCGCCTGCTTCTCGGCGGACTTCCGCCGGCGGGACTCCGCCGACTTGAGCGCGTTCTGCTTCCGCCACGCCGTGCGCGCGGACTCCGCGGCGGCCCGAATGTGAGCCTTGCCGCGCACCTTCCCCTCGGCCTCGATCTTCTTGATCCAGTAGTCGAGGTAGACGGGGGACGCCGCGGTGGCTGCGGCGGTCCGCTCGGACCGGACAGCGGTCTGCGCCCACGACCTGTGGGCGGCGATGCTGCGCTGAGCGGATATCCGCTCTGGGGAAGTCGCCATGTCTCCACGCTGCTCCTCGCCGGCGGGGTTCCGTAAGAGCCCGGAGCGTAAGGGGATGCCCCCCGCGGGCGGGGTGAGGCAGCTTCCCAAATGGTTCGGGTTCGGTGGTCCCAGCTCGCGTGGGATCCGTGTCGTGACCCGTGAGGGCGCACGGATCGACACGTGTCCATTCACGGATTCCGACCCCGACCATGACCTACCTGACCTTGGCGATCACAGATCACACGGATCCTGGTCGTGAACGAGAACGGCCCCGCATCTCCCTATCCAAGAAGTGCAGGGCCTACGGCTCACCCTCTCAGATCATCCGTGACGCTCAGGATCCGAGGATCTCCTTCACCTTCGCGGTGAGCTTCGTCCCGGACGACGGCGTCGACAAGAACTCCTCGGCGTCGAACGACGCCCTCTCGCCCTCCATGGTGAACGTGTTGACCTGCGCACCGTCGGTGCCACCTCGCACCTCGTAGACCACGTCGAACTTCTGGTCATCACCGAGGTCGGGCCCCGAGTAGCCCGGGTTGATCCGGTAGGTGACGTTGCAGCCCGCCGACCCGAAGCATGCCTTCTTCAGGACCTTCACCTCGATCTCGAAGTCCGATGGGGACGGCGTCGCTTCTGCCTGCGGAGCGGGCTCGCTCTCCGTGGCCGCGGGCTCTTGCGCGGGCTGATCAGCCTGCTTCGGGGAACTCGCCGTGGTCTTCTTCTTCCCGGCGTCCTCGGCCACGTTCGCGATGGCGGCGACGCAGCCGCCCAGGAGCACGATCGGCAGGCCGATCACGAGGAGCCAGAACGCCGGCCCCCTGCTTTTCCTCGGCGGAGGTGGGGGCGGGTAGCCAGGCGGGCCGTACTGGGCTGGTCCTGGGTGGGGAGCCATGCGCACTCCTGAGTAAGGGGGAAGTAACAGCCGGTAGACGCCCCTGGTCTATAGGGGGTTGCCAGTACAGCGCGAGGTAGTTGGGGCTCCTGGTGTGTGGGTGGCCTCGCTCGTCCCTCCACAGCGTGTGAGCGAGGCCACCCACGCCGGCCGGTCCCCAGTGATGCAGGGAGTGTGCTCCGGCCGGAGCCCGGCCGCCGAGGTACGGGAGCGGGTCGGCGGCCGGACGGGGCTATGCCCGCTGCTCCAGCTCCGGCGGGCGCGGGTAGCCGTGCTCGGCCAGCACGCGGTCGAGGAGCTGGTCCGTGGTCGGGCCGGGCCGGGCGGCGAGGATCTCGTCGATGTCGGTGAACGTCATGGCTGGTGGGGTTGGCCGTTGGGGCAGGCGTAGCGGCCCGGGTCGGGGAGGCGGACCTCGAGGGCGACGTATCGCCAGCCGTTCATCGTCAGCGCGCGGGAGACCGGCTTCCCGCAGTGTCGGCAGGTCATAGTTCGGCCTGCTCGGCGAGGGCGACGGCCAGGAGGACGGGCGTGGCCGCGGTGACGGTCCGGCCGAGGCGGGCCGCGTACCAGTGCCCTCCGTCGCTGCTCCAGATGGACCAGCCGGGGAAGGCGTCGGCGAGCTGAGCGCGGGCTTCGTCTGGTGAGAGGGCGGGACCGACCATAGGGTGGTTCATGGTTCGGACCTCCGATGTCCGATCAAGGGCCCGTCTCGACCTTCACCGTCGGGGCGGGCCCGTCACGTTTTACAGGCTGCCCGATCACTGTACGTTCTACTCGTTCAACTCGTACAGTCTGTTCAATACGGACCGTATGCGCAGGTCATAAGGGCTGTCCTTAACGTGTTGAGCATGACCGTGGACCAGCTCGACCCCACCCCGCTCTGGGAGCAGCTCGCCGCGATCCTCCGCGAGCGCATCCGCTCCGGAGACCTGGAGCCCCGCCAGGTCCTGCCGTCGGAGTCGCAGCTTCAGCAGGAGCACGGCGTCGCCCGCGGCACCGTCCGGCGGGCCATGCAGGCGCTCGGGGAGGAAGGGTGGACGGTGACCGTGCAGGGCCGAGGAACGTTCGTCGCGCCGCGGGAGTCCTGGCCCAAAGGGTGAACGATGTGCTGGCGTAGCTCTCGCGTCGGGTTACAACTATTCGCTCCGGTTCTGTCACGCTTAGTTGCATAAGCGAGATCATTCATAAGTGCGCCGAGTGCGCCGATGCGTCCATCGTCATTCCCGCGGGGGACTGGAACGCCGTCCAGCAGCCGCTGATGAAGCAGTGGGACGAGGCCCACAGCGCGGAAGCTCACGACGGCGAGGCCTTCGCGGCCGAGAGCGACAACTTCCTGAGGGACTGACCCGGCCCATCTCCGTGGCCTTCAGGGTTGTTCCGGAGGGGCTCCGGAAGGGTCTAGAGGGTCTAGCTCGCAGGTCATGACGGCTAGAGGCTGGCTAGGCCCTGGCCGAGAGCTAGACCCGCTCTAGACCCTTCCGAGGGCCGTTTTCCGCGGTGCCCGGGGAGGGTCGACCGGGTCGACCGTGCAGGTCAGGACCGGTCGACCCGGGGTAGACCCTGTTTCGGAGGTCGACCCCAGGTAGACCCTCCGGTCGACCCGGGGTTCAGGCGGCCAGCTGGCCGGCCTCCGGGCGGGCCCCGGCCAGCAGGAGCCACACCAGCGGCCACGGCAACCGGTCCGCCTTCGCGTTGTTGCACGGCTGACACGCGAGCACGAAGTTCCACGGCTTACTGGTCCGCCACATGCACAGCGGCACGTAATGGTCGAGCGTCCCGTCGGCGGGGTCGTCGAACGGGATCCAGCAGTAGAAGCAGCGGGAGCCGTCCCGGGCGGCCAAGCGCCGGCGGAGCTCCCGGCCGCTCTCGCCCCGGGTGTGCCCCGACCGCCACCTCTTGCGCTTCTTGCTCATCAGCGGGTCCTCCTTCCAAGAGGAGGCCCGCCCCGGGACGACGCCCGGGACGGGCCGGGCGGTCAGGCCTGGGCGAGCTGGCCGAGGTAGGTCCGGATCCGGGCGGCGCGCGGCTGCCCCACCCGCAGCTCCTTCTTGATGCGGGTGAGCGCCGGGACCTGGCCCTCGGCGAGCTGCTCGGCGTACCTGGCCGCGGCCACCGGGAACAGCTCGTCGGGGACGGGTGCGAGGATCGGCGTCTGCGCAGGCGGGGCTACGGGTTCGGCGAGTATGTAGGCCGCATACCCGGCAGCGGCCGGAGCGGTCCCTGTACCCGAGGCCGGGTGCGTCTCCCCAGGGGCCTGGAGGAGATCCCGCCACCTCTTCGTGGTCCCATCACCGAGCACCGAGACGAGTACGCCCTCAGATGGCGTGTTCTCGAGCGACGGGGAGACGGAGACGGCTGGCTCTCCTTCGGGCTCCGGCTCAGCGACGAGAACAGCGGGCACCGTACCCGCGGCCGGGCGCATCCCTGCGAAGAGCGGCACGACGTCCCGCCACGCCTCCTCCACCGGATCGGCCGGCACCGGCCCGGGTATGTCCCGGAGGGCCGGACGCTCGATCGGCTGGAGGGCCTCGACGAGCGGCTCGTCGACGGCCTTCTTCCCGGCCGGTGCGGCACCGCGGCGGATCAGCCCCATGAGGAGTTCGTAGGACAGGACGAGGGCGACCGCGGGCCACGCGGCGACGATCGCCCCGACGGGCCCGTGAGCCCACCCGTGAGCGACGTTCGCCGCCAGGGTGGCGAGAATCCCGAGGGCGAGCGTCCACCGCGCCAGAGACGGCACAGGGAGACCGCGCCGGGCCGCGTCGAGCATCACCATCGACGACGCGAAGATGGCGCCGTCGACCGTGAGCGGCGAGAGGTAGGCGGTGAACCCGGCCTCGCCATAGGCGGTGACGACCTCGAAGGCGTGCCGGTAGGAGACGACCGCGGCGACCGCGGCCAGGACGACGACCACGAGCGTGGTGGCGGCGCGGATCACGCGTCCTCCTTCGGGGTGAGCTGGCGCGGCAGGCGGAGTGCGGCCGCGATGTCCCGGAGGGCCTGGAAGTCGAGGCCGACGATCAGGTCGGCGATGTCCCCCGCCATGGTCGGGTCCATCTCGACCAGGCGGTTCCGCCCGTTGACCTGGAAGCAGAGACGGACCTCGGGCTCCTCGTGGACGCCGTCCTTCTCCGGCTGAAAAACCTCCACGCGGGCCGTCTCACCGGCCGCGGCGAGCATCGCGAAGTGCCCCGCGGTGTGCCGGGTGCCGGCGAGCTGGCACCACGACGGGCACGGCTGAGTCGAGCGGATCACCACGTCACCGCCTTCGCCTCGCCGGGGCCCTTCGACCCGCGGGCGAGCGCCGCACCGAACTCGGCGAACGTCTGCACGGTGAGCAAGGCGATGATGTCACCGAGCGCCCCGGCCGCCGCCAGCGGGATGTTCAGCGTCTTGTGCATGCCCCAGTCCGGGCCGTACAGGACGCTCAGGACCGGCTCCTGAAGGACGCCGGCCTTCTCGGCCTGGATGTAGCTGACCTCGACGGTGCACCGGTCGAGCAGCATGTCGCCGACGAGCGCGTTGTGGACGACGTCGGCGACGCCGAGGGTGGGGGTGGCGGTGTGGTCGTTGCGGCACCACGGGACGTGGCAGGCCGGGTGCCGGGCGGGCGCCTGGTCGGGTACGTTCTCGGACACGATCTCTTCTCCTGGTTGGTTCAGGGGATGGGGGTCCAGGCCCCGGCACGGTGTTCGCGCACCGGCCGGGGCCGCTTTCGCTATCGGGACTCGGCGCCCAGGCGGGCGGCCGAGATGAGGGCCTGGAGGCGGGCGACGGCCTGCTCGGCGTCGTCGAGGGTGAGCGTGGCGACCCCGTCGGCCTCGACGCCGTCGCAGATCGCGAGGACGAGCCGCGGGTCCTGGCCGGGCTCCTGGAGGAGCTGGCCGATGACCTCGACGCGGCCGCCGGCGGGGGCGGCGAGGAGGGCGTGGGCGCTCTCGTGCTCGACGTCGATGCCGTTGCCGTGCGGGTTGGCGCACCAGGCCGGGCAGGCGGCGGCCGGCGGCTCGACCGCAGCAGCGGGAGCAGGGGGCCGGAGGCCGGGCACGGCGGTGGCGGAACGGACGATGACCGGCTCGACGACCGAAGGCGTCGTAGGGATGGCCGGGACAGCGGTGACGCTCGTAAGGTGGTGCATTGGGTCTTCTTCCTGGTTGTGCAGGGAGAGATCAAGGGCTCGTCAGGTGGTCGCACACCCGGCGGGCCCGTCTCTTTTTCCTGGCCAATCCGATGGGTTACAGATTGCCTATCGGCTCGGCCACGCTCGTCACTGTACGGCCCGATCCCCTGTGAGTCATGGCGCCTCACGGTGATCGACATCACAGGGCAAAGATCGGAGCGTCCCGGGCGTCATCCGGTTCCGGGCGTGGGACTGATCTTCTCGGCGGAAGGGCGAATCCGCGACAAGGAAAAGGTGTATGGGGACACGTCCCTGCGAACGGAGGGCTGTCCGGCTTGCCGCCGGCGCCCTGTTCGCCGTACAGACAACGTTCATCGCAGCGGCCGGCGTCACCGCCGTCCCTGCCGGTGGCCCGGTCCCGGCGCCGGGCGCGCCGGTGTCCGCAGCCGCGCCGGGGGTTCCGATGCGCCTGGCGGCCCCGGCGTCCCGGCCCCGCCGGGTGCGGCCGGTGTGGCTCGGCCACACGCAGGCGGCCAGGCGGGTGCAGCGGGCCGGTCTGGGGCTGTACTCGTCCGGCGGGTGCACCGACCGCCGGATGCGGCACTGCACCTCACTGGAGGCGATCAGGACCAGGACGCTGAGGGGGGCGATCCGGCTCAAGCGCCGCAGCGGCTGCCCGGTCACCCTCACCGGCGGCACCGAGGTCGGCCACGTCGTCGGCCGCTACAGCCACGGGAACGGCTACAAACTGGACGTGGCTCCCAACGCCTGCGTCGACCGGCACATCACCCGCACCCAGCCGTTCCGCGGCCTGCGCTCCGATGGGGCGCTCCTCTACGGCTCCCCGGAGTCCCTCTACGCCCGCACGCCGTCGCACTGGGACATCCTCTTCCGCTGACCCGCGGGCGGTCGGCTCCGCTCGCTCCGGGCCCGACGTGAACGGGCCCGACGTGAACGGGCCCCTTCCGCCGCGCGGCGGAAGGGGCCCGTCACGGGCCGTGCGGAAGGCGTCAGCCGGTGAACTCGGCCGCGACCAGCTCGGCGATCTCCGCCGCGTTCAGGGCCGCGCCCTTGCGCAGGTTGTCGCCGCAGACGAACAGGTCGAGCGTGTTCGGGAAGTCCAGCGCCTGGCGGATCCGGCCCACGTAGGTGGGGTCGGTGCCGACGACGTCGGCCGGGGTCGGGTAGACGCCGTTGGCCGGGTCGTCCATGACGACCACCGTGGGGGCGGCCTCCAGGATCCGGTGGGCGTCGGCGACGGTGATCTCGCGCTCGAAGGTCGCGTGCACGGCCAGCGAGTGCGTGGTGATCACCGGGACGCGGACGCAGGTCGCCGAGACCTTCAGGTCGTCGATGCCAAGGATCTTGCGGGACTCGTTGCGGAGCTTGAGCTCCTCGGAGGCCCAGCCGCCCTCCTTGAGCGAGCCCGCCCACGGCACGACGTTGAACGCCACCGGCGCCGGGAACGGCGACTCGCCGTCGCCCAGCTTGTTCTGCAGGGCCTTGCGCACGTCGCCCGCGGTCTGGCCCACCGTGCGGTCGCCGGCCAGGGCCTCGACCTCGTCGTAGAGCCGCGCCGAACCGGCCACGCCCGCGCCGGAGACCGCCTGGTAGGAGGCGACCACCAGCTCGCGCAGGCCGTACTGCTCGTGCAGTGCGCCCATCGCGGCCATCATCGACAGCGTGGTGCAGTTCGGGGTGGAGATGATGTTCCGCGGCCGGTTGCGCGCGGCCTCCGGGTTGACCTCGGGCACCACCAGCGGGACCTCGGGGTCCATCCGGAAGGTGCCGGACTTGTCGATGACGACCGCGCCGCGGCCGGCCGCGATCGGCACCCACTCGGCGGAGACCTCGTCGGGGACGTCGAAGATCGCGATGTCCACGCCGTCGAAGACCTCGGGGGCCAGCGCCTGGACGACCACGTTCTCACCGCGGACCTGCAGGACCTTGCCCGCGGAGCGGGCGGAGGCGACGAGCCTGATCTCGCCGTAGACGTCCTCGCGGGAGGAGATGATGTCGCGCATCACGGTGCCGACGGCACCGGTCGCGCCGATCAGGGCGAGGGTGGGCTTGCGGCTCATCGTCCGGTACCTCCGTAGATCACTGCTTCAACCTGGTCGGCGTCGAGGTCGAACGCGCGGTGCGCGGCGGCGACCGCCGCGTCCACCTCGTCCTGCCCGACGATCACCGAGATGCGGATCTCCGAAGTGGAGATCATCTCGATGTTCACCCCCGCGTCGGCGAGGGCGGCGAAGAACGTCGCGGTGACGCCCGGGTGCGAGCGCATGCCCGCCCCGATCAGCGAGACCTTCCCGATCTGGTCGTCGAACTGCAGCGACTCGAAGCCGATCCGCTCCTGGACCTTCTTCAGCGCGGTCAGCGCCGCGGAGCCGTCGGTCGTGGGCAGCGTGAAGGAGATGTCCGTCCGGCCCGTCGCCGCCGCCGACACGTTCTGCACGATCATGTCGATGTTGATCTCAGCGTCCGCCAGCGTTTTGAAGATCGTGGCAGCCTCGCCGACCTTGTCGGGCACCCCGACAACGGTGATCTTGGCCTCGCTCCGGTCGTGCGCGACGCCGGAGATGATCGGCTGCTCCATCTCGTTTCCTTCGCTGTCGGGGTCGGAGACGACCCACGTGCCTTCCTTGGTGCTGAACGAGCTTCTGACGTGGATCGGCAGGCTGAACCTGCGGGCGTACTCGACGCAGCGCAGGTGCAGGATCTTCGCCCCGCAGGCCGCCATCTCCATCATCTCCTCGTAGGAGATCCTGGGGATCTTGCGGGCGGCCGGCACGATGCGGGGGTCGGCGGTGAAGACGCCGTCCACGTCGGTGTAGATCTCACACACGTCGGCGTCCAGGGCGGCGGCCAGCGCGACCGCGGTCGTGTCGGAGCCGCCCCGGCCCAGCGTGGTGATGTCCTTGGTGTTCTGCGAGACGCCCTGGAAGCCAGCCACGATCGCGATCTGGCCCTCGTCGAGGGCCTCCCGGATCCGGCTGGGCGTCACGTCGATGATCCGCGCCTTGCCGTGGGTCGAGTCCGTGATGACCCCGGCCTGGGAGCCGGTGAACGAGCGCGCCTCGTGGCCCAGGTTGGCGATCGCCATCGCCAGCAGGGCCATCGAGATGCGCTCACCGGAGGTCAGCAGCATGTCGAGCTCGCGGCCCGGCGGCAGCGGCGAGACCTGCTGCGCGAGGTCGAGCAGCTCGTCGGTCGTGTCGCCCATCGCGGAGACGACCACCACGACGTCGTTGCCGGCTTTTTTCGTCGCGACGATCCGCTGCGCGACCCGCTTGATGCAGGACGCGTCGGCGACGGACGAACCACCGTACTTCTGAACAACGAGCGCCACGAGATGTCTCCGAAGCAATCTAGGGCTGTGGAGCTCTCAGTCTACTGTCGCGGCACCAGGGTTCTTCTGGTTTAGACCACTATGTGGACGATCACACCGTTGTGCGCTCTTCGGCCACGTCGAGGCGGGTGTGCGCGACGAGCGCCTGGAGCGCCCGCATCGCCGCTCCCGCGTGGTTCCCCCAGGTGTTGAAGTAGGAGTACTGCCACCACCACAGCGCCTCCAGCGGACGCCCCGCCCGGTAGTGCCGCAGGCCGTGGATGAGGTCGGCCGCCACCGCCGTCAGGTCGTCCGAGAGGCGGTACGGCGTGACCGCGGTGTCCTTGTAGGGGTCGAAGACCTCGGCGTAGTCGTCCACCGGGCCCAGCCGCTCGGCGAGCGCGGTGCGCAGGGGGTCGACGTCGGGGTCCGCGCTCAGGTGCGGCTCCCAGTTCTCCGACAGGATCACGTCCTGGCTCGCGCCGAGCTGCGCGCCGGCCGAACTGACCTGGGCGACCTCGACCAGCAGCAGCGGCAGGACGGCGTCCCCGCCCTCACCGCCCGCCAGCCGGGTCAGGCCGTCGAGGTAGTTCTGCGCGTGCACCGCGATCCGGTCCGCGAACGCACTCCACTCATTGGAGATCTCAGACATCCAGCAGCCTCCGTCCTTCGAACGCGCGGCCCAGGGTGACCTCGTCGGCGTACTCGAGGTCACCGCCCACAGGCAGACCGCTGGCCAGTCGTGTCACTTTCAGGCCCATCGGCTTCACCAGCCGGGCGAGGTAGGTCGCCGTCGCCTCCCCCTCCAGGTTGGGGTCGGTGGCGATGATCAGCTCCGTCACCCGGCCGTCGGCCAGGCGCGTCATCAGCTCCCGGATGCGCAGGTCGTCGGGGCCGACCCCGTCGATCGGGCTGATCGCCCCGCCGAGCACGTGGTAGCGGCCGCGGAACTCCCGGGTCTTCTCGATCGCCACGACGTCCTTGGACTCCTCGACGACGCAGATCACATGGGGGTCGCGCCGGGCGTCACGGCAGATCCGGCACTCCTCCTCCGCCGCCACGTTCCCGCAGACCCGGCAGAAGCGGACCTTCTCCTTGACCTCCAGCAGCGCGTGCGCGAGCCGTTTCACGTCGGCCGGCTCGGCGGCCAGCAGGTGGAACGCGATCCGCTGCGCGCTCTTCGGACCGACGCCGGGCAGCATGCCCAGCTCGTCGATCAGGTTCTGGACGACCCCTTCGTACATGGCCTAGAACCCGGGCAGCTGGCCGAGACCGCCGCCGCCCAGCCCCTGGGCGAGCGGGCCGAGCTTCTCCTGCTGCAGGTCGTTGGCCGCGCGGACCGCGTCCCGGATCGCCGCGATCACCAGGTCGGCGATGGTGTCGGCGGTCTCCTGGGGGTCACCGGGATCCACCGCCTCGGGGCTGATCTTCAGTTCCAGCAGCTCACCGCCGCCGTTGACCGTGGCCACGACCAGGCCGCCGCCCGCCGAGCCCTCGATCTCCGCGTCGTTCAGCTCCTGCTGGGCGCTCACCAGCTGCTGCTGCATGAGCTGTGCCTGCTCCAGCAGCTGCTGGAGGTTGACATCCCCTGGGTTCACCGTCGTGCGCTCCTCGTCCATGACGTCAGTCGTCACGAGCCTACGGGGTCGGAGCCAGGTAGTGCACTGGCGGTCGCACGTGTTCCCCGAGTGCGCACGCTAAACCTCCGCCGGGACCGGTACGGCGCGCGGTCGGCCGACCGTGGCCGGACCCCGGCTGGGACCGGTACGGCGCACCGCCGGTCAGCTGTGGTCGATCTCCTCGATGATCTGCCCGCCGAGCTCGCGCTGGATGAGCGCCATGCCGGTGAGCGCGTCGACGTCGGCGTCCGCGTCGTTCAGCGGGTCGACGTCGTCGGTCTCGAAGCCGGGCGTGCGGCCCGGGACCGCGTCCGGCCAGCCGGACGAGCCGCCGGCCGGGCGCGAGCCCGGCTGGGCGGGCGTGCGGGCACCGGCCTGGCCGCCCGCCCTGACGCCGCTCTGGGCGGCGGCCCTGGCGGCCGAACGGGCGGCGGCGAGGCCGGGGCCCGGGGCGGGCGGCGAACCGGGGTCCTCCGGCAGGGGCGCGTCGGGCCACGACTCGTCCGTGGCGGCCGTCTCCCGTCGGGCGGGGGCAGGGGCGACGGCGACGGCCTGGGCGGTCCCGGCAGAACCGCCCGGGCCGGCCGGGCCGCCCTGATCCGTCCGGGCGTTCCGGTCCGGGCCTCCGACGCCGGGGGCCTCCGGCGCCGGACGCGGCGCGGGGGGCTGCGCGGGAGGCTGCGGCGGGGCGGCCGGCGGGTGGTTGCCGCCGAACGGGGCGGCCCCGCCGGCGCCGCCCACGACGGCCTCGACCTTCCAGGCGCCGCCCAGCACGTCCTGCAGGGCCGCCGCGACGACCGTGTCCTTCCCGCCGCCGACGAAGTTCTTCATCGCGCCGACCTGGGTGAAGCCCAGGGTGAGGACCTTCCCCTCGACGCCGACGACCTGGGCGTTGGTGTTGACGTTCGCCCAGACGACGATGCTGCGCTGCTTCAGCGCGCCGAGCACCTGCGGCCATGCCTGCTGCACGGCCGCCACCTCGGAACCGGCGGCGGGACCCGCGAGGGGCGCCGAGGCCGCGGAGGGCTGCGCAGGCACGGAGGGCGTCCGCTCCTGCGGAGACGGCGGCCCGGCCGGGACTTCGGGGGAACCTGGCTTGACCGTGACCGGCCAGTCGTCGGCGGACTCCGGGGCGGAGTCCTGGGCGGCGGCCTGCGGAGCGGAGGCCGTACCGGCCTGCGGAGCCGCGGCAGGACCGGACGCGACGGCGTGCTGCGGTGCGACGGCGGGGGCCGTGACGGTCTGCGGCGCGACGGTGGGCGGGGTGTACGGCGCGGTCGCGGCGGGGAGCGCGTACCCGGCGGCCGGGACGTGTCCGGCGGCGGGGGGCGCGTATCCGGCCGTGGGCCCGGGAACGGTGAACGCGTGCGCCCCGGGGGAGCCGACGCCCCGCTCCAGCCGCTCCAGCCGGGTCAGCAGCGCGGCCTCGTCCTGGGCGGCCCCGGGGAGCAGCACCCTGGCGCACATCAGCTCCAGCAGCAACCGGGGCGAGGCCGCCCCGCGCATCTCGACCAGCCCGGCGTTGAAGACCTCCGCCGCCCGGGTCAGGTCGGCGGGCCCCATCGACGCGGCCTGCTCCCGGAGCCGCTCCAGCTCGTCGTCGGGACGGTCGAGCAGGCCGCTGCCGGCCGCCTCGGGCACGTTGGCAAGGACCACGAGGTCGCGGAAGCGCTCCAGCAGGTCCATGGCGAACCGGCGGGGGTCGTGACCGCCCTCGATCACCTGGTTCACCGCCTGGAAGACCCGCGCGCCGTCCCGCGCCGCGAACGCCGCGACCATGTCGTCGAGCAGGCCCCCGTCGGTGTAACCCAGCAGGGAGACCGCCCGGGCGTAGGTGATGCCCGCCTCGTCCGACCCGGCGAACAGCTGGTCGAGGATCGACAGGGAGTCGCGGGCCGAGCCGGCGCCCGCCCGCACGACCAGCGGCAGCGCGGCGGGCTCGAACGGGACGTCCTCGGAGGTGAGGATCTCCTCCATGAGCGCGCGCAGCGCGGCGGGCGGGATCAGCCGGAAGGGATAGTGGTGGGTCCGGGACTTGATCGTCCCGATGACCTTCTCCGGCTCGGTGGTCGCGAAGACGAACTTCAGGTGGGGCGGGGGCTCCTCGACGAGCTTGAGCAGCGCGTTGAACCCCTCCCGGGTCACCATGTGCGCCTCGTCGATGATGTAGATCTTGAACCGCGCCGACACCGGCGCGAAGAAGGCCCGCTCCCTCAGGTCGCGGGCGTCGTCCACGCCGCCGTGCGAGGCCGCGTCGATCTCGATGACGTCGAGGTGGCCGGGGCCGGTGGGGGCGAGCGCCACGCAGGACTCGCACTCGCCGCACGGATCGGGGGTCGGCCCCTTCTCGCAGTTCAGCGAGCGGGCCAGGATCCGGGCGCTGGAGGTCTTGCCGCACCCGCGGGGGCCGCTGAAAAGGTAGGCGTGGTTGATCCGGCCGCTCCGCAGCGCCTGCCGGAGCGGCTCTGTGACGTGTTCCTGGCCTTTGACCTCGGCGAAGGTCCCGGGCCGGTACTTGCGGTAGAGCGCCAGACTCATCAAGGAGCTCCCGCCTGCGAGGGGTCCTGCAACGAAGGAACCCCTCGCACACCCGCCAGAGCCCGCTTATCCTTGCTGCCTTCCGGCCCTGGGGAGGTTCACAGGATGACGCCGCGCGAGGGGTCCGGACACAGTCTATCCCCCTGCGGCAGTGCTCGGGTCCGCGAATGTCGTACGGGCGCACGGTCACCCCACGCCCGAAAGTCCGCTAAGCTTTCCGGCGGAGGATTCGCCTAGTTGGCCTAGGGCGCACGATTGGAAATCGTGTTGGGGGCAACCCCTCAGGAGTTCGAATCTCCTATCCTCCGCCGCTCAGAGGGGCCGGACCGCACACGCGGTCCGGCCCCTCCGGCGTTCCCACCCCGTTCCCGTCCCCCGGCCGACCCCACCGGCCCGCCACCGGCAGCGACTCCGGCCGTTTCCCCGGCCGCTTCGCGGGCAGTGGAGGCGTCCCGAACGGATCGAAGGGACGTCGGCGATGGATTTCAAGGACGATGTCCGGCTGGACAGCTCGCAGGTCGAGAGCGGCGGCCGCCGCGTCCCCGGCGGTGGACTCGCGGTGGGCGGAGGCGTCGCCGGGATCATCGCGCTCATCGCCGCACTGGTGTTCGGCGTGGACCTCGGGGGCCTCACCGGCGGCGGGGCGGCCCCCGCGCCGGTCGACTCCGGCTCGAACCTCGCGGCGCAGTGCAGGACCGGCCAGGACGCCGACCAGAACGAGGAGTGCCGGGTGATCGGCGTGGTCAACAGCATCCAGGAGTACTGGCCCACCGCCATGGGCGGCTACGAAGAGGCCAAGACCGTGCTCTTCTCCGGCGCGGTGGACACCGGGTGCGGCGCCGCCGACTCCTCCGTCGGGCCGTTCTACTGCCCCGCCGACCGGCGGGTCTACCTCGACCTGAGCTTCTTCGACCAGTTGCAGAGCCGCTTCGGCGCCAAGGGCGGGCCGTTCGCCCAGGCGTACGTGATCGGGCACGAGTACGGCCACCACGTGCAGAACCTGACCGGGGTCCTGAGCCGTTCGCAGAACGACCGGCAGGGACCGGAGAGCGGGGCGGTCCGGGTGGAGCTCCAGGCGGACTGCTACGCGGGCGCCTGGGCGAAGAACGCCTACGAGACCGGGCTGTTCGCCCAGCCGTTCACGCGGGCCGACATCGAGGAGGCGCTGAGCGCCGCCTCCGCGGTGGGGGACGACAGCATCCAGGAGCGCACCCAGGGCCGGGTCGACCCGGAGGGCTTCACCCACGGCACCTCGGCGCAGCGGGTCAAGTGGTTCAGCACCGGTTACGAGACCGGCGACCCCAAGCGCTGCGACACCTTCTCCGGCGCCATCTGAACGGACCCCGGGCGGGCCCGACCGTGGCCGGGGCGGGCCCTGACCGGCACCGTGACCCGACCGCCGGGCAAACGACCGGATTGTCTCTTAAACTACATGGGGTGATCTTCAAGCTGGTCGGCGATGGACGGCCCTACCCCGAACACGGCCTCTCGAACCGCGAGTGGGCGCAGATACCGCCGCGGCAGGTCCGGCTCGACACTCTGATCACCACGAAAGCGGTGCTCGACCTGCACTCCCTGCTCGCCAAGGACTCCACCTTCTACGGCGACCTGTTCCCGCACGTGGTCCAGTGGCGCGGTGAGCTCTATCTGGAGGACGGCCTGCACCGCGCCCTGCGCTCGGCCCTGCACCAGCGCCCGGTCCTGCACGCCAGGGTCCTCGACCTGCCGCCGGACGCCTGAGCCCCCGCTCGGCCCTCCGCTCCGGGCCCGCGCCCGCACGGTCCGGAAGACGGGGGCGTGAATCGACGAGGGATCGACGGGGGCCTGAAACGACGCAGCTCCGAAACAACGCAGCCCCGAAACGACGAGGGCCTCCCACCTGTCTCCAGGTGGGAGGCCCTCGTCCGTGGCGGTGGTGGTGGGATTTGAACCCACGGATGAGTTGCCCCATCACACGCTTTCGAGGCGTGCGCCCTCGGCCACTAGGCGACACCACCGCCGAGCAGCTTACCGGATAATCATCGTTGCTCGCTCGGCCTGCGCGCGGCGAAGAACCCGGCGAGCACCCCGGCGCACTCGTCGGCCAGCACGCCCATGACGACCTCCGGCCGGTGGTTGAGCCGGCGGTCCCTGAGCACGTCCCAGAGCGAGCCCGCCGCACCGCCCTTGGCGTCCACCGCGCCGTAGACGACACGGTCCACCCGCGCCAGCACCGCGGCCCCCGCGCACATCGTGCAGGGTTCGAGCGTGACCACGAGCGTGCAGCCGGTCAGCCGCCACCCGCCCCGTCCGCGCGCCGCCTCCCGCAGGGCCAGCACCTCGGCGTGCGCGGTCGGGTCCGCCAGGGACTCACGGTCGTTGCCCGCCTGCGACAGCACCTCGCCGCCGGGGCCGAGGACGACCGCGCCGACCGGCACCTCACCGCGCTCACCCGCCCGTACGGCCTGCGCCAGGGCCAACCGCATCGCGGGGGTGTGGCCGGTCTCCGGGGAGCCCGCCGCGGCAGCCCTCACCGCAGGCGGTCGAGCTCGTCCGCGAAGGCCAGCCGCTCGGCGATCACCGAGAGCGTGTCCGCCGGGAGGGCGCCCTCCTCCATGCTGAGCTCGATGAGCTCGTCCGGGCTCATGCCCAGGTCGCTCAGGAGCTCGAAGTCGCCCGCCGGCCGCACGCCCAGCTCGGGCGTGTCGCCCTCCGGGGCGACCCCGGCCAGTTCGCCGAAGAGCTCGCCGAGCGTGTCGGCGCGCGCGGCCTGCGCGTCGGACAGGAAGGCGCGGGGCTCGGTGTCGCCCCGGTAGCGGACGATCGCGAACCACTCGTCCTCGGCCTCGACGCAGAGCAGGGCCAGCTCCTCGCCGTCGAGGCCGAGGCTCTCCTGGACGACGTCGCCGAGATCGTCGACGATCTCGGCTTCGCCGAGGTCGGCCTCTGCACCCCGCCAGCCGTTCGCGGTGCGCACGAATGCCGCCGAGAAGAGCCTGCTGCCGGACGGTCTGGAGGCCATGGCGATCTCCTGAGCTCAGCCGAACATCGAGTCGATGGCGCGTTCGAACGGCTCGGAGAAGCCGAGCCGCGCGGCGATGCTGGACAGCACGTCCTCGGGGAGCAGGTCGATGTCACCGGAGAGGATGCCGAGCTCCATCTCGTCGAGCCCCAGGTCGGCGAAGATGGACAGGTCACCCGCGGGGAGCGCCGTCTCCTCGTCCTGCAGGATCGCGTCGAGCTCGTCCTCGTCGGGCACCGGGACGTCGAGATAGTCCAGCACCTGCTCCGCGAGCGGGAAGTCCAGCGACGCGGCGATGTCCGAGAGGAACACCTCCGCCCGCTCGCCGAACACCCGTAGCGCCACGAAGAACTCATCCCCCACGGCGACCAGGCCAATCGCGCCGCTCAGGCTCGGCTGCTGGCGCAAGGCGTGGATCAGCCCGTGGAGGTCGGAGGTGAGCGCCACGGGAAGCATCTCCGCCTCCCAGCGGTCATCCTCGCGATAGACCACGATGGCGAAGTCGAGCGCATCTTCGTCTGTCATCGTCATCCCCACCGAGCGACCTGTACGGATGTCAATGCTTTCAGAAGTGGAGCACCACCGTATGCCACTCCGGCCAAATCGTGATCAAAATCCCCTCCCAAAACTCGTGTCACACATCGTCCGTTATCAACCCGCCTGTCGTCCCGGCTACCGTTGACCTCCATGGAGACCCTGGTCGTCGACCACCCGCTCGTGGCCCACAAGCTGACCGTCCTACGGGACGCCGACACGGACTCGCCCACCTTCCGGCGCCTCGCCGACGAGCTCGTCACGCTGCTCGCGTACGAGGCGACCCGGCACGTCCGGGTCAGCGAGGTCACCGTGAAGACCCCCGTCGCCCCGGCGAAGGGCGTGCGCCTGGCCCACCCGCACCCTCTGGTGGTCCCGATCCTGCGCGCCGGTCTCGGCATGCTGGACGGGATGACCAGGCTCCTGCCGACGGCCGAGGTCGGCTTCCTCGGGATGATCCGCAACGAGTCGACGCTCCAGGCCGAGACCTACGCCACCCGCCTTCCCGACGACCTGTCGGGCCGCCAGGTCTACGTGGTCGACCCGATGCTGGCCACCGGCGGCACCCTGGCCGCGGCGATCGAGTTCCTCTTCGAGCGCGGGGCCGACGACGTGACCGCGATCTGCCTGCTGGCCGCCCCGGAGGGCATCGCCTACATGGACGCGGCCTTCGCCGGCAGCGGAAGGCCGATCCGCCTGGTCACCGCCGCCCTCGACGAGCGGCTCAACGAGCACGGCTACATCGTCCCCGGCCTGGGGGACGCCGGAGACCGCCTCTACGGCGTGGTCTGACGACCTCCCGGGCTCTGTTTCCGCCGGCTCCCGGGATCTGTTCCCGCCGAACGGAGGGTGTCGCCGACACCTTCCGTTACCTTCCGTGATTACATGGGTACGGAGAGTTTCAACAAGGCATCTCTTCGGCACGCCCGGCCCGGCGATCGCGGACGCAAACAGGGAGAACAGTGAACGAGGGCATCATCCCCGCCGCCGAACCGGACCCCTACGCGGACCTGAGCGCCGCGCTGCGGGAGGAGTTCTCCGCGATCCATCCGGCGGCCACCGTGACCCGCTGCGTGGACGCGGCCCGCTACGGTGCGCTGGAGATCACAGGCCACGCCCATCCCTGGCTGGTGGAGCGGATCGCCCGCAAACACCTGCAGGTGCTGGCGCTGGCCGCGAGCGGGCGCGACCGATGAGACCCGCCCCGGGCCGGTGAGGTCCGCCGACGGCGGAAGACCGAATCGGCTCACACGCTTTACCCCACGTAATGCGTGGGTAATGTATACGTCGGGTGCAGTGGGTGAGTGGTAACTGGAGGCCTAAGTGCAGGGCAAGAAGGTTCTGAAATGGAGCGCCATCATCTTCGTGGTGTTCTTCCTGTTCACCCGGCCGGATGATGCGGCGCACACGGTCAGGGGAGCCATCGACTCGATGTACACCGCGGCCGATTCCCTGGCCCAGTTCGTCTCCCATCTCTCATGAGGCTGGTGACTCACGGGGACTCCGCTCCCTCGTCGGTCAACCGCTACCTGCTCCCCCACGAACACCAGGTCATCATGGTGCGGCGTCACCCGGCCGTGCTGCTCCGTCCCGTCGCCGAGGTCTTCGGCGGCCTGATCATCGCCGGCCTGCTCAGCAAGTGGCTCGGCGACCAGGGCGCCGGGGGCGGGCTCGTCGTCGTCTGGTGGGCATGGCTCCTGCTGCTCATCCGCTTCGTGTGGAAGGTGGCGGAGTGGTCGGTCGACTACTTCGTCGTGACCTCCAAGCGGATGCTGCTCACCACGGGGCTGATCACGCGCCGGGTCGACATGATGCCGCTCGGCAAGGTGACGGACATGAGCTTCCAGCGCTCCCTGCTCGGGCGCATGATGGGCTACGGCGAGTTCATCCTCGAGTCGGCCGGTCAGGACCAGGCGCTCTCGACGATCCCGTACATCCCCTATCCCGAGACCCTCTACCTCGAGGTCTGTCAGATGCTCTTCCCCGGCGGTAACGACTCGGATGATTAATCCCCGTATGTCCACTGTGACGTAGCGGAATTGGAACGAGTTCGACCAGGGATTCTGCGCGGGGGTTACCCGATTCGACTGCTTCGTGCAATCATGGCTGCAACATTGACCATCCCCCGCCCTGAGAGATCAGATGCCGAGTCAGGGAACCATCGGTGACCGTGTCCGCGGACTGCGGCTGAGCAGGCGCATGTCCCAGGCCCAGCTCGCCGGGCCGGACTTGTCCGACAGCTACGTGTCCCTCATCGAGTCAGGCAAGCGCACGCCGACCCCCGTGGTCGCACGCCTGCTCGCCGAACGCCTGGGATGCACCACCGAGTTCCTCCTGCACGGCGTCGAGCCGCGTCAGCGCATCGACACCGAGCTCGGCCTGCGCCACGCGGAGCTGGAGCTCCACCACGGCGACCCGGCCCTGGCGGTGGACCGCTTCGGTGAGATCGTCAAGGCCGCGGGCGAGGAGAACGCCGTCATCTCCGCCCTCGCCCGGTTCGGCCGCGCCCGCGCCCTGGAGTCGCAGGGCCGGGTCGGTCCCGCCGTCGAAGCCTTCGAGCGGCTCCGCCGCGAGGCCGCCGCCCATCCCGAGCGCCTGGCGGATCTGCCGCTGACCGTCGCCCTGAGCAGGTGCTACCTGCACGCCGGTGACACCCTGCGCGCCCACGACCTGGCGCACGACGCCCTGGTCCAGGTGAACCGGCTGGCTCTGACGCAGGGTGAGATCGCGGTCGACCTGGCCGCCGCCCTGATGGAGACCGACTCCTCGCGGGGGACCGACTCCCCGGGCCTGGCCTACGTCCGGCAGGTCATCATGGACAACGGGGTGCCCTCCGCGGTCAACCGCGAAGCGGAGGTCCACTCCCTGTGGCAGGCGAGCGCGACCGCGGCCGAAGGAGAGGACTCGGCGCTGGCCGTCCGCCTCGCCGACGACGCGATCGCGACCGGCCGGCCGTCCCGGATGGCGCTCAGGCTCGCCCTCATCGCGATGGAGTGGTCCCGTCTGGCGGCGTCCCGCGACGAAGAGCCCATGAGCGGGATCCCCGAGCTCGCGAGCGCGGCCGGTGAGGTCTTCGCCTCCTTCCCCTCCCTCGTCGGCGAACGCGCCAAGAGCCTGATCGTGCTCGCCCACGTGCAACTGCGGACCGGCGACTCCGCCGGCGCGGTCCGCCTGGCCGGTTCGGCCCTCGACGTCCTCGGAGAGCGCCCGGACGGCATCGGCGCCACCGCGCACCTGCTGCTCGCCGAGATCGCGCTCGCACGCGGCGCGGGGAACGCCCTCACCAGTCTGCGGAACGCGCAGACCCTGCTCGACGGCCTCGGCCCGGCGTCCGTCGGCTCCGACCGGGAGACCGCCCGGGTCTGGCGCCGGCTCGGCGACCTGTACGGCCAGGCCGGTGCACGGGACGCGCAGACCGCCGCGTATCGTAAGGCACTCGAGGCAGTCGGCGTGCGTGGCGCGCTGGTGGGCATGACGGTCGACTCCGCCCTGGTGCGGTAAGACTTCTCTTGCCCCTGGGGCTCCAGATTTGGATTTATGCCTCCGGAATAATTAGGGTCGATCAGTCATTGACTCATAGGATGATTGGTTCCCCATAGGAGGCGGACTGTGAGTCTGCGTACGGCGCACCGAGCGTCGCTCGTCGACCAGGTGATCGACCAGCTCAAGGAGCAGATCACGTCGAACTCCTGGCAGATGAACGCGAAGATCCCCACTGAGACGGTGCTCGCCGAGCAGCTCGGGGTCGGACGCAACACCGTGCGGGAAGCCGTACGGGCGCTCACCCACGCGGGCCTGCTGGAGTGCCGTCAGGGCGACGGCACCTACGTGCGCGCCACGAGCGAGCTCTCCGGTGCCATGCTCCGGCGGCTGCGCGCCGCCGAGCAGCTGGAGATCCTGGAGGTACGGCGAGCCCTGGAGGTCGAGGCCGCCCGGCTGGCCGCCACCCGGCGCACCGACGAGGACATCGCCCTCATCGAGGAGGCCCTGGCCGCGCGGGAGCGGGCCTGGGAGCTCGGCGAGCCCGACGGATTCGTCGAGGCCGACCTCGCCTTCCACATGGCCGTCGTCCACGCCACCCACAACCGCGTCCTGGTCGACCTCTACGAGGACTTCTCGGCCGCCCTGCGTGCCAGCATCAAGGCCGCGGGAACGTCGATCGACAGCAGTTACATCCCGCACGACGCGATCGCCCGCGCCATCGCCGCCGGTGACGTGACCGCCGCCGAGCGCGCGGGACACGCGTGCATGGAGCACATCCTGATCGCGCTCACCGACTCCCAGGAAGTCTCCGCCTGATCTCCGGAGCGCTCCCCGCCGACACGGAGAGCCCTCACGGGGAAGGACCCGCCCCGGTAGGGACGGGCCCTTCCCCATAGGGGCCTCCTCGTCCCCACGGGGTCTCCCATGCCCCGGGCCGGGGAGATGCGTTCACACCTGCCGTGAAGGCAGGCTCACGCCTGGCGCAGGGACATGACGAGGTAGCGGAAGGCGGGCACCGCGTCGCCGGGGACCTCGGTGATGAGGGCCGGGCGCGTCGGTGACTCCATGTTGAGGCGGACGAACTCGCTCTCGATTCCGGAGAGGCCGTCCAGCAGGAACTGCGACTGGAAGGCGATCTGGATGTCCCCGCCGGACAGCTCCGCGTCGAGGACCTCCGTCCCCCGGCCGACCTCGCCTCCGCCGGCCTGGATGGTCACCTGTCCCTGTCCGAAGGAGAGGCGGATCGCGGTGGTGGGTTCGGCGACCAGCCGGATCCGCTTGATGGCCTCGACGAACGGCGCCACCCGGACGTCCGCCCGGATGGACCAGTCACCGGCCAGCCGGGCGCGGTAGTCGATGAACTGCTCGTCGAGCAACCGGACCGTGGTGCTCCGCCCGACGCTCTCGAACCCGGCGATGCCGTCACCCAGCGCCACCGCCACCTCGCCGCCGCGCAGCGACCTGGCCACCTCGACGAGCACCCGGGCGGGGACCACGGCCGCGGCCGCGGCGTCGGGCCGCTCCGGCCGCCAGTCGAACTCCCTGGCCGCGATGCGGTAGCGGTCGGTGGCGGCCATCGTCACGTGCTCGCCGGAGATGTCGACCCGGACGCCGGTCAGCATGGGCAGGGTCTCGTCGCGGCTGGCCGCGGGGGCGACCTGGCCGACCGCGCTCGCGAAGACCCCGCCGCCGATCGCACCGATCACCGGGGGCATCGCGGGCAGCGTCGGGAAGTCCTCCACCGGCATGGTGCGCAGGTTGAACTCCGCACTGCCGCAGGTCAGCGTCGCCTCCGACCCGTCGGCGACGACCTCGACCGCCTTCCCCGGCAGGCTCCGCGTGATCTCCGCGAGGACCCGGCCCGGGATCAGCACCCGGCCGGGCTCGGCCACCTCGGCCTCCACGGAGGCCCGGGCGGAGACGTCGTAGTCGAAGGCCGAGAGCACGAGGTCCTCCTGCTCCGGCCGGGCCTCCAGGAGCAGGCCGGACAGGACGGGGATCGCCGGACGGGCCGGCAGCACCCGGGCCGCCCAGGCCACCGCTTCGGCCAGGACGTCACGGTCAACCCGGAATTTCACGTCGGAATCCCTTCTGAGTGCGGATGCCCGTACTCGGACAGACGTTATCCGCTGCCACCGACATTCGGCCCCGCCCGTGAGGCGCGCCGGGCCCTCCGGCCTCTCCTCCGACCGTGCGGTGGGGCATCGCGGCCCGTTCCCGTTCCGGTGCGGCCCGGGCCGGGACCGGGCTCCGGGTCAGGAGCGGGCCGCGTTGAGGTAGGTCAGGACGGCCAGGACCCGGCGGTTGTCGTCGTCGGACGGGGCGAGGCCGAGCTTGATGAAGATGCCCGCGGTGTGCTTGCCGACCGCGCTCTCGCTGAGGAACAGCCGCTGGGAGATCGCCGCGTTGGACCGGCCCTCTGCCATCAGCTCCAGCACCTCGCGCTCGCGCGGGGTCAGCGCGGCGAGCGGCTCGTGTCGGGCGGTGCTGGCCAGCAGCTTGGCGATCACCTCGGGGTCCATCGCGGTCCCCCCGGCCGCGACCCGGCGCACGGCGTCGACGAACTGGTCGGCGTTGAACACCCGGTCCTTCAGCAGGTAGCCGATGCCGCCGGAGCCGTCGGCGAGCAGCTCGCGGGCGTAGAGCTGCTCGACGTGCTGGGAGAGCACCAGGACCGGCAGACCGGGGACCGCCCGGCGGGCGGCCAGCGCGGCCTGGAGGCCCTCGTCGGTGAAGGTGGGCGGGAGCCGTACGTCCACCACCGCCACGTCGGGCCGCTCGCCGGTCAGCGCCCGCAGCAGCTCGGGGCCGGACTCGACGGCGGCCACGACCTCGAAGCCGTGGGCCTGGAGCAGGTGGACCAGGCCCTCCCGGAGCAGGTAGAGGTCCTCGGCGACGACGGCGCGCAGGTTCACCGGTCCCCCTGCGGGAGGTGCGGGGCCCGGGAACGGCGGGGAGGAGTGTGCGGGTTCATCGGTCCCCCTGCGGGAGGTGCGGGGCCCGGGAACGCTGGGGAGGGGTGTGCGGGTTCATCGGTCCGAACATAGGCGGTGCGGAGCGGCCTCGGCCATCCACCGCCGGCGGGAGTGCTGGATCGGGAGCAGGACGGCCGCGGCGTACATGGCGGTGCCCAGGGCGATGTCGAAGACGATCATCATCCACGACCACGGGTCGGGCAGGTAGAGCGGGAGCAACCAGCTCCGCTCCTCCGGATCGACCAGCTTCATCACCAGGGTGACCAGCCCCTGCGGGAAGAGCGGCAGCCAGGCCAGGCCCCAGCCGGTCCCCACGATGAGCCACTTCCACCAGGGCATCTTCTCCGTGTTCCGCTGCTCGCGAACGCCCCGCGCGTGCGGGAGCTCGATCACCGCGGTGGTCGGCCCGCCCGGCGGGCTGCTGAGCGCGAGCACCCCGTCGAAGGCGGACAGCCGCCGCTCGATGCCGCGCAGGCCGCTGCCCCGCGCCGGGTCGGCGCCGCCGGAGCCGTCGTCGGTGACGGTGATCCGCACCGCACCGCCCCGGCTTCCGACGTCGATCCAGACACGGTCCGCGCCCCCGTGGCGCGCCGCGTTGGCCAGCAGCTCGCTGACCGCGAAGTAGGCCGCCGACTCCACCGGCGGCTCGGGCCGCACCGGCAGCTCGACGGTGACCTCGGCCTTGAGCGGGCTGTCCAGGGCGAGGGCGCGTACGGCGTCGCCGAGGCCGCGCTCGGCCAGGACCGGCGGGTGGATGCCCCGGACCAGGCCGCGCAGCTCGGTGAGGGCGGTGGAGGACGCCTCACGTGCCTTCGCCAGCAGCGCCCTGGCCGCCGCGGGGTCGGACTGCACCAGGGTCTCGGCGGCGCCCAGCGTCATCCCGATGGCCACCAGCCGGGCCTGCGCCCCGTCGTGCAGGTCGCGCTCGATCCGGCGCAGCTCGGCCGCCTGCGAGTCCACCGTCTCCACCCGCTCCTGGTTGAGCTCGTGGATCCGGCTCGCCAGCAGGGACTTGGCCGTGGGGCCGAGGAACAGCTCGTTCCACCAGCCGTACAGGCGCAGCAGCCACGGGAGCGCGGCCGCCGCCGCGGCGACCAGCGCCAGCCCCACCGGCACCCCTCCGAGCGGGTGCCACGCCCACGGCAGGGACAGGCCGAAGACCGCGACGGCGAGCGGCAGGAGCAGGAGCAGACCGCCGGCCAGCGGGTTGAGCAGCAGCCAGACCGTGTCCCGCCAGGTGGCCGGGTCTCCGAACATCCACTGCCAGCGGTTGTGCCAGTCCGGCCAGCGCGGGGTCCGGTAGAGCTGGCGGTCGTGCCGGTACCAGCCGTCGGGCTGCGGCCGGACCGGCGGCGGGGGCGGCAGGTACGACGGTGCGATCTCCTCGCCGAGCCACCTGCCGTTCAGCCGCCGCGCCAGCCCCGTACGGCGCCGCACCGCCCTGACCGCCGAGGGGAAGAGGAAGATCATCCCCAGCGCGAACGCGAACAGGGCCGTCACCAGGACCCCCGCGGCCAGGAACACGTCCGCCACGGCCAGCAGGCCCAGGAACGCCGCCCGGATCGGGGCCTCCGCGTATCGCCGCATGACCTTCATGCCCTGCAGTCTCCGTCATCGGCCCCGGTTCCGCCCAGTGGGGCCGGATGCCGTCCGGGAGTGGAGATAACCCCACCCCCGCCCGGTGCCCAGGCCGATTCTCCCGCCGCGGCGCCGTCCGTAGCGTCGTGGTCATGAAGGTGATCGAGGTTGACAGCCTCCGCAAGCGGTACCGCGACCGGCTCGCGGTGGACGACGTGTCGTTCACCGTCGAGGAGGGCGAGATCTTCGGCGTTCTCGGCCCCAACGGCGCCGGCAAGACGACCACCGTCGAGTGCGTCGCCGGCCTGCGCACCCCCGACTCCGGCACGGTGAGGGTGCTCGGCGGCCTGCACCGCGACGCGCTCAAGGAGAAGCTCGGCGTGCAGCTGCAGAGCTCCGCACTCCCCGAGAAGATCAAGGTCTGGGAGGCGCTGGACCTGTACGCCTCCTTCTACTCCAAGCCCGCCGACTGGAACGCGCTGCTGGAGCGCGTCGGGCTCGCCGACAAGCGCGACGCCCGGTACGGCAAGCTCTCCGGCGGCCAGCAGCAGCGGCTCTCCATCGCGCTGGCACTGGTCGGCGACCCCGAGGTGGCGATCCTGGACGAGCTGACCACCGGGCTGGACCCGCAGGCCCGCCGGGACACCTGGGATCTCATCGAGCAGGTCCGGGCGGACGGCGTGACGATCGTGCTGGTCACCCACTTCATGGAGGAGGCCGAGCGGCTCTGCGACCGGATCGCGCTGATCGACTCCGGGCGGGTGGTCGCCGTCGACAGCCCCGCCGGGCTGATCTCCCGGGTCGACCGGCAGCAGACCGTCAGGTTCCGGCCCTCGGGACCGTTCGACGACGCCGTACTGAAGGCGCTGCCCGAGGTGACCGGCGTGCACGGCGGCGGCGGGAGGGTCGAGGTCACCGGCTCCGGCAACCTGCTGCTGGCGGTCACCACCGCCCTGGCCGCGGCCGGGGTCGTCCCCGCCGACCTCCGCGTCGAGCAGGCCAACCTCGACGACGCGTTCCTCGCCCTCACCGGCAAGAAGATCACCAATGGAGACGCCCGATGAGCAAGATGATCACGACCGAGGCCAAGCTGTTCCTCCGCGAGCCCGGCGGGCTGATCTTCGCGATCCTGCTCCCGCTGGTGCTCCTGATCGGCCTGGGCAACGTCATCCCCGGCCTCCGGGAGGCGAGCCCGGACATGGGCGGTCAGCGGGGGATCGACAACTACTTCCCCGCGATGATGACGATCCTGTCCGTGGTGACGATGGCGCTGACCGTGCTGCCCGGCACGCTGGCGGCCTACCGCGAGGCGGGGGTGCTGCGCCGGATGTCCACCACACCGGTCAGCCCGATCCGGGTGCTGGTCGCCCAGCTGGTGAACAACCTCGCCGTCGCGGTGATCGCCACGACCCTGCTGGTCGTCCTGGGCAACCTCTTCCTCGACGTGCCCGTGCCCAAGAACCCGCTGCCCTTCGTCGGGGTCTTCCTCCTCGGCACCGCCTCGCTGTTCGCGGTCGGCCTGCTGATCGCCGCGGTCGCCCCCAACGCCAAGGCCGCGCCGGCCATCGGCTCGCTGCTGATGTTCCCGCTGATGTTCGTGGCCGGCATGTGGTTCCCCCGGGAGTTCATGCCCGACCTGCTCCAGCGGATCGGGGACTTCCTGCCCCTGGCCCCGTTCGGCCAGGCGCTGCGGGACACCTGGGCGGGCGGCGCCCCGCAGACGCTGAACCTGGTGGTGATGGCCGCGACCCTGCTGCTCTTCGGCGGGCTGGCGGCCCGGCTCTTCCGCTGGCAGTGACTCCGTCCGGCGGCGGTGGTCCCGCTTCCCGGCGGGTGTGCGACCGGGCGGTACGGCCGGCGGGCCGTACCGCCCGGTCGCACGCGGACGGCCGGACCATCCGATAACGCGCCCGCCCGGTCACGCGCGGACGGCCGGACTGCCCGGTCACGCGCGAGGGTCGGACTGCCCGGTCACGCGCGGGCGTCGTAGTCCGCGCGGGCCTCGTGGACCTGCTCGATGTGCGACTCGGCCCAGGACTTGATGGCGCGCATCAGCGGCTGCAGGTCCCGGCCGAGGCCGGTGAGCTCGTAGTCGACGCGGACGGGGACGGCCGGGGTCACCGTACGGGTGACCAGGCCGTCGCGCTCCATGGAGCGCAGGGTCTGGGTGAGCATCTTCTGGCTGACCCCGGCCACTATCCGGGACAGGTCGCTGTAGCGCTTCGGACCGTCGGCGAGGGCGTTCAGCAGCAGGCTGACCCACTTGTCGCTGATCGTGTCGAGCAGCTGCCTGGCCGGGCAGGCGGCGAGGTAGGCGTCGTACGCGGCGCGGGCGTCCTGCCGCCGCTGTTCGATCGTTCTGGTGGCCATGGCGCTCCTCCCCGTGCGGTACGCACTTCGAAGTGCGTACTTCCCGAGAGAGAGTAGCACTCCGTAAGTTTGTCGCATCCTCGCCGGAACACGATTCAGGAGACAGAGATGCGCGCTGTGGTGATCCGCTCGTTCGGCGGCCCGGAGGTCCTGGAGACGGTCGACGTCCCGGTCCCCGCGGCCGGACCCGGCCAGGTCCGGATCAGGGTCGAGGCCGCCGGGGTCAACCCGGTCGACGCCGCCACCAGGACGGGGATGCTCGTCGAGTTCGGGCTGACGACCGCCCGCGAGGTGCAGGGCGTCGGCTGGGACGTGGCCGGGGTGGTCGACGAGGTCGGCCCGGGGGTGGAGGCGTTCACACCGGGCGACCGGGTGATCGGAGTCTCCGACCGGCTCGACGTCCCCCACGCCGGATACGCCGAGCAGATCGTCCTCGACGCCGACGCGGTGGCCCCGGCTCCGCGGAACGCCACCCCGGCCGAGGCCGCGACGATCCCGCTGAACGGCCTGACCGCCGCCCAGGCCCTGGACCTCGCCGGCCTGCAGGAGGGGCAGACGCTGCTGGTGACCGGCGCCGCCGGAGCCGTGGGCGGCTACGCCGTCGAGCTCGCCGCGGCCCGCGGGCTGCGGGTGGTCGCGGTGGCGGGCGCGGCGGACGAGGAGACGGTCAGGAAGCTCGGCGCCGAGTTCTTCGTCCCCCGCGGCGCCGACCTGAGCGCCTCCGTGCGGGCGCTCGTCCCCGGCGGGGCGCACGGCGCGATCGACGCGGCCGTGGTCGGCCTGCCCGCGCTGGACGCGGTGCGCGGCGGCGGCTCGTTCGTGGCCGTGATCGGCGGCGCCGCGCCCCTCCCGCTGCGCGGCATCCGGGTGGCCAACGTCTGGGTCCGTGCGGACGGCGCCCGCCTGGCCGAGTTGGTCCGGCTCGTGGACGGGGGCCGCCTGACCCCGCGGGTGGCGGGCACCCTCCCGCTCGCCGAGGCCGCGACCGCCCATCAGCGGCTGGCCGAGGGGGGCTTCCGCGGCCGCCTGGTCCTGCTGCCCTGAGAACCGGCCCCACCCTCGGGCGGGCTCCGGCGGGGTCTCGGCTCCCGGCCCCGCCGCCGCACCACCGCCGCACCGCAAGGGAGGTTCAGCAGTCGCAGCCGCAGCCGTCGCAGCAGCACGAGCAGCCGTCGCAGCATCCCGAACACGCGTTGCAGCACTGCCCGCAGGCGTCGCAGCCGCCGCAGTCGAGGCGCTCGCCGCAGGACTTGTACCGGTCCTCGTCCCACGGCGGACGGTAGAGCCCGCACGAGCAGGCCATGAAACTGAGCGCGAAGCAGAGCCGGGGCCCGCAGCCGGGTTCCGGCTGCAACCTCGGGTCGCGCGGCGGAGCCGTCCCGGGGCCGCCCTTCCGCCGTGACCCCGCCGGAGCGTCCCCGCCCTGTGTCTCCCGTGACCCCGCCGGAGCGTCCCCGCCCGGTGCCCGCCGGGTCTCCGCGGCCTCCCGGACGCAGGCGTCACCGGCCGCCGGGGAGCCCTGCGCGAAGACCCGGTCCACCGAGCGGCGGGCCTCCTTCACCAGCAGCGCCTCGACCAGGCCCCGCTCCTCCAGGTCCAGGTCGGCCACCGCCAGCCGCAGGCCCAGCAGCGCGTCGTCACAGAGCCGCCGGGCCTCGGCGAGGTCGGTCCCGGTGGCGAGCAGCGGGTTGTAGGCGCCCGCCGCCCGGTCCTCCTCCAGGTCCTCCACCGCGTCCACCAGGTGGGCGAGCCGCCCGAAGCAGCGTCCCGCCTCGGCCAGCGGGACGGCGTTGTGCGGCTTGCCGGCCAGCTCCGCCGTGTGCGCGAACGCGGCGGCGACCGCGTCCTCGGTCGGGGCGGTCAGCGCGAGCAGGGCGAGTCCCGGCTCGGCCTCCAGCCGGGCCTGCCGGGCCACCGCGTCCACCAGCACCCCCGCGTCGAACCCGACGGCGGTGGCCGTCCGGGTCCCGGCTGCCTCCCAGCGCGCGGCCACCCGGCCCGCCGCGGCGGCGACCGGGCGCCGGGCGTACATCCCGTCGCCGTCGGCGATGTGGTCCCTGACCTTGCCCGACGCCAGGATCAGCGAGGTCGCCGCCGCCAGCCGCACTCCCTCGGCCTGAGCGCCGACCACCTCGGCGCCGGAGAATCCGCGCAGCGCGCACGGGGCGGCCCGGCGGCGCGGGGAGAGCGCCGGGGACTGGGCCTCGGCCAGGACCGAGACGAGCAGCCCGTCGTAGTTGGTCACCAGCCGCGCCGCATGCCCGTGCTCGTCGCGCAGCGCCAGGCAGAGCCCGCACAGGTGCGCCATCCACGACGCGAACAGTCCCCGGCACATTCCGTGACGACATGGCCGAACGATCCCGAACATCCCCACCCCGCAGTCGTTGAGCAGCTGGCGCAAACCCTGCCACAAGTGACTTAAGGATGACTTGAAACCTCATATGCTCCGGCCTGCGTCTTCCCGCCGGACGCCTTCGAACCGGTCCCCTCCACCCGCTGGACGTCCTTGAGCCGGGCTCTCCACCGGCCGGACACCCCGGAGCCGGCCCCGCCACCCGCCGCGGGACCGGCGCTCCGCCCCCTACCGGACGCCCCGAGGCCGGCACCCCTCGCCTGCCACCCGCCGCGGGACCGGTGGTCCACTCCCTTGCGGCGAAGCGGGGACGATGTGGCCCGCCCGCCGTACCGGACTCCGTGCCAGGCTCCTGGCATGCTGACACTGGCGCACCTGAGCGACACCCACATCGACGACGACCCGCGCAGCGCCGACCGGACCCGGGCCGTCATGCGGCACCTGGAGAGCCTTCCCGGGCCGCTGGACGCCGTCCTGGTGACCGGCGACATCGCCGACCACGGAGCGGTGGAGGAGTACGAGACCGCGCGCGGCCTGCTGGCCTCCCGCTTCCCCACGGCCGTGTGCCCGGGCAACCACGACGACCGTACGGCCTTCCGCAAGGTCCTCCTCAGTGAGGAGAGTGGCGGGGCCGGGAACGGAGCCGACGGCGGGAACGGAGGCGGGGCCCGTCCGGTCAACCGGGTCCTGCGGCTCGACGGCCTCACCGTCGCCCTGTGCGACTCCAGCGTCCCCGGGCGGCCGGAGGGGTTCCTGGAGGACGAGACGATCGCCTGGCTGGACGCCGTGCTCACCGGGTCGCCCGGCACCCCCGCCCTCATCGGCATGCACCACCCGGCCGCCGCGCTGGGCATCCCCTACGTGGACGGGATCGGGCTGCGCTCCCCCGAAAGGCTGGAGGAGGTGCTCCGCCGGCACCCCCAGGTCGTCGCCGTGCTCGCCGGGCACGCCCACACCCCGGCGAGCACCGTGTTCGCGGGCCTGCCCCTGCTGGTCGCCCCCGGTGTGGTCAGCACCGCCCTGACCCCGGCGGAGACCGCCGAGCGGATCCCGGTCGACCGGGGCCTGCCGCCCCAGTTCGCCCTGCACGTCTTCGACGGCCGCCGCCTCACCACCCACGTCCGCACGGTGATCTGACCCCGTACGGCAGGCCGCCGCGCACCGCCGGAAGCACCCCGGACGGCGGCGGCCGGCGTCCGCCGGAGAGAGGACGGCTCCACCGGCGGGCGTCCGGACCGGAGTCCTGGCACGTCCTAGTGAGGCGCCATGTCGACGAAGCGGCTGTAGTGGCCCTGGAAGGCCACGGTGACCGTGGCGGTCGGGCCGTTACGGTGCTTGGCCACGATCAGGTCGGCCTCACCCGCCCGGGGGGATTCGCGCTCGTACGCGTCCTCCCGATGGAGGAGGATGACCATGTCCGCGTCCTGCTCGATGGAGTTGTGGACGCTTATGCCATTCGCCACGAAATTATGAGTTCCCAGAACAGTCGCATCGTATACGGGCTGCTCCCCTTGGCTCTCTATGGAAGCGATCTCGTCCCAGAAAACGTCATTGGTGGCCAGCATCTCCAACTGCGCGTCATCCAGGATCGTAGCCACTCTTCCGAGTGGCTCGCGGCTGGGCGCGTGCTTCCAGAGCGTACTTCCGCAGAATTTGGTACCGAGTTCCGCTGAGAATTCCCGGTGCGTCACCCCTTTCTCTGCCAGCACCGACCGGACCTTTTCCCAGACCTCACGAGGCACGGTGTCGAGGTTCGTGTTGCCCTTCATCTCACGCAAGGCCGCGCTACAGCGTTCAGCCTGCACCGATCGTTCGCCGTGCACGCCGATCTCGTCGAGGAAGCGGAGTTGGTTCTCCGCACCATAGATGAGCAGTTGATATCCGGGGCGGTAATTCCCTTCTCGGATCTCCTTCACCCGGGTCATCACGTTGAAACGGAGCAGCAATCGGGCCACGTCATCGATCAGGCGCCGACTCGTCGAGGCGTAGTAGATCCGGGCCTGACCGGCCTTCTCATCCCACCAGACACAGCCATCGGTCGCCCACAGATGCCGCAGGAAGAGAGCGATCTGCGACTTGGCCAACGAGAAGACCGGTTCAGGGACATACTTCTCGTGACTTCTCCGATCGAAGAGTCCCAGTGAGTCCATCCAGGCGGCGATCGGATTCCGTTTGCCGTGGGTCAGGCGGTACGGCGCCGGCAGTCGCAAGGTGGTGACCCTCGCCGCCTCATATTCGTCCCGGACCACTGTGATGCCGAAATGCCCGGCCGCATGAGCCACCGCTGCGAGGCAGGCTTCGTCCTTGCTGGCGTAACGGACGGGCTGCCTCTTCAGGCAGGATCCGTCACCGATCATGTGTGCCAGCAGGATGACTTCGTTCTCCGGCCATGCCTCGATCTGCTCAGGCGCCGGCACATGGCGTGGCACCGCCAGCCGTACTCCCGGGTGGAGCTCTCCCAGCGGACGCCAACCGCCATAGGTCATGAAGGGGTGATTCGCGGTCGCGCTGATCTCCCTGCCGGACTTCAGCCTCAGGCGGAAGACCTCCTTGACCCCGCTCGGAAACACGTGGGTCATGGTTTGCGGAATGAGCCGCAACCGCTCGTCAAGCGACCATACCGGAATGTCCCGCTCACCGCTTTCAAGAAGCTCACCCAGGGATGTCTCAGCCCCGGTGTCGGCACGGAGAATCCGGGTATCGGCCGTAAGGCAACCTGATTCACGAAGGTCGCTGACCATGGGCCTCTTGTCCGTCCGCTGCTCCGGACCGCGGTTCAGCTGCGAGATCGCGATGACCGGGACCTCCAGCTCCTTCGCGAGCAGCTTGATCGCACGGGAGATCTCCGAGACCTCGTTCTGCCGGCTCTCGGTCTTCTTCGGCGAGGACATCAGCTGGAGGTAGTCGATGACGACGAAGCGCAGGTCGTGCCGTTGCTTCAGCCGGCGGCACTTGGCCCGGATCTCCATCATCGACATGTTGGGCGAGTCGTCGATGTAGAGCGGGGCCTCGGCCACCTCGCCCATCCGCCGCGCCAGCCTGGCCCAGTCCTCGTCCGTCATCGAGCCCGACCGCATGGAGTGCAGGGCCACCCGCGCCTCGGCCGAGAGCAGACGCATCGTGATCTCGTTTCTGGACATTTCCAGCGAGAACACGACAGTGGTCATACCGTGCTTGATAGCGGCAGATCTTGCGAAATCCAGTCCCAAAGTCGACTTGCCGATGGCAGGTCGGGCGGCCACGACGATCATCTGACCGGGGTGGAGGCCGTTGGTGAGGGCGTCGAGGTCCTGGAAGCCGGTGGGGACGCCGACCATCTGGCCGCTCCGGCCGCCGATGGCCTCCAGCTCGTCGAGCGCGCCGGGCATGATGTCGGCCAGCGGCGCGTAGTCCTCGGAGGTGCGGCGCTCGGTGACCTTGTAGATCTCGGCCTGGGCGCGGTCGACGAGGTCGTCGACCTCCTCGTCCTGCCCGCCGTACCCGAAGGAGACGATGCGGGTGCCGGCCTCGATGAGGCGGCGGAGGATGGCCTGCTCACGGACGATCCGCGCGTAGTAGCCCGCGTTCGCGGCGGTGGGCACGACGGCGGTGAGCGTGTGGAGGTAGGCTCCGCCGCCGACCCGGGCGACCTCGCCGCGCTTCTGCAGCTCGTCGAAGACCGTGACGGCGTCAGCCGGGTCGCCCCGGCCGTAGAGGGCGGTGATGATGTCGTAGATGAGCTGGTGGGCCGGACGGTAGAAGTCGTCGGACCGCAGGATCTCGACGACGTCGGCGATGGCGTCCTTGGACAGGAGCATGCCGCCCAGCACGGACTGCTCGGCCTCGATGTTGTTCGGCGGCGTGCGCTCGAATCCCGGCTCGAAGACCGGTGGATCTGCGATGCTCACCGCGCACCCCCTCTTTCCTGGCGGTCGCGCCACCCCTAGTTTTAGCCGACCGGTCTGACAGTCTCGCCGCTCCGCGGACCGGGCGGCAACGCGACCTGTCGACAGACCTGTGGATAACGTGTGCAGTTCTCCCCCAGGGGTGTGGGCACCCTGGGGACAATCCTGTGGATAACTGTTTTCCACAGAATGGAAGACCGCCCTGAGCTGGGAAGACTTAATCCACCGCCTGTGGAGGAAAGAAAGTTGTGACAGCGCGCCCGGACCGGGCGGCCGCCGCCACCGGCTTCCGCCCGTACGGGATCCTGTCGGAGGTAAGAGGCACAATTAACACGTGCCTCTTACCCTCCACGCGGACGACCGGCGGATCCTCCGGCTGGCCGTCCCCGCCTTCGGCGCGCTGGTCGCCGAGCCGCTGTTCCTGCTCACCGACACCGTCATCGTCGGGCGCCTGCCCGCGCCCGCGCTCGGCGCGCTGGGCGTCGCGGGCACCGTGCTGAGCGCCGTGGTGGGCCTGTGCGTCTTCCTGGCGTACGGCACGACGGCGTCGGTGGCCCGCCAGCTGGGCGCGGGAGACCTGCGGCGGGCGCTCCGGCAGGGGGTGGACGGCCTCTGGCTCGCCGCCGGGGTCGGGGTGGCGGTCGTCGCGGTGGTGTGGCCGCTCGCGCCGTACCTCGTCCACCTGCTCGGCGCGGAGGGGGAGCTCGCCCGGCAGGCGGTGACCTATCTGCGGATCAGCCTGCTCGGCGTGCCGTCGATGCTGCTGGTGCTGGCCGGCACCGGCGTGCTGCGCGGCATGCAGGACACCGCGACGCCGCTGCTGGTCTCCGTCGGGTCCTTCGCGCTCAACGCGGTGCTCAACGGCGTGTTCGTCCTGGTCCTGGACTGGGGCCTGGCCGGGTCGGCCTGGGGCACCGTGACGGCTCAGACCGTGGCCGCCGCGGTCTACCTGGCCATGATGTTCGGCCGTCACCGGGCGCCGTTCCGGCCCGACCTCTCCGGGATCAGGGCGGCGGGATCGGCCGGGGTCGCGCTGGTCGTCCGCACGCTCTGCCTGCAGGCGGTGCTGGTCATCGCGACGGCGGTGGCCACCCGGATGGGGGACGAGCGGCTGGAGGCCCACACGATCGTCTTCCGGGTCTGGATCCTGCTGGCCTTCGCCCTGGACGCGATCGCCATCGCCGGGCAGGCCATCACCGGTCACACCCTGGGCGCCGGGGACGTGGCGGGGACCCGGGCCGCGACCCGGAGGATGGTGGCGTGGGGTGTCGGCTCCGGGGTCGTGCTGGGCCTGTCCGTACTCGCGGCCGCGCCGCTCATGCCCGTGCTGTTCGACACCGGGCCGGCGGTGACCGGGGAACTGCTCCCCCTGCTCTGGGTGGTCGCGCTCCTGCAGCCGGTCGCCGGGGTCGTCTTCGTGCTGGACGGCGTGCTGATCGGGGCCGGCGACCAGACCTATCTGGCCTGGGCGGGGCTGTGGACGACGCTGGCCTATCTGCCCGCCGCGCTGCTGGTCGTCGTCTCCGGCGGGGGCCTGGTCGCGCTCTGGGCGGCGCTCGGGCTGTGGATGGCGGCCCGCCTGGTGACGCTGGGTCTGCGCGCACGCGGCGACGGCTGGCTGGTGACGGGAGCGGGGTCCGGCCCGGGCCGTGCGTGACCCCTCCCTTCGGGTACGGCCCGGCGCGAGCCGCACCCGACCGGCGCGGAGCCCGGAGCGGCCGGTACGGCCCGGCGCGATCCGCGCGTCCCTGGAGCACGCGGGTTGGCCGATGTGTGATCGGGAGGTGTCCACCACGTGATCGCCCGCCTCTTGTACCGGGTGACCCCCTGCGGCACTGTGAACAAGTCCGGCAACAAGGACGTTGCTCCGAACTGATTGGTCGCCCCGTGCCCGAGGACCGCTCCCCTTCGATCACCCGCCGCCTCCCGCCGAGCGAAGCCGTGGACCGCTGGACCGGCGCACGCCACGGCCTGGCCAAGACCTACGGGCAGGCCGACCTCATCGTGCTCGGCATCGGTGTCATGATCGGCTCGGGCATCTTCAGCCTCGCCGGCCGGCAGGCGGCCACCATGGCCGGACCGGGCGTGGTCCTCTCCTTCATGATCGCCGGTATCACGAGCCTGCTCGTGGCCTTCTGCATCGCGGAGCTGTCGTCCGCCATGCCGGCCTCCGGCAGCGCCTACACCTTCACCTACGTCATCTTCGGCGAGGTCTGGGCCTGGATCGTCGGCTGGGCCCTGGTGATGGAACTGCTCCTGGCCGCGGCGGTGGTGGCCCGCGTCTGGTCGCTCTACGCCGCCCAGATGCTGGCCGACCTCGGCGTGCCCATCCCCGGGCCGCTCTCCGGGGTCATCGGCCAGGCCGAGGGCTTCGACCTGTTCACCCTCTTCATCCTGGTGCTGCTGACCGGGGTGGTGGCGCTCGGCGCCCGGATCGGCCTGCGCGCCCTGTGGATCATCGTGATCGCCAAGCTGCTGGCCGTCGGAGCGGTGATCGTGGTCGGCGCGGCCCACTTCGACCAGCGCAACCTGGCCGCCATCCCGGTGCCGTCCGCGCCGGTCGAGACGGCTGCGGACACCCTGCACTCCCCGCTCCTCGGCATGGTCTTCGGCCAGACGACCGCGTTCGGCTGGTTCGGCATCTTCGCCGCCTCGGCCACCATCACCTTCGCCTACATCGGCTTCGACGTCGTGGCCACGGCCGCCGAGGAGGCCGAGGACGCCCCCCGGTCCATCCCCCGGGGCATCATCCGCAGCCTGGTGGCGACCACGGTGATCTACATCGCGGTCGCGGTGGTCATGGTCGGCATGACCTCCTACGACAGGATCGACCCGGGTGCCCCGCTCGCCAGCGCCTTCCGCCGTACGGGCAACGGCTTCATGGTCCACGTCATCAACATCGGCGCGGTGCTCGGCCTCACCACGGTCGTCCTGGTGCTGCTGGTGGGCCTGACCCGGGTGATCTTCTCCATGGCCCGCGACGGGCTGTTCCCCCGGCCGCTCGCCAAGATCAACCGTGCCTACCACAGCCCGACCAGGGCCACCCTGGTCATCGGCGGGGTGGCGATCCTGCTCGCCGAGTTCGTGCCGGTGCTCACGCTGGAGCCGCTGGTCGTGATCGGCACCCTGTGTGTGTTCGTCGCGGCGGCGGCCGGCGTGATGCGGATGCGCCGGACGATGCCCGATCTGCCCCGGGGCTTCCGCACCCCGCTCTCGCCGTACGTGCCCGTCGCGTCGATCCTCGCGAGCCTCTGGCTGATGGTGAACCTCCAGGTCGTCACCTGGCTGTACTTCGCCGCCTGGATGGCCTTCGGCGTGCTGGTCTACCTGCTGTACGGCAGGCGCAACAGCGTGCTGGCCGGAGGCCGGCCGCCCGCCGACCCCGCCTTCGAGTCCCGCGGGCGGCACCGCCGCTGACCGCGCCGGGCCGGCTCCCGCGGGCGGCGCCTCCGCCGACCGCGCCGGGCCGGCTCGCGCGGCGCAGGAGCCCGACCGGTCCGGTCCGCCGGGAGGAGCTCACAGGCGGCAGGAGCTCACAGGCGGCGGGAAATCACAAGCGGCGGGAACTCATAGGCGGCGGGCGTCGAGCACCGTCCGCAGGAACTCCCGGGTCCGGGGTTCCCGGGGATCGGTGAAGATCTGCTCGGGGGTGCCGCGCTCCAGCAGCACCCCGTCGTCGAGGAAGCAGACGGTGTCCGCGATCTCCCGGCAGAAGCCCATCTCGTGGGTGGTCAGGATCATCGTCATCCCGCCCGCCTTGAGCTCTCTGATGATCTCCAGGACCTCCGCGACCAGCGCCGGGTCCAGCGCTGAGGTGACCTCGTCGAGCAACATCAGGCGGGGCCGGGTGGCCAGCGCCCGGATGACGGCCACCCGCTGCTGCTGGCCGCCGGAGAGCCGGTCGGGGTAGGCGCCCGCCTTGTCCGCCAGGCCGAACCTGTCCAGCAGGTCCCGGGCCTCCTCTTCGGCCCGGGCCCGACCGACCCCGTGCACCCGGCGGGGGGCCAGCGTGATGTTGTCCAGCACGGTCATGTGCGGGAACAGGTTGAAGGCCTGGAACACGATGCCCACGCTCTTGCGCACCTCGTCGGCGTCGGTCCTGACGTCGGTGATGTCGGCGCCGTCGAGGCGGATCACACCGTCGTCGACGGTCTCCAGCAGGTTCACGCAGCGCAGCAGCGTGGACTTGCCCGAGCCCGAGGCCCCGATCAGGCAGACCACCTCGTGCGCCTCGACGGACAGGTCGATCCCGCGCAGCACGCTGTGACCGTGGTAGTTCTTCCAGACGCCCTCGATGGTCAGCAGGCTCATGCTCCGCGCCGCCTCTGCGAACGGGCCGCCAGGTGGTCGGTGAGGCGGGCCATGGGGATGGTGAGCGCGATGAACAGCAGCGCCGCCACCAGGGTGGGGGTGTAGTTGAACGTGCTCGCGGCGTAGATCTGCGCCTGGCGCAGCGCCTCGACCACACCGATCGTCGAGACCAGGGCGGTGTCCTTCTGCAGCGAGACGAAGTCGTTGAGCAGCGGCGGGACGACCCGGCGCCAGGCCTGCGGCAGCACCACGTGGCGCATCGTCTGGCCGTGGCTCAACCCCAGGGACCGCGCGGCGGCCCGCTGGCTCGGATGGACCGAGTCGATGCCCGCCCGGAACACCTCGGCGACGTACGCACCGTAGGAGAGGGTGAGGGCGACGACCCCGAGGGTGATCTCGTCCGTGGGCGCGCCCTGCAGCCCGAGCGCCGGGATGCCGAACCCGACCAGCAGGATCACCAGGATGGTCGGCACTCCGCGGAACACGTCGGTGTAGGCCACCGCCAGGGCGCGGAGCGGGAAGAAGGCCGGAGCCCGCAGGTTCCGCGCCAGGGCGACGAACAGGCCGAGGACCAGGATGATCGGCTCGGCGATCAGGAAGATCTGGACGTTCGTCCAGAACCCGGCGAGCACGTCCGGCCACGCCCTGGCGAAGGCCTCGGCGTCGAAGAAGGTCTCCCGGACCCGCGGCCAGCCCGGCGAGCCGGTGACCACCGCCGCCAGCACGCCGAGGAAGGCGATCGTGGAGACCGTGGCGACCGTGCCCGACCGGACCGCCCGGTTCCGGCGGACCCTCTCCCGCTGGACCTGCCGCTCGCTCTTGACCCAGGTGCGCTCGCTCATGCGCCCGGCCGGATCGAGGCGGAAACGCCGTACCGGACCAGGGCGGAAACGCCGCGCCAGACCCCCGTGGAAACCCCGCGCCGGACCGGGGCGGGAACGCCGCACCGCGAATCCGTTCGGGCGGTGAGGACGGTCCGCGCAGTGAGGACGGTCCGCGCAGTGAGGACGGTCCGGGCGGGCCCGTAGGCCCCTCGACGGGTCACTTCAGCTCCGGGGCGCCCGCGGCCGAGCCGAGCCAGGTGCTCTCGATCTTCTCCAGTTCGCCGGAGGACGAGAGCTCCCCGATGGCCTCGTCGATGCAGGAGACCAGCGCGCTGCCCTTCTCGAAGACCAGGCCGAACTGCTCGGGGGCGCCGCCGGCGGCGTCGAACTGGCCGACGATCGCGGAGTCCTCCACCTGAGCGGCGGTGACGTAGAACGCCGTCGGCAGGTCCACCACGATCGCGTCCACCTGCTTGTTCTTCAGCGCGTTCACCGCGTCGACCTGCTGGCTGTAGACCTTGGGGTCGGTGGTGGGCCGGATGACGTCCTTGACCGCCTGAAGGCTGGTGGTGCCGACCTGCACTCCGATCCGGGCCTCCTTCAGCGACGCCAGATCCTTCGCGGAGGCGAACTTCGAGCCCTCGACCGCGACGACGGCCTGCTTGACGGTGTAGTAGCCCTTGCTGAAGTCGACGACCTTGGCCCGGTCGGGGGTGATGGAGACCTGGTTGACGTCGAAGTCGAACTTCTTGGCGCCGGGCGCGAACGCGGCGTCGAACGGCACCGTCTCCCAGACGACCTCGCCGGGGGCGAAGCCGAGCTTTCCGGCGATCGCGTAGGCCACGGCACTCTCGAAGCCCTCGCCGTTCGACGGGTCGTCGTTCTTGAACCAGGGCTCGTAGGCGGGCTTGTCGGTGCCGACGGTCAGCTTGCCCGGCGTCTTCAGCGCGAGCGCGTCCTTGGCGCAGGCGTCCGCGGCCGGGGAGCCGGCGGGAGCGGAGGTGCTCGCCTGGCCCGCCGTGTCCGAGACCGGCGCGCAGGCCACCGCGGTCACTGCGAGGGCACCGAGCGCGAGCAGCGTAGAGGGACGGACCATGACAAACCTCCGGGGAGAGCGATGACCTCCGAATTCTACGTACGGCCGCCGACCAGGGGAGAAACGGCCTCCCCCGCACCCGGTGCACGGACCCGGCATCCGGATCCGGACGCCCGCCGGGACGCACCGGTCATTCGCCGAAGGCACCGCACCCACCGGACGCCCACCGGAGGCACCGGTCGTTCACCGGACGCCCGTCGGGAGTGCCGGCCGCGCACGCGGCACACGAGAAGAGGGCCCCTCCCCGGAAGACCGGGGAGGGGCCCTCGTTCACGCCTGCGGTCAGGCCGCGACGACCTCGATGTCGAGGGCCGCGGAGACCTCCGGGTGCAGCTTGACGTTGACCCGGTGGGAGCCGAGGCTCTTGATCCCCGAGGGGATCTCGATGCGGCGGCGGTCCAGCTCGGGGCCGCCGGCGGCCTTGACGGCCTCGGCGATGTCGCCCGTGGTGACGGAGCCGAAGAGGCGGCCGGACTCGCCGGCCTTGGTCTTCAGGGTCACCTTCAGGGACTTGAGCCGGCCCGCGACCTCCTGGGCGGTGCCCAGGTCACGGATCTCGCGGGCGTCACGCGCCTTCTTGATCGAGGTGATCTGCTTCTCGCCGCCGCGCGTCCACAGGATCGCGAAGCCGCGGGGGAGCAGGTAGTTACGGCCGTAGCCGTTCTTGACCTCGACGATGTCGCCGGGGGCACCGAGGCCGGTGACCTCACTGGTGAGAATGAGCTTCATTGGTCCGGACCTCCTTAGCGCGCGGTGCTCATGTACGGCAGGAGCGCCATCTCACGAGCGTTCTTGATAGCGGTCGCCACGTCACGCTGGTGCTGGGTGCAGTTGCCCGTCACCCGGCGGGCACGGATCTTGCCGCGGTCGGAGATGAACTTCCGAAGCAGCGCCGTGTCCTTGTAGTCGACGTAGGAGATCTTGTCGTGGCAGAACAGGCAAACCTTCTTCTTCGGCTTGCGCAGTGCCGGCTTGGCCATCGTGGTGCTCCTTTCAGAGCCCCGCCGTCAGGCGGGAATGGTCGCTGCGGATACTGGGACTGGGTGGGCGCGATCGCGGCGGCCGGGAGGGCCACCGCGGACCGTCCCCTTTAGAAAGGCGGTTCGTCGCTGAAGTCGCCGCCGCCGAAGCCGCCGCCACCCTGCTGGGGGCCGCCGCCGAAGCCGCCGCCGCCCTGCTGGCCGCCGCCTCCGTAGTTGTTCCCGCCGCCGAAGCCGCCGCCCTGCTGGGGGGCGGGTGCGGCGGAGGCCCACGGGTCACCGGCCGGGCCGCCGCCGAAGCCGCCGCCACCGCCCTGACGGGCGGTCTTGTTGACCTTCGCGGTGGCGTTGCGCAGAGACGGGCCGACCTCGTCGACCTCGACCTCGTAGACCGTGCGCTTCTCGCCTTCCTTGGTCTCGTAGGTCCTCTGGCGCAGCCGCCCCTGGACGATGACCCGCATGCCGCGCTGGAGGCTCTCGGCGACGTTCTCCGCCGCCTGCCGCCAGATGTTGCAGGTCAGAAAGAGACCTTCGCCGTCTTTCCACTCGTTGGTCTGCTTGTCCAGGAACCTCGGAGTGGACGCGATGCGGAACCGGGCCACCGCTTGCCCCGCGGGGGTGAAGCGCAGCTCCGGGTCGTCGACGAGGTTGCCGACGATGGTGATCTGAGTGTCGCCTGCTGCCATGGCTAGCGTCTGCCCTTCCTGCGGCCTCGGCTGGTTATCGGCTCAGAGTACGGCTGCCGCCCGACAAAAAAGCCGGGGTCAGTGCACGTCCGGGCGGAGAACCTTGGTGCGGAGGATGCCCTCGTTGAGGTTCATCTGCCGGTCGAGCTCCTTGACCGTGGCGGGCTCCGCGGTCATGTCGATGACGGCGTAGATGCCCTCGGGCTTCTTGGCGATGTCGTAGGACAGCCGACGACGGCCCCACACGTCGACCTTCTCCACGGTGCCGCCGTCGTTGCGGACCACCGTGAGGAACTGGTCGAGGGAAGGGGCCACCGTGCGCTCATCGAGCGAAGGGTCGAGGATGACCATCATCTCGTAACGACGCATGCTGACTTCCAACCTCCTCTGGACTCTTGCGGTCACGACACCGTGCCGTGACAGGAGGACGCTGACGTCTTCGTCCCGGGCACCCATTTCGGCGTCCGGCACGGGGAGGGCGGCTCACAGCACACGCCCCCATACAACGCAGCCGAGCCAGCCTACCAGCCTGTCAAGGGTTGGGCGGACGTTCCTCGGGAACCCCCGTACCAGGGGGAAAGGGGTGATTTATTCATGTCGCAAGCGACTCGTCCCACCCGCAGACGGGCACCGAGGTTCGCCAGGCTCCCGCTCGGCGGCGACGGCGAGCCCCATCCGCTGGAGAACGGCCTGAGCCTCGCCACGTTCGCGGTCGGACTGCTGGCCTTCGTGTGCGGGATCTTCACCGCCGCGCACGTGGCCGCGTCCTGGCTGGGCCTGATCGGCTTCTGGGGAGGCTTCTACTCGCAGTACGTCTCGGCCACGACGCCGGAGCGGGCGCTCAACATCGTCGGCATCGTGGCCTCGTTCGTGGGAGTGGCCCTGGGCATCTACCACGGCGGTTTCATCCCGTGACGCCGCGCGGGGGCCGCCGCGCCGCACGCGTACGGCGCGGCGGCCGGCACGGGACCGCCCCGCCGTACGCGGCCGGTGCGGCGACCGGCACGGGGCCGGACCGCGGCGCCGTACGGCGCCCGGAGCGGCGTCCCCGGACGGTCGCGGCCGCGGCGCCGTGCGGCGGCCGGCCGGGCGGCTACCCGCCCAGGTGCAGGTCCACGCCGAGCAGGACGAGGAACCAGAGCAGGACCGCGAGCAGCGCCTCGGCGATGTCCCTCAGCAGCGCCGGGGTGATGTACTCGTGGACCCAGGCGACGTAGAGGCCGATCAGGATGTAGATGAGGCCGACGAGGCTGATGCCGCGGCGGTAGCGGTAGGGGGACATTCTCGACTCCTCGGGCCGGGCCGCCGGGGGGAGGGCGGCGGGGGACGCATCCTCGCGGCTTCCCCCGGAGGGCCCGGCGAAACGGCCGGTTCCGCAGCCCTGGCCCGGCGGTGAGGAACGGCTAGGCTCGGCGCATGCCACGCATCGGAGCCCACGTCGACTCGGACGACCCCCTCGCCTGCGCCAGGGCGCGCGGCGCCGAGGTCGCGCAGTTCTTCCTCGGCGACCCGCAGGGCTGGAAGGGCCCGGTCGTCGGTGAGCGGACCCGCGAGATCGCCGGATCCGACGTGGACGTCTACGTCCACGCGCCCTATGTGATCAACGTGGCCACCGCCAACAACCGGGTCCGCATCCCCAGCCGCAAGCTGCTGGCCGCGCACCTGGCCGCCGCGGCCGAGCTGGGCGCCAAGGGCCTGGTCGTGCACGGCGGGCACGTGGGAGCGGGCGACGACCCGGCCAAGGGCTTCGAGAACTGGCGCAAGGTGTTCGAGCGCTTGGAGGAGCGTCCCGTGCCGGTGCTCATCGAGAACACCGCGGGCGGCGGCAACGCGATGGCCCGGAAGCTGGAGCGGATCGCCCGGCTGTGGGACGCGCTGGACGGCTTCGACGTGGGCTTCTGCCTGGACACCTGCCACGCGCACGCGGCGGGCGAGGAGCTGTCCGAGGTGGTCGACCGGGTCATGGCGATCACCGGCCGGATCGACCTGGTCCACTGCAACGACTCGCGCGACGCCTTCGGCTCCGGCGCCGACCGGCACGCGAACCTCGGCGCGGGCACCATCGACCCCGGGCTCATCCTCGACGTGTGCCGCCGGGCGGACGCGCCGATCGTGCTGGAGACCCCGGCTGCCGGCCAGGCCGAGGACATCGCCTTCCTCAGGGAGAACCTCTGATCCGCATCCACGGCGAGTTGTCCCCAGCCTGTGGATAACTTCCCTGGATTACTTTCCCCCGGAAAGGGGTAAGAGTGGTCATCCCACCCAGGCGCCCTCCATGAAGCTCATCGTGTGGAAGACCGCCAGCGGACCCAGCACCAGCGCGTAGCCGGCGATGACCCCCGTCCGCCGGCGCGGGCCGGTGGAGGCCCGGGCGACGAGCAGGAAGAGCGGCCACCACAGCAGCGCCGAACGCGGGATCGACAGATAGTAGGCCGAGCAGATCAGCGCCCCCACCTGCAGCCCCACGTAGACGAACTCGCTCCACCGGCGCAGCACGAGCAGGACCACCACGAGCGCGACCCCGACGGCCGCCCCGGCGAGCTCCATCCGGAACGCCCAGGCGAACTGCCCGTCGCCCATGGCCGAGTCCCACGTCGCCGACAGCGACTCCCAGGGCCAGACCATCGTCCGGCCCCACCCGGCCTCCTGGGCGGTCTTCCACGCCATCCAGTCGCCGGTGCGCCCGTACTGGTAGGCGGAGTAGGCGGCCAGCGGCAGGAACGGCACCACCAGCCAGGGCGCTTCTCGCAGCGGCCGGCGCTGCACGGCGAACTCGACGATCAGGGCGAGCGCCAGGAACAGGCCGGTGATGCGCACGCAGGACGCCCCGGCGGCGAGCAGTACGGCCAGCGGCCAGCGGCCCCGCCGGGCGGCCAGCCAGGCGGGGATCGCGAAGGCCAGGAACAGCGACTCGCTGTAGCCCGCGAACAGGAACACCGACATCGGCCAGAGCAGCAGCGCCAGCACCGCCCGCCACCCCGCGCCGGGCGGCCCCTCGAACTCGGCGAGCCTGGCCAGCGCGACCACCGCGACGGCGCCGGCCACGAAGGAGATCAGCAGCCCGGCGAGCCACCAGTCACCCGTGATCAGGCTCACCGCGCGCAGCGCCAGCGGCATGCCCGGGAAGAAGGCGGGCAGCCCTTCGTCCGGCTCTCGCGACGGGTCGCCGCCGTAACCGTGCTCGGCGACGACGGCGAGCAGGCCGGCGTCCCAGTGCTTCCAGCGCTCCGGGAACGGCGCAACGGTCCCTCCTTCTGCCGACAGGGCCTGGGCGGACGCGGCGGCGAGGACGACGATCCCCAGGCGGGAGGCGACCCAGAGCGCCAGCGCCTCCGCTCCGACGGTCCGCGGGGTCCGTGCGGGCCGCCGGGCGGTCTCGTCCCCGGCGGCCCGCACGGCACCGGCGGTCCCGGCGGCCTCGTCCCCGGACCCGGCGGCCCCCTTCACGGCACCGCCGGTCCCGCCAGTCCCGCCGGTCCGGGCGACCTCGTCGGTCTCGTCGGTCTCGTCGGTCTCGTCGGTCTCGTCCACGGGCCTCCCCGGCCTCCTTCGCGGTGTCGGCGCTGTGCGCTGCTGCGTCAGGTGAGGGCGACCCGGAACCGGTCGGGGGCGCCGTCGAAGACGCCGCCCGAGACGTCGTCGCTCCCGTCCCGCCGGACCGCGTCCCCGTCCGGCCGGAGGACGTCCCGCACCACGAAGGCCATCATGATCAGGATGGTGATCGCGCGTCCCCAGACGGCGGTGAAGTAGGTGTCACCGGCGATGCCCAGGTGCTCGTTGCCCTCCTGGATCCCGACGAGGTACAGCCAGATCGCGAAGAAGTACCAGCACTCGGCGGCCATCCAGAGCGCGATCGGCTTCCAGTTGGGACGGGCCAGCACCGCGAAGGGGATCAGCCACAGGACGTACTGCGGCGACCAGACCTTGTTGGTGAGCATGAAGGCGGCCAGGGTGAGGAAGCAGAGCTGCATCAGCCGGGGCCGTTCCCGGGCGGTCAGCGTCAGCACCGCGATGGCCGCGCAGAACGCGACGAGCGACAGCACGCCCAGGGTGTCGAGCCGGTCGGCGTCGCCGACGATCGGCCACTGCTTCTGGTTGAAGAAGTACCAGAGCGAGCCCCAGTCGGCCGGCCGCTCCTCGCTGAAGACGTAGAACCGCTTCCAGCCGTCGAACGCGAAGAGCATCACCGGGACGTTGACGGCCAGCCAGGCGCCCGCCGTACCGGCGGCCGTCTGCAGGAACGGCTTCCACCGGCCCGTCCGCCAGGCCAGCAGGAAGAGCGGGCCGAGGAACATCAGCGGGTAGAACTTCGTGGCGATGGCCAGGCCCAGCAGGACGCCCGCGAGCCACTGCCGCCGCTTGGCCCAGGCGAGCAGCGCGCCGAGCGCGAGGGCGTTGGCCGCCAGGTCCCAGTTGATGTACGCGGTGAGGATCAGGGCGGGCGCCAGGGCGTACCAGAGCGCGTCCCAGCGGCGGGCCGGACCGGCCAGCGCGGCCATCAGCAGCACGCCGACGACCAGGCAGATCGCCATCAGGATCACGGTCAGGTCGTAGAACACCGTCCCGGCCGCCGTGGTGTTCGCGTCGCCGGGGATGATCCGGCGGAAGAACTCCATGATGGCCCCGATGCCCACGGGGTACTCCACCGGGAAGTCGACGTAGGGGACCATGCCCTCGTTGAGCTTCTCGTTCCACCACAGCGGATAGATGTCGGTGTAGCAGAAGTTCGTGAACTGGAGCGTGCCGTGGTTCCAGGCCCCGCCGAAGCGGCACGGCCACTTCCACACGTAGGCCAGGACCGCCCCCAGCCCCGCGAACAGGGCCAGGGGCAGGTACGGCACCGCCCGAACGCCGAAGTCCGTCAGCGACTCCGGCAGCGGGTCCTCCGTCGTCCGGACGCCCATCAGGACCGCCGACCGCTCGGTGACGGCGTCGGCGTCGGCTTGGGCGTGACCGCCGGCGGGGTGCCGCCGACGTTCGTGTTGAAGCCGCCGTCACCGCCGTCACCGCCGTCACCGCCGTCACCGTCACCGATGCCGCCGTCGCCGATGTCCGGGGGGCCGCCGTCGGCCCCGGTCTCGCACGCCCAGTCACCCGGCGCGCACCGCGTCCCGTCGGGCGTCTCCGGCATGCCGTCGCCCGTCCAGCCGTCGCCGTCGCCGTCCATGGTGGGCGTCGGGGTGGGCGAGGGCTTCGGGGTGGCCAGGTTGTTCACGTCACCGGCCCCGGCCTTCGGCGGGAACTGCTTGACCTCGTCCTTGGCGGTCACGGCGGCCATGTAGTCGTGCCAGATCTGGGTGGGGGTGCCGCCGCCGCCGATGAAGGAGGGCATCGGTTCCTCGTCCCAGTAGATCGTCTTGCCGTCGTACTTCTCGGGGTTGGCGACCTGGCCGAACTTGTTGACCTTGATCCGCTTGCGCCCCGGCTCACCGCGCGGCCTGTCGTAGGGCACGTCCTTGGACATGCCGACCGCGGTGACGAGCTGCGGGGTGAAACCGACGAACCAGGCGTCCTTGTACTCGTTGTTGGTGCCGGTCTTGCCGGCCACCGGCCGCACGCCCAGGTTCGCGGCGCCGCCGGTGCCGCCCTTGACCACGGCCTGCATGGCGAAGGTCGCGTCCGCCGCCGCCTCGGGGCTGATCACCTGCTGGGGCATCTTCTGCTCCGCCGCCAGTACGGTCCCGTCCGGGCCCTTCACCTCCTTGACGGTGTGCCACTTCACGTGCTTGCCCTCGTTGGCGAAGATCGAGTAGCCGGCGGCCTGCTCGACCGCGGTGACCGCGGCGCTGCCGATGGTCAAGGCGTACTTGTGGTTGTCCAGCGACCAGTCGACCGAGTTCTTCCCGCCGTAGGACGGGTGCGTCTTCGCCCGCTCGCCGACGCCCGCCGCCTTGGCGACCTCGGCCACCTTCTCCAGGGTGACCTTCTCGCCCATCTGGACGAAGACCGTGTTCACCGAGCTGGCCATGGCCTTGACCATGTTGATCGGGCCGAAGTTCTGCTTGCCCGAGTTGCTGATCGGCTTGGTCTCGGGCATCTCGATGGTGCTCTTGCCGTCGACGTAGCTGTCCAGGGAGAAGCCCGCCTCCAGCCAGGCGGCGAGCACGTACGGCTTGAACGCCGAGGCGGCCTGCTTGAGGGAGTCGAACGCGCGGTTGTTGAAGTCCTGGGTGTAGTCGTCACCGCTGTAGAAGGCGAGCACCCGGCCGTTCCTGGGGTCCACCGAGGCCACCGAGGCGTGGATGGTGGGGTCGAGCCCCTTCGTCCTGGCGTTCACCGTGTCCCTGGCCTTGATCATCATGTCCTTGTCGAAGGTCGTGACGATCCGGAGTCCGCCGGTCTCCAGCCGCTCCTCGTCGATGCCGCGTGCCTTGAGCTCGCGGCGCACGATGTCGAGCATGTAGCCCTTGAGGCCCTTGTTGACCTCGGCGTGCTTGATCTCCTCGAACTTCAGCTTCTTGAACGGCACGTTGGTGTACTTGCCGTACGCCCCCGGGTTCATCAGGTTCATGCCGCTGAGCGCGTACTCGTAGCGCTCCTTGGTCGCGGCGAAGTTGCCGCTCTGCTCCAGGGTGTCGAACCGGCTCGGGTTCTGGATGCGGCCCGCGAGGTAGGCCGCCTCGGGCACGCTCAGCTCCCAGACGTGCTTGCCGAAGAACGCCTTCGCGGCGGCCTCGATGCCGTTGGCTCCGCGGCCGAAGTAGATGGTGTTGAGGTACCGGGTGAGGATCTCCTCCTTGCTCAGCTCCTTGTTGACCTTGACCGCGACGAAGATCTCGGTGATCTTCCGCTTGGGGGAGATGTCCTTGCTGATGCCCTCGTAGTAACCGCGGACGTACTGCTGGGTGATGGTCGAGGCGCCCTGGACCTGGGTGCCGCTGACGGTGCTCCAGACCGCCCGGGCCATGCCGGTGAAGTCGATGCCGCTGTCCTCGCGGAAGCTGCGGTTCTCCACGGCGATCACCGCGTCCTGGACATGCCGGGGGATCTGCTTGTACTCCACCGGGGTGCGCTTGACACCGATCGTGGCGATCCGGGTCTTGCCGTCCCGGTAGTAGATGACGCTGCCCCGGTCGTTCACGTCGTCCTTGGGCAGCTTGGGGATGGGGGTGTTGGCGTAGGCGACGGCGATCATGCCGAAGACGCCCGCGGTGAGGATCGTGAAGCCCGCGAGCACGATCTTCCAGCTCGGGATGAAGCGCTTCCAGCCCTTGCGGCCCGGCTCGTCCTCCGCCGAGGGATCCTCGGGCCCGCCCGGCCCGCCCGGCCCGCCCGGTCCGCCCGGCCCGCCCGGTCCGCCCGGTCCGCCGGGGCCGCGTCCGCCCCGGCCCCGCCTGCCCCGCCCGCCGCCGTCACCCGGCGGGCGGCCGCCTCCGGCCCCGGCGGCCTGCGCCGCCATCATGGACTGGGTGTCCTCGAAGGCCGCCTCGGGACGGCGGCCCCGCGGATCGGTGTCCTGCCGGCGCACGCCGCCCGGGCCGCCCGGTCCGCCCGGAACATGGCCCTGCCTCGGGTCGGGGCCCGCCGGGGGACGGGGGTCCGGGCCGCGACCCTGCGGAGCCGTGCCGTACCGGGGATCGGCTCCCCGGCCCTGCGCGGGCGCGCCGTACCTCGGGTCGGGGCCCTGTCCCTGCGGCTGTCCCTGCGGCTGTCCCTGCGACCCCCCCTGCGGCGCGTACGGCTGCGACTGGGGCAGACCCCGGTTCGGGTCGCCGGTTTGGGACGGCGGGCCCGGGGGGACGGTACGGGGAGCGGCGGCTCCCGGGTTCGAGCGACGGCGCCGCCCCTGACGAGCCGATCCGTCCGGGCGCTGTTGAGGCCCGCTCGGCTCCGGGTCATGGCTGCTGCTGTAACTCAACGCGTCCTCGTTCGGTCATCGGGGTCTACGACGGCGTGCAGGCGCGGGTGAGATTACCTCTTAGGCAGGGGGCATCTCAGCACCTTGGCTCACTAGTAGCCGACCTCTTCGGGGGGATCTCCGTTCCCGGGGGCGAATACGCCCTCCGGGTGGCTCCGGGAGCAACCGCGACGGGTCTCTCCTGCGCAGACGTGAAATTCCCCATGCCCATCGGCGGTCCGGAGCGCGCGCGGGCCTGATCCCACCACCGCTCGCTGTGACCACATAACGGCCAGACTACGGCTTTTTTGCGTTTGCTCCCAACCCCTTGGGAAAGTCGCCCGTTGCCGAGTATGTCGCGTCGACGTATCCTCCTGATGTATCGGCTCGATACATCGGCGCGAGAGGTGGTGGTTCCAGTGGCCGGTTCACGAGGCGGCGTGCTGGAGCTCGCCGTGCTCGGGTCGCTGCACGAGACCCCGCTGCACGGCTACGAACTGCGCAAACGGCTCAACGCCCTGCTCGGCATGTTTCGCGCCTTCTCCTACGGCTCGCTCTACCCGTGCCTGCGCCAGCTGCTGACGGACGGGCTCATCGTCGAGGAGGAGCCCGCCGCCGAGAGCCCTGTCCCTCTCACCGGCCGCCGGTCGAAGATCGTCTACCGGCTGACCGCCGAGGGCAAGGAGCGGCTGCAGGAGCTCCTCACCCAGGCCGGCCCGTCCGCCTGGGAGGACGAGAGCTTCGGCATCCACTTCGCCTTCTTCCGGCACACCGAGGCCGAGGTGCGCCTGCGCATCCTCGAGGGACGCCGCAGCCGCCTGGAGGAGAGACTCGACGCCGTCCGCACGGCCCTGGCCCGCACGCGCGAGCGGCTGGACAGCTACACCCTGGAGCTCCAGCGCCACGGCCTGGAGTCGGTCGAGCGCGAGGTGCGGTGGCTCAACGAGCTGATCGAGACCGAGCGGCGGGGATCCGCGGCGAGCGCGGCGCCGGACGCCGGGCACCGGAGCTCCGCCGCGGGCGGGGAACCGCGGTCGGCGCACGAAGAGACGTCCCGGGCGCCCTCGCCCGGAACCGATGGTCCGGAGCGGCCCGCCGCTCCGGAGGACAACTGATCAAACAGGACTAAGGGGAGCGAGTGCCATGGGTTCGGTGCGCGTAGCCATTGTCGGTGTGGGCAACTGTGCCGCGTCGCTCGTGCAGGGCGTGCACTACTACAGGGATGCCGACCCGGGCACCCGGGTGCCGGGCCTGATGCACGTCAAGTTCGGCGACTACCATGTCGGCGACGTCGAGTTCGTCGCCGCGTTCGACGTCGACGCCAAGAAGGTCGGCCGCGACCTGTCCGAGGCGATCGTTGCCTCGGAGAACAACACCATCAAGATCTGCGACGTGCCGCCGACCGGCGTGACCGTGCAGCGCGGCCACACCTTCGACGGCCTCGGCGAGTACTACCGCGAGATGGTCGAGGAGTCCGACGACGCCCCGGTCGACGTCGTGCAGGCGCTCAAGGACGCCCGGGTGGACGTGCTGGTCTCCTACCTGCCGGTGGGCTCGGAGGAGGCGGACCGCTTCTACGCCCAGTGCGCCATCGACGCCAAGGTGGCCTTCGTCAACGCGCTGCCGGTGTTCATCGCCTCCGACCCCGAGTGGGCGCAGAAGTTCACCGACGCGGGCGTGCCGATCGTCGGCGACGACATCAAGTCCCAGGTCGGCGCGACCATCACGCACCGGGTCATGGCCAAGCTGTTCGAGGACCGCGGGGTGGAGCTGCTCCGCACCTACCAGCTGAACTTCGGCGGCAACATGGACTTCATGAACATGCTGGAGCGCAAGCGCCTGCAGTCCAAGAAGATCTCCAAGACCCAGTCCGTCACCTCGCAGATCCCGCACGAGATGGCCAAGGCCGACGTGCACATCGGCCCGTCGGACCACGTGCCGTGGCTGGACGACCGCAAGTGGGCCTACGTCCGCCTGGAGGGCCGCTCCTTCGGCGACACCCCGCTGAACCTGGAGTACAAGCTGGAGGTCTGGGACTCCCCCAACTCCGCCGGCGTCATCATCGACGCCGTCCGCGCTGCCAAGATCGCCCTGGACCGGGGCATCGCCGGCCCGATCCTCTCGGCCTCCTCCTACTTCATGAAGTCCCCGCCGGAGCAGTACTCCGACGAGGAGGCCCACGAGTACGTCGAGAAGTTCATCCGCGGCGAGGTCGAGCGCTGACCTCCTCGCCCTGAGAGCCCTCCGCCCCTCCCAGGGCGGAGGGCTCTTCTCTTCTCCAGGCCGGTTGCAGGTGAACTACGCCAGAATGAACGAAGAAGGTGCACGAATCCGATCCATGAGGAGCAGCGATGGGACACGAACCATGAGTCCCCGCCGCTGGGTCGCGATGTCGTGCATGGCGCTGCTCACGGCGGCCGCCATCTACGTGCACGCCCTATGGAGTGGAGAATTCGCGACGCTGCTCCCGCTCGACGAATACTGCACGAGCAGGCCGTTGGGTTCCCCATATGTCTCCTGGACCTGGTTCCCGATCCGGCATCTCTGCCATTGGGAGGACGGGACGACGACGGACCTGGTGCCGGCCTATGTCAATCCGATCCTGGTGACGTCTCTGGTGGGGGCCGTGCTCTGTATGGTCATGGCCGTTCGAGCGCGGAGGCGGGAAAGATGATCTTCAATCGCCGCTTCTCCCGGCAAAAGGGGTATCCGTATCCGACTCCGCACACCGCCTGTCCCGTCGCCGCCTGCTGACGGCCGGGGCCGAATCGCCGGCGTCGTCGCCCATGATCACTTGGCTGACTCGACGGGAGGAAACCAGCCGAACGCTCCGGCCTCACTCCGTCCAGGATCCGCTTCACCCTGCTATCGATCTTCCTAGCTCATAGTCCGGTCATATTAACTGCGCTAGGAGCTAGGAAGTCGGGTCATGGAGAAGCCACCCTCGGTCTTCGCGCGGGACTTCGAGTGGAGCCTGCTGGACAGGTTCATGGGCCCGTATCCCGGGCTGCACCTCAGCGTCATGTGCGGCAGGCGCCGCCAGGGCAAGAGCTTCGTGCTCTCCCACCTCTCCGAGGCCTTCCAGGGCATGTACCACATGGCCCTGCCCGACGACGACCGGCTGCTCGCCCTCGAACGGTTCGGGACGACGCTGGGGGAATGGGCGGGCTGGCCGACCCCGAGGCCGCCTTCCACCTCTACGCCTTCATCGGGGGCACGCCCGGCTACCGGCGCGGCGTCGCGGGGCGGCAGCCGCCGTCGTCCCCCGCCGACGTGGAGAGATGGGTGATGGACGAGGTCGTGACCCCGGACGGCACCCTCTACGACGAACCCTCCTACGTGCTGCGGGAGGATCCCCGGATGGTCGACCGCTCCCTCTACCAGACCGTGCTCCAGCACATCGCCCAGGGCCACACCACGCCGACGAAGATCGGCGCCCGGATGGAGCGGCCCGCGACCGCGCTGGAACACCCGCTGCGCGTCCTGCTGGAGTCGCGCATCATCACCAAGGAGGAGGACGTGCTCTACCAGCGCAAGATCTCCTACCACCTGAGCGACCCCCTGCTCCGGTTCCACCACCTGGTGGTGCAGCCGCGCGTCCACGACGCCGAACTGGGAAACGCGGAAGCGGTCTGGGCCGCCGCGCGGGACACGGTCCAGTCCAAGATCCTCGGACCGGCTTTCGAGGAGGTCTGCCGCCGCTGGACCCGGGTCTACGGCCTGGAGCGGCTCGGCCTGGACGGCGGCGGTGAGGTCGGGGAGACGACGATCTCGTGCCCCGAGTGCCGGAAGAGCCACCAGATCGATGTGATCATGCTGGGTCCGGGAGAACAGGCCCGGTCGAAGAGTCCGGCGGTGAGTGCGCTGGGCGAGGCGAAGTACACCGCAGAGCCTCGCGGCAGCGCCGACCTGCACCGGCTGGACCATCTCCGGGCGGTCATCACCGCCAAGCGCGTTCCGGCGGAGGACGCCAAGCTGGTGATCTTCGCCAGGAACGGCTTCACCGCCGACCTGGAGGCCGAGGCCCGGCGTCGAGGCGACGTCGTCCTGGTGACACTGGCCGACCTCTACTGACGGGGTTCGCCGGATGGTCCGCATGGTTCGGCGGGCAGGTGGGTCCCGGTGCCTCGGACGGGGTCAGTGGCCGCCGCCCGCCAGGTTGAGGCCGACGACGCCGCAGAGGATGAGGGCGATCGAGGCGATCTTGACGGGGGACGCGTCCTCGCCCAGCGCGATCATGCCCAGCGTGGCGGTGCCGACCGCGCCGATGCCCGTCCAGACGGCGTAGGCCGTACCGACGTCGAGGCTCTTGAGGGCGAGCGCGAGGAGTCCGAAGCTGAGGACGGCCGAGACGGCGAAGCCGATGCTCGGCAGCGGTGCGGAGAACCCGTCGCTCAACTTCAGCGAATAGGCCATGGCGACCTCGAACAGGCCGGCGACGATGATCATTATCCAGGCCATGACGGCTCCCTCCGATGCAGGAGCGTCGTCTTCGCAGGCCGGGTACGGCGCGTCTCGTCCGGGCGGTTCCCGGAAGCGGGACCGCGTCGACGACAACGGCGGCGGTCCCCCGGAGATTCCCGCCCGGGATCAGCGCGCCGCGGGCGGGAGGGCGGCGGGGTCGGCGACGGGCCAGCGCAGAGGGTCGGCGCCGAGACCGTCGAGGTGGGGGACCTGCTCCCGGCACCACGGCGAGATCGGCAGGCTCCCGTCGAGCACGCCCCGGGCGAACTCCCGCCACGGAGTCCAGCGCACCTCCCCGACCTCGTCGGGGTTGGGCGCGACCGCGGTGCCGGCCTCGGTGTCGGCCCCGGTGTCGACGACGACCCGGTAGACCGGGCAGAGCTCGCGCTCGACGACGCCGTTGTCCATGACGGCCCGGTAGGAGAAGCGCGGCAGCAGCAGGTCCGCCGCGACGACCGTGAGCCCGAGCTCGTAGTCCAGCCGCCGGACCACCGCGTCGTGCGTCGGCTCGCCGGGCAGGGGGTGGCCGCAGCAGCTGTTGGTCCACACGTCCGGCCAGGTGAGCTTGTGCGACGCCCGCCGGGTGAGGAGCACCCTGCCGTCGGTGTCGAACACGTAGCTGGAGAAGGCGAGGTGGAGGGGGGTGTCGGGGCCGTGCACCGCCGCCTTGGGGGCCGTGCCGACCGCGTTCCCGTCGACGTCGACGAGCACGACGTGTTCATCAGGTGTCACGGATCGAGAGTACGTGATCATGTCTGCTCATCACGCCCACTCTGCAACACGGGCGGAAAGTCCATATATGTCACATGGTTGCCGTTCGGTGGTCTCAGGGACATCCCCGATCCCCTGAGCCCGTCCCGCACGTAGGCTGAGCCCGTGTCATTCGTATCCGATCTACGCGTCGTCCTGGAAGGTCGGGACTTCCGGCGGCTGTACGGCACCCGCCTGGTCTCCCAGTTCTCCGACGGGATCTTCCAGTTCGCGGTGGCCGGATTCGCGTTCTTCAGCCCGGAGCAGAGCACCAGCGCCGTCCAGATCGCCGCGGGCCTGGCCGTGCTGCTCCTGCCGTACTCCGTGCTGGGGCCCTTCGTCGGCGTGTTCATCGACCGCTGGTCCCGGCAGCGGATCCTGGTCGTCGCGCCGCTGGTCCGGGGTGCGCTGCTGGTGGCCACCGCGGCGCTGCTGGCCGGCGGCGCCCCCGACGCCGTCTTCTACGCCGCCGCGCTCTGCGTGCTCGGGGTGAACCGGTTCTTCCTGGCCGCGCTCGGGGCCTCGCTCCCGCACGTCGTCCCGGCCGACCGGCTGATGGTGGCCAACGCGGTCACCCCCACCTCCGGCACCGTGCTGACCTTCGTCGGAGTGGGCGTGGGCATCCTGCTCCGCAAGGTCCTCGGCAGCGACGACCAGGGCGTCGCCGTGCTCCTGCTCGTCTCCGGCCTGATCTTCGGGCTCAGCGCGCTGATCGCCCGGACCATGGACCGGGCGCTGCTCGGCCCGGCCTACGACCCGGACCGGCCGCAGGCCCGCGAGGCCGTACGGCACGTCGTCAGCGGCCTCGTCGACGGCGCGCGGCACATCGCGGGCCACCGCGCCGCCGCCGCCGCGATGGGCGCGATGGCCACCCACCGCTTCATGTACGGCATGTGCACGGCGATGCTCGTCATGCTCTCGCGCTACTACTTCGCCGAGAGCGCCGAGGACGCCCTGGACGCGGTCACCGTCGTGGTCGCCACCTCCGGAGTCGGCTACTTCCTGGCCGTGCTGGTCACCCCGTGGGCCACCGAGCGGTTCGGGCTGCACCGCTGGGTCCCGGCCATGCTCGTCACCGCCGGGGTGCTCACGCTGGGGCTGTGCGCGACGTTCCAGCAGTGGGGGTTCGCCGCGGCCGGCTTCGTGCTGGGCATCGCCGGGCAGAGCGTCAAGATCTGCGCGGACACGGCCGTCCAGCGGGACGTCGACGACGCCTACCTCGGCCGGGCCTTCTCCATCTACGACATGCTCTTCAACGGCAGCTACGTGCTGGCCGCGGCCTGCGCGGCGGCGCTGCTCCCGGCCGACGGGAAGTCACTGACCGTGCTGATCCTCATCACCGCCGGATACGCCGGCGGCGCCGTGCTCTACCGGGTCGTCAGGCGTCCCGGCCGATATCCGCAACCGCAGCCGTCATCGCGGCCGTGATCCGCGCCAGGTCGTCGTCGTCCGTGGCGTACGGCGGCATCGTGTAGATCAGCCGGCCGAACGGCCGGAGCCAGACGCCGTGCCGCATGACGGTGTCCTGGACGCGCCCGACGTCGACCGGCTCCAGCGTCTCGACCACGCCGATCGCGCCGAGCACGCGCACGTCCTTCACCCCGGGGGCGTGCGCCGCCCCGGCCAGGCCCGCCGTCAGCCCCCGCTCGATCCGGGCGACCTCCTCCCGCCAGGGGCGCTCGGCCAGCAGGTCCAGGGAGGCGTTCGCGACGGCGGCGGCCAGCGGGTTGCCCATGAAGGTCGGCCCGTGCATCAGCGTGCCGATACCCGCCGCCACCCGCTCGGTGCACAGCGTCGCCGCCAGGGACATATAGCCGCCGGTCAGCGCCTTGCCCAGGCACATGATGTCGGGCCGGATGCCCGCGTGGTCGCAGCCGAACAGCTCGCCGGTCCGGCCGAAGCCGGTGGCGATCTCGTCGGCGATCAGCAGCAGGCCGTGCTCGTCGGCCAGCTCGCGGAGCCGGCGCAGATGGGCCGGGTGGTAGAAGTGCATGCCGCCTGCGCCCTGGACGACCGGCTCGACGATGATCGCCGCCAGCTCGGAGGCGTGCCGGGCGACCGTCTCCGCCAGCTCGGCGAGGTAGGCCTCGTCGTGGTCCGCGGGAGGCCGGGGGGCGAACACGTGCTGCGGGAGCGCGCCGGAGAACAGGTGGTGCATGCCGTTCACCGGGTCGCAGACGGCCATCGCCCCGAAGGTGTCGCCGTGGTAGCCGCCCCTGACCGTCAGCAGGCGGTGCCGCCCGGTGAACTGGAAGGCCATCTTGATCGCGACCTCGACGGCCACCGAGCCGGAGTCGGCGAGGAAGACCTTCGGCAGCCCGGTCATCTCCGCCAGCGTGCGCGCCAGCCGTACGGCGGGCTCGTGGGTGAGCCCGCCGAACATGACGTGCGCCATGTCGGCGAGCTGCGCGGTCAGGGCGGCGTCGAGGCGCGGGTGCCCGTAGCCGTGGATCGCCGCCCACCACGACGACATCCCGTCGACCAGCTCGCGCCCGTCGGCGAGCGTCAGCCGCACCCCGGAGGCCCGAACCACCTGGTGGACCGGCACCTGCGGGGGGACGGAGGCGTACGGGTGCCACACGTGCGCGCGGTCGAGCGCCGGCACGTCCACATCGATCGCGTCCACCGCGCCACCCTAACCCGGTGCGCCGCCCGTCAGCCGGGCAGCACGCCGTTGGCCGCGGCCCACTCGCGCAGGGCCTCGGCCGCGGCCTCCTTGCCGACGACGCCCTCGTCCATGCGCATGTCGAGGAGGAACTTGTAGGCGCGCCCGACCACCGGGCCGGGCGGGACGCCGAGGATCTCCTGGATCTCGTTGCCGTCCAGCTCGGGACGGATCTTGCCGAGCTCCTCCTCCTCGGCGAGCCTGGCGATGCGCTCCTCGAGCTGGTCGTAGGTGCGCGACAGCGTCTGGGCCTTGCGCCGGTTGCGGGTGGTGCAGTCGGCGCGGGTCAGCTTGTGCAGCCGCTCCAGCAGGTGCCCGGCGTCCCGGACGTAGCGGCGGACCGCCGAGTCGGTCCACTCGCCCGTGCCGTAGCCGTGGAAGCGCAGGTGGAGCTCGACCAGGCGGGCGACGTCGGCCACCACGTCCTTGGGGAACTTCAGCTCGGTCAGGCGCTTCTTGGCCAGCTGGGCGCCCACCACCTCGTGGTGGTGGAAGGAGACCCGGCCGCCGGGCTCGTGCCGGCGGGTCTTGGGCTTGCCCACGTCGTGCAGGAGCGCGGACCAGCGCAGGATGCGGTCGGGGCCGCCCTCCTCCAGATCGATCGCCTGCTCCAGCACGATCAGCGTGTGCTCGTAGACGTCCTTGTGCCGGTGGTGCTCGTCGATCTCCAGGCGGAGCCTGGGCAGCTCCGGCAAGACGTACGCGGCCAGGCCCGACTCGACCAGGATGCGCAGCCCCTCGCGCGGGTTGTCCCCGCAGATCAGCTTGTCCAGCTCGTCGCGGATGCGCTCGGCGGAGACGATCTCGATCCGCCCGGCCATCGCGGTCATCGCGTCCAGCGCCGCCCGGTCCACGGCGAAGCCGAGCTGGCTGGCGAACCGGGCGGCGCGCAGCATCCGCAGCGGGTCGTCGTCGAAGGACCGCTCCGGGGGGCCGGGGGTGCGCAGGACCCTGGCGTGCAGGTCGTCCAGGCCGCCGTGCGGGTCCTCGAACTCCCGGCCGGGCAGCCGCAGCGCCATCGCGTTGACCGCGAAGTCGCGCCGGGCCAGGTCGCCCTCCAGCGTGTCGCCGTAGACCACCTCGGGCTTGCGCGACTTCGGGTCGTACGACTCGCTGCGGTAGGTGGTGATCTCCAGCAGCCAGTTGCCCTTGCGCGCGCCGACCGTGCCGAAGTCGATGCCGATCGTCCAGATCGAGTCGGCCCAGTCGCGGATGAGCTCCAGGACCGTCTCGGGCCGCGCGTCCGTCGTCAGGTCGAGGTCGTTGCCGATCCGGCCGAGGAAGACGTCGCGGACCGAGCCGCCCACCAGGGCGATCTCGTATCCCCGCGCGGCGAACAGCTCGCCGAGCTCGTCGGCGACCGGCGCGATCTTGCGGAACAGCTCGCTCATGCCGTGCCGCTGGCTCTCAGACAGATTTGAAAGGGACAAACCGGGTAGGTCCTTCGGTCAGGGAACACGTTCCCCACTGGGGAGACGCCGTACAGCGATCACCAGGCTACGTTCAGCCGCGGTCCGGGCGGAGCCGAGCGCCGAGGCAAGGAGGATCTGTATGAAGGACGCCCTCGCGATCCACCGCTGGCTCCTCGCACTCCAGATCCATCATGAGATCGTACGCCTTCCCCGCGTGTTGACGAGTGCCGACGAGCTGCCCGAGGTCCTCTCCGCGAGTCCCGCCACCTGCGTGGGCGTCTCCGTGTTCGAGGTCACCACCCGGATCGGTCCCGAGGTCGTCGCGACCGTCGCGCCCGTCGGCGCCCCGCCCCGGCCCGGCACCGTCGGCGGCGTCCTGGACGTGCGCCGGGTCCGCCCGGCCTCCGCCTTCACCGTGAACTCCGCCACCGACTACGCCGCCGGGCTGGTCTGCCCGCTGCTGCTCCCCGACGACCTGACCGTGCTGGTGGACGAGCGGCTCACCAGGATCGACGGTCCCGTCCACACCCCCGTGGGCGAACGCCACACGGCGCTCCGGATCGACGCCGGCGACCTGCTCTCCCTCGTCCCCGGGAAGACCGTCGACCTGTCCGTTCCCCGGCCCCGAGGAGAGCCGATGACCGCCCGGCTCGTCGGATAGGCCATAGCATTGCGGGCGTGCGCCGTATTTCACCCTTGGCCGGCACGTGATCCGCAAGCACGTGCCGCTCGTCGTCCTGCTCGCCACGCTGCTCTCCCTCGCGGCCGTGGCCACTGGCGGCACGGCGACCGCAGGAACGACGACGGCGGCCCGCCAGACCCTGCAGCTCGTGATCGCGTCGATCACCCCGGACCTGCCGAAGGAGCCCGCCACCGAGATCAGGGTCTCCGGCACGCTGGCGAACACCGGCACCGAGGCCCGGACCGGCCTGCGCTACCGGCTGCGCTACTCGGCCCAGCCCTTCGCCCGGCGGGCCGACATGACCGCATACCTGAGCGGCCAGGAGCACGTCCAGCCGGGCGGCCTGCGTGACGAGAGCTGGCTCCAGCAGCCGCTGGCGGCCTCGGCCAAACTGCCGTGGGAGTTCGTCTTCACCCCCCAGCAGCTGGGCCTGTACCGGTTCGGCGTCTACCCGCTGACGGTCGAGGTGGTCGACGCCGCCGAGCAGAAGCTCGCCGTGCAGCGCACCTTCCTGACCTACCTGCCGAAGGGGACGAAGATCCCGCGGGCCTCGCGCACCCGCCTCGCCGTGGTCCTGCCGGTCATCGACCAGCCGCACCGGGCCGACGACGGCAGCTTCCTCGACGAGGACCTGACCGCCGGCCTGGCGGAGGGCAAGCGCCTCGACGACCTGCTGAAGACCGCCCAGGGCGTCTCCTCCGCCAAGGGGGTCACCTGGGTGGTCGACCCCGCCCTCCTCGACGACGTGCGGACGCTGGGCAGGGCGCACCGGGTGAAGGCGGGCGCCGAGACGGTGAGCCGTCCCGCCGACGCCGCGGCGACCCGGTGGCTCGGCGCCCTGCGCACGGCCCTGGCCGACTCCCCGGTCGCGGCCACCCCCTACGCCGACCCGGACGTGGCCGCCCTGGCCCACAACGGCCTCGACGGCACCACCCGCAAGGGCGTCGCGGCGGCCGCGCGGACCGGCCGGGAGATCCTCGGCCGCGACGTCGCCACCGACGTCAACTGGCCGGTCGGCGGGGTGATCGACCACGACGGCCTGGACGTCCTGGCCGTCGCCGGGGTCCGCAGCGTGCTGCTGAGCGAGGCCAACCTGCCGCCCGCCGCCCCGGCCGCCACGGTCCCGGGCGCCGTCGCGCAGCCCCCCGCGACCACCCCGGACGCCGTCGCCACCCTGCAGAGCGTGAGCGGCCCGGTCCAGGCGCTGGTGGCGGACCCGGTGCTGAGCGACATCGTCGGCGCGACGGCCTCCAGCCCCGACTGGGCCCTGCTGAACCGCCGGCGCTTCATCGCCGAGACCGCGATGATCAGTGCGGAGCCCGTCACCGGCCGCAGGACCGTGGTGGCCGCCCCGCCGCGCCGCTGGTCGCCCGACCCGGCCTACGTCACCGGCCTGGTCGAGACGGCCGGGTCCCTGCCCTGGCTCTCCCCCGCCACGCTCGACGCGGTCAAGCCCGGCAAGGTCGTCACGCCGCGCGCCGGCCTCACCTACACCCCGCAGGACCGGAGCCGGGAGCTCGGCAAGAAGTACCTGACGGGCGTCCGGCGGGTGGGCGAGCGCGCGAACCTGGCCACCTCCGTCACCCACGTCACCCCGGACGCCCCCGGGGACGACTCCGGCAGGTTCGACCTGGCGCTCCTCCGGCTCGCCTCCTCCGCCTGGCGGGACAGGGCCAGGGCCGCGGAGCCGTACGTCGAGCAGCTGCGGAGCACCGTCGACGGCCGGATCGACCAGGTGAGGATCGTCGGCGGCGAGCAGGCCGAGCAGATCCGCACCCTGGCCGGGGAGGACGGCGAGGTGCCGATCAGCGTCCGCAACGAGCGCAGGGGGAGCGGCAGCACGGTCGCGGTCCGGGTCAGGGTGACCTCGCAGAAGCCCGGCCGGCTGAGGATCGAGCCGTACGAGGACCGGATGGTCATCTCCGGCGGGCAGACCCAGACCGTGCGGATCCCGATGACCATCACGGGCGCCTCCGGCGGGCAGACCTCGGTGACGGTCCAGCTCACCACCGACGACGGCCGCGCGTACGGCCAGCGGGTCAAGCTCACCGTGCGGAGCACCGGCTACACCGGGATCGCGCTGGTGATCGCGGGGGCGGCCCTGCTGGTGATGCTGGCCGCGGTGGGCCTGCGCGTCCTGCGCCGCCGGGGGTCGGGCAGGGCCGCGACCGCCGCCTCGCCCAGGCGGGCGAGCGTGCCGGCCGGCACCGAGTCCTGAAGCCCGGGTCCCCGACGGGGTCTCGGCCCCC
>BMQD01000005.1:147675-374208 GCA_014647935.1 Planomonospora parontospora
CCCCCCAGCCGGCAGGCGTTCACCAAGCGGAGGAAGAAGCATGAGCAGGGTCCTGCGTGCGAGCGCGATCATGGCCGCGGGCACGATGGTCTCCCGCGTCACGGGCTTCGTCAAAGCCGCGGTGCTCGTGGCCGCGCTCGGCAGCGCGCACATGGGCGACGCCTACACCGTCGCCAACGCGATCCCGTTCATCCTGTTCGACTTCCTCATCGGCGGGATCCTGAGCAGCGTCGTGGTCCCGTCGATCGTGCGGCGGCAGAAGAGCGACCCGGACGGCGGCCGGTCCTACGAGCAGCGGCTGCTGACGATCGGCACCGTCGCGCTGGTCCTGCTCACCGCGGCGGCGGTGCTGCTCGCCGGGCCGCTGATCGGCCTGTACACCGACGACGGCTGGAGCGACCGGCAGACCGAGGTCGCGGTCATGCTGGCCCGGTACGTGCTGCCGCAGATCGCCTTCGTCGGCGTCGGGGCGCTCGCCGGGGCGATCCTCAACACCCGCGACCGCTTCGCCGCGCCGATGTGGGCTCCGGTGCTCAACAACGTCGTGATGATCGGCGTCCTGGTCCTCTACCTGGTGACGGCGGGCCGTTCGGGTGCGGACGTCGAGGCGGTGAGCGACGCCGACCTCGCCCTGCTCGGCCTCGGCACCACCGCCGGGATCGTGGCCCAGTGCCTGGTGCTGATGGTCTCGCTGCACCGGGCCGGCTTCCGCTTCCGGCCCCGGTTCGGCCTGCGCGGCGTGGGCCTGGGCGAGATGGGCCGGACCGCCGGCTGGGGCATCGTCTACGTGCTCATCACCCAGGTCGGCTTCTGGGTCACCACCATGATCGCCTCCGGTGCGGGCGGGGAGGCGGAGGGCGCGGGGAACACCGCCTACGCCCAGGCGTTCCAGCTCTTCCAGCTCCCCTACGGGATCATCGCGGTCTCGGTGATCACCGCGATGCTGCCCCGGATGAGCCGGTCGGCCGCCGAGGGGGACCTCGGCACGGTCCGCGACGAGTTCGCCTCCGGTGTGCGCCTGGTCGCCGTCCTGCTGGTCCCGGCCGGGCTGCTGCTGATGGTGCTGGGGCCGGCGGTCACCGTGCTGATCTACTCCTGGGGCAACAACACCCTGGACAACGCCGTCTACATCGGCAACGTGCTCCAGGTCTTCGGCCTGGCGCTGGTGCCGTTCTCGCTCTTCCAGCTCCTGCTGCGGGTCTTCTACGCCTTCGGCGACACCCGCACCCCGGTCTTCATCGGAGCGGGCAACACCGCGGTGAGCATCGGCCTCAGCCTCCTGTCCGCCGCCGTCCTGCCGCCGCGCTACGTCGTGATGGGACTGGCGTGCGCGCTCACCGCCGCCTACGCGACGGGCACCGTGGTCGCCTGGATGCTCGCCTCGCGCCGTACGCGGGGGCTGAACGGGCGCGTGGTGGCCTCGGGGCTGTCCCGGATGTACACCGCCGCCCTTCCGGGTACGCTGGCGGCTCTCGGTGTGCTCTGGCTCACCCGTGAGCTGGCCGGTCTGACCCCGCTCAGCGCGGCCGTCATGCTCGCGGTGGGCGGCGGGGCCGGCCTGGCGCTCTACCTGGTCGTCGCGCACCGCATGCGCATCCCCGAGGTGAGTTCGATCGTTGGAATGGTCACAGGACGAGGACGCCGGTGACTCCGATGTTTTCCCCGCCCGTCCGGTAGGGAGAACACGGGTGGAACGGTGCGGCACTACCATGGTGCGACGCGTGTGACGACGCGCGGTGAGTGGAAGCAGGAGGGCGTGGGCGGATCCACCCGGCATCGTGTGATGAGGCCTGACGTGCCCGCAGGGCGCGACGCTGACGCGTTCCCAGTTTCGGAGAGTTCATGAGCACCTCCTCGGCGATCGAGCCCGGCACGAAGCTGGCCGAACGGTTCCGGCTCGAAGACCGCGTCCACGAGTCCAACGGGGCCACGCTCTGGAAGGCCATCGACGAGGTGCTCGCCCGGCCCGTCGCCGTCCACACCTTCGATCCCGACTTCCCCCGCCTCAACGAGGTGGTCTCGGCCGCCCGTACGGCCAGCCGCCTCACCGACCCGCGGCTGACCCAGGTCTTCGACGCCACCGAGGACGACGGCTGCTCCTACGTCGTCAGCGAGTGGGTGACCGGGGACAACCTGGCCGACCTGGTCGCCGCCGGGCCGATGGAGCCCGAGCGCGCCGCCGCACTGGTCGCGGAGGTCGCCGAGGCGCTGGCCCACGCCCACGAGGCCGGCGTCCCGCACCTGTGCCTGACCCCCGAGCACCTGGTGTGGACGGCGGGCGGCACGGTCAAGTTGCTCGGCCTCGGGGTCGACGCGGTCCTCGCCGACGCGGTGCACGACAACATGCGGGTCGAGGACGCCGCCCGCGGCGACGCCGAGGGCCTCGGCCGCCTGCTGTACGCCGGGCTGACCGGCCACTGGCCGGGCGAGGAGGCCCCCGGCGGGCTGCCCGTCGCGCCGATGGACAACGGGCACTACTGCACGCCGCGCCAGGTCACCGCCGGCGTTCCCGGTTACCTCGACACCATCGTCTGCCGGGCGCTGCTGCCGGAGAGCAAGCGCGGCCAGACCCCGCTGGCCAGCCCCGCGGAGGTCGCCGAGGCGCTCAGCTCGGTGCCCCGGCCCGCCCCCATGCCCATGCCCGCGCCGCCGCCCGCCCCTCCGGTGACGGCCTCCCGCTCCGAGGGCCTGGACACCGCCGCGTCCCCGCAGCGCCACACCCCGCCTCCGCCCCCGCCGTACCGTCCGGTCCAGCAGCCGCACCCCTCCGGGGGCGGCGGGGCGCTCGGCAAGGTGGCCGTGGGGCTGGTCGTCCTGCTGGTCATGGCCGCGGTCGGCCTGGGCGCCTGGACGCTCGGCCGCAGCATCGGCAACGCCGGCGACGCCCCGGAGGCCGGCGGCAGCTCCTCGCCCACGCCCACGACGGGGACCACCGCGACCCGCGAGGTGAAGCCCGGCTCCGCCCAGGGCTTCGACCCGCTGGGCGACGGCGACGAGCGGAGCGAGCTCGCGTCCCTGGCCCTGGACGGCAAGCCCTCCACCGACTGGCACTCCGAGTCGTACCCCTCCGCCGACTTCGGCCGGTTGAAGAAGGGCGTCGGCCTGCTGATCGACCTGAAGGAGAGCGTGGCCGTCAAGGAGGTGACGGCCGACTTCGGGCCCGTCTCCGGCGGCACCGTGGAGCTCCGGGTGGGCGACTCCAAGGACCTCGACGACCTGGGCGCGGTGGCGAAGGCCTCCGGGCTGGGCGGCAAGGAGACCCTCACCGCCAAGTCCCCGAAGAAGGGGCGTTACATCCTGCTCTGGTTCACCGAGGGCCCCTCCTACCAGGGCAAGTACCGCGCCCAGGTGAACGAGGTGAAGATCCGCGCGGTGAAGTGACCGGCGGGGGCGGCGAGACGGAAGCGGTGTGATTTGATCTGGTTTACCGCTCTTCTTGCCGATCATGAGAGATTTCGTGGCACCATCTATTCCGTAGAGGTGTTCTCCCGGATCGGCATAGCAGGACTTTCCTTGTGAATTCCCCACCCGATACCCCGCCGACGGCGGATCAGCAGGAGGCGCGGACGGCCATGTCCGACGCCGATCTGCTGACCCGGCACATCGCCGGGGATCCGCACGCTTTCAGTGAGATAGTCAAGCGCCACCGAGACCGCATGTGGGCGGTCGCCCTGCGCACGCTGGGCGACCCCGACGAGGCGGCCGACGCCGTGCAGGACGCGTTCGTCTCCGCCTACCGCAAGGCGGACAGCTTCCGCGGTGAGGCGGCCGTCACCACGTGGCTGCACCGCATCGTGGTGAACGCCTGCCTGGACCGCATGCGCCGCAAGTCCGTACGGCCCGTCGCCGACGACGAGCTGATCGAGGCCGCCGAGCGCGAGACCCCGGTGCCCGACCAGACGGCCGAGCGCGAGGTCTCCATGGAGGTCTCGTCCGCGCTCAAGCTGCTCCCCGCCGACCAGCGGGCGGCCCTGGTGCTCGTCGACATGATGGGCTACTCGGTCGAGGACGCGGCCCAGGTCCTGCAGGTGCCGAGCGGCACCGTGAAGAGCCGGTGCGCACGTGGTCGCGCGAAACTTGTCCCCATTCTTTCGCATCTGCGGAACCGATCCGACCTGTCTCGCGTCTCATCGGCGAAGGGAGCAGAACTTCGTGACGGGTGATACGCACTACGACCTGGAGGTCCTGGCCGAACTGGCCGAGGGTCTCCTCGACGCCGCCACGGCCATGCGGGTTCGCGAGCATCTCGCGATCTGCGATCCCTGTGGTGAGAGCCTCGCCGACCTCGCAGCGGTCCGTGAGCTTCTGGCGGCGACGCCCACCCCGGCGATGCCGATGGGGGTCGCGCTCCGCATCGACCGGGCGCTGGCCGCCGAGGCCGAGAACTTCCGTGGAGGTGGAATCGGGCTGGTGGAAGCACCGGCCTGGGACGACATGATGCGCGACGCGCCCTGGGAGGCCACGCCTCCCCCGGCGCCGGAGCCCGAGCTCACCGCACCTGAGCCGGAGCCCGAGCGCGAGACCCGGCCCGAGCCGGTGCCGGTGCTGGGGGTCGTCGGCGACGACGGCACCGTGGTCCCGGTGACGTCGTCGAGGCGGCGCAGAGCCGCGGGACGGCGCCGCTGGGCGTCGGTCGCCGCGGCGGCGGGAGTGGCGGCGGCGGTCGCCGGCGCGACCGTGATGGCGACCGGCATGCTCTCCGCGGCCGGTCCGAAGCAGGAGCAGCAGATCGCCCAGCCCCTGCCGAGTGCGGCTACGAAGTACCAGCTGACCGACAGCAACTGGAACTACACCGACAAGGAGCTCCGCGGCTCGCTGATGGAGTACATCAGCCCGGCGCCCGTCCTGGGCACGGCGGCCACCTCCGAGCTGACCCGCTGCGTGCAGCAGGTCTCCGCGAAGGTCGGCAGGCAGCCGTTCGCCGTCGACCGGGGCTTCTACAACGGGCAGGAGGCCAACATCGTGCTGTTCTGGCACGACCAGCCCAAGAACCGCGTGCGCGTGCACGTGGTCGGCCCGTCCTGCGAGACCGTGCGCAAGCCCGCGCTCGCCAGCTGGCGCTGACCCCGCCCGGACCGCTCAGGAGCCCGGCACGGAACCGTCCGTGCCGGGCTTCGGCGTCACCGGGAATCACCGACGCCTAGGATCTGTTGACGCGACTGGCAACGGCAGAGGGAAAGGCGCAACGCGTGATGGACGTCCGCAATGTGATCATCATCGGATCGGGTCCCGCCGGTTACACATCGGCTGTGTACTCCGCACGCGCCGACCTCAACCCCCTGGTGTTCGAGGGGTCGGTCACCGCCGGCGGCGCGCTGATGAACACCACCGAGGTGGAGAACTTCCCCGGTTTCCCCGACGGCATCATGGGCCCCGACCTGATGGACGGCCTGCGCAAGCAGGCCGAGCGGTTCGGCGCCGAGCTCGTCGCGGACGACGTGGTCGAGGTCGACCTGACCGTCACCCCCAAGGTCGTCAAGACCGCCACCGGCACCTTCCACGCCAAGGCCGTCATCCTGGCCACCGGCTCGGGCTACCGCGAGCTGGGCGTGCCCAACGAGAAGCGGCTGTCCGGCCGCGGCGTCTCCTGGTGCGCCACCTGTGACGGCTTCTTCTTCCGCGGCCAGGACATCGTGGTCGTCGGCGGCGGCGACACCGCCATGGAGGAGGCCACCTTCCTCACCCGGTTCGCCGCCTCGGTGACCGTCGTGCACCGCCGGGACGAACTGCGCGCCAGCAAGATCATGCAGGACCGCGCGTTCGCCAACGACAAGATCCGTTTCGTCTGGGACAGCGAGGTCGTCGACGTCCTCGGCGAGGAGAAGGTCTCCGGCGTACGGCTGCGCAACCTCAAGACCGGTGAGGAGAGCGAGCTCGCCGTCACCGGCCTGTTCATCGCGATCGGCCACGACCCCCGCACCGAGCTGGTCAAGGGCCAGGTGGAGCTCGACGACGAGGGCTACGTCAAGGTCGCCTCCCCCTCGACCCGCACCAACCTGGACGGCGTCTTCGCCGCGGGCGACGTGGTGGACCACACCTACCGCCAGGCGATCACCGCCGCGGGCACCGGCTGCGCCGCGTCGCTGGACGCCGAGCGCTGGCTGGCCGAGCACGACGAGAAGTGACCCCAGAACCGAGAGCAGTCGTAGGAACCCGGATACAAGGGAGCAAGCAGTGGGCGCCATCAAGAACGTGACCGAGGCCAGCTTCGAGGCCGACGTGCTCAAGAGCGACAAGCCCGTCCTCGTCGACTTCTGGGCCGAGTGGTGCGGCCCGTGCCGCCAGGTCGCGCCGATCCTGGAGGAGATCGCCGGGGAGCAGGCCGAGAAGCTGACCATCGTCAAGCTCAACGTCGACGAGAATCAGGCGATCGCCCAGCAGTACGGCGTACTCCAGATCCCGACGATGAACGTCTATAAGAACGGAGAGGTCGTGAAGCAGATCATCGGCGCCAAGCCGAAGGCCATGCTGCTTCGCGAGCTCGAGGGCATCATCTAGGCGGCCTGCGCGCGGGCCTCTGGAGGGCCCCCTGCGGCCGGTCGCTCCCCACGGCGACGCCGGGCCGTACCACCCGCTTCCGAGCGGCACACCCACCCAAGTGAGAGCCCCCTCCCCCCGAGGGGGCTCTTGCGCGTCCGCGGGCCCGCCGGAGCCCGGCGGCCTCCAGGGCGGCTCAGACGGGCCGCAGAGCCCTCTCCGGACTCATCGACCCCAGGAGCCTCTCCAGTGCCACCTCGACGTCCTCACGCCACGAGACGGCGCTCTTGAGCTCCAGGCGGAGCCGGGGAAAGCGCAGGTGCGGCCGGACCGTCTTGAAGCCGACCGCCAGGAGGTAGTCGGCGGGCATGACGCACGCCCCCGGCTGCTCCCACTTCAGGTCGCCGAACGCCTCGATCGCCCGCACCCCGCGCCGGGTCAGGTCCTTGGCCACGCCCTGGACCAGCATCCTGCCCAGACCGCCGCCGGAGAACTCCGGGACGATGTGCGCGGTCATCAGCAGCACGGCGTCGGCGCTGACCGGCGAGGTCGGGAAGGCCGCCGAACGGGGCACGTAGAGCGGGGGCGCGTAGAGCACGAAGCCGGCCGCCGCACCGTCCACATAGGCGATCTTGCCGCAGCTGCCCCACTCCAGCAGGGTGGAGGAGATCCACGCCTCCTTCTCCAGCCCCGGGTCGCCGGCCTCCAGGGCCCGGTCCCCGCTGACCGGATCGAGCTCCCAGAAGACGCACCGGCGGCAGCGGCGCGGCAGGTCGTCGAGGTTGTCGAGAGTGACGTTCACCAACCGACGCGACACCTGTTGGCCCCAATCGCGTGCGAGACGAGTGCCCAGGCCTTCCTGGCCACGGTGGGGAAACCCGCGAAAACCGCTTCCCCAGCTGGCATCGTAGCCCAGCGGAGGTCATCGTTTCAGGGCTCCGATCCCCCACGGGGAGTAGAGGTGCCACTGACGTACCCTGGTTTATCTAGCTTGAGCACGTTGTGCTCCTACGACGAGGAGGTGGACCGTGGCACCCCAGGACTCGGATCACGGTCGGACCGTCGCGGCCCACGGGTCGCGCATCGATGCCTACGTCGATCGGTACGCCGCACGGGCTACCGGGATGGTCGCCTCCGAGGTTCGAGCTCTCTTCGCCGTCGCGTCGAGACCCGAGGTGGTCTCGCTGGCCGGCGGCATGCCGTACGTCACGGCCCTGCCCCTGGACGTCGTGGGAGAGCTCGTCGCCGACCTCGTGGCCCGCCGCGGCCCGGTCGCGCTCCAGTACGGCTCGGGCCAGGGCGACCCGCACCTGCGCGAGCAGATCTGCGACGTCATGCGCCTGGAGGGGATCGAGGGGCACGCCGACGACGTCGTGGTGACCGTCGGCTCGCAGCAGGCCCTCGACCTCATCACCCGCATCTTCATCGACCCCGGCGACGTCATCCTGGCCGAGGGCCCCTCCTACGTGGGCGCGCTGGGCACCTTCTCCGCCTACCAGGCGAAGGTCGTGCACATCGCCATGGACGATGAGGGCATCATCCCCGAGTCGCTGGCGCAGACCGTCTACGCGCTGCAGACCGCGGGCAGCCGCATCAAGTTCCTCTACACGATCCCCACCTTCCAGAACCCGGCGGGGGTGACGCTCAACGCCGCGCGCAGAGCGCAGGTGCTGGACATCTGCCAGCGCGCGGGCGTGCTCATCGTCGAGGACAATCCGTACGGCCTGCTCGGCTTCGACGGCGAGCCCATGCGGGCGCTGCGCGCCGACAACCCCGACGGCGTGGTCTACCTGGGGTCGTTCTCCAAGACGCTCGCCCCCGGCTTCCGGGTGGGCTGGGCGCTCGCACCGCACGCCATCCGCGACAAACTCGTGCTGGCGATGGAGTCGGCCGTGCTGTCGCACTCCGCCTTCACCCAGCTCGCCGTGGGCGAATACCTCGCCACCCAGCCCTGGCGCGAGCAGATCAAGACCTTCCGGGAGCTCTACCGCGAGCGCCGGGACACCATGCTCTCCTCGCTGGAGTCCCTGATGCCCGCCGAGTGCTCCTGGACGCGGCCGAGCGGCGGGTTCTTCGTCTGGGCCACCCTCCCCGAGGGGCTGGACTCCAAGGCACTCCTGCCCCGGGCAGTCGCCGAGCGGGTGGCGTTCGTCCCGGGCACCGGTTTCTTCGCCGACGGGAGCGGCGCCCGGAACATGCGGCTGTCCTACTGCTACCCGGAGCCCGAGCGCATCCGCGAGGGCGTGCGCCGACTGGCCGGGGTGGTCGAGCAGGAGCTGCAGCTGCGCGACACGTTCGGCCCCGGCGCCTTCCCCGACCACATCGGGGTGGACACCCCGGGACCCGACCTCGCGTGACGCCGGCTCCCGCGTAGCGCGGTCCCACCGGCTCCGGCCCCTTCCGGAGCCGGTTTCCCCCGTGACGGGCCGCCGCGTGGGCCGGCCGCGGGGCGGTGCCGTACGGTGAACGCTGTCGTCCGGCGCCCGGCCCGACGACGAGAAGAGCGGTTCGACGGGCTCGTGCGGGCCTGAAGGAGAAGGTGTGCGGATGAGTGATCTCGGCCATGTGCTCGTCCTGGCAGGCGGCCTGTCCTACGAGCGGGAGGTCTCGCTGCGCTCGGGGCGGCGGGTGAGCGAGGTGCTGCGTGCGGCGGGCGTCTCCGTCGAGGCACGCGACATCGACGCCTCCCTCGTCCCCCGGGTGCTGGCCGACCCGCCCAGCGCCGTCTTCGTGACGCTGCACGGCGGAGCCGGCGAGGACGGCGCCATTCGCTCGGTGCTGGAGCTCCTCTCCGTCCCCTACGTGGGCGCCAGGTCCGAAGCATGCCGGGTCGCATTCGACAAGCCCACCGCCAAGACGGTCGTTCGCTCCGCCGGCGTGCGCACCCCCGAGTCGGTGACGCTCCCCAAGGAGACGTTCCACGACCTCGGCGCCTCCGCCGTGCTGGCCCGGATCGTCGAGCGGCTGGGGCTCCCGCTGTTCGTCAAGCCCTCCCGGGGCGGATCCGCCCTCGGCGCCTCGATCGTGCGCACGGCCGAGGAACTGCCCTCCGCCATGGTGGGCTGCTTCGCCTACGGGGACACCGCTCTGATCGAGCGCTGCGTCGAGGGCGTCGAGGTGGCCGTCTCCGTGGTGGACCTCGGTGAGGGACCCGTCGCCCTGCCACCGGTGGAGATCGTCCCCGATGACGGCGTCTACGACTACGCGGCCCGCTACACCGCGGGCCGTACGGAGTTCTTCGCTCCGGCCCGCCTGTCCCCCGAGGTCGCGGCCGCCTGCGCCGAGATGGCCGTGACCGCGCACGCCGCCCTGGGCCTGCGCGACATCTCCCGGACCGATCTGATCGTCGACGGGAACGGCCTGCCGCACTTCCTGGAGGTCAACGTCGCTCCCGGCATGACCGAGACCTCCCTCTTCCCCATGGCCGTCGAGGCCGCCGACCACGACCTCGGCTCCCTCTGCCGCTCGCTGCTGGAGCAGGCCGCCGCCCGCGGCGCGGCCTGAATCCCGCGCCTCCCCGCTCCCGGGTGAAGCCCTCCCGCCTCCGGGCGGACCGGCGCACCGCCTGATCGGCGGGGAGGGCGGCTCCCATACGCTGGCACTGTGCTGACCTCCACTCTCTTTCCCAAGAGCTTCGCCAGCGACAACCACGCCGGCGTGCATCCCAAGGTGCTCGCGGCCGTCGCGGAAGCCAACGCCGGAGACGCTCCCGCCTACGGCGCCGACCCCTGGACCCAGGCGATGGAAGACGCCTTCCGGAGCCAGTTCGGTGCGCGGGCGCGGGCGTACGCGATGTTCAACGGCACCGGGGCCAACGTCGTGGGGTTGGGCCTGGCGCTGCGCTCCTACGACTCCGTGCTCTGCCCGGCCACGGCGCACATCAACACCCATGAGTGCGGCGCCGCCGAACGGATCCTCGGCGCCAAGCTCATCCCCCTCCCGACGGACGACGGCAAGATCACCGCCGACGACGTCCGCGAGCACCTCTCCGTCGTCGGGAACACCCAGTACGCCCAGCCGCGCGTCATCTCCATCTCCCAGGTGACCGAGTGCGGCACGGTCTACACCGCCGACGAGATCTCCGAGCTCGCGGAGTTCGCCCACTCCAACGGTCTCTTCCTGCACATGGACGGCGCCCGTCTGGCCAACGCCGCCGCCGAGCTCGGCTGTCCGCTGCGCGCCCTGACCACCGACGCGGGAGTGGACCTGCTCAGCTTCGGCGGTACCAAGAACGGGGCCCTGGGCGCCGAGGCCCTGGTCGTCCTCCGCCCCGAGCTGGACGCACCGGCGCTGTTCCTCCGCAAGCAGGGGATGCAGCTCGCCTCGAAGATGCGCTTCGTCTCCGCCCAGCTGACCGCGCTCCTCACCGACGACCTCTGGCGGGAGAACGCCGCCCACGCCAACGCGATGGCCCATCGACTCGCCGACGGCGTCACCGATCTCCCTGGAGTCTCCCTCCGCTACCCGGTTCAGTCCAACGCCGTATTCCCGGCGCTGCCGGAGAAGGCGATCGCCGAGCTGCAACAGCGCTATCTCTTCCACACGTGGGACGCTTCGGAGAACGTGGTCCGCTGGATGGCCGCCTTCGACACCACCCCCGAGCACATCGACACCTTCGTCGCGGACATCCGCGCCGTCATCCAACCCCGCCCCTGAGGCGGCCGACCCGGCCGCTTGTCCTCCAGCCGTACGGTTTCACGTGAAACACCGACCGTCTCCGTGGGATGTTTCACGTGAAACACATCGACCCTCTCGCGTGGGGCGGTCCGGTTCGCTGGGGCGGGCCGGGCGGGTGCGGATGCTGCGTGGTGGCCGGGGTGGGGGCGCACGGGGGCGAGCCGGTCCGTGTGGTAGCCGTCTCAGCTGAGCTCTGGTGTTCTCCGGCCTCCGGCCTGGGCTCGGGCGCGCGGGGTGCGGGGTGCGGTGCTTTATACGCCGGCAGGACCACCGGACCGCCCCCGTGCGCCCCCACCCCAACCATCGCGCAGCGTACGCACCCCCGGCCATCGCGCAGCGTACGCACCCCCAGCAGCATAAGAATGGCCGTCGTGTTTCACGTGAAACACGACGGCCATGCATGCAGCCTGAGCGGGTACTACTCCTCCGGCGATTCCACCGAGCCGGGAGCCATCGTCGCGATGATGCGCTCCAGATCGTCGATGGTCGCGAACTCCACCACGATGCGTCCCTTGCGGCGGCCGAAGTCCACCTTCACCCGGGTTTCGAAGTGGTCCGAGAGTCTGTCCGCCAGGCGGCGGAGCGAGGGGTCCTCCTCGGGCTTGGCCCGCGGAGCGCGAGGCGCGGGGGCGGAAGCCGCCGAGGCGTCCCCCATCGCCACGATCTCCTCGACGGCGCGGACCGAGAGGAGCTCGGCCACGATCCGGTCTGCAAGGCGTTCCTGTGCGGCCGGATCATCCAGGCTCAGCAGGGCCCGGGCGTGGCCGGCGCTGATCGTGCCCGCCGCCACCCGGTTCTGGACCCGGGGCGGAAGGTTGAGGAGCCGGATGGTGTTCGTCACGTGCGAGCGGGAACGGCCGATGCGGGTGGCGAGCTGTTCGTGGGTGGCGCCGAAGTCGTCCAGGAGCTGACGGTAGGCGGCCGCCTCTTCCAGCGCGTTGAGCTGCTCGCGCTGGAGGTTCTCGATCAGGGCGTCCAGAAGGAGCTTGTCCTCCTGGGTGTCCCGCACGATCGCCGGAATCAGCTCCAGCCCGGCCATCGTGGAGGCCCGCCAGCGACGCTCCCCCATGATGAGTTCGTACCGGTCGCCCCCCGCCCTCCGGACCACGATGGGCTGGAGAAGACCGACCTCCTTGATCGAGGCGGCCAGTTCCTTAAGCGCCTCGTCATCGAAGATCTCCCGGGGCTGCCGGGGGTTCGGCACGATGTCCCCGACCGGGACCTCGAGGAAGTAGGCGCCGGCGACCGGCTTGAGGCTCTGCTCCTGAGGAGCCGGCTCCGGAGCCACCATGGTCGCGGTCGCGCCGGACCCGGCGTGCGCGGTGGGCTCCGCGGGCGGGGGAGCCGTGGGGATCAGTGCCCCCAGCCCTTTGCCCAGTCCTCTCGGCTGCTTACTCACTGCCCCTCCCCAAGGCTCGACGTCTCGCCCTCAGTAACATCCGCGGCGGCACCGCCGAGGCGCTCCCCGCCGCTCACACGGCCGCGCCGCGGTAGGCGATCTCACGGGCGGCGTCCATGTAGGCCATCGCACCGCTGGAGCCCGGGTCGTAGGTCATGACCGACTGCCCGTAGCTGGGCGCCTCGGAGACACGCACGCTCCGCGGGATGAGCGTGCTCAGCACCGTGTCACCGAAATGGGACCGTACCTCTTCCGCGACCTGCGAGGCGAGCCGGGTACGGCCGTCGTACATCGTCATGAGGATGGTGGACAGGTCGAGGGTGGGGTTCAGGTGGGCGCGGACCAGCTCCACGTTCCGGAGCAGCTGGCCCAGGCCCTCCAGCGCGTAGTACTCGCACTGGATCGGGATCAGCAGCTCGTTCGCGGCCATCAGCGCGTTGACGGTCAGCAGGCCGAGCGAGGGCGGGCAGTCGATGAGGATGTAGTCGAACTCGATGGCGTCGTAGGCGGCCAGCGCCCGCTGCAGCCGGGCCTCGCGGGCCACCATGGAGACCAGCTCGATCTCCGCGCCCGCGAGGTCGATGGTGGCGGGGGCGCAGTAGAGGCCGGGCATGTCCGGGACCTCCTTCACCACCTCGATGAGCGGCATGTCCTCCACCAGGACCTTGTACATGTCCGGCACGTCGCCGCGATGCTCGATGGCCAGGGCCGTCGAGGCGTTGCCCTGCGGGTCGAGGTCCACCACCAGGACGCGCTGACCGTGCATGGAGAGTGCCGCCGCCAGGTTGACCGACGTCGTGGTCTTTCCCACACCGCCCTTCTGGTTCGCGACGGTGAAGATCCGGGTCTTGGGTGGCCGGGGCCAGTCGCCGTCCCGGGTCGCCGAGGAGTTACCGGAAGCGACCGTGGTGTTCTGGGGCGATGTTTCACGTGAAACCACTGAGCTGAGTGCCTCTCGTACCAGCGGCGATTCGCCGGGGTTAAGGGGATTGGGGGTCACGGTCGTCTTCCTTTCCACCGGCCGGGCCGCGGCGGGAGGAGCCGAGGCCGGCCATCCCAGGCCTGAGGGACTGCCGAGCGGAGAAGAGAGGGGGGTCTCCGGCCAGCCGAGACCCCCTGCCGTGCTGGTGATCACACGTCCGCGATCGTCCAGCGTGGAGAACCCGGCGCTCGCGCCGGGGAGCGTTCGACTCACCGGATCTCCTTGGCCTTGCACTCGCTTTTCGGTCCGTCTACTGGCCTCGCACCCGTTTCGGGCGCGGAGCACGATCCTTTCGGCGAGAGGCCTGCCGGGCTCTCTCGGGGGCCCGACCGGCGACCACCCGGATGAGAGTTGCATGCGGCTCGACCTTACCGTGCCCGACGGATACAAGCTCGGCGGTCAGCACTCCACTGGACCGCAATTGCGCCTCGGCCTCGGCCAGTTCCTCCGCCGCACGCTCCCCCTTCATCGCGAGCAGTTCTCCCCCCTCGCAGAGCAACGGCAGCGCCCAGGACAGCAACCGGTCGAGCGGCGCCACCGCCCGCGCGGAGGCCACGTCGAACTCGCGCTTGCCGGCGAACTCCTCGGCCCGGCCGCGCAGCACTTCGACGTTCTCCAGTTTCAGTGAATCGACGCACTCCTGGAGGAAGACCGTCCGGCGCAGGAGTGGTTCGAGGAGCGTGACCGAGATGTCGGGCCGGACGATGGCGAGCACGAGGCCGGGCAGGCCCGCGCCCGAGCCGATGTCCACCAGCCGCACGTCCTCGGGGACGGCCTCGGCGACCACCGCGCAGTTGAGCAGATGGCGGTCCCAGATCCTGGGCACCTCGCGGGGGCCGAGCAGTCCGCGCACCACTCCTGGACCGGCGAGCAACTCCGCGAACGCCTCCGCTCGGGACCAGGCCTCACCGGTGAACACCTCACGTGCCACCTCGGGCGGTTCGGGCAACTGGTCGCTCACTGGATGATCACTCTCTCCTCAGAATCAGCGGGCCACCCCCGGGGGTGTGAGCCGTTGCCGACATGCGCTATGCGAACCAACGTTAGCCGACGTCCGGAGGGATCCGCCGTGTCGGCAAGAGGGACGAAAAAGGCCGCCGTCCCTGGCGTGCCAGGGACGGCGGCCGATCGTCCGCCCGCCGGGGCGGTCAGGCGGGGAGCACCACCACGAAGCGACGGGGCTCCTCGCCCTCGGACTCGCTGCGCAGGCCCGCGGCGGCCACGGCATCGTGCACGATCTTGCGCTCGAACGGCGTCATCGGCTGGAGGGACTTGGGCTCGCCGGAGCGCTTGACGTCCCCGGCGATCTTGGTGCCGAGTTCGCGGAGCTCGGCCCGGCGGCGGTCGCGGTAACCGCCGATGTCGAGCATCAGCCGCGAGCGCTCCCCCATCTGCCGGTGGACCGCCAGCCGGGTGAGCTCCTGGAGCGCCTCCAGGACCTCACCGTTGGGACCCACCAGATCGCCGCCCTTGACGTCCACCACGGAGACGACGGCGCGATCGCCCTCGACGTCCATGTCGATGTCACCGTCGATGTCGGCGATGTCGAGCAGCCCTTCGAGATAGTCGGCCGCGATCTCGCCCTCCTGCTCCAGGGCTGCGAGATCGGGAGCCGCCTTGGCCGCGGTCTCCTGCTGGGCCTCAGTCACGTCCAGCCACTCCTTCGTGCTGTCGGGATGGGTCGGGGAGCGCCGTGGATCCTGCCTGCGGGACCCACGCCATCTGCCGGGACTACTTCTTACCGCCCGTCCGCTTGCTGCGAGGCTGGCGGGTCGGCTGCTGGCGGGTGACCTTGGGGGCCGGCGGCGCGGGCGGGGCCTCGGGCTCGGGTGCGGTCTTGCGCACCTTGCTCATCAGGCCCGGCTTGGGGGCGGGCGTCACCATGTTCCCCTTGGCGTCGACCACCGGCATGGGGTGCCTGCTGTAGAACCAGTGCTGCTGGCCGAGCGTCCACAGGTTGGTGGTGACCCAGTAGAGGATCAGGCCGAGGGGGAAGTTCAGGGAGAAGATCGCGAACAGCGGCGAGATGTACATCAGGATCTTCTGCTGCTGCGCCATGGGGTTGTCCGGCATCTGCGCCATCGAGCGGGTCACGCTCTGCCGGACCGTGAGGAAGGTGGTCAGCGAGCTGACCGCCACGAAGATCGCGAGCACCACCTTGGCGACGACCGGGTCGGCACCGAGGGCGGTGACCTCCTTGGCGTCCCAGAAGAAGGTGGTCGGGAGCGGGGCGCCGAAGATGTGCGCCGCCCGGGCGTCGTTCACCAGTTCCTGCGTCATGCCGAACTTCGGCTGGCCGGCCGCCATGGCCTGCAGCACGGTGAACATCGAGATGAAGATCGGGAACTGCGCCAGGATCGGCAGGCAGCCGCCGAGCGGGTTGGCCCCCGCTCCCTGGTACAGCGCCATGACCTCCTGGTTCATGCGCTGCTTGTCGTTCTTGTAGCGCTTGCGCAGCTCCTGCACCTTCGGCGCGAGCTCCTGCATCTTCTTCGACGAGCGCATCTGCTTGAGGAAGAGCGGGAAGATCAGCAGCCGCATCAGCACGGTCAGCGTGATGATGGTCAGCGCCCAGTTGAGCCCGCTGTCCTTCGGGATGAAGGTGCTGTAGCCCTGGTGAATCCAGGTGATGACTTGGGCGACGGCTGTGTACAGCCAGTTGAGCCAGGACAGCTCCACCGAGCTAGCTCCCTTGCGTTTCGTGGGACCGGACCGGGCGTGGGGGCACCGGGTCTAAACCTCCGGGATGGAATGGGTGGCAACGCCCGATTCTCCGGATCGTCAACCATGTGCCGCGCAACGCGCCGTGAACGGCTATCGCCTCGAGGCCGTAAGCGCTGCACGAGGGATGGAAACGGCAGCGGGGACCCAGCAGCGGGCTCACGAAGGCCCGGTAGAACCGGATCGGAGCCATCAGGGTCCGGGCGGCCGGGGAGGCCCCGGCGGTCTGCTGCGCCGTCATCGTCATCCCTCCATGCGAGTCGTGGAGGACTCTCGCCGCCTGAGCAAACGATCGAGCGCGACGTCGAGTTCGGCGGCTAGGCGCTCGCTCCGCGCGGACGCGGCCGGTGGATTGGCGCGTACAACCAGCAGGCTACCTCGCGGGAGGCGGTCGAGCCGGTCGCGCATGAGGTGTCTCAGCCGGCGCTTGACCCGGTTGCGGACGACCGCGCCGCCGACGGCGCGGCTCACCACGAACCCCACCAGGGGCGGCTCACCGGCCCGCAGATCTGGAGCGCGCATGCCGAGATGCGCGACCAGCGTGGGGCGGCCCGAGCGGCCGCCCTTCCTGACCGCGCTGTTGAACTCCTCGCCCCGGCGCATGCGGGACCTGGACGGCAGCACGAGAGGACCTTCTCAACCCTGGGCAGGTACGGCTATCGCCCGCCGAACCTCACGGTCGGCGGGCGACAGGACGCTCGCTGCCCGGCCCGGCGAACCGGGCACGGCGGACGCGCGTCAGGCGGAGAGCTCGGCGCGGCCCTTGCGGCGACGGGCGGCCAGGATCGCGCGACCGGCACGGGTGCGCATGCGCAGCCGGAAGCCGTGGGTCTTCGCGCGACGGCGGTTGTTCGGCTGGAAAGTACGCTTGCTCACGAGTGGGCTCCAGGCTTGAGGCGCATCCCCAGCACATGGGGATGTTCGACATGGCTGGCCTGCCGGATGCGGGGCATGCGAAATAGCCGCCGCGTGGCAAGCCGACCGTCGTACGTTACGGGTCGGATGCGTCCCAGGTCAAACCGGACGCCTTCGCCGAGCCGGTCGTCCACAGTTCCACAGGCTTCTTTTCCACCGGCGTTTCTTTATCCACAGGATGTGCACCCAGCCTCCCCTGCACAGCCACTAGGCTGTGGACAACGTCTTGAACACCCTGTGGACACGGACTACTGTCGGCCCCTCCGGACCTTCTTCCCGCTGTAGAACACGGCCTTGCCGTCTGTGCGGGGTTGTGCACGGCTTGTGGATCCGCTGTGGATTCCATGTGGATTTCGAGACGGGACCACGACCGGCCGCACAGCCGCCGACGTGTGGACAGCTTGTGGACAACGGGAGATCCGAGGCGCTCGGCGGCCATCGGTGTGGACGAAGAGCGGATTCGCGGTGTGCTCGCGGGGGGCCGCGTCGAAGGAGGGGAGCCGGGCCATGGACGAGATGGAACTCGGCGCGGTGTGGGCACGGGTGCTGGCGAGTTCCCTCCATGAGGACGTCCCGCCCATCCACCGCGCGTGGCTCGGGCAGACCGTGCCCTTCGGTCTCATGAACGACACCGTGGTGCTCGCCGCGCCCACCGACTTCGCCCGGGACGTGCTGGAGAACAAGCTCCGCCCCCTGGTCACCCAGGCGCTCTCCCAGGAGATGGGCCGCCCGATGCGTTTCGCGGTCATGGTGGACCCCGCCGCGAGCGCGAACGCCGGTCCGGGTCCCGGGGTCGGCGGCCCCGGGAACGCCGGGCGCCCCGGGAGCGGCCCCGCCCGGCCCCGGGAGGCCTATCCCCAGGACTCCGGGGCGGGTTATCCCCAGGGCAACGGGGCGCAGCCGGGTTATGCACAGGGCGGGAACGCCCAGCACCACGGGGGTTCCGGCCAGCAGCACCCCTATCCCGCGGCGCGCCCGGCCGCGCCGCCGTCCACCGACTATCCACAGCCCCGGCCACAGGGACAGGGCTTCTCCTTCCCCTATCCGCAGGGCGAGGGCGACTATCCCCAGCGGGAGGAGAACACGCAGCCGTACCGCCCCGCGCCGCCCGCGCCCGCGCCTCCCCCCGCAGAGCAGGACCAGGGTCAGGGGTACGGCGGGCGGGGTTATCCCCCGCAGCCGGCGCCGCCCCGCGCCGAGCCCGGCGCCTTCGAACGCCCGGCGCCCGTGCCGGCTCCCGCCCAGAACAGGTGGGACTCCCGTGGCGGCCGCACTCCGGGGGAGCCCGCGCGGCTGAACCCGAAGTACACCTTCGAGACCTTCGTCATCGGCTCCAGCAACCGTTTCGCGCACGCCGCCGCGGTCGCGGTGGCCGAGGCCCCGGCCAAGGCGTACAACCCGCTGTTCATCTACGGCGACTCCGGGCTGGGCAAGACCCACCTGCTGCACGCGATCGGCCACTACGCGCAGAGCCTCTACGACGGCGCGCGGGTGAGATACGTCAGCTCGGAGGAGTTCACCAACGACTTCATCAACTCCATCCGCGACCACAAGGCCGACAACTTCCGCGGCCGCTACCGGGCCGTGGACATCCTGCTGGTGGACGACATCCAGTTCCTGGAGGGCAAGGAGCAGACGCAGGAGGAGTTCTTCCACACCTTCAACACCCTGCACAACGCCAACAAGCAGATCGTCATCTCCAGCGACCGGGCGCCCAAGCAGCTGATCACCCTGGAGGACCGGCTCCGCAACCGGTTCGAGTGGGGCCTGATCACCGACGTGCAGCCGCCCGAGCTGGAGACCCGCATCGCGATCCTGCGCAAGAAGGCGATCCAGGAGGGGCTGGCCGCCCCGCCCGAGGTGCTCGAATACATCGCCAGCCGTATCTCCACCAACATCCGTGAGCTGGAGGGCGCGCTGATCCGGGTGACCGCGTTCGCCAGCCTCAACCGGCAGTCGGTGGACCTGCAGCTCACCGAGGTCGTGCTCAAGGACCTGATCACCGAGGACGCCGACTCCGAGATCACGATCGCCACGATCATGGCCTCGACCGCCACCTACTTCGGCCTGTCGATCGACGATCTGTGCGGCGGCTCGCGCTCGCGGGTCCTGGTGACCGCCCGGCAGATCGCGATGTACCTGTGCCGGGAGCTCACCGACATGTCGCTGCCGAAGATCGGCCAGCAGTTCGGCGGCCGCGACCACACGACGGTCATGCACGCCGACCGGAAGATCCGCTCGCTCATGGCGGAGCGGCGCTCGATCTACAACCAGGTCAACGAGCTCACCACGAGGATCAAGCAGCAGTCGCGCAATGGGTGAGCGATTCCCCACAGATGATGCACAGCCTGTGGAAAACCTTGTGGATCAGCGTCGCGGCCAGGGACAACCTGGGCAATCAGAAAAATTCGGGCGGCTGAGCCGATGATGAGCTGTTCTCGCCTTATTCCCCACCTGGGGACAACTCTGGGGAGAACCTGGGGACAACTTGTTGACAACCCGTGGACAACATGTGGACGCCCTGTGCGCAGAGTTTTCCCCAGGGACAAATCGGTCTCCTACCCCGTGGAAAACCTGGGGAAACCTCGTGGATAACCATCGTTTACCGGTGGATGGAGAGCCCCTCACCTGGGGACGGCCTGTGGGTAGAGTTCGGCCGTCCACAGGCGGGCCGGTTTCCCACAGGCTCCGCCCACACCCCCGGTGGATGAAAAAACAGGGTGTGAGCTGCGAAAACGAGGTCCGTCCACAGTTTCCACACCCCCTACTGTGATGACCCCACTTATCTCTCAAGAAGAAACTCAAGACCCATAGAGGGGTTCCGGGGCAGCGCAGGCGCGCGACAGTGAACACTTGAACCCCAAGGCACCGAGCGGACAGCGCTCGATACACAGGAGGCAGATCCACGTGATGTTCCGGGTCGACCGAGACGTGCTCGCAGAGGCGGTCGCATGGACGGCACGCAGCCTTCCGGCGCGTCCCTCCGTGCCGGTGCTGGCCGGCATGCGCCTCGAGGTCACGGAGGGCGGTCAGCTGAAGCTCTCCGGCTTCGACTACGAGGTCTCCGCCGAGGTGACCCTCGAGCTGCAGACGGGCGAGGCCGGAGTGGTCCTCGTCTCCGGCAGGCTCCTCGCCGAGATCACCCGCGCGCTCCCCGCACAGCCTGTGGATTTCGTGGTGGAGGGGGCCAAGGCCGTCGTCACCTGCGGCAGCGCCCGGTTCACACTCCTCACCATGCCTGTGGAGGACTACCCCTCCCTGCCGGCCATGCCCCCGGCCGCCGGGCGCGTCGGCAGTGACGTGTTCGCCTCCGCCGTCGCGCAGGTCGCGGTGGCGGCGGGCAAGGACGACACCCTGCCGATGCTGACCGGCGTGCGGGTGGAGATCGAGGGCGACACCGTCACCCTCGCCGCCACCGACCGCTACCGCCTGGCCGTACGCGAGCTGAAGTGGCAGCCGGAGCAGGCCGACATCTCGGCGATCGCGATGATCCCCGGCAAGACCCTCGCCGACACCGCCAAGGCCCTGGGGTCGACCGGCGCCCAGGTCGAGATCGCGATGAGCTCCGCCGGCGGCACCGGGGAGGGCATGATCGGCTTCTCCAGCGCCGGGCGCCGCACCACCACCCGCCTGCTCGACCCGGAGTTCCCCAAGTACCGCTCGCTGCTGCCGACCGAGTTCTCCGCCCGCGCGGACCTGTCCACGGCCTCGTTCGTCGAGGCGGTCAAGCGTGTGGCGCTGGTCGCCGAGCGCAACACCCCCGTCCGGATGGCCTTCCGCGGCGGAGAGGTCGTACTGGAGGCGGGCAGCGGCGACGAGGCGCAGGCGGTGGAGGTCCTGCCGGTGGACTTCGAGGGGGACGACATCAACATCGCCTTCAACCACCAGTTCCTGCTGGAGGGCCTGCACGCGATCGACTCCGACGTGGCCCGGCTGCAGATGACCACCTCCACCAAGCCGGCCATCCTCACCCCGGGCAAGCCTGTGGACGACGGAACCACCGCCTACCGCTACCTGATCATGCCGATCCGTCTTTCCAGCTGACGGGGCGCGGTCCGCCGCACCTGTGCGGGCCCGCGGTCCCGCACGGGTGCGCACCCGCACGGGCCCTCTCCGGGCGGAGCGCTCCGACACCCTGGGAGGCCGCCCAGACCGCCGCTGAGGCCCGTGGGGCCCCTGGGGCGGGCCGGAGGCGGTGGGCGGGCCGCGGACCGCGTGGAGAGCCGCTCAGCGCCGTGCGCACCGGTACGGCCCGCCCGTGCCGCGGCCGCGGATCCGGTACGGCCCGCGTGAGCCCGTCCGGACCCGGGTGGATGATGGGATCCCGGGAAGGGGATGCTCGTAGGGCACAGCGGTACGGACGGTTTGGGCGATCCTGAAGGGGACGGCACATGCAGATCGGCATGATCGGACTGGGCAAGATGGGCGGCAACATGGCCGAGCGGCTGCGCCGCGGCGGTCACGAGGTCGTCGGTTACGACCGGGACCCCGGCGTCAGCGACGTCGGGAGCCTGCAGGAACTGGTGGACCGGCTGCAGGCGCCGCGCGCGGTGTGGGTCATGGTCCCGGCGGGGGCGCCGACCCAGGCGACGGTCGAGGAGCTCGGCAAGCTGCTGTCGGCCGGGGACGTCGTCGTCGACGGGGGCAACTCGCACTACGTGGACGACCAGAAGCACGGCGCCGAGCTGGCGGCCCGCGGGATCGGCTTCGTCGACTGCGGCGTGAGCGGCGGCGTGTGGGGCCTGGAGAACGGCTACGCGCTGATGGTCGGCGGCGCCGAGGCGGACATCCAGCGGCTCCGGCCGGTCTTCGAGACCCTCAAGCCCGAGGGTGAGGACGGTTTCGTCCACGCGGGCGAGATCGGCGCCGGGCACTTCGCCAAGATGGTCCACAACGGCATCGAGTACGGCATGATGCAGGCCTTCGCCGAGGGCTGGGAGCTGCTGGAGGCCGCCGACATCGTGACGGACGTGCCGGGCGCCTTCAAGAGCTGGCGGCAGGGCACGGTCATCCGCTCGTGGCTGCTCGACCTGCTGGTCCGCGCGCTGGACGAGGACTCCGACCTGTCGGGCCTGCGCGGTTACGCCCAGGACTCCGGCGAGGGCCGGTGGACGGTCCAGGCGGCGGTGGACCACGCGGTACCGCTGCCCGTCATCACCGCCGCGCTGTACGCGCGGTTCGCCTCGCGCCAGGACGACTCCCCCGCCATGAAGATGGTCGCGGCGCTGCGCAACCAGTTCGGCGGGCACGCCGTCACCGCCAAGGAGGGCGAGGTCGCCAAGGGCGCCGACGCCCCCGGCGCCGACGTCGTCCCCCCGGTCGAGGCCCAGGGATAGGCCCCCGGTCCACAGCCTGTGGACGGGTGCGGCACGGCGGCGCGCCCGTCCTGCGACCGTCCACAGGCTGTGGACCACGAGCCGCAGGTTGTGGACCGCGAGCGCCGCGCCTTCCCGCCCGCCGTTCCGCCGCCCGGGCCGCCCATGCCCCTTCGGTACGGCCCGGCTCCTGCAGCCACCGCAGGAACGGGAAGGCACTAACGTAACGGCGTGCACGTAGCCCACCTCTCGCTGACCGACTTCCGGTCCTACGACGCCGTGGAACTCGCCCTCGAACCGGGCGCCACGGCCTTCGTGGGGCCGAACGGGCAGGGCAAGACCAACCTGGTCGAAGCGCTGGGCTATGTGGCCACGCAGTCGAGCCACCGGGTCGCCACCGACGGGCCGCTGGTCCGGCAGGGGGCGGCGCGGGCCGTCGTGCGTTCGGTGGTCGTGCGCGACGACCGGCGGGCGCTGGTCGAGCTGGAGATCAACCCCGGCAGGGCCAACCGGGCCAGGCTGAACCGCTCCCCCGTGTCCCGCCCGCGCGACGTCATCGGCCTGCTGCGCACGGTGCTGTTCGCCCCGGAGGACCTGGCCCTGGTCAAGGGCGACCCCGCGGAGCGCCGCCGGTTCCTGGACGACCTGCTGGTGGCCAGAACCCCCAGGCTCGCCGGGGTCCGCGCCGACTACGACCGGGTGCTCAAGCAGCGCGGGGCCCTGCTGCGCACCGCGGCCCAGGCCAGGCGCGGCGGCCGGAGCCCCGCGCGGAGCGGCCGCCGGGCGGAGAGCGAGGCCGCGTTCGCGGCGGCCGGCGCCGGCGACGTGCTGAGCACGCTGGAGGTCTGGGACGCCCACCTGGCCAGGCACGGCGCCGAGCTGCTGGCGGCCCGGCTGGAGCTGGTCGAGGCGCTGCGCCCGCTGGTGACCGCCTCCTATGCCTCCCTGGCGCCCGGTTCCGCGCCCGTGGACCTGGCGTACCGCAGCAGCCTGTCCACAGGATCCACAGGCTCTGCGGGGTCTGTGGACACCGAAGGCGCTGCGGGTGCCGCAGTGTCTCCAGGGTCTGCGGGGTCTGCGGGGTCTACGGGGTCTGCGGGGTCTGCGGGGTCTGCGGGGTCTGCGGACACCGCCGGTGCCACGGGTGCCGTGGTCCGGCCGGGCGCGGACGCTCCCGACCGGACCGCGCTGGAGGAGGCGCTCCGGGCCGGTCTGCTGGAGGTCCGCACCGCCGAGCTGGAGCGCGGGGTCACCCTCGTCGGGCCGCACCGCGACGACGTGTTCCTCGGCCTGGGGGAGCTGCCCGCGCGCGGCTACGCCAGCCACGGCGAGTCCTGGTCGTTCGCCCTGGCCCTCCGGCTGGCCGCCTACGACCTGCTCCGGGCCGACGGCGGCGACCCGGTGCTGATCCTCGACGACGTCTTCGCCGAGCTGGACGCGCAGCGCCGCCGCCGGCTGGCCGAGCTCGTCGCGCCCGCCGAGCAGGTGCTGATCACCGCCGCGGTCCCCGACGACGTACCCGCGGAGCTGGCCGGGGCCCGGTTCGACGTGGCGGAGGGAAGCGTGTCCCGTGTCCGCTGAGCAGACGCCGGAGCCGGGGACAGGGCCGGGACCCGCCGCAGGTGCGGGAGCCCCGGTGCCGGGGGCCGTACCCGGTCCCGCCGGGGGCGCCGCCAAGAACGCGGCCGCCAGGGGCGCGGCGTTGGCCAGGGAGAAGCTGGCCCAGGCGAAGGCCGACGCGGCCAAGCGCGGGCAGCTGCCGCGCGAGCCCCGGAAGAAGGCCGCGGGACCGCGCCGGGAGTCGGGGGACCCGCAGCTCTTCGGACGGGCCATCACCGACCTGCTCGCCGACCGGGGCTGGCGCGAGCCGGTGGCGGTCGGCGGCGTCTTCGGTCGCTGGCACGAGATCGTCGGCCCGGAGATGGCCGCGCACACCACGCCGCAGAGCTTCGCCGACGGCGAGGTCCTGGTGGTCGCCGACTCCACCGCCTGGGCCTCCCAGGTGCGGTGGCTGGCCGGTCAGGTGGTCAGGCGGCTGAACGAGGAGCTCGGGGACGGGACCGTACAGCGGATCAACGTGCAGGGGCCGCAGAACGGCCCGCCGCGCAGCGGGGGCCTGCGGGTGACCGGGAGCCGGGGGCCGGGCGACACCTACGGGTGACGGCCGGCGGGTGTCCACCGGCCGCCCGCCGACTGCCCACCGACTGCCCACCGGTGGGGTGTCCGTCGACACGGTGCCCGCCGGCGGGTTCCGGCCGGGATTCCCACGGCGGGCCGATCTTCCGGCTGCCGCCGCGGCCGGTGCCGTGCGGGCGCCCGACGGAGACCCGGATCAGGCCTCCATCCCCTGCTCGGCCGGGCTCAAACGGATCAGCGCCCCTCTGGGGCGACGACTCCCGCCCCGGTAGGGGGATCCTTGAAACGATGATCGACTCGTCTGGGAGGCTTTCAGGGCCCGTCAATGCCGCACGATGTGTTCCGAGCCGCTAGAATGAAACAGGATTCCGGACACGTCCGTTTGCGTGTCACCCCGGCATGAAAGCCGACTCCCTCGGGTGAGCGCATCGGGGCATTCACGACGGTGACGGGCACGGTGGGGCTGAATGCGCCCGCGCCGCGTGTCCTCGGCAGGAGGATTTCACACTTGTCCTACGACGCTAGCTCAATCACCGTTCTCGAAGGGCTCGAGGCCGTCCGCAAACGCCCGGGCATGTACATCGGATCGACCGGCGAGCGCGGTCTCCACCACCTCGTCTACGAGGTGGTGGACAACTCCGTCGACGAGGCCCTGGCCGGGCACGCCGACCGGATCGAGGTCACGCTCCTGGCCGACAACGGCGTCAGGGTCGTCGACAACGGCCGCGGCATCCCCGTCGGCATGCACCCCGTCGAGAAGCGGCCCGCGGTCGAGGTCGTGCTGACCGTGCTGCACGCGGGCGGCAAGTTCGACAGCAAGTCCTACGCCGTCTCCGGCGGCCTGCACGGGGTGGGCGTCTCCGTGGTGAACGCCCTGTCCACCCGGCTGGAGGTGGAGATCCGCCGCGACGGCCACTACTGGCGGCAGAGCTACGCCGACACCCGGCCCACCGGCCCGCTGGTCAAGGGCGAGGAGACGGGCGAGACCGGCACCTCCATCACCTTCTGGGCCGACGAGACCATCTTCGAGACCACCACGTGGAACTTCGAGACGCTCTCGCGCCGCTTCCAGGAGATGGCCTTCCTGAACAAGGGCCTGACGATCTCCCTGCGGGACGAGCGGCCCGACCACATGATCGAGGACGAGCCCACCGAGGTCGTCTACTTCTACGAGGGCGGCCTGTCCGACTTCGTCAGGCACCTCAACGCCAAGAAGGACCCCGCCCACGTCTCGGTGATCGACTTCGAGGAGCACGGCGACGGCATCTCGGTCGAGATCGCCATGCAGTGGAACAACTCCTACAGCGAGTCGGTCTACACCTTCGCCAACACGATCAACACGGCCGAGGGCGGCACCCACGAGGAGGGCTTCCGCGCCGCGCTGACGTCGATCGTCAACCGCTACGCGCGCGAGCAGAAGTTCCTCAAGGAGGGCAAGGACGACAACCTGTCCGGTGAGGACATCCGCGAGGGGCTCACCGCGATCATCTCGGTGAAGCTGGCCGACCCGCAGTTCGAGGGCCAGACCAAGACCAAGCTGGGCAACACCGAGGCCAAGTCGTTCGTCCAGAAGGCCTGCAACGACCACCTGCGCGACTGGTTCGAGCGCAACCCCGGCGAGGCCAAGGACGTCATCAACAAGTCCCTGCAGGCCGCGCGCGCCCGCATCGCGGCCCGCCAGGCCCGCGACCTCACCCGGCGCAAGTCGTTGCTGGAGTCCGGTTCCGGCCTGCCCGGCAAGCTGGCCGACTGCCAGTGGAGCGACCCGGAGAAGTGCGAGCTGTTCATCGTCGAGGGCGACTCGGCGGGCGGCTCCGCCAAGGGCGGCCGCGACTCCAAGTTCCAGGCCATCCTGCCCATCCGCGGCAAGATCCTGAACGTGGAGAAGGCCCGCATCGACAAGGTGCTCAAGAACACCGAGGTCCAGGCGCTGATCACCGCGATGGGCACCGGCGTGCACGACGAGTTCGACATCGCCAAGCTCCGCTACCACAAGCTCATCCTGATGGCCGACGCCGACGTCGACGGCCAGCACATCAACACGCTCCTGCTCACGCTGCTGTTCCGCTTCATGCGCCCGCTGATCGAGGCCGGCCACGTCTACCTCTCCCAGCCCCCGCTCTACAAGATCAAGTGGGACCGCCGGGGCGAGGACGCCTCCTACGCCTACTCCGATCAGGAGCGGGACGCGATCATCAGCGACGGCATCGCCCGCGGCAAGCGCGACCCGCGCGCGCACGACGGCATCCAGCGCTTCAAGGGCCTGGGCGAGATGAACGCCTCCCAGCTCTGGGAGACCACGATGAACCCCGAGACGCGGCTCCTGCGCCAGGTCACCCTGGATGACGCGGCCCAGGCCGACGAGCTGTTCAGCGTCCTCATGGGAGAGGACGTCGAGGCCCGCCGCTCCTTCATCATCAGGAACGCGCGGGACGTGCGCTTCCTCGATGTGTAGCGGCAGCCGTACCGACCCTCTCCGACTCCCGAAAAGGATCCATCACCCGTGACGGATGTGAACATCCCGCCCGCGCCCGCCGAACGCATCGAGCCGGTCGACATCCAGTCGGAGATGCAGCGCAGCTACATGGACTACGCGATGTCCGTCATCGTGTCCCGCGCGCTGCCCGACGTCCGCGACGGCCTCAAGCCGGTCCACCGCCGCGTGCTCTACGCGATGTACGACGGCGGCTACCGGCCCGACCGCGGCTACTTCAAGTGCTCCCGCGTCGTCGGCGACGTGATGGGCTCCTACCACCCGCACGGCGACTCGTCGATCTACGGGACCGTCGTACGGCTGGCGCAGCCCTGGGCGCTGCGCTACACCCTGGTCGACGGCCAGGGCAACTTCGGATCGCCGGGCAACGACATGCCGGCCGCGATGCGGTACACCGAGTGCAAGCTCGCGCCGATCGCCATGGAGATGATCCGTGACATCGACAAGGACACCGTCGACTTCCAGCCCAACTACGACGGGCGCTCGCAGGAGCCGCTGGTCCTGCCGTCGCGGTTCCCGAACCTGCTGGTCAACGGGTCGGCCGGCATCGCGGTCGGCATGGCGACCAACATCCCGCCGCACAACCTGCGCGAGGTGGCCGAGGGCGTCAAGTGGGCCCTGCAGCACCCCGAGGCGGGTGACGAGGAGCTGCTCGAGGCGCTGATCGAGCGGGTCAAGGGACCCGACTTCCCGACCGGCGCGCTCATCGTCGGCCGCCGCGGCATCGACGACGCCTACCGGACCGGCCGCGGTTCGATCACCATGCGGGCGATCGTCGAGGTCGAGGAGGACGCCAAGGGCCGGCAGTGCCTGGTCATCACCGAGCTGCCCTACATGGTCAACCCGGACAACCTGGCGCTGTCGATCGCCGAGTCGGTGAAGGACGGCCGGATCAGCGGCATCGCCGACGTCCGCGACGAGAGCTCCTCCCGGGTCGGGCAGCGCCTGGTGATCGTGCTCAAGCGCGACGCGGTCGCCAAGGTCGTGCTGAACAACCTCTACAAGCACACCCAGCTGCAGACCACCTTCGGCGCCAACATGCTGGCCCTGGTGGACGGGGTGCCGCGCACGCTCAGGCTCGACCAGTTCGTCCGCCACTACATCGACCACCAGATCGAGGTCGTCGTCCGCCGGACGCGCTACCTGCTGCGCAAGGCCGAGGAGCGGGCCCACATCCTGAGCGCGCTGCTCAAGGCGCTCGACCGGATGGACGAGGTCATCGCGCTGATCCGCCGGTCGCCCTCGGCGTCCGAGGCGCAGGGCGGCCTGATGTCCCTGCTGGAGATCGACCAGGTCCAGGCGCAGGCCATCCTCGACATGCAGCTGCGCAAGCTGGCCGCCCTGGAGCGGCAGCAGATCATCGACGAGTACGACTCGCTGATGACGCAGATCACCGACTACCAGGCCATCCTGGCCTCGCCCGAGCGGCAGCGCACGATCGTCTTCGACGAGCTCTCCGAGATCACCGCGAAGTACGGCGACGAGCGCAAGACGGAGATCATCGCCTACGAGGCGGACATGTCGATCGAGGACCTCCTCGCCGAGGAGGACATGGTCGTCACGATCACCCGGGGCGGGTACGCCAAGCGCACCAACACCGACCTGTACCGGGCGCAGAAGCGCGGCGGCAAGGGCGTGCGCGGCGCGCAGCTCCGCCAGGACGACATCGTCGACCACTTCTTCGTCACCACGACGCACCACTGGCTGCTGTTCTTCACGAACAAGGGCCGCGTCTACCGGGTCAAGGCGTACGAACTGCCCGACGCCGGCCGGGACGCCCGCGGCCAGCACCTGGCGAACCTCCTGGCGATGCAGCCGGACGAGGTCGTCATGGAGGTCCTGGCGATGCGCGACTACAACGTCGCGCCGTACCTCGTGCTGGCCACGCGGAGCGGTCTGGTGAAGAAGACACGCCTGGCCGAATACGACTCGCCGCGCACCGGTGGCCTCATCGCCATCAATCTGCGCGAAGATGACGAGGTGATCGCAGCGCGGCTGGTGTCGGAGGAGGACGACCTCCTGCTGGTCTCCCGCAACGCCCAGTCCATCCGCTTCACCGCCTCCGACGAGGCGCTGAGGCCGATGGGGCGGGCGACCAGCGGTGTGATCGGCATGCGTTTCCTCGACGGCGACGAGCTCCTCGCGATGAACCGGATGGCCGACGGCGACGACGTCCTGGTCGCCACCGAGGGCGGCTATGCCAAGCGCACTCCGGCGGATCAGTACCCTGTGCAGGGACGTGGCGGCAAGGGCGTGCTGACCGCGAAGATCGTCAGCGCTCGTGGCAGGCTTGTCGGCGCGGTGATGGTGCGGGCCGAGGACGAGGTCTTCGCGATCACTTCGGCCGGCGGGGTCATCCGTACCAGCGCCGGGGAGATCAAGCAGTCGGGCCGCCAGACCATGGGGGTGCGGCTGATGAACCTCAGCGAGGGGGACAGCGTCGTGGCTCTCGCCCGCAACGCCGAGGCGCTGGAGAGCACCGAGGTGCTGGAGGGCGCCGAGGCGTTGGAGACCGAGGAAAACGGGGAAGGGGAGTAGCCGGTGAGCGCTCAGGCCAGTTCGGGTCCGCGGCCGTCCTCGCCTGCCCGACCGAAACGCGATCAGGTGACGGAGAAGATGGACAAGGCCACTGAAGCGGATGTCGTGGAGGTGGTCGAGTCACCGGCCGACGGCGGTGCCTCCGCGCCGGAGACCGACGGTTCGGCGACCGACGAGACCACCAAGGGCGGGTCCGGCATGAAGAAGGCGAACGACGACGAGAAGCCGGCCGACTCCACGGTACGGATCCGCCCGGCCTCCGCCGAGGCCGGCCCGTCCTGGTCTCCCGGAGCCCAGTCGGCCCCGCCGCGCACCCCTGCCGCTCCGGTGTCCAACGGTCCGGTGTCCAGCGGTCCGGCGGCCGGCGGGCCCTCTCCGGCCGGTACGGTTCCCGGCCCGAGCACCGTTCCCGGCCCGGGTGCGGCTCCTCGGCCGGGCAGCGCCTCGTCCTCGCTGAACACGGCGAACACGGCGACCGCGGTCGACGGGAAGGCCTCGGGATCGTCCTCCCCGCTGCGGATGGACAACCGGAAGTCCTCGGACTCGTCCGGGCCCAGGACGCCCCGCAAGGCGCACCTGGTCCTGCGCAGGATCGAGCCGTGGTCGGCCATGAAGTTCAGCTTCGTGGTCTCCCTGGTCTGCTTCGTGGTGCTGTTCGTCGCGGTCGCGGTGCTCTACATGGTGCTGAACGCGCTCGGCGTCTTCGACTCGATCATCCAGATCGTCAACCAGTTCACCGTCCCGGACGGCAAGGCCTCCGACACCAGCTTCGACATCTCCCCCTGGTTCGAGCCGGTCCGGATCCTCGGCTACACCGCCCTGATCGGCGCGGTGAACGTGGTGCTCATCACCGCCCTGTCCACCCTGGGCGCGGTCATCTACAACGTCGCCTCCGACCTGGTGGGCGGCGTCGAGGTGACCTTCAGCGAAGCCGAGTGACCGCTCGCGCCGCGTCCCCGGATCCGGTCCGGGGACGCGGCGCGAACAGGTCCCGGAACACGGTAGGCTTTTCCCTGTTCGAGCGGCCGGATTCGCCATCCTCCCGGGGATGCGATACGGTTTCCGCACGACGAGGGGCTATAGCTCAGACGGTTAGAGCGCTTCCCTGATAAGGAAGAGGTCCCAGGTTCAAGTCCTGGTAGCCCCACACGGTTTCGCAAATCCACAGGCCGGATCCCAAGCTCAGGGATCCGGCCTTTTGATCGTTTGCTGGTCATTCGCCGGTGATCAGGTGGTGCTTGCTGCCGGCCCGGCCTGTCCGGCGTCGAACACCTCGGCGACCAGGCGCTGGGCCGCCTGCTGGAAGGCCGCTCCCAGCGACAGCTCGGCGTCGTCGACGTAGTTCAGCGCGGCGGTCAGGGTCTTGCTGCCGTCGGGCGTGCTGTACATCAGCGCCGCGTGGCCCGCGATGCCGCCGTTGTGGGTGATGACGGTGGCGCCGCCGTCGGTGGTCAGCACGAACACGCCCAGGCCGTAGTCCATGTTCGGGATGCCCGTCGGATGCGGGGTGCACATCTCGGCCAGCAGCGCGTCCGGCAGGAGCCTGCCGCCCATCAGGGCGGAGATGAACGTGTGCAGGTCGTGGGTGGTGGAGATCATGTCGCCGCCGCTGGAGATCCAGGAGGGGTCGTGCCGGGTGACGTCGACCGTCTTCTGCTCTCCGGCGTCCTCGTAGCGGTAGTAGGCGTGGGCGTGCGGGGAGGGGATGTCCGTCTGACTGGTCGGCTGGACGGTGCCCGACAGGCCGAGCGGCCCCAGGATCAGCCGCTGCATCTCCTCGGCCACCGGGCGGCCGGTGACCTTCTCGATCAGCAGCCGGGCCAGCACGTAGTTGGTGTTGGAGTAGCTCCAGCCGGTGCCGGGCTCGAACCGCGCCGGCTTCGACAGCGCCAGCCGGACCAGCTCCTCCGGCCGGTAGGTCGTGAACCGGCCCTCCGCCCACTCCTTGCCCGAGGTGGTGGCGGGGGTCCCCGGCACGAATGTGCCGTCGGGGTCGTAGTCGCCGGTGAAGTTGAAGATCCCGCTGGTGTGCTGCAGCAGCATCCGCACCGTGATCCGCTCGTCCAGCCCGAACCCGGGCAGGTGGTCGGCCACCGGGGCGTCCAGTCCGATCCTGCCCTCGGCCACCAGTTGCAGCACCAGGGTCGCGGTGAAGGTCTTGGTGTTGCTGCCGATCCGGACGTGCCCGTCGACTGGCGGCCCGGCGGTGCCGCCCAGCTCAGCCGTCCCGGCGCTGGCGGTCCACTCGCCGTGCTCGTCGTGCACGCGCATCGTCACGCCGAGGAAACCGGAGCCGATCATCTCTTCGATGGTCTTGTGCAGCTGCGGGCGGGCCTGGATGCACTGGGTGGTGGACATGGTGGCGTGCTCCTTGAGGATTGTTGCGGAATTCAGCTGGAGGGAAGGGGCCGCTGCGCCTGACAGGCCCTTGGTTCGGGCCCTGCGGGGCGCTCTTACAGGCTGCGGGCGGTGATGTCGCCGTAGGCGGTGGTCGCGCGGATGGTCAGGTCGGCGGCGGCGCCGTCGGTGTTGGTCAGGGCGTTGTGGATGCGGCCGTAGGCGATGCCGGCGTCCAGGCACGCGGAGGCTCCGCGGGCGGCGCCGACCGAGATGTCGCCGTGCTCGGTGCGCAGCGTGGCCGTGCCGTGCACGGCCTCGGTGACGCGCAGGTCGCCCTTCTGGGTGCTGATCCGGGCGGGGCCGCCCAGGCGGCCGACCGAGACGTCGCCGGACTGGAGGGTCAGGTGGGCGCTTGCGGTCTCGTCGAGCTTGACGGTGCCGTGTGCGCCGGTGAAGGAGATGTCGCCGAGCCGTCCGACGCCCCGCAGTTCGGCGCTGGCGGCCTTGGCCTCGATGCGTGAGCCGGCGGGCAGCTGGACGGTCACCTCGACGGACCCGGAGGGGCCGAAGAGCTGGTTTCCGGGTTCGGGGGTGCGGATGCGCAGGACGCCGTCGTCGTAGGTGACCGCGGTCTGCCGCGCCGCCTTGACGTCGCGGCTCTTGGAGGCGTCGGCGGGCAGGACCTCGACCGTGGTGTCGGCCCGGTCGGCGGCGATGAGGCGGATGCATCCCGCGGGGATGTCCAGGACCGCCGAGACCGGGGCGGGGGTGGCGAACTTCTGCATGGTGCTCTCCTTCGTCCGTGTCGTGCTCTCCGTCGGCGTCTTGTTTCCGACAAGGGAAAAGCTACGTTGCCTTCACAATCTCAGCAACATGAATGTTGCATAAGATAATAGTTTCCGCAGGTAAGAGACCGAAAATCATTGCAAACGTTCTGGACTTAACGCAATGATCTCAAATGCTTTCGTTGCAATTGATGAAGGGTGAACGCTATGGTGCGGACAGCACGGACCACGAAGAAGACCACGAAGGAGACTCCCGATGCCGGGCGGCAGACTCACCCAGCAGGAACGCCAGCAGATCGCGCTGGGACTGGCCGACGGCCTCGCCTACGCGGAGATCGCCAGACGCCTCGACCGTCCGACCTCGACGGTCACCCGGGAGGTGATGCGCAACGGCGGCCCTGCCGCCTACCGCGCCGACCTCGCCCACCGCGCCACCGAGCGCCGCGCCCACCGCCGCAGGAAGGCCGCGCCCCCGGCTCCCGGTACGCCCCCGCAGGCCCACGGGCGCGACGCCGAAGCCGTACGCGAGTACGAGGAGACGTTCACCACCGTCTTCATGCAGTCGGGCCTGCCCACGATGACGGCCCGGGTACTGGCGAGCCTCTACACCACCGACACCGGCAGCCTCACCGCCGCCGAACTCGCCGGACGCCTTCAGGTCAGCCCGGCTTCCGTCTCCAAAGCGGTCGCGTTCCTCGACAGCCAGGGCCTCATCCGCCGCGAACGCGACGAACGCCGCCGCGAACGCTACGTCGTCGACGACGACGTCATATACCAGTCCACGATGGCCAGCGCCCGGTCCACCGCCCACCTCGGCGAGATCGCCCGTCAGGGCGTGGGCGTCCTCGGCCCCGGCACCCCGGCCGCCGCCCGGCTGGAGAACATCGCCCGCTTCGTCGACTTCGTCTCCGAGAGCATCGCCCGCGCCGCGGACCAGGCCCGCGAGATCCTCCACACGAAACCCGGAACGACCTCGGACGGTTCTGCCTGAACGACATCCGGACCGGTAAGGATGGGCGCGGGACCGGCGGGGCGGCTGCCGCGACGACCCGATCGCTGCGACGGAGAGTGGACATGGGATTCATGGGCGGGATCTGGCGGGTGCTGCGCGGACGGGAGCTCGTCGGGGAGATCACCGTTGAGGACGCCGACTTCCCCTGGTTGCACGGGCGCTTCGCCCCCGGTCCGGCGTTCGCCGAGGTGAAGCCGCTGTTCGACCGCGATCTCGAACTGATGGAGGAGCAGCGGTGGGACGAATGGGATGAGGTGTACGAAGAGATTCGGAAGGCCGTCTCCATGGTGGCGCCGTCCGGTCCCGTCGCGGAGTTCCTCCTGCACGTCGAGAAGGACGAGGCGTGGTTCCGCTGGAGTGACGAGCCGTTCGACGAGAGCCGCGGGTGACCGCCAACCGCTGGCGCTGCCACCGCCGACGGGCGGGTCCGCCCGGAGCGGGCTACGAAGGGGACGGGCCGCGGCCCCCGTCCAGCAGCGGGGCCAGCGCCTCGCGCAGATCCGCGACCTCGCGGTAGAACACGCCGGTCATGCCGAGCGCGCGGGCGGCCTCGACGTTCTCCCGGCGATCGTCCACGAACAGGCAGCGCGCGGCGGTCGCTCCCGCCCGCTCGGCCGCGATCTCGTAGATCCGCCGCTCGGGCTTGGCCGCCCCGACCCGGGCACTGCTGACGACGTCGTCGAAGGCGTACGTCAGGCCCAGCGTCTGAAGGTCGTCTTCCAACTGGGCCGTCGCGTTGGTCACCAGCACGACCGGCACCCGGGCCTGAGCCCGGCGCAGCAGGCCGAGGACCTCCTCGTCGACCCGGACGCGGGCCTCGGCGAACGCCCGTCCCAGGGCCCCGGCCTGCTCGGCCGAGCCGAGCAGGCGCTCCAGTTCGGCGACGATCGAGGTCATCCACCGGGCGGTCGTGATCTGCCCCCGCGTCACGGGATCCAGCCGTTCAGGTGCCAGGGCGATCTTCATCGTGGTGCCCTCGGCGAGGCCGCAGGCACGTTCGAGAGCGGTCACCTCACCGGCGTCGTAATGGCGGACGACGCCGTCGAAGTCGCACAGCACCGCGTCGTAGGGCAGTCCCACCGCTCCTCCTGAATCCGCCTTCCGCGAAGGCCCACGCCGATTATGGGGCGGGTCGCGGGGATCGTCATCAGGCGGCACCGGCCGGCGCGGGTTCCACACCGGAGGACGCGGTCGTTCTCACGGTCATCGGCGCGCTCATCTGGGAGAACGCGAACGCCCGTATTCGCGGGCGAAATCCCAAGCCGGTCGCAAGACGCTCGCAAGTCGCCTGGATCAAGATCTCGACCATAAGCGCCGATCGGTCGGACGATTTCCGGGATTTCTCGTCACCGGGTGTGATTTCAGCTGGAGAAGAGGACGAAGTGACCGTTGATGTGGCACGCATCGATGCGGCGGGCCGCCGTGTCCCGGCGGCGGCAGGGGGACCCGGCACGCCGGGGCGCGTCCACGAGGCGATAGAGGCCCAGTGCCGGCGCACTCCGGAGCGCACCGCCGTCGTGGCGGGCACGAGCCGCCTCAGCTACGCCGAGCTGGACCGCAGGGCCGACGGCGTCGCACGCACCCTGGCCGGCCGCGGCATCGGGCGGGGCGATCTGGTCGGGATCTGCCTGGAGCGCGGCGAGTGGCTGCTCCCCGCGCTGGTGGGGGTGTGGAAGTCGGGAGCGGCGTACGTGCCGCTGGACCCCGCCTACCCGGCCGAGCGGTTGCGGTTCATGGCGGAGGACGCCGCGGTGGCCGCGGTGGTCACCTCGGCCGCGCTGCGCGAGACCGCGGCCCTGACCGGGGCCGGGGCCGTACTCGTCGGCGACGTGGAACCGGGCGAAGGGGCGCCGCGGGGGGTCGGAGAACCGGGTGACGGGATCCTGCGGGTGGCCGGGGACCCGGGGGACGCTGCGTACGTCATCTACACCTCCGGTTCCACCGGGACGCCCAAGGGCGTGGTGGTGGAGCACCGCAACACCATGAACCTGCTGACCTGGGAGGCGTCGGCGTACACCGCCGAGGAGCTGAGCGGCATGCTGGCCGGCGCCTCCATCTGCTTCGACGCGTCGATCACCCAGCTCTTCCTGCCCCTGATCACCGGCGGGACGGTCATCCTGGCCGAGAACGTGCTGGCGCTGCCGACCCTGCCGGCCCGGGACGAGGTGACCACGGTCTACGGGGTCCCCTCCGCGCTGGCGGTGCTGCTGCGCGAGCCGCTGCCGGGCGGGGTGCGCGCGGTGTTCTCCGGCGGCGAGCAGCTGACCGGCGCCCTGGTCCGGCGGATCTACGCCAACCCGGGGGTGCGCCGGGTGCTGAACCTGTACGGCCCGACCGAGTGCACCACCTCCTGCACCTTCGCCGAGGTGGGCCGGGACGACGAGGGCGAGCCGCCGCTCGGCGCGCCGATGGCCGGTGCGCTGCTCTCGGTGCGCGACGCGGACGGCGACCCCGTCCCGGACGGCGAGCTGGGCGAGCTGTGGATCGGCGGGCCGGGGGTGACCCGCGGCTACCTGGGCCGTGAGTCGCCCGCGTTCCGCACCGAGCCGGACGGAGGCCGCGTCTACCGCAGCGGGGACCTGGTACGGCGGGTGGACGGCGTGCTGCGCTACGCCGGCCGGGCCGACGACCAGGTCAAGATCCGCGGTTACCGGGTGGAGCCGGCCGAGGTGGAGGCGGTGCTGGGCCGCCATCCCGCGGTGCGCCGGGCCGTCGTGCTGGCCGTCGCGGACGACGACGGGACCGCCTACCTGGCCGGCCACGCGGCGGCCTCCGGCGTGGGCGAGCCGGAGCTGCGGGACTGGCTGCGCGCCCGGCTGCCCGATCACCTGGTGCCGACCCGGATCGGCGTGGCCGAGGAGCTCCCGCTCGCCCCCAACGGCAAGGTGGACCGGGCGGCCCTGCCCGTGCTCGGCGCCGCCCGGCCGTCCGGCGCGGCACCGGTCGCGCCCCGCACCGAGGACGAGCGCCTGGTGGCGGAGGTGATCGCGGGGGTGCTGGGCCTGCCGCAGGTCGGCGTGCACGATCGCTTCGCCGACCTGGGCGGGCACTCGCTGGCCGCGGCCCGGGTGGTCACCGAGCTGTCCCGCCGGCTGGGGCGCACCGTGCCCCTGGCGGCCTTCCTGGCCTCCCCCACCGCGGCGGGCCTGGCCGCCGGGCTGGACCGGGCCGGGCCGGCGGCGGTACGGCGGAGCGGCCGGTCCCGGTACCCGCTCACCGACATGCAGCGCCAGTTCTGGACCCTGAGCCGGCTCCATCCGCACAGCCCGGTCACCACGCTGGGGATCCGGCTGCGCGTGCGCGGCCTGCGGGAGGCCGCGCCGCTGAGGTCGGCCCTGGACGCGGTCGTCCGCCGGCACGAGGTGCTGCGCAGCACGGTCGCCGTCGACGCGGACGGCGTGCCGTACGCCGTGGTGCACCCGCCGGCGGCCGTGCCCCTGGTCGAGCATCCCGTGGGCGAGGACCCGGAGAAGGTGGCCAGGGCGGCGGCCGCGCACGTGTTCGACCTGACGGGCGAGGTGCCGCTGCTCCGGGCCGAGCTGTGCCGGGTCGGCGAGGCGGAGGCCGAGCTGGTGGTCGTGGTGGACCACATCGCCTTCGACGGCGGATCGGTCGCGGTGCTGATGGAGGAACTGGCCGCCGAGCTGGCCGGCGGGCCGGTCCCCGGGCCCGTGGTCCAGTTCGGCGACGTGGCCGTGCAGGAGCGGGAGCGGCCGGATCCGGCGCCGCTGCGGGAGTTCTGGCGGGACGAGCTGGCCGGGGCGCCGGTGGCGGACCCGGTGCCCGCGGACCTGACGGCCGGACGGGTGATCCGTGCGCTGCCCGAGGAGTTCGAGGCGGGCGTGGGCGCGCTGGCCCGGGACTGCCGCGCGACCCCGTTCGCGGTCTACCTGGCCGCGCTGGCCCTGGCCTCCGGCGAGCCCGACACGCTGGTCGGTGTGGTCGCGGCGCGGCGGGCCCGGCCGGAGCTGACCGGGGTCATCGGCCCGCTGGTGGACACGGTGCCGGTGCGGCTGCGGCCGACCGGCGCGCTGACCTTCCGGGATCTGGTCCGGCAGGCGGCCGACGCGGCCACGCGGGCCCTGGTCCACCAGGAGGTCCCCGCCGGCGACCTGCCCCGCGCCCCGGTACTGCTGGCCATGCAGCACGCCGAGGTGCCGGTGCGCCTGGGCGCGCTGGAGCTCCTCACCGACCTGGGCTCGGGCGCCACGGGTCACGAGTTCGGCGTTCTGGTCAACCGGACCGCGGACGGCGCCGAGCTGCAGCTGGAGTACGGCGTCGCCCGGATCGACCCGGTGCGGGCCGAGGCGTACCTGGACCGGCTGATGTGGCTGCTGCGGTGCGCGCTGGCCGACCCGGACCGGCCGCTGCCGGCCTTCGAGCTCGTCATGCCGGACGAACGCGCCGCCCTGCTGGCCGCCGCGGCCGGACCGGAGGTTCCGGAGTTCCCCGAGACGGTGCCGCACGCGCTGGCGGCCCACACCGGCGGGACGGCCGTGGTCGGCCCGGACGGCGCCTCGATCGGCTACCCGGAACTGCACGACTGGTCGGGCCGGGTGGCCGCGGCGCTGCTGGAGCACGGCGTGGCGCCGGGCGAGGTGGTCGGGGTCTGCCTGCCCCGCGACCACCTGATGCCGGCGGCCCTGCTGGCGGTGTGGCGGGCCGGGGCGGCGTACCTGCCGCTGGACCCGGAGCACCCGGCCGAGCGGCTGCGCCGGCTGGCCGAGGACGCCGGCGCGCGCGTGGTGCTCACCCGCGGCGGGGCGGCCGCCGTCCCCGGCGTCACCGTCCTGGACGCCGACGACCTGGCCGCCGCCCCCGCCGCTCCCGGCGGGCCGGTGGAGCTGCCGGAGGTGCGGGGCGGGGACCTGGCCTACGTGCTGCACACCTCCGGCTCCACCGGGACGCCCAAGGGCGTGGAGGTCACCCACGGCAACCTGGCCGCCTACGTGGCCGGGCTGGTGTCCGAGCTGGGCCTGGGCCCCTGGGACGTGCAGCCGGTCGTGGCGCCGCTGACCTTCGACACCTCCGCCTCCGAACTGTGGAGCATGCTGAGCGTCGGCGGCACCTGCGTGGTGGTGGACCGGGCCACGGCCGTGGACGGGCACGCGCTGGCCGCGCGGATCGCGGACAGCGGGGCGACGGTGGTCGACCTGGTGCCCACCACCTACCGGATGCTGCTGGCCGCGGACTGGGCCGGGGATCCGGGGCTGCTGGCCATCGCGGGCGGGGAGACCCTCGACGCGGCCCTGGCCGGGCAGATCCTGCCCCGGGTCCGGGAGCTGTGGAACACCTACGGCCCCACCGAGGCCACCGTCGCCTCGATCCAGCACCGGGTGCGCCCGCACGAGCCGGGGCCGGTGCCGATCGGGCTGCCGATGCCGGGGGAACGGGCCTACGTGGTCGACTCCGAGCTGCGGCTGGCGGCGCCGGGCGCGGTGGGCGAGCTGCTGCTGGGCGGCGCCGGGGTGACCCGGGGCTACCGGGGCCGGCCGGAGCTGACCGCGGCCGCGTTCGTCGACGACCCGTTCGTCCCCGGCGGCCGGTGCTACCGGACCGGGGACCTGGTGCGGTGGCGGCCGGACGGGACGCTGGAGTTCCACGGCCGCAGGGACCACCAGGTGAAGGTGCGCGGATACCGGATCGAACCGGGCGAGATCGAGGCGGTGCTGCGCGAGGTGGCGGACGGGGCGGTGGCCGTGGCCGGTTCGGGCGCGCAGGCGCACCTGGTCGGCTACGTCGTGCCGGAGACGGCCGACCCCGCCGCGGCCGAGCGGCATCTGCGGTCGCGGCTGCCCGGCCACATGGTGCCCCGGCGGTGGGTCGTGCTGCCCGCCCTGCCCACCCTGCCCAGCGGCAAGGTGGACCGGCGGGCCCTGCCCGAGCCGGTCGACGATCCCGCGGCCGGGCGCGTCGCGCCCGGCACCGACCCCGAACGCCTGGTGGCCGCCGTGTGGAGCGCCGTGCTGGAGCGGTCCCCGATCTGGGCCGACGACGACTTCTTCGCCCTGGGCGGCCACTCCTTCGCCGCGACCCGGGTGGTCGGCCGGCTCCGCGAGACGTTGATGGTGCCCGTTCCGGTGCGGCTGCTGTTCGAGCGGCCGGTGCTCGCCGACTTCGCCGCCGGGCTGGAAGAACTGATCCTCACCGAACTGATGAACGGGAGCGACGCATGACCGAGGTCACCCAGGACCGGATCGCCGAGTTGGTCCGGTCCCGGTTCGCCGCCGCCCGCGCCGCGGCGGAAGCCCCCGGCGCCGCGGCGGACGCCCCCGGGGCCGCGGGAATCCCGGCGCTGTCCGCGGCGGACATGCCGCTCTCCCCGGCCCAGGAGAGGCTGTGGTTCCTGGCCCAGCTGGAGCCGGACACCCCCGCCTACAACGTGCCGCTGGCGCTGCGGCTGAGCGGGCCGGTGGACGTCGCCGCGCTCACCGCCGCGGTGGCCGAGCTGGCCGAGCGGCACTGGATCCTGCGCGGCGTCGTCGACGGGACGAGGGTACGGCCGACCGGCGGCGTGCCCGTCTCCGTGGTCGACGTGGAGCCCGGGGCGCTGGAGCGGGAACTGGCCGCCCACGCCTGGCGCCCGTTCCGGCTGGACGCCGAGCCGCCCATGCGGGCCGCGCTGTTCCGGACCGGCGGGGACGAGTGCGTGCTCGCGCTGACCCTGCACCACATCGCCACCGACGCCTGGTCGGAGCGGCTGCTGCTGCAGGACCTCGCGGCGCTGTACGCCGCCCGCCTCGGCCTGGCGCCGCAGCCGGAGCCCCCGGCCCTGCAGTACGCCGACGTGGCCGCGTGGGAGGCCGGGCGCTCGGAGGACGGGCGCTCCGAGGACGACCTGGACTGGTGGACGCGGCGCCTGGCCGGCCTGCCGCCGGTGCTGGACCTGCCCGTCGCGCGGCCCCGGCCGGACGTCCCCACCTGGGAGGGGGCCGCGGTCGCGTTCGAGGTGCCCGCGGACCTGACCGCCAAGGTGCGCGCGGTGGCGGGCACGACGCCGTTCATGGTCTTCCTGGCCGGTCTGCAGACGCTGCTGTCCCGCCTGTCCGGCGGCGACGACATCGCCGTCGGGGTGCCGGACGCCGGCCGGCACCACCCGGACACCGAGGGCGTGGTGGGCTGCTTCATCAACACCCTGGTGATCCGCACCGACACCTCCGGCGATCCCACCGGCGCCGAACTGCTGGCCAGGGCCCGTACGGCGGCGCTGGACGCGTTCGCGCACGCCCGCACGCCGTTCGAGCGGATCGTGGAGCGGCTGCAGCCGGAGCGGAACCTGTCGGTCACCCCGCTGTTCCAGGTGATGCTCAACGTGTACGACACGGGCGCGCCGGTGAGCCTGCCGGGGGTGGAGGTCCGGCCGGAGCCGCTGCCCGTGCCGACGGCCAAGTTCGACCTGAACCTGACGGTCGGCGACGACGGGGAGCGGTTCTCCGGCGAGCTGCGCTACCGGACCGACCTGTTCGAGGAGACCGTCGTCCGGCGGCTGGTGGACTGGTACCTGGCGCTGCTGGACGGGATGCTCACGGACCTGGACGCGCCGGTCCTGCTGCCCGCCGGCCCCGACCTGCACGGCCCGGCCGGGGACCCGCCGGCGGACGCGCCGCTGCACGCGCTGGTCGAGCGGGCGGCCGAGGCCTTCCCCGACGCGGTCGCGGTGGTGTCGCCCGGCCGTGCGCCGCTCGGCTACGCGGAGCTGGAGCGGCGGGCCAACCAGGTGGCGCACTGGCTGCTGGAGCGCGGGGTGCGGCCGCAGGAGCCGGTCGGGGTGCTGATGGAGCGGCGGCCGGAGCTGGCGGTCGCCCTGCTGGGGATCCTCAAGGCCGGTGCGGCCTACCTGCCGCTGGACCCGGTCTACCCGGCGCGGCGGACCGAGGCCGTCCTGGCCGCCTCCGGCGCCCGGATCGTGCTCACCGAGGCCGAGGTCGCCGACGCCGCGGACCGGCCCGCGCACCGCCCGGACGTGGCCGTGCCGCCGGACCACCTGGCGTACGTGATCTACACCTCCGGCTCCACCGGGGAGCCCAAGGGGGTCGCGGTCGAGCACCGGCAGATCACCCACTACCTGGGCGCGGTGAACGGACGCCTGCCCGAGGGGGCCGGCTCCTTCGCCCTGGTGTCCACCGCCGCGGCCGACCTGGGGCTGACCAACGTGCTGTGCGCGCTGACCTCGGGCGCGACCCTGCACCTCGTCGACCACGAGACGGCCACGGACCCGGCCGCGTACGCCGCCCACCTGGCCGCGCACCCGGTGGACGTCGTCAAGATGGTGCCCAGCCAGCTGGAGCTGCTGGGCGTGGACGCCCTGCCCGGGAAGCTGCTGATCCTGGCGGGTGAGGCCGTACCGCGGGATCTGGTGGAGCGGGTGCGGGCGGCGCGGCCGTCCCTGGACGTGCAGATCCACTACGGTCCCACCGAGACCACGGTGTCGGCGCTGGCCTGCGACGGCGCCGAGACGGCGTCCGGCGCGGTGCCGCTGGGCCGTCCGCTGCCCGGCGTGCGGTGCCGGGTGGTGGACCGCGCCGGGTGGCCGCTGCCGCACGGCGTGCCGGGAGAGCTGTGGATCGGCGGGCCCGGCGTGGCCCGCGGTTACCTGGGTCGGCCCGACCTGACCGCGCAGCGGTTCACGGACGGCTGGTACCGCACCGGGGACCGGGTGCGGGTGAACCCGGCCGGGCTGGTGGAGTTCCTGGGCCGGATCGACGACCAGGTGAAGGTGCGCGGGTTCCGGGTGGAGCTCGGTGAGGTCACCGCCGCGCTGCGGGCCCTGCCGCAGGTGGCCGAGGCATTCGTGCAGCCGGTCGGCACCGGGGCGCAGCGCCGCCTGGCGGCCTGGGTGACGCCCTCCCGTGGAGGTTCCGGGGACTCCGGCGGCACGGGGGACTCCGGCGGCACGGGGAGCAGCGCGGGCGCCGCAGACGCCGCAGGTGCCATGGACACCGTGGACACCGTAGGCGCCGCGGGCACGGTGAGCGCCGTGGACGTCGCGGCGATCCGGGCCGCGCTGCGGGAGCGGCTGCCCGACTACATGGTGCCGTCCGCGATCGGCGTGCTGGAGGCGCTGCCGCTCACCCCGAACGGCAAGGTGGACCGGGCGGCGCTGCCGGTCCCCGAGGCCGGTCCGGTGGCGCGGGTGCCGCTGGGCACGCCGCAGGAGCACCTGGTCGCCGAGGTCTGGGCCGAGGTGCTGGACCTGCCGCAGGTGTGGGCGGACGACGACTTCTTCGCCCTGGGCGGGCACTCCTTCGCCGCGACCCGGGTGGTCGGCCGGCTGCGGGAGCGCCTGGGCGCGCCGGTGGCGGTGCGGCTGCTGTTCGAGCACCCGGTGCTCGCCGACCTGGCCGCCGCCCTGCCCCGCCCGGCCGCCGCGCCGGCCGTACGGCGGGCACGGGCGGACGGTCCGGTCCCGCTGTCCGGAGTGCAGGCCAGGCTCTGGTTCCTGGCGCAGCTGGAGCCGGAGAGCACGGCCTACAATGTGCCGCTGGCGCTGCGGCTGCGCGGGCCGCTCCAGGCGGAGGCACTGCTGGGCGCGGTGCGGGACCTGGCCGAGCGGCACCACGTGCTGCGCAGCGTGATCGACGACTCCGGTGCCGAACCGGTCCTGGTGGTACGGCCGGCCGAGGACGTGCCGGTGTCCACGGCGGAGATCGGCCCGGCGGAGGTCGAGGACGCGGTGGCCGCGCACCTGGCCACGCCGTTCGCGCTGGACCGTGAACCCCCGATGAGGGCGGTGCTGCTCGCGGTCGGCGAGACCGAGCACGTGCTCTCGCTCACCTTCCACCACATCGCCACCGACGCGTGGACCCGCGGACTGCTGCTGTCCGAGCTGGCCGCACTGTACGCCGCCCGGCTCGGGCTGCGCCCGCCACCGGAGCCGCCGCCGGCCCAGTACGCCGAGGTGGCACCGGTCCCCGACCTGGCCGAACTGGACTGGTGGGCCGAGCGGCTGCGAGGACTGCCGCCGGTGCTGGACCTGCCCGCCGACCGGCCGCGCCCCGCCGTGGCCGACCCGGGCGGCGCCTCGGTGGACCTGGAGCTGCCGGCGGAGCTGAGCGAGCGGGTCCGGACGGTGGCCGCCGCCTACCGGGCGACGCCGTTCATCGTGCTGCTGGCCGCCCTGCAGGCCCTGCTGGCGCGGCTGTCGGCCGGCACCGACATCGCGGTCGGCGTACCGGTCGCCGGCCGGGACCACCCCGACACCGAGGGCGTGGTGGGCTGCTTCCTCAACACGGTGGTGGTCCGGACCGACGTGGGCGGCGACCCGACCGGCCGCGAGCTGCTGGCCCGGGTCCGGGAGTCGTCGCTGGGCGCGTTCGCCCACGCGAGCGCGCCGTTCGACCGGGTGGTGGACCGGCTGCGGCCGGAGCGGAACCTGTCGGCGACGCCGCTGTTCCAGGTGATGCTGAACTACGTCCCCGGCACGGGCCGGCCGGAGCTGCCCGGGATGGAGGCGGCCGGGATCGAGCCGCCCGAGCGGACGGCGAAGTTCGACCTGAACTGGTACGTGGTCGACGACGGGCCGGGACGGCCGCTGCGCGGCGGGCTCGGCTACCGCACAGACCTGTTCGGGGAGGCCACCGCGGCCCGGTTCACCCGGTGGTACCTGGCCCTGCTGGACGGGATGCTGGCCGATCTGGACGCGCCCGTGGGCGCGCAGCCGCTGGAGCCGGTGACCGGCCCGATCCTGGCCGGCGGCCCGGCGCCGGAGGCGTGGACCGGTCCGGTTCCGGCCGGGGACCCGTCGGTTGAGGCGGCGGCCGGCCGGGTTCCGGCCGGGGGCCTCACGGCGGAGGCGGGGACCGGCCGGGTTCCGGCCGGGGATCCGTCGCCGGTCGCGGCGGACGTCCCGGTGCACCGGCTGATCGAGCGCTGGGTGGACGCCTCCCCCGACGCGCCGGCCGTGGTGGGCGCGGACCGCAGCCTGACCTACGCGGAGCTGGAGTCGGAGGCCAACCGGATCGCCCACTGGCTGCTGGAGGGCGGGACAGGCGCCGACGAGCCGGTCGGCGTGCTGCTGGAGCCCGGGGCCGGCCTGGCCTGCGCCCTGTTCGGGATCCAGAAGTCGGGCGGCGGCTACCTGCCCATGGACCCGGCCTATCCGGCCGCGAGGATCGCCGCCATGCTCGACGCCGCCGGGGTGCGGGCCGTGATCACCACGGCCGAGTTCGCCGGCCTGATCGGGCCGGACCGCCGGGTGCTGGCGCTGGACCGCCTGCCGTCCCTGCCGCGGACCCGGCCGGAGACCGGCGTGCGGCCCGAGCACCTGCACCATGTGATCTTCACTTCCGGGTCCACCGGCACGCCCAAGGCCGTGGCCGTCGAGCACCGCAGCGTGACGGGCTACCTGAACGGCATGCTGCCGCGGATCGGCGTGCCCGGCGGGTCGTACGCGGTGGTGTCCACTCCCGCCGCCGACTTCGGGCTCACCTGCGTGTTCGGCGCCCTGACCACGGGCGGGACGGTGCACCTGGTGCCGAGGGAGACCGCCATGGACCCCGAGGCGTTCGCCGGCTACCTGAGCGCGCACCGCGTCGACGTGGTCAAGTGCGTGCCCAGCCACCTGGAGCTGCTGGCCTCCGGCGGCGACCTGGCCGCGGTGCTGCCGGAGAAACTGCTGATCCTGGCCGGTGAGGCCTGCCCGTGGGACCTGGTGGAGAGGGCCCGGGCCGCACGGCCGGGGCTGCGGATCCAGAGCCACTACGGGCACACCGAGTCCACGATGATCTGCCTGGTCTGCGAGACCGAGGAGGTCGAGGCCGAGCACCGGACCGGGATCGTCCCGCTGGGCCGGCCCCTGCCGGGGGTGTACGGGCACCTGGTGGACGCGGAGCTGCGGCCGGTGCCGGTCGGCGTGCCGGGTGAGCTGGTGGTCGGCGGTCCGGGGGTCACCCGCGGCTACATCGGCCTGCCCGAGCTGACCGCGGAGCGGTTCGTGCCCGACCCGCTGACCGGGCGGGGGCGCTGCTACCGCAGCGGCGACCTGCTGCGGGTCACGGCCGACGGGCGGGTGGAGTTCCGCGGCCGGGTGGACGACCAGGTCAAGGTGCGCGGTTACCGGGTGGAGCTGGGCGAGGTCGTCACCGCCCTGCGGGCCCTGCCCCAGATCGCCGAGGCCGTCGTGCTGCCGGTGGGCGAGGGCAAGGCCCGGCAGCTCGCCGCCTGGGTGACCCCGTCGGCGGGGAGCGCCGGAGGCGCCCGCGGAGACGCCGAAAACACCGAAAGCACCGGGAACACCGGGAACACCGGGAACACCGGGAAAACTGAGAGCACCGGGAAGGCCGTGGACACGGCGGCGGTCCGGTCCGCGTTGCGGGATCGGCTGCCCGACTACATGGTCCCCACCCAGTTCGTCGTGCTCGACCGGCTCCCGCTCAACCCGAACGGGAAGATCGACCGGGCCGCCCTGCCCGAGCCGCAGCCGGAGACCGCCGAGTTCGTGCCGCCGTCCACGGCCGCGGAGGAGCTGGTCGCCCGGGTGTGGGCGCAGGTCCTCGGCGTGCCCGAGGTCGGGGCGAACGACGACTTCTTCGCGCTGGGCGGGGACTCCTTCGCCGCGGTGCGCGCGGTCAAGGAGATCGGCGGCGGCCTGCGGGTGATCGACCTGTTCACCCGTCCCACGGTCGCCGAGCTGGCCGCCTTCCTCGGCGACAAGGACGGCGGCGGGCTCCTGCACCGCCTGAGCGGCGGCCGCACCAGCGAGTTCACGCTGGTGTGCGTGCCGTACGGCGGCGGGTCGGCGGCGGTGTACCAGCCGCTGGCCTGGGCGCTGGGTGAACAGGTGGAGGTGCTCGCGGCGGAACTGCCCGGTCACGACCCGGCGCGGCCGGACGAGGCGCCGCTGCCGCTGGAGGAGCTGGTGGAGATCCTGGCCGCAGAGGCGACCGGGACGGCGTCCGGTCCGATCGCGGTCTACGGCCACTGCGTGGGCTCCGCGCTCGCGGTGGCCCTGGCCCGCCGGCTGGAGGCGGACGGGGTCCCCGTGCTGGGCGTGATCACGGGCGGCAGCTTCCCCGCCGCCCAGCAGCTGCCCGGCCTGACCCGGCGGTTCTTCCGCGGGGACCGCTGGGTCTCCGACCGGATGTTCCGGGATGCGCTGCGGGCCACGGGCGGGCTGCAGGACGACATGGACGAGGCCGCGGTGCGGGCCGCGGTGCGGGCGATGCGCCACGACGCGACCGAGGCGCGGGAGTGGTTCGGCCGCGAGCTGGAGGCGGGGGGAGCGCCGCTGCGCGCCCCGATCCTGTGCGTGGTGGGGGAACGGGACCGGGCCACCGAGTTGCACGAGGAGCGGTACGCCGAGTGGGCGGTCTTCGCGCCCAGGGTGGAGCCGGCCGTGCTGCCCCGCGCCGGCCACTACTTCCTGCGGCACCAGGCCGAACCGCTGGCCGCGCTGGTGGTCGAGCACCTGCGGCGCTGGGCGTCCGGGAAACTGCCCGACCCGGTGCGCCCACCGGAGCGGACCGGCCTGCGCCCCTTCTACACCGTCGCGGGCGGGCAGTTCGTCTCGGCGGTGGGCACGGCGCTGAGCTCGTTCGCGCTCGGCGTCTGGGCCTACCAGCTCAGCGGCCGGATCCTGGACCTGGCCCTGGTCGTGATGCTCTCCCAGATCCCGGCGGTGATCCTCACCCCGCTGGGCGGCGCGCTGGCCGACCGGGTGGACCGGCGGCGGGTGATGCTGGCCTGCGACGCGGTCTCCGGCCTGGTCACGGCGGCGCTGGTGCTGCTGCTGGTCACCGGCCGGCTGGAGTTGTGGAGCGTGTGCGCCATCGTCGGCGTCACCTCGATGGTCACCGCGTTCCAGCAACCCGCCTACCTGGCCGCGGTCGCGCAGCTGGTGCCCAAGCCGTACCTGCCGCAGGCCAACGCCCTGGCCAACCTGGGCTTCGGCGTCGGCAACGTGGTGGCCCCGCTCGCCGGCGGCGCACTGATCGGCGTGTTCGGGCTGTCGGCCGTGGTGGCCATCGACGTGGTCTCGTTCGGGGTGGGCGTGGTGACGCTGCTGGCGGTCCGCTTCCCCGACCGGCTGTTCCACCGGCAGGAGGAGACGTTCGGCGCGGCGCTGACCGGCGGCTGGAGGTTCCTGAACCGGCGCCGGCCGCTGCTGGTGATGGCGTTCTACTTCGCCGTGGTCAACTTCTGCACCGCGCTGATGTGGGTGCTGATCACTCCGGTCGTGCTGGCCATCGGCTCCCCGGCGGCCCTGGGCACGGTGACCGCGGTCGGCGGCCTCGGTGCGGCCGTGGGCACCGGGGTGGTGCTGATCTGGGGTGGGACCCGGCGCCGCGCCACCGGCATGGTCGGTTTCGTGGTCGGGTCCGGCGTCGGGGTGGTGCTGATGGGCGCGTGGCCGGCGGTGTGGCTGATCGCGGCCGGCCTGTTCCTCCGGCTGGCCTGCATGAGCATCGGCAACGCGCACTGGCTGTCCATCATCCAGGTGAAGGTGGGGCCGGAACTGCAGGGCCGGGTGCTGGCCGTCAACGTCATGCTGGCCACGGCCATGCAGCCGCTGGGCTTCCTGGCCGCGGGCCCGCTGGCCGACTGGGCCCAGCGGCACACCTCCGGGCCGGGCCGGGGCGCGGCGGCGGTGCTCCTGGTCAGCGGCGTGTTCCTGGTGGTCTGGGGGCTGCTCGGACTGCGTTACCGCAAACTGCACCACCTGGAGGACCTCGTCCCCGACGCCGCGCCGCCGCCCGAGGCCGCGGCCGACCTGGACGCCATCCAGGCCGAGGTGCTGGGCAGATGAGCCTGATGGACGGAGGGACGAACCTGGTGGCGGCGGCCGACGTGGCCGCCGCCGCGGTCCGGATCGCGCCGTTCGTACGGCGCACGCCGCTGCTGCGCCTGCCGGGCGGACGGCTCTGGATCAAACCCGAGAACCGGCAGCCCACCCGCTCGTTCAAGGTGCGGGGCGCGGTGAACGCCGTGGGCCGGCTGGCGGAGCGGGGGATCGGGCACGTCATCGCCCAGTCCTCCGGGAACCACGCCCAGGCCGTCGCGTACGCCGCCGGCAGGTACGGCCTGCGGGCGACCGTGGTCCTGCCGGACACCGCGCCTGAGCTGAAGGTGGCGGCCGCCCGCAGGCTCGGCGCCGAGGTGGTGATCGTGCCGCCGGCGTTGCGGGAGGTGACCTGCCTGGCGCTGGCCGACCGGCTCGAGGCGACGGTGGTCCGCTCCGACGATTTCGACGTCATCGCCGGACACGGCAGCGCCGGGACCGAGATCGGCCTGGACCTGTCCGGCGTCGGCGCGATCCTGGTGCCGGTCTGCAACGGCGGGCTGCTGGCCGGGATCGCGGTCGCGGCCAAGGCCGTGGACCCGGCGGTCAGGGTGATCGGTGTCGAGCCCGAGCTGGCCGCCGACGGCGCGGCCAGCTTCCGCGCGGGCCGGCGCACCGCGTGGCCGGTGCAGCAGACCTACCGCACCCGGGCCGACGGCCTGCGCGCTCCGGTCCTGGGGGCGCTGGCCTGGGAGCACATCAACCGGTACGTGGACGACATGGTGACCGTGAGCGAGGACGGCATCGAGGCCGCCGCCGACGTCCTCTGGCGGGAGCTTGGGGAACGCGCCGAACCCAGCGGCGCGGTGGCCGCCGCGGCCTACTTCGCCCACCGGGCCGTGCTGCCCGACGGGCCCGTGGTGGCCGTCCTCTCCGGCGGCAACGTGATGGCCCGCCCCGATGCCGGGAACGTCAGGGAACGCTCCCTCATCGGAGGCCCGTGACACGGATCCCGTGCCGGTCGCGGACCCGGTGGACCTTGTGGACCTCGTGGACCTCGTGGACCTCGTGGACGCGAATTCACCGGGGCCGCGGATATCTGCCCGCAGGCGTCCCACCGATCCGCAAGCGGTATCCAAGTGCGCCGGTTCACTCTCTTTTCCAGGACACCGGATGTCCGACGGGTGATTCCCACTCGAATCGCCGTTCATGCAGATTCCGCTTCTTCACGAAAGGCAGGGAGAAATGAGAGCTCGTCGTCTGGCCGCAGTGGCGCTGATGGCCGGTGGGCTGGCATTCGGCACCGTCGCGGTCCCGGCCGCGGCAGCGTCCGCCCAGGCCACCGAGGGCTGGCACCTCATGGGCCACTACAAATTGCGCAGCGAATGCGTCCGGACCGGTTTCCAGGCGCTCGTCAACGGTGCCGCCCTGGACTTCCGGTGCACGCTCTCCGGTTCGCGTTTCGACCTCTACCTCTACTACTGACACGCGGCGGCCCCCGGCCCTGACCACAGGGCCGGGGGCCGTGCCCCGCCGGGCCGTCGTGCCGCCCCCGGGATTCGAACCCGGATCCTCCGCGACCTGAGCGCGGCGCCTCTGCCGTTTGGGCCAGGGCGGCGAGCCGCGCGTCCGGTCCGGGTGGCGTGGCCCGGGCGGACGCGGGTGGACCGTGGACCGGGCGGGGGTCGCCAATCCCGCCGCCGAGTCCCGGCCCGGTGCCCTCTCCTTTCAGGGCACTCGTGGACCGGCAGGGAATCGAACCCTGGACTCCTGCTTGCAAGGCAGGTGTGATCCCGCTTCACCATCGGCCCGGGAACCGCCCGCCGCGGACGCTCCGAGGGGAGCGCGGCCCGCGGGCCCCGCCGCGCCCTCGCGGCCGGCACCGCGGACGCCCGCCGCGCAGGCGGCGGAAACGGCGGAAAAGGCGGTCCAAAGGAAATGCATTCCACTGTGGAGTTGTCAGGCGTGTTTCCCCGGTAATCGGTTCCGGTCGCGGAGCGGATCCGCGCGGATGAATCGGTGCGGTATGCGCTCCGGCTCCGGAGTCCGTCCCCTCTCTTGTTCGTCCGGCTCCTGTGTTCGAAGATTAGGTTTTCGCATACGGAATGCCAAGTTGTTTTCTCCGCGGCCCCGCGCGGGCCGGGGACCGGTCGTATCCGGCCGCGAGTCCCGGCCGAAGGCCTGCTGAGCATCGGCCTGATTCCGGTCATCGGACCCGGGACGCCCGCGTCGGCCGGCCGGGCGGTGCCGGCCGACAGGTCCGGGGCGGGGGGGTCGGCCAGGCGGGCCACGGCGGCTGTGGTTTCCCGCACCCCTGGACGACCATGTGCCCCATGGCGGCCGTACCCCGGTCGTTCCTAGTGTGAGACGCATGACGGAACGGCTGATCGACGTGATGGGAACACCCGGTGCGCCGCGAGCCGGCATGCGGTCGGCGGCCGGAGGGGCGAGGCTCGTCGGGGCGGCGGCCAGAGGGCTGAGGCTCGTCGGTGCGGTGGCGGCCGGTGCGGTGACCGCACTTGCGGGGTTGCTGTTCGTGCTGGTGGCGACGCCGTTCGCGGACCGTCCCGCCGTGCGCTCGGCGGCCGCCCGGCTGACCGGGCTGGAGCTGCGGCGGCTGCGCCTGGAGCTTCCCGGCAGGGACGCGGAGGGCGAGCTGCGTTACCTGGCCGCCCGGACGCCGGTGGGCCTGCTGGGCGGCATCGTGGTGCTGCTGCTCGTGATCGGTGTCGGCCTGGCGGTCACGCTGGCGTCGTCGTGGGGGCGCGGGGAGGCGTTCGACGGCATGCTGCCCACCCCGCCGCTGGTGGCCTACATAGGCCTGTCGGGCTTCGTTCTGCTGTTCCTGGACGTGTGCGGTCTGGTGGGGGTGGAGGCGCTGGAGCGGCGGCTGGCCGTACGGCTGCTCGCTCCCGACCCGACGGAGGCGCTGCGGCGGCGGATCGACGAGCTGACCGTGAGCCGCGCCGGGGTGGTCGCGGCGGTCGACGCCGAACGGCGGCGGATCGAGCGCGACCTCCACGACGGGGTGCAGCAGCGGCTGGTGGCGCTGTCCATGCTCGCCGGACGCGCCCGCCGGGGCCGGCCCGAACTGCTGGGACAGCTGCACGAGCAGGCCCAGCAGGCGCTGGTGGAGCTGCGCGAGGTGGCCTGGCGGGTCTACCCGTCGGGGCTGGACGCGCACGGGCTGGCCGAGGCGCTGGCCGGGGTGGCCGAGCGGGCCTCGGTCGCGGTCAAGGTGACGTGCGAGTTGCCGGAGCGGCCTCCGGCGGCGGTGGAGGCCGCCGCCTACTTCGTGGCCGGCGAGGCGGTGACGAACGCCGTGAAACACTCGGGGGCCACCCTGGTCGCCATCGAGGTGCGTCAGGAAGGCGCCGCGGTGGTCGTGCGGGTGGAAGACGACGGCACGGGCGGAGCCGACGCCGCCGGCGGCGGGCTGACCGGGCTGGCGCAGCGGGTGGCCGCGCTCGACGGCCGGTTCACCGTGACCAGCCCGCCCGGGGGGCCGACCGTGATCGAAGCGGAGCTGCCGTGCGCATCCCGTCCCTCAGCCGCGTGAATCCGGGTTGAGGGACGGCGGGAAGCGCAGCACCCAGCGACGCTGCCACGGGGTTTCGACGGCCCGCTGATGGTGGTGCTCGCGTGTCCAGGCGACGGCGTCGGCCGGGTCGAGACCGGCCAGGACGGCCAGGCAGGCGACGACCGTGCCGGTACGGCCGACGCCACCGTCGCAGGCGACCTCCACCGCGGTGCCCGCCCGCGCTCGCTCGTACAGCGCACGGATCTGCCGCACGGCCGCGTCGCGGTCGCGGGGCAGCAGGAAGTCGGGCCACCGGATCCACTCGTGCGGCCACCGAAGCCCGCTCTCGTGGCGGCGGCGGAGCCCGTCGGAACCCAGGTAGAGACCGAAATCGGGTACGGGCCCCTCCGGTGGCGGACGGCGGAGGCCGCGGCCGCGGATCCAGGTGCCGTCGGGGAGCCGGAAAGCGCCTGCGAGCGGCGGTCCGCCCGCCGGACGGGCCGTCGTGCCGTCCACGGAGTCGTTCATGGGAGTCCTCCTGGTCTCCTTGGGGAAGCGGAGCCGTCTACTTCGGGCTTCTTCGGTGAGCGGGGCCGTCAAACCGTCTTCGGGCTTCTTCAGCGAGCGGGGCTGTCAAGCCGCCGCCGTTCGCGGTGATTCGCGACATTGATCCGGTTGCCGCACACGTCGGGCCTGCAGTAGACGCGACGGCCCCCGCGGCTGACGTCGACGAACACCCCGCGGCAGCCCGGGGCGGCACAGGCACGGAACCGGCCGTGCCCGAGCGCCCGAACGGCGCCGAGCAACCCGATGCCGATGAGCGTGGCCAGTTCCTCGGCCAGCGGTGCGCCCGGCCTGGTCGGGACGTACCACTGCCACCGCCCGCCGGGATCGCGCTCCAGCACCGGCCTGAGCCCTGCCCGCCCGGCCAGCACGGCGCCGCCCGCGACGGCCTGGTCCTCCGTCTCGGTCTCCACGACGCCGCGTGCCTCCCGGCGCAGCAGGTGGACCTCGCGGAGGTCGTCGTCGGTCGGCGGCCGCCCGCCCGCCACGGCGTCGAGCCGCAGCCCGTGTCCTGCGAGGAACCCCATCAGCGCGTCCGGGGTCGGCAGAGCCTCGCCCGCCGCGGCCTGCACGGTGGGAGAGGTGTTGGCCAGATCGCCGGCCAGAGCCGCCCCGGCCGTGTAGTCGGTGATGGAGATCCGCACTCCGCACCTCGTCTCGGTAATCGAATAAATAAAACTATAACCCTTACATAGATCACAAAGGACACCCGCACCCGGCCGGGGCGACGTGAGTCCGGCCGAGCGGCGGGAGCAGTCCGTGCACGTGGGCGCAGGGCGAGGCGGAGGCGGGGCGGGCTCTCACCGGCGGAACACCGTGTCGGCCACGAGCCCGCGCAGTACGGTCTCTGCCGGCCGGCATGCCGTGCTCCCGAGGCTACGAAGGACCGGGAGGCGGCGGGAATGAGGCGCATGGCCGTACCTGGGGTACGGAAAACCGCAGGTTCAGGCGGACGGGCGCCTCATTCCGCCGGGCGGGCGGCCCGGCCTACCGTTCCCGACCATGATCGGAAAGTTGTTCGATGTGCCACGGCGGGTGCGGGCCGGGTCGGCGGCCCTGCTCGTCCTGGCCGTGGTGATCATTCTGACGGCCATGGCGGACAGCACCATGCAACCCCTTCCGGCCACCGCCCCGGACGACCGGTTCAGCGCCGGGCGCGCGCTGGTCCACCTGAAGGAGTTCGCCGCCGAACCACGGCCCGTCGGCAGCCGGGCCGGCGACCGGGCCCGGGACTACCTGGCCGGACGGCTGCGCGCGGCAGGGCTGGAGGTCGAGATCCAACGCTCGGTCGGTTCCCGCTCCGCGGCGGGGCTGGCGACGTTCGGCCAGGTCGACAACATCGTGGGCCGGCTGCGGGGAACGGCCTCGACCGGCACCGTGCTCATCGCCGCGCACTACGACTCCGCAGCCATGGGGCCGGGCGCCTCCGACGACGGCGCCGCGGTGGCCGCGATGCTCGAGACCGTCCGGGCGCTCCGCGGCGGCCCCGGCCTGCGTAACGACATCGTGCTGCTCATGTCGGACGGTGAGGAGGACGGTGTGCTCGGCGCCGAGGCCTTCGTCCGGGAGCACCCCCTGGGCAGGACCGGCGGCGTGCTGCTGAACTGGGAGGCGCGCGGGGTCAGCGGCCCCTCGCTGATGTTCGAGACCTCCGCGGACAACGCCCGTCTGGTCGAGACGTTCGCAGGCGCCGTCCCCGCGCCGCGCGGCCACTCCGCCATGGTGGAGCTGTATCGGCTGCTGCCCAACAACACGGACTTCACCCCGCTGACCAAGGCCGGCTTCACCGGCATGAACTTCGCCTACATCCAGGGTTCCTCGCTGTACCACACCGCGGGTGACTCCATCGCGAACCTCGACCCGGGCAGCCTGCAACACCATGGCGGCAACATGCTGGCGCTGGCGCGCGCCCTCGGCGGCACGGACCTGCGGACGCTGGCCTCCGATCACGACGCCACCTACTTCCGTGCACTCGGCACCATGATCACTTATTCGGATCGGCTCGTCTGGCCGCTGGCGGTGCTGGCCGTCGTCGCGGTGGCCGGTCTGGCGCTGGCGGCCCGCGTCAGGCGGCTGCTGAGCCTGCCCCGGCTGATCGCGGCGACGGCCTCGGCCGTGGTGCCGCCGGCGGTGTCGGCCGCCCTGGCGCAGGGGCTGTGGGAACTGCTGGTGTCCTGGCGGCCCGCCTACGACCTGATGGGCGGCCTGCTGCACCGGCCGCGGCCGTACCAGGCGGCGATCGCGGTCCTGTGCGCGCTGGCGGTCCTCGGCTGGTACCTGGCGCTGCGCCGCAGGCTGGGCCCGGCGGCGCTGGCGGTCGGCGCGCTGGCCTGGTTCGCCGGGCTGGGCGTGCTGTGCGCCCAGGCCGCTCCCGGGGCGTCCTTCCTGTTCGCCCTGCCGGCGCTGACGGGCGCGCTCGGCTGGCTGGCCGCGGTCCTGCTCCGCACGCCTGCCCGGGCGCGGACGGTCGTGGCGATGTTCGGTCCGGTCACGGCCGCGATGCTGGGTCCGGTCACGGCCGCGATGCTGCTGCCGTCCCTGGCCGGGGACGTCTTCGACGGGATGGGTCTGGCACTCGGCGGGGCGAGCGCGTCGGTGCTGGCCTTGTCCGGGCTGATCGCGGTGCCGATCGCGGAGCTGTTCCTGCCCGATCCCGCCACCCGGCCGAAGCGGGCCGTCGTTCTCGCGGTGCCCCTGACGGCCCTGCTCCTCGCGTCGGTGCTGGTCGCCATCGGGCTCGTGGCGGACGACTTCGACGCCGACCGGCCGCGGCGCACGCATCTGGCGTACGTCATGGACGCCGCCACCCGTACCGCCCACTGGGTCAGCGCCGACGCGGACCCGGCGCGGTGGACCGAGCGGTACGTGTCCGGCCACGACGCCTCCGCGCTGCCCCCCGGGTACGCACGCGGCACGCTCCGGACCGGACCCGCACCGGCGATCGCCGCCGAGGGCCCGCGAGCCGACGTCCTGGCCCGCAGCGGGGACACGCTGGAACTGCACGTGACCGCCGGGAAGGGGGCGCGCTCGGTGACGCTGCGGCTCGACCGGCCGATCACCCGCGCCACCGCGTCGGCCGGCCGGTTCGGGTCGGTGAGCGTGCCCGTCACCGGCACACGAGCCGGTACCTGGCCCGCGGAGATCCGCTTCCGCGGCATCCCCGCCCGGGGAGTCCGGATCACCCTGCGCATACCGGAGCAGGACCGGATCCGCCTCACCGTGATCGCCGAGACCGACGGGCTGACCGCCGTGCCGGGCTTCGTCCCCAGACCTCCTGGGCTGGTCGCCGCCACCAGGGAGGACGGTGACCTCACCGCGGTCACGCGCGGTTACACCCTGACCGGGGACTTCTGAATCCCGTCATGGGCGCCCGCGCGATCGGGGACGGCACAGCGGACCCCGCCGGGCGCGGCAGCGCCGGGCGGGGCCGGTGGACTCGGCGGGTCAGCTGAAGTTCACGTCGCTGCACAGGTAGTACGCCTGGTCCATGTGCGAGGCCTGCCAGATCGTGAAGACGACGTGGCGGCCGGTGCGCCCGGGGGCGCTGACGTTGAACGAGATGTTCTGGCTGGGGGCGTACCGGCCGGTCTGGTGGACCAGCTCCAGGTTGCTCCAGCGCAGCGGCTGGGTGGTGGCGTCGTAGCCCTGGCGGGTGACGTAGACCCGGAAGTAGTCCGCGCCGTGGCTGGCCTGGTCGTAGAGCTTGACGGTGAAGTTGTTGCGGATGTCGGTCGTCTTCCAGGCGCCCACGGCGTCGAGTGCGTTGTAGCGGCCGCCCTCGGTCCGGCCGCCGCTGCACAGCTGCCCGTCCGGGATCGCCGCCTGGTGGTTGCCGCCGACGCCGTTGCGGTACAGGCCGTTCCAGTTCCACATGGCGTTGGGGTTGGCCTGCCACGCCTGCCAGCACATGGGGTCCTGCTGCTGCATGGAGGGGTTCAGGTGGTCGTTGCCCCAGCGCTGCCAGCAGCCGTAGTTGCGGGACGCCGGGTCGACGATCGACCCGTGGGCGGAGGCGCTCTCGGCCAGGGGGATCAGGAAGAGCGCCGCCGCGGACAGCAGGGCCATGGAGCGAAGCGTCCGGCGTGGTCTTCCGGCGTGGTCGTCACGGTGCATCGTGCGGTCTCCGTCTTCCGGTCGGGGGGGTTTCCGGTTGGTGGGAGCGCTCCCATTCGATGGAGATATTACCTGACAAGGGTCAGTCGCGACATCTGACTTGGAAAAGTTGAAAGTTTCATCCGATCATCGGTTTCCGCAGCGGAAACGCCTTCCGCCGGGACGGTGACGGGGCGGACACCGTGACACGGTGTCGCGCCTGCGGCGGTGGGGAAACCCTCAGGACCGGTCCCGTTCCGCCGATGGGCCTCCGTAAGGGAAACCGGAAGCGTCGCAAGGGGGCCAGGGCATGCGAACAGGTCGGCGCGAGCGCACCGTGCCCTCCGGTGCGGCTCTGACCCGTCTCCTGACCCGCTTCCCGGCCCGTCCGCTGCCGCTGCAGGGCGGTGCTCCGGACCGGGTGCCGTCCCCGTCCCCGACGGTCGGCCTCGGGGTCCTCGCCGTGTTCAGCGCGGGATGGTTCGTCCTCGACTTCGCGCATCCCATGGGCATGTCCGTCGTGGCCTGGGTGCCGGTGGTGCTCAGCACGTTCCTCAGCGCGCACGCGTGCATGCGCACGGCGGGTCTCGCCTCCCTGGACGCCGCGGCGCGGCTGTTCTGGCGGTGGCTGGGCACGGCGGCGTTCATCATCGGGCTCGGCGTGGCCTGCAACGCGTACGACGCGGTCGCCGGGCCCGGCGCGCCGACGCAGCAGCCCGGGCCGCTGACCACGGCGCTGTACCTCGGCGGTGTGCTGTCCGCCCTCTGGGCGCTGCTGCGGCTGCCCGTCGCGCGCCGCTCGCGCAGGGAGCGGCTCACCCTGTGGCTCGACACGGGCATCGTCATGCTGGCCGCCGGCCTGTTCGCCTGGGCCTTCGCGGTGCACGGCTCGCCGGAGCTGGCCGCGACCACGGGCTCGTCCCTGCCGGGGCTGGTCACCATCATGCTGGGGTTCGTCGCGATGCTCACCGCCGTCAAGCTGGCGCTGGCCGGTGCCGGGCCGCTGAACCGGGAGTCGCTGTCCGCCCTGGGGGCGGCGGCCCTGGTCGGGGCGACGGGCGGGGCGCTCATGCCGCTGATCCAGTCCAGGCCGGACCTCAACGTCGCCCACGTCGCGGTCCCGATCACCTTCCTCCTCCTCGCGATCGCGGCCGAACGGCAGCGGGAAGAGAGGAGGGAGACCACCCGGGCTCCGGGACGGGGCAGGCCCTTCAGCCTGCTGCCGTACGCCGCGATCGCGGCGACCGGCGGCCTCCTGCTGGTCTCGACACGTACGGCGGGCCTGGAGACCCAGGTGATCGCGGCGGGCGCGACCGTCATCACCTGCCTGGTGGTGGGGCGCCAGATCCTGGCCTTCTACGACAACGCCGACCTGCTGGCCCGGCTCGACGCCAGCATGCTGGAACTGCGCCGGCACGAGCGACGGGCGCGCTCGCTCGTGCAGAACTCCTCCGACATCATCGCCGTCACCGCCGCGGACGGGACGCTCTCCTACGTCAGTTCGAGTGTCGAGCGCATCCTCGGCGTACCGGCCGACCGCTGGCTCGGCCGGCCCGTGGCCCACTGCACCCACCCGGACGACGTGCGGCTCCTCGGGAGGATGGGCAGGCGGCTCATGCGGGACCCCGGCGCCACCGCCACCTGCCAGGTCCGCATGCGGCACGCGGACGGGGACTGGCGGTGGCTGGAGCTCGTCGGCGCGAACCGGATGGACGACCCCGCGATCCGCGGCATCGTGAGCAACGCCCGCGACATCACCGAGACCAGGCGCGTCCAGGACCAGCTGGCGCACCAGGCCACCCATGACGCGCTGACCGGCCTCGCCAACCGGGCCCTGTTCACCGAGCGGACGACGAGCGCCCTCGCACTCGCCCGCACTGCGACCGACACCGGAACCGCGACCGACACCGGAACCCGTACCGCGACCGACACCGGGAGCGGGACGGGGGACGACGCCGGAACCGGTGCGGGTCCCGGTCCCGGCGCCCGCGAGGTCGTGCTCGCCCTGGTCGACCTCGACGACTTCAAGACGATCAACGACCGGCTCGGGCACGCGGTGGGCGACGCGCTTCTGACGGTCGTCGCCGACCGGCTCCGGGAATGCGTCGGGCCCGATGACACGGTCGCGCGGCTGGGTGGTGACGAGTTCGCCGTCCTGCTGCGGGACGTCTCCGCGGAGGAGGCCGACCGCATCGCCGAACGCGTCGTCGTGGCGCTCGGCACTCCGGCCAGGGCCGCCGACCATGACCTGCTGGTGCAGGCCAGCATCGGCCTGGTGGCCGGCGGGCCGGACACGGACGCCAGCGAGCTGCTGCGCCGGGCCGACGTGGCCATGTACGCGGCCAAGGAGCAGGGTAAGAGCCGTTACGTCCGGTACACGGCGGAGCTGGACGCCCGGACCGTCGAGCACGCCCGGCTGGGTGCCGAACTGCAGCACGCCCTCGTCTCCGGGGAGCTGTTCCTGCTGTACCAGCCCGTGGTGGTCCTGCCCGAGGGCGAACTCTCCAGCGTGGAGGCACTGGTGCGCTGGCGCCACCCGGAGCGCGGGCTGGTCTCCCCGGCGGAGTTCATCCCGGTCGCGGAGCGCAACGGGATGATCGTTCAGATCGGTGCCTGGGTGCTGCGGGAGGCATGCCGCCAGATGGCCGAGTGGCGGCGGCGGTACGGCGCCGCCGGGCCTGTGCGGATGGGCGTGAACGTCTCGCCCCGGCAGCTCCGGGAGCCGTCGTTCGTGCAGGCCGTCACGGACGTGCTGCGCGAGACCGGGCTCCGGCCGGAGGACCTCCTGCTGGAGATCACCGAGACGGCCGTCTTCGACGGCGGACCGGCGCTGGAGACGGTGCGGGCCCTGCACGCGCTCGGGGTCAAGCTCGCCCTGGACGATTTCGGCACCGGGCACTCCTCACTGGGGCTGCTGCGCACCTGTCCCGTCGACGTGCTCAAGGTGGACAAGCTGTTCGTCGACGGGGTGACGGGCACCGTCGAGAACTCGGTGATCGCCACCTCGCTGGTGCAGATCGCCCATGCGCTGCGGCTGCGGGCCGTGGCCGAGGGCGTGGAGACCGAGGCGCAGGCCAGGAGGCTGTACCAGCTGGGTTACCGCCTGGCTCAGGGTTTCCACTTCGCGCCGCCGCTGCCCGAGGAGGAGGTCGGCCGCCTGCTGGCCGTCCGTGCGGCGGGCCTCGGCTGTGACCGGCTCGACCCGCCCGCCCTGGCCGGCTAGTCCGGCCGGTCCATCCGGCGCACCTGTCCGTCGGTTGAACCGGCCCGTCCGGTGAATCCGGGGAAGAAATCAGGAGCCCGGTAAACCGGGCGGAGTCATCGGCCGTCCTGTGGGGTGGGCGCGAAGGAAGACGTCCCACTGCTTCGAAAGGTGGGGTGCGGCTCCTCCGAGGGGGTGTGGGCGCCCCTGGTCATCGTGCCCCGGTGACCAAAGGCGCCCTCCCCCGACGCGAGCGTGGCTTCCCCCTTCGATAACCTCACCCGCACCAGATGTATCTACCAGTAGTCGGTTGTTCACATCAGGTGAATGTGCGAACACGGGGTGTGAACACGCTCTCTCGTTCCTGCTCCGCCCGGGAGATGGAGCCGTACGTCCAGAATTGAGGCTTTCCTTCTCGCCGCGGCCGCGGCCGGTGTCCCCGCAGACCGGTGGAAGGACGGCCGCGACTCGCAGCCCCGGCGGTCCCGGCGGTGCGGATTTATTGATGCGACATCGCGATAGGAAGACGGCAGGATGGTTCCTCTTGTGGATTCTGTGAGGAGCCGGCCGTGACCACCTACCGTCGCGACATCGACATGCTTCGCGATCGGCGTTTCAGCCTGCTGCTCGCGGCGCGGACCATCTCCGTCCTGGGCAGTTCGTTCGCCCCCGTCGCACTCGCCTTCGGCGTCCTCGAGCTGCCCGGTGCGACGGCCACGACGCTGTCGGTGGTCCTCACCGCCGAGGCGCTGCCGATGGTGGCGTTCATGCTGGTCGGCGGGGTGATCGCGGACCGCTTCCCCAGGCACCGGGTGATGATGGCCGGCGAGGCGCTCAACGCGGCGGCGTTCACCTGCCTCGCCGCGATGCTGCTCACCGGCTGGACCCCGCTTCCCGCGCTGGTGACGGCGTCGGCGTGCAGCGGCATCGCCATGGCGGTCCTCTTCCCGGCGCTGACCGGCATCATCCCCGACGTCGTCCCGGCCGACCGGCTGCAGACCGCCAACGCCCTGCTCGGACTGGGCGCCAACAGCTCACGCGTCGCCGGCCTCGTGCTGAGCGGCGCCACGGTGGTCCTGATCGGCGGCGGCTGGGCGCTGGCGGTCAGCGCCGCGATGTTCGCCACGGCGGCGGTCCTGATCGCGGCGCTGCGCCTCACCCCTGCGGAGCGCACGGCGGGCGAGGGGCACTCGGTCCTCGCCGACCTGCGCGACGGCTGGCGCGAGTTCGTCTCCCGGCAGTGGCTCTGGGTGGTCGTCGCACAGTTCTCCGTGCTGGTCATGGCCGTGCAGGCCGCGCACGGCGTGCTCGGCCCGCTGGTGGCCACCGAACGCCTCGGCGGGGCGTTCGCCTGGTCGATGATCCTGGCGGGCGAGGCGGTCGGCATGATCGGTGGCGTCTTCATCGCGATGCGGCTGCGGCCCCGCCGTCCCATCCTGGTGGCGACGCTGCTGACCGCGCCCACGGGCCTGCCGTACCTCCTGCTCGGATCGGGCGCCCCGCTGTGGACGATCGTCGTCGGCGCGGTCGTTATGGGCGTCTGTTTCGACGTCTTCGGCGTGCTGTGGAGCACCACCATGCAGCGCGAGATCCCGGCCGAGTCCCTGTCCCGGGTCAGCTCCTACGACGCCCTGGGATCGCTGATGTTCGGTCCGATCGGCCTGCTGGTGGCCGGGCCGGTCGCCGCCCTGATCGGTCCGGAGCCCGCGCTGCTCGGCTGCGCCGCGATCGTCACGCTGTCCGCCGCCGCGGCGCTGCTCTCCCCCGGCGTGCGCGGGCTGCGCGCCCCGGAGCCGGAGCCCGTCACTGTCACCGACACTGACACCGACACCGACACCGACAAGGTCCCGTCGCACTGATCCGGGCCGCCCGGATGACGGCCGGTGCCGCCGCCCGGGCCGCACCGCGCGGCGAACGGACGCCGCTTTCCACGGGGTGTCCGGCATGGTGACGGTCCGGACCCACCGGGTAAGGGTGAATCCGGGGGCATGGCGTGACCAGGACGGTGGATACGGTTCGGGAGTCGCGGTGGTCGCAGGCGCTGCGGGTCACCGGTCTGTTCGACGCGCCCGACATGCCCGGCGCGTCCGCGCTGGACGCGCCCGCCCGGCTGGCGGCCCGGTTGCTCAGGGCGCCCGCCGCCCTGGTGGCGCTGGCCGACGGCGACCGGCTGGTGTGCCTCGGCGCGACGGGGCCGGCCGGGCGCTGGACGGGACGGGACCTCGCCCCGCACCCGCCGTTCCGGTGGATCCTGGCCGTGGACGCACCGCTGGCCGTGACCGACGTGCGGGCCGACGCCCGGCTGGGCGGCATGCCGGCCGTCGACGGGCTGGAGCCGCGTGCCTGCGCCGCCTTCCCGCTGCGTGCACCCGACGGCGAGGTGCTGGGCGTGCTGTGCGTGCTGGACGTACGGCCCCGGGGGTGGGACCCACGCGGGCTGCACCTGGCGGGAGAGGTGGCGCGCTCGGCGGAGGAGCAGCTCGCGGCGCGGTTGGACGAGGGGCGGGCACGGCTGGCGGCGGCCCGGCTGGGCACGGTCCTGGAACGGTCGCCCGACGCGTTCGTGTCCATCGACGCCGCCGGGACCGTGACGGCGTGGAACCCCGCCGCCGAGCGGCTGTTCGGCCGCTCGGCGGGCGAGGCCGTGGGACGGCCGGTGGACGAGCTGATCGTCCCGCGCCGGTTCCGGCCGCGGCTCCGTGACGAACTGGACCGGGTACGGCGAGCCGGCCCGCCGTACCCGTCCGGACGCCGGATCGAGCTGACCGCGGTCGACCGGACCGGGCGGGAGCGGCCGGTGGAGATGGCGCTGCGGGTCCGCACCGAGCAGGGCGAACCGGTCCTGCACACGTTCGTGCGCGACATCGGCCACCGGGTGGCGACCCGGCGGCGGCTGGAGCAGGAGCGGCGGTTCCTGACGGCGCTGATGGACGGCCTGGACGCCGGGGTGGTCGCCTGCGACAGCGACGGCACGGTGGTGCTGGTCAACCAGACGCTGCGGGAGATCGAACCGGCTTCGCGGTCGGGCGCCGGTTCGCCCTCCCCGGAGGAGCTGAGGAAGGGCGACTGGAGCGCCCTCTACGAGCTGTACGACTCCGACGGGCGGACCCCGCTGCGACCGGAGGAGGTGCCGCTGGCACGGGCGCTGCGCGGGGAGCGGGTCGACGGCTGCGAGGTGACGGCCCGCGTGACCGGGACCGGGACGGATCTGCGCCGTTATCTGGTCAACGCCCGGCCGATCCAGGCCGCCGACGGGCGCTGCCTGGGCGCGGTGGCCGCCATCCACGACATCACCGAGCGGCACCGGGCCGAGTTGCTGCGCACCGCGCAGGAGGCGGTGGCCCGGGTGCTGGCCGAGGCCGCCTCCAGCGGGCAGGTCGCCGCCGGCGTCACCGCCGCGGTCGCCGGCACGCTCGGCTGGACCTGTGGCGAATACTGGCAGGTCGACCCCGACGAGACCGTCATCCGGCGGCTGGGCCTGTGGGTCCGGCCCGGACGGGACCTCGACGCGCTGGTCCGCGACGAACCCGCCGTGTTCCCGCGCGGGGGCGGTCTGGCCGGAACGGTGTGGGTGAGCGCCCGCCGGGCCTGGATCCCCGACCTGGCCGCCGACCCGCTCGACTTCACCCGGAAACCGGCCGTGCTGCGCGTCGGGCTGCGTGCCGCGATGGGCCTGCCGGTGAGCAGCGGCCGACGCGTGCTGGGGGTGCTGACCTTCTTCGCTGACACCGTCCAGGAGGCCGACGACGACCTGGCGGCCATGCTGGACGGCGTCTGCGCCCACATGGGCCGTTACCTGGAACACCGCCGCTCCCACGAGCTCGCCCTGGCCCTGGATGCCGAACGCCGCCACCTGGACCGCATCGTCGCCCAGATCGACGACTACGTGTGGACGGTCGAGGTGACCGCCGACGGCACGGTCCACCCGGTCTATCTGGACTCCGACAGCAGCGCCGTGTTCGGCGGCAGGCTGCCTCCCGGCACCGACGCCGCCGCGGTCATGGCCGAACTGGTCCACCCCGGCGACCGGGAGTCCTTCGCCGCCTTCCACGCCGCCGTCGCCGATGCCAGACCCGCCCGGCTGGAGTGCCGGATCGTCGGGCTGGACGGGGTGACCCGGTGGGTGTGGATCCGGGCCCGGCCGCGCCGTGAGGGCGACCGGCTGCTGGTCGACGGCATCACCAGCGACGTGACCGAACGCCGCCGCCTGGCCGAGCAACGCGAGCTCCTGCTGGCCCGCCGGCAGGAGCAGGTGCGCCGGCTGCGGGAGCTGGACCGGATGAAGGACGAGCTGGTGGCACTGGTCAGCCACGAGCTGCGCTCGCCGATCGGCGCCATCCGCGGTTACGCCTCCCTCCTACTGGACGATCCGGAGCTGAGCACCGAGCAGCGCGCCTTCACGGACGTGATCGACCGCAAGAGCGCGCACCTGCAGCGGCTGGTCGACGACCTGCTGGATCTGGCGCGGCTGGACGCCGGACGGATCGCGCTCGAGCCGCGGCCGGTGGCGCTGGACGGACTGGTGCGCCAGGCGGTCGACGACCACCGGCCGGCGGCGACCGCCAAGCGGCTGGCGGTGCGGATGGAGGCGGCCGCAGGGTTGTGGGTGCGGGCCGACCCGGTGAGGCTGCGCCAGGTGCTGGACAATCTGCTCTCCAACGCGGTCAAGTACACGCCGGACGGGGGCGAGGTCACCGTCATCGCCCGCCCGGGTGACGGGATCGGTGACGGCAGCGGCGGGGACGGCGACGGAAGCGAGAACGAGAACGGCGGGAACAGCGGAAACGGAGGCGGGAGCGACAGCGGAAACGGAGGCGGAAACGGAAGCGGGAGTGAAGACGGCCGGGGCGGCACGGTCACGGTCACGGTCGCGGACACCGGCATCGGGATCCCCGCCGAGCAGTACCCGCGGTTGTTCGGCCGGTTCTTCCGGGCGTCGACCGCGGTGGAGTCCGGGATCAAGGGCACCGGCCTGGGACTGGCGATCACCCGGGCGATCGTCGAGGCGCACGGCGGCACCATCACCGCCTCCCCGGGGGAGGGCGGAGGAACGGTCTTCACCCTCCGACTGCCCTCCGCCGGACCGCCCAGAGGGGAAACGCCCTGAAAGGAAACGCCCGGAAGGCGTCTTGGCCCGTCTCGGCCCCGGGATCCGGCCCGTCGGGATCCGGCTCGTCGGTCCTGCCGGTCGGTGAGGATCCGACCCGTCGGTCCTGCCGGTCGGTGAGGATCCGGGCTGCGGTCGTGGCACAGGGCTGTGAGGATCCGGGCCGCCGGGATCCGACCGGATCGCACGACAGGGCCCCGGTGCATGGAAGCGCCGGGGCCCAAGAGTTCAACACCGTTGTTCCGACTGTCGTGTCGGATTCCTCATCCGCACGGCCGCCTCATCGAGAGGGGCGAGGTGCGGGAATCGCGTAGGCGTGACCGGAAACCACCTCCCGTTCATCCGGAACCGTTACACCCGCACGGCGGAAGCCGTTCCGCGGGTGCTCCCGATGGTGTCCGACCCTCCTTTCCGTGTCGCCGGTACCACTGCGTTCTCGCAGGCGGCACGTAGGCCACCCGACGCGTCGGCGGCGGATCCCGCACGGCCGACGGTCATCTCACAAGGGTCATCGACATCTGCCGCATAGGCTATTTTTCCCCTGTGCACAATAAACGCTAATCACGCCGATAAAAGATGTCCACATCGGCCGACGTAGATCTTTCTTGGCATTCGGCGTATTCGGCGGTGTCGCGTCCGTGCCCTCTCGGGAGGACCCAGGGAGAGCTGGGGCGGCCCGGATCAGGGCACTTCCCAGTCGACCTCGGCGCTGCCGCTGACGCGGAGCTTGCGGCGGGCGCGCTCGTAGAAGGTCGTCGTCCCCAGCCGGACGACGCGGGCGGCGGCGCGCATCGCGGTGACGGTGAGCCGGTGCCCCGGCGGCAGGTGCCCGACGACCGCGCCGTCCACCTCCACGGCCAGCCGCCCGCTCGTGGGCAGGACGTCGAGGGCGACCTCCTCGTCGGCGGAGAGCACGATGGCCCTGTTGAACGTCGAGTGGGCCGCGGCGGGAACCACGAGGAATCCCTCGACGGTCGGGGAGACGATGGGACCGCCGGCGGAGAAGCTGTAGGCCGTCGACCCCGTGGAGGTCGCCACGATGACGGCGTCGGAGGCGTAGCGGACGAAGGGGTGCCCCTGCACGGAGACCGCGACCTCGGACAGCCCGTGACCGGGGGTGCGCACCAGGGCGATGTCGTTGAACGCGGTCACCGTCGCCCCTTCCGGCAGGGTCGTCCGCACGGCCATGCGGGGCTCGACGGCGTACTGGTTGCCGTCGATGGCCGACAGCGCGGCCGACAGCTCGTCCACGTCGATCTCGGCGAGGAAGCCGAGCCGTCCGAGGTTCACGCCGAGCACGGGGGTCGGCCGCCCGGCGATGAGCCGCATGGTGCGCAGCATCGTCCCGTCGCCGCCCAGGCTGACGAGCAGGTCGGCGCGATCGACCAGGGTGGCGCCGTCGACCGCGATCGCGCTGCAGTCGATGCGCCCCACCTCCTCGGGCGACCCGAGCACCGTGACGTTCCGGGAGCGGGCCCACTCGATGATCGTGTCGATGGCCGTCTTCGAGTCGCGCCGCGGGTGCAGTACGAGTCCCACTGTCTCAACCATGCCCATGGGGACACCGTACGACCGTCCGGATGATCGGAGGACGGTCCTCCCGGACCGGAGCCGGACGTGGCGCGGAGGCGGTGCGGAGGCGGTGCGGAGGCGGGACGACCCGCCGTGCCGTACATGATCCGGGAGCGCGGTGGCAGGGGGGAGGGTGGCCCGGGCCCGTGCGGCCGGGGAATGAAAGCCGGACGGAACCGGCTGATCGTGGCAGCAGGAGAGACCGAGGAGACTGTGATGACCGTCAGCATCGCGTTCGTACCCGAGAAGGACCTCTTCGAGGCCAAGGTGGACGGCGAGCACGCGGGACAGCTGGAGTTCACCCGGCGGGACGGCGTGATCGTCTACACCCACACCGAGGTGGATCCCGCGTTCGAGGGCCGGGGCGTGGGCAGCGCGCTCGCCCGCGCGGCGCTGGACGCGGCGCGCGCCGAGGGGGCGCGGGTACGGCCCCGCTGCTCGTTCGTGAAGAACTGGATCGACCGGCACCCCACCTACGCCGGGCTGGTCGAGGAGGCCTGACCGCCCGGCCGGGCGCGTCCGCCCACGACCGGTGCGGGCCGGGACCGGACCCGGTCAGGCACGCCACCGCGGGGCCGTACGAAGCCACGACCGGTGCGAGCCGGGGCCGGATCACCTGGTGCTCGCGTGGGCTGCCCGGAGAACGAGGACGGCCACGCGGCGGAGCCCGTGGCGGATCGTGATCCCGTGAACGCCCAGGGTGTGGAATCGTGATGAAAATCACGCAGTGCGCGCAGATTCGCCGCTCTGGTATCAAGCGCCTTCCTGGCCGGGCTGCCGTTCCTTGCTAGGCTGCAAGGAACCGTTTGGAACCGGGCGTTGTCTCACCCCGGCAGGTGAGACCGTCGAGAAGTGGGGTCACACCGTGAAGAAGCTGCTCGTTCTGGCGCTCGTCGCCCTTGGGGGGCTGCTGGTCTGGCGTAAGGTGCAGGCTGACCGCGCCGAGCTCGATCTGTGGACCGAGGCGACCGGCAGCGATAACTGACCGAAGCGGCTGCCGATCAAGGTGTGCCCACGGTCCTGAAGCAAGGTTGGGGGAATGGCACCCATCAAGCTTGCCTGTCTGGATCTGGCAGGCACCACGATCGGTGATGTCGCCATGGTCGAACGGGCGTTCGCCGAGGCGATCGCCACGCAGGGCATCGTGCCCGGGACCGGCGCGTACGCACGTGCCATGGTGCATGTGCACCGGTCCCGGGGCTGCCCCAAGATCGACGTTTTCCGGGGCATCTTCCCCGACAACGAGGCCCAGGCGCAGGCGGCCAACCTGACCTTCGAACGTTCCTACCAGGGCGCGATCGACCGTTCGGGACTCCTTCCCGTCCCGGGCACCGTGGAGACGCTGGAGAAGCTTCAGGGCTCCGGCGTCAAGGTCTGCCTCATCACCGGATTCAGCCGGTCGACCCTCGACCACGTGCTGGCCGCGCTGAGCTGGTCCGACCGGATCGACCTGGCGCTGAGCCCGGAGGACACGGGCGGCCGGGGCCGTCCGAGGCCCGACATGGTGCTCACCGCGCTGCTGCGCCTCGGCGTCGAGGACGTCCGCGAGGTCGCGGTCGCGGGCGACTCGGAGAGCGACATGCTCTGTGGCCGCCGGGCGGGCGCTTCGGTGATCGCCGGCGTCCTGACCGGGAGCCACAGCCGGGAGCGGCTCGTCAAGGGCGGCGCCACCCACGTCCTGGACTCCATCGCCGACTTCCCCGGCCTCGTCCTCGGCGACGACCTGATCGTGACCCGCACTCCCGCCTCCTCCGTCCGCTGACGTCCCCGGCGCTGGCGCCGGCCGACCGAAGGCCGTACGGCGTGCGCGCAGCGCCACTCCGTGAGCGGGACGTATCGCACCTCGCAGAGTTCGACCGAAGCAGAATTCCAACATTCCCTCGGCTTACTCTCGAGGCCTGACCTCGCGTTCCCCGCTGTCTCGCGGCGGAGCGGCGGCTTCGAAGCGTCACCCGCACCGGGCCGGACGAAGCCGTCGATCGGAACTGCCGAACGCGACCGGCCGGTCCTGCCTGGGACGGCCAGGTGCTCGATCCCGTACGACCTGCTGCCCCGGGGCCGGTGTCGCCCCCGGGGCCACAGCGCGGATCGTGGATCGGCGTCCGTGCCGACGAGAGCGTTATATGCTGTCCTGGCGGTGTGTGATGAACACGGATTCGCCGTTCACGGTGTTTCCTCGGGTCATGTCACCCGCAGAGGGGCCTTAGCTCAGTTGGCAGAGCGCCTGCTTTGCAAGCAGGATGTCAGGAGTTCGAATCTCCTAGGCTCCACCAGCCTCACGACATGAAAAAGCCCAGGTCAGGCATGGTCGCCTCACCTGGGCTTTGATCTTCATTCGGCCTCGTCCGGCTCCCGTGCCCGTTGCGTGCCCGATCGCTCCCCGAGCGCCCCACGGGCGAGGCCGTCGAGCTTGCGGGCGACCTCCCGTTGCCGCTCGTCCGTCGAGTGCTGATAGATCATCGCGGCGCGCGTGCTGGAGTGGCCCATGCGCTCCATCAGCTCCCGGATCGACGCCCCGGCGCTCGCGGCGAGGGTGTTGCCGGTGTGCCGGAGGTCATGAAAGTGGATCTTCGGAAGGCCCGTGTCCTGGAGCGCCTGAGTCCAGACACGGCGGTTGAAGTTGGTGTTGCGGAGCGGCCCGTCATCCGGACCGGCGAAGATCAGTCCCTTGTCCCCGTCCTGGGTGAAGTCCTTCACGTGCTCCCGCAGGTCCTCGATGATCAGTTCGGGGATCACCACCGTTCGCCTGCCCGCCGCGGACTTGGGTTCGGTGAAGACGAGGCCCTTGCCGGTGATCTGCATCAACTGGCGTTCCACCCGCACGGTTCCGGCGTCCAGATCGAGGTCTCGGCGCTGGAGGCCGGCCAGTTCGCCCCACCGCAGACTGCCGAAGGTCGCCAGGAGCACCAGCGCCCGGTAACGCGGTTCGACCGTGTCGGCGAGCTTGTAGACCTCGGCGATCGTGAGCACCGGGCGTTCCGGTGACTTCTCCTGACCGGCGCCCTTGATCCGGCACGGGTTCCGCTTGATGAGCTGGTCATCCACAGCTGTGGACAGAATCGCCTTCAGTAGCCGGTACGCCTTGGCGACGGTCACCTCACTGACCTTCGCGTCGAGCAGCTTCTTCCGCCACCGCCGGACCTGCGGGTCCTTGATCTCGTTCAGCGCCTTCTCGCCGAAGGTGGGGACGAGGTGGGCCCGGAGGAGGTAGCCGTACAGCTCGACCGTCCGGGGACGGAGGTTCGGCCGCTCCTCGATCCAGGCGCGGCCGTACTCGCCGAGTGTGATCTTCCCGGCGTCCGGGTCGATCCACTCACCGTCGAGGATCTCCGTCTCTTTCCTGGTCAGCCAGACCTCGGCGTCCTTCTTCGTCGCGAAGGTCTCCGGGGCCGGGCGGTCCACCCCGTCAGGGCCGGAGTATCGAGCCTGCCACCGGCCCGAGGGCAGTTGCCGAACGCGACCGAAGCGCCTCTTGGCAGGCTTCCTCTTGCGCGGCCGCCGAGGCTCTTCATCGGGCGCGGCAAGTGCGGTCTTGGCCATTACGCAGCCCTCCTACGTCGCGTGGTGGTGATCGGTTCGACAAATCCCGCCGCGATGAACGCCTCAAGCGCCGCTTCGGGGATACGGACGTTGCGCCCGATGTGGACGAAGGCGATCCGGCGTTCCTCGATCAGGCGACGCGGGAAGCGGACCGTGGTGTTCAGCCGTTCGGCGGCCTCCTCGACGGTCAGCAGCCGGCCCCGGGCCAGCTCGGGAAGCGGAGAGGTGGGCTCCGTTCTCGTCATGCCGCCTCTCTCATCGCTGAAGGGCCTTGTCCGGTTGCTTTCTCTCGCAGGGCGAGGAGGGTTGCTCGCCAGCGCTGGCGTTCGGCGACCATGCGCAGCAGCCGCAGGGCCAGGGAGGGGACGTCGCCGTCCCCGGCCGGGACGGGCTTCCAGAGGTAGCGGTGCGGGTCGCTCTTGGCGGGGTCGTCGGCCAGGCCGAGCGCTTCCAGAACCCAGGTACGGCGGTCGCGCTTGTGCTCGGCCAGGGTCTTGTTCGACCACTTCCGGGAGACGAGCACCCGGCGTCCGGCGTAGCCGAGGTGTTCGGGCTTGTGGGCCTTACCCCGGCACCGGCCCGGAGCCATTCCGGCCTTGGCGCCCTTGGGCTGCACGCCGTACCGCAGCCAGTTCGGGCAGGCCGGCGAGCACGGTTCGTACCGGAGCGCTTCGACGAGCCGGGCCGCATGGTCCCGCCGGGCGGCATCGTCGGTGTCGAGGCTCTCACCGAGGGACTTGGTCAGGTACTTCGACAGGTAGCGGATGCACTGGTCGGCGTCCGGGGTCCCGGCGAGCACGCCCTGAACGTCGACCTGGTCGCCGAAGCGCAGCACGTGCAGGGGTTCGGCCTCGTCGTCGGCGTCGGCGTCGAGCCGGTCGAGCGCCTCATCCCAAGTCGGCAGCAGTTCTCCCGTGACCGGGTCGAGGTAGTCGCCGTCCTGGCCGTCCGGATAGGTCTCCTCGTTGGGCAGGTCGGCCCGTGGAGTCCAGACTGGCAGGTGATCACCCTCGAAGCGGATCTCATCGACGGCCGGCCACCACACCTGGTGATAGGTCGCGGCGGCGATCTGCTTGATCTCCGCGCGGGGCAGGGTGCCGCGCACCGCCATGTGCAGATGTGGCGCGAGCCGCTTCTGAGGCTCCACGGACGCGAAGTACTGCACGTCATAGCCCGCCACCCGGCGCAGGTTCTGCACGAACCGGTCGACCAGCTTGGAGAAGTGCAGCGCATCCCGAGCCGCCCGCCGGTAGTCGTAGCTGGCCGGGTCGACCGGCACGCCTTGACCGGCCCGGATCCGGCCGTAGGACGGCAGGGTGAGCGTGATGAACATCGACGGTCGGTAGACCGCCCCGTTCGCTCCGGTGAAGGTCCGCCCGAGCGTGGTGGGGTTCATGGCTCGCTTGGGCAGGTCCGGGGCGTCCTGCCGCCGCCGGGTCGACCGGGAGCGCTTGCCCGCGTTGCGGCCGGAGAGGCTGCCGCGCATCCCGGCCGCGCGGATCTCCTCATCGATCTCGGCGATCGCCTCATCCCAGTCGGCGACCTCCTCGGGTGTGCCGTCGCGTTCGGCCGCGTCCCGCTTGGCCTGCGCGTCGGCGCGGAACTCGATCAGCCACCGCTGCTGCTCGTCCGCCTCATCCGGGGTGGTGGCCGGTTCGGCGTCCAGGTGCCAGCCTTCCCGGCATTGGGCCATGCGCAGGTAGCGGTTGCGTTTCGCGCATGGCGGGCACTTGGCCTCCCGGGTGGCGCCGCAGGGGACGTTGACGTCCTCGCTGTGGCCGGTGCGCACGTCGAGCCGCCGCAGCACGATCGGCCGGATGCACACGCCGTTGTGCTTGGCGATCTCCACCGCCACGTCCAGCGCGACCGGCATCCGCTGCCGCTGCGCCCGGGAGATGGAACGGTCGGTCGTCGGGGCGTTCATTCGTTCACCTCCTCGCGGTGGATCTCGGCCAGGTCCGCCGCCAGCCGGTAGACGGCCCCGTACGGGTCGGTGCTGATGGCGACGTCGGACAGTTCGAAGGCCACCACGCGCTGCGTGCGGCGCGGCCCGAGCAGGGCCAGGACGGGCCGCTCGCAGATGCGGGTGATCTCCTCGTCGGTGCCGTAGAAGCAGACCCTCATGCCGCCACCGCCTCGGCCATGGCGCGGATGTCGGCATCGGAGACGTAGGCCGCGCGCACCCGGATCGGATCCGGGGAGGCTTCCAGGCGGACGTAGCCGACGCCCGCGCCCTGCTGCGGGATCGGGGAGATGTGGTCGGCCAGCGCGCCCCGGTCCCGGGCGCCATCGCCGAGCACCATGTCCACCTGCTCCGACTCGTCCAACCGAAGCGCGATCTTGTCGGGGAACAGGTTCCGGATGGTGAGCACGTCTTTTCGCGGGTCCTGGAGGGCGGCCATGACCCCGACGCCGACCGCCCGCCCTTGCGTGGTCAGGCTCGCCAGGGCGGCGGAGATGCGCTGCTTCAAGGCCCGGTCGGACTGGTAGGCGGTCAGGAACGCCACCTCGTCGACCACGACCAGGACGAAGGGGTCCTCCACGGTGGGGGTGTGGGAGCGCTGTTGGCCGGCGAACCGGTCGGCCCGCTCCTGCATCACCGCCACGGCCGCATCCAGGAGATCGGCGCACTGCTCCGGGGTCGCCGCGTACCGGTCGCCGAACAAGGTCCGGCCGAAGGACAGCTCCATCCGCTTGGGATCCAGCGCCCAGATCTGCACCAGGCCCACACGGACGGCCGGGAGCAGGCCACGGATGGTCGACCAGATCACCGAGCCCTTGCCCGCTCCGGTGGCCCCGGCGACCAGGACGTGAGTCCCATGGACGTTCAGCAGCCAGGGCGAGCCGTCCTCACGGGCGCCGACCATGACCGGCCCCACCGACACCTCGTCCGGGATCGGCATCGCCGGAAGCGGTGTGACCAGGGGATCATGCCGGGGGAAGACGAGCACCAGGCGGCCCGCCCGCGCGATCGAGACCCGGCAGGAACGCGCCTCGAAGCCGTGCGCCAGATGGTCGATGCGGTCGGCCCAGTCCTTGACCGCCTGGCCGTGCAGCATCTTCACGGTGACCACGTCGGCCCACGAGGTGCAGCGCACCCGCACCAGGTGGGGGAGGTAGTCCCGGCCGCGCAGATGCCGCCCCAGTCCGGAGACAACCATCACCGCCTGCCAGTGCCGCCGGTAGACCCAGACGAAGCGCCAGAAGGCCAGCAGCCGCCAGCCGACCAGCCGCAGAAACGAGGGCCGGTGCACCGAGCACCACAACGCGAGCACGGTCACGGCCGCTGCGATCAGGACCAGGCTCATGCGCCAGCCGTACAGCCACGCCACCACGCACGGGACGGCGACGACGGCCGAGGCGATCGGGTGCCGCCAGAGCAGCCGCACCAGACCGGCGAGAAACCGCCAGGCGAAGATGACGAGCGTGACGAACGCCGGGGTCCGGACCACCGCCGGGCGGAACACCACGGCGGTATCGGGTGTGGTGGAGACGAGGTGCTGTGCCTCGTCACCGGGCATCTTCTTGAACATTAGACTTCAGTCCTCTCTTGAATCGCATCTGGGGAGACCAGGGGCCGCCGGAATGCCAGTTCCAGCGGCCCCGCTTTCGTGTCAGGCCGCGATGTCCTTGCCGGCCGGGGCGTGCTTGGCCGGGGCGGCGGTGCGGGGAGCCCGCATGGACGTGGCGCGGATGGAGTAGGCCAGGCGGCCGGTGGACTGGTTGACGTACGGGGTGACGGTCATGCCGTCGAACTCGACCGGGGTGATCGGCAGGCCGGGCACCGGGGGCGGGGGCACCGGCTGGACCGGGGAGAGGATCTTGACCGCCACCGTCTTCTGGCTGATCTTCACGGCCGGGTCGGCGTCCATGACGGCGATCTGCCAGACGAGTTCACCGGTGGTCTTGTCCTTGGCGTAGACGGTCCGGCTGCTGGTCGAGGCGTCGAAGTCCTTGACCTGCTCAACCTCGCCGACGAGGTAGCAGCCGTGCGGGAAGACCTGGTCGAAGCTGACGGGGATGGGTCCCTGAAGGGCCATGACGTGTACTCCTAGCTTTACAGAAGATGTTTGTTTTTCAACCTGACCTATCAGGTTGCTCCACAAAGGTAGGTCGCCCAACCTGTCATGTCAAGTTGGATTGCAGAGGAGATCGGTCAGGCGATGTCAGGTCAGGGGGTAGGCGTCACGCAGTTCGTGACGATCCCCGGGAAGGACCGCGTCGACGAGCTGGAGCGCCTTGCCGTCGGCATCATGTCCGGTTACCACGAGGTTCAGCACAGGCGCACCGGCCGGCATCTTCAGGGCGTGCGCCTCCTCCGCCGTGGCCGAACGCGCGAGGGTGCGCTCCATGGCGTAGTCCAGCCGCAGCCGCTTACGGCCGTACAGATGGCGCCGGATTCCTTCGTCCATCGGTTCGGGCGAGGTCAACTTGGTCCCGGTGACCAAGTCGATGGGGAACCACGCCGACACCAGCTCTATGGGGCCGTCCTCATCGCTCAGGACGTACTGCCGCAGGAAAGCCTTGGACCCGGCGGGCAGCTCAAGCAGGGTGGTGACCCGGACAGGAGCGACGATGATGCCGGCTTGCAGCAGTTCGGCGGAGGACTCCGATTCGGCGAGATCGAGAAGGCGTTGTCCCGGGTATGCGCGTTCCAGGTTCAGCGCGGGCACCTTCCCGCGCACGAACGAACCGCGCCCGGTCTGCGACTCGATCAGTCCCTCTTGGCGGAGCAGCCGCAGCGCCTCGATCACCGTCGGCCGCGACACGTCGAACTCGGCGACAAGCTGGCTCTGAGAGGGCAGCATCATCCCCGGCGGATAGGTCCCGTCCGCGATGCGTGACCGCAAAGCGTTCAGCACCCGCTCGTACTTGAGGCCGTCCCCGCGTGGAGCTGCCATTACAACCGCCTTACCAGCTTTAACATGTTCTATCAGGTTGAGCGTAGCATCAGCGTCCGAATCTTCCACCCCTCGCCTGAACGCGGAAGGCCCGGTAAGCCTGGGTGTGGGAGGGCAGGCTTACCGGGCCAGGGACGCGGAGGCGAAGGACACACCGGGACGTCGGACGCACGCCCGCAGCGGTCAACCTCGCTGCCGCGCCTGCTCCGGCGGATCGTCGGCCACCAGATCGAGCACCTCACCCGGCACGCTGACCGTCCGCCACTGCTCTTCGATGCGCTTCTCGGCCGCCAGACGGCCGGCCAACTCCTCCAGGGTCCGCCCGCACCGCACGTAGGACAGCCCGCGTCGCATGCTCTCCTGGGACAGGTCGTCTCGGCGCACCGCGTACCACCCGCCTCCCAGGGCCGCCGAGATCCTCCACCGCCTGCCGTAGACGGCATTCAGCTCGTTGACGGTCACACCGATCACCCCGGCTGCGCAGGTGCGGCGAGGTGTCGCCCGCGCAGGTCGACCGGTCGGCGATCGTCCGGCAGCACGCATTGGACCTCTTCGACCAGCTTCGACGACGGGTGAGCGCCACGCAGCTCCGCATACCGGACAGCGACCCGGCGAGCGGCCGTCAGCGGATCACTCACCGGGCTGTAGGCATACAGCCGCCGTCCGCGCGCCGAGGTGTTCCCCGACCACCAGTGATAGGAGACCCCGTTCGTCCAGACGACCAAGTCGATCCAGACCGAAACCAATGCGACTCCGACACCGCAGTGAATATCGGCGGGCATTCCCAGATTGCGCAGTTCCTCAGCGAGGCACGCGGCGGCATATGAAGGATCGCCAGTCGCGGACTCAGCCGGTCGCCACCAAACAAGTGTGTCTGTCATGTTCCCTGCCGTCCGGTTCCGGCGCAGTCGAAGCAATCGCTCCGCGTTCTCCGCGCGCGTCGGCCGTCGATGGCCTGCGCTCCATAGGCCGCGCTCACCTGCGCATATCGCCACCCCTTGCCCCGGCAGGCCGAGCAGCAGCCCTCCCCGCCGGTCTTGCGTGTGCCCGTCGTGTCCACTCCTTTTCCTCCGTCGTCATGGACGTTTTCTCGGTATGCCGAGACACTAGGAAGCAGTGGCCGCTCCGCCCCGGAAAAGAATTCCGGGGTCCCCGAGTTATCCATGCGAGGCTGACCGGTATGCGAGGCATGACGGATCACCTGACCATCGGGGAACGCGTGGCGTGGTACCGCCGACGACGCGGAATGTCACAGGAAGTCCTGGCCGGCCTTGTCGGCCGCACGGTCGATTGGCTCAGCAAGGTCGAGAACGACCGGATCGATCTCGACCGCCTGTCGGTCATCAAATCTCTGGCGGTCGCCCTGGACGTCGCCCTCGGCGATCTCCTCGCCGAGCCGTCCCTACTCGACTGGAGCCCCGACAGCGGGGACCGCACCGTCCCGGCACTGCGGGCGGCGATCACCGATTACCGCCAGCTCACCCCACTCGCCGCTCTCGCCCAAGCGCACGAGCCGCCCAGCCTCACCGAGCTGCGCAGCGAGATCGCCGACGTCTGGCACGCCTACCAGGCATCCCGGTACGGCCTCGTGGTCCGCCGCCTTCCGGCCCTTCTCGCCGAAGCCCACCACGCCGCCAGCGCCTACCAGGGAGATCAGCACACTCAGGCGCTCAGCCTGCTGGGCCAGACCTACCACGCAGCCGCCACCATCCTCGTCAAGGTCGGGGAGACCGATCTCGCGTGGATCGCCGCCGAACGCGGGTTGACCTACGCCCAGAACTCCGGCGATCAGATCGTGGTCGCCTCACTCCTGCGCTCGGTCACCCACGCTCTGCTCTCCAACGGCCGCTACGACGCCGCCGCCCAACTGACCAACGACGCCGCCGGACTCCTCCAGTCAGACCTGTCCCAGGCCGGCCCGGAACTGCTGTCGGTGTACGGCACGCTTTTCCTCGCCGGATCGATGGCCTCCGCCCGCGCCGAGGACCGCACCACCACCCAAGCCTTCCTGAAGGAGGCCGCGGAGTCCGCCCGTCGTCTGGGCGGTGACGCCAACCACGTGTGGACCGCGTTCGGCCCGACCAACGTGGCCATCCACCAGGTGGCGACCGCCATCGAGCTGGGAGACGTTCAAGTCGCCATCGACCTCGGTCCCGGCCTGGACACCAGCGCTCTGCCGATCGAGCGCCGCGCCCGCCACGGGATTGCCGTCGCCCAGGCGTTTAGCCTGTGGAACCGCACCGACGAGGCGTTGGAGGCGCTCCTTCAGGCCGAGCACCTGGCCCCCGAGCAGATCCGCCACCACTACCTCAGCCGCCAACTCGTCCTGAGCTGGATCCGCCGGCAGAAGGGCAAGCCCAGTCATCGGCTCAGCGACCTGGCCCGCCGGCTCCGCGTCACCTGAGCCACCCTCCGCACGGGGCGGACTTCCCGTACCGTAGGGATCATGACCGGACAAGAGACCCCGCCCATGGCCACCCCCCGCGCCGCAGCCGGGGCACTCTTCTTCGACGAGCACGGCCGCGTGCTCCTGGTCCGCCCCCATTACAAGGACTACCGCGACATCCCCGGCGGTTACATCGAGCCGGGGGAGACCCCGTTTCAGGCGTGCGTGCGTGAGGTCCATGAGGAACTCGGCATCCAACCGCCGATCGGCGACCTCCTGGTGGTCGACTGGGCGCCCCACCCGCAGGAAGGCGACAAGGTCCTGTTCCTGTTCGACGGCGGGACCCTCAGCCCGAGCATGCGCGACAGCATCCGTCTCGGCGCCGACGAACTGGCCGGTTACGACTTCCACCCGGTCGAGGAACTGCCCGGCCTCCTGATCGAACGCCTCGCCCACCGTGTCACGGCCGCCGTCACCGCCCGCAGCCTCGGCCGCCCGCTGTACCTGGAGTATGGCCAGCAGTTGCCGAACTAATCAACGCCACTACGTTCAGGCGCGTCTCACAGGCTTGGGGATGTTCCCCGGGACTCAGAGGCCAGGCCGCGCCATGCAGCCCGGAGGGCTTCAAGCTCCCGGCGAGGAAACGGGTGGCCCCACTTGGCGTGGTAGGTGCTTTCTCCGTAGGAGTGGGCGACTTGATCGAAGCATCGAATCACTGCTTGGGCGACAGAGTCGACCGTCTGCCAGCTCGACCAGATCTCCGTTCCGGCTTTGTCGTGCTTGCTGCCGTCGGGAAGGCGGAGCAACCGGATCCAGACATCCGTATCCCCCCGGTAGAAGATCCATCGGAAGGCGGTGGGCTCTGCTTCGAACTGCGCGCGGGTCTCCTGCTCGCCCACGACCAGCCGTGCCACCGCGGCTAGCAGCTCTTCCACCGTATGCGGGGGGAAGTACGACACAGCGACTTCCACCTGATCTTGATCATCAGCAACCGTACAGTCGGCCCATCCTGATCCCGCTAGCTTCCAGTTCAGCGACATCCTGGACATGGCCGCTCCCGTGCTCGTCGCTCAGTCAGGCAATGGTCCGTCCCCTCTGGTCAACGAGTAGAAGCATGACGCACTCAAGATCCATGCTGGCACACGCGTCTGAGCGCACTGCCGAATTGTTCAACGCCGCTGCGTTTGAGAGCGAGACCGTGCGTCAAGACCCGGCAGCCATTCGGTGCTAAAAATCTTGGACGTCACCCGACTGTTCCGTCCGAGGAGGTCCCGATGGATACTGCAGACCGAACCCGATCCGGCGGATCCGCTCAAGCCGTTCAGAAAGGTCGTTCAGCTCGTGCTTGACGAGATCATCGCCCGTTACGACGACATGCTGAGCGATCTGGACACTTTGGCATACACCGTGACGATCCCTGACTCTGGCATCCTCACGGTTCAGGCTGCCGTACGACGCCTCGGAGCCGATCCCGCCGTGCTACGAGAACTCGGACCGACGGACGTCGGCGATGGTCTCCACCTCCATGAACCCGGACCGACGGATGCCGGCCGTGGTCTCGACCTCTACCAAGTCGGGGCCGGTATCGTCACCCTGGGCTGGATCGACTTGGGAGAAGAGCGCCAGGAGATGACCGACCGGCTCGCCGGTGACGGGTTCCGTCATTGGCGTCTGTCGCTCGACATCGAGGGCAACACCGTCATGTACGCCCGCTATGGAAACGCCGAGGGGTTCCTTGAGCATCCCGAGCCGGGCTGGATCCCCTTCACCCACTGGACGGACCATCTTGGCCCGCTAAGCGCCTACACCGAACTCTTCCTGAGGGGCTACGACAGCGAGGAGGCGGAGGCGGATGTGGACATCACCGCAGCGTGTCTGGCCGTGATCGAGGTGGAGAGCGGAGTCCGTCTGGACGATGAGCTGATGGACCGTCCTCATTCGCTGCTGCCAGGCCTGGAAGCTTGAAGCGAGGGCTTACTGCCAAACGCAGCGGCGTTGCCGAATTGTTCTTGTAGGGATCAAGGCGACGGCGCTCCGCGCCGCCGCGCGGCCCGCGTCGCGGACCCCGGCCGCGCATGCGGCCTGGGGGCCGGTCACGGCCGGGGCCGCGCTCGGGCCGCTAACACAGCTTCGCCGCTGACTGGAGTGACGTCATGAACGTAGAAGAAGATCTAGAAGCAAGAGCGGAACAGATCTTGAAGGAAGTCAGAAGCGGACGCATGAGGCCCGCGATTATTGCCGACTCGCGTTGCCCTCACAGGAATTGTGGCCGCCTTCTCGCAGCCAGCATCTTACTGCCTGATGGTTATTGGCTTTGGTACACCGGTCATCGGTTCTCTCGTGACGAAAGCCTGCGTGCGCTTCACTGGTACTACATGGGGCTTACTGACCCGGAAGAGTGGTCATCCGAAGCTGAGTACTACGAAAGCGCACGTCAGGCCGCTCTCGAAGATCTACCAGGGCGTGCACGTTTAAATTTCGTCCCCACCATTATGAAGGTGATACCGCCATCTAGCAGAAACAATACCAATCCCCTGCCCTTTTGGTTCTATCAAACGGTCTTGCAGGGACCCAAGTGGGTCCCTCGAGATGGCGTTCCCATCTGGGAGGGGTCGATCGGAGGGATGGGTTTCGTGACCTGCGGTTGTCACAGGGACTACCGGGTGAATGTGCACGAACTGTTCCGTGCGATTGCTGAGCACGCTACCGATTCATCCTGGACAAAGCGGAACATCCCGGTCCAGTCGGTAGAGTAGGCTTGCGTCTACAACTAGAGCTCGCGCGTGACACGCCGCCCCCGTGAGATGAGCAGCACGGATGAGACCTCAAGGGGTTATCTGTGTCCGCCGTCGTTTGGCCTCCTGCTCTGGTAGCGCTGAGTGTCAGCCTCGTCGTTCTCGTCGTCTCGCTCGTCTCGCTCAAGGGAGCCCAGCCAACCGAGCGCCCTGACATCCTGAAAGCTCTGGCTGGCTTTATCCGAGCCATCATGAATCGTCGGTAGAGCCAGCTCCCGGCGGGGGCGCTCCGGCTCCGGGATGATCATCAAGGCGTGCTCCTGACGCCTCTGTCTATCGATGGCTGAGGTAAGGCCTGATCATCCCGTCTCCCATCGACCCGGGACAAGCCGAGCAGACCGGGGTCACGGGGCCAAGGTCGTTCGTCCAGTGGGGCGCTCCACCTTGGCCCCGTGACCCCGGCCCGCTTCCCCTGCGGGCGGGTCGACGGCAGACGGGATGATCAGGCGGGTGAGGTCTGCGCGCTGTAGGGGAAGCCGGCGCGGCTGAACCCGAAGTACACCTTCGAGACCTTCGTCATCGGCTCCAGCAACCGCTTCGCGTACGCCGCCGCGGTCGCGGTGGCCGAGGCCCCGGCCAAGGCGTACAACCCGCTGTTCATCTACGGCGACTCCGGCCTGGGCAAGACTCACCTGCTGCACGCGATCGGCCACTACGCGCAGAGCCTCTACGACGGCGCGCGGGTGAGATACGTCAGCTCGGAGGAGTTCACCAACGACTTCATCAACTCCATCCGCGACCACAAGGCCGACAACTTCCGCGGCCGCTACTGGAAAGCCTGGAGAACCCTTGAGCTGGGGCGGCTTGTGGGTAGGGGCGGCCGTCCATAGGAGGGCCGGTTTCCCACAGGCTCCACCCACACCCTCGTGGATGAAAAAACAGGACGTGAGCTGCGAAAACGAGGCTCGTCCACAGTTTCCGCACCCCCTGCTGTGATGACATCTCCTATCTTCCAAGAAGAAACTCAAGACCCATAGAGGGGGTTCCGGGGGATGACAAGCACAGCATGATGGATGCTTGCATGGTCACCATAATCGGGGCTGACCTAGCTGCGAAAGGAGCTTTGCCTAGGGGTTGGGGCGCACAAGGTTTGTAGTGCTCACCCAGCCTCACCCGCGCGAAGGCTGGCGAGGCCGTTCCAAAGTGAACGGCCCCCTGCGCCAACAGGGAGCCGCTCTCACGTCCGATCCACACTGCTAGCAGAAGGAACGTTTCATCATGAGGTTATTCCAGCCATCCTCGCAGGCTAACAACCAACCTGCTACTGAACCACCGCGGCTTCCTCACCGCTGGGTGACGATCCTCGGCTTCTCAGGGCTCACCGGTGTAGCAGTCGGAGGGGTGACGGGCTTTGCAGTCGGTGGCATCACCGGGCTGGGGACTGGCTTGGCTACAGGCATTGGAATCGCTGTAGCAGTGGCGACATGGCTTCAGAAGGCCATTGACTAACGCGAGGTGAGCTCGGCGCCCCTCGGCCCTGGTGGTGGTTGGCCCTTCGCTCGACATTGAGAGTGATCGGTGGGCCAGATCTCATGCTTCAGTTCTGTCCCATCGATCACCACGAAGATCGCTGGCTGCGGGGATGTTGCAACAGGGGCACACACTGGTTCACATCCACACCCGGACAGTACAGCTCAAAGCTCGATTACGAGCTCCCATTACGGCTCGGACGGCCCTGGCGAAGAAGTGGCCGCGTGCCCGTCGCGTGCCCGATGGGATGGAGAACAGGAGGGAACAGCGGGGAGCCACGGGGAGCGCGATCAGCGCTGTGATCTGCATCTTCGCTGGTCGCCCATGATCGGTATGCGTCTTTGCAAGCAGGATGTCAGGAGTTCGAATCTCCTAGGCTCCACCCCAGCTCAAAGGCCACCTCCCATGATCGGGAAGTGGCCTTTTCGATCTTATGCAGCAGCGAAATACAGCAACGGCTACGAATCCAGCCGGTCACCGAGCTTCTTGAGCGCCTTGCGCGTCTCCTCCGATGAGACCTCGCTGTAGATGTTCATGGTCACCGAGATCTGACTGTGCCGGAGGATCTGCATGGCCACGCGCGGGTGGACGTCGAGGGCGACGAGGAGCGACGCGCAGGTCTTCCGGGTCGCGTGGACGTTGACCTTCCGCACACCCGCCCGGTCGCACGCCCTGGCGAAGCTGCGCCGGAGGTTCGGCTCGGGTGTGTCCAGTTAACGGCTCTGTCCCGTAATCGGTGGTAGCACTGGGTAAGGGTCACGGCAGGAGGATGCGGTGGCGAAGAAGGTCGAATCCGGCGCGGCCGTACATCTGTCTCATGATCTTTTTCGTGCGGGTGTTGACGCCCTCGGTCCGGCCGTTGTGGTGGGGCAGGGTGAGAGCGGCATCGACGGCTGCGCGGTCGAGCTCCAGTCCGTGGGCGAAGCCGTGCAGGTGAGGTAGGTCGGCAACGCGTGCGGCGGTGATCCAGGCAGTGAGCTTGGCGTCGTTGCCTTCGGCCGGGGTGAGCAGGCCGGCGAAGACACGGATGAGACGGGCGAGTTCGGTCAGCTCGGGACAGGCGGTGGTGAGATCCCGCAGCAGGTCAGTGTCGGCGTCGCGTAGCCGGTCGGGGCCGGTGAGCAGGAGGCGGGTGAAATGGCGGGCGGTGATGACGGGCCGGTCGCCTTCGGCTCGGCCCTGGATGAGGTAGCGGTAGAGGAGGTTGAGGCTGCCGGTGTAGCCGAGTTCTGCGATCTCATGGAACAGCCGCATCACCGGGACGGCCGGGTCCTCGGCGCGGCGGGCGCGCAGGTGGTCGCGGTAGGGGTCGACGAGGGTCTGCCGGTAGCGCGGAGCGCGGCGGACTTCCTCGGGTTCGCTCCTGCGGGCGTAGCGTTTGACGGTGTTCAGGGACACGTCGAGTCGGCGGGCGCATTCCAGCAGGCCGACACCCTTGCCGAGGAGGTCGTGAACCTGCTGCCAGCACTCGCGGTACTCCGACCGCGGGCAGCGGCAGCCGCCTGAGCAGCCGCAACGCGGTCGACCGCGCTACGTGAACGCCCAAGGCTCTAGACAGCCGGGCACTCGCTCGGCCGGCGAGCTCTCTGACCACCGCGCCCAACTGGTCGGCGAATCGGTTCGTTCGGCGTTGGTAGCGCTCCAGCAGCCCGGGCACCTGCTCCCGGAACGTCCGCCGCGAGCAGCTCCAGACCGGGCAGGCCATCCGCCGCACCCGCACCGACACCACCACCTGCCGGCCGTCCATGGGAAGGTCCGCGACCATCCGGCTGCAGAACCCATGTACCCGGTCGGTCGGCGTCGCGCATACCGGACACCGCACGGGATCGTCCCGGGTCCGCGCCATCACCCGGATCAGATCGCCCTCGTCCGCCACATCCTCGATGACTAGGGCAGACAATCCCGAAAACACCACACCCGCAAGAGCATCGATCTTCAGCATGCCCCAGCCTGGCACCGGTGACGTACGGCTACCACCGATTACGGGACAGAGCCGAAAACCACCGTACAGTCCCGCCTGGGGGCCGGTCGCGGCCGGGACCGCACTCGGGCCGCCCGCCGACCACCGTCCCCGCCGCACCGACCGAACTCGCCAGCACGAGCGCCACGCCGTCACAAAGGCCGCTACGAAGCCTCCAGAACTTCCTGGAGCCGCCTCGTGGCTGTCTCAGCGGCGGACTTGGTGAGCGCGGGATCGAACTGGCTCACGTGGCCATCGTGCTCCAACGCGATCAGGGTGTTCCGCACCCTGATGATCACAATGTCGATCGCAACCATCGACTCCTTGTCCAGATTCCTGCCCGGGAACCCGCTACGGAGCTTGATCCCGTAGACCCTGTCACCGAGCTTGCCGACCGACAGCTTGCGGATCGTTTCTTTGGTGGCGTCCGTGGTGACCGTGACGCCGCTGCAGTCACGGACCATGACCTTGGCTGCCCGCTCCAGGGTAGAGATCTTGTCGCGAGTGCCACTCAGGATGTACTCGCTCACCCCCTCCCACTCGTCGTCCTTCCTCAGCCAGGTCGCGGCCTTGGCCCGGTAGAGCGGAACGATGCCCTTGACCGCTTTGATACAGGCCTTCTTCGAGCCGGTGACTATGTCGTACTGACTGGGGTCTCTGTTCCAGTCCGTGGTGCGGGTGAAGTCGGTGCCGAGATCCTCCGGAAGAAGAAGGGCGGCTTTAAACTGATCCGGAGACGGTGGTTCGGGAGAGGCCTCCGCCAAAGCAGGGGCCTGTACAAAGAGCACCCCACATAAGAGGCTGGCGAAAATCGAACGCTTAGTGATCACTCTGGTACTTTAACGGCGCTCCCTTAACCAGGACAGGGCTGGTTCGGGAATGGAGTTGCCCCGGTTCGGTAGACACATCAGGGCTTGCGACTACGCAGCAGCATAGCCGTCTTGATGGACGTTCTTGAGGGCCTGCTGGCGCTCGTACTCGGCTGGGCTGAGTTGACCGTCGGCCGAATGACGGCGCCGGGGGTTGTAGAACCCCTCGATGTAGGCGAACACCGCCCGCTCGGCCTCCGACCGGGTGCCGAAGGCCCGCCGGTCGAGCAGCTCGCACTCCAGCGAGGCGAAGAAGCTCTCGGTGATCGCGTTATCGAAGCAGGTCCCGGTTCTCCCCGTCGAGGGACGGACCCCGGCCTGGGCGCACCGCTGCCCGAAGGCGACCGACGTATATTGACCGCCCTTGTCGCTGTGATGGATCACCCCGGCACTGGGGCGGCGCTGATGGATCGCCATCGCCAGCGCGCCGGTGACCAGTTCGGTGCGCATGTGCTCGGCCATCGCCCAGCCGACGATCCGCCGGGAGAACACATCCAAGACCACAGCCAGGTAGAGGAAGCCCTGCCCGGTCGGCACATACGTGATGTCAGCGGTCCACAGGCGGTTCGGTTCCTCGGCGGTGAACTGGCGCTTGACCAGGTCGGATGCGGCCGCAGCCCGCCGATCGGGGATCGTGGTACGACAGCCTTTACGGCGGGTCACGCCCGACAGTCCTGCGGTGCGCATCAGCCGGGCCACCCGCTTGCGGCCGATCCGGATGCCGTCGATCTCGCGCAGGTCGGCGTGGATGCGCGGTGCTCCGTAGATGCCGTCCGACGCGGCGTGGTGCGCGCGGATCTTCCCGGTCAACTCGGCGTCGCGGCGAGCACGCGCCGACGGACCGCGCTCCCGGCGCCTGCGCCAGGCGTAGTAGCCCTGGCGCGACACACCCTCCCGCCCGGGCCAATAGGGAGACGTCGTGGTGGTCGTTCTCCGCACCGATCAGCCGGAACCTCATCTCGGCCGATCCGTCTCCCGTGCGAAGAAAACCGCGGCCTTGCGCAGGATCTCCTTCTCCTCGCGGAGGATCTTGACCTCGCGGCGCAGCCGGGCCAGCTCGTCTTTTTCGGCGCTGGTCAGGCCGTCGGCACGGCGGCCGTCATCCAGATCGGCCTGGCGCACCCAGGTACGGATCGACTGAGCAGAAGGCTCGAACTCCCGAGCCAGTTCCTCCGGCGTCCGTCCGGTGCGCACCAGCTCCACCATCTGCCGGCGAAACTCCGGCGGATAGTTGTTCGGCACAGCGGACTCCTTCTTCCGGGAACCAGGGTTCTCCAGAGGTCAGGTGTCCACCAAACCGGGTCAACTCCACTGCATGGCCACGCGCGGGTGGACGTCGAGGGCGACGAGGAGTGACGCGCAGGTCTTCCGGGTTGCGTAGACGTTGACCTTCCGCACCCCGCCCGGTCGCACGCCCTGGCGAAGCTGCGCCGGAAGTTCGACGGCTCCACGGGGCTCCCGCTCGCGGTGGTGAAGACGAGGCCCGTCTCCTGCCACGAGTCCCCCGCCGTCTCCCGGGCCGTGTCGTGTGCCCGTCGACGGGCACGGAGCGCCGTCGTCACGATCTCGGGGAAAGGCAACGTCGCGACCGAGACGTCCGTCTTGGTCTGCCGGTGGAGGAGCTGGCCGGCCACCCGCTGGAGCTGCCAGCCGATGGTCATCTCAGCGTTGCCGAGGTCGACGTCCTTCCAGCGGAGGCCGAGGGCCTCACCGAGGCGCAGGCCCAGGACGTAGACCGGATACATCGGGTCCTCATGGGTCCGGGCCGACTCCAGGAAGGCCCGCGCCTCCTCGACAGGCCACGGCTTCGCGATGGGTCGGCGACAGGCGGGAGAGCAGGATGAACGTCCCGGTGACAGTCGGGCAGTTAGCCAGATGGGCATGTAGTTGCCATTTCGGTAACTACATGCCAGAGTGGTATGCATGAATAACGGGATGACACCTGAGGCGGCTCGTGACGCGCTCCGCTCCGCCACCAACGCGTCTCAGCGGCTGCGCGCACGGGCGCGCTGGGCCAGCACCAAACTTGTCGTATTCGGTGTCAGCATCGGCTTGGTCACGGCTAGCGTCGGACTGATCGAGTCGAAGCTGTTGAAAGCCGCCGTCTTCGCCGCGTGGGGGGTGCTGGTCGTGGTTATGACGGTCTGGGAGCGGAGCCGCCTGGCCCACCTTTCCGGAACGCGTCAGCGCATCAACCCCTACTGGGTCGGCAGCTTCGCGCTCTACGGCGTGGCGCTGGCCGTGGGCGCCAGCGAGACGATCGGAGACCTGGCGTACTGGCTGCCCGCCAGCGTGATCGTCGCACTACCCATGCTCATCGGAGCGCTCCGGGAACGGCACGCATGAGCCACGGACAAGACGGCGATCGCGGGCACGCGAGGGGCCTCAGCCACCCGCGTCATGATCTGGACGACCTGCTGACCCACGCGGTCCGGTTCTCGATCGTCGCCGCGCTCGCCGGCTTGGCGAACGCTGAGTTCGCCGCAGTGCGGGACAGTGTGGAGATCACCGACGCGATGCTCTCCAAACAGGTGGCGCTGCTGGAGAAGGCGGGTTACGTCCACGTCGAAAAGGGGCGCGTCGGCCGGCGACCGCGTACGTGGCTGTCACTCTCCGACGAGGGGAAGGCGGCGTACGCGAGGCACGTCGCAGCGCTGCGAGCCATCGCCGATCTCACCGGCTGACGCCGGACCGGCCAGATCGTCCTGCGGCGCGGCGCAGATGTCGGCCGCCTCGTGTCGGTCGCAGGCGCTACGGTCTGCCCTTGTTTCGATCAGTGCGTCCTCCTGTCGCCTTGTGCTCAGCGGGGCTGACGCGCCCATCATGGATCCGAGAGGTGACCCATGCAGTCACGGACCCACCTGTACGACCTTCTGGAATCGACCATCTTCACCGAAGAGCTCGATTCCGAGATGGACCTGTGGGCGCTGGGATTCTGCGCCCTGTGGATCAAGGGCGTGGACCTCGGCACCCTCGCCTCGGCCTTCCAGCTGGACCTCGACACCCGCACCCCCTGCTACCTGAGCGAGATCCTCGACCACCACCTCGACGACGGCTCCCGCTGGGTGGCCGAGGTCAACGGCTGGATCGGGATCGTGCCGGGGTTCGTCGACGATGACGCGTCCCTGATGTCCGTCACCCAGGGCGGCCGTCAGGCCCTCAGCTTCAGTATGAACATCCACGGCAGGGAGTACTTCAAGTACGCCCGTGACGGGCGCATGATCGTCTCCTTCGAGCCTAGCTGGACAGAGGAACGGTTCGGTGACGATCCGCACGCGCTCGACCATCTGATGGACGGATTGCGCTTCCAGATCACCGATGACGACGTCCTCGACAATCCCGTGGAGGGTCCGGAGAGCATCAGCTCGACCTTGGCGCTGATCGGGCGCATCACGGAAACCGACATCGCCACCGACTGGTTCCAGGCGCGGCACTCGCGCATCGGCGATCCCTCCTGGCACCCACCCAGACCTTGAATGCAGGATCGGCCGAGAGATGATCATCCCCATCCTGGGAAGCGATCAACGATTCTCTGGCTCGTCCGCAGGTCAGGGCCACTCGTGAACACCCCGGCTTCTTCTATGAACCGCTCGGATGCGTAGTGGCTGGTCAACGGCGTGTCCATCAGTCGGGCGAACGGTCGGCCGACTGGCCGTATTTGAAGCCGTAGACGTCGGTTGAGCACTTTCAAGTGCCGCCTGGTGTGGCGGTGGAGCTTGGCCAGAGTCCGGCCGAGGTAGCCCCTCCACGGGCGGCAGGGCAAGTCCCTGGGCGGTGGAGTCGCGGAGTACACCCCAGAGCGATCAGGGGACGGATCGCGCCACCAGGGCCATGGCCTCCCGCATGGCGTTCCGTACCTCGGCAGGCCCGTCGCCGCGCTGCAGTGCTGTCAAGGCGGACGCGCTGACCGCGCCCACCATCGCGCCGACCAGGGCGGAGGCTGTGATCGCGTCGAGTCTGTCGGGGAATGCCCGCTGCAGCGCCTGGGCCAGTTCGGCCTGCGCGGTGAGGTAACGCTGCAGCAGCCGGGCCTGCAGTGCCGGCACCGAGGCCGCCAGCCGTGTCCGAAGCGCCGCCAGCCCGCTGGAGAGGTCGCTGTCCCAGGCGTTGGCGATCATCTGGTCCATTGCCCGTACCAGCAACTCGGGCAGCCGTTCCTCGGCGCGGCACTCGGCGATCGTCTGCAGCGCCAGGTCGACGCGCAGGTCGGCATTGGCCAGGAGCACGTCCTCCTTGGCCTGGAAGTGGAGGAAGAAGGTGCGGGGGGACACCTCTGCGGCGTCTGCGATCTCGGCCACGGTCACGTGGTCGTAGCCCTTGTTCTCGAACAGGCGAACCGCCGCCTCGATCAGCGCCTGCCGGGTGCGCTGCTTCTTGCGCTCCCGCAGTCCGAGTTTCTCCACCATGCGGGGCAGTTTATTGCATCTTCCGAATTGATGCATACTATGCATCGATACATAGACTGTAGCCATTGAAGGGTGGTCATCATGGGAAGCCTGAACGGACGCGTCGTCCTGATCACCGGAGCAGGACGCGGCATCGGGCGAGAGGAGGCGTTGTTCTTCGCCGCCGAAGGCGCCAAGGTCGTCGTCAACGAGCCCGGCGTCGCCATTGACGGCACAGGCGGCGATGCCGGCGTGGCAACGAAGGTCGTCGAGGAGATCACTGCCCGCGGCGGGCAGGCCGTGCCCAACACCGACAGCGTCGCCGACTGGAACGGCGCCCGCCGCATGGTGGAGACGGCACTACAGTCCTTCGGCGACCTGCATGTAGTGGTCAACAACGCGACCATCGAACGGAACATGGGCCTGGCCGACCTGTCGGAGGAGGACTTCGACGACGTCCTGACCGTCAAGCTCAAGGGCACCTTCGCGGTGACGCACTGGGCGGCCCGCCACTGGCGCAACCAGTTCCAAGCAGGAATCCACGCCGACCGCGCCGTCGTCAACACCTCCTCCGGCTCCGGACTGCTCAACCCGCTGCCCGCGCAGGTCTCCTACGCCGCGGGCAACGCCGGAGTCGCGGCGCTGACCACCGTGGCAGCCCTCGAACTCGGCCGGTACGGCGTGCGGGTCAACTGCATCTCGCCCTCGATGGCCCGCACCAGGCTCACCCTCGCCGTTCCCGGCATGAGTCAGGAACCGCAGGCGGGCCGGTTCGACCCCCTGAACCCCGCTGCCAGCGCGCCTGTCGCCGCCTACCTGGCCAGTTCGGCCTGTCCGCTCACCGGCCAGGTGCTGTCGGTACGGGGCGGAACGGTCGCGGTCAACCACGGCTGGTCCCTCGGCGGACACATCCACAGAGACGGGCTGTGGAGCGTGGAGGAACTGGCCGAGAAGGTGAAGGAGTTGCCGATGGACGACCCGTTCGACAAGCTCGCCCAAGCCCTGACTGGCGCGCTCGGCACCGTGGGACGCGCCCGGCTCCAGGAGATGATCAACGCCTTGCTGGACCAGGGAGGCGAGACCGGCCCGGCCTCCACGTGACGCGATGGCACACCGACCGGACCGCGTGCTCAGTCTCGCGGTCCGAGGATGGATGCGCTCGGCCTCCTGCAGGTGGGTCACGTCCAGCGAAGTGGTGCATGAACCGGCAGAGCGAGCTGACCTGCTGACAGGCCGGTCATGGCCTGATGTGGCGACCGTCGCCTGCTTGGAGCACGCGCTGGTGTCGGCGTACGCCTGAATGTGCTCAACCCGTACAGGTGAACGTGCTCAGTTGGCGATGCGCTGACCACGGGCTCTCGTCGGTCCGCAATGGACGGCCGACGGCATCGGTCGGCAGGGCACTTCTCATGCCACCTTGATGACGACTTTTCCTGAGGCGTGACCGTTCTCGACGGCGGCGAGGGCGGCCGGGGCGTCGGAGAGCGGGTGGACCGCGGTGATCACGGGTGCGAGGACTCCGTCGAGGGCCAGCCGGGTGGACCGTTCCAGGTTCTCGCGGTCGAGGCGACGCTCGACGAAACGCCCGCCGACATCGGGCACAGACATGTCACCTACGGCGATGACGGTGCGGGGATTCCGGGCCAGCGGAGCGACCGTCCGCAGCGAGGTGCCTCCGACCAGGTCGACGATCCCGTCGAAGCCGTCCGGAACCAGCTCACGTGCTGCGGCGACGACGTCCTCGGCGGTGTAGTCGATGAACCGCACCCCGATGGCTTCGGCGTGCTCGCGCTTGGCGGTGCTCCCGGTGCCGATCACACGCAGCTCGCGCCCGATGGCCAGCCGGGCGACGGCGAGGCCGACTCCGCCCCCGACCCCGTTGACCAGGACCGTGGCGCCGGCCGGGAGGCCGAGCTGATCGAGCGCATCCACCGCGGTCGTCCCGGCCACTGGCAGCGTTGCCGCCACGGTCGCGGACAGGCCCGCCGGAATACGCGCGGTGTTCGGTGCGGACAGCACCGTCGTCTCGGCGTAGGTGCCGCCACCGGTGAGTGCGAAGCCGAAGACCGCGTCACCCACCTCGAGCCCGTCAACGTCCTCGCCCCGGGCGAGAACGGTTCCCGCTGCCTCCACGCCCAGCACGCGGGGGAACGGACGCCCGCCGTCGAGCCCGGGGACCAGACCCGAGCGCAGGGCGTGGTCGAGGGGGTTCACGCCGGCGACGTGGACCCGGATCAGCACCTCGCCGCGACCGGGGTCGGGATCGGGACGATCGAAGAACTCCTGCACCTCGGGCCCGCCATGCTTGCCGAAACCCCACGCTTGTCCCATTCTCTGCCGCCTCCCGTATGGCCGACCCGGCGATTCCGGGCTCTGCAGCCATCCTCACCCCTGACATTGATGTAAGGGGCAACCGGGTGAGACGCAGGTCACAGCATCAGGCCGAATGTGCCACCGGTTCCGCGGTCGTGGACAGCTCCGCCCGGTGCCGGCTGTTGGCCTTGATCAGCACGTCGAGTGCATCCCGGGCCTCGATCAGGTGCGCGATGTCGGTGTCGATCCGGTAGCGCTCGCGCATCATCGCCGTGAACGTCTCCTCGGCGACGTCCAGGTCACCTGGGATGTCCACACACGGCAGCACAGTCGTGATCACCCGGCTGGACATACCCGCGTCGAACAGCTGTCGGATGAGCGACACGCGCTGGACCGCGGCATCGGAATAGTGACGCTGCCCGGCGTCGGAGCGTGAGCTGGTCAACAGGCCCTGCTCTTCGTAGTACCGCAGTGAGCGCGGACTCACGCCCGTGCGCTTGGACAGCTCGCCGATCCGCATCCCCGAGAGTCTACGCGCGTGCTCCACGTTCGGACCGCCGACGAGTCATGGACGCTCGAGGACACCGCCATGGCCGCAGGGTTGTCGTCTCGGTCCAACGACTGAGCACGTTCGTCTGTACGCGCTTGAAGCTGACGGATGCGGGTCTCCGAACGGCCGTTGCGCTCTTGTGGATTGGCCAGGTCGGCCTGCAGCGAGGCTCGGCTTTGATGCGGAAGATCAGCCGGCGGACGCGGGAGATCTCCTCGTCGGAGGGCATCGCCTCAGCTCGTGTCCAGTCGTCGACCTCGACGGTGGCCAGCGGCTTTTCCGGCTGAATAGCAGGCCGGCCGGGCAGGTTTCCAGGTCGGGCAGGTAAGAGACGTCGGTGCGGAAGCGGCCGCGGCCTTACGGGCCCACCGGACGTCGCCACGGTGACGGTCGCGTCCGAAACATGCCAGTGCCCGCTGCGTCATCACTGCTTGGCTGGACGCCCACGGTCCACGCGCGCCTCCCCGAACGGAAACCATGTCAACCACCACGCTGGCCCGGTCGCGTTCGCCCCTCATCGGCTGGCTCGCCGTCACCGCGCTCACGCTGGGCATCTTCGCCATCGTCACCAGCGAAATCCTGCCCATCGGCCTGCTGCCCGCCATCGGCGCCGACTACGGAATCTCCGACGGCATCACGGGGCTGACCATGGCCCTGCCCGGCATCGTCGCCGCGATCGCCGCCCCCGCCGCCACCCTGACCACCGCCCACCTGGACCGCCGCGTCATGCTGTGCATCCTCATGGCGGTTCTCGCCGTGGCCGACGTGCTGGCCGCCGTGGCGACCTCCTACTGGGTCATGTTGATCTCCAGGGTGTTCGTCGGCCTCACCATCGGCGGCTTCTGGTCGATCGGGGCGGGGCTGGCCGGTCGCCTGATGCCGCCGCACGCCGTCGGCACGGCCACCGCTGTGATCTTCTCCGCCGTGCCGCTCGGCTCCGTGCTCGGCGTACCGGCCGGAACCTTCATCGGCGACCTCATCGGCTGGCGGGCCGCCTTCCTGGTGCTGGCGGTGCTGGCCATCCTGGTCCTGGCCGCACTGATGCTGCTGCTGCCACCACTGCCCGCCTACCAGGTCACCAGCCCTCGCGTTCTGCTCGACCTACTACGTACGCGGGGCTGTCACCGTGCCCTGCTGGCCACCTTCCTCATCGTCTTGGCCCACTTCGGCACCTACACCTACATCACGCCCTTCCTGCAGGACGTCGCCGGCCTGCCTCCCGCCGCCGTCGGCGCCGTCCTGCTGGCGTACGGCATCGCCGGGATCGCCGGCAACTTCCTGGTCGGCAAGGCCGTCGCCACACGCCTCCGAGCCGCTTTCGCAACCTGCGGCTGCCTGATCGCGGCCGCCACCCTGCTGCTGCCCTCGGTCGGCGGCACAAGCGCCGGCGCCGTGGTGCTGCTCGTGGTCTGGGGCCTGGCCTATGGAGGCGTGCCCGTCTGCTCGCAGTCATCGTTCATCAGCGCCGCCCCTCACGCACCCGAAGCCGCCACGGTCGTCTTCACCTCCTCGTTCCAGGCGACCTTCGCTCTCGGCGCGTTCCTCGGCGGCCGCGTCGTCGACGTCTTCTCGGTCTCCACCGTGATGATCTGCGGAGGGCTGACCGCTGTGCTCATGGCGTTATCCCTATGGTCGCGCCCTGAACCCCGCTGAGCCGGCGCACTGCATTCCCGCAGCCGACATGAGCCACTACCAAGCCGTGCGAACAACCCGACCCCGGCGAACGATCATCCATGGCCTGGGAAGCGATCAACGAACTCCTGATCCGACTGCATGTCGCGAACACCCGTGAACATCCCGCCGCGTGTCGAAGGCCACCTCCCATGATCGGGAAGTGGCCTTCGATCTCGTGCGGCAGCGAAATTCGCTTACGGCGACAGATCCAGTCGCTCGCCGAGCCGTCTGAGAGGTCGGGAGTATGCGGGCTTTGAACTCGGGATGAAGCAGGCTTCGGGGTCGCTTGGAGCGGTAGAGCCGGCCGCATCGCTGAGTGAGGTGGTCAGCCCGTTCGGCGTCAGGACGCGATCTTCTTCTCGTGCCAGGTGTAGTAGAGGAAGGTGCTGTCGGGCCCGGTCAACGTGCCGTAGATCTGCCAGAAGCTGTTGGCGCCAAGCGAGTAGCGGAAGACCTTGTCCCCGGGCCGGTCGTCCACGAACGTCTCATCCGGTGAGCCGTTGGACCAGCTCCGTACCTCGATCGTGAATGTCGAGTCGTCCGGGACGTCGAGGCAGACCTCGTACGTGGTCGGTGACGGACTGCCGAAGCGGTAGGCGAAACCGTCCACCGCAGGCCTCTCGACATTGGTGGGGACGAAGCTCTCCCGGATCCGGGTGTACTCCCCTGCGGAGCAGTCGATCGGGGAGGTGGCCGCGGAGACGGGACCGACGCCGGCGAGCGTGGCGCCGAGGATGCCGGTGATGAGAACGGAGACGGTGCGCTTCATGCTTCTCCTCATCCGTGCGGTGGCTCTCCAACTAAGTAGTTGAAGACTTTACTAATCTTGGCCTAGGTGCCACATCCGGACAAGCCTGAGCAAAAAATTTACGCATTTCTGAGTCAAGCGATTACGTTCGGTTTCTGCCTGTCAAACTAGACATAGATATTAAACAAGTACGAAATCTGCATTGAGGGCGAGAAGGGGACATACCTTCGGGGGAGCATGAAAATCGGAAGCCCGAGGTTCCCGCTCCGAGGTACGCGAGCGGCTTACCGCCCGCCGTTGCACCGCCGCCTGCAAGGCCCGGATCTTGGCCGGATGCGAGCAGCTCGACAAGGCGGGCAAGGGCCGTCTGCCACCCCGCCGGGAAACGATCACCCCTGACCTGGGAAGCGATCAACGAAGCCGAATCGTTCTCACGGGGGATCAAGCGCTGTCGGCCGCTCACAGGTCCACCCGGCGCAGAACGTCGTGCTCCTCGCCGATCTCCACAGCGAAACGGCTCTTATCGCCCAAAAGGCCGTCACCCCTGGGAAGTCTGCCAGGTTTCGCGGTTTCCAGCTCCCGTGGAACCGGTCGCACGCCCGCATGCCCGCCCGGTCGCATGCCCTGGCAGAGCTGCGCCGGAGGGACGTCCTTCCAGCGGAGGTCACAGTGGTTCCTGGTCGGATCCGTAGGTTCCTGGGCCTGGGGCGGATCTAGGATCAACCCATGCGGACCGGGTACAACGAGGCTTTGGCGCTGCTCGGATACGTACTGGGCATGGTGGCCACGTCCGTACTCGCCGAGTGGGGACGCGAGAGCGGCGGGGAGTCGCTCAGCGAGGTCCTGCTCATGTGTTCACTGCTGTTCGAGGTCGCGTTCCTCTTCGGGTTGGTCCGGTTCTTCTTCCAGGGGTTGCGGTGGGGCGGCCGCCTCTTCGCGCGTCGGTGGCGGACGGCGGCCTCGCAGGCCGGCTCTGTGTCGCCGGGCCGCTAGGAGGCCGTGCTCCACAGCCGCACCGTGCCGCCCGCATCGGGGGCGGCCAGCAGGTGCCCCCGGGGGTGGAAGGCGAGTGAGGAGACGTGCCCGGTGTGACCGTTCAGCGGTTCACCGGCGGGCCGGACGGTCGCGGTGTCCCACAGCCGTACCGTGAGGTCGTCGCCGGCGGTCGCGAAGAACCGGCCGCCGGGGTGGAAGGCCACCGCCCAGACGTGATCCCCGCGATGGCCGCGCAGCGGTTCGCCGACGGGGCAGCCGGTCGTGACGTCCCACAGTCTCAACTGGTTGCGGTCGTATCCGGCCGCGGCCAGCAGCCGCCCGCCGGGGTGGAAGGCCACCGCGTGGACGGATCCGCTGTGATCACCCGGCAAGTGGCCGACGGACCGTCCGGTCTCGCCGTCCCACAGCCGCACGGTACGGCCTGCGGTGCCGGCCAGCAGCCGCCCGTCGAGGGAGAAGGCCACCGCGTGGGCGGGATCGCCGATGCCGCCCAGCGGTTCACCGGCGGGCTGCAGGGTGCCGGTGTGCCACAGCCGTACGGTCCCGTCCTGGCCCGCGCTGGCCAGTAGATGCCCCCGAGGATGGAAGGCCAGCGCGGTGACGCCCTCGGTGTGGCCGTCCGGCGGTTCACCGGTGAGCTGGAAGGCGTCGGTGCGGCCGTCCGGTGGTTCGCCGGCGGGCTGGAAGGCGTCGGTGCGGAACACCCGGATCGCGCCGTCCGACCAGCCGGTGGCGAGCAGACGGCCGCGGGGGTGGAAGGCCACCGCCCAGGCCTGTTCGGCAGGGGCGGCCGGGGACCGGCCGACGGCGTGGCCGGTGGCGGTGTCCCACAACCGCACCGTCCCGTCCTCTCCGGCGACGGCGAAACAGCCGCCGCCGGGATGGAAGGCGACATCCGCCGGGGTACAGCGTTCGATCTGGATGTCCCGGAAAGGAAGGGTCATATCGATCGGAGGATAGCCCCGTCCCCACCGGACCTCCGTGTGGGACGGACCTCCCCGGACACCGCATGGCGGCGCCGGTGTGCCGCCGTCAGGCGTCCCGCGAGCGGAACACCGCGAAGGCCGCCACCAGCAGACCGGCGGTGAAGGCGGTCATCAGGCCGAACCCCGTCCACGGAGCGAGCCGGTCCGCGTGGTGGACGGTGGTGGTGACCTGGAGTCCGGCCGAGATCGGCCAGTAGACGGTCACCCAGTCCCCGACGGCCGCGGGCATGAGGCGGGGCCCGATGATCGGGATGATGAAATTGACGACGGTCACCGCGGTCGTGGCGGCCATCGTGTTCCGCAGCAGGCAGCCGAGTGCCACGCCGATCAGGCCCACCAGTGACCAGATCATCCCCATGCCGACGACGGCGCGCAGGACGCCGGGCTGGCCGAGCGTCGCGGACGGAGCACCGGCGGCGCCGATCAGGGTCTGACCCAGGAGGAACGAGCCGAAGGCGGCGACCTCTCCCATCACCAGGGTGATCAGACCGAACGTCCAGATCTTGGCGGCCAGCAGCCGTCCGCGCCGCGGGACCACGGTCAGGCTCGTACGGATCGTCCCGGTGGCGTACTCGGAGGTCACTGCCAGCGCGCCGAGTGCGCCCACGCTGATCTGCGCGAACAGGAACCCGCCGTACATGCTGATGTAGGTGGCGTCGAACGCCGCTCCCGCCGCCCGGTAGGTCCCGCTCGCCCTGCCGGCGGTGAGCGCGCCCGCGCCCACCATGACGGTGACGGTCGCCAGCAGGATGGGGATGTTGGAGGGGACCGAGCGGAACTTGGTCCACTCCGACCGCATCGTGTCCGCGATGGCGGCCCTCATGCCGCGCTCGCCTGGAACTCGACGCTGTCGCGGGTCAGGTCCATGTAGGCCTGTTCCAGTGAACGTTGTGGCGTCAGCTCCGTCAGCACGATCCCGGCGGCCAGCGCGGCCTTGCCGACCTGCCTGGCCTCCAGGCCGATGACGATGAAGGAACCGTCGGTCCCCTGCCTGACGGAACCGCCCGCCTCCGCCAGGAGAGGGACGAGCCGATCCGGGTCGTCCGCCCGCACCAGCACGTTGGACCCCTGCCGGACGAACTCGCTGATCCCGATGTCCGCGATCAGCCTCCCTCTGCCGATGATGACGAGATGGTCGGCGGTCTGCGCCATCTCGCTCATCAGATGGCTGGAGACCAGGACGGTGCGGTTCTCACCGGCCAGCCCGCGCATCAGCTCGCGGATCCACTTGATGCCCTCGGGATCCAGGCCGTTGACCGGCTCGTCGAACAGCAGCACCTTGGGATCGCCGAGGAGCGCCACCGCGATCCCGAGCCGCTGGCTCATCCCCAGGGAGAAATCACCGGCCCGCTTGCGCGCCACCGATTCCAGCCCGACCAGTTCCAGCACCTCGTCCACCCGTCCGCCCGGGATGCCGTTGGACCGGGCGATGCAGAGCAGGTGGTCGCGGGCCGTACGCCTGGGGTGCAGCGCGCGGGCGTCCAGCAGGGCGCCCACCTCGTGCATGGGCCTGGCCATGCCCACGTAGTCGTGGCCGTTGACGGTCACGCTCCCGGCGTCCGGCCTGTCGAGGCCGAGGATCATCCGCATGGTCGTCGACTTGCCGGCCCCGTTCGGGCCGAGGAACCCGGTGACCCTGCCGGATTCGACGGTGAACGTCAGGCCGTCCACGGCCGTCCTGTCACCGAAGCGCTTCGTCAGTCCGTCTATTCGGATCATGTCCCGTCGCCTCACGTGCGTTCTTCTCGATCAAGCAGTTCGTTCAGCCCGTACACCGGCGCAGTGAGGGAGCCGAGCACGGCCCTTCATGACCTTGCTCTCCGTGCTCCAGGGGCATGTGTCGTCGGCCGGCATGCGGCATCGGCCGCCGGTGCCGCCGCCGTACCTCGTTCGGAACGACCGGTCAGTCGTAGAGCCGCCACGGCATCCCGCCGTCCTTCGCACAATTGAGCGCGAGCACGCCCTCGGCCTTCAAGAGCTCCTGCTCACGCTCTTCGAACGCCTCGGCCTTCCTGTAGAGATCGTTTGCTGCCGTCTCCAGTATCCTTTTCCAGAGGTACAGGACCTTCTCTCTCGTATCGAGGAAGAGGGCGTCCGCCCGGTCCCGCTCGGATCGGATGTCATGGACCTCCAGGTTCTTGTCCGCCGCCTCCAGATCTGCGGCCAGCTCCGGGTTCTCCAGGTTTCCCTGGAAATCCCGCTGGTGTCCGCAGAAAAGGACAAGGGAAAGCTTTTCGCTCCCCCTGAGAATGAAATGCCTCCTCGCCAGCCCCAGGGCTCCGGAGGCGGCCTCGAAGAGGAACTCCTTCCGGCGCCCGGGTGCCTGCCCGGATTCGTGGACATGGGAGACGAGACCGCCGTCCCCGTCCACCGGGCTGACGATCATGCCCATGCAGCCCGCGAAGGATCCGCTGTAGATGTCCGTACGCCCCGCTCCGGAGATGCCGATCTTGCCCATGCCGAGAAGGAGAATGGTGGAGTCGTCCCGCCAGACTTTCCCGGAGGCGGCCCACAGCTCGTCGGTGACGTATTTGATCTCCATCGTCGGATGGTATGGCGATGCGCTTCGACGGGTCAACGGGTGGAATTCCGGGTCGTCTTCGCGTGCCCATGGGGAAATAGGGTCGGCGCACGTGTCCGGTGGATTCGGCATGTCGTTTTCGGACTGGCCGTAACGGGAGACCGCGGCGTACGAGGTCGATATCGCGGCTTGTTCCGAAAACGAGCGGCGCGCCGACCGGTGACGGCCGCGCTGCCCTGGGAAGACGGGCAGCGCGACCTCCTACGGCCCCGGACCCGTGCGGGGGACCCCGTCTGCCCCGCCGGAGGGTTCCGCGGGGCCGTACGGCCCCGCCGGGAACCGGTGAGCCAGCCGCCGCGGCAGGGGAACGGCTCGGCGGGGGAACGGCTCGCACCAGTCGGTGGTCGGGTTACCGGCCGCCGCACAGGGCGTGGTCGATCAGCTTCACGGTGACGTCCTTCGTGGGGTTCGGGACGCCCGGCTCGGGCTTCAGCGAGTCGGTGTTGAGCGACACCACCACGCTGCGGGAACCGTCCGGAGTGACGCCGTTGCGGGTCATGTAGCCGAAGATGTCGCCGCCGTGGGACCAGTGGCCGCCGCAGGAGTTCGAGATGTACATGATGCCCAGCCCGTAGCGGGCGCCCGGGAGGAAGCCCTGGAAGGCCGCGCTGGTGGGCACGGTCTTCTTCATCTCGGCCAGCTGGGCCGGCTTCAGCACCCGGCCGCCCAGCAGCGCCCGCAGGAACCGGTTCGAGTCGTCCGTGGTGCTGATCATGGCGCCGGCCGCGCCGGCGAGGGACGGGTTGATCCTGGTCGCGTCGATGAACTCGCCGTACTTGGGGTCTTCCTGCGAGGCGCCTTCTCCCGGGAAGCGCTCGTATCCGATGGCGTGCGGCCGGGGGACGGCCGGATCCGTCTTCGGGATGAAGGTGTTGCGCAGGCCCAGCGGCCGGAGGATGCGGTCGCGCACCTCTTCCTGCCAGGGGTTGCCGGTGGCCCGCTTGATGATCATCCCGAGCAGGGTGTAGTTGGTGTTCGAGTATTCCCAGCGCCCCTTGGACAGGTCCCGCGCGGGGAGGCTCATCGCCATCCGGACGAGTTGCTCGTCCGTCAGCGTCTTGTACCGGTCCTTCTGGAACTCCTTCTCGCTCATGATCATCGTCAGCTTGCGCGTGTAGTCGGGCAGCGGGGTGGTGTGCTGCAGCAGCTGCCGCACGGTGATGGTCCGGGCGTCGATGCCCTTGCCGGTCAGCAGTCCGGGAAGCCACCGGTGCACGGTGTCGTCCAGCGACAGCCGGCGTTCGCCGGCCAGCTGCAGCACGGTCGCCGCGACGTACGTCTTCGTGAAGCTGCCGATGCGGAACTTCGCGTCCCACGGCACCGGCGTCCGCCCGGCCAGGTCGCCGAACCCGCTGCGCACCGTGATGTCGCCGCGGGCCCGGTCGAGGCCGACCAGCACGCCCGGCGTGCCGTACTTCAGCAGTTCGTCGGCGTCGTGCTGCAGGGTGGACCGGAGGTCGCGGCGGGGGCTCGCGTCGGCGCCGGCGGCGCCGGCGGCGGCGATCCCGAGTGCCATCCCGCCCGCCAGGACGACGGCGGTGCACGCGGTTGCTCTGATTCGTCGTTTCGTCACGCCGTCGAACCTACGGATCGCATCGGCGCGGGTCGTCACCCGACGACGGCAACTTCGGCTACCCCTCCGGGGGTAACCGCGACTACCCCGATCGGCCGGTTACGTGCCGGCGATCAGTGGATACCGTGGGGCCGGTGCGGACAATGCTGCGATCCGTTCTGGTGGACGTGCTGCTGGCCGTCGTGTTCACCGGATTGACCATGGTGACCCTCAGCGAACAGCACGGCGGCCGGATTCCGTGGGCCCAGGGCGCCGTCGCCGTACTCACCGTCATGCCGATCGCGGTGCGGCAGCGGGCACCCGTGCTCACCACGGCGGTGATCGTCGGCGCGCTCACCGCGTACGCGCTGCTCGGCTACGGCGACTTCCCCAACGGCGGTGTCGGCATCCTGGTCGGCATGTTCACCGTCGCCATGCTGCGCGGGCCCGGCGTCGCGGCCGTCATGTTCCTGGCGACGATCGCCATGACGGTGGTCGCCTACTTCACCGGCGGCGCGCCGACCGGCGCCGCCGCCTGGTCGGAGATCGCCCAGACGGGCCTCATCATGGCGGGCGTCTGGGCGCTGGGCTACAGCACGAAGAACTGGGCGCTGCGGGCCGAGCGGCTGGCGGCGCAGGCTGCGCGCGCGGCCGCCGACGAACGCGTGAGCATCGCCCGGGAACTGCACGACATCGTCTCGCACCACATGTCGGTCGTCTCACTGCAGTCGGGACTGGCGGAGTACGTGCTGGACAGCGACCCGGACACGGCGCGGACGGCGATCGCCACCGCCGGAGAGGCCAGCCGGGAGGCGCTGCTGGACATGCGCCGCCTGCTCGACGTGCTGCGGATCGAGCCCGGCGACGAATCCGGCGACGAGCCGGACGTCGCGGCCGGCGCCGAGCCCGTCGCGGGTTCCGGATACCGTCCGCAGCCGGGACTCGCCCAACTGGAGGAACTGGTGAACCGTACGCGCAACGCCGGCGTCGAGGTCGAGCTGTCGGTGACCGGCCGCCCGTTCCCGCTTCCACCGGGAGTGGACCTGTGCGCCTACCGGATCGTGCAGGAGTCGCTGACCAACGTCCTCAAACACGCCGGCCCGGCCTCGGCGCGGGTCGGGGTCGACTACGGCCCGCACACCCTCACTGTCCGGATCAGCGACGACGGCAACGGAGGCGACCGCGTCCACGCGTCGCCGACGTCGCACGGCATCCGGGGCATGCGTGAGCGCGCCGAACTCTACGGCGGCGTGTTCAGCGCCGGACCCGCGAAGGAGGGCGGTTTCACCGTGACCCTGCAACTGCCGCTGGGCGAGGCACGATGACCGTCCGCGTTCTCGTCGCCGACGACCAGGCACTGATCCGGGCCGGCCTCGTCGCCCTGCTGCGGGCCGCACCCGGGATCGAGGTCGCCGGGGAGGCCGCTGACGGCGCGGAGGCCGTGGCCCTCGCCGCGGAGACCAGGCCGGACGTCGTGCTGATGGACATCCGGATGCCCGTGATGGACGGCATCGCGGCCACCCGCCGCATCCTCGCCGACGACGGCGGACACCACCCCCGCGTCGTCGTTCTCACCACCTTCGACCTCGACGAGTACGTGTACACCGCGCTGGGCGCCGGAGCCTCCGGCTTCCTGCTCAAGGACACGCCGCCGCAGCGGATCATCGCGGCCGTGAACACCGTCGCGGCCGGTGACATCCTCATCGCGCCGCGGATCACGCACCGGCTCATCGAGGCGTACGCCAGACTGCACCGGGCGACGGGCGCCCGCGGAAGGCTGGGCGAGCTGACCCCGCGCGAGACGGAGGTGCTGCGCCTGGTCGGCACCGGTCTGAGCAACGCCGAGATCGCCGAGCGCCTGGTGCTCAGCGAGGCGACGATCAAGACCCACGTCAAACGGACGATGAGCAAGCTCGGCCTCAGCAGCCGGGCCCAGGCCGTGGTGGTGGCGTACGAGACCGGCCTGGTCGTGCCCTCGTCTGCGGACACCGGCCCTGCCGGCGGAACCGCCCGTGCCGGTTCCCGGCCGGAGTCGTAGCGTCCCGGAGTCGTAGCGTCCTGGGTCCGTAGCGTCCTGGGTCCGTAGCGTCCTGGGTCCGGGGCGGGCCTGAGATCGGCTCATGCGTGCACCGCCGGTCCGCGCGTACCATTCGGCGGTGGAGGTTTTGGAGCCGGAGGTGTGGCGGGCCCGGGCGGAGGAGCACCGGCGACGGGTCGAGGAGTGGACGGCGCCCTACCTGGCGCGCAAGGCGCGGCGGGAGAGCCATCCCGTCGAGGACTTCCTGTTCGTCTACTACGACCACCGGCCCGCCTGGCTGCGGCGGTGGCATCCGGGCGCCGGGGTGGTGCTGAAGGGGGCGAGCGGTTTCGGCCGCTCCTACCTCGACACCCCCGAGGGCGCCGTGCTCGACACCGCGGCGCTGATGGACAGGCGCGGATCCTCCGTCGAGTGGATCGCGCGGCTGCTGGCCGCCACCGCGTCGCGGCCGGCCTATCTCGGCTGCTTCGGCCTGCACGAGTGGGCGATGGTCTACCGGGCCGCGGAGGTACGGCACGACGCCTGGCCGCTCCGGCTCGGCGACGAGGAGATCGCGGAGGTCGTGGAGCAGCGGGGCGTGCGGTGCGGTCATTTCGATGCGTTCCGCTTCTTCACCCCTGAGGCGCGCCCGCTCAACGTGCTGCAGCCGACGCGCGAGCGGCAGCGCGAGCTGGAGCAGCCGGGCTGCCTGCACGCCAACATGGACCTGTACAAGTGGGCGTACAAGCTGTCGCCGCTGGTGGGCAGCGAGTTGGTCGCCGACTGCTTCGCGCTGGCCCGCGACATCCGCGAGGTGGACATGCGGGCCAGCCCGTACGACCTGAGCGCCCTCGGCCACCGGCCGATCCGGATCGAGACGCCCGAGGGGCGGGCCGAGTACGCCGCCGAGCAGCGGGGCTTCGCCGAGCGGGCGCGGCCGTACCGGCAGCTCCTGCTCGACGCCTGCGAACGGCTCCTCTCCGACGCCCGTCGCCCCTGAGAACCCGCGGTCCGAAGTGCGGCCCGTGAGAACCGCTTAGCCGTCACCGGCCGGAGGCTCTGCCGGTGACGGTGCCGAGCCGCACGGTGCCGGCCACGTCGGGAGGGCCATGCCGCAGGCCCGGACGCCGCCGGTCTCGGATAGCGTCGGAGCCATGCGGCTTCATGTGGGATGCGCGATGTGGACGCACAAGGCGTGGCAGGGGCGTCTCCTGCCCCACCCGCTCCCTCCGGAGGAGCGCCTGAGGGCCTATGCGACCTGGTGCAACGCGGTGGAGGGCAACACCACGTTCTACGCGACGCCGGCGAGGAGCACGGTGGAGTCGTGGGCGGGGCAGGTCGGCCCCGGTTTCCGCTTCGTGGTCAAGCTGCCCAAGCCGATCACGCACGAGCGCCGCCTCACCGGCGCCGACGAGGAGCTCCGGGCGTTCCTGGAGGCGATCGAACCGCTCGGGCCGCGGGCCCACGCCCTCTGGGTCCAGCTGCCGGCGTCGTTCGGACCGGCCGACCTCGACGTGCTGGCGGGTTTCCTCCGCGGGCTCCCCCGCTCGTACCGGTACGCCGTCGAGGTCCGTCACCGCGCGTTCTTCGACGACGAGCGGTCCGCGCGGCTTCTCGAAGGGGTCCTGTCCGGAGCCGGGGCCGAGTGGGTCCCGTTCGACACCACGGCCTTCTTCCGGAGCCCGCCGACCAGCGACGCCGAACGGGACGCGTGGCTGAAGAAACCGCGTGTGCCGCGCCGGGCGCCCGCTCTCACCGACCGTCCGATCGTCCGCTACCTCGGCCGGGACGACACGGCCCGCACGGTCGAGGGCTGGCAGGAGTGGGTCGCCACGGTCGCCGGGTGGCTGCGCGAGGGCCGGTCGCCGACCGTGTTCGTGCACACCCCCGACAACGCCGACGCGCCGGTGCTCGCCCGCCGCTTCCACGACGAGGTGCGAGCCGTGCTGCCCGGGGTCGAGCCGCTGCCCGAGCCCGCGCCGGTCGAGCCGCTGACCCTGTTCTGACAGCGAGGCCGTACGGGGGAGAAAACGCTTTGTGCCGGGGCGGGACGGGGCGGCAGGGTACTTGCATGCCGGTTCAGCACCAGGTGAGAGCGGACTACGACGCTGAGACGATCGTGGTCTACCAGGCGTACCCGCCCGCCGTGGCCGACCCCGCCCTCAGCGCCGAGCGGTTCGTGCCGCCCTTCTCGTTCACCCGCATGACGTGGATCAAGCCTTCGTTCCTCTGGCTCATGCACCGCAGCAACTGGGCGCGGAAGCCGGGGCAGGAGCGCGTTCTGGCGGTGCGGATCACCCGGGAGGGATGGCACGAGGCGCTCTCCCGGGCCGTGCTGACGACGGCCGGACCCGAGGCCGTCGACCGGGCGGCGGTTCACGTCCAGTGGGACCCCGAGCGCTCGTTGCGCGGGGCGGCGCTCAACCACTACAGCATCCAGGTCGGGATCGGCCGGACCCTGATCCGCAGGTTCGCGGACGAGTGGGTCGTCGGCCTCACCGACGTCACGCCCACGGTGAGAAGGATCGCCGGGCTGGTGCAGACCGGACAGGCGTCGAAGGCGCAGCGGCTGCTGCCCCCGGAGCGTGAGTACCCGGTGCCCCCGGAGATCGCCCGGCGGCTTCTCGTCGGCTCGTGACCGTGGACGCGGGCAGGCGCAGGTTCGTGCAGGAGCATGACCGTGAGCGCGGGCAGGCGCAAGCTCGCGACGCCCGCGCGTGAGCCGGGCGCGCCGGGTCTGGGGCGCCCACCGTGCCCGGAGGTTCAGGAGGGCTGCGTCGCCAGCCGCAGCCCGAACCCGATCACGACGAGGCCGGTCAGCCGGTCCAGGCCGCGCTTGACCGACGGCCTGCCCAGCCAGCCGCGCACCAGCCCGGTGAACCCGATGAGCAGGGCGCTCCAGAGCAGCCCTTCGCAGACGTGCACGCCCGCCAGCAGGACGCCCATCGCGACGTGCGGCGCGCCGTCCGGGATGAACTGGGGGAGCATCGCGACGTAGAAGACGCCCATCTTCGGGTTGAGCAGGTTGGTCAGCAGTCCCCGGCGGAACGCGGGCCACGATCCGTCCCTCCCGGACGGCTCGGACGCCGCCGTCCCGCCCGCGCCGCTCCGGCGGCTGTGCCAGAGCATCCGGCCGCCCATCCACACCAGGTAGGCGACACCCGCCCAGCGCAGCACCTCGTAGGCGAGCCGGGAGGTGGAGAGGAGGGCGGACAGGCCGGCGGCGGTGACGACGCCCCACACGAGCGTTCCGGCCTGGATGCCGAGGACCACGGCCCAGGCGGGTCTCCTGCCGGCCAGCAGCGAGGTGCGCAGGATCAGCGCCGTGTCCAAGCCGGGCGTGAGCGTGAGGAATCCCACGACGACGGCGAACGAGGCGATCGAGCCGTAGACGTCCATGGACTCTCACCGTAGCCCAGAGCGGTGCGGGCACGACGGCCGCCCCGGGACGCCTCACCCGGTACGCCGCTCCGTCACCCGGTCCTCCGGTTCCTGCGGGACTCCTCCACCAGCTTGATGAACCCGGCCTCGGAGTCGGCGAACTTCATGACGCGCCTGCCGGGATCCGTCGTCACGAAGAACAGCCAGGGACCGGGGGCCGGACGCAGCGCGGCTTCGATGGCGGCGGCGCCCGGGTTGCCGATGGGGCCGGGCGGCAGGCCGGGGCGCGCATAGGTGTTGTAGCGGGACCGGCTCCTGAGATCCTCGACCGAGGCGGTGGAACCGGTCTTGCCCAAGCCGTACATCACCGTGCTGTCCAGCTCCAGTTTCCTCGGGGGCGTGCGGTCCAGCCGGTTGTAGACGGCCCGCGCGATCTTCGGCATGTCCTCAGCGCGAACAGCCTCGGCCTGGACGATGCTGGCGACGGTCAGGACCTCCAGCGGCGTACGGCCGATCCGCCCGGCGCCCTCCACCAGCCCGGCGTCCCTGGCGGCGCGGTCGAACCGGGCCACCGTCGCGGCGAGGATCTCGCGGGGGCTCGACCCGGCCGGGAACTCGTAGGCCGCGGGGAAGACGAATCCCTCCAGCGCCCCCTTGGCGTAGGCGGGGAGACCGAGCGCCCCGCCGTCCTCCGCGGCCCGCTCGAACTCCGCCACCGGCCTGCCGGTGGCGTCCGACAGCAGCCGCAGGACCTGGGAGAGCCGCATCCCCGCCCGCACGGTCAGGACGATCGGCTTTCGCGGGGTCTCCGCACGCGTCTCGTCCGGGCCCCGGCCCGTGACGCCGGGCGGATCCGCCACAGGTGCGGGCAGCCCTCCGGCCACGAGCGCCGCTCCGGCCGCCAGCACGGCGACGGCGGCCGCCGCCAGGGCAGGGCCGCGACGGGAAGGCCGGCGGGACCGGAGGAACCGGCCGGGCGGAGGTGGCTGCTCCTCATGGGCCATGTCCGAAAGGGTCTCCCGCAGCAGGTCCTCGATGTTCATCGCATCTCCCTCACGCCGTCCAACTCGGGAGCGGCCTTCCGCAGCCGTTCCAGCGACCGGTGGATCTGGCTGCGGACCGATCCCACCCCGATGCCGAGCAACCGGGCGATCTCGGTCTCGGACAGGTCCTCGAAGTAACGCAGCACCAGCACGGTCCGCTGCCGGGGCGTCAGGCGGGCGAGAGCCGTACGCATCACCAGGCGGAGGTCCGCGGTCTCGGCGTGCCCGTCGCCGACCCGGTCGGGAGGCTGCTCCGTGGACACCTCCGTGATCCGGGAGCGGCGCCGCCACCAGCTCACCTGCTCGTGGTACATGGCACGGCGGACGTAGCCCTCGACGGCCGCGGGGTCGCGGAGGCCGCGCCACCTGGCGGCCGTCTTCGCCAGTGCCGACTGCACCAGGTCCTCGGCGGCGTGCCGGTCGCCGGTCAGCAGGTACGCGGTGCGGAACAGCGCCCCCGACCGGGCGACGACGAACTCCCGGAAGCCCGCCTCGAAACCTGGATCCACCTGTCCTCCTCGCGGTGTCACCAAGCAAGGACGCGGGCGGGGCGCCGATCTATGCCGGTACGGCGGAAAGCCGGAAGGGAGCGGAGAGAGCCGGGCGGGAGCGGAGAGCCGGGCGGGAGGATGGCGCGGTGGTAGGCCGGTGCGGCGGGAGGCCGGGCAGGCGGTAGGCCGGTGCGGCGGGAGGCCGGGCAGGCGGTAGGCCGGTGTGGCGGGAGGACGCCGGTGTCCGGGGATACGTGACTCAGCGGGAGCGCGTGTACGTCACGGTCCGGGCCCCGGCGCTGAATCCCAGCGAGCCGTACAGCTTCGCCGGGACGGGATGGGCATCGTCCCCCCGGGCGTAGACCATCGCCTCCTCCGCCCCCTCGGCCCGCAGGCGGTGCATCGCGTACAGGCACGCGGCCCGCGCCAGGCCGAGCCGCTGGAACTCCCGGGAGGTGCCGACCGGCTCGAACTGCCCGACGCGGTTGTCCGGGTCCAGCCAGGCCAGGCAGTAGGAGACCAGCCGCCCGTCCGGCGCCTCCACCACGCAGTCCAGCTCGCGCCGGTACGGCCACGCCCGCATCACCCGGCGGTAGCTCTCCTCGGTGACCCTGGACGGGTGGAAGGCCGACCGGTGCGCGGCCACCCGGCCGGGGACGTCCTCGTCCCCGCGTAGGGAGCGCACGGTGAACCCGGGCGGCGTCTCCACCTCGGGGAGCCCTTCCAAGCCGCGCGACATGCGCAGCAGGAAGGACGCGTCCTGCGCCCGCCGGTAGCCGCGGCGCGTCAGGACCCCCGCCAGGCCCGTCTCGGTGTCCAGGATCGTGGTGGCCAGCCGGTCGCCCGCGGTGACCTCGTGGAACCAGTCGAGCACCTCGTCGGCGAGGTCGTCGGGCGCGACGAACTGCAGGCCGCCGGGGAGGCGCACCCAGGCCCACGCGATCGTGCGGCCCTCGCGCTCCCACAGCATCGTCGGCCACTCCGACTCCCGGCCCCCGTGCTGGAAGCGATCCCAGGCGAGCTCCCCCACATGGCACCGGCCGCCCCGCCCCCAGACCGCCTGGGCGAGCTCCTGCATCCTGCGCAGGTCCTCGGCGCCTTCGTACGGCCGCATGGTGATGTCGGACACCTGCTCGGCTCCTCCTCGGGTCGCTGCCGGGCCTTCCTCGGACCCTTCATCGGATCTTCTTCGGACTCTTCGTCGGGCGGGGACGAGGGCCGGTCCCGGTCCTGGCCGGTCTTCGGTGCTCAGGGGCGGGCCCCGGAGCAGGTCAGGTCTCAGGCGTGGACGCGCGGCTCCACGAGATCGCGTTCCATACGAGCATCATGCCTCTGATCCGGACGCGGTGATGACGCCGGAGGGGCCGCCTTCGGACGGGCCCGGACTCGCCGAGGCGCTTGCGGCCGGCGGACGGAACCCGTCATGATCATCCCTTCCGCCGGTGAAGGGATGATTCACGTGAAACATCGGACCGCAGTGATCACCGTCATGGCGGCGGGGGTGCTGGCCCTGGAGACCGGGCAGGCGTCCGCGCTGCCCTCCGGTTCCGCCCTCACGCACCCGTCCTCCCTCGCGAGCGTCCCCTTCTCCGCGAGCACCCCCGTCCTCGCCGGCGGGTCCGTCCTTTCGGACGCCTCCGCCCCCGCCCCCGCGGGCTTCTCCGGCCTCGGATCGCGCCGGGCGCCGGGAGTGGTCGGGACCGACGTCAGCAACTGGACGGGGGACATCGACTGGGAGGCCGCCGCCGGCGCCGGTGCGGCGTTCGCGTTCGTGCACGCCTCCGAGGGCGTGGACTACGTCAGCCCCCGGTTCGCCGCGCAGTACGGCGGCGCCGCCGAGGCGGGCCTGCTGCGCGGGGCCTACCACTTCGCCCAGCCGCACGAGTCCGGCGGTGCGGAGCAGGCCGACTTCTTCGTGCGGAACGGCGGCCGCTGGACCTCCGACGGCCGGACGCTGCCGGGCGTCCTGGACCTGGAGGACAATCCGTACGGCAAGAAGAACCGCCTCGACAACTGCTACGGGCTCACCCCGGAGCAGGCGGTCGCCTGGGTGGGCGACTTCACCCGGCGCTACCGGCAGCGGACCGGCAAGGACGCGATCATCTACACCACCACGAGCTGGTGGCGGACCTGCACCGGCGACTCGCGCGCCTTCGGCCGCAACCCGCTCTGGCTGGCCCGGTGGGGCACGGAGCCGGGGGAGCTCCCGGCGGGCTGGAAGCGTCACACCTTCTGGCAGTCGGCGGACAGGAGCGGTTCCCTGCCCGGCGGCCAGAACTCCTTCAACGGCACGCCGTCCCAGCTCAAGACGCTCACCCGGGCGCCGTCGAAGATCCGGCTGAAGGGCGCGGCGCGCGGGAACACCTACACGGTGACGGTCGCCAACACCGGCACCGAACCGGTCACGGCGCTCAAGCTCGCCGGCCGCACGTTCGGCGGCCAGAAGTTCACCAAGGCCGGCAGGGGCTGCCGGTTCAGCGGTACGGCGGTGCGCTGCACGATCACCAGGCTGGGCCCGAAGACGACGGCCCGGCTGACCTTCACGGTCGCGCCCGCCGGGCCCGGCGGCCCGAAGCGGGGGCTGAGGATCGCGGCCGGCCCGGTGACCTTGACCCTGCCCGCCGCCCGGTGACCCGGGTCCGTCCCGGTGGGTCCGGCGATCCGGGTCCGTCCCGGCGGGCCGGGTGACCCGGGTCCGTCCCGGCCGCTGTTCACGGTCCCGCCCCCGGCTCCGGATCCGCGGTGCGAGGTCCGCGGTCGTTCCCGGTTCTGACATCCTCGGAGGATGATCGAGCAGTGGCGGGAAGTCGGTGACCGCGTCTACGTCAGGCGGCACGAGTCGTTCGACCTGAACGCCGGCCTCGTCGTCGGCGGTGAGGGCTGCCTGGTCGTCGACACGCGCATGTCCCACCGCCAGGGCCGGGAGCTGGCCGACGCCGTCCGGGAGATCACCGCGCTGCCGTGGACGGTGCTCAACACCCACGCGCACTTCGACCACTTCTTCGGCAACGCGGTCTTCCTGCCCGCCGACATCTGGGGCCACGTCCGCTGCGCGGAGGCGGCCGAGGCCACCGGCGAGGCGCAGCGGCGGAACTGGCTCCACGAGGGTCCGGAGGAACTGGCCGAGGTGGAGATCGTCCCGCCGGGCCGTACGTTCACCGATTCCGTCACCCTCGACCTCGGCGGCCGCCCGGTCCACCTGCGGCACCTGGGCCGGGGCCATACCGACAACGACGTCGTGGCCGAGGTCCCCGACGCCGGGGTGGTCTTCGCCGGGGACCTGGTGGAGGAGGGCGCGCCGCCGCAGTTCGGGGACGCGTTCCCGCTGGACTGGCCGGACACGCTCGCCCGCCTGCTGGACCTGCCGGGTGAGGCGGTCGTCCCGGGCCACGGCGCCGTCGTCGACCGCGACTTCGTACGGCGCCAGCACGCGGACCTCGTCACCGCCGTCGAGATCCTGACGACCGGCGGTGACCCCGCCCGGGCCCCGTTCCCCGGGGACACCATGGCGGAGATCGCCGCGCGGCTCCGCGGCCGGTAGGGCGGACCCGGCGGGGGAACGGACCGCCGCGTGGGAGGAGCGGCCGGAAAACGGGTCGCAGCCGGCGGAGGGCGCTGCCTATGCTCCGGGAGCATGACGTCTGAGTGGGTCCCCCTGTCCCTGGACGACGTGCACGCCCTGGTGGGGTTGCGCGCCGCGATCGAGGCCGAGGACAAGACCGGAGAGAACTACGGCGTCGACGACGTCACCGAGCTCCTGGCCGATCCGCTGGTCGACACGGACGAGGGCACCCTGGGCGTGTGGGAGGACGGCAGGCTGGTCGCCTTCGGGGTGCTCATGGCCAGGCCCGCCGCCGAGCCGCTCCACCGGATGATCCTGGGGGGCGGGGTCCACCCCGGCCACCGCCGCCGGGGCCTGGGCAGGCGGTTGGTCGACTGGGCGGTCCGGAGCGCGCCGGCGCTCCACGAGAAGCGCTTCCCCGGCCGGCCCCTCGAGCTCCTGGCCTACGTCGATGACCGCAACGAGGGTGGGAAGGCCCTGGTCGCCTCCGCGGGCCTGACGCCCGTCCGCTGGTTCTGCGGTATGGGACGCGACCTGACCGCCGAGCCGCCGCGGGCTCCGCTCCCGGAAGGGCTGAGGATCGTCGCCTACCACGACGACCTGGAGGACGCGGTCCGGAAGGTACGCAACGCCTCCTTCTCCGACCACTGGGGCAGCACCCGCCACACGGCGGAGTCCTGGCGGAACGCCCTCATCGGGACGAAGGCGTTCCGGCCCGAGGCGTCGTTCGTCGCCGTGGACGCCTCAGGGACGAGCGTGGCCGTCCTGCTCACCAGCCACTACGAGGCCGACACCGCGGCCACCGGGATCCGTGAGGCGTGGATCCAGATCATCGGCACACTGCGCGAGTGGCGGGGAAGAGGGGTGGCGAGCGCGATGCTCGCGCACGCCCTGACCGAGTTCCGCGCGCAGGGCTACCAGCGTGCGGGGCTGTCGGTCGACGCGGACAGCCCGACCGGCGCCCTCGGCGTCTACACCCGCGCCGGGTTCACCGTCGAAGACCGCACGATCACGCACGCGATCTGGCTGGCCTGATCCTGCCCGCCCGCCCGCTCCGGCCCCGCTTCGGCCGGGGCCGGAGCGGGGAACATCGCCAGACCGCAGGCCACTCGACCTGTTCGCCCGGTGGCCGCCCGACCTGCTCATCCGGTGGCCGCCTGCCGGGTGAGTACCGCTCAGGCGGGTGGCGACGCGGCCCCGGCCGGAGGCGCGAGGGGGAGGCGGGCGCGCAGGCAGGCTCCCGGCGGGCCGGACGCGACGGCCAGGCCGCCGCCGTGCCGTACCGCGACGTCCCGGGCGATCGCCAGCCCGAGCCCGGCGCCGCCCGCGTCCCGGTCCCTGGCCTCGTCCAGCCGGGTGAAGCGGTCGAAGACGGCCTCGTGGTGCTCGGCGGGGATGCCCGGTCCGTCGTCGCGCACCTCCAGCACGGCCTCGTCCCCCTCCGCCGCCAGCCGGACGGTGACCGCCGACTCCGCATGCCGTACGGCGTTGTCCACGAGGTTGGCCACCAGGCGGCGCAGCTGCTCGGCCGAGCCGCGGACCAGCACGTCGGCGGCGATCTCCAGGGCGACCCGCACCTCCGGCCGCGGCCGGACCCGGGTGCCCTCCTCGGCGGCGACCTGGCCCAGGTCCACCTCGTCATGACGGACCGGCTCGTCGGCGTCCAGCCGGGCCAGCAGCAGCAGGTCGGAGGTGAGCGCCTGGATCCGCGCCACGTCCGCCAGCGCCTCGGCGGTCAGCGACTGGGGAGGCGCGAGCTCCAGGCGGGCCCGCAGGACGGCCAGCGGGCTGCGCAGCTCGTGGGCGGCGTCGGCGACGAAGCGCCGGTGGCGGCCGACGGCCAGCTCCAGGCGGTCGAGCGTGCGGTTCGTGGTCTCGGCCAGCCGGGCGATCTCGTCGCGGGATCTCGGTACGGGGACCCGCCGGTGCAGGTCGCTGGCGGTGATGTCGGCCAGCTCCGCCCGGATCGCGGAGACCGGCGCGAGCGCCCGGCCGACCGCCAGCCAGGTGAGGGCCGCGACCAGCAGGAGCAGCGCGGGGATGCCGGGCAGCAGGACGGTCCTCAGAGTCTGCAGTGCGGCCTGGGCGGGCTCCAGGGAGGCGCGGGCCCGCACGACCACCGTCCCCCCGGCGGTGCCGACCGGCGCCGTGGCCGTGACGAAGGCGTCCTCCGGTGCCCACCGCTCGGCGGGCAGGGCGGGAGCGGCGTGCACGGAGAACTCCGCCCCGGCGAGGGGGTGCGCCGCCTCGGTGAGGATCTGGACGTCCGGGTCGGCGGCCCCGGGGGCACGCCCGGCCGAGCGGTCCGGTACGGGAAGCGCCTCGCCGGAGATCCGTTCGGCGACGACCCCGGCGCGCCGGAAGGCCTCGTCGGAGGCGCTCGCCATCAGGCGCTCGCTGAGCACGCCGACCAGCAGGGCGGAAGCGGCGGCCAGCGCGACCGCCACGATCGCGGTGGCCGCGAGGGTCGCCCGGACCCGGACCGACAGGCGCGACATCTCAGGCCTCCAGCCGGTACCCGGCGCCTCGCACGGTCACCAGGGACGACCGGCCGAACGGGGCGTCGATCTTCCGGCGGAGCGCGCTGACGTAGACCTCGACGATGTTCGGGTCCCCGTCGTAGGCGAAGTCCCACGCCTGGGCGAGCAGCTCGCCCTTGGAGACCACCTCGCCCTGCCTGCGGGCCAGGCCGTGCAGGACCGCGAACTCCTTCGGGGTGAGGGAGACCTCCACCCCGCCCCGGTGGCAGCGCAGCCCCGCCGGGTCGACGACCAGGTCGCCGACCCTGATCGAGGCCGGCCGGGCCCGGCCGCCCCGGCGGACGAGGGCGCGCAGCCGGGCCGACAGGACGACGTAGGAGAACGGCTTGGACAGGAAGTCGTCGGCGCCGGTGTCCAGCGCCTCGGCCTCGTCGTGCTCCCCGTCCTTGGCGGTGAGCATCAGGATCGGCGTCCAGTTCTCCGCGTCGCGGAGCCGCGAGCAGACGGTGTAGCCGTTCATCCGGGGCAGCATGACGTCGAGCACGATCACGTCGTAGGGATTCTCCCCGGCCATCCAGAGCCCTTCCCGGCCGTCGTGGGCGACGTCCACCGCGAACCCCTCGCCGGCCAGCCCGCCCTTCAGCAGGTCGGCCAGGCGCTTCTCGTCCTCCACCAGCAGCACGCGCATGACGCCAGCGTGCCTGACGCGACCTAAAGCCACCCTGAAGAAGGCGGGACGGCGAGGAGGAACCCGAAGCCGGCTTCGGTGGCGTTCAGGACGGCTTCAGGTTCCGGGAGGGACGGTGTGGGCGCACCTTCCACCGGACGCGGCCGATGCCCCAGCGGGCACCGGCCGCCGGCCGGACGTCCGCCCGGCGCCGACAGGACTTCGATCCGAAGGGCGCCGGCCGGACGCCGGCCGGACTTCGACCCAACGAGGAGAACCGACCATGCGCATCCGCTTCCTCGCCGCCGCCGCGGTGACCACCGGAGCCCTGATGACCGTCCTGACCGGCGCGGCCAGCGCCTCCGGAACGCCCTCCCCCGCCGAATCCTTCGAATCCTCCGGAGCCTCCGAACTCGCGTCCTCCGGGACCTCCGGGCTCGCGGTCTCGGCGGTCCCGGCGACCCCGGCGGAGGGTGCCGTCACCATCGCCTGCAGGGGCGGGAAGGGGTTCGTCGCCCGCGCGCTCACCGAGGTGGAGCGGGAGAGGATCCGTACCGAGGGGCGCAGGCGGGCGGGGGGTGTGGAGGCGGCGCCCGCGGTGCCCGCCCTCCCCGCCGACGACCTGTCCGAGGTCCGGGTGGCGGAGCGGGGCGAGACCGTCCACCCGGAAGGGTGGGACGAGGTCCGGGTGCCCGGTGAGGCGGTCCGCGGTAAGAAGCCCCACGGGAAGCCGCACTGCGTGAAGGCGTTCCCCGGCAAGGGGTCCTGCGAGGTCGTCAAGGGGCGACCGGTTCCCGTCCCGCGCCACGGCTCCTCCGGCTCCTTCCACTCCTCCGGTCCGGAGGAGGCCGTCCGCGTGCGCAAGCTGCCCGGCAAGCCGGCCGTGGTCTGCGTCTCCAAGCGGCGATAACGACCCCGGGCGCCGTGCCGTACCGGGCGGGGACCGGTACGGCACGCACACCGGGAGCCGCTCGGTAGGACGGAGCGGCTCCGAGGAGGTCCCGCCGCCCGGACTCGGGGCGAACCCGCAGCCCGCAGACCGCCGGCGGCTCCTCGCACGCGTGTACGGCCCGCACCCGAGGGGGCGCGGGCCGTACACGGCGGTCACGGATCAGGTCAGATCAGGTCATGTTCCTGGTGACCTCGCTCCGGTCGGCGTCGGTGCCCTGGCCGGTCACACCGGCCTTGGGGTCCGCCTTGTGGCTGAACTCCTCGGCCTTCGACTTCATCCCTCCGGCCACGCCGGAGACCTTGTCGGCCGCGGTCTTCGCCTTGTCGCTCATCCAGTGGGACGCGTCACTCGCGCTGCCCTTCATCGTGTCGGTCCACTGGCTGGAGTTCTTGCGGTACATCGCGAAACCCGCGGCTCCGGCCGCGAGGCCGGTGAGCAGCAGGAGCATCGGCCAGTTGCGGGATCTGACCTTGGCCGGGGGTGAGGGATCCAGCTTGGTCGCCGCCTGGGACAGCATCGAGCTCAGCTTGGGTCCCAGCTGCTGCTCGACGGTGTGCGCGGCGGCGTCCAGCTGCGGCGCGGCCCACCTGCGGGCTTCGCTGATCTTCTCGTCCGCGGCGCTGAGGGCGGCCTCACGGGCCTGTGCGGCCATCGGGCCGACCCGTTCGGCGGCTCGGGCGATCTGCAGCATGGCCTGGTCCCTGGCCACCATGGCCTGGTGCTTGGCCAGTCGCATCCGGGTCTCCGGAACCATGCTGGTGTTGCGCTTTCCAAACAGTGTTGCAAGAGGCACGGCAACTCCTCCCCTGTCGTTGGGGCCCCGCAGCGACCCCTTCCCGCTCGAAAGCGGCTCAATCATGACCAGTCGTGGGAGGATGTTGACGGGCCGGTGACGGCCATAGTTGACACAACAGCACAAATGCAGCGCCTGAGGCAGGCTTTGCGTGATTACCTGAAGGGGGCAGCCCGACCGTGGCTGAGAAGTTGATCGCTACCCTGAACACGAACCGCGGCACCGTGAAGGTGCAGCTCTTCCCGGACCACGCGCCCAAGACCGTGCGCAACTTCGTGGAGCTGGCCGAGGGCGCCCGGGAGTGGACGCACCCCGAGACCGGCCAGAAGACCACCGACAGGCTCTACGACGGCACCGTCTTCCACCGGGTCATCGACGGCTTCATGATCCAGGGCGGCGACCCCCTGGGCCAGGGCATCGGCGGCCCCGGCTACAAGTTCGACGACGAGATCCACCCCGACCTCTACTTCAACCGCCCCTACCTGCTCGCCATGGCCAACGCCGGCATCCAGATGGGCCGCGGCACCAACGGCTCGCAGTTCTTCATCACCGTGGTGCCCACGCCGCACCTGAACGGCCGGCACACCATCTTCGGTGAGGTCGTCGAGGGCCAGGAAGTCGTCGACGCCATCGCCAAGACCCCGACGGGCCCCGGCGACCGCCCCGTCGACCCGGTCGTGCTGGAGAGCGTCACGATCGACCGCGTCCAGGGCTGAACCTCCCGTGCGGCGGCCGCGGTGACGGCCGCCGCGCACGGACGCCGGGGGCGCACAGGCCCTGCGGCGGCCGCCGCGCACGGACGCCCGGATCACGTAGGCCGCGGTGACGGGCACGCGCTGCCCCGGCGCACGGAGCCTTGGCGCACAGGGTCCGTGCGCACAGGGGCCGGGCGCACGGTACCCGGAAATCTGCATAGGGTTGGGTGAGGATCCGAGCACGGTCGAAAGGGTCGCCGACGCGTCATGACCACCCAGCCCCCCGGCGAGTCCGGGACCCAGGCCGTTCCCACCTGCTACCGCCATCCGGACCGCGAGACCTATGTGCGCTGCCAGCGCTGCGAGCGGCCCATCTGCCCCGACTGCATGCGCGACGCGGCGGTCGGCTTCCAGTGCCCCGAGTGCGTGGCCGAGGGCAACAAGGGCGTACGGCAGGCGCAGGCGGTGTTCGGCGGAGGGGCGGTCACCACGCCCTACGTCACCTGGGGCCTGCTGATCCTCAACGTGCTGGCCTACATCGTGCAGAGCGTCTTCCCGCAGGTGGTGAGCTACTACGGCATGGCCGCCGGTGCCGTCGCCCACGGTGAGTGGTGGCGCCTGCTGACCGGTTCCTTCCTGCATTCGCCGCTCGGCGGCGGGGGCTTCTCGCTCACCCACATCCTGTTCAACATGTTGGCGCTCTACATCATCGGCCCGGAGCTGGAGCGGTGGCTCGGCGCGGCTCGCTTCCTGGCGCTGTACCTGCTCTCCGCGCTCGGCGGATCCGTCGCGATCTACCTGCTCTCCGAGTTCCTGACGGTGGGCGCGTCGGGTGCGATCTACGGCATGTTCGGCGCGCTCTTCGTGATCGCCAAGAAACTCGGCCGCGACGTTCGCGGTCTGCTCTGGCTGATCGGTATCAACGTGGCGATCACGCTACTGTTCCCCCTCCTCCAGATGATTCCTGCTCTGGGGGGACTTCCCGGTGTCAGCTGGCAGGGTCACCTCGGCGGTCTGGTCACCGGTGTCGTGGTCTCCGTGATCATGGCCTACGCCCCGGCCAGGAACCGCACCACGGTCCAGCTCGCCGGCTGCGCCGCCGTCCTGCTGCTCTTGACCGCCACGGTCGTGCTGCTGCCGCCGTACGCCTACGACGAGTTCGTGCGGAACATCCCCGGCTGATCCACACCCTGACGCGCGTCCCCAGGGTGTGGACAGCCCTGTGGAAAGTTCTAACGCCAGCGGGTGGAGAGGATCACACCGAAGATGATGAAACCGAACCCGATGAGCAGGTTCCAGTTCGCGAGCGTCCCGAGCAGCGGCGCGTCCGGCGCCACGTAGTAGATGGCGATCCACAGGATGCCGATGATCCAGGAGGCCACCATGACCGGCGCCAGCCAGCGCGGGCTCATCTTGACCTGCTGGGTCGTCTTCGGCGGGGTGTAGACCGCCTTCTTGCGAGTCTTGGGCTTGGGCACTGGGGTTCTCCTGCGTCAATCCTGCGCGATCCGGATCGTGCGCAGGCTCTGTCGGCTAGCGTAGTCGCTGGTGAGCAAGGATAGTCGGCGCAGATGGGACATGGCGATCCCGTGGGCGCGGGCTTTCTCCACCCGGGACGGGCCGGTCGGCGGGTGGACATAGTCTGATGTGTCGTGTTCTCCCGCTGTGAATCGCAGATCCTCCCCGGCTGCCCGGTCGTGGCACGGTGACCCGCGTCCTCGTCGTGGACAACCACGACAGCTTCGTGCACACCATCGTCCAGTACCTCCGCGAGCTCGGCGCCGTCTGCGACGTGCGCCCCCGCGACCATGTGACGGTCGAGGACACGGCGGGCTTCGACGGGGTCCTGATCAGCCCCGGTCCCGGCGCTCCCGAGGACGCCGGGGTGAGCCTCCCGCTGGTCCGCCACTGCGAGGCCCGCGACCTGCCGCTGCTCGGCGTCTGCCTGGGCCACCAGGCCATCGCGGTCGCCCACGGCGCCGTCGTGACGCGGGCCCCGGAGCTGATGCACGGCCGTACGAGCGCGATCTCCCACGACGGGCGCGGGGTCTTCGCCGGGCTGCCCTCCCCGGTCACCATGACGCGTTACCACTCGCTGGCCGTGCTGCCCGGCACGGTGCCGGAGGTCCTGGAGGTCAGCGCGACCGCGGACGACGGCGTGATCATGGGGCTCCGCCACCGTACGGCGCCGGTCGAGGGCGTGCAGTTCCACCCCGAGTCGGTGATCTCCGAGTACGGGCACCGGCTGCTCGGGAACTGGCTCGCACGGATCGTGTAACGCCGCCCGCGTACCGTACGACTAACCAGTGAGCCCTTCCGCCATTGCCCCCGAGTGGCGGAGGGGCTCTTCGCGTGCCCGGAAGGAGCCATGTCCGGCATACGCGAGAGGGCCCCCGCCACGGACGGGGGCCCTCTCAGGCCGGGCGGCCGGTCAGCCGTGCTCCCCATCGGGACTGTCGAAGAACGGGTCGTCGGTCGGCTCGTCGCTCGGGACGTCCGGCTGGTCGTCGGTCGGCTCGTCGCTCGGGAGACTGGGATCGTCGGTCGGCTGGGTCGGTTCCGCCGTCGGCATCGGAGGCTGGCCGCTGGAGACGGTGAGCGTGATCGTGGTGCCCGGCTGGATCTTCGCACCGCTCCCGGGACTCTGGCTGAGGACGGTGCCCTCCGCCTGGTCGCTCGGCTGCTCGACGGTCTTGACCTTGAAGCCCGCGTCCTTGAGCGCCTTGGTCGCGTCACCCACCGTGTAACCGGTGACGTCCGGGACCTCGACGGCCTCCTTGGGGATGTAGATGCGGACGGTCCCGCCCTTGGCCGCCTTCTTCCCGGCCTCCGGGTCGCTCTCCAGGACGACGCCCTGCGGGCGGGAGGACGCCTTGGTCACCACGGTCACCTCGAAGCCCTTGCCCTCGAGCTCGGCGGTGGCCTCCTCGACGGTCTTGCCGACCACGTCGGGCACCGTGACCCGCTCCACGCCCTTGGAGACGACGACCTTCACCTCGGTGTTCTTGTCCACCTTGGCGCCGGCCGCCGGGTCGGTCTCGATGACCGCGCCCTTCGGCTGCTCCTCGCTGAACTCCTCGGTCGTCTTGACCTTCAGCCCGAGAGCGCCGAGCTGCTTGGTCGCGGCCTCGACCGTCTGGGAGGCCAGCGCCGGGATCTCGACCTTGCCGTCACCCGTGGGCGTGCCCGGAGCACTGAGGAAGGTGTAGCCCACGCCGATGAAGGCACCGATGATCAGGAGCGGGATCAGGATCCACGCGGCGGTCTTGAGCGCGGTGTTGCCGCCTCCCTGGGCGCGCCGGCGTCCGCGCTCGCCCCGGCCGGCGCCGTCCTCGGTGCCGTACTCGTACGCCGGGACGGCGGTGGTGCGCTGGGTGACCGGCCCGCCCGGACCGGGCTGCTGCTGCATGGTCCGGGTGGCCGCGCCGTAGTTGTTGGCCAGCGCCATCGTCTGGGCGTCCATCGGCATGCCCTGCAGGGCCCGCTGGATGTCGGCGCGCATCTCACCGGCGCTCTGGTAGCGGTGCGCCGGGTCCTTCGCCATCGCCTTGAGCACGATGGCGTCGGCCCACGCGGGGATCTCCGGGTCGATCTGCGACGGCGGGATCGGGTCCTCGCGGACGTGCTGGTAGGCGATCGCCACCGGCGAGTCGCCGGTGAACGGCGGCTGCCCGGTCAGCAGCTCGTACAGCACGCAGCCGGTGGAGTAGATGTCACTGCGGGCGTCGACCCGCTCGCCCCTGGCCTGCTCCGGCGAGAGGTACTGGGCGGTGCCGATCACCTGGGCGGTCTGCGTCATCGTCGCGGCCGAGTCGGCCATCGCGCGGGCGATGCCGAAGTCCATGACCTTGACGTCGCCGTTCCGGGTGATCATGATGTTCGCCGGCTTGATGTCCCGGTGCACGATGCCGCCGCGGTGGCTGTAGTCCAGCGCCCGCAGGATCCCGTCGACCAACTCGGCCGCCCGCTCGGGCAGCAGCCGCCGGTCGGCCCGCAGGATGTCGCGCAGCGTGCTGCCGTCGACGTACTCCATCACGATGTACGGCACGGGCGCGCCCTCGGAGGTGTCCTCACCGGTGTCGTAGACCGCCACGATGGACGGGTGGTTCAGCGACGCGGCGGACTGCGCCTCGCGGCGGAAACGCGCCTGGAACGTGTGGTCCCTGGCCAGGTCCGCACGGAGGGTCTTGATCGCGACGATCCGGTCCAGCCGGATGTCTCGGGCGCGATAGACCTCGGCCATGCCGCCACGCCCGACGACGCCGTCAAGCTCGTAGCGGTCGCCTAGGCGTCGAGGCTGAGTCATTTCCTGCACTGTCCCTTACCGTTCATCTTGGGTGCCGGTGAGCTCTCAGGCCACCGGTGTCCATCATCGGCCCCTTCCCGCATCACGTCTCCCCATTCGGTGGGACCGTCTCGCCGGGCTCGGTGGTGACGCTCGGCGTGGGTTCCGGGGTCGTCGTCGGGGGCGGGGGAGTCGGGGTCGGAGTGGTCGGTGTGGGGCTCGGGGTCGCTGATTTCGTCGGCCCCGTGGTGGGCGTGGCCGACGTACTTACCGTAGCCGACGGCGACGGTGAAGGTCGGGGCGACTTGGTCGGAGGAGTGGCCGGCCGGGTCGTCGCAGGTCTGCTCCTGCCGGGGGCGGCGGACGGCGACGTGGAGGCCCGCGGCTCGGGGGTGAACGGCTTCACCGACTCGTGCCTGTCGTCCGGACCGCCCAGGTCCTGGAACATCAGCGCGCCCAGCCCGACGGCGGCGGCGCAGCCCGCGGCCACCGCGGTGATCGCGCCGGCCCGGCGCAGCCCGCTGCGGCGCGGCGCGGCCCGCCCGGCGCCCGCCGGGTCCGGTACGGCGCCCGCCGGGTCCGGTACGGCCTCCGCGGCGGGGAGGCCCCGGTAGCCGGTGGGATCGGTGAGCAGGACCAGGCCCGCGGCGCCCGCGGTGGCGAGCGACTCGCGCAGCACGTACGCCCGGTCCGACAGCTCCCTGGCGCTCGCCGGGCGCTGCGCGGGATCCTTGGCGAGGCAGGCCGCGACCAGGTCGCGCACCGGGCCGGGGACGCTCGCGGGCAGCGGCGGCGGCGGGTCGTTGAGGTGCATCAGCGCGATCGCCACCTGGTTCGCGGCGGTGAACGGCGGACGGCCGGTCAGGCACTCGTAGGCCACGACGCCCAGCGAGTAGAGGTCGGTGGCGGGGGTCAGCGTGATGCCGGACGCCTGCTCGGGGCTGACGTACTGGGCGGTGCCGAGGATGGTCCCGGTCTGGGTGACGGGCGCGGACTCCAGCGCCCTGGCGATGCCGAAATCGGTGATCTTGATCGCGCCGGCCCCGGTGACCAGCAGGTTGCCGGGCTTGACGTCCCGGTGGATGATCCCGGCCGCGTGCGCGGCGTGCAGCCCCCTGGCGGTCTGGTGCACCACGTCGAGGACGACCTCGGGGCTCAGCGCGCCGTTGCGGGCCAGGATGGCGGCCAGGGACTCCCCGGGGACCAGCTCCATGACGAGGTAGGCGACGTCGTCGGCCTCGCCGTAGTCGAAGACCTGGGCGATCCCGGGGTCGGCCAGCCCGGCGGCGATCCTCGCCTCGGTGCGGAACCGCCCGCGGAAGGCGGGGTCGTCCGCGAGGTGCCGCCGGAGCAGCTTCACGGCGACCTCGCGGCCGAGCAGCTCGTCCCTCGCCCGCCAGACCTCGCCCATGCCGCCCGCCGCGATGCGCTCCAGCAGGCGGTAGCGGTCCCCGAGGAACGACGTCATCTACCGAGCACCGCTTCCATCACGCTCCTGGCGATGGGGGCCGCGGTCTGGCCGCCGGAGGCGTCGTCACCGGCGCTGCCCGACTCGACGATGAGCGCGACGGCGACCTTGGGGTCCTCGGCGGGAGCGAAGGAGACGAACCAGGCGTGCGGGGCGCGGTTGCCGGAGGTCTCGGCGGTGCCGGTCTTGCCGGCGACGGCGACGCCCGGGATCTGCGCCGCGCTCGCCGTGCCCAGGTTGACGACGTTGACCATCATCTCCTTGAGCTTGGCCGCGGTCTCCTCGCTCATCGCGGTGGAGAGCTCCTCGGGGTCGGCGGTCTCGACCTCGCCGCCCTCGGCGTCGGCGACCTTGTTGACGAGGTACGGCTTCATGACCACGCCGTTGTTGGCGACGCCCGCCGCGACCATGGCCATCTGCAGCGGCGTCATCTGGTTGTTGCGCTGGCCGATCGAGGCCTGCGCGAGCGCGGCCTGGTCCTCCTCCTCGCCGATGCTGCTGGCCGAGACCGGCATCGGGATCTCCAGCTGCTCCCCGCCGATGCCGAACTTGGCGGCCTGCTCCTTCATCGCGTCGTAGCCGAGGTCCATGCCGATCTTGCCGAACGGCGTGTTGCAGGACTTCTCCAGCGCGTACGAGAGCGTCACGCGCCCGTTGCCGCAGGCGGAGTTGCCGTGGTTGGGCAGGTCGGCGGTGGTGTTCGGCAGGTCGAGCCGGGTCGGGGCGTCGATCTGGCTCTGCGGGCCGAGGGTGTCGTCGCTCTCCAGGTAGGCCGCCATGGTGACGACCTTGAAGGTCGAGCCCGGCGGGTAGGTCCGCTCGATCGCCCGGTTCAGCAGCGGCTGGTCCTCGTCCTCGGCCAGCTTCTCGTAGGCCTTGTTCACCCCCGCCTTGTCAGCCTTGGAGAGCGGGTTCGGGTCGTAGGTGGGGACGGAGACCATGGCCAGGATCGCGCCGGTCTTCGGCTCGATCGCGACCAGCGCGCCCTTCTTGCCGCTCTCGCTCAGCGCCTTGTAGGCCGCCTCCTGCGCCTTCGGGTTGATCGTCAGGTCGACGTTGGCGCCCTTGGTCTGGGTGCCGCTGAACAGGTCGATGCTGCGCCGGATGAGCAGGTCGGCGCTGGAGCCGTCGAGCAGGTCGTTCTTGGCCCGCTCGATGTCGCGCTCGCTCTCCGGCGCGAAGAAGCCGGTGATGGGCGCGTAGACCTTGCCCTCGGGATAGCGGCGGGAGTACTTGAAGGTGTTGTCGCCGGTCTCGACCGACTCGGCGAGCACCTTGTTCCCCGCGGTGATCCGGCCGCGCTGGACCTCGTAGCGGTCGTAGAAGTTGCGGACGTTGCGGGAGTCCGACCGCAGGTCCTCCGCCCGTACGGCCTGCAGGTAGTTCACGTTGAGCATGAGCAGGCCGAACATCAGCATGCAGGCCAGGGCGACGCGCTTGAGGGGACTGTTCATCGCTGGAACACCTGCGTCATTCCTTCGTCCTGGATGGCCTGGGGCGCCGGCCTGCGCGCCGCATCCGACATCCGCACCAGCAGCGCGATGAGGATCCAGTTGGACAGCAGCGCCGAGCCGCCCTGCGACATGAACGGGGTGACCAGGCCGGTGAGCGGGATCAGGTTGGTGACGCCGCCGACGATGATGAAGATCTGCCAGGCCAGCAGGAACGACAGGCCGCCCGCCAGCAGCTTGGTGAACGGGTCGCGGGCCGCGATCGAGGTCCGCAGGCCGCGCTCGACCAGCAGCGCGTAGACCATCAGCAGGGCCATCAGCCCGGTCAGGCCCAGCTCCTCACCGATGGCCGGGAAGATGAAGTCGGAGATGGCCAGCGGGATCCGCTCGGGATGGCCCTGGCCGAACCCGGTGCCGAGGACGCCGCCCTCGCTCATGGCGAACAGGCCCTGCATGAGCTGCTCGCTGCCGCCGGTCTTCACGAAGAGCTCGGGGTCCTCGGGATTGAGGTAGACCTCCCACCGGGCCTGCACGTGGTCGAAGATCAGCCCGGCGAGGACCGCGCCGCCGACGAAGAGCAGGATGCCGATCAGCACCCAGGAGGTGCGCTGGGTGGCGATGTAGAGCATCGCGATGAACGTGCCGAAGATGAGCAGGGAGGAGCCGAGGTCCTTCTGCAGGATCAGCACGCCGAGGCTGAGCCCCCAGGTGATGAGAATCGGGCCGAGGTCGCGGGCGCGGGGCAGGTCGATGAAGAGCAGCCGCCGCCCGGCCAGCGCCAGCACGTCGCGCTTGGCCACCAGGTAGCCGGCGAAGAAGACGAGCAGCGCGAGCTTGGCGAACTCGGCCGGCTGGAGCTGACCGCCGGGCACTTTGATCCAGATGCGGGCGCCGTTGATGTCCTCGCCGATGAACGGCAGCAGCGGCGAGATCAGCAGGACCAGGCCGATGGCCCCGGCGGTGTAGGTGAGCCTCTGCAGCGCCCGGTGGTCGCGGAGCACGACCAGCGTCACGGCGAACAGCACGACCCCGATCGCGGTGTACAGCAGCTGCTGGTTGGCCGAGGCGCCGAACGCCTTGACCTCCTCCAGCCGGTAGATCATCACCAGCCCGAGGCCGTTGATCAGCGTCACCAGCGGCAGGATCAGCGGGTCGGCCCAGGGCGCGAACTTCGCCAGCACCAGGTAGGCGGCCAGCATGAAGCCGCCCAGGCTGAGGCCGTAGGTGAGCATGCCGGAGGGGATCTGCCCGTCGATCGCCAGGCCCACGTTGGCGTACGCGCCCAACGTGATCACGACCGCGAAGGCGAGCATCGCCAGCTGCGCCAACCGCCGTTTGGCCGGCAGGGGGACGGGTTCGACGCTAGGGGTGCTCATGTCTCTATTGTGACCTTGTGGGATTCGGGGTGGGGGTGCCCTTCTGCGGCGGGCCGGTGGCGGCGGGCGGATCGGTGCTGGTCGTGCCGTCGTCGGGGGCCTTGCCGCCGGTGTCGCCGGTGTCGGGGGTCTGCTCGGCGGAGGCCTTCAGCTCGGCCACCTTCTTCAGGCCCGCGTCGACGTTCGCGACCGGGATGCCGTCGCGCACCTGGCCCTGCTGGAACGCGCCGAGGGTCGAGACCGCCACCTTGGTGCCGCGGACGGGGTCGAAGAGCTCGACGGGGCCGAGGGTGGTGTTCACCCCGCGGTAGACCACGATCTCGTCACCCCGCACCCCCACGAAGTACTGGTCGTCGAGCCACTGGCTCCCGAAATACCAGCCTAGGCCGCCGCCGACGAGGACGACGCCTCCCAGCGAGGCCAGGATCGGCCACACGCGCCGGCGTCTGGCCGGGCGGCGGGCCGCCGCCTGCCCTCTGGGGGCGGGCCCGTCGAGGTCGTCGTCCGTGACGACGGGCTGGGGCATGGTGATCGCCCCGCCCCCGGCCCCGGCCGTGCCCGGCGCCGCCGGTGACGGCTGCGAGAGGCTCAGGGTGGAGCCCGCGGCGCCCACCACGGCCGCCTCGGTGGACGGGGAGGAGAACCCCTCGTCCAGCTCCAGCACGTCGGCGACCACGCAGGTGATGTTGTCGGGGCCGCCGCCGCGGTTGGCCAGGTCGATCAGGGTGCGGACCACCGTCTCGGGGTCGTCGATCGTGGAGAGCGTGTGGTGCAGCGTCTCGGCGCTCACGACCCCGGACAGCCCGTCGGAGCAGAGCAGGTAGCGGTCGCCGACCTGGGCCTCGCGGAGCGACAGGTCGGGGTCGACCTCGCCGCTGCCGTCCAGCGCGCGCAGCAGGATCGAGCGCTGGGGGTGGGTGGCGGCCTCCTCCTGGGTGATCCGGCCGTCGTCCACCAGCGACTGCACGAGGGTGTGGTCGTGCGTGATCTGGTAGAGCTCCCCGGTGCGCAGCAGGTAGGCGCGCGAGTCGCCGACGTGGACCAGCGCGACCCTGGTGCCCGACCAGAGCATGGCGGTCAGGGTGGTGCCCATGCCCTTGAGACTGGGGTCCCGCCCCACCATCTCGTGGAGACGGCGGTTGGCGTCGCGGACGGCCGCCTCGATGGCGCTGAGCAGGTCACCCCCGAGTGCGTCCTCTTCGAGGGACGACATGGCGGCGATGGCGACCGAGCTGGCCACCTCACCGTGTGCGTGTCCGCCCATGCCGTCCGCGACGGCGAGCAGGCGGCCGCTGGCGTACGCCGAGTCCTCGTTGCCTTCGCGGAGGAGACCGACGTCCGAGCGGGCGGCGTAACGGAGTGCGATGGTCATTTGCGCAATTCGATGACGGTCTTACCGATGCGGATCGGAACGCCGAGCGGCACCGGAGTCGGACGGGTGACTTTGGAGCGGTCGAGGTAGGTGCCGTTGGTCGATCCGAGATCTTCCACGATCCACTGACCGTCCTGGGGGAAGAGCCGGGCGTGCCGGCTGGAGGCGTAGTCGTCGCTGACTACCAGGGTGGCGTCGTTCGCCCGGCCGATGGTGATGGGCGTCTCCGAGAGGGTGATGGTGGTGCCCTGGAGGGGGCCGCCGGTGACGACCATCTGCCGGGGCTCCCCCTTCTTGGACTTGGCCGCGGGTTTGGCCGGTTTGGGAGCCTTGCGCGCGGGAGCGGTGGCGGGCGTGCGGGATCCGAACAAGTCTGTCCGGATCACACCGACCGCGGCAATCACGAAGAACCACAGCACCGCGAGGAACGCGAGGCGGATCAACAGCAGCGTGAGCTCGGACATGGACCGTCTGTTTACCTTTAATCGCGCCGGAAAACCAGGGTCGTGCGCCCGAGCGTCACGCGAGTGCCGTTCTGGAGCTCGATCCGGCGAACCGGCTGGCCGTTGACGAAAGTGCCGTTCGTGGAGCCGAGGTCGACGAGCATGACCTGCGGACCCTCCACTCGCAGCTCGGCGTGGTGCCGGGACACGCCCGGATCCACGAGCCGGAGATCGCAGTCGGTGCCCCTGCCGAGCAGGGTCACCGGTGTGGTCAGATCGTAGGACCGCTGGCCCTGCGGGTCATCCTGGGTGGAGACCAGCAGCCGGGGCCTGCCCTCGAACGCGTGCGAGCGGCCGGCGGGCACGTCGGTCACGGGCTTGCGGATCTCGTCCTGCTCGACCGTGGCTCCGCGGATCACTCCGGAGCGGATCCGGAACAGGCCGACCGCGAGGTCGTCCGCCGTCTCGAAACGCACCCGGACGGGTCCCACGAACGAGTAGCCCTGCTCCTTGGCGTACTCGCGGGCGAGGTTGGCCAGCTCGTGGCTGATGCTGTCGGCGTACACCTGCAGGCGCTCGCTGTCGGTCGTGGACAGCTCGACCACGAAGTCGTTCGGGACGAGCGTCCGCCCCTGGGCGACGATCGCGGCCCGCTCGTCCATCTCCCGCTGCACCGCGCTGGCGACCTCGACCGGCTGAAGGTCGGACTTGAACGCACGCGCAAAGGCCCCCTCAACCAAGCCTTCGAGCCTCCGCTCGAAGCGCTGAAGGACTCCCACCGGGTACCTCCCTTCCTCCGTCATCTAGAAGGATCGTATCCGGGTTCGTGGGTACCGGCTGATCCGTGCTAATGTTTCGAGCGCACCCAAACAAGGGCGGGTGGCGGAACGGCAGACGCGCACGGTTCAGGTCCGTGTGTCCGAAAGGACGTGAGGGTTCAAATCCCTCCTCGCCCACTCTAAGTCGGCCCCGGCTGGTCGCGGACGGAAGTCCGCTTCCCCGGGGCCTTTTCGTTGTTCCCTCCAGGGGGCGACCCCCTGGAACCCCCGATGTGGGGGCTCCGCCCCCACGCCCCCGGCTGCGCCTCCCCTGGGGCGGGTCTGAGCTTCTTGTGCGTCACGGGTTCTCCGGCGGGGGCTCGGGACGGCTTGTTCCCCCGCCCAGGTTGCGCCTCCCTTGGGGCGGGTTTCCTGCCGGGGTGGGGGTCACGGGTTCTCGGGCTCGGGACGGGGCGGCTTCCCGGTTCTCCGGGAGCGCTTCGGGTCCGGAGGGGTGGGCGATGGGTCTCCGTGGACCGGTGGGCGGTCCGGTCGGTGTAGTGGCCGGGGAGGGCCGGTGGACGGCCTCCGGGGGCCGTGTCGGACGGCGCCCCGGGTCCTTTCTAGTCGCGGTCGCTTGTCGGTGGCTTTCGGACGGCTTGCACAGGCTTTGCGGGCTGCGGTTTTACGCTGACAGAGAAAAACGGGCCGGAGAAGGCGACTTCTCCGGCCCGTCCGTAAATCCGGCTCAGTGCGCGACGGGCACCCGGACGTCCAGCAGCTCGCCGAGCAGGTCGGTGAGGCTCACCATGCCGACCACCTCGTCCGCGTCCCTGACGAGGCCCACGTGCGCGTGGGCCTCCTGCAGGGTGGCGACGGCCTCCGAGACGGTCGTGGACCTCTCCAGCCGGGGAACGGGGCGGGCCAGCTCCGCGGGGCTCGCCTCCGGCCGGATCAGGACGTCCCGGACGTGCAGGACCCCCAGGACGTCGCGGGGGTCGCCGGAGCCCACCAGCAGGCGCAGGTGACCGCTGTCGCCGGCGGTCCGCCGGACCTGGGCGGCGGTGGCGTCGGCGGCCACCCGGACGGCCTCGGCGATGGGCAGCATCAACCGCTCGATCGGCTGCTGGTGGACCCGCAGGGCCCGGGTCAGCAGGTCGTGCTCGTCGCGGTCCAGCAGTCCCATCCGGCCCGACTCGCCGACCAGCATGGCCAGCTGGACCGGGGTCCTGGTGGTGGCCAGCTCGTCCCTGGCGTGCACGCCGAACAGCCGCAGCGCGGCGTTGGTGAGACCGTTGAGGGAGGCCAGCACCGGCCGGACCACCCGGGTGAAGCCGCGGAACGGCAGGGCCAGGCCCATCGCCGCGATCTCCGGGTGGGTCAGCGCCCACGACTTGGGCGCCATCTCGCCGACCACCATGTGCAGGAAGGTCACCAGGGCCAGCGCGATCACCAGGGAGATGGGGACCCGGAACGACTCGGGGACCCCGATCGCGCCGAAGACCGGCTCCAGGAGGTGCTCGATGGCCGGCTCGGTCACCATGCCCAGACCGAGCGAGCACAGGGTGATGCCGAGCTGGGCCCCGGCCAGCATCAGGGAGAGCTCCCTGCCGCCGCGTACGGCGGCGCGGGCGGCCAGCCGGGTCAGCCGGCCGCCCTTGCCCGCGAGCTCCTCCAGACGGTGCCTGCGGGCAGAGATGACCGCGAACTCGGCGGCGACGAAGAAGGCGTTCCCGATCAGCAGGGCGACGCCGAGCAGCAGCGCTCCGGTGGTGCTCATCGGCCGCTCACCCGCCCGCTCCGGGCCATGGAGCCCTGGTGGGCCCGCTCATGGGAGCTCTCATGGGGATCCTCACGGGAGTCCTCACCGGGAGCCCCGCCCTCCGGGATCCCCGGCTCCGCCGCGCGCCCGGCCGGCTCCGCCTCGGGCAGGTCGCGACCGGCGTGACCGGCCGGGGCGAGCCGTACCCACTCGGGGACCCTGCGGTGCACCGAGAGGACCGTCAGGACCGCCTCGGCCTCGTCCGGCCCGTCCGCCTCCAGCGGGTCGCCCTCCACGGTCAGGGTGACGGGCACCGCGTCGCCGGGCTCCGCCATGCGGCCGAGCACGGACAGGACCAGCCCGGCGATGGTGTCGTAGCCGTCGCTCTCGGGGAGGGACAGGCCGGTCGCCCGCTCGACCTCGTCGAGGCGGAGCGTGCCGGGCACGTCCCAGGTGCCGTCGCCGCCCGCCACGACGCCGGCGGGCTCGGGGTCGTTCTCGTCGACCAGCTCGCCGACGAGCTCCTCGGCGAGGTCCTCGACGGTGACCACGCCGGCCAGCCCGCCGTACTCGTCGATGACGCAGGCGAGGTCGTCGCGGGCGGCGCGCATGCGCTCCAGCACGACCGGGAGCGGCAGGGAGTCGGGGACCAGCAGGGCCGGGCGGGTGATCAGCTCCAGCGGGTCGTCGTCGGCCAGGTCCGAGCGGAGCAGTTCGCGCACGCCGGTGACGCCGACGACATCCTCGCCGGTGCGCCGGCAGAGCACCGGGTAGCGGGAGTGGCCGTGCTCGCGGACCGCGTCGAGCAGGTCGGAGATCGGGCGGTCGTCGCGGAGCAGCACCACGCGGGGGCGCGGGACCATGACGTCCTCGGCCGTGCGGTCGCCGAACTCCAGTGCGCGCTCCAGCAGCTCGGACAGGCGCGGCGGCAGGTCGCCGGTCGCGCCCGACTCGGCGATGATCCGGGACAGCTCCTCCGGGCTCGCGCCGTGCTCGATCTCCTCGACCGGTTCCACGCCGACCTTGCGGAGCAGGCCGGTGGCGGCGGAGTCGAACAGCCGGATGACCGGTCCGGCGACCTTGAGGTAGACCAGGGTCGAGCGGGCCAGGAACTTGGCCACCGGCTCGGGCCGGGCGATGCCGAGGTTCTTGGGGGCGAGCTCGCCGAGGACCATCTGGACGACGGTCGCCACCGCGACGGCCAGCGCGATCGCCACGCCGGGCACCGCGCCCGCGGGCAGCCCGGCGGCCTCCAGGCCGGGGCGGATCACGGTGGCGATGGCGGGCTCGGCGATGAAGCCGACCAGCAGGGCCGTGACGGTGATGCCGAGCTGGGCGCCCGAGAGCATGAAGGACAGGCGCCCCGTCACCTCCAGCGCGCGCCGGGCGGCGGCGTCACCGGCGTCGGCCTGCTCGCGCAGCACGCCGCGGTCGGCGGCGACGAAGGCGAACTCCTGGGCGACGAAGTAGCCGGTGGCGGCGGTGAGGAGCAGTACGGCCAGCAGGCCGAGAGCCGTGTTCACCGGGCGGCTCTCCCGATCAGGTCAGTGGGGCCCGTGCACGCGCACGGGCAGGTACTCCACGAGTCCGGAGTGGACACGATCATCCTTTCGAGTGGTTGTCGTCTTCTACGGTAACGATCGGGACGGTGATCGATGTTTCCGGATGGCTCAACGATCGGGTTCTCGACCGTCCAGTACCCTTCTGAGTACTTTTCCACAGGGAAACCTTGACGACGCCTCTACGCGGGTGAGAGCCACGAAGTAGCGTCGATGGTGATGATTCCCTCGTTCCCGCCGCCGGTTGGAAACGCAGGGCTGGAAGCGGCTTCGAGAAGTGGCGGAGATTCGACGTGGGTGACTGGCAGGAAGACGACGACCGCACCCGTGCGCTGCGGTCGCCCGTGCCCACACCCGTGGCGCGGGACGAGACCACGCCCCGGGCGGTCTCCCGGGTGTACGGCAAGGCACGGCAGGGCAGCGCCCCCGTCCGGCCCCTTCCGGGTTCGCCCGGATCCCCCGCCGGGCCCGCGGGCTCCGCGGGGAGTCCTCCCGGAACTCCGCCCGGAGCCCCCTCCTCCGGCGGGAAGGGCGGTTTCCGGATGCCGAACATGAGCCTGCGGCCGAAAGGCGGCGGGGGGCCGAGGCGGCCGGGCCGGTGGTTCCTGCGGATCCTCGCGGGCCTGCTCGTCCTGCTGCTGGTGCTCGCCGTCGGCGGATACTTCACGATCGACTCGCGGCTGAAGCGGATCGAGGCGCTCGGCGACTACGAGGGGCGGCCCGCCGACACCCCCGGCACGAACTGGCTGCTGGTCGGCTCCGACAGCCGGGAGGGCCTGACCAAGGCCCAGCGCCGCAAGCTCGCCACCGGCAGCTCCGTGGGCCGCCGCACCGACACGATGATGCTGCTGCACATCCCCGACGGCGACGGCCGCCCGACCCTGGTCAGCCTGCCCCGTGACTCCTACGTCCCCATCGACGGCCACGGCAGCGACAAGCTCAACGCGGCCTACGCCTACTCCGACGGCGGGCCGAAGCTGCTGGCCAAGACGGTGGAGCAGGTCAGCGGGCTGCGGATCGACAACTACATGGAGATCGGCTTCGGCGGCTTCGTGGGCATCGTGGACGCCATCGGCGGCGTCGAGATCGACGTCAAGCAGAACATCAAGGACCCCAAGGCCGGGATCAACCTGAAGAAGGGCGTGCAGACGCTCGACGGCGGCACGGCCCTCGGCTACGTCCGCACCCGCGCGACCGGGGCCGTCCCCGACTTCGACCGGACCCAGCGCCAGCGCCAGTTCTTCTCCGCCGTGGTGAAGAAGGCCGCGAGCCCGGGCGTCCTGCTCAACCCCTTCACCTCCGTCCCGCTGGCGTTCAGCGCCACCGACTCGGTGGCCGTCGGGACGGAGACCGGCTCGTTCGACCTGCTCTCCCTCGCCCTGGCGATGGGGGACAACCCCGTCACCACGGTCGTGCCGATCGGTTCCCTGCCCACCATCAACGGCCAGTCGGTCGTCAAGTGGGACCGGGAGAAGGCCCTGCGCATGTTCAGGGCCCTGGCCGAGGACAAGCCCGTCCCCAAGGACGTCCTCGCCAAGTAGCGTCCCCGGCCCCGCCAGGCAGCGTCCCCGGCCCCGGCGGACGGGCCGGTCCGGGCGGATGCCCGACCGGAGCCGCGGTCCGCACCGGTCACGGCCGGACGGGCCGGGACGAGGCTGGAGGGGCCGAGACGGGGCGGGACCGGACGGGACGGGGCCCGGCGGGATCCGGGCAGGACCGACCGGGTCCCCGCCGGAGGTCCGGACCCGTCAGGATGCGGCGACCACGGCCACGGCTCCGACCGCGATGGCGGCGTTGATCGAATCGATGGTCTTGGCCACGGCCTGGCCCACCCACTCGCTCTCCACGATCTCCTTGACGCGCTCCTTGCGCACGCCGGGGAACGCCTTGCGGTCGATCTTGGCCGCGTGCAGGACGGCGATCAGCACGGCCACCCGCTCGTCCGGGTCCGCCCCGTCCAGCACGCTCTGCACCCGCTCGCGGATCTCCCGCTCCACCCGCGGGTCGCGCTCCGGGTAGCGGGCGACGGGGAAGATCCCGAGGACCTTCCGGTGCTCCTCGTTCAGCACTCCGCGCTCGGCCAGCCCGGTGAGCAGGCGCTTGCGGAGCTTGGCGGAGGAGAGCCGGTAGACCCACCAGTCGGGCTTGCGCTCCTTGGCCTCCCCGGCGATCCGGGCGAGCGTCGCGTCCAGCTCCTCGTCCCCCAGCGGGGTCGCGTCCCTGACCGTGACCTTCTTCCCGTCCAGGTCGATGCGGCCGTTCACGGCGAGCTCCGCCAGCAGCGCGCCGCCGAGCGCGGAGTCCAGCTGCGTCGCCCCGACCAGTGGCTTGCCCTCGGTCTCCTCGTGGGCGAGGAGGAGGACTTCTTCGGCGATGGTGGTCATGATCCGACCCTATTGCGGCATCCTCGCACCGGGCATCCCCGCACCGGGCATCCCCGCACCGGGCATCCCCGCACCGGGCATCCCTGCGTCCGCCGCCGTGCCGTCCCCGCCGTGCCGTCCCCGCCGTGCCGCCCCCGCCGGGCGCCGAGCCGCGACCGGGACGTAAGCACCACGTAAGAGCCGGGCCGGGATCGCGGGCGTACCTTCGGGGCGAAGCCGACAGCGCGCCGGGAGGACCCGTGAGAACGAAGAGACCGCTCCGCCACCCCGCCGTCCGGGTGGTCCTGGCACTCGGCGCGGCCGGGCTCGCCGTCGCGCTGTACCTGTTCCAGCCGTGGCGGCTGTTCACCACGGTCGAGGTGAACGAGGCGCCACCGTCCGCGGCCGCCTCTTCCGTGCCCGCCTCCTCCGCGCCGGGAGCGGAGGGCGAGGAGGGCGCCCCGGACACGCCCGCCGAACCGGTCTCCGGGCCGAGGACCGTGGCGACCGGCGTGTTCGTCTCCCACGAACACGGCACGACGGGCACGGCCAAGGTGCTGGAGCTGGCCGACGGTCGCCGGGTGCTGAGGATCGAGGACCTGGACACCTCCGACGGGCCGGACCTGCGGGTCTGGCTGAGCGACCAGCCGGTCAAGGAGGGCCGGGCGGGGTGGTTCAACCTCGACGACGGCGAGCACCTGGAGCTGGGCGGGCTAAAGGGCAACAAGGGCGACGCCAACTACGCCATCCCCGCCGGGGCCGACCTGGAGGATCTGCGGACCGTCACCATCTGGTGCAAGCGCTTCAGCGTCTCCTTCGGCGCCGCCGCGCTGGCCTGACCCCGTCCGGAGGGCCGGACGGTCTCTGCGACAATCTGCGGCCTATGAGCATCTCTGCGGAACTCCACGCCATCGGCCGCCCCCTGCTCGACGCGCAGCTCGTCCATCCGACGGTGGCCGGGATCGCCCGGGGCGACCTGGCCGAGCCGGTGTTCCGGTCGTGGCTGGAGCAGGACTACCTCTTCCTGCTGGACTACGTCCGGGTGTTCTCCCGGCTGGCCTGGCAGGCCCCGGACGGGCACCTCGGCGACCTGGTGGACCTGGCCCACGCCACCTTCCACGAGGAGCTGGACCTGCACCGCTCCCTGTCCGCGGAGTTCGGGGCCGACCTGGAGGGGGCGCGCAAGGGGCCGGCGTGCGCGGCCTACACCGCGTTCCTGCTGGAGTCGGCCGCCTCCTACGCCGAAGGGCTGGCGGCGCTCTACCCCTGCATGTGGGGCTACTCGACGCTGGGCCGGATCCTGGCCGAGAACCCGCCCGCCGAGCCGCGCTACCGCGCCTGGGTCGACACCTACGCCCACCCCGGCTTCGCGGAGCTGACCGGGCGCATCGCCGTGATGATCGACGAGGCGGCTCCCGACCCGCGGCGGGCCAGGGAGCTGTTCACCGCGGGGATGGCCCACGAGCTCGCCTTCTGGGACGTGCCCTGACCTGCGGCGGGGATTCCCGCCGCAGCCGGGCGGGGGGGTCCGCCGAGCGGGCATCATGGGGGCCATGAATGTTCCTGAGGTCGAAGTGCAGGCCGTACCCGATGAGGCGTTCCTGCTGGACGTGCGCGAGGACGACGAGTGGCGGGCGGGGCACGCGCCCACGGCCGTGCACATCCCGCTGGGGGAGCTGCAGGCGCGCGTGGGGGAGGTCCCCGGCGACGTCCCCGTCTACGTGGTCTGCCGGGTGGGCGGGCGCTCCGCGCACGCCGCGGCCTGGCTCAACCACCTGGGCCGGGACGCGGTCAACGTCGGGGGCGGCATGCAGTCCTGGGCCTTTGCGGGCCGTCCGATGGTGAGCGAAACCGGCCAGAACCCGTTCGTGGCCTGAAGGGGGCGGGCCGGGCGGAACCCGTCCGCGGCCTGAGGGGCGGGAACGGGTGAGCCGGGACCGGGCGGGTGAGGCCGGGCGGGAGCGGGTGAGGTCGAGTCAGGCGGGAGCGGGCCGGGCCGCCGGACCCGGGCTCTTGCGCCGAACGGTGCGGATGGCATAATCCGGGACGGAATATCTACCGCGGGAGCTCGGGCGGAGCCGGGCTGAGAGGGCGGGACCACGCGGAGGGCCGGAGAAGGCCCTCCCACGCGCCGCCGACCGCATGAACCTGTCCGGGTAATGCCGGCGTAGGGAGCGCGTGATGACGTCCGACGTCGCCGACTCCGGGGTGGCCGCGAAGCACGCGGAAGCCCCCCTCACCCTCGACGAGGCCCCGCCCAAGGCCCTGGGGGTGCTCGACCAGGGTGCGCTCTGGGCCAACCTGGGCGTCAGCCTGCTCGGGTTCTCCGGTGCGATCGCGCTGATCGACCCGCTGGGCGACCGGCCGCTGAGCTTCCTGGCGGCCGTGACGGCCGCGGTCGTCGGCAGCCTCATCGGCACCGCGATGGTGGCGCTGGCCGCCATCCCGGGCCAGCAGACCGGCGCCCCGGCCATGGTGCTGCTGCGGGGCCTGTTCGGCGCGCGGCTGTCGTACGTGCCGACCGTGCTGAACATCGTCCAGATGCTCGGCTGGGGGGCCTTCGAGCTCTGGGTCATCGCCCAGGGCGCCCAGGCCATCGCCGGGTCCTTCGGCGCCGAGGTGCCGTACGCCGTCTGGGTGGTCCTCGGCGGGGCGATCACCACCGCGCTGACCATCCGGCCGCTGGGCGCGGTCCGCCTGCTGCGCCGCTTCGTCACCGCCGGCGTGGTCGTCTCGATGGCCTGGTTCGCCTACGCGCTCTTCAGCAGGGATCCGGCGATCGGTGCGGGTACCTGGGAGGCGTTCGCCCCCTCCGTCGACTACGTGATCGCGCTCTCGGTCTCGTGGGTCCCGGTCGCCGCGGACTTCGCCCGCTTCTCCCGCTCCGGCAGGGCCGCCTTCACCGGCGTGGTGGGCGGCTACACCATCGCCCAGGTGGCCTGTCTGACCCTGGGCGTGGCCGCCCTGGCACTGGTGGGCAACGACCCGGACAAGGTCTGGGACCCGTTCGTGGCAGCCCCGCTCGGCTGGCTCTTCTTCGGCATCCTGGTGCTGCGCGAGACCGACCAGTCGTTCGTGAACGTCTACTCCACCGCGATGTCCCTGCAGAACCTGCTGCCCCGGCTGGACCGCCGGATCATCTCGGCGGGCACCGGCGCGCTGGTCACCCTGCTCGCGATCTTCGTCAGCGCCGACACCTACACCGCCTTCCTGGGCCTGATCGGAGCGGTCTTCGTCCCGATGTTCGCCGTCCTCGCGGTGGACTACTTCCTGCTCGGCGGCAGGGACCGCTGGGACACCTCGGAGACCGCGCCCTCGCGCTGGCTCATGGTCCTGCCGTGGGTGCTCGGCTTCGCGGCCTGGTGGATGCTGGCGGCGCTGCCGACGGCGCCGGAACTGGCCTGGTGGAAGGCGTTCTGGACGGGCGCGCGGGACCTGGTCGGGCTCGTCCCGCAGCCGTGGATGAGCGCCTCCCTCGCCGCGTTCATCGTTCCCGTCCTGGTGACCCTGGCCGTCGGCGCCCTCCGCGGCCGGCTGAAGGACCGCCGCTGACGGACCGCCGCTGGAGGACGGCGCGGGATCTCCGGAGGGCTACCGGGGGCGGTGGCGTCCCTCGATGCGGAGCAGCCGCTCCTTGGCGGTCGTGCCGCCGGCGTATCCGCCCAGCACGTCCTCGCTCTCGACCACCCGGTGGCAGGGCACGATCACGCACACCGGGTTGGCGCCGAGCGCGTTGCCGACCGCGCGCAGCGCCCGCGGCCGGCCGATCCGCTCGGCGATCTCCCGGTAGGTGGTCACCGTCCCGTACGGCACGGCGAGCATCATCTGCAGCACGGTCCTGGCGAACGGCGTGGCGAGCTGGAGGTCGACCGTGGTGGTGAAGGTGCGCAGCCGGCCGGAGAAGTAGGCGTCCAGCTCCCGGCGGACGGGGTCGAGCCGCCGCGGGTCGGGCCCGATGAACGAGCTGACACCCCGGGCGACGCGCTCGAAGACGACGTTCTCGTCCTCGTAGCTGCAGGCCGCCACGCCCCGGCCGGACACGGCGAGGATCAGCCGCCCCACCGGGCCCTCGTGGACGCCGAACGCGACGTCGGGATGCCTGTCCCCCACGTAGGTGGGCGAGGTCACCCGCAGCAGTGCGTCGAGATCGCCGGATGACCCGGATGACATGTCCCACCCTCTCCCGTCCAGGCGCGTGGTCACGGCAGCGTATCGGACGGCTCACCAGGCCGGGTCCGCCCCGGCGGGCTCCGACACGCCCGGCTCCCGTTACCGGCAGGGACACGCCGGGGCGGTAACGAGGCGGCAATGGAAGCGCCGATCTATTGTCGAGCGTGCACAAGCTGTAACCGGTCTGCGGTTTCTATGACTATCTAACGGGGCATTTCGGTCGTACTGGGGTGTGCTCCTCAGGGGGGAACAGGGATAGGGGGAGGTGGGTCCGTCGAGCGTCGTCTTGTTGCCGTATGCACCGTCCAGCGTCGCCGTCGCACGTCAGTACCTCAGCTCTGACCTGCAGGAATGGGGCGTCTACGAGACCGTGATAGATGACGCCGTGCTGGTGGTGAGCGAGCTGCTGAGTAACGCGCTCCGGCATGCGCACCCCCTGCCGTCCGGGCAGATCAAAGTGGCATGGCAGTGCACTGACGGATATGTCGAGGTAGCTGTGAGTGACGGCGGTTCGGCCACCGAACCCCGCGCGGGGAGAGCCGCGCTCTCCTCGCTGGGGGGCCGGGGGCTCGGCATCGTCGAATACCTGGCCGAGAACTGGGGGGTCAGACACGAAGGGGACGTCACCACCGTGTGGGCGGCCGTCGCGACCGCCGACACGGTGAGCAACGGTCATGCCGCCGTTCCCTCACCCGCCGTCCGGGAGTGCATCTGAATCAGGCGGGGGAGGGAGAGGATCGGTACAGCACCGCCCTCTCCCCCGCCGTCCAGGCCGTCGTGACGAGCAGGTAGATCCCCGCCGCGAGCGGCAGCACGGCCGCCGCCAGGAGCGTCCCGAACGGGAGCAGCGGCATCAGCCCGCGCAGGGCCGCCGGCTGGACCTCCTGGTCCCCTTCGGCCATCGTGCGCCGGATCCGCCGCGACGTGATCACCGCCACGGCCAGCAGGAGCAGGAAGAGCCCGGCGAACACCAGGGACGGGCCGCTGATCAGTCCGAACCCGGCCACCGTGCCCGCGAACTGCTGCCCCAGCGGCACACCGAACAGCCCGTGGGTGAGCAGCGCGTTCGCCTGCCCGGCGATGGTCGACGAGACGAAGACCTGGTACATGACCGCGAAGAACGGCAACTGGGCCAGGCCCGGCAGGCAGCCCGCCAGGGGTGAGGCGTTCTCCGCGGCGTAGAGGGCGGCCAGTTCCCGCCGGAGCCGCTCAGGGTCGCGGCCGTGGCGGTCCTGCAGCTTCCTGATCCGGGGAGCGAGCCGTCTGCGCACCCGCTCGCCCCTGGCCTGCATGACGCTGAGCGGGAGCAGCAGGAGCCGGACGGCGATGGTGAACAGGACGATCGCCGGCGCGGTGGAGCCCAGCGGGCCGGCGAGCGCGGCGATGAGGTCGGCGGTGAGGCCGAGGACGGGATCGAACACCGAGGAGCCCTTCTGAACGGAGTGGAGTCGGCGCAGAAGGCACCCGCGATCACCCTCCCCCGGATCGGGGGGAGGGTGCTCTCTCAGGGGGTCACGCGGGCGCCGGGCCCGCGGAGGGCGCTCGCGGACGGGAGCGTCCGGGCGCACCGGGATCGCACTGCCGTACGAAGACCGGTGGTGCGGCGCGGCCCCGCCCCGGCGGACGGAGGCCCGGCCGGGCCGCGGCGGCGGCGGGCGCCGTGCGCAGCGCCCACGCGAGGAGGAGCACGCCCAGCCCGGCCACGGCGGTCACCGTCAGGGCGCCGCCGTCGGGCAGCCAGACGAACAGCGTCTGGAGGACGAGCAGGGGGTTCACCGCAGGGCCGCCCGGGTCACTTGGACCGGCCGACGACCGTGACCAGGGCGACGACCACGAAGGCCACGAAGGCCAGCACCAGCAGGAGCTTGAACAGCCCGAACAGGGCGGGCAGCACGAGCCCGAACACCACGTAGAGCGCGAGGAGGACGCCCAGGACTGCCATCACGATACGACCCATGGGTCCACCGTACGCCGGAGATCGGCCCGGTGCGGGGCGGGCCGCATAACGATGGCGCATAACGATGGCGCGCCGGGGTCTTACGGGCCGGTGACGGTTTCCTCCGGAGGGGGACGCGCGGGCCTACCGTGGGGCCATGAGCGCGCGCATTCTGGTGGTCGAGGACGACCCGACGGTGGCCGAGGTCGTGGCCCGCTACCTCGAACGCGACGGGCATCGCGTCGAGTGCGTCGGAGACGGCGCCGAGGCGCTCAGGCGGGCGCTGGCGGACCCGCCCGACCTGCTCGTGCTCGACCTGATGCTGCCCAAGCTGGACGGCCTGACGGTCTGCAGGAAGCTCAGGGAGCGCCGGCCGGTCCCGGTGATCATGCTGACCGCGCTGGGCGAGGAGATCGACCGGGTCGCCGGCCTGGAGACCGGCGCCGACGACTACGTCACCAAGCCGTTCAGCCCCCGCGAGCTGGCGTTGCGCGTCCAGTCGGTGCTGCGGCGGGCGCGCGGCGCGTCGATGCCGACGGGCACGGGCGTGCTGCGGGACGGTGACCTGGTGGTCGACGTGGGCGCGCACGAGGTACGGCTCGACGGCGAGCAGGTCACGCTGACCGCCCGCGAGTTCGATCTCCTGGCCCACCTGATGCGCAACCCCCGCCAGGCGTTCAGCCGGTCCACCCTGCTCGACCAGGTCTGGGGCTGGTCGTTCGGCGACTCCTCCACGGTGACCGTCCACGTCCGCCGCCTTCGCGAGAAGATCGAGCCGGACCCGACCGCGCCCAGCCGCATCGTCACCGTCTGGGGCGTGGGCTACCGATACGAGCCCGCGGAGCCGGCGTGATCCCCGAGATCGTGGAGATCGCCGCGGTCACCGCCGGCCTCGGCCTGCCGGTCGCGCTCGCCGGGCTGGGCGCCATGCACCTGCTCCGTGAGCGGTCGATCGGGACGATGCTCGCGGTGCTCGCCGCGGTCCCCGTCGTGGTGACGGTGGCGGGCGTCGCTGCGATCACCATGAGGATGATCATCGAGGGCGGCTCCCGGGACATCGTGCTCAGCGTGGTCGTCATCGGGGGCCTGGCCGGCCTGGGCGTGGCGGCGGTGCTCGGCCGACGCGTCGTGGCCGCCAGCCGCAGGCTCGTCGCCGCCGTGCACGACGTGCCCGACTCGGGGGAGTTCACCCCGCCCCGCGGTCTCCCGGCCGAGCTCGGCACGATCGCCGCCGCCCTCGACGAGGCCTACCGGCGGATCCGTCTCGGCCGCGAGCGCGAGCGCGCGCTGGAGGGCGCCCGCCGTGAGCTCGTCGCCTGGGTCAGCCACGATCTGCGCACCCCGCTGGCCGGGATGCGCGCCATGGCAGAGGCACTGGAGGACGGCGTGGTCTCCGACCCGGAGACGGTGAACCGCTACCACGCCCGGATCCGGCTGGAGGCGGACCGCCTCTCCGGAATGGTCGACGACCTGTTCGAGCTGTCCAGGATCCATGCGGGCGCGCTGCGCCTGTCCCGCCGCCGGATCGGCCTCGGTGACCTGGTCGCCGACGCGCTGGCCGGGGTGGAGCCGCTGGCCCGGGCCAAGGGGGTGCGGCTGGCGGGTTCCGTGGACCCGGTGGTGCCCGTCCAGGCGGACGCGGGGGAGCTCTCCCGGGCCCTGTGCAACCTGGTGGCCAACGCGATCCGGCACACCCCGGCCGGCGGCACGGTCTCGGTCCGCGCGACCGTGGAGGGCGGGCTGGCCCGCCTGTCGGTGACCGACCGCTGCGGCGGGATCCCGGCGGAGGACCTGCCCCGGGTCTTCGACGTGGCCTTCCGCGGGGAGGCGGCCCGGAGCCCGCGGGGGGACGGTGCGGGCGCCGGGCTCGGCCTGGCGATCGCCCGAGGCATCGTGGAGGCCCACGAGGGTGCCATCGGCGTCGTCAACACCGGGCCCGGCTGCCGCTTCGAGATCCGCCTCCCCCTGTCGAAGTGAGACCGCCGCGGTCAGACCGGCATGTCTCCGACGACCCTCCGGGGCACCGCCGACAGGGCGGCCTGGCCCTCCGACTGGGCCGGGACCATGAGGGTCACCTGGACCTCGTCGGAGAGGGAGGCGCCGCCGGGAGCCGGTTCGGCGGGCTCGCGGGAGAGGGGGTCCCGCAGTGCGCCGAAGCTCTCCGACATCGCCCGGAAGGTCGGGCACGGCCAGCGCCACATGCAGCTCCGGCAGCGCAGGATCGGATGCGCCGCGTCGCTGGTGATGCCGCCCGCGTCCCGGGGTTGGTGCAGGTCCAGGAGCCGGATCCCGAGTTCGGCGAAGTCGAGCAGTTCCTGGCGTGCTCCCTCCAGGAAGTCGAGGTCGTCGCTCGTGAGGCGGGTCCGGATCGGGACGAAGCCCTCGCGGTTCACCAGGCCGCGGAGGGAGTGGGTCGCGTCCTGCCACGAGGTGGACCTGGTGGCGCGCGTGATGGTGGACTCCAGGCGCGTGCGGAGCAGTTGGCGCTGGGGATCCTCAGGAAGATCGTTGTTCATCGAAGATACTGGGCCCGTTTCTACTCGTCGTCCGTCGTCGACTTGGTGCAGCGACGGTCGGGAGGTTCCGGGCCTCCCCCCTTTCCGGCCGAGCCGGTGTTGCACGCTGTCAAGCTTCGCGCACCGAGGGTTCGCGTGAGGGGAGAACGGGCGACAAAGGGCCTGGACCGATAGCCCCGGCAGGCAAAACCTTGAACAGGACACCCCCTTGGGCCGTAGAGCGTGACCCGGGGCTCCGTCGCCGCTAGTGTGCCCGCTGTGGAGCTAAAAGTCTCAACTCGATCTCATGGTGGCCACACAATTGTGACCATTGTCGGAGAAATCGACCTATATACCGCGCCTCGCCTGCAGTCCGAGCTCGATCGGCTGCTGGACGAGAGCGCCGCCGCCTTCATGGTCGTCGACATGTCCGGCGTGGAGTTCTGCGACTCCACCGGCATGAACGTCCTGTTGTCCGCGCTCAAACGGCTGCGCGAGCAGGGAGGGGTCCTGGAGATGGCCGGGCCGCGCCCCGCCGTCCGTAAGATTCTTCAGGTCACCGGTCTCGATTCGGTGTTCACCGTCCACGAGGCGGTGCCCGAGGAACTGCTGGCGGCCGAGCCCAAGGCGTGAGCCGCCTCGCGGGGCCCGGGACGGAGGGCCGCGCGCACGCGGCGACCGGCGGACGAGGCGACCTGCGGAAGAGGGCGGCATGACCGGCACAGCAGTGATCATCCCGGCCAAGGACGAGGCCGACCGGATCGGTGCCACCGTGGCCGCCGCCCGGGCGCTGCCCGGGGTGGACCTGGTCGTCGTCGTGGACGACGGCTCGGCCGACCGGACCGGCAGGGTGGCCAGGGCCGCCGGAGCCCGCGTCGTACGGCACAGCCGCAACCGGGGCAAGGCCGCCGCGATGGAGAGCGGTGCGGAGGTCGTGCGGCTGTTCGACGAGGAGCGGGGTGGGGCTCCGCGGCACCTGCTGTTCCTGGACGCCGACCTGGGACAGACCGCGCACACGGCCGTGCCCCTGATCGAGCCGGTCGTGGCGGGTGAGGCGGACATGACCATCGCCGTCTTCGTCACCCGGGTCAAGCTGGGGGGCCACGGGTTCGTGGTCCGGCTCGCGCGTGACGGCATCGAGCGCGCCACCGGCTGGACGCCCACCCAGCCGCTCAACGGCCAGCGCTGCCTGACCCGGGCCGCCTTCGAGGCGGCCCGGCCGCTGGCGCGCGGTTTCGGCGTGGAGACGGGCCTCACGATCGACCTGCTCCGCCGGGGCTTCCGGGTCCGCGAGGTCGAGGTGGAGATGTCCCATCGCGCCACCGGCACCGACTGGCGGGCCCAGCTCCACCGGACCCGGCAGTTCCGCGACGTCGCCCGCGCCCTCCTGGCCCGCAGGGCGCTGCACGTCTGAGCCTCGCCGCCGGGGATCGTCGTGAGCGGCCCGGGGTCGCCGCGGGCACTGCGGCGGGTGTGCTGGAATTTGCGGGTGACTCAGGACACGGCGGTGGCCGGCGGACCCGTACGGCACGGCGCGCGTGACGCCCTGGGCGTGTTCGCCCCGGTGGCGATCGGGCTCTCGGCCGGGCTGACCGTCCTGATCGGCCTGCTGGGGCCCTCGGCCATGGTGCCGGGCCTGCCCGGCCCCTCCTGGCACCCGCCGTACTCCCTGGACGCCGGGCCGGACGGCCACCTGGTGATCGCCCTGGCCGCCGCGGCGATCGCGCTGGGCGGGACCGGTCTGGCCGCGGCCCTGCGGTCGCGGTGGCGGCCGGATCCGCGGCTGCTGCTCTGGGCCGGCTCCGCCGTGGCCGCACTGCTGGCCCTCCTGCCGCCGTCGGGCTCGGCCGACCACCTGAACTACGCCGCCTACGGACGGCTGGCCGCGCTGGGCCGTGATCCGTACGCAGTCGCGCCCGCCGCGTTCCCCGGCGACCCGGTGGCGGGGGCCGTCGAGGAGTGGGCCGGGGTGACGAGCGTCTACGGTCCGGTCGCGACGGCGGTGCAGGCGCTGGCGAGCCTGGCCGGGGGTGACTCGGTCCGGCTGACCGTCTTCGGGATGGCGCTGTTCAACGCCGCGGCCTTCGTCGGGACCGGGCTGCTGCTGCACCGCCTGACCGCCGCCGACGCGGACCTCCAGCGGCGGGCGGCGCTGCTCTGGACGGCCAACCCATTGATGATCTACCACCTGTCCGCCGGGATGCACGTCGACACCATGGCCGTGGCCTGCATGGTCGCCGCCCTGTTCGCCTTCTCGTCCCTGCGGGGCGCGGCCGGGGGCGCGACGTCGGGGGTGCTGCTGGGGCTGGGGATCGGGGTCAAGCTCAACGCCGGGCTGGTCGCGCTCGGGCCCGCCTGGGAGCTGCGCCGCCGGCCCGGCAGGCTCACCCTGGTCGCCGGTACGGCGACGGCCACGGTGGCGGCGGTCTACGGGATCGCCGGGCCGCACGTGCTCGACCAGGTGGGCGCGGCCAGCCGGAAGGTCTCCCTCGGCACCCCGTGGCAGCCGGTGAAGCTCGCCCTCCAGTCGCTGTTCGGGCCGGGCGCGTACGCGGTCTGGATCCAGGCCGGGTCGGTGCTCCTGCTGGCGGTCCTGGCGTGGCTGGTGTTCCGGGCCGTGCCGGGCGGCCCGGGCGGTGCGGTCCCTGCGGGCGGCCGGCTTCTTCCCTCGGCTCCTCCGGTCCCGCCGTCGCCGTCGACCTCGGCGCCGGTCCTGCGGCCGGTTCCGCCGGAGGTACCGGCCCCGCTGGTGGCGGCGGTGATCGTCGTGGCCTGGCTGTTCGCCGCGCCGTACGCGCTGCCCTGGTACGACGGCCTGGCCTTCGCGCTGCTGGCCGCGGCGCCCGCCTGGCCGGCCCTGGAGGGGTTCGTGGTGGCCAGGACGGCGATCCTCTCGCTCGGCTACCTCCCGGCCCGCGAGGCGCTCCGCCCCGACGACCTGCTCTGGCTGAAGACCGTCGTCAGGCAGCAGGTGGTGCCGTGGTCCCTGCTGGCTCTGACGGCCGCTCTGCTGTGGTGGGCGGCGCGAGCCGGAGTGCGCGCACGCAGGCGGCCAGCGTGAGCGGCACCGCGACCGTGAGGGCCATGGCCGGGATGGCGATGCCGGAGTCGTTCATCAGGAACCCGATGAGCGCGCACGTCAGCGCGCCGATCAGCCCGGCCCGCAGCGCCGGGGCGAGGGCGTAGGCCCGTCCCAGGGCGGGGGCGCCCCAGCGGGAGGGGCGGTCCAGCACCAGGAAGAGGAAGGCCAGCGCGACCAGCGTGAGCAGGGTCAGCGACCAGTTGCCGACCGTGACCCCGACCATCGCGGTGAACTTGCGGGCGATCACCGTCCCGGCCTCGCCGTCCAGCACCTGCTGGACGAACGCGCCGAGGTGGGTGCGCTGCCCTGCGGGGCGGAGCCGGTCGGCGACCGCGATCGCGGTGATCAGGCCGATCCCGGCCAGTCCGACCAGGCCGAGCCGGACGGCCGAGACCCGGCGGCCGGAGAGCAGGATCAGGAAGACTGCCAGTCCGGTCAGGAACGCCGGGACCCCGCCGAAGTCGGCTCCCCAGCCCGGCCAGCCGTCCGCGAAGACCGCCAGCCCGCCGTACAGCGCGCAGACCGCCAGGGCGAGCCCGCGACGTCCCCGGGACGTCAGCCACTGGGCGATTCCGGCCAGGGCCAGGATCGTCCCGGCGGAGTAGACGGCGAAGGCGATGTTGCCGAACCCGTAGAAGCGCCCGCCGGCCACCGGCTCGTACCCGGTGACGGCGTTGACCTGGAGCGTCGAGCCGGTCATCACGTCGGCCAGCAGGGTGAGTGAGGTGATCCCGGCTACCACGGCGAGCGGGCCCAGCACGTGCGACCGCCAGGGCCCGGCGAACGCGAGTGCGGCGACGGCGCAGGCGATGCCGAGGATGGTCAGCACCACCCCGGCCATCGGGACCGGGAACGCCCACCAGGGCACCAACTGGGCGAGGAAGGTGGCGACCGCGATCGACCCGCTGACCGCGGCGACGGCCCGGACCGCGGTCAGCGCCCGCGCACCGCCCCAGCCCCGGCGGATCGCGGCGGCGGCCAGCAGGTAGAAGAGGATCTGCACCGCCACGAAGCCGCCGAAGAACGGGCCGCGGACCCGGTTCACCACCCGGCTGGCCAGGTTCTCGCGGGCCAGGTCCGCCACGACGGCCGCGGTGGCGTCCTCCGCGGCGTCCCCCGAGGCGTCTCCCTCGCCTCCGGAGGCTCCGGCGCCCGGGGCGGGGTCCCCGCCGGTCCAGGGGCGGCCGACGACCGTCTTCGGCGTCTCCAGCCCCAGCAGGGCGATCGCGGTGGCGGTCAGGTCGGTGGTGGTGACCAGGCCGTTCTGGCGGGTTGAGGCGGCGGTGAGGTAGCCGCGGGGGTACGGCGAGCCGTCCGGCGACGGGCCGGAGGCGATCGCCACGTGCAGGTGGGCCACGTCGGAGGCGTCGGACAGGCCGCCGAGCAGGAGCGTGGAGTCCGGGGGGAGGCGGTCGAGGACGGCGCCGACCTGGCGGTCGATCCCGGCCACGGCCTCGCGCCTGACCTCGTCCGCCGGCGCGGCGGGCACGTCGCGATCGGTGCCGTCGCCGGTGTCGGCGGCGTCACCGGCCGCGCCGGTCCCGCCGTCCGTCCCGGTGGCGGTCCCGCTGCCGCTGCCGCTGCCGGTGCCGCTGCCACTGCCGTCCTCGAGCCAGGCGCGGGTGAGGTCTCCGGCCTCGACGACGACGAGCCGGTACGGGGTCAGCTCACCCAGCTGCTCCACCGTCTCCGCGTATTTGGCTACTTTTCCGGATTTGTCAGCAGCCCCGAGGGCGGCCCCCGGCCCGGCCGCCGCCACCTTCCCCCCGGCGTCGGCGACGAGCTGCCCGAGCTGACCGAGCACCGGCTTGTAGGAGGTGTCCGCGTTGAAGGCGACCAGTTGCGCCCAGCCCGGCACGACGGCGCCCTCACCGGAGACCTGCGGGACCGGAGGCGGGGAGCAGCCCGGGGCGGACGTGCCCGCCCGCTGCCCCGCCGAGGCCGTCAGCCAGCCCTCCACCGGGCAGATGAAGCCCCGTCCCCTGGGCGGGTTGGCCCGGGTGGACAGCGAAGCCGCCCCGCCGGAGCCGGTCAGCCGCCACAGGTTCGGCGTCCGCACCGGGTCCAGATCGCTCCAGAGCAGCCCCGGCACCCCGACGACCACGACCCGGGCGGGCCGTCCGTCCCCGGCGGAGGCGCCGGCCGTACCCGCTCCCGGGAGGGGGGGCAGGCCGGCGGCCGTAGCGGTTCCCGGCAGGGCGGCGGTGGCGCTGGCCGTACCCGCTGGGGTGGCGGCCGTAGCGGTTCCCGGCAGGGCGAGGAGCGCGGCGGTGACGAGCAGGAGCGCCAGGCGGGCCGCCCGGACCGCGGCGGCGCCGAGGGCGCCCGGCGCCGGGGTCCGGCGGGCGTGCTCCGGAGCGTTCCGGTGCGGTGTGCGGCGTCCGCGTGCTGGGCCCATCCGGTCTCCCCCTCAGTTCCCGTCCGTCGACGGCCGGTTCCCGCGTCACGGTAGCCTGCCTGGTCGTGAGGACCGACGAGGCGACCGAGACCAGGCGGCCCATCCGGGCGTGGCTGCCGGTGCCGGCGCTCATCGCGCTGGCGGCGGCCCCGCTGGTGCTCCACTGGCTGGGCAACGTCGACGACCAGCGTCTGGTCGATCTGGACGTTTACCGTACCGGCGGGGAGATGGTGCTGGCCGGGCGGCCGGTCTACGACTTCGCCACGCCCGCGCCGCAGCTGCTCCCGTTCACCTACCCGCCGATCGCGGCGCTGCTGGCCACGCCGCTGGCGGCGATGTCGTGGACGGCGGCGCAGTGGGTCTGGACGGCCGGGATCTTCGCCACGCTCATGGTCGCCGTCTGGTACGGCTTCCGCGCCGTCTGGGAGCGTCTCGACCGCGCCCGGCCTCCCGCCGGGGCCCGGTGGACGCCGCCGCGGTCGCTCTGGACGCCGCTGGCGTTCGCGTTCCTGACGGTCGCCTGCACCTACCTGATGCCGATCAGGGACCAGGTCCGGTTCGGCCAGGTGGACATCCTGCTGGTCGCGCTCTGCCTGGCCGACTGCGCGGCGCGGCGGCCGGCCTGGCCGCGCGGCATGCTCATCGGCCTGGCCACCGCGGTCAAGCTCACCCCCGGCGTCTTCCTGATCTACCTGCTGGTCACCGGCTTCGGCCCGGGGGCCCGTCCCGAGCAGCGCCGGGCCCTCTTCATGGCCGCGTTCACCGCCGGGCTGCTGACCCTGCTGCCGTTCGCGGTGATCCCGGCCGACGCCGCCGACTTCTGGTTCCGCGCGCTGCTCGACCCCGAGCGGCTCGGCTCCAACGCGGCGACCACCAACCAGTCGATGCGCGGCATGCTCATCCGGCTCTACCTGCCCGACGCGCTGACGAGCCTGCTCTGGCTGGCGCTCGTGGCGGCGGTCGGCTGGTACGGCTTCCGCCGGGCGCGCGCGGCGCTGCTGGACGGCGACGCGACGACCGCCGTCGCCCTGACCGGCCTGATGGCCGTGCTGCTCTCGCCGGTGGCCTGGATCCACCACCTGGCCTGGGTCGTCGTGGTGCTCGGCGCGATCGCCGGCGACGGGCGGGACCCGGTCAGGGTCCGGGTGGCGGCAGGGGTCTGGCTCTACTACGTGGTGCCGATCCCCTGGTGGGGGGTGGCACTGAAGGCGGCGGAGATCCCGGTGCTCAGCCCGGTGCTGGGCAAGCTGGTGCAGAACGCGTTCGGGCTCGGCGCGCTGGCCCTGGTCTGGCTGCTGGGGTCCTGGCTGCCGGGGCGGCGCGTGATTTTCCGTACTTTTCAGGCGTCGGATGTGGAATTCTCCGCACGGTTCCGGACGGCCGCCGGATAGCCTGGAGGCATGCTGAAACTCGCCTACCTGGGACCCGAGGGCACCTTCGCCGAGGAGGCCCTGCGGATCCTGGCGCCGGAAGCCGAGCGCCTGCCGAGCGCCAACGTCGGCGCGGCGCTCGACGCCGCCCGGCGGGGCGAGGCGGACGGCGCCGTCGTCCCGCTGGAGAACTCCATCGAGGGCGGCATCGCGACCACCCTGGACGAGCTCGCCCGGAGCGAGCCGCTGCTCATCACCGCCGAGCTGCTGCTGCCCGTCGAGTTCTCCCTCCTGGCCAGGCCCGGCAAGGAGATCGGCGACATCAAGCGGGTCATCTCCCATCCGGCGGCCCTCACCCAGTGCCGCGGCTACATCGCCCGCGAGCTGCCCGACGCCGTGGCCGTCTCCGCCCCGTCCACCGCCGGCGCGGCCCAGGAGGTCGCGCTGCCCGGCTCGCCGTACGACGCGGCCATCGCCGCGCGCATCGCCGGAGAGCACTACGGCCTGGTCGAGCTCGCCGGGGGGATCGGCGACCGCTCCGACACCGTCACCCGGTTCGTCCGGCTCTCCCGGCCCGCCCCGCCGCCCGCTCCCACCGGCTCCGACCGCACCTCCCTGGTGGCCTTCCTCTCCGACGACCACCCGGGCGCGCTGCTGGAGATGCTGACGGAGTTCTCCGTGCGCGGGGTCAACCTGACCCGGATCGAGTCGCGGCCCACCGGCGACGGCATCGGCCGCTACTTCTTCCACTTCGACTTCGAGGGCCACATCGCCGACGCCCGGGTCGGCGAGGCGGTCTCCGGCCTGCACCGGGTCTGCGAAGGCGTGCGCTTCCTCGGCAGCTACCCGCGCGCCGACGGCCTCGCACCGCAGATCAGGCGCGGTACGGCCGACGCCGACTTCGACGAGGCGTCGGGCTGGCTGGCCAGGATCAGGGGCGGGCAGGTCTAGCGGGCCCGCGCCCTCCGGGGGCCATCCCGGGCCTTCCGGCGCCTTTCCCTGTGTCGAAAGACCCGCTGGACACTCCTTATCCGTGTGCGGGCCCGAACCGCTCATCTGTAGCCTGGGTCTGTGATTGACCTGCGTACCCTTCGTGAGGATCCCGACCGGCTACGGGCGTCGCAGCGTGCCCGCGGTGAGGACGACTCTGTCGTCGACACGCTGCTCGACCTCGACGGGCGCCGCCGCTCCGCGCTGGCGTCGTTCGAGTCGCTGCGCGCCGAGCAGAAGAACATGGGCAAGCTGGTGTCCAAGGCCTCCGGTGAGGAGAAGGCGGAGCTGCTGAGCCGAGCCAAGGACCTCGCCGCGCAGGTCAAGTCCCTGGAGGCCGAGGCCGAGAAGCTGGCCGGCGAGCTCGACGCGGTCCTGCAGACGGTGCCGAACATCGTCGACCAGGACGCTCCGCACGGCGGGGAGGACGACTACGTCGTGCTGGAGGAGGTCGGCGAGCGGCGCACGTTCGACTTCGAGGCCAGAGACCACCTGGAGCTGGGCGAGCTGCTCGGCGCCATCGACATGGAGCGCGGCGCCAAGGTCTCCGGCTCGCGGTTCTTCTTCCTCAAGGGCGTCGGCGCCCGCCTCCAGCTGGGGCTGCTCAACATGGCCATGCAGCAGGCGGTCGAGGCCGGGTTCGTCCCGATGATCACGCCCGTCCTGGTGAAGCCCGAGGCGATGCAGGGCACCGGCTTCCACGTGGCCCACGACAAGGAGATCTACCGCCTGCCCGACGACGACCTCTACCTGGTCGGCACGTCGGAGGTGCCGCTGGCGGCCTACCACGCCGACGAGATCCTCGATGCGGGCGAGCTGCCGCTGCGCTACGCCGGCTGGTCGTCGTGCTTCCGCCGGGAGGCCGGCTCCTACGGCAAGGACACCCGGGGCATCATCCGCGTCCACCAGTTCGACAAGGTCGAGATGTTCTCCTACTGCCGCCCGGAGGAGGCGCGGGAGGAGCACCTGCGCCTGCTCGCCTGGGAGAAGGAGATGCTCGCCAAGATCGAGGTGCCCTACCGCGTCATCGACACGGCCGCGGGCGACCTCGGCACCTCGGCCGCCCGCAAGTTCGACTGCGAGGCCTGGATCCCCACCCAGGGCCGCTACCGAGAGCTGACCTCGACCTCCAACTGCACCGACTTCCAGGCCCGCCGCCTGGGGGTGCGCTTCCGCGACTCCGGGGGCAAGCCGCAGCACGCCGCGACCCTGAACGGCACCCTGGCCACCACCCGCTGGATCGTCGCCATCCTGGAGAACCACCAGCAGGCCGACGGCTCGGTCGTGATCCCCGAGGCGCTGCGCCCCCACGTCGGCCTCGACGTCCTGGAGCCGGCCAAGTAGGCCCGCCGGCGAGGCCTCACCGGTGAGGATCCGGCTCCGCCGGGTCCTCACCTCCTTTCCAGAACCGGTCCCGTCCCGCCTCGGGCGGGTCCTCCCCCTCCCGGGCGGGCCTCCTCCCGCCCTTGCAGGCGACCAGCACCGACACGGCCGCACCGGCGATCGCGGTGAGCCAGGAGATCAGCACGGCCGTCGAGTAGCGGTCGGGAGTGCCCGCGACCCAGCCGTCGAAGACGGCGCATATCACCAGGGCGGTGAAGACGGGTACGGTGATCAGGCAGGTCCAGGTCCAGGCCGACCGACCTGCCGGGAGCAACGCGATGGCCGCGTTGACCAGGCTCGCCACGGCGCAGCCGATCCCCGCCGCGACGAACAGCGGAGAGAGGAAACCGTCGTCGCTCACGCCCATGGCGGCGACGAAGAAGCCGACCGCCGCGAGAACATAGGCGGTCGCCGCCGGGCCGTCCTCGTCCAGGCCGCCGCGCCGGGCCGTGGCGACTCCGGCCAGGAACACGAACAGCCCCGCGAACGACCCCATGACGTACTCCGCGGTCAGGCTCACATTCGCCGAGTCCAGCGGGGCGGCCCCTTCAGCGGAGAAACCCCCCGCGGAGAAGCCGAACCGCCGCCAGGCGCCGTCCGCGTCCCGCACGGCGATGCCGTCGCTGCCGTTCGCCGCGACCACCACGTGACCGCCCGCCACCGGATGCACCACGATGGCCTGGGACCCCTGCCACGCCCCCGGCCCCAGGTGTTCCGTCACGGTGCGTTCGAGCAGCTCCTCACGCCCCTTCGAGACCCCCCAGACCGTGGTCCAGGTCCTTCCGCCGTCACGGGACTCGTCCACGGCCAGACGGGGCGGGACGACGCGGTAGCAGTGCGCGGGGTCCCCCGGAACGCAGCTCCGGGTCACCGGGGAGGGCCGGCCCGACAGTGTCGGAGCCGATCCGGGAGCGGGTGCGGGCGGCACCGGCTTGACCCAGGTACGACCTCCGTCCCGGGAGACGACCGGGCCGTTGCCGTGACCGTGATCGCTGAGGACGGTGATCGTCTCACCGTCGCTGAAGACCGTGCGGGCTTGCTGGGGCATGTCCGCCTGACCGGTGGCGGTCACGGCGATGAGGGCGACGGGGACGATGACGAGTGTGCGGGCCTGCCGTACGGCGTGCCCGGTACGGCTGCGCCGGTGGACGGCCCAGGCGGCGACGAGGGCGGGCAGGGCGACGAGGTCGGTGGGGTCGGCCAGGACGAGGGAGGGGCCGGCGAGCAGCGTCCAGGCCTGGGAGGCGAGGTCGGCGCCGGTCTGCGTGGTCTTGACGAGGACGAAACCGAGGCCGGTGACGGCGATGGCGGCCGGAGGCGGGACGCGGGCCAGGGCCAGGAGGGGCGGGGCGACCATGAGCCCGGCGAAGTCGCTGAGCTTGCCGGTGATCGGGCCGGGCCACAGCGCTTTGAGCAGGTGGTCGTTGACGAGCAGCAGGAAGGTGGCGGTGACGGTCGCGGGGTGGACGAGCCACGCCAGTGCGGAGCCGGTCGGATGCCTCATACCGGGGTAGATGTGCCGGTCCAGGACAGGGTTCGGCGGGGGCGGCTGCTGTGATCAAGCCGTGTCCCGCCTCCGGCGTCGGAGGGGGTGGCTGATCGGCGTCGGGAGGCGTGTCCGGCGCCGGGGGCCGAGGGCGACCCGAGGGCGTGTCCGGCGTTGATAGGCCCGCGGACGTGTGCGATGCGGAGAGGTCCGGGGGCGGGAGGAGGGGCCGGGAAGCACGAAGGCGAGGCTCGCCCAGGGCGAGCCTCGCCTTCACCTCCTGTTCCGGGGAACCCGCCACTGGAATGAGACGGGACCCCGGAGCGGGATCTAGTGCTGTCTAGGTCTGATTGTGTGGTTCAGACGGCTTGCCGAGTCAGATGGCGCGGACCTGGGAGGCCTGCGGGCCCTTCTGACCCTGCGTGATCTCGAACTCGACCCGCTGGCCGTCCTCGAGGCTCCGGTAGCCGTTGCCGACGATCTCGGAGAAGTGAACGAACACGTCCGGCGCACCGCCGTCCGGTGCGATGAAGCCGAAGCCCTTTTCAGCGTTGAACCACTTGACGGTTCCCTGAGCCATTAAAGCTCTCCCTCAGGATTTGAAACTTTGGGATTCACACCTCGTGAACCCCAGTGTGTCGTACAGCGGGGCCCCGGGTGGCTCAGACTTGCAAGTTCTGGTTATGCACTACGGGATCAGCTAATACAACGCCATCATATCTAACACCATCCCGCCTGTGGGTGTTCCCGCGATCAGGAAGATTCCTCTCCCGGACGGTCCCGGCGCTGGCGCGCCGGGGCGCACCGTGCAGACTGGGATCTGTTATGGGAAGACCCCGGCTCGTCGCCACCGACCTCGACGGCACCGCCCTCCGCTCCGACGGCACCGTCTCGCCCCGCACCGCCGCGGCGTTCGCCCGGGTGGAGGAGGCGGGCGCCACCCTGGTCTTCGTGACCGGCCGCCCGCCACGCTGGATGCACACCGTGGCGGGGGCCGTACGACACAGAGGCCTGGCCATATGTGCGAACGGTGCCCTGGTCTACGACCTCCACACCGAGGAAATCGTAAAATCACGCCTAATCCAGCCAGACGTGCTGGAAGAGGTCGTCGGACGGCTCCGGGAAAAGGTGCCTGACCTGTCGTTCTCCGTGGAGTACGAGGGTGGGTTCGCCCACGAGTCGGACTTCCGTCTCGGCGGGTGGGACCGGAAGGCGGTCGGCGGGCTGTCCGTCGCCGCGGACACCCTCACCTCGCGGCCGTGCGCCAAACTCCTGGCCCTGCACCCCGGGATGGACCCGGACCTCCTCCACGAGGCGGTCTGCGGGCTGGTCGGCGACCGGGTCACGCCCACCCACTCCAGCGGCCGGGCCCTGATCGAGATGAGCGCGCACGGGGTGACGAAGGCCTCGGCGCTCGCCGAGCTGGCGGAGACGCAGGGCATCGGGCCCGCGGAGGTGGTCGCCTTCGGGGACATGCCCAACGACCTGCCGATGCTGCGGTGGGCCGGGACCTCCTACGCGGTGGCCAACGCCCATCCCACGGTCCTGGCCGCGGTCGACCACGTGGCGTCAGCCAACGACGAGGACGGGGTCGCGCGAGTCCTGGAGGACATCTTCCGGTAGTCCGGCTTCCGGTGGTCCCGCACGGCGCGCGGCCTGCTCCCGGTACGCCGGGCAGACCGCGTGCCGTGCGGGGATCAGATCGGAGCGGTGGTCACAGGTAGGGGCCGGAACTGGCCTGATGGGGACCGTCCTGGTGGAGCCCGGCGCCACCGGGCAGCGCCCGGCGCATGTTCTCCAGCTGGGCGCGGGCGGCCATCTGCTGCGCGAACAGCGTGGTCTGGATCCCGTGGAACAGGCCTTCCAGCCAGCCGACCAGCTGCGCGTGGGCGACCCTGAGCTCCGCGTCGCTCGGCGGGGCGCCGTTCTCCTCGGTGAACGGAAGCGACAGCCGTTCGAGCTCCTCGACCAGCTCCGGGGCCAGGCCGTCCTCGAGCTCCTTGATGGAGCTCTGGTGGATCTCCTTGAGCCGCTTGCGGCTCGCCTCGTCCAGAGGAGCCGCGCGGACCTCCTCGAGGAGCTGGCGGATCATGCTGCCGATGCGCATCACCTTGGCAGGCTGCTCGACCAGATCGGTGATCGACCGCTCGTCGTTGCCGTCCTCCTTGGGCTGGAGGCCCTGGGAACCCACGACGACCACGTGCGGAGTGCTCTCCTCAGCGTTCATAGTCTCAACCTACTAGCAGGATTTTCCCGACGTGCTCTCCGGACTCCAGGAGCCGGTGGGCCTCGGCGGCGTCGCTCATCGGCACCCGGGCGTGCACCACCGGGCGGATCGCGCCGGCGTCGAGCAACGGCCAGACGTTGTCCACGACGCCGCGCACGATGACGCCCTTCTCGTCGACCGGCCGGGCCCGCAGCGTGGTGCCGTGCACCGAGGCCCGCTTGGTGAGCAGAGCTCCCAGGTCGAGCTCGCCCCGGGTCCCGCCCTGCATCCCGATCACCACGAGCCGGCCGCCGGTCTTGAGGGCCCTGACGTTCCCCGCGAGATATCCGCCGCCGATGATGTCGAGGATCACGTCGGCCCGGACCTTCTCCGAGAAGTCCTCCTCGCGGTAGTCGATCCCCTCGTCCGCGCCGAGCTCCAGGCAGCGGGCGATCTTCTCCGCCGAACCGGCGGTGACGACGACGTGCGAGCCGAACGCCTTCGCGAGCTGTACGGCGAGCGTGCCGATCCCGCTGGCGCCGCCGTGGACGAGGAGCGTCTCGCCCTTGCGGAGGCGCGCGGTCATGAAGACGTTGGACCAGACCGTGCACGCCACCTCGGGCAGCCCGGCCGCCTCGACCAGGTCGACCCCTTCCGGGACGCGCATGACCTGCTGCCACGGAACCGCCACCCGCTCGGCGTATCCGCCGCCGGTCAGCAGTGCGCACACCCGGTCGCCCGGCCTGAACGCCTCGACGTCCGGTCCGACCTCGGCGACGACTCCGGAGCACTCCAGCCCGGGATACGGCGAGGCGCCGGGAGGAGGGGAGTAGAGTCCCTGCCGTTGCAGGACGTCAGCGCGGTTGACCGCGGAGGCGGTCACGTCGATGATGACATCGCCCCGTTCCGGTCGGGGGTCCGGAACCTGCCGCCAGGCGAGGACTTCCGGTCCACCAGGTTTGTCGATCACGATGGCGTGCATGTAACTCACGCTACCGGGAGAGCCAACTCGGTGGTTGCCTGCATCGGAGAGAACACGGGGCGTTAATCTTCAATGTGTTTGCTGCCCCTTTAGCCCATCCCGAGGGGGAACACGGTGGCAAGACACGATCGTGAGGAATCTCTCGAGGAACAGCTCGCCTGGCTCGATGCGATCAAGGAACAGGAGGAGGCGCCGCCCGTCGTGGTGACCGCGCAGGTCACCGCCACGATGGACGACGCCGTCATTTCGCCGTACCCGCAGGACCCGTGGAGCCTGGTGCCCGCGGAGACCGACGCGGTCTCGTCGCCGCTGTTCCGCACCGCCGCCGATCCGGACCACGCTCCCTCGGCCTCCTCTGGCGCCGGCACGGCGTCGAAGGCCGGGGACGCCCCGGCGGGCCGGTCGGCCGAGGAGGCGGACGCCGCGGAGTGGACCGAGGCGGCCGAGGCGGTGGGCTCCTTCACGCTGCCCCCCGCGCCCTCCCTCGAGGACAACGACGGCTTCCTGGCTCCGCTGAAGCCGCTGCCCCGTCCCGAGTCCGACCCGGCTCCGGTCCTCGGTTCCGGTTCCGGTTCCGGGGACACGTACGCGCTGGGCGCCTTCGGTGATCCGGAGCGGGAGGCGTCCCGGGGTCTCTTCGAGGAGCCCCGGCGCCCCGACGAGCCGGCCGAGTCCTCTTCGACGGGGTCCGTGGAGACGCCCGTGTCCGAGACCGGGCACTTCGATTTCCGCAGCGGCGAGCCGGACACGGGTCGTTTCGGGTTCGGCGGAGGAGCGTCCGAGAGCGGGGGCTTCGGCGGCGGCGGCGGGTCGTCCGAGACCGGGCGTTTCGGGTTCGGCGGTGGGCCGTCCGAGAGCGGTCGTCTCGATTTCAGCGGAGACGACGAATCCGACCGGCCGGCCTTCGACGGCGGCGAGTCCGAGACCCGGCGCCTCGATTCCGACGGTGAGGGCTCCGACTCCGACCGGTTCACCTTCGGCGGTGCCGACACGGAAGGCGACCGGTTCACCCGGGGGGACACCGACCGCGGCCACGGCCGTCCCGGCGCGCCGGCCGAAGAACCGCTGACCCCCATGAAGCCGTTCAGGCCCGAGTCCTCCGGGTCCTTCCCCGCCGAGCATTCCGGCCCCTTCCAGGCTTCCGATTCCTCCGGTTCCCTGCAGGCTCCCGGTTCCTTCGGCGCCGACCGTTCCGACTCCACGGCCCCGGACACCCAGGAACGCCCCTTCGGGTCCGGCGGATTCGCCTCCGAACTCTCCGGCGCCGCGGCCTTCGGCCGGACCGGGGAGGATCTGGGACCCGACGACGACACCGCGTTCGTCTCCGGTCGTGGGACGCCCTTCGCCCCCGACCGGGACAGGGCCCCCGACCGGGACAGGGCCTCCGACCGGGACAGGGCCTCCGCATCCACCCAGGACACGCCGTTCAGAGCCGCGGGGGACACCGCGTTCACCCCGGACAGGGAGGCGGCGGCCTTCACCTCCTCCGACCGGGGGTTCGCCTCCGACCGGGAGGCGGCCGATCCGGTGCGCGAGCCGTACCAGCCGCGCCGTCGTCAGCCGAGCCCGCCGCCCGCGTTCAGTTCCCCGGCCCGGCAGCAGGGTACGGGGGGTGCCAGGCCGTCGGCCGACAGCCTGGACCCGGAGTCCCTGCTCCGGGGGCGTCGCAACGGGCCCTCCGGGGGATGGCGGAAGCTGGTCTTCAAGGCGTCGGCGGGGCTGATCAGGCCGGGCGAGTCCCCGGAGGTCCGCCGCCGCCGTGAGCTGATCACCCGTGCCCGGACCCCCGTCGCCACCGGCCACCACCGCGTCGCCGTACTCAGCCTGAAGGGCGGTGTCGGCAAGACGACGACCACGGTCGGCCTCGGCGCCACCCTCGCCCAGGCCCGCGGCGACCGGGTGATCGCGGTCGACGCCAACCCGGACCGCGGCACCCTGTCGGACAAACTGGAGCTGGAGACGGCGGCCACCGTCCGCGACCTGCTGAACGAACGCGGCCAGATCAAGCGTTACGTCGACATCCGGGCCTTCACCTCGCAGGCCCCGTCGCGCCTGGAGATCCTCGCCTCCGACCGCGACCCGTCGGTGTCGGAGGCCTTCAGCGCGTCCGACTACCAGGCGGTGGCGCAGGTCCTGGAGAACTTCTACTCGATCTGCATCACCGACTGCGGCACCGGTCTGCTCCACTCGGCGATGTCCGGCGTCCTCGGCCTGGCCGACCAGCTCGTCCTGGTCAGCTCCCCGTCCGTGGACGGCGCCAGGGCGGCCTCGGCCACCCTCGACTGGCTGGAGGCCCACCACTACGAGGACCTCGTCCGCTCCGCCACGGTGGTGCTGTGCAGCGTCCGGCCGCGGTCGAAGTCCACCGTCGACCTCGACCGCCTGGAAGCCCACTTCGCCGCCCGCTGCCGCGCGGTCATCCGGGTCCCCTACGACCCCCACCTCGAAGAGGGCGCCGAGATCGACCTCGAAAGGCTCCAGCCCGCCACCCGTGACGCCTACCTCCGCCTGGCGGCCTCGGTGGGCGACGGCTTCGCCGCCCCGCAGCCCTGAGGCCTGCCGGTCGTGAGATCCGCTCCGGCGGCGTCTCGCCCACCGGTGGTCTCGCCCGCCGGCGTCTCGTACGGTGATCCGGACGAGACGCCAGCGGGGCGGGGCCGTGAGAGACTAAGGTGCAATTCGGCGCGTCCGTCGGACGGGCCGGTGAGGAGAGCTCGCCTAGTGGACGATGGCGGCGGTCTTGAAAACCGCTAGGGCCGGTGACGGTCCTCGTGGGTTCGAATCCCACGCTCTCCGCTGAGCACGCGAAACGGCGTTTGACCAGGGGTTTCGCCCCGGTGAGGCGTCGTTGACCGTTTCCGGGGTGCGCAGCCGTGTGCCGCCGTGAGCGGTTCTCGGCCGGTGTTCGCGGGATATACGCGGAATGATGTCGGTCTTGTTTCTCCAGGTCGCGCACCTGTAAAGGCTCGGCGGTCGCGTCGGATCCGCTCACCGGATGCCAACCGGTGCCGCGACGGTGACGCGTTGGTATCGGCTGCGTCCTCGTGGCGGCGGGCCTACTGACTTTTGCCGACTTCGCCCAGCCTCTCGCCGGCCGGTATGACCATGAGCGTCGGAGAGTGCCGTTCTCTCGTGAACCCACTGCGTCCGCACTCCGAATCTGTCGGCCTCATACGTCATGATCGGCGGTCATATATCCCGTACGTCCACTCAAGGAGAGCCATGGTTGGCAATGACGGATCCGGATGGTCCGGCATCGGCTGGAGCGACTGGACGAACCTCGGCTTGATCCGCGCCCGGCTCGACGCGGGCGCCGACCCGAATTCGGGGGCGCACTTCCACGGACGGCCGCTCCATGCGGCGGCCGAGTACGGGTCGCCCGAGGTGGTCGCCGAACTGGCCCGGCGCGTCGACGACGTCGATGCGGAGTACGAAGACCGTACGGCGCTCTGGGTGGCCGTCTTCGCCAACCGCCCCGACAACGCCCGAGCCCTGGTCACCGCCGGAGCCGACCCGTGGCGGCCGATGATGAACGGCTGGTCCCCCGGACGGCTCAGCCTGGCCACTCCCACCCCTGACCTGTTCGCTCTCCCCGCCGGGAAGACGGGCCTGTCCGTCGAAGAGAGCGCCGCCGTGGCGGAGGCCAGACGTCTGATCGCCGCGCTGGGGGACTTCGACGACGACGGCTACAGCATCGCCTGCGTGGCCGGCATCACCGCCGCTGAGGCGGCACGGCGTCTGGAGGCCGTACCGGCCGACGATGCCGACGTCGAAGAGATCATGGAGGATCCCTGGGAGGACTTCGACGCCAGCCTGAGCATCATCGGCGTCACGGACGTGCCCGGCGGGTGTGTCGTCGTTCAACCGTGGGGATACGCCGCGTCCGATCCCGGCGTCATCGAGCGCCTGTCGGTGGGGACCGTCTGCTACGGGCTGTTCGCCAATCCCAAGAGCGGCAACCAGGGAGCCGTTGCCCGCGACGGTGGGATCGAGGAATGGGACACCCATCCCGGCGGGGGTGACACCTACTCCGGAGAGTCACCGCAGGAGATCCTCACCGCCTACCTGTACCACGGCCAGGCCGAGGCCTACTGCTATGCCGGAGCGGGTCTGCGGCCGACCGACAACCGGTCGATCGCGGGTCAGGCCGACATGTGGCTGAAGCTGCCCGAAGCCCTGCGTTAGGCAGAACCGGTCTTCCATGTGCTGAAGCCATACGGCTTTTCCTCCGGAGAGAGGCCGGCTGCATGGCCCCCGAGCAACGAGGAGACCCGTATCCCACCGCCGTGATGTCCTACCTGTCACTCAAGACCTACGGCCGTTCCGTCGCCGTCCTGGTGGCATCGGTGACCGTGGGCTCGGTCATCTGGACGACCGACTGGGAGACGGTCTACATCGACAGCCAGTTCTGGCTGCACCGGGACGAGTTCGCCGCCCTCGTCGAAGCGAACGAGAAGGGCCGGCGGCTCACCGCACCGTGGTGGATGGAATACCTGTCGATAGACGGCCAGATACGGCAGCAAGGACCGTGCTCTACCTGCCGGTGTTCGAGGACTCCTGGCGGGCCGAGACCGGCAGGGGAATCGCTCACCTGCCGGGTCCGCCGACCTCGACGACGATCGTCCAGACCGCTTCGGGGGACATCGGCAACCCCGTGCGCGACCTAGGCGACGGTTGGTGGTGGGTGGAATAGGTCAGATGTGGCAGTAGGCGGCTGTGGCGTCGTCGAGGGCCTTGCCGCGTGGCCAGCGTTCGCCGTGCGGGTCGGAGTGCTCGGCCTCACGGACCTGGCGGATCAGTTCGGCGGGGCCGTGCTGGTCGAGGAGGTCGAGGGTCTGCCGCCAGGTGGTCAGGGCGAAGCGGTCGACCAGGCGGGAGGCGCCGTCGCTGAGCAGGGCGGCGGCGCGCACCTGGTGGGCGGGGACGGTGCCGGTGAGGGCCTGGTCGGCGGCGAGGGGGTCGGCGGAGGCGACCCAGAAGCCGCCGTCGCGGTTGCGGTGGCCGCGCAGGGTCTCCACGTACGCCCGGTGGGCCGCGACGTGTTCGGGGCTGCCGGAGGGCAGGGCGTCCATGGTCGTGCGGTGGGCCGCGCCGACGAGGGCTTCCCGGTCGTCGCAGATGACCATGGGCTCCGCCGTGTCGGCCGTGTCCAGGACGAGGACGGAGTCGGCCAGGATCAGCCAATCCAAGGTGTCGGCGCTGTGGCGCAGCATGACCACGGTGGCCGAGGGCGAGCCCGCGTGGGTCAGGTCGCAGGTGAAGTCGTGCATGGACGCGACGGTCTTGATGCCTTCGGCGAGGATCTCGATCAGCGGGCTGGAGGTCTGCGTCATGGCGGTGAGCAGGGTGGAGCCGAGGGCGCGGCTGTACCAGGCGACACCGTGGGTGCAGCCCGACTCCGAACCCGCCGGGGTGCCGGCCCCGTCGAGGAGGACGACCGCGTCCGGGGTGGCGGCGACGAAGTCCTCGTTGGGTCGGCCGGGGGCTGCTTCGGTGGCGAAGGTGACGCGCATGGGGGTCAGGGCTCCTCGTGCCGGTAGAGGGGGCTGGCGAGTTCCGCTCTGACGGGTTCCCCGGTCGCCGGGTCGTATTCGACGCCGACCACGCAGGAGAAGCGGTTCTCGCCGACCTGTCCCCACAGGGTGGCGGTCTCGGAGGTGAGCAGGTCGACCACGCCGAGGGTGCCGTGCGGGTGGATGCCGGTGAAGACCAGCAGGTTGCCGTTGCCGTCGGGGCGGGCCAGCCGGCCGAGGTAGGCGTAGTCCACCGGGCGGGCCGGTTCGGAGTCCTCGCCGGAGCGGTAGCTGCGCCCGGTGCGGCGGTCACGCAGGGTCCACGCGCCGTCCTTGACCCATTCGAGCACCGGGTCGGACTCGTAGAGCGCACCCATGACGGGGGAGAGCTTCGGCCCGCAGATGACGATGAGGTTGGACCGGTTCAGATCGATGTCGCCGCCGAGGGGGACGTGTTCGAGATTCACCGCCAGGCCGAAGCCGCGGGCCAGGTCTTCCAGCCGCTTGGCGGCGGTGACGTCCTCCATGGCGACGACGGGCCGGGCGTTGCCGGCCTCGCGCTTGAGGGGGGTGGCCAGGGTGATGGTGCCGGTGCCGAGGAACGCGCCTTCGGGGGCCGGACCGGTGTGCTTGATCTGGTGGATGCGCCCGCGTGACAGGCCGGCCTTCTCGGCGATCTGGGCATACGACATGCCCTGGGCGTGGAGTTCCTGGATGACGCGACGGCGGAGCCGGGCCAGTTCGGTGACCTCCTGCTGTGCGGCGTTGAGGCGTTCGGTCGCGGCCCGCAGCAGCAGATACGGATCGTCGATCGCAGCGATACGGTCGAGGTCGCTCGATGGCACGGTGGTTCCCTTTCGGTGGTGCTCCACCGAGTCTAGGCCCCTAGACGAAATGCCGTCTATCCCCCTTGACGGTACTGTTTCGAGCGGTTCGCCGGTTTTCAGGTCCACCGTCCGGATCACAGAGCGCCGGTTCGGGACACCGCGCGGGCTCACCGCCTCACCGGGCCAGACCGGACAGCAGCGCCGTCCACATCGCGTGCGCCTCGGCCGATCGCCACCGGGAGGTCTCCTGGACCTTCCACCTGCCGCCCTTATGAACGGCACGGCGGATGAACGCCTGCCCGCCGGCCTCGCACAGTTCGTAGAGCGGTACCCGGCACTTGCAGGTCCAGGCGATGACGCGGACTCGTTCCCCGAGTCGGGGAGGGTGCCAGTCCAGGCGTTCGCACTGGGACTGCGGAAGCGGAAGATGCGGGCTCAGGCAGCCGGTCACCGGCATGACGCCGCCTGCATGGCCGCAGCCGGTTCGGTGCTGAGCAGCGCCCAGACGGTACGGCCCTGCTCGTCGCCGTCGACTCCCCAGGAGTCGGCGAGCGTCGAGACCAGCAGCAGGCCCCGTCCGCCCTCGTCCTCCTGGCCGTCGGGCAGCACTTCGGGCGTGCGGGGGCCGCCCTCGTCGAGCACGGCGAGCCACAGCCGGTCCCGGCCGACGTGGATGGTGACGAGGAACCGGCCGCCGAACCGGCCACTGGCCGAATGCCGTATCGCGTTGGTGGCCAGCTCGCTCACGATCAGCTCGGCCGCCTCCACGATGGGCCAGCCGTTCAGGAACGCGGTGACGAACCGGCGGGCTTCACGCACCGAGGCCGTGGAGCCGAGGAAGTGACGGGACAAGCGCCAACCTGACATGGGCGTACTCCGTTGTATAGGGGGCTATACATCCATGCCGGAAGCGTATGACCAACAGTAGAAGCTGCTCAAGGTATTCCACGCATAAATGCGTCAGTTTGCTGAGTGGTTCTCCAACGCCCGGTAGTCCGCCGCGATCTCAGCCAGGAGAGTCCGCAGCTCGTCCTTGTAGAGCGCGGCCCCGGCGAACGCCTCGAAGACCTCCTCGTGCGCCTCCAAGTCACCCGTCTCGGTCAGTGTGAGGTCACCTGTGAGGCTCTCGACCACGCTCACCGAACCGTCGAAGATGGTGAACCCGTGCAGCGGGAAGGCCGGCGCCTCCGTCCTCCACGGAACGACGCCGAGCCGGACATGTGGCAGCGTGGCCACCTGAGCGAGCCGGTCGAGCTGGGCAAGCATCAACGAGGGGGAACCCGGCCAGGTCCGCACCGCACCCTCGGTCAGCACGAAAGCGAACTTCCGCCCCACCTCGAAGAGCGTGGCTTGCGCCTCGACCCGTACGGCCGCCGCCCTGGCCGCGTCATCCTCGTCCACCTCCCGGCCGATCGTCAGGGCCAGCCGGGCATACTCCGCCGTCTGCAACAGCGGCGGCACCATTGCCGAAGAGAACACGGCCATCCAACCGGCCGACCGCACCCGCGCCGCGTTCGCCGCCTCCCGGCCGGCCAACCCACCCTTGAGACGGGAGACCTCGTCACGCAGCCGGACGAGCAGCGCGTCCAGTGCTCCGCGATCTGCCTCATCCAGCTCAAGAGCAGCCGAAACCCGGTCGACGGTCTCAGGAGTCGGCAGGAGCTGCCCTGTCTCGATCCGCGAGATCGTCGGCTGCGCCACCCCGGCCCGCTGCGCCAGCTCCTTGCCCGTCAGCCCTGCACTCTTGCGCAACCGCCGAAGCAGCTCGCCCAGCTCCCGCAACCGGTCCTGTCGATCGTCCACACCGAGCGTTCTACCACCGGCCATGATGCGCAGAGCGGGCTCTCCCCGGATCACTGCCGAATTGTTCTTATAGGTGATCAAGGGCGGCGGCGCGTCGCGCCGCCGCCACGGCTCCCGCTCTGCGGGATCCGTCCGGGCATGCGGCCTGGGGGCCGGTCCCGGCCGGACCCGCCCGCGGGGCCGCCCTCCGTACGACTGCCGCGCCGTACCCAACTAACGCACCGACCCCAGCGCCGCGCCGCCGCACTCGGCACGATGGCATGCTGAGCTACGTGGACGATCTCAAACTGCTCCGGCGGGAATTCGACGCTGAAAGCGGGTCCTTCCTCCTTCAGCTCCGATGCGACCTTCGCTGGGATCGGCAGGCATTCAGCCACCTGGAGAAGGCGATGCGCCGAGTCTGCGCCCAGCAGGAAACCAAAGATCAGCTTGATCGATGGCTGGTCGAAGGCTACTGGTATCTGGCGGACTTCGTTCCAAACTGGACCAGCCACTCGAATTTTCCCCGTCCGGAGCCCCCCGAGTACTACGAAGCCGCCCTGGAGCGCCTCCTCGACATCCAGAGTTGGTTCGTCACCGGACGATCCCCGTACATGGACACCCACGTGTGGCCGGATCTCTGATGCGCTGCATGCCGATGCATCCCTTACGATCGCCCGGCGGTGGCCGACCACCGTACATGGCTGGGGGCGATCGACGGTCCAGGGCCTCGTTCTTCAGCCCTGGCCCACCGGGCACCGACGCGACGGAGGAGCAGCCGTCCCGTGCCCGCTGCATGCCTGACAGGCGGAGAACAAGGGGAAATCACGGGCACTCACAACTGGCCCGAGGCTGTCGTGACCAGGGGTTCAGAGCCCAAAGTCCGTGATCACTGCGGTTCCCAAGCTTCAGGGCTCAGCAAGTACTGAAATAAGTAACTCGTAGTTTTCAGCACGGCGGGGTCATGCTGCGGCGCGGGCCATATCTGAAGGTAGTAACCATCTATGGACCAGCTCTCCGCATCCCCTTGGGTGTGATACCGCAAGCGGTATGTTCCGGGGCCGACAGGCAACGGAGGAATGTTGTGCACCTTTTTTTCGTCCCAATCTGTGTGCCACCCCACCAGGAGGAGCTCGCCCGACAGGGACTCGAAACTGATCTCCACAATGTCTTCGTAGCCGTCAAAGTGGGTACCCGGATCCCGATCGGCGACAGCCACCGTGAAGTCCACTACCCCCCACTGAGTAGCGATATTCAGGCAAGCGATGCCTTTACCCTCCACTTCGATAAGCCCAATGGAGTGAGTCAGGGAGTCATCTGGCCCAGCGGAGGCCTCATAGCGCCCCTCATCCAAGAGATAGATCGAACTGCAGTCCTCCACATAAACTTCCATCCGCTTGATGTGCACGACAGGGGTCTCATCGCTGCTCATAGGCGGGAAGCCTAGAGTTCGTCAGCGACAGTTTTCGGCTATCGGGGCAGCGCAACCGAGCTGCCCGCGAGCGATGGGTACCGAACGGCTTCCGTGCCAGATGCGTGCCAGAACGAGCGGGGAAGCACGGTCACTCACGGGGACTCACGGTCAACCCGCCCCCTCTGACCTGCACCCCCGTTTTCCCAGCTCAACCCGGTAACATCAGTAGCCGGTTCCCAAGCTGACAGCGCGGATTCAATTCGGATCAGGCTTCAGAAGCGCCGGAAGATTTCGCCTTCCGTTTTCAGTATGGCCGGATCATGCTGTGAGGCAGGCCATACCTGAAGATAGTGATCATCCGTCCAGCATCGCTCCTCTTCCATTCCTCTGAGGTGGTACCGCAAGCGGTAAGTACCGGGGCCAGGAAGAAGCGGAGAAAGGTTGTGTGCCTTTTCGTCGTCCCAGTCCATGAGCCATCCCACCAGGAAGACATCGCCCGACGGGGATTCGAAACTGATCTCCACGACGTCCTCATAGCCGTCAAGGTCAGCGCCTGGATCCCGGTCGGAGACAGTCACTGTGAAGGGAATCGTCCCCCACTGTGGGCCTATTCTCAGGCTGGCGGTTCCTCTCCCCTCAATTTCAATGAGTCCGATGGAGTGGGCTGGTGATTCCTCCTTCCTGTCGGCGGCCCCGTAGTCCCCCCGATCCAGGAGATATACCCGACCGCAGTCCTCCACTTCCACGTCCATTCGCATGGTGTGCATGACAGGAGTCTCATCTGTGCTCATGGGAGGGAAGCATAGACTCTGCCAGCGACAAGATCTGCTTCCATGCGCTCCCTGGTGTTTGAGATCGCATTCCTTTTCGGGTTGCTCCGGCTTCTGCTTCGCGGACCACGGAGAGACAGCTGCATCTTCGCACGCCGATGGCGGATGAAACCGCGGGCACGGCCTGATCACCGGACCATTAGAGGCCATCTATAGGAGTCAGTCTCGGTCACTCCCAGGGAGCCCTCCCCCCAGTTCACGGCCCGTACGGCCCGAGATCGGACCGATTCGCAAGCAGGTGATCCGCTGGATTTCTGGGAGCCATGTTGGGAGCCACCCGAACGGACGATCATGAACTGGGCCGGACGGATCTGAACGGTCGGAGCTCCGGCGAGCAGCACGATGGACGGCTTTGAACGGTCCTGGACATCGTTCGGGGACCTATGGATCAGCAGACCATGTCGTATGCGGCAGACTCGCCATTGTGACGACGTTCCCAGACCCGGCCGATCTCTATCCCGATGTGGCAGCTAAGGGGAGTCTGGCCGCAGCCCTTCAGGAAGTGGCCAAGGAGCACGGATTCATACTCGGTGCTGTGGCGGCCAGCGAGACGCAGCCACTGCTTCATGCCAGCGTTCCTAGCGCGACGCCGCATCGCGAAGCCCTCGGTGTTAGTGCCGGCCACATCAGTCGATACTGGCTGATCAACGGCTGGGGCCAAGGCACACCTTTGATCTCAGGTCAGACGCAGAAGCTGTCTGAGGTTGCCAAGGTCGCGCGGGAGTGGCGACATGGGACACCGCTACGCGATATTCAACGATCGGCACCCTTCACCGAACTGACCTATCTAGCCGAGGCTGCCGAGCAGGGGCCGGCACATCTGGTGTCAGTTCAGTGGGAGTGGGTGCGGCAGGATGCGGAAGAGGCGCCATGGCCCGAATACCGCGTGCTGGTCGAAGCTGCCTACGCCGAGCCCAGGCTACGGCAGTTGTTTCCGTACGTGAGCCACTGGTTACTGCGATTCTCGACGACCACGGGTTCACCGTTCTCACCCGACGTGGTGTGTCTGCAAGTCGGCAGGGACGGCTACGTCGTCAAGGCATCTTCGTATGGACCGGTGCTGGGGGAGACCGCCGGCCCGGAGGAGGCGGTAGCGCTGGCTGCCAGGCACCTGCCGACCGGTATCGGGCCAGCCGTGACCGGAGCGTATGGAAAGTAGTGCGCGCCGTTCCACGGCAAAGCTATGGATAGCCGATGGTCAAGGGCCGATGAGTTCGGTCTCCCACGGTTGGAACGGCGGGTCGACCTCGTAAGACGGGTCACAGTGATGGCGGATCCACTGGGCTGCCCGCCTCTGAGCGTCCCCTTCGTTGGTGACCATGCCGTTCTCGTCTACCTCAAGCACATTGGTGAAGATCGTAAACACCATCTCCAGCGGCGAACCGAACTCCATCAGGGCTGGCCGGTAGTCGATGTCCTCCAACAGCTCCATGTCGATGGTGCCGTTGGCCAGGTAGAACGCAAAGAGGCGCAGGCTGGCGCGGACATCCTCAGAAAGTCGGGGCATACTTCATTATCTGGCGTGATGACCATGACATTGGTGGTGACTGCTGCAGGATATACGCGGGATGATCTTCGGCAGCTGACCTCCATAATGGGGTGCTCGCCCTACTGGGAGGCCCCTCCGCTACTCGGGGGATGAGTCTCCGGGCGCGTCTGCCTTGATGTGCAACATGCGTGCAATGATCAAGGTCGTTGTCGATGCGGAGAGCTGCTCTGCCGCAGGTCAGGCACACTGCACCATCGGGAACGGTCATGCCCTGTAAAACTGTCGACGGTTCGACGCCGTGCCTGTCGCGTGCCCGATGGGACGGGAAGCGAGGGGGAACAGCGGGAAGTCGCGGGGAACACGATCAGTGCCGTGAGCTGCGTCTTCGCTGGTCGCCCATGATCGGTATGCGTCTTTGCAAGCAGGATGTCAGTAGCTCGGCTTTTCCGTCTCTGATCAACGGCTCGTGGGTGTCGGGATATTCGCCTCGCGGGAATCGATGATGGCGACCACCCGACCGATCAGGATCACCATGCCGACGATCATGATCGCCGCACCCGAAAGTTCGGCGAACGCCGCCATGACGTACTCGCCGTCCGGATCACCGACTCCGGACGGCGAGCCGTTGAGCCATCGTGACGCGGCCATCGCCTGGTGCAGGACCAGAGCGCCGAACGCGAAGGTGATCCCTCCCAGGACGAAGCCCGGAGGCGCCGGCCGGGAACGCTCGCTGGAAGAGAAGGCCTTCCCGGCTCCGACCACCAGTGCGAGCGGGACCATGAGGAACCAGCCGATCTCCAGACTCATGATCGCGTCCAGGCGCAGATGCTCGAATCCGTCACCCCGCGGGGAGTGCAGGAGCGGGACCATCAGGATCCCGCTGAGGAGTCCGATGGCGAGGAAACGGAAGAACCACATGGCCGACATGATCTCGGATGGCGGAGAGGGTAGGTCAAGAGCCGGGCTGGGGGAGCTTCCACGGATGGAAGGGCGTGATCAGTTCCTGGATCATGGTTAGAGGGGGGTGAGGAGCCTGCGGGATATATGCGGGATGATCTTCCATCGTTCGGGTCAGGGAAGAGGCTTTCGCCCTGCTCAGAAACTCTGCCGTCGCCCGGAACACAGCCCTCTTGAAAACCGCTAGGGCCGGTGACGGTCCTCGTGGGTTCGAATCCCACGCTCTCCGCTGAGCGCGCGAAACGGCGTCTGACCAGGGGTTCCGCCCCGGTGAGGCGCCGTTGACCGTTTCCGGCGTGTGCAGCCGTGTGCCACCGTGAGCGGCTCTCGGCCGGTGTTCGCGGGATATATGCGGGATGGATCTTGAGATGTTCTCCGAGGTCACGCGGGGGAATCCTGCCCTGGGAATCGGGAGGGAAGCCGTGGAGCACATGGACTGGGACCGGATACCGGGACCGGCCTGGTATCTCCCGAAGGATGCCCGAGCGGCGATGGAAGCGCTGGTCAGGTCCGCAGACGATGGGCAGGCCGCCCGAGCGCTGGCCGATCTCCGGTACGCGGTCACGAACGACCACGCCGGGACTCTCTACCCGGCCGCCGTCCCTGCGACGAGCGTGCTGCTGGAGGCGATCGGGGAACGGCCGGGACCACCCCGGCAGGAGGCGTTGAACGCGCTGCTGGACTGGTGGGGATGCTTCCATCCGGAACCGGGGTTCGGGACCTACGTGGACCCGTCGGCCGGGTCTGTCGGTCTCATCGAAGGAATCATGAGGTGCGTCCGCGACGCCACGGACATGCTGCACCGCGTCGCCGACGACCCGTCCGGGGGCGGAGGGCATCGGGCCGGTGTGATGCTGCTGCTGGCCAGACTCGACGAAGGCTGGAACACAGAGGCCGGCTGACGCGGGGAGCCGGGTGCCTGCACTCGTGGTGAGGCGAAAAGAGAAGGGGCCCCGCTGTTCCCGAGGCCCCTTCATGATGCGGACGGTCACGCGGCCAACGCGTCCTCGATCCTGCGGTTGGCGATCTCCGCGCCGCCGTCGATGCACTTGGCGTAGACCTTGAGCAGTACGTCCACCCCGTGTCCCGCTCACTCTGCCACGTCGGGGGCCGCCACTCCGGCGTTGAGCCAGAGCGAGACGGCCGCGTGCCGCAGGTCGTACGGCCGTGCCGCCAGAGGCGAAGCGACCTGCTCGGGGGCCAACGCCAGGTGCCGGGCCGCCTTCCACGCCTCGCAGTAGGTCCCGATGGAGCTCACGCCACCGCGTGAGGTCCGGAACAGGCGCCCGTCCTCGTGTGCGCCGAATTCATCAAGGCGGCGGCGCGGCGCGCCGCCACACGGCCCGCCGCCCGCCAGCCGTTCGGGCGTGCGGCGTGGGCGCCGGTCCCGGACGGCGCGGGCCTCAGGGCCGCGCACCGCACCCAGCGCCCGCCGCTCTCTTGCAACCCGCCGCACCGGGGCCGCGCCACCGCCCAGCCCCGCGCCGACCGGACAGGCCGGCCATACGATTCCTCATCGCACTCTGTCGCCATCAACGCGGCACCCCATACGATCACCCGCATGAGTGATCCAGAGAACATGTCCTACGGCTTCCTGGCGCTCCTGAGCCTGGGACTTCTCACCCTGGTCACATCGGGCTTCATCGCGTTCGCCACGGGGTAGCTAGCGGCTTTGGCCATCGTCGGCGTCGGCTTCGTCATCGCCGCCGCGGCCCTGACCATCTATCAACAACGGAAAATCCCAGCCTCCGGCGGGGGCACTCAGCTCCGGGATGATCGTCCGGACGATCCCGTAGAGTCGTAAGCGGCTGAGGTGGAGCCTGATCGTCCCGCCTGCTTCATCCCAGGCGGAGCCCAGCAGGCCGACTCCCCCGACTCAAGCCCGGCTGTGACCGTTGGCATCCGATGATCGAGGAACGGCTACCGGCTGAGGGACACACGAAGACGGGCTTGCCTCTCCGTCATCGGCCCGTTGCCCTTCGGGCGGGGCGAGGCAGACGGGAAGATCAGCCCGGGCGGGAATGTGCGGGTAGAAGGGCGGTCCCCGGTGCTGTCCAGCTCCCCGACGTCGTGCCCGATCGCCTACGACTCGGCTCGCCGAGCCGTACCCCTGCGGGGAGGGGCGGCGCAATGCCGGAGACCACCCGCGGCGAGGTTACCTCCGTGTCCCACGTGCCCTGACACCGTTCAAGCTTGACGCTGCACCGCGGCGATGCCAGCATCCGGCACTGTGATCGCCGACTCTTCCGGGCAGGACCGGCACAGTTACAAGCCCTTCGCTTCGATCCTCCTGCTCTTGAGCGCAATTCTCATGGTGATGCCTGCTCGCCGCGTCATGATCGAGGTGAATGAGCACGGTCTACGGCCGTTGCTCGTTCCGGTGCTGGTCCTGGTCGGGCTCCCTGTGCTCGGAACGCTCATCGGAACCTTCCTGAGATTCCGCGGGCCGGGCGGAAGATTCTTCGGAATCGCCCTGGGGGTCTTCTTCGCCGGCGTGAGCCTGATGGCGCTCCTCGCCTACTGGTTCTACTACTCGATCACCCATATCTGAGTCGGCTTCCAACCGGAGAGGTCTCACTCTCCTGAGACCGGCGGGTCGACGAAGAGGTCTTCGGGTCGCGGAAGCAGGGCCGGCTCGTCTTAGATGGAGTAGACCTCCAGGCACGAAAGGCGCCCTTCCTCGACGAAGAGCAGGACACCGTCATTGCGCCCGCGTACGTTGGCAGAGATCAGGGTGGAAGTCCCGGTGACCGTCGCGTATGTACACACGAGGGCAGGGTGCTCGCCGTACAGGAGAAGCAGGCTCACCGTCGACCAACGCTATGGCTTGGCCTGTTCTGGAACGACGCCCCACATCAGCGTGGAGCCCTTCAGTAGTTGCTCCGTCGCTCTGATCCCGGTCAGGTGCTCGACGAGCAGGAAAGCCGGCCCTCGGTAGAAGCTGGGAAACGATGGGTAGAGCCTGTAGATCTCCGCCATCGTGTCGACCAGTTCGGCCGGAGTCTCCTCGAAGTAGTCGTCCTCGTCGCCGCAGGCGAATCTGATCTCGCCGTCCTCGCACCAGTAGAAGTAGTCCAGGTCCTTGACGCCGAGCGCGGCCTGGGAGACCAGGCGGGTGCCCTCGGAGAGCTTGGTGATCACCTCTTTGCGGGTGCCGAGCCAGTCAGGGTCGAAAACGAACGTCCAATCGCCGATGGAGGTGACGCCGAGGGGATCCCCATGGCCCGGGTAGTGATCCGGGTCGCCGGGGAAGGGGCCCGGCGTGAGGTCCTCCCATCGACCGCCGAGGCGGGCGACCACCTGCTCAGGCGTGGTACGGACATAGATGAAGCTGTAGCACTCCCAGCCGTATTCGCCGCAGAGCCAAGAGACGTCGAGGGGCTGCATGGTCATGTCGGCATGCTGCCAGCCACCACCGACAGGCACCGAACCCGCTCGGCTCACGCGCCGGTCCTGGTGTGTCCGTTACCCCGCACCCGCCGCCTCAACGTGCGCCGTCGCCGGCCGTACGGGCTCACTTCGGGCCGGAGCGGATGCGCCGTCCCACCAAGAGGATCAGCCCCATCTGGATGGCGAGCATCACCAGTGCGACCAGTCCTGACGCGGCGGACATCTCTTCCTCCGAGAGCCCTCCGCCGCATGCTGTTATGTTGCCGCCCTCGTACAACACGGCACAGTCGCGCCCAAGGATCGCGGTGGTGATGAACCAGTTGGCGAGCAGCAGGGGGACCGCGCCCAGGACAAGGGCCGGCGTGATGTACTTCGCCTTCCCAACCGCCGGCTCCGGCTTCGCCACGACAGGTTCGAGACGCCTGCCCATATCCGAATCAGAAGTCACGCCGACCACGTAAGCACAGGCGAGCGATCGCGTGCCAGAATGGTCGCGATGAAGATCACGCCGCCCGTGTGAGGTCCGGAACAGCGGCCCATCCCCGATGTATTCTCACCGTGCATACGGCGCGCATAGCTGAGGAGCGGCCTTGACTCCCACCGGAGCCGACGACAGCCCCCTTGACTTCTCCTTCGGCGAGCTCCTCTTCTATTTCGCGTACGAAGCCGTGCACAACATGGTCGTGCTCATCGGCTTGCTGATCTGCATCATCCTGCTCGTCGCCGTTGCCGTGGCCGCGATGCTCCGGCGCTTTTCACGTCTCCGGCGAGGGCCTCGGCTCCCAGACGACCTCCATCCGGAGGAACGGGCCGCGTGGTGGCTGGGCGAGGAGACTGATCGTCGTCCACCGCACCCCGGGCAGGTCCGACCCCTTGCCTCAGGCGGGGGCACTCCGGCACCGGGGTGATCGCTGAGGACCCGCTCGCCGTCGCCGGCCCGCCGGCGGCTGGGGTGGGGGCCTGCTCATCCCGGCGGCCTTCGACTCGGGACAAACCGAGCAGTTCAGTGGGCCGCTCCCGGAGTGTGCGCAGGCCGCGCAGGGCGGCCGAGCTCCTGGTGCCCATAGGCGCTCGTCCAGCCGTCGGCTCGGGACATTTGATGGCGGAATACCCTACTGGGGTGTATTTTTGATCTACCGGTAGATGCAGACCCCTCTCCTTTCAAGGAAACTTCATGGGCATCGGCTCCGAGCGTGATCTCGCTGACTTCCTGATCGCCTACACGCGGGACATGGCCGTCTCCGACGAGGAACCCGGCGCGATCCTCGACCGCTACTTCGTTCCGGACTTCGAGTACTGCAACGACGGGCTCGTGATCGACCGGCAGCGCATGATCGATCATGCCCGTCCTGTCCGCAGGAACGTCGACAGAGAGGCGATGGTCGCTGACGACCAGGCTGGTGTCGAGATCCACGAGATGCTGGTCTCGGGTGACCGGATCGCCGCTCGGTGGACCTTGCGCACCAAGATGCGCAAGGGCAAGACCTTCGCGGCGGAGATCTACATGTTCGGCCGCCTGGCTCCCGACGGTCGAATCCGCCGGATCGACCAGATCAGCAAGCAGTTGGAAGAAGCGCCGTGACCAGGTCGCCGGGACATCCTCGGGCTCTCCGGCCGGCCTTCTAGGGCTCGTCCGAACTGCGGCGTCGTGCGGCCTTTCCGTCTGGCGTCCGCCGCCGACGCGGAGGTGGAGCAGCGGGTACGGGTGTGCACATGGTTCGGCTTCGAGGGGTCCACCCCGTGGTTCTACCGGGTCGTGTGGGACATCGGCCTGGCCGCGCTCAGTCGGGACGGCCGACGGCTGGCGGTGCCGACCGCAACGGACACGGGCTGACAGGCCGGTGCGCCGGAGGACTCAAGGGGTGCAAAGGTCTTTCATGAGGCCCCAGAAGGACCTGTGACGCTTGGCGCCGGGCATCCAGGCCGCGAGGAGCCAGGCCTCCCACTCGCCGTCAGGGGTCATGACGTGGGGGTTGAGCAGAAGGTCTCCATCCCACAACCCGACTGAAAGGGTGTCGGGCAGATATTCCCTTCTGATGGCGTGGTGGTTCTGCTCCTCTCCGTAGACGAAGTAGAGGTCGTCGGGCACATCGTCTCTGGACGACCAGGCTTCGACCGTTGAGGGATCGACGTCACGGAGCCAGCCGACTTCCGCGACCGGCCACAGGGAGTACTCCTCGACGCCCCAGCCATCGGAGTACAGGAGGAACTGCCGATAGCTCGGCGGCAGGTTCACGCCCAACCGCTCTTCGAGCCGAATGACTTCTGATTCGTCGGCCGGGGGGTGGAGCCCGTGTCCCGGAGGCAATGGCGGTTGGTCTGGGCCTTCGGCCGCGGGCTCTTCCTCCGGGAAGAGATCAGACCATCCGTATGAGGTGTTCATGGTGGGTGACGGTATCCGTCGCGACTGACTGTTCTGTCAGGCGTATGGCACCTCAGGAGCGGTGAGCGAGCGTGCCCGGTCACGCTCGGTAGAACCGTCGGCGATCGCGCGCTTTGCGAGCTCGGACAAGACCAGAACAGACTGGGGATGCGCGGACTTCACCAGCGCATTGTCCAGCAGCCCTCGATCATCCAACAGCTCCTGCGCCACGATCGGTGGCGGACGTCGCGCAAGCGACTCTCCGCCGGTGGACCGAGGGCTAACCCGATGCCCGCCCCTGACCCGTTCACCGGACACCGGCCGGGTGCGGTGGACCCTGGAGAGAGTCACTCGCGTCCGATCTTGTCCAGTTCGGCGAGGTCTTCATCGGACAGCGAGAGCCGGGCGCCGGTGATGTTCTCGCGCAGGTGCGCGACCGAGGAGGTGCCGGGGATCAGCAGGATGTTCGGCGACCTGTGCAGCAGCCAGGCCAGGGCGACCGACATGGGGGTGGCGTCCAGCCGGGCGGCGACCGCGGAGAGCGTGGCGGACTGGAGGGGGCTGAACCCGCCGAGCGGGAAGAACGGCACGTAGGCGATGCGTTCGGCGGCGAGCCGGTCGATCAGCTCGTCGTCGTGGCGGTGGGCGAGGTTGTACATGTTCTGCACGCACACGATCGGCGCGATGCCCTGGGCTTCGGCGACCTGCTCGGCGGTGGCGTTGCTCACACCGAGGTGACGGATGACCCCCTGCCTCTGCAGCTCGACGAGGGTCTCGAACGCTTCGGCGATCGAGCCCGCCTTGGGTCCCTCGGCGTCGCCGAGCCGGAGGTTCACCAGATCCAACGCCTCGAGTCCGAGGGATTCGAGGTTCTCCTCGACCTGGCGGCGCAGCTGGTCCGGCTGCCGCGCCGTCGGCCATCCGCCCTGCTCGTCCCGCCGCGCGCCGACCTTCGTCACGATGCGCAGCGACTCCGGGTAGGGGTGCAGCGCTTCGCGGATCAACCGGTTGGTGATGCGCGGTCCGTAGGCGTCGCTGGTGTCGATGTGGGTGATCCCGAGGCCGACGGCCTCGCGCAGGACGGCGATCGCGCCGTCCCGGTCGGCGGGCGGCCCCATGACCCAGGGGCCCGCGAGCTGCATCGCGCCATAGCCGAAGCGGGTGACCGTCAGATCACCCAGAGCCCAGGTGCCGCCGGGAAGTGAAGGGGAGAGCGTGCTCATATCTCTTGTCTTCCGTATCGATCTAGACGATGACGCCTTGTGGCGCCTAACTTCATACTGATTAGGTAACTCTCCAATGGGAAGTAGGCACTTCAAGGTGCCTTGGTGACCTGCAGGTGACAGGAGCAGCTGATGACCACGACCGCGGCGTCGGAGAAGCGAGCCCTGGCCAAGATCGAGTACAACGCGTTCCTGGACGTCTGCCCGAGCCGGAAGCTGCTCGACCGGATCTCCGACAAATGGGTCGCCCTGATCCTGTGCGCGCTCGGCGGTGATGGCGGGGCCGCTCGAAGTGAGCGCGCTCGGGGACAGGACGACGCAGCCCGCCCGGGTGGGCCGAGGGCGATGCGCTTCTCGGAGCTGTCCCGGATGCTCGCAGGCGTCAGCCAGAAGATGCTCACCCAGACGCTGCGCTCCCTGGAGCGTGACGGCCTCATCACCCGTACGGTGACCCCCACCGTCCCCGTCACGGTCTCCTACGAGCTCACCGAACTCGGCCTGTCCCTGCACCACCTGATGAGCGGCCTCAGGGGCTGGGCCGAGACGCACATGGACGAAGTCCTCGCCAACCGCGCGACGCACGATGCCCGCACCGCCTAGCGGCGCTCGGTGAGGGGCGCTGCGGTGCGTCGAGGGAGCAGCAACGGAGTCGCCAGCAGGAGCACTCCGGCCAGGCCGATGGCCGTGTGCGGGCCGAGCAGGCTGCCCAGCACGCCCCAGACGGCCGTCAGGAGCGCGGTCGAGACTTTGGTCGTCACCGTCCAGGCGGACAGCGTGCGGGTGACCCGGTCGGGCGCGGTGCGTTCGAGGCGGTAGGTGGCGTAGACGGGGTTGAAGACCCCGCAGCAGAAGATGAGCCCGAGCTCGACGCCCATCACCAGCAGCAGCCCGCCGGTCCCCGGCCCCAGGAAGGCCAGCCCGACGGGCCAGATCACACGCAGCGTCCCGGCCACGACCAGGACCCGGTGCCGCCCGAACCGGGTGACGAGCGGTCGGGTCAGCCGCGACCCGAGCAGCCCGCCGATCGCGGGTACGGCGAAGGCGAGGCCGTACTGCCACGGTGTGAACCCGAGCCGGCCGAGCATCAGGACGGCCAGCAGCGCGTCGGTGGCCATCACCAGGCCGTTGAAGGCGGCGGTGTTGAAGAACAGCGGGCGCAGCGTCGTGTCGGCGAGGATGTACCGCCAACCGTCGAGCAGGTCGCCGGCCCGCATGCGCGTGGCCTGCCGGCGCTCGGGCCGAGGCTCTCGGCCGCCCATCGCGCCGATGCCCAGGGCCGAGAGCAGGTGGCTGACCGCGTCGGCCGCCACCGTCGCCACCGGACCGAGCAGCCCGATCGCGGCGCCGCCCAGTGGCGGTCCGACGACCGTGGCCGTCCAGGCCGTCGACTCGAAGCGGGCGTTGGCGACGAGCAGGTGCTCGGCCGGCAGCAGCGTCTTCAGGTAGGCGCCGGAGGCGGCGCGGAAGGTGATGTCGGCCGCCGCGACGACGACCGAGACCAGCAGGAGCTGGACGAAGGAGAGCACGCCGAGCGCGAACGCGGCGGGAACCGTCAGCAGTGCCGCGAACCGCACCAGGTCCGTCCCGATCAGCACCGGCCGCTTGCGGCGGAACTCCACCCACGGGCCCAGCGGCACCGCCACGGCCGCGCCCGCCAAAGCCCCCACCGAGGACAGCGCCGCGACCTGCGCAGGCCCGGCGTGCAACACCTGGACGGCGATCAGCGGGAACGCGCCGAAGGCGAGCCACGTGCCGAGCGCGCTGGTCCCGTACGCCCCCCAGAGCCACCCGAACCGCCGCCCCAACCGGTGCCCGCTCCGCATGCCCGACGCTCCTCGCCGCTCACTCGCACAACCGATCCGCGATCGGAAGCATCGAAGCGCGCGCCATGCCCAGGGATCAAACAACCATCAGACGGTCCGTCCACAACCGGTGGTTGTACCCGTAGGGTGTGTCCGCATGGACCTCGACGCCGTCCGGACCTTCATCGCCGCCGCCGACGCGGGACGGTTCCAGGAGGCCGCCGCCGAGCTGGCGGTCACCCAGCAGGCCGTCTCCAAGCGGATCGCCGCGCTGGAGCGCAGCCTCGGCGTGCGGCTGTTCACCCGTACGCCGCGCGGTGCCGAGCTCACCATCGACGGGCAGGCGTTCCTGCCCCACGCCCGAGAGCTGCTCCGGGCCGCCGAGCGCGCGGTCGCCTCCGTGCACACCGGCCGCCGTCCGCTGCGCGTCGACATGATCACCTCGCGCAGCGCGGCCTCGGGCCTGATGCGCGGCTTCCACCGCGCGCACCCCGAGATCGACCTCGACGTGGTGATGCTGTTCGACATCGAGACCGCCGTCGCCGCCATCCGGTCGGGTGCGATCGACGCGTCCTTCCGCGCCGTCGCCATGCCCGGTCGGCCCCTTCCCGGGGACATCGAGTCGGTCCGGGTGCTCGACGAGCCGCTCCAGCTCCTCACCGGCCCCGCCCACGCGCTGGCGTCCGCCCGGTCGGTGACCGTCGCCCAGCTCGCCGGGCACCGGATCTGGATGCCCGGCCTCGCCCCCGGAACCGAGTGGACCGCCTACTACGACGACCTGGCCGCCGAGTTCGGCCTCACCATCGAGGCGACCGGCCCCAACTTCGGCTCCGACGCGCTCCTGGACACCATCGCCGACACCCCGGCCCTGGCCACCTTCATGGGCGGGCAGACCCGCCTGGTCTGGCCCGCCGGCCACGGCCTGCGCCGCATCCCGGTGACCGACCCCACGCCCGTCTATCCGCACTCGCTCCTGTGGCGCCGCGACGACCCCCACCCCGCGCTGGCCGTCCTCCGCGCCCACCTCGCGGCCACGGCGGCCGGCCACGGCACTCCCGGGACCTGGGCGCCGGAGTGGGCGATCCCGCGGTGAACGCCGCCGCGGCCCGCGTGGTCCTTTCCGCGCGGGTCGCGGCCTGAGGGCCGGTCTCGTGCGGGAAGCCGCGCGGTCCAGGAAAACCGGCCGCGCCGGCAATCCAGTGGCCGCCGGCGATGAACCTCATTAGCGTGATCGAGTGCTCAGCTACAACGATCTCGTAGATCAAGCCGTTCGAGCATCCGCCCTCGGCTGGGACTTCAGCTGGTCACGCGGCAGAACGATCGGCGGAGAACCGTCCTGGTCCTACACCGAGCGAGCCTCCGCGCTGCTTCCGACGACGCGGCGACTGCTCGACATGGACACCGGAGGGGGAGAGATCCTGGCCTTTCTGTCTCCGCTGCCCCGCCGTACCGTCGCCATGGAGGGGTGGCAGCCCAACGTAGCCGTCGCCGCCGAGCGGCTCAGACCGATGAACGTCCCTGTGCTGGCCGGTACGGCGGATCGCATCCCGGCACGTGAAGGCGCCTTCGACCTCGTACTCAACAGGCACGGTGCGCTCGACGCGGCCGAAGCGGCGCGCGTTCTGACCGAAGGCGGCCGATTGCTCACGCAGCAGGTGGGCAGCCGCAATGATCTGGAGCTGAATCTCGCACTGGGAGCACCACCTTCCACGGATCCGAAGAGCTGGACCTTGGCCGTCGCGGAGGAGCGGTTCCGTGAATGCGGGCTGCATGTCCTGGACGCCCGGGAAGAGATGATCGACTGCGCTTTCCAGGACATCGGCGCCGTGGTCTTCCACCTGCGCGCCGTCTCGTGGCAGGTCCCTGATTTCGATCACGACCGCTACGAGAAGCCGTTACGCGCTCTTCATGAGCGCATCCGGTCCGAGGGCGCTTTCACCGTCCGGCACCACCGGTTCCTCATCGAAGCCGAACTCCGCCGCGCCCGAACGGTCATCGGCCGATGACCTGCCCGTGAGCGCTCGCGCCCCGATCCCCCGTCGCCGATGATGGACGGCATGACGGAGACGCCCTCTGTGCCACCGGGGACCGGGCCGCTCGCGCCGGAGTTCTCCGGGATCGACCCGGCGCTGATGAACGGCTTCATCACCGAGCTGGAGCGGGCCGGGCAGGTGATCGCCGAACAGGCCGAGAACATCCGCCGGGAGTTGGCCGCCGTCGACCTGCCCGCCGCCGGGCTCGCCCCCATCCGGGAGATCGGAGGCTGGGCCGAGCAGCAGGTGCCCAGGCTCCGCCAGCGAGTGGCGACCATCACGGCCCCCGGACCGGAGATCCCCGGGATGATCGGCACGGGACTGCGGCCCTACCAGGAGGCGTCGCTGCTCTCCCCCGCCGAGGCGCGGCGGCAGGGCACCGAGCTGGGCGAGCGGTTCGCCGCCATCGACCCGGACGAGTTCCGGTTCGCCGGGCCGTACGCCTCCGAGAAGATCGCCGCGGTGTTCGAGGAGCTGAAGGCACACCGGCACGACGCCGGCTTCACCGCCGCGTTCTTCGCCGCACTCGGCCCGGCCGGGATCCGCCGGGTGGACGCCGCGCTGCGCCGGTTGCCCGACGACGAGCGGTCCGACGCGCTCCGCACGGCCGGTACGGCCTTCGCCACCGCGGTCGGCGGAGGGGCGGAGGTGCCCGGGTTCGCGGCGGTGATGAAGGCCGCGGAGAAGGCGATGACCGGGACTGCCGGAGACGCCGAGGATGTGGAGGCGGTCGCGGCGCTGCTGAGCCACGGGGACTATCCGGATGCGTGGCTGGCCGGGCTCGCCGCGCCCGCGCTGCGGTCCGGCAGCCGGATCGGTGGCTCGGCCCTGGCGGGATTGCTCAACGCGCTGGGGAACAATCCCGCCGCGGCCCGCCTGGCGATCGGTTCGGCGGCCCGCTTCGGACCCGACCCGGATCCGCCGACCGTCGCCCTGCCCTTCGGGCGGCTTCAGGGATCCCCGGAGAAGTGGGACGACCGGCCGGAGCTGGCCGCGTTCCTGAAGGACCTCAACGAGCGGACGATGGGGATCCCGGAGACGGCGGGCGCCTTCGGGCGGCTTCTGGCCGCGGCCTCCGGCGCCTACGACGAGCAGGACGGAAAGCACGGTCAGGAGGCGGCGTTCTTCGCCTACACCGTGATGACCGAGGCGGACGGGTGGCGGCTGAACGACGCGACCCGGATCCACCTGGCGGAGATCGCGGGCTCGTACGCCACGGAGATCACCCTGGGCGCCAACCTCAACGACGCCGACGTGGCGAAGGACAGCGCCATGCGGACGACTCCCGGCCTGTTCGAGTGGACACCGCCGCCGGGACTGCGCGGCGCCTTCCGGTTGAGTCCGGAGGACACCTTCCGCTTCATGACCACCTTCGCGGGCGACGCCGACGCGCGGCTCCGCTTCGATCAGGGCATGGACGCGTTCCTCCACCGGGTTCTCCCGCAGGCGGCGAGCGCCGCCAGGAGCAGTGGAACCCCGGTTCCATTGGACAACCTGTTCACGGCCCTGGGCAACGTCCGGGGCACCGAGGTGGCCGCCGCCGTGCGGGTGCTCAAACCCGGAGACGAGGGCTCCGAGACCGCGGAGGACGCGGAGAGCTTCCTGGCGGGCGGTGTCATGGGCGTCGTCGGGCTGCTCTCTCCGTTCTCCGCCATCCCCAGGACCTGGACGGCCTTGTCCACCGGGGTCTCCGGCTACTACACCTACGGTCGGGGTCCGGAGGAGCAGGTGAAGAAGCTCCTGGAGTCGGATGAGGCGAAGACGCTGGGGCGACGTCACGAGACGGTGCGGCTTCTCATAGAGCAGGGGTTCGTCCCGAAGGTTCCTCCGGCCGGGGCCATCGCCGATCCGAAGGGCGGCCTGCGCCCGTTCGAGGAGATTCTCAAGCAGGGCACGGCGGGGGTGAAGGCCCTCGACCAGTGGTTGGTCGACAACGGCTTGGGGAAGGGTGATCTCCTCTCCCTCGGCGAGATGACCGCACGGCAGGCCAAGAACTTCAACGGCGCCAGCGGGGAGTCTTACACCCGAGGGAGAAGCCATGCGGACCCGCAGGTCACGACCGACTGAGGCACTGGGTCTCGCCTCGTGCGGAGTATCGGCCCTTCGCGGACTCCAGAATGACCACTGTCCTTGTGGGCTCGTTCTCCATGTGGACTATCGCCCCCGTGCTCTCGGTTATTTTGTAATCGGCGATATCGCCCAGCGTGCTTATCATCATGACGTTCAGTGTGTAAGGCGCTGACCCCTGATAGGAATCCGGTGCCGTTGCGGCGAAGGTGCGTTTGGCCTTGCCGTCGCCGCAGGGGATGTCCTTGCCGCCGGGATCGGTGACCTGCACGTTCTGGGCGCTCACCTCGTCGAGCAGCTTCAGAATGTGCGTCTTGAGGGTCGCGCCGGCCTCGGCCGCCGTCGGTTCCCTCTCACCGCAGCCCGCCACGGCCAGAGCGGCCATCAGGAGTGTCACGCCGAGCCGTACGGCAGGGCTTCGGCTGGAACGGGGCATTGGAATATCCTCCAAAGAGCTGGCCGTCTGAGCGCACCATCTCATATCGTCCGGGAGAGCGCGCAAGCCGTTCCAAGGAGAAAGGGGAAGCGTTTGGCCCCCGAACCATCGGATATGGCCTCCAACTCCCGCAGGGAGGAATTGTTGCGGGCGCTGACGAAGGTGCGCATGCACGCGGCGCGGCTGGAAGCGGCCCTGGATCCGGCGCATGCGGCGTTCACCGGCAAGGCGGTCTGGACGGGTCCGACGGCGCGGGCCTTCACCGAGGAGCTGACCGGGCGCAGAGCACGGCTGCGGACGCTCACCCGGCGGATCGTCGAGGATTTGGAGGACGAGCTGCGGGCCGTCCCCGAGAACACGGCCCGGCCCTCGGCCGCGCGGTGAGGTCCACCGAACACGCTCACCGTACCGCCACGCTGCTCGCTGCCCGGCGATAGGCGCATCCGCGGCACGGACGCGACAGGCGAGGCTCAGCTGATGGGCAGCACGTAGACGAACTCGGTGCGGTCCCCGGCGGCGACGATGTCGGCCGTCTCCACCGGCCGGTCGTCGGTGAAGTACGTCCGGCGCAACACGGTCACGACCGCGCCGGTCGCGATGCCGAGATCCCGGGCCTCCTCCACCGTCGCCCCTCGGGAGGACAGCGCCTCGCGGCGGTGCGTCACGGTTACGCCGATCACGGCCATCCGGTCCCTGACCCCGCGGCCGCCATGGGGACCGTCCTCCGGGAAGGCGATCGGTGTTCCCCTGGTCAGTTCGTACGGCTCCCAGGAGACGGCGCGCTGCACCGGCTCGTCGTCGGCGGTGTAGACGTAGACGGTCCGCATGACCGGATCGCCTTCAGCGATACCGAGACGTCGCGCCACCTCAGCCGTTGCGGCATCGGATCGGCTGTGAGCCCGCCATCTCGGCGTCTTGCCCTGGGTCTCCATGTCACCGGCGAACGGCGAGCCGCCGCGCACCTCGCGATGCCGTTCCCGCGACAGCTGCAGCCGCTCGCGGGGTGGCAGTACATACGCTCCGGCTCCCGGGCGGGATTCCACCAGGCCCTCGGTGACGAGGACGCTCAGCGCCTTGATCGCGACAGCGGCCGACACCTTGTACTGCTTGTTGATCTGCTCCCGGGTCGGGATCTGGGACCCGGCTGGAAACTCTCCGGACTGGATGCGTCGTCGCAGGTCATCGGCGACCTGAACGTACAGATACGCCATCCCACGCCCCAGAGCTCGCTCCTCAATCTGCCCGAACAGCTTGACCACTCGCACACAACAGAGGCAAGCTGTCATGACAGCGACCTATCTGTCATGACAGCTTGGGCCTTCCTGAACGGTGGCCGTGAACTGTTCGCATCCCTTTCGGGAGGCTTGTGGGAGCCGCACCGTGACTTCTCGCCGATCCGTCGGCCCGAACCCCCCACATAAGCCGGGCCCGGCAGGCGCTCGCAACGCCGTACCGGGCCCTTGATCAGGAATCGAGGTCCTGACCCATGCGACACCTTAACCCTCCGGACGCCGGGGAAGAGCCCGTCTGCGGGCCCTGCTTCTCCGCCTCCCGGCCGCCGCTGCCGATGGGCTGTGCGGTCTGCGGGCATCCGCCGTACGACCACGGGTGCCTGCACGTCGACGAACACGACTACCAGGCGCCCTCCGGTGCGCAGATCCGCGCCCGCCAGGACCTGATCCGCGCCGCCCGGCTGGACGAGCAGGGCATGCCCGCGACCGCTTGGGTGCGGCCGAGCATGTGCGTGCCGGTGGCCGCCGAGGAGGCGCCGGTCGAGGAGGTGCCGGCCGTGCCCGTGCCCCGTACGGCCGAGCCCGCCCCACAGGCGGCGCCCCGGCCGCCCGTCCATGGTGAGCCGGTGTGGCACCAGGTCGAGTCGCAGACGACGTTCCGGCCGCCCGTCCCGGCTGGACCGGTGTGGCGCCCGGTCGAGCCGCGGGAGGCGCGCGCGGTACGGCTGGCGCGGGCCCGCGTCCCGGCGGCCCTGCAGCGGGCCCGAGCCCGGGCGGCGACCGTCCGCTCCCGGCCGCTCCGACCGGCCTCCGACGTCGGCCGTCCGATTCCCGGTGGGCCGCTGCCTCGCGGTGCGGGCCGGCTGCGGGCCGGCTGCGGCCCGGTGAGCCCGCCGCCCACCAAACGGTTTCCCGGCTATCGGACCCGCCCGGACCCGCCGGGTGGCGGCCGCCGTACGAGGCCGCGGGGGTGAACGGATGACGCGGCAGGAGCAGGCCGAGCTCGCCGAGTTGCTGCGCCACTCCTGGCCCGGCTGGACGATCTGGCGTACGGGCCGTACCTGGTACGCCACCGGGTGCGCGGTGCCGGGCTGTCGGAGCAGGCGGACGCTGCACGCCCTGGGCTTGATCCGGCTGTGCGAGCGGTTGCGCGAGGAGAAGGCTCGGACGCGGAAGGGGACGGCATGACCGCTGTAGGTGATCTCGGTAGAGTGGCCCGCCATGGGCGTTCTCGTCGACTACTTCACCGCGGACTCCGAGCAGTCCGCCCGGCTGGTCCTGCCTGTTGGACCGGCGGGAGCGAACCTGCCGTATGTCGACTGCAAGGGGTGGCTGGACGGGCTCGACACACTGGCGGCCGAGCTCAGCGGACGTGACCTCAGCGAGTTCGGTGACAGTGAGGTCATCGCCGACGACGGCGAATCGGCGGGCGTGGAGCGGGAGGCGCCCGAAACCGTGGCCGCGCTGGCGGCTGTAGCCGACGCTCGATTGCGTGAGTACGCGGACGAGGAACTGCTCGACGAGTTCGAGATCGAGCGCATCACGGCCCTGCGGGAGCTGGCGCGTGAGGCGGTACGGCTCGGCCGGGGGATGTATCGCTGGGCGTGCGCCTGAGCGCTTCGAACAGCTCCTCGCGGAGTGCGGACGGGAGCTTCCGCCCCATGTCGAGCGGGCTGACGAGCGCCTGGTCGTCGTTCTGCTCCACGGCGAGGTCGGCGAGAAACTCCAAGCTGAAGCGGGCCATCTCCCGGTGGCGCGGGTCCGGCCAGTGCTCCACCAGGGGCAGCACTGCTTCCACTCGTTCGCTGATCCGGTCGAGGAGCGCGTAGCCGGGCAGGCCGGGAAAGCGCTGCGCTCGGAGATCGATGTGGTGGAAGGCCACGTAGTCGAGTTCGGCACCGGTGAAGTCGTTGCCGGTGAAGTCGTTGTGGTCCCGGCCCAGCACGGCCTGGTCATGGTCGTCCGGACGGCCCCAGAAGTTGATGTTCCGTACTCGGCCGCGGAAGACGCAGTCGACGAACTCGGCCTCGGACGTGAATGTCTGGCCGTGCAGCCGGGACCGGTCGAACAGGCATCTCTCGAAGCGGACGTTGCCGAAGAAGGTGGACGGCGCGAGACGGGTACGTCGGAAGGTGCAGTCGCGGAAGACCGACTGCGGCCAGCCGGCGTCGTGCACGCCGGTGAGCCCCAGTGACAGCCCCTCGAAGGCGACGCCGGAGAAGTCGCACCTTTCGAACGTGCTGTCGTGGACACTGAAGCCGGCGAACCGCATTCCGGAGAAGTCGACGTTCACCAGTAGTGCCCGGTCGAAGGTCACCTCGGACACCCCAGGAGGCAGATCGAACCGCTGATCGAGGAGTTCACCGCGGGCGATCCACGCCGACCGCCACTCCTCCGGGCTTGGCCGGAGACTGAACTGCTCGGACGTGCTCACACCGACCAGCTGCCGAGGCCGGGCGTGAGTCGGGTGTCCGAGGAGCGCCTCGCCGTGAAAGAACCGGGAGAAGCGCTGTCCTCTGAAAGGGCGAGATCACGCATGCGCGGAGTCTTGCAGTTCAATCCGACAAAAGCCGGTCGTTTCGGTATCGAAAGGGCCCGTCTGATCCGAACCTCGAACAGCTCCTAACGCCGCTTCGGCGGTCTGCGGTAGGTGACGACCTTGTCGCCCGGTCCGGGATACGCCATGATCAGCAGCCGCTGGGTGCCGTACTTCTCGCCCTTCCACGGGAACCAGGCCAGGTGCAGGCGGATGCGGTAGTGCCCCTTGCGGCCGTCGAGCGACAGGTCCGGCAGTTCGGTGCCGCTCAGGCCGTCCATGAAGCGTATCTCGCCGCTCCGGTTGTCGTAACCGACCTCGACGACGTTGTCCCAGCCGCTGGTCTCGACCGGTGGGCGGCGGGTGTAGGTCTCCAGCGTGACGCAGACGTGGAAGTCGGAATGCGTGCCCACCGCCACGTAGCCGGGCCCGGCGGCGACCGGGCCGGAGGTCGTTCTCCTGCCCTCGGCGGGGAACTCGTCGTACAGCTCAAGCCCCGCCTCCGGCCACTCCGGCTCCTTGAGGCGGATCGCCTTGGCGGGTCTGATGAGCGGGCGGTGGCGCGGAGTGGCGTCGCACTTGCGCTGTTCCTCGGCCATGGACTCGTTGAACTCGCGCTCGTCGGCGGCCTTCGCCGCCTCGATCTCCGCGTTCGCGGCCGGGCAGATCCCGGCGAGCACCCCGCTCAGGTCGCGGACGTTCACCCCTTCGGCGGCCCGCAGGCGGGCCAGCTCGCTCGGATCGTTGCGGGTGTAGACGGCGCACAGGCGATGACCGTGGTCGAGCAGTACCTGGTCGGGCGCGGTGGTGGCGAACGGCAGCGCGTTCCGCTGGCGTACGGCGCAGACGAAGGCGCGCGGGCCGGTCGGCGGCGGGGCCGCCACGGGCTCGCCGTCCGTCTCCCAGGGCTCGGGAGGCGAGCAGTCCTCGGCCGTGGTGACCCGGCCGCGTGCCTGGTCGGCCGCGGGCAGGAGGCACAGGGCGACGGAGGCGGCCAGCGCGGCCGCGAGCACGTGGCGGCGCCGGCGGGCGGCGGGCGGGAGGCGGTACAGCAGGAACAGGACGAGGGCGGAGGCGGCGAGTGCGGCGCTGTACCAGAGCGGGGAGATCCCGAAGAGGATCTTCCCGCTGTCGTCCGGGGCGAACAGCCCGTCCGGGTACAGGACCAGCCGCTGCTCGGCCATCGTGGGGATGAACCGCCAGTCCGCTTCGGACGTCGTCGTGAGGGCGGTGGCGACTCCCGCCGCCGCGGCGAGGACCAGGGCCAGCGTCGTGGCGCGGAGCAGCCGCCTGGTCCTGCGCACGACCGCGACCAGGATCAGCACGGCCGGGGCGCCCACCCCGATGAGCAGGTCCAGGGCGACCCAGAGCACCGTCGCCGGGTAGCTCACATGCCCGTGGAAGAGATCGTCGACCGCGCCGCGGGGGCCGATCCACGCGGGCATGCCGTCCGCGAGGTTGACGGCCGCCGGGATCAGCGGGAGCACCACGGCCACGGCGGCCAGGGGCCACGCCCGCGCGGGGGCGACCTGGACCGGAGCCGCCGGGGACGGCGCGGGCGCCGGGACGCCCAGATCGTGGGCGGAGCGGGCCTGCCACACCGTCCCGAACACGCTCAGAATGCTCAGGACCATGATCAGTACCAGGCCGTAGTCGACGTCTACGCCGCCGAACGAGCTGATCGAGATGATCGAATGGCCTCCCGACGACAGCAGCGCCAGCAGGGCCGAGGCCGCGCCCAGCCGTACGGTGCCCCCGGTCCAGCGCGGATCCCTGGCCTGGCCGGCCAGGACGGGCACCAGCCACAGCAGGTGGACGACGTTGCCGAGCCGGTACGGGGAGACGAACTGCGAGACGGCGTACTGGCCGAGGCCGTAGGCGACGGTGGAGGCCATGCCCATGGCGGTGTTCGCCAGCCCCGCCACGAGCCCGAGCAGCCGCAGCCATCGGGGCAGGACGCCGGCCAGGACCGTGAAGAACAGCCCGACGAGGGCGAGCTGGAGCAGGTCGAGCGGCAGGGCGAGCCACCACTGGTACGGGATCGGAAGCCGGTACAGCAGCGTGCAGGCGACGCCGAGGTACAGGGCCGCCCGCAGGAGCCGGACCGGCCTGCCGTTGACCGCCGCCGCGCCGGCCGGCCGACCGCGGAGTATCTGCAGTAGGCCCAGCCCTCCAGGACGCCGCCCGCGACCATGAGGAGTTCCACCCACCAGACGTAGGGTACGAAGTCGGTGCCCCATCCCCCGGTGACGATCCCGCGCAGCAGTTCGGGATCGCCGGTGGCCAGCGCGCGGGCACCGGCGACGACGACCACGGCCACATAGACGGCGGCGAACAGCATGGCGATTCTGCCGAAACGGTAACGGCGCACGGGCACACCCTCGGGCACGAGCGGACATGCTCTGAAGATCAGAACAAAGGCGCCCAACCCTAGCGAGTCACTACGCCGTGTCAAGGGCGCAGGATCACCTTGCCGAAGACCGTGCCCGACTCGAGTCGCTCGTGCGCGAGCGACGCCTGCGCGAGCGGGACGGCCGCGTCGGCGACGCCTCGCAGCACGCCGCGGGCGGCGAGGTCGAAGACGGTCTTCAGTCCCGACCGCAGGCGTTCGGGGCCGACCGAGCTGAGGCTGAACATGAGCAGCGACGGAGAGTTCGGGAAGAGTCCCACGAGACCGGCGGCGAAGTCGGGGGCGGGCAGCCCGCCGGCCGCGCCGCAGACGACGTAACGGCCGTCGGGTCGCAGCCGTCCGAGATGGCGGCCGAGCTCGGCACCGGCCACGGGGTCGACGACGACGTCGTACGAGGCGTCCTCGCCGTCCCGGGTGGAGAACCCGAGCTCCGCCAGCCGCCCGGCATGCGCCGCCGAGCGGGTGCTCGCGGTCACCTCGGCCCCGAGGTGCGCCGCCACCTGGGCGGCCATCAAGCCCACGCCGCCGCTGGCGCCGCGGACCAGGACGCTCTCTCCGGGGGCCACGCCGGCCCGGTCGAGGAGCAGCGACGCCGTCAGCGCGTTGGCGCCGAGCGCCACGGCCTGGGCCGGGGAGACCTCGGGCGGCAGTTCCACCACGACGTCGTCGGCCACCGCCAGTTCGGCGTAGCCGCCTCCGCCGCCGAGCATGGCGTAGACCCGCTCGCCGGTCCCCCTGACGACGCCCGCGACCTCCAGGCCCGGGACGAAACCCGGCTCGGGGAACCCGGGGTACTGCCCGCGGCGGGACATCACATCGACGTACCCGACGCCCGTGGCCTCGACCTCGATCAGCGTCTGCCCCGCCCCGGGAACGGGATCGGGGAGGTCGACGAGGTGCAGGGCGCCCCCGTCGTCGAACGAATGCACAGTGATCGCCTTCATGCCTTCACCGTAGGGATCATCGGATGTATGGGAGAATGCGCGAAAGGACCCGATCCATACGAGATCGTGCGGAACGGATGGCGTGGACCTCTTCAGCGACGTGATCGGCAGCATGCGGGGCGGGCGGAAATCGTTCTGCCGGACCCGGGGCACCGGCCGGTGGGGCAGGCGGCTCGAGCCGTTCTCCGGAACGGGTTTCCACGTGGTGCTGGACGGCGGTGGCTGGCTCGTCACCCCGTCCGCGCCTCCGGTGCGGCTCGACGCCGGTGACGTGGTGTTCGTCCCGTACGGCGCGGCGCACGGGCTGAGCGGGACCCCGGACCGCCCCTTCGCCGAGTTGCCCGCGGTGCCGGACGCGTTCCCGCCCGAGGACGGTGCCACGTCGTACGCGGATGTGGTGTGCGGCGCCTACCGATCGGACAAGGGGCAGGCCCACCCCTTCCTGCAGGGCCTGCCCGATGTGATCCACATGCGTTCCGACCGGCACTCCGCCATGCGCACGGTGGTCGACCTGCTGGCCGACGGCCCGGAATCCGGGGTGGGGGCGGGCGCCGCCGTACCGGCCCTCATCGATCTGCTCCTGGTCTACCTGCTGCGCGCCTGGCACGACGACGCCGGGCCGCCCGCGGCGCTGGGCGACCCCGCCGTCGCGGCCGCTCTGCACCGGATCCACCGCGACCCCCGGCACAAGTGGACGGTGGAGGAGCTCGGCGCCGCGGTCGGCATGTCCCGCACCGCCTTCGCCCGCCGCTTCACCTCGCTCGTCGGGCTCCCGCCGGTGACGTACCTGACCAACTGGCGGCTCGACTGTGGCGCGCGGCTACTTCGCGAGACCGACGCGCCGCTGGCGTCGATCGCCCACCAGGTCGGCTACAGCTCGGAGTTCGCCTTCGCCAGCGCTTTCCGGCGCCGGTTCGGGACGCCGCCGGGCCGGTTCCGGCATCGGGAACGCGCCTTCAGCGGATGAACGGCCCCCGGTGGGGGCGGCCGGGCGGCGGGCGAGGACGAGGTGGACGAGGCGGGAGACGATGACGGCGGCGGAGGCCAGGGCGCCCGCGCCCGCCCAGACGTACAGCGCGGGCCAGACATAGGAGATCTGGTCCAGCGTGCCCACGCGGCGCATCAGGAAGCCGACCAGGTCGGCGAGACCGAGGAAGAACACGATCGGCAGCGCCCAGGGGACCAGCCGTACGGCCGGGCGCCACGCGGCCTGTCCCGAACGGCGGCGGGCCCATCGGCGCGCACGGCACACCCCGGCGAGGCCGGCCCCGAGGCTGAGCAGCGTCAGGCCGCCCAGCCAGGGGTCCGCGGTCGTGGTGAAGGGTACGGCGCCCGCGTCCGTCCGCCCTTCGAGGAGGTCGATCAGTCCGTCGGTGAGAATGACCGCGTCGTCACCGGAGATCATCCCGGTGTTGGTGACGACGGCGATGCCGTACCCGCTCTCGGGCAGGAGCGTCTGCGCGGAGTTGTGGGTGAGCAGCCAGCCGGTGTGCCGGAGCGCGGGCGCCCCTCCGGCGGTCTTCCCCGTCTCCCAGCCCATGCCGTAGTGGCTGCCGCCCACGCCGGACGCGCGCTGGGCGGTCCTGAGCGTCTCCTCGGGGAAGGCGCCGCCGGCGCCGTTCTGCGCGATCAGCCACCTGGCCATGTCGCGGGCGGTGCTGACGACGCCGTACGAGCCGTTGACGAACCACTTGGGATGGGAGCGCCTGACGACCTGGCCGTAGGCGCGGACGTGTCCCTCGCCCGCGTGGGGCAGGTCCGTGGTGACGTCCACCGTCGTGGTGGACGTCATGCCCAGCGGACGGAACACCGCGGCGGCCAGGTGGTCGGCGAACGGTACCCCGGCCACCACCTCGGCCAGCCGTGCCGCGACGGCGTAGTTGGGGTTGTGATAGATCATCCTGGTGCCGGGTTCGGCGGCGAGCGGAGCATCCCGCAGCATCGCGACGGCGTCCTTCAGGGTGTCCGGTGCGGGGAGCGTCAGTTCCGGGAAGGTCCGGTCGCTCATGCCCGAGGTCTGCTGGAGCAGCTCCCGCACGGTGATCCTCCCGGCGCGGGGGTCGGCCATGGTGAACTCGGGCAGGTGCTTCCGGACGGGGTCGTCCAGGCCGATCCTGCCCTGGTCGGCGAGCCTCAGCACCGCCAGGGCCGTGAACGACTTCGACAGCGAGGCGAGCGGCATCGGCGTGTCCGCGGTGATCGCCTCACCGGTGGCCGTGCGGCCGTAGCCCGCGGCGTGCACGACCTGGCCGTCCTTGGTGACCGCGACCAGGGCACCCGGCAGCCTGGTCCGCTCGAGGTAGCCGCGCACGTAGCGGTCGATCGCGGTCGCGCTCAGTCCGGTGGTCGCGCTCGGTCCGGCGGTCTTGGCGACCTCGGCGGCCTCAGTGACCTCAGCGGTCTTGTCGATCTCGGTGGTCTCGGTGGTCTCGGTGGCCTCAGCGACCCCGGCCGTCTCCGCCGCGTCCGGCAGGGCATTCGCCGCCGTCGCGCCGGTTCCGAGCAGCGCTCCGGCCAGACAGGCGATCGCCGCGGCCTTCCACATCCTCATCGCGTTCTCCTCCCGGACGTTCGTCCACGTCGACGAACGCTAGAAGTCGGCGGGGCGGGCGCACAGCGGACGATCGGACGGACCCGGCCCTGACTTTCGTCAGGGGCCCGGGAGCACGGCCCTTCCGGGGGCCGAAGCGGCCGGGGCCTCCGGCGGTCCACGGTGCCCACCGGTCGGCAGCGGGTGAGAGGCAGGTGCTGAGCCTGTGGTATCCAGGTCGGTCATGCGCTCAGTTCACCCGAACGGCGGGGGCTTCGCCGTCACCGATGACCCGGACGGGGTCATCGATGTCTTCCTGGGTTGTGCCGTCTCGCTGGGGGGCGTCTCCGGACGCCCCCTGAGCGTGGAGTTCGCCGAGCGCTTCTCTCCGGAGGGGAGCGGGATGCGTTTCCCCGTCTTCGTGGCGTACCGCGCCGAGGAGCCGGACGACGTCCCCGAGGAGTTCGACGATCAGGTCAGGGCGGAGGTGGGCGTCAAGGAGCTCTGGGTGCTCACCGACCTCTGGCCCGGCCAGATGCCGCGCTCAGCCGTGATCGAGGGTCCCGAGCTGCGGCACCTGCTGGGTGAGGTGCTCGAACTGCGGTCCTCCTGGACCAGGCCGCAGCAGGGGTGAGCTCGGCCTCGGATGGACCCGTCGGGTGAGGAGGCGCTCTGGCGGGCCGCCGGGCGAGGAAACCCTCAGGCGAGCCGCCAGGCGAGGAAACCCTCAGGCGCGTCGGCCTGGACGAAACCCGCGCCGGTCAGCTCCCCCTCGATCACGTCCCATCCGGGACGGTAGGCGTGCCCGGTGATCTCCTCCTCGCTGATGACCCTGTCGCCCTCGGCGATCCGGTAGAGGTAGCGGGCCTCGAACGCCTCCCCGTCCGACCCGAGGACCTCCGACAGGACGGAGTAGGTGTGCCGGCCCACCCGACGTGATTCCAGCTCCTGGAGGGGGCGCGGCTCCGGAGGGCCGCCGGCGCGCCAGGTGAAGACCAGCAGGCCGCCGGGCTCCAGCCGGTCCGCCAGCACCGGCCAGAGCCGCCTGCGGTAGTCCGGCTCCAGGGCGTACATCACGTTGATCATCACGATGGCCTCGACCGGCTCGTCCAGGTCCACGCTCAGCGCGTCGCAGGAGAGCACGGTCACCCGCTCCAGCAGTTCCGGCCGTGAGGCCAGTCGGGACAGCAGCAGCGCGCGCATGCCGTCCGAGGGCTCCAGCGCGAAGATCTCCGCCGGGGTCCAGTCGGCCAGCGACGTGGTGACCAGGCCGCTTCCCGCACCGATCTCCAGGATGCTCCGCCGTACCCCGGCGAGGAGCGGGGGGAGCTGCTCGCGGACTCTCGGGATGTGCCCGTTCTCGTGGAACAGGTCGTAGAAGGGGAAGGAGATGAAGTCGGTCATGGCGGGCAACGGTACTTCAGGGCGAGGCGCAGGGCGGGGTGAAACCGGGACGGAGGGGTGAATCCGCCTCGATCGCTGGAGAGGAACCGGCCGGAGGAGAACCCGTCCGGGAGGAACCGGCCGGAGGAGAACCCGTCCGAGGAGAACCGGGTATCAGGTGGAAGTCCGATTCTGTTCGGGATTGCGGTGAATGTCGGACGGGTTCTCTACGCTGCGCAGGCATGGTGAGAGTGAGCTTCGTCGACGAGACGACCTCGGGTGAGCGGCGCGAGGCCTGGCATCTGGAGATCTTCGAGGAGCGGATCACGCTGCGCGAGGTGATCCGGCGCCGGGTCTTCCAGGAGGTCGCCGAGTACAACGCGGCCCCGCCGGAGACCTTCCGAGGGCTGGTCCAGCCGGGCGAGACCGAGCGGGAGCTGAACGGCGACCGCACCCGGGCCCGGCGCCGGGTGGACGCCGAGCGGCAGTTCGCCGAGGCGGTGGAGGCGTTCGGCCGCAACGGGTTCCTGGTCCTGGTCGACGACCGGCAGGTGGAGGAGCTGGACGCCGAGCTCGACCTCCGGATGGGCACCGAGATCATCTTCCTCAAGCTCGTCCCCCTGGTCGGTGGCTGATGTCCCGCAGGACGCTCGACTCCACGCGGATCCGCGCGCTCGCGGACGGCGGGGACGCCGTGAGGCTGGTGACCGAAGTGGTGCGCGAGGGTCCCAACGGTATGTGGGGGCGGGGCTGGACGCTTCTGGCCGACGCCCTCGCCACCTGCCCGGACGGGTTCCGGATTGAGGCAGCCCTCGCCGGGCTGGACCTCGGCGACGGCTACATGTCCGACACCCTCGCGGAGGTCGCCCTGCGAGACGTCCCGCTCGGGGAGCACCTCGACGCGGTGGAGGCCCTCCTCTCCAGGGCCGCCGGGTTCAAGACGCACTACGCCCACGACTTCCTCGCCCGCCTCGCCACCGTGTGGCTGGCAGCCGGCCGGGAGCTTCCGGGGCCGGTGCTGGGCGTGATCCGGCGTACGGCGCGCGCCGCATACGGCAAGGTGCCCCTCCAGGACCTGGTCGACCCTCCCGGTCACCCGGTCCTCAGCTCCGGCGAGCCCTGGGCCGACCGGGTGCTCGCCGACCTGGCCGAGCTGGGGGAGGACTGGCGGGCGCTGGCGGCGCACGCGGTGACCGCCGCCTCCGCAAGGCCGTCGGAAGCCTGGGAGCGGCGGGCGCGACGGCTGCTCGACGCGGTGGGACCCGAGCCCGCGCGGGCGACGATCATCCGATGGCTCGCCCTGGTCGGGCGGCCGAGGAGCATTCCCGTCCGTCACATGGACGACGCGGAGTTCGACCCGCACAACGCGTTCGGCATCCGAGGGCTGGCCTGGATGCTGGCCTTCCTGCCCGGACACCCGGACTCGGCCCGGACCCTAGGCACGCTGGTGGAGACGGCCCTGCGCAAGGTTCCCGGGCTCGGGCCGCGCAGCCCGCTGGTCGCCAACGCGGCCGTGCACGCGCTCTCCCTGATGGACGGCGGGGCCGCGCTCGCCCAGCTGGCGCGGTTGTCCGCCCGGGTGACGTACAAGGGCACGCTGAAGGTCCTGAACACGGCGCTCGACACGCGCGCCGCCGCTCTCGGGCTCTCCCGCGAGGAGGTCGAGGAGCTCGCCGTACCCGTCTACGGCCTCACCGAGGTGGGCCGGAGGGTCGAGAGACTCGGCGAGGCCGTCGCCGAGCTGACCGTCACCGGCACCCGGACCACCCTCACCTGGCGGAACGCCGCCGGGCGGCCGGTCAAGTCGCCGCCCGCGGGCGTACGGCGGGACCACGCCGGGGAACTGGCCGAGCTGAAGGCCTCGGCCAAGGACATCGGCAAGATGCTCGCGGCCCAGGCCGAACGGCTCGACCAGCAGTTCCTGGCGGAGCGGTCCTGGCCGTACGGGGTCTGGCGCGAGCGCTACCTGGACCACCCGCTGGTCGGCACGCTAGGCAGGCGGCTGATCTGGCTGGTCGACGGCGTGCCGTACGGCTACGCCGACGGAGCCCTGCGCGACGTGGACGACGCGCCGGTGGCGCCGGCCGCGGACGCGACCGTACGGCTCTGGCACCCGATCGGCCGGGACACGGCCGAGGTGCTCGCCTGGCGCGACTGGCTGGAACGCCACCGGATCACCCAGCCGTTCAAGCAGGCCCACCGCGAGATCTACCTGCTGACCGCCGCGGAGGAGAACACCCGCGTCTACTCCAACCGGTACGCCGCGCACGTCCTGCGCCAGCACCAGTTCCACGCGCTGGCCGCGCTGCGCGGCTGGCGCAACAGACTGCGGATCATGGCCGACGACTCCTATCCGCCCGCGGTCCGGGAGCTGCCGCGGTGGGGGCTGCGCGCCGAGTTCTGGATCGGGGGCATCGGCGACGACTACGGCGTCGACACCACGGACTCGGGGGCCTATCTGCGGCTCACCACCGACCAGGTGCGCTTCTACCCGATCACCGCGCCGGACAACCACGCGCATGCCGGCGACGGGTGCGCGTACGGGCAGGGGACACGCGGTGGCGCCGCCGTCGGGCCGGTCCCACTGGACGAGGTGCCGCCGCTGGTGCTCAGCGAGGTCATGCGCGACGTCGACCTGTTCGTCGGGGTGGCGAGCGTCGGCAACGACCCGACCTGGCAGGACGGCGGGCCGGACGGGCGCTTCCGCGACTACTGGACCTCCTACAGCTTCGGCGAGCTGTCGGGCACCGCGCAGACCCGCCGCGACCTGCTGACCCGGCTGGTGCCGCGACTGGCGATCGCCGACCGCTGCACGGTCGAGGGCCGGTTCCTGCACGTCCGCGGGGACCTGCGGACCTACAAGATCCATCTCGGGTCGGGCAACATCCTGATGACTCCCGACGACCGGTATCTGTGCATCGTCCCCGGGCGGGCCGCCGAGACGGGCGACGGCCAGGTGTTCCTGCCGTTCGAGGGCGACCGGGTGCTGGCGGTCATCCTCAGCAAGGCCGTGCTCCTGGCCGGGGACACCGCGATCACCGACCCCACCATCACCCGCCAGATCCGCCGGTGACCGCGTCCCCGACAGGCGGCCGGTCCTGCGGGCGGGCCGCATCGGCCGCACCGGTCCATGAGGGTGGCGGCTGACGGGGCGGTCAGGCCGTACGGGTGTGGTGGGGAACGAGGCGGGTGAGCCGGGGGGCTCCGCCCCCCGGCACCCGGGTCAGTGCGCCGGGAGCTGCACCGCCTCCTCCTGGGCCAGCCGCTCCGTGCCGGACAGCGTGTTGAGCGGCTTCTCCTTGATGAACAGCACCGCCACCAGCGCGAGCGCGGTCAGCGGCACGCCGATGAGGAACAGGTCGGCGGTGGCCGTGGCGTACACGTCCTGGACGATGCGGACCACGGGCGCGGGCAGCTGGGAGATGTCCGGTACGGCGTGGCTCTCCCCGCCGGAGCCGCCCGCGGCCAGCGGGCCGAGCTTCTCCGTCATCAGCGTGGTGATCCGGTTGGCGAGCACCGCGCCCAGGGCGCTGACGCCGACCGCGCCGCCCATGCTGCGGAAGAAGGTCAGCGTCGAGGTGGTGACGCCCAGGTCGTGCGCGGGGACGTCGTTCTGCGCCGCCAGCACCAGGTTCTGCATGAGCATGCCGACGCCGATGCCGAGCACCGCCATGTAGACCGAGAGCAGCAGCGTGCTCGTCTGCCCGTCGATGGTGGACAGCAGGCCCATGCCGGCGAGCATGACGACGCCGCCGGCCACCAGGAAGCCCTTCCACCGGCCCCACTTGGTGATGAGCTGGCCGGCGACGGTGGAGGAGACCAGCAGGCCGAACACCATCGGCAGGCTCATCAGGCCCGCGACCGTCGGGGACTTGCCGAGCGCGATCTGGAAGTACTGCGACAGGAACACCGTGCCGCCGAACATCGCCACGCCGACCAGCACGCTGGCCACGGTGGCCAGGGTGACCGTGCGGTTCCTGAACAGCGAGAGCGGGATGATCGGCTCGGCCGCGCGCGACTCCACCCAGAGCGCCAGCGCCAGGACGGCCAGGCCGCCGCCCACCAGGCCCGCGGTCCACCAGGAGGCCCACTCGAACTGGTTGCCCGCCAGCGACGACCACACCAGCAGGGTGCAGACGCCCAGCGTGATCAGGAAGGCGCCCAGGTAGTCGACCTTGACCTCCTTGCGCACCACCGGCAGGTCGAGTGTGCGCTGCAGCAGGACGATGGCCAGGATGGTGAACGGCACGCCGATCAGGAAGCACCAGCGCCAGCCGAGCCACGAGGTGTCGACGAGCATGCCGCCGATGAGCGGTCCGGCGACGGTGCCGACGCCGAACACGGCGCCGAAGATGCCGGCGTAGCGGCCGAGTTCGCGCGGCGGGATCATGGCCGCCATCACGATCATGGCCAGCGCGGTCATGCCGCCCGCGCCGAGGCCCTGCACGACGCGGCTGACGATGAGGATCTCCACGTTCGGGGTGAGACCCGCGATCAGCGAGCCCACCACGAACAGGCCCAGCGAGAGCTGGATCAGCAGCTTCTTGCTGTAGAGGTCGGCCAGCTTGCCCCAGAGCGGCACGGTGGCCGTCATGGCCAGCAGTTCCGAGGTGACGATCCAGGTGTAGACGGTCTGCGAACCCTGCAGGTCGGTGATGATGCGCGGCAGGGCGTTGGCCACGACGGTCGAGGCCAGGATGGACACGAACATGCCCACCATCAGCCCGGACAGTGCTTGCAGGACCTTCCGGCGGGAGGTGGGTCCGGGGGGCGCGGCCGCGGATTCGGGCTGCGCGCTGGTGGCGGTCATGCTTCCTCGATCTTTCAGAGAGGGGTCGGGGTCGGTACGGCGTCGGAGACGTCCGCGATCCCCGGCGGAGTGCCGGGGCGGTTCAGGAGAGGGGTGTCCGGGAGAGGTACGGGGAGGGTGTTCGGGAGATCGGGTCCGGAGAAGGCGTTCGGAGAGGACGGTCAGGGGGCCGGGGGCCGGGGGCCGGGCAGTCCGGCGGAGGGGGCCGGGGGTCGGGGGTCGGGCAGTCCGGCGGACAACCGGGAGAAGACGTCGTCCAGCAGGTCGGCCAGGAGAGGTTCGCCGCGTGCGGCGCTCCACCGCATCATCGCCACCCGGAAGGCCGTCAGGGCCACGGCGGTGACGAGCTCGGCATGGCCGTCGGCAGCCGACCCGGCACTGGACCGCTCGGCGACGGCGGCCGTCAGGGAGCGCTCGGTCTCGGCTCCGCCGGCGACGAGGCGGGGCAGCAGCGAGGGGTTCTGTTCGAACACCCCGAGCCGGAGCAGCCACTGCTCACGCTGCTCCTGGATGCTCACGGCCGCATCCCGCAACACCAGGCGCAACGCCTCAAGCGTGGGTACGGCGGAGGGCACGGCCACCAGCTTCCGGCGCAGGTCGGCCGCGGCCGCCGGATCCCCGCCGATGAGGGCGTCCTCCTTGGTGGGGAAGTAGTTGAAGAACGTGCGGGAGGAGACGTCCACCGCTCCGGCGATGTCCTCGACGGTGACATCGGCGAGACCGCGTTCGGCGACCAGTCTGAGGGCGGCACGCTCCAGCGCCGCACGGGTTTCGAGCTTCTTCCGGTCTCTCCGGCCGAGCTCGTCGCTGCTGTCCACGATGGGCAGAACGAGCGGGACGGTCAGAAAATTTCAGATCCTGCAATGTTTTAGATTGTGAAACGTGCCGGACGACGAGGGCGCGCGCCGTATCGGCCGACCGTCCGGTCCTCGCCCGAGCCGGTCCAGCAGACATCTCATCGAAGTGAGACCGGTCGCCTCGTGAGGCGGTGGGCCCGGATGAGAACACGAAACCGGCCGGGGCGGTTCACGCCCCGGCCGGTGTTCTCTGGTCAGGCCTGCCGACCGGAGCCCTACTCGGTGGTGGTGCCGTCAGCCGCCTTTCCCCCGCCCCGGGGGCCGCCGCCCAGCAGGCCGGCGCGGTGCGCCTTGAGTACGGCGTCGGCCTCGGCCTGGGTGAGGGTGCCCGCGGTGACGGCGGTCTTGAGCCGCTCGGCCAGGGCGGCCTCGGCTGCGGCGGTGCGCTGCTGCCGCAACGTGTCCAGCGCCGCGGTCACCTTGTCGGCGCTCACGCCGAGCTCGGCGGCCAGGGTCTCGGCCATCGCGGTACGGTCGCCCGGCCAGGCTTCCCTGCCGGTGCCGTGGTCTCCGCGGACGGCCTCCATCGCGGCGGTGACCTTGGCCTCGTCGACGCCGAGGAGCCCGGCGAGTTCGGCGGCCCGCCAGCCGTGACCGCCCCGTCCGCGGTGCTCGCCGCGGTGTCCGTCGCCGGTCGTGGTGTCGGTCGCGGTGCCGGCCGTCGATGAGGAGGCAGGGGTCGGCTCGGCGGCCCAGGCCGCCACCGGAACGACCAGTCCTCCGGCGAGGGCGGTGCCGAGACCGGCGATGACGGCCAGGCGCTTGGTGCGGTTCATGACACTCCTTGTTCGGTTTCGCTTCGTTGACCTGCATCGATGGTCGACGGGCCGGATGAGACGCCCATGGCGGGAGCCTGAGAATCCGATGAGGAACCGTCCGCCGTACCGACCGGCGGATCTGAGGTGAGAAACCGTCGGCAACCGTAGGGCAACCGATTCGCACCGTAACGGGTCATGTTCGGAGCGCATCGTCGTGGTCCGACCGCACCAGCCGAGGAGCCCGTCTTCATGCGCAAGCACCACCTGCTCGCCTTCTCCGTCGCCGCCGGCCTGACCCTCAGCGGTCTGGCCGTACAGCCCGCGCTCGCGGTGGCGGCTCCCGCCGTGGTGACGGCCTCGAAGGGGCGCCCCGCCCCGGTCAAGCCGGTGACGTTCCGGACCGACGGCGTCGTCGCCTCGGTGGACGCCGACGCCGCGATCCTCAAGGTCGCCGTCCCGGCCGCCGGCGGCACCACCTCCCAGGCCACCCTCACCGTCGCCGCCACCGCCTCCGTGACCGTCGACGGTGTCGCCGCGACGCTGGCCGAGGTACCCGTCGGCTCCCGCATCAAGGTCACCGGGAGCGGCATCAGCGGCACCCGCACCGCCACCAGGCTGGCGGTGACCACCACGTGGAACTTCCGTCAGGACGGTGTGGTCGCCTCGGTGGACGCCGACGCCGCGACCGTCGCCGTGACGGCGGCCAACGGTGCGGAGAGTGTGATTCCGGTGGCCGAGGACGCGACCGTGGTCATCGACGGTGTCGTCGCGACGCTGGCCGAGGTGCCGGCCGGCGCCCGGGTGAAGGTGACCGGCATCGTGACCAACAGCGTGGGTTCCGCCACGGCTCTGGCGGTGACCACCACGTGGGGCTTCCGTCAGGACGGTGTGGTCGCCTCGGTGGACGCCGACGCCGCGACCGTCGCCGTGACCCACCTGGTCAGGGGCCGCCTCGCACAGACCACGATCCCCGTCGCCGACGGTGCGGTCATCACCCTGAACCGGAGCGCCTCCACGCTGGCCGCCCTTCCGGTCGGCGCCCAGGTCCAGGTGAGCGGCATCGTGACCAACGGCGTCGAGTCCGCCAAGAAGATCACCGCCACCAAGACGGTGAAGCGGCGCCGCTGAGACGGTGCCCGGTTCCCACCTGGACGGGTGGGAACCGGGAACCGGTGGACGGTGGGTCCCCGCGGACGGACCGCGGGGACCCACTGTTTCGTGTGTCGCCTACGCTGATCGGCCATGGACGGTCTTCTCGGGACGATCGGCACGGCCGCCGCTGTCTTCGCCGGAACCAACATCGACGACGTCATCGTCCTGACCGTGCTGTTCCTGTCCTCCCGTGCCGGAGGCCGGCCCCGGCCCTGGCAGATCGTCGCCGGTCAGTACGCCGGCATCGCGGTGCTGGTCGCGGTCTCGGCCGTGGCGGCGCTCGGTCTCACCGTCGTCCCCGACGAGTGGGCGGGACTCCTCGGCCTGGTCCCGCTGGGACTCGGCCTGTGGAGCCTGGCCGGAGCCCTCCGCGCCGCCCGCTCGGGGCAGGAGACCGCTCCCGCGGTCGCGAGCGGCCTGCTGTCGGTGGCGGGGGTCACCGTCGCCAACGGCGCGGACAACATCTCGGTGTACACCCCGGTGTTCCGGACCATCGGCGTCGCCTCGGGGCTGGTCACCGTGTCGGTCTTCGCCGTGCTGACCGCGTTCTGGTGCGCGGCCGGGGCGTGGCTCGGCTCCCACCGGAAGGTCGTCGCCGCGGTCGAGCGGTCCGGGCACTGGCTCGTCCCCGCCGTCTTCATCGTGATCGGCGCGGTCATCGTCCTCGAATCCGGCGTCCTCGGCCGTCTGCTCGCCTTCGGCTGACCTCTGACCCGTCCGAGGCCTTCGAATGGCGCTCCGCCCTGCCTGGGAACTTCGATCGGCCTGAGGCCTTCGGCCGGTCCAGGAGTGAGCGAAGATCCTGCCGGGTCCGCCGCCCGTGCGCCTGCCGTACTCCGGTCGGGACTACGGCAGGGAGTCGATCATGACGTGGGGGTCGTAGACGGCCAGTTGCTCGCCCCGGTCGGTCAGGATCGGCCACCGGGTGTTCCGGGCGCACCAGACGACGTGGCCGGCGGTGACGTCCCGCGAGCCGTCCAGGATCTCCGCGATGTCGCCCACCTTGCCGGAGGTGAAGTCGTCGACCTTCACGCCGGGCGTCGAGACCAGCTCGAACAGCTCCACCTGGGTGGAGAGCGGGGCGATGGAGTAGACGGCCGCCAGGGCGGTGGCGGGCACGCAGATGCCGCCGCCGCTGCTCAGGCAGGTGGCGGTGACGGCCCGCGCGTACTTGGTCTTGGCGACGGCGATGTCGATCAACGCGCTGACATCGAGGACCCGACCGGGGAGCATGGTCAGATCCTCCGGCTCCGGCGCGTGCTGATCTGGCTCCACTCCTCGTCGGAGAGGCGGTCGACACCGAGCGCGTCGGCGGCGGAGTCGAGGTCCTCGCGGTTCAGATCCCAGCGGCGGATCAGAGCGATGACGTGCGGCTTGTTGCCGATCTCCCGCTGTACGGCCGCGCGCACGACGTCGGCGACCCGCTTCCCGTCCGACCTCGCCTTGCGGGTCAGCGCCTCGTAGTCGGCCCGGTCCAGCTCGATGGTGACGGAGGTGGCGGAGCCCTCGCCGTCGGAGGCGTCGCGGGGCTGCAGGTGGGCCAGCCACATCGGGATCCCCGGCGTGTCCGCGCCGGTGCTCCCGCCGGACCGGGACTCGCCCGGCTTGTCGTCATCACGCCGTGACGGCAGGGGGAAGGCCATGCCATCGACAGTAGCCCCGAATTCCCGTCGTGGCAGCCCTTTCCGGCGCGGTGGCCCCGGGGTTCGACCGGCCGGGGAAGGTGGGGAGGCGGAGTGGGCGGAGGAGTCGGTGGCCCCGGGTTCAGCCGGTCGGGGGAGTGAAGGAGGAAGCGGGATCGGAGGGAGCAGAGGAAGCGGGATCGGAGGGGGCGAAGGGGGCGGAGGAGGTGGTGGGAGCGGGGGTGCCGCAGGTGCCGGCGGTCCGGCGTTCCGCGACGATCCGGTCGACGCCCTTGGCCCGGTATTCCTCCTGCTCCTCCGGCGGCGGGACGTGCCGCCACGAGCCGTCCTCCCGGACGAAGTCGTAGTCGTAGGGCGTCGGGTCCCCGGTACGGCTCGCCGACACCAGGGCGGTGTCGCCGGTGACGTAGACGTCGGCGACGGTGAACGCCGCACCGGCGACGAGCTGGGGGCAGAGCCGGAACAGCCGCACGTACTCCTCACGTGTGATCGACGCCTGGGCCCGGGTGCTCCACAGGTCCCAGAAGTCACCGGACCGCCCGTCCGCGTAGGCGTCGAACGCGGCCTGGGCGGCCTGCCGTACCGCCTCCTCCGTGCGGGCGTCGCCGGGAGCGTCCGAGGTGCTCGCGGAGGCCGGCGGGGAGTCCTGCGCCGCGGACGGGTCCAGCACCGTGAGCACGGCGATGACCGTCCCGATGATCAGGCCGGCGACCATGAGGACGATCACGGTCAGGCCGCGGCCCGTCTCGCCCCTGGGCGGCGGGCCGTACTGCGGCGGGTAGCCCACTTCGGTCTCCGGGGCCGGTGGGAACGGATGCGGTGATCGTAACGCCGCTCGTCCCCGAGCGGCGATGGAGACCACCGGTCCATCCGAACCTCAGGGCCTCGGGGTCTCGGGGCCTCCGGATCTTGGGACCTCGGGATTTCACCGGATTTCAGGGCTTCAGGGTCTCGGGGCTTCACGGGACCTCGGAACCCCGGGGTGCAGGCGTCAGCGTCTCAGGGCGTCCCGGAAGGCGGTGGCGAGTTCGAGCAGGTGGTCGTCGTCGGCGGCGGTCAGCTGGAGGTCGACGAGGAGTTCGTGGGCCCCGGCCTCGACCGCGGCGGCCAGGTAGCCCGCGATCTGCGCGACGGTCCCGGTGTGCGGCAGTGCCTCCGCCGCCGCGGGGGCCTCGGTGACGTGCGGGTTGATCCGCAGGACCATGCGCAGCCGGTCGGGGTCGCGGCCCGCCCGCTCCGCGGCCCGCCGGACGCGCGACCACATGCCGGTCAGCACGGGGACGGGCAGTGCGGCGGTGAGCCAGCCGTCGGCCCGGCGGCCGACCCGGTCCAGCGCGGGGGGTGCGAATCCGGCCAGGTAGACGGGGAGGCGGACCGGTTTCGGGCCGATGACGCTCGGCGCGATCGACCAGAGGTCCGAGTCGTACGCCACGGGATCGGACGACCAGATCGCCTCCAGCGCGTCCAGGGCCGACTCCAGCCGGGCCCCGCGTCCCCGCCACGGCACGCCGACGGCGGCGTACTCGTCGCGGGACCAGCCCAGTCCGAATCCGGCGACCGCGCGCCCCCCGCTGAGCCGGTCGAGCGTGGCCAGGGAGCGGGCCAGCACCGCGGGCGGGTACCAGCAGGCGTTGAGGGTGCTGGACCCCAGCCGGACCCGGCCGGTCACGGCCGCCGCGACCGACAGCACGGCGAACGGGTCCAGGAACGTCCGGTGCCGCGGCGGGACGGTGCCGCCGCCGGGATACGGGTCCTGCGGAGCCAGCGGTGTCAGCAGCCGGTCACCGACCCAGACGCTGTCGTATCCGAGCTCCTCCGCCGCCCGGGCGACCGCCGTCACGCTGCCGAGGGAGGCGAACGGGCCGTACTGGGCCAGGGCCAGGCCGAGATCCACGGGTCCCTCCCGTTCCTAGTCCTCGTACGGCTCGGCGGGGGCGTCGATCTTCACCAGACCCGTGGCGGACAACTCCGGATGGACTACCCCGTTTGGCATCTTCTCGAACTTCGGGGGGATCCAGGTGCCGGTCACCTCGACCCAGGTGTCGGCGGCCGGTGCGGGGACCCCCTTGACCGCGACCTTCAGCGGGAAGGCGTCCGCGGCGCAGCAGGCCAGCTGCATGCGGGTGAGGTACCACTGGCCCTGCTTCCTGGACGGTACGGCGAAGCCGGTCAGCCGGACCTGGCGGCCGGTCAGGGACCTCTTCTCGTCGTCCCAGGCGCGGCCGATGAACTCGCCGATCTTCATGTCCACCGGGCCGTCGCCGGTCAGCGGGGTGAAGGCGCTGAGAGCCTGCGACCGGGGCCGGGGCGTGTCGTCGGAGCGGGCGGCGGCGAACGAGCCCAGGGCGGGCGGTGCGATCAGGAAGATGACGAACACCGGCAGGCACATCAGCCAGGCGACCCGCGGCCCTTCGTGCCCGTGCCCGTGCTCATGGCCGTGCCCGTGCTCATGCCCGTGCCCCTGGCGGTGTGCGTGGCCGGCGCCGTCCCCGGCTCCGGCGCCGGGGACGTGCATGGACCCGTCCCCGGCTCCGTCCTCGTTCCGGTGGTCGTGCACGGGCCCGTCCCGTTGCCCCTCCTTCATCCGCCACGCCTGGACCAGGCCGGTGGCGCCGAGGATCAGCAGCACCGCCCCCGCACCGATCAGGAACGGCCGGAAACCGGGCTTCACGTAGTTCAGGTAGGTCGTGGAGAAAGCCGAGATCCGCAGCACGGCGCCCCCCAGGAGAGCCAGGACCAGGCTCTGGGACAGGCGGTTCACCGGACCTCCCGGGCGCGGACCCCACCCTCCGGGCCGCACGGGGACCGAAAACCGTACAGGGATCGAAAGCCGTACGGGGACCGCGAGCCGGACAGGGACCGCGAGCCGGACAGGGATCGAAAGCCGTACGGGGACGCCGGGAAGGGGGAGGACGTCAAAGCAGCAACCATCCGCACAGGGCGCTCACCAGCACGGCGAGCGCGAAGGTCAACGGGACGAACCTGACCGCGAACGCGCGGCCGAACGTGCCGGCCTGCAACGCGATCAGCTTGAGGTCGACCATCGGCCCGACCACCAGGAAGGCGAGCTTCGCGGTGGGTGAGAACGCGGTCATCGAGGCGGCCACGAACGCGTCGGCCTCCGAGCAGATCGACAGCAGCACGGCGAGCAGGGCCATGACCAGCACCGCCAGCCAGGGGATCGCGGCCACGGCGGTCAGCCACTCGCGGGGGACGAGCACGTTGAGCGTGGCGGCGGCCAGGCCGCCGACGATGAGGAACCCGCCGGCGTGCAGCAGGTCGTGCCGCATGGCCTCGCCGAACGCGACGAGCTTCGAGCCCCCGTCGTGCGGGCGGGACGGGATCCGCAACCACTCGCTCCGGCCGAACCGTAGCCAGAGCCAGCCGACGAGCACCGCCACGGTCAGCGAGGCGCCGAACCTGGCGGCGACCATCAGCGGCTGGCCGGGGAAGGCGACGGCGGTCGCGACCAGCACGATCGGGTTGATCGCGGGTGAGGCGAGCAGGAAGGCGAGCGCGGCGGCCGGGGTGACCCCCCGGGCCATCAGCCCCGAGGCGACCGGGACCGACGCGCACTCGCAGCCCGGGAGCACCGCGCCCGCCATCCCGGCGACGGGCACGGCCACCGAGGGGCGTCCGGGCAGCGCCCTGGTCCAGAACGAGGCCGGGACGAAAGCGGTGATCGCGGCGGACAGGGCGACCCCGAAGACCAGGAACGGCAGGGCCTGCACGCAGATGGCCACGAAGATCGTCGCCCAGGTCCGCAGAGCCGCCGAGGTCAGGTGGGGGGCGAGTGCGAACCGTCCCACGACCAGCAGGACGATGACGAGCATGAAGCCCCAGGGGAGGGCGCGCCCCGGAGAGAGGTCGCGGCCCCAGGAGTCCGGCGGGACCGGTCCGTCCTCATCCGTCCACGCCCGCGGCGGATCGGTGTGGAGATGAGACATGGTCCCCATCGTGCCAGACGTTCCCTGCGCGCCGGGCGCCCCGATGTTCCACGTGGAACATTCACCTGGACACGGCGGCGGCGGGGGTGGTGGGGGCCGTGGGTACGGCCGCGGCGGACCGGCGGGCGAGGGGGGCGAAGGAGACGAGCAGGAACAGCGCGCCCAGCGGGATCAGGTCCTTCTCGAAGAACGGGAGCAGCAGGTCGGCCATGACCAGGACGGGCGTCCAGGCCCTGACCCGGCCGGCGACGGCGAGCTGCGGGACGAGGGCGAACTGGGCGGCGAAGAAGGAGATCCCCTGCACGGGGAGTCGGCGGCCCCGGGCCGTCCTGGATACTCCGGTGCCATGTCCCTCTCCCCTCTGGTCGACGGCTTGACCGGCTCCCTGGCCGGGCGGGTGCGAGCGCTTCCTCCCGTCGTGCCAGACGTGGCGCTGACCGTCCTGGTGCTCGCCGCCCAGTCGGTGCCGTTCCTGTACGAGACGCGCCGCCTCGCTGAGGGGCCGTGGACGGTGGCCCACTACCTCCCCGTCCTCGCCTCCGCGCTGCCGCTGCTCGCGCGCCGCCGGTACCCGTTCGCGGTGCTGGTCCTCACCCTCGCCGCCTCGGGCCTGTACTCCCTCAACGACCCGGACAACCCGGCCCAGCCATCTGGTACGGCTGGCCGGTCGCCACCTACACCGTGGCCGAACGCTGTCCCCGCAGGCGGCGCTTCGCCGGGGCCGCGATCGTCCTCTGCGGCTCCCTGCTCTCGGTGGGCTCCGTGCCCACGTTCGTGCGGGGGATGGTGACCTGGGCCGCCGCCTACGCGCTCGGCAGGGCCGTGGCGATGCACCGCGCCTACACCGCCGGGCTGGAGGAGCGGGCCGTACGGCTGGAGCGCGAGCGCGAGATCGAGGCGGAGCGCGCGGCGGAACGCGAGCGCGCCAGGATCGCCCGGGACATGCACGACGTCCTCGCCCACGCGGTGAGCGTCATGGTCGTCCAGGCCGAGGCCGGGCCGCTCGCCGTACGGTCGAACCCGGAACGGGCGGAGGCCGCCTTCCACCGACGACGGCAGGGGGAGCGGTGGACGGAGTGGCGGTGGACGGGGCGGCGATGGACGGGGTGGCGGCGAGCGGACCGGCGGACGGGATGGCGGCGAGCGGACCGGCATCCGCGAGCGGGGCGGTGAAGGGCTGATCGGCATCCGCGAGCGGGCCGCGGCCTGCGGGGGCACCGCCGCGTTCGGCCCCGCCCCGGACGGGACCGGGTTCCGGGTGTCCGTACGGCTCCCCTTCCGCGGGACCGCGGAGGTGACCCGGTGACGATCAGCGTGGTGATCGCCGACGATCAGGAACCGGTGCGCAGCGGCTTCGCGATGATCCTGGACGCGCAGCCGGACATCACGGTCGCCGGGGAGGCCGGTGACGGGATCGAGGCGATCGCGGCCGTCCGCAGGCACCGGCCGGACGTGCTGCTCCTCGACATCCGGATGCCCCGCATGGACGGCATCGAGGCCGCCCGCACGGTGTGCGCGGAGACCGCCACCCGGGTCCTCATGCTCACCACCTCCGACCAGGACGACTACGTCTACGACGCGTTGCACGCCGGGGCGAGCGGCTTCCTGCTCAAGGACGTGCGCCGGGACGACCTGGTCCACGCGGTCCGCGTCGTGGCGGCCGGGGACTCGCTGCTGGCCCCGTCCGTGACCAGGCGGCTGATCGACGACATGGTGAGCAGGCGTCCGCGCCCGGCCCCGGTCCCGTCCGGCAGCCCGTCCGGGCCGTCCGGGCTGGACGGGCTGACCCAGCGCGAACGCGAGACGCTGGTCCTGCTGGGCAGGGGGCTGTCCAACGCGGAGATCGCCGCCGAGCTGGTGGTCAGCGAGCACACGGTCAAGACGCACGTGAGCAACGTCCTGATGAAGCTGGGCCTGCGCGACCGGGTGCAGGCGGTCATCGCCACCTACGAGTCGGGACTCCTCCAGCCGGGCACCCGCTGACCCGGCGGCCCACTCACCCCGGAAACCGCTCGCCCCGGAAACCGCTCACACCGGGAGGACGACCACACCGGAAACCGTTCACGCCGGGAGAACGACCACGCCAGGAGGACGACCACACCAAGAGAACGCTCACAATTGCGACAGCAGCCACCTCGGCCCGGTGACGTCGGCGCCGAGTTCGGTGACGCGGTCGCGCAGGGCGCGGTCGGCGGTGACGACGAGGACGCGCTCCCAGCCGGAGGTCTCCCGTACGGCCCGCACGATCGTGTCGTCCCCGCTGCCCGGCGCGGCCAGGACGGTGAGGCCGGGCGGCGCGGTCACCTCCCGGGCGGCGCCCTCGACGACCGTGACGATCCGGGGGAACCAGCGGGCCAGGGGCGGCACGTGCCCGGGTACGGCGTGCAGGCCGCCCTCGGCTAGGGCCGCGACCTCGGAGAGCAGTTTGGCGGTCGCCCCGGCGCGGTCCCTCCACCAGCCGTGCTCGGCACGGGCGCCGACGATGTTGGCGGCGTCGAGGACGAGCACGAGGGGGCCGAGGGCGGGCCTGAGCGCGGGCCAGGTCTCCGCGAAGCCGGGGTGGAGCCTCCTGGCGGCGATCTCCTCGGCGGGCAGCCAGCGCAGGTCGGCGCTCTCGCTGCTGGCCGGGACCGCGGGCAGCAGGCCGTCGGCCTCGGCGATCACCGTCTCGAAGGACCAGCCCCCGTGGTCGTCCAGGTAGACGCCCTGCACGCGGAGGCCGTCGCCGTGCAGGGCGGCCTCCTCGCGGGCCTCGCGCAGGGCGCCGGTGATCGCGTCCTCGTGGCTGTCGCGGGCGCCGCCGGGCAGGCCCCAGGTGCCGCCGTGGTGGCTCCACAGGGAGCGCTTCTGCATGAGGACGTGAGGGGTGCCCGCGGAGTCGTGGTGGACGGCGAGCAGTCCGGACGCGCCGTACACGCCCCAGTGCCGGTGACCTCGGTCGCACCGGGCCCAGCCGTCACCGTCCCCCACCGTCATAGCGTCCATGATGCCTCAGCTCGGATCTTTTACCAGGGGTCGGAGCGGTCACCGTGTGCGACCGTCCGGCCTGGGGGACACCGGCGGCCCCCTGGCGGAGGTACTGCCCGGCGGGGTCCGGCCCGGAACGCGTGCCCCGCGGGTGACGGCGGGGCGCGGGATCCGGCCGCGTCCGGAGTCCGTGCGGGCACGTCGTCACCGGTCCCGGCGGCGGGACGTGCGGCCCCGACCGTGCCGAGGGTCCGTGTCCGCCGATATCCCGATTGCGCCGGTGAGGGTGCTTCTACCAGTATGTTCCGATGGAACAGGCATCCCCTCCCGAAGAGATCGCCGCCGGGTCCGTCGTCCTCCACCGGGTGCGGGAGACCGACGCCGAGAGCGTCGCGGCCGCGATCGAGGAGTCCGTCGCGCACCTGCAGCCGTGGATGCCCTGGGCCCACGACGGGCACTCCGTCGAGGACGCCCTCGGCTGGATCCGGCGCGCGGAGGAGGGCTGGGCCGGCGGCACCGAGTTCGCCTACGTCCTCCGGCCCGCCGACGGCGGCCCGGTCGTCGGATCCATCAGCCTGATGGCCCGCGTCGGCCCCGGCGCCCTGGAGATCGGCTACTGGCTGCACGGCGGCCACACCGGCCGGGGGCACATGACGGCCGCGGCCGGGGCGCTCACCGCCGAGGGGCTCGCCCTGCCGGGGATCGAGCGGATCGTGATCAAACACGACGCGGCGAACCACGTGAGCGGCGCCGTGCCCCGGCGCCTGGGCTACCGTGAGGTCGGCCGGGTGCCCCGGGAGCCGGTGGCGCCCGCGGAGAGCGGCGTCGACGTGGTCTGGGAGATCCGCCGGAGCTGACCTCGGCGCCGATGCGTCCGACTCCTGCCCGTCCACGGCTCCCCGCTGCGCTGTCGAAGTGGCGAGGTTCAGGAAACGGGGCGCTTTTCCCCGGGATTCTTCCAGTCGGCTCGCCCCGCGGTCTCGTCAGCGGAAGGAACGGGGATGTCGGTCTCGGCGCCCCATCCGGTGAGGCGGGCGTCAACGACCCGGGAAACCCAGAGGTCTCTGCCCTTGATGAGCCGCGCGGTTCGAGAGGTCTGGACTCTGCGTACCAGTTGGTCCTTGCCGATCCAGAGCCGCCACGAGACCTCGGTCTTCGCGTCTCTGCCGGTGGGCGGTTTCCTGCCGTAGTCGTCACGGAAGGCGGGAGACGTCCTGTAGAGCTCGGCGTAGGTGATCGTCCCCTGGTGGATCGTGGTCCGGGTGCCGTCGTAGACGCCTCCCGGGCGCGTGGCCTCGGTCGTTGCCAGTACAGCGTGCAACGCGGCCGGATCACCGAGATCGATCCCGTCGGACTCCAGGAAGGGACGGGTCGCCTCGTCCTCGTCGGACAGGACCCAGGTCTTCCCCCCGGAGGCGGGGCAGATCCAGCCCCGACAGTACAGCCGGCCCTTGAACGTGAGGAACCGTACGGAGAACGGGGAGGCGTCGGATCCGGTGCCGTGCGTGAAGTCGGTGGCGATCACCCCGCCGTCGCCGAACTCGGCGCGGGTCTTGTCCCGAATCCTGTGCTTCTTCCCGTCCGTCCATGTGGTGGTGATCTCTGACATGGTCACGCCCCGGTCTTCGACGAGCTGGCGCCTGAGCGCGTCGGCCGGGTTGACCGGGGCCGCCTGGGCATCCGCGGCGATACCGAATCCGGTGACCGCGACGGACACGGTCATCGCACCGACCATCGTGGTGATCCATCGCCTCATCCGGGTCGTCCTCTCGATCCTCCGTGCCGGGAAGGCATCGCTGATCCTCTCGTCCCGAGATCTCTTTTCAATCACCGGATCATGGGAGCCGAGCCGACCGGTTCGCCGGACGGCCTCGTCCAGTGCCTGGGCGTCTGCGTCGTTCGCGACATGGAGGGCATGGAGACGGGCGTGAGCGTGGGACCGCTCGTCGCCAGGCTCGCCCACGTCGACGTGGGTTCGATAAACCGGTTGAAGACCTCGGAGCCGCGCGCCGGAACCTCCGCGTGCTCCCGGCGCCGACCCGGATCTCAGCCGCCGCCCTTGCTGAAGTGCTGGTAGTCCTTGATCCCGGACCACGAGCCGCCCCACTCCCAGCCGAGCCTCTCGAAGGCGCGGACCACCTTGTCGCCGGGGTTGATCACACCGGGGGCCTTCACCGGGCGCTCGGCGAACCTGCGGGCGTTCCGGTGGGCGACCGAACCGTCCGCGGAGACGTAGGGGTTCTCGCGGGGGTTGATGTCGATGGCCTTGCCGTACGCGTGCCGTGACCAGCTGCTGGAGCCGGTCGCCGGGCGGCAGTTGAAGGCCGAGGTGTTGTCGGCGTCGATCGAGTCGAAGTCGTCGCCCTTGTAGACGTCGACGAGCACCATCCGGTAGATCGGCCAGCGCCAGCCGTACAGCCGGCCGAAGACGGTGACGACGTCGTCGGCGACGTCCTCGTGCACGACCAGCTCGCCGGTGTGCGGCCGGTCGTCGAAGCCCCAGTAGGTCATCGTGATCAACCGCAGGTCCCTGACCGGGACGGGGCAGCCCTTGCGCCAGGAGTACGGCAGGCGCTCGCGGGCGACGCGGGAGACCTTCGCGGCGAACTCCGGGGGCTCGGCCGGGGGCTGCGTCTGCGAGGGGGGCGGTGAGGCGGCCCCGGCGGACGGCGACGCCTGCGGGGAGGCCGTTCCGCCGGGCGGGGGGGACAGGGACGCCGACGGGGTCGCGGTCGGCGAGTCCGTCGGCGACGACGACGGCGGCGTCGGCGAGGGGGACGGTGACGAGGGGCGCGGGCTGGGCGGCGGGGGCGGCGTCGTGGGCGCGGTGACGGGTTCGGAACCGCCGCAGGCGCTCACCGCGAGGTAGGCGGCGGTCATGGCGAGGGCGGTCCGGGCGCGCGTCATGGACGGAGAGCTTCCCACCTGCTGCCCCCTCACAACGGACCGGCGCGACAAGTCATCAGCGTAGTCGACCGGTCGCGCCGGATGCCGGTGCGCTCTTCCGGTCCCGCTGCACGCGGTCCTGCGACATACGGTCCCGCGACATGCGGTCCTGTCGCACGGTTCCACCGCATGCGGTCCCGCCGAACCCGGACACGTCCGGACGCGAGTACGGGCGCGCCCGGGCACGGTCTCCGGCTCGGCGGAGGTGGTGGTCCGGAGACGTTCTCGCATCTACTGTGGCGGGATGGAGCCGGTGATCGGGATCGCGGGACGGCCCGTACCCGTGCACGGTCTCTTCGTCGCCCTGGGGGTGCTGGCCGCCGCGGCGGTCTTCGTCGCCGAGGCCCGCCGCCGGGGCGCGCCGGCCGAGCAGTCGCTGGTGGCGGTCACCGGGGCGCTGGTCGGCGGAGCGGTCGGCATGCGGCTGTCCGGCTGGGCCGAGCACCTCGACCCGGCGCTCAACCCGAGCCTGCTGGAAGCCTGGATGTTCGGCTCCCGGAGCATCCTGGGCGGGCTGACCGGCGCCTACGCGGGAGTGCTCGTCGCCAAGCGGCTGATCGGCTACCGGGAGCGGACCGGTGACCTGTTCGCGCCCGCGGTCGCGCTCGGCATGGCGGTCGGCCGGATCGGCTGCCACCTCACCGAGGCCCCCGGCCGCCCCACGGACCTGCCGTGGGGCGTGCACGCCCCCGCCGCCACGCCCGCCTGCCCCGGCTGCCTGGCCGGGCAGGCCATGCACCCGTCGTTCCTGTACGAGGCCGCCTTCCAGCTGGCGGCCTTCGGCGCGCTCTGGTGGCTGCGGAGCCGGATCACCCGGCCGGGCGAGCTGTTCACCCTCTACGTCGCGGCCTACGCCGTCTTCCGGTTCCTCGTGGAGTTCACCCGGGCGAACGAGACGGTCTGGCTGGACCTCACCCGCCCGCAGTGGTTCCTCGCGCCGGGCCTGCTGCTGGTCGTCCTCAGGCTCCGGTACGGCTACCGCCGGGGCTTCTACGACGCGCTCGTCCGCAGACAGGAGGCCCGAGCATGACCACGCCGCCCCAGGAACCGCCCGGCCCGCCGGAGGAGCCGCCCCAAGGTCCGAGGGGACCGTCCGGTCCGCCGGGCGGGCCGGAGGAGCCGCCCCGGGGCCCGTACGGCCGCCAGGGAGCACCGCCCCCGGGCCCGTACGGCCCGCCGGGACAGCCCGGCCCTCCACCCGGTCCGGCGGGACCTCCGCCGGGGTGGGAGGGGCGGCCCCCGTCCGGTGACTCCACGGGGGTGATCGTGGCACTGGCGTTCGTCGGCGTCCTCGCCTTCATCGCGGCCAACGTGCTGATGGCGCTCCTCGCGTTCTCCACCGGATCGCCCGTGGGCATCGGGGTGGCGGCGGTGGTCCTGGCGCTGGGGACCTTCGGCGGCGGGATCCTGCTGGTCCGGAAGGGCGAACCCTGGTCCAAGGGGCTGGGGATCGGCCTCATGGCCGGCTGGGCGCTGGTCTCGATCGTCAGCGCGGGATTCTGCACGGGCATAAACCCGGGGGTCTACCTGTGACCGGGACCGCCGGGGTCTCCGAGACCGCCGGGGTCTCCGAGACCGCCGAGACCGCCGGGGTCTCCGGGACGACCGGGATGGGGCTGCGGGGCGACCGCATCCTCCGCTACGTCAACGCCTTCTGCCCGCGCTGCCACGACGAGGACCCCGAACGCCCGCTGCACGACGTGCCGCGGCTGACCGGCTACCTCGCCGTCCGCGACGGCCGGGTCTTCCTGGAGCGCGGCTGCCGCGTCCACGGCCTGGTGCGCACCCTCTACGACGAGGACCCGGAGATCCTCGCCTACCTGGAGGAGTGGACCGCCCCCACCAAGGCCCACGTCCCCGACACCCCCGGGAACTTCGATCCCGTTCCCGCGGCGTACCTGCGGGGGCTCCCGGAGATGCAGACCCAGCACACCTGCATCCTGCTGGAGGACATCGCCGAGACCTGCAACCTGCGCTGCCCGACCTGCTTCGCCGGCTCCTCGCCCGATCTGCGCGGCGTGGTCCCGGTCGCCGACGTCCTGGCCAACGTCGACCAGCGCCTGGCCCGGGAGAACGGCCGCCTGGACGTGCTCATGCTGAGCGGCGGCGAGCCCACCCTCCATCCGGAGCTGGGGACGCTCCTGGCCGAGCTCACCGCCCGGCCCGTCACCCGGATCCTGGTCAACACCAACGGCATCGCCGTCGCCCGCGACGACGCGCTGCTCGACCTGCTCACCGGGCACCGCGAGCGGGTGGAGGTCTACCTGCAGTACGACGGGACCTCCGCCGCGGCCTCGCGCCACCACCGGGGCGGGGACCTGCGCGCCCTCAAGGCGGAGGCCGTGCGGCGGCTGTCGGAGCGGGAGATCTTCACGACCCTGGTCATGACCGCGGCCCTCGGCGTCAACGACGGCGAGATCGGCGACGTGGTACGGCTCGCACTCGACACCCCCTACGTGGGCGGCGTCTCCCTGCAGCCGCAGTTCGGCTCCGGCCGGTCGGCGGCGATCGACCCGCTCGACCGGCTGACCCACACCGGGGTGCTCGCCCGCCTCGGCCCGCAGACCGGCGGCGCCGTCACCTGGCGCGACCTGACTGCGCTGCCGTGCTCGCACCCGCACTGCTGCTCGGTCGGCTACCTGATCCGCGACGACTCCGGTGCGTGGCGGTCGCTGGCCGCCCTGATCGGCCACGACCGGCTCAAGGAGCACCTCGGCCTGGTGGCCAACCGGATCGCCGACCGGGAGATCCCGCGCGAGCTGCGCCGGGCCGTACAGGAGTCGCTGCTCGGGCTGCTGTCGGAGCAGTCGTCGCTCTCGCACCCGCAGATCGGCGACCTGTGGCGGGACATCTGCGAGAACTGCGACCTGGGCGTGTCCACGCTGCTGGCGCTGGCCTCCTCGGCGCTGCCCGGCCGGCGCAGGAGGCTCCGTCGGATGCTCGGCGAACGGGTGGTCCGGATCACCGTGAAGCCGTTCATGGACATGTCGACGATGCTGGAGGAGCGGCTGGTCCAGTGCTGCGTCCACGTCGGCACCCGTGCGGACCAGGACCAGTGCGCCCCGTTCTGCGCCGTCCAGGCCTGGCCGGCGCTCTCCCGCCAGCGGCTCTCCGCGGTGGCGGCGGCCGACCCGGGCGTACGGCTCCCGCTGGTGGAGCTCACTTGACGGGGCGCACGGCTCCCGCCGGCGGGGATCCCGCGACGGGCGGGCGACCGCCGGGCCGGGGGACGGACTCCGTGACCGGGGCAGGGCCGGGGACGGGACCGGGCGGGGCAGGGCCGGGGACGGGACCGGGCGGCGCGCAGCCGTACGATCCGCTCCGGCTGTGCGTGTACGCGACCGTGGCGCTGCTGGCCTGGCTCGGCGGCGCATGGGTGGTGCTCGGCTTCGCGGTGCTCGGATTCACCGGCTACCTGCGGGCGCGCCGCGCCGGACTGTCCCGGAGCAGGTGCCTGCTCCGGGACACCCGGCTGGTGCTCGGCTACCTCGCGTTGATCGGTGCTGCGGCGCTCGTCGCGCTGGTGCGGGGTCTCACCGGCTGACCTCCCCGTCCAGAGGTCCACGGCCTGGGCCTTCCCATCCGGAGGTCCACGGCCTGGATCTCCCCGTCCGGAGGTCCACGGCCTGGATCTCCCCGCCCGGAGATCCATGCCCGGAGATCCACGGTCCGGCCTTCGCGAGGGAGGGCCCGGGAGGGGAAGGTTCGGGGCGTCCGGCGCGTACGGGACCGGCGGGGTGCAGAACCGGCGGGGTTCGGGAACCGGTGGCCGAGCTTTGGGGCGGGCTTTTCCCGGGAAATCTCGTCACTGTGTTCGACGGCGCGCTACAGTCTGGGGCATCGGATCGAACACGGGTTCGGTCGCTGGTCCGAGGCGTCCGCCGGGCGCCGTCCCGGAGTGCCGTCCGTGCAGGCAGGGGGTGTGCCGTGGTGCCCGCGACGCCGGAGCTCCCAGGGGCGGCCGCGACCCTCGACGCCCCCACCCCGCCGCAGGCGGTGTGCGTCCCGGCCCCCAGGGCGCCCGCCCCGTCACGGGCGAGACGCCGTAGCACTTTCTATCGAAGTCTAGGACGACCCCTATATCCCGTCATAGAGTCCGACACCGTGGACCCCGTGCGCAACCCCTACGCCCCCGGTGCGGGCCAACGTCCGCCGGAGCTCGCCGGGCGCGACCGTGAGCTGCGGCAGTTCGAGATCGTGCTGGAGCGGGTGGCCCGCGGCCGTCCCGAGCGCAGCATGGTCGTCACCGGGCTGCGCGGCGTCGGCAAGACCGTCCTGCTCAACACCTTCAAGTCGATGGCCATGCAGCGGCTGTGGGGCACCGGGAAGATCGAGGCCCGGCCCGACAGGTCGATCCGCCGTCCGGTGGCCGCCGCCCTCCACATGGCGGTCCGCGAGCTGGCCCCCCGGCACCGGGCGCCCGAGCGCATCGAGGAGTTCCTCGGCGTGCTCAAGGCCTTCGCCATGCGCGACGCGTCCGCGGCCAAGGGCACCTCGCACTGGTCGCCCGCGATCGACGTGCCCGCGGCGCGCGGCCGGGCCGACTCCGGTGACCTGGAGATCGACCTCACCGAGCTGTTCGTCGACGCCGCCGCGGTCGCGACGGACCTGGGTGTCGGCATCGCCCTGTTCATCGACGAGATGCAGGACGTCCAGGTCGCGGACGTCTCGGCGCTCTGCGCCGCCTGCCACGAGCTGTCCCAGAGCGGCGGGCCGCTGATCGTGGTCGGTGCCGGGCTGCCGCACCTGCCCGGTGTGCTGTCGGCCAGCAAGAGCTACTCCGAGCGGCTCTTCCGCTACGCCAGGATCGACCGGCTCGACCGGGAGGCGGCCGATCTGGCCCTGATCGCCCCGGCCGAGAGCGAGGGGGTGGAGTTCACCCGGGAGGCCCTGGACGCGCTCTACGAGGCGGCCGACGGCTACCCCTACTTCGTGCAGGCCTACGGCAAGGTCGCCTGGGACCTGGCGCTGCGCAGCCCCATCACCGCCGAGGACGTCAGGGTCTCGGCGCCGGAGGCCGAGGAGGAGCTCGCCGTCGGGTTCTTCGGCAGCCGGTACGAACGGGCCACCCCGGCCGAGCGCGACTACATGCACGCCATCGCCTCGATGGGGGACGAGCCGGTGGCGACCGCCGAGGTGGCGGAGATCCTCGGCCGCAAGCCCTCCAGCCTCTCCCCGGCCCGCGACAGCCTCATCAAGAAGGGGCTGATCTACAGCGCGGAACGCGGGCTGATCGCTTTCACCGTCCCGCACTTCGGCAGGTTCCTGCGCTCCCAGCCGGTCTGAGTCCCGGCCACCCGATCCCAGTTCCGTAGGCCTAGCTTTCTCTACGGTTCTCTAGCCTTGACTCTAGACAGCCTTATATAGATCAATGGTCGTGTGCCGCGAGGGCGGGGGAGCCGCCGGCCCCGTCAGCGGTCGTCACCGGCTCCGGCGGCGGGACGGTCCCGACCGCCCGCCCGTCCGATCCGACCAGCGCCACCCTGACCGCGGGCTTGCGGCCGCTCAGGTAGACGGCGAAGACCACGTCCACCGGTTCCCCGTCCGGGCCCCGGCCCGGATGGACGAAGAACCGCCAGCAGAGCTCCCGCCAGCTGTCGGCCGGCTCCGCGCTGGTCAGAGATCCCTCGTAGGCCCGCCAGGCCGTACTGGAGCGGAGCCGGGCGGCGGCCGTCGCGGCGTCCGCCGGACGCTCCTCGCAGGGTGCGCGGTGCCGGAACCGGGCGGCGGTCTCCTCGATCTCCGGGGAGAACGCGGCGACCAGCAGCAGCCCTCCGGCCACCGCCAGCCCTTCGGTCCAGGAGATCCCGGCCAGCACGGACCACCCCGGCACCGGTCCGGCCCACACGGCCCCGACCGCCATGGCCGTCAGCACCACGGTGCGGGTGAACGAGCGGAAGCCCACCGGGACCGCGCTGACCTCGCCGAAGCAGCCGCACCCCACGTCGGGGCGGCGGCGGCGCAACTCCCACAGGACATAGGTGGCCACCGCGAAGAACGCGGTCGTCCCCCACCGGAAGACGGGATGCCCGGTGGCCATCAGCCCGCCCACCAGGATCGCCTCCCCGGCCGCGCAACCGAGCATCACGGGCGCGCGCCAGTGCTCGGGCACCAGCACGGCCGGCCCCAGCCCGCTCATCCCGCCCAGGCCCCTGTCGCCCCGGGCGGTCCGGATCTTGGCCACCGTACCGAGGGCCAGCAGCACGCTCAGCACCGGGAGCTGGGCGGCGGCGATCGTCCTCAGCGTCTCTGTCATCTGCGTCGTCACCTACGTCATCCCAAAGTGATCCGGGCGTTGAAGCAACCCTTGGTCAGCTCCCCGCCGAGCTCCACGAAGGAGGCCGGGGACAGTTCGGCGATCCGGCCGCGCGGGGAGGTGCCGCACTCCAGGCACCGGTCGCAGAACCGGCCGGCGAGGCAGCCGCACGTCACGACCGGTACGACCGAGGTGCGGCCGGCGCACACGTTGCGCACCTCGAGCGCCGACCCCAGGGCGAGGTACGGCAGTCTCGCACAGGACCTCCCCACCTCGTCGCACTCGGCGTCGGAGGACTCCAGCATCGGGTAGGCGGCCCCCCGCTCGCCGAAGTCGAAGCCGTCGGACCAGGTCGCGGTGCCCGAGACGTGCGGCTGCGCGCCGCCGTAGGCGAGGGGCGGTTCGGGTACGGACGTCCACCGGTAGGGCGGCTGCGAGGTCGTGGGCAGCCGGACGTGGGCCACGCCGTCCTCGACGACGCCGACGGCGTCGAACAGGTAGCCGGGTTCGAACTTCGGATGCCGGACCCGCAGCCGCCCCGAGACGGCGTAGGGGACGACGACGGTCCGCATGCCCCGGTGCGGCCCGCAGTAGAGCTCGACCGTGCGGTCCCGGGCGCCGGGACCGACCTCCTGGATCACGCCGGTGATCCGGGTGGCGTCGGCCCAGATCCGGTCGACGACCCGGCCGGCCTTCAGTGCCCTGATGACCACGTTGGCGCCGGGGGGCAGGTCGGCCGGGGCCACGGTGTCCCCACGCCAGGCGGTCGCCCAGGGGGCGACGACGAGCCGTTCCTCCTCGCCGTCCGAGGTCTCGATGATGATCAGGTGCGGGCTGGCGTCCAGGACCGTGCCGGTGACGGCGTGCAGGAGCTCGCCGTCGCCGGGAACGGGGCCGGAGCCGGCGAGGGGGCGGCCGAGCGCGGCCGAGGCCAGCGCCCGGCGGCGGTCGACGCTCCGCTGGGGCATCGTGGTTCTCCTGTTCTCGGCGGGAAGTCCAGCCAGCGTCACATGCCGGGAGATGTCCTGCTGTCGGCTTCCCCTGATAATTCCGTCAGGTATCCGACCAGGTATCAGGATTTCCCTCCCCAGTGGAACGCCTCTCCCCCATGACTGGGCAAAACGGCGCCTAACGGTCTTTCGACAGCCGGTGGGGCGGTTGGTGCGATCTTTACGGCCGAGGGGATGAAACCTGGATTACGGTTCAGCCGGATCAGGCCCTCCGGCTGCGATTCTGGCCACGGGAGACACCTTGACCACAGGACGGGTGATCGCGGTGACCGGGGGGACCCACGACGAGTTCCGCGAGTACGTCATTGCTCGCGGACCGGCGCTGCTGCGCGCCGCCCGCCGGGTCACCGGGAACCCGAACGACGCCGAGGACCTGCTCCAGGCGGCGCTGGCCAAGACCTACCTGGCCTGGGAGCGCATCGAGGACCGCGCGGCCCTGGACGGTTACGTGCGCCGGGCGATGGTCAACATCAACATCTCGTGGTGGCGGCGGCGCAGGCTGGAGGAGTATCCCTCGGGGGAGGTGCCCGAGCCGGTCGCCCCCAGCGTCCAGCGGCAGCTGCCCGAGCGGGTGGAGCAGGCGCTCGACGGGCTGCCCGCCCGGATGCGGGCCGCGATCGTGCTGCGTTACTACGAGGACATGACCGAGCCGGAGATCGCCAAGGCCCTGGGCGTCAGCGTCGGCACGGTCAAGAGCACGGTCTCGCGCGGCATGGCCAAGCTCCGCTGCGCCCTCGAGGTCCAGGAGCGGCGGCTCGAGCCCCAGTCCTGACCCTCCGTCGTCGGGATCCGCCCCGGGGCGTTCCGGGTCATCGGCCGCGATCGTCGGAGGGCCGCCGGGAGGGCGGCCGCCCGGGAGGCTGCTCGCAGGATCCGGCCTCTCCGGAGGGCGGGGCCTGGGCGCCCGCCGTGGCGCAGGGCCGTACGGCGTCGCGGATGGTCCTGAGGGCGTCGAGGAAGGCCGAGAGCCGGTCCGGGGATAGCAGCCCGGTGAGCCAGGCCTCGATGTCCGCCAGGTGCTGCGGCAGCACGTCGCCGAGACGGGCCAGGCCCGTCTCCGTGATCACCGCGTACGACGTCCGGCGGTCCGTGGCGCACGCCTCCCTCGCGACCAGGCCCTCGCGTTCCAGCCGGTCCACGACCCTGGTCACACCGCTGGTGGACAGAGTGGTCTGCGCGGCCAGGTCGCTCATCCGCAGGCGCTGCCCCGGAGAGCGCGCCAGGCGGATCAGGGTCTCGAAGTCGATCTCGGAGAGCCCCGCCGCCGCGAGGGTGGGGAGCGTCTTGTCCGACAGCCCGGTGGAGACCTCGGAGAGGAGGCCCATCGCGGTCAGCCGGGGGTCGTCTAGAGGGAGCACGTTCACACTGTATCGGACGATAGTTGACGAGAGGAATATTCCTCCTGTAGAAATATGTTGACGCAAACGTCCACGCAGCAAGCACCCCTCGGGAGAACACGATGAGCACTCGCACCTGGGAGAACCTCCAGATCCCCGCCGCCGGCACCTACGCGCTCGACGCCGCCCACACCAGCATCGGCTTCGTCGTCAAGCACATGATGGTGAGCAAGGTCCGCGGTGGCTTCGGCGACTTCGCGGGCACCGTGACGATCGCCGAGAACCCCCTGGAGTCCTCCGCCGAGCTCACGATCAGGACCGAGAGCATCAACACCGGCGTGGCCGACCGCGACGGCCACCTGCGCGGCGACGACTTCCTCGCCGTCGATAAGTTCCCCGAGCTGACCTTCCGCAGCACGCGCGTCGTCGGCCACTCCGGGGACGAGTTCACCCTGGCGGGCGACCTGACGATCCGCGACGTCACCAAGCCGGTCGAGCTCACCGTCGAGTACGGCGGCGCCGGCACCAACCCGTGGGGCCAGGAGGTCTGGGGCTTCTCCATCACCACCGAGATCGACCGTGAGGAGTTCGGCCTGACCTGGAACCAGGCGCTGGAGACCGGTGGCGTGCTCGTCGGCAAGAAGATCAAGATCGAGATCGAGGGCGAGGCCAACCCGGCCGCCTGATCTCCTGGATCCCTGAGCTCCGGGATCGACGCAAGGCTCCTCCCCGGGCGGGCGAGGAGCCTTCGTGTGCTCGACAGGTGAGATTTCATGTCTCACACATAGAGAATCCACAGGTTTACCCTGAGCTCCACCTGCACGTCCACGGCTTTGTCCACAGGTGTGGACGAAGTTGTCCACAGGCGGTGGATAAACCTCCCGGAGGGGCGTGGCCGACGCGCTGGGCAATCGCTTTGCCGCCTTGCCCGATCGCCGGTACTCTGTGCTGAGCCACACGGCTACCAGGAGGCTTCGCCTAGTCAGGTCTATGGCGCCGCACTGCTAATGCGGTTTGGGTTTACCGCCCATCCGGGGTTCAAATCCCCGAGCCTCCGCAGATCAGAGGCCCTCTCCCGCGTTCGGGGAGAGGGCCTTTTCTGATCTCCAGAGGGCTCATAGTTGCAGTTCTAGTTGCAACGAGCGCCCAGTGAGGGCTCAGGAGTCTCCCCACAGCGCCGAGGCGCGCCGCTCGCCGGCGTCGCGCATCAGGGGTGTGGACACGTGGGCGTAGCGCTCGGTCGTGGTGACCCGCGTGTGGCCGAGAACCTCCTGGGCGACTCGGATGTTCACCCCCTGCTCGATGAGGAGCGTCGCGGCGGTGTGCCGGGCGTCGTGGACTCGGACATCCCTCACCCCGGCATGCTTGAGGATGGTCTTCCACTGTCGGCGTGGCCGGTGCAGTCCTTGAGGCAGGGCCGCTTGTAGCGGTTGTGCCCCGGCTTCGCGCAGTCCGGCTTGCAGCCGGGCAGGTGCCCGTACTCCGTGCAGTTCTCCTTGCAGGGACGGCGGTGCCACTTCTCGCCGCACCGGTGCGGATCGGCGCAGCCGTGCCGCCACTCGGCCCGCTGGATCTGGAAGCACGCCCGGATCACACAGGTTTCCAGATCGACGTACTGCCAGCGGAGCCCGAGCGCCTCACCCTGGCGGATGCCGAGCGCCAGGGCGACCGACCAGCGGCCCGCCGCCGCTACATGCCGTCGGACCCTGCTGCCTCATGCCTGCGAGCCACTCGCTCTTCCGCTTCGCCCTTCTGGGCCGCTCTCTCCGCCGCCACCCGCTCCCGCAGCTCCGCATCCGCCACATCCCGGGGACGCGGAATCCGACTCCTCCGATCATGCTTGAGCGCCAGCCGTATCGCCCCGTAGATCACCAGGAACAGCACCGCCAGCGAGAACAGCCACGAAAGTACTTCGCCCAGCGATACAAACAGGTTTCTCAATTCATTCACCCGAGTTCTGCTGTCGGCGCCTCGACCGTGATTTCGATCAAGCCTGCCTGACGCGTCCCCTCGCCGTCCATTGCCTCCGGCGGGGGCGCTCCGGCTCCGGGATGATCGTCAAGGGGCGTGCTCATAGCTGTCGGCCTGTCAGTGGCCGGGATGAGAAGGCGGGCGGGGTGTTCGCCTCTCGGGAATCGATGATGGCGACTGCCCGACCGATCAGGATCACTATGCCGACGATCATGATCGCCACACCCGAAAGTTCGGCGAACGCTGCCATGAAGTACTCGCCGTCCGGATCGCCGACTCCGGACGGTGAACCGTTGAGCCATCGTGACGCCGCCATCGCCTGGTGCAGGACCAGGGCGCCGAACGCGAAGGTGATCCCTCCCAGGACGAAGCCCGGAGGCGCCGGCCGGGGCCGCTCGCTGGAAGAGAAGGTCTTCCAAGCTCCGACCACCAGCGAGATCGGGACCAACAGGAACCAGCTGAACTCCAGGGTCATGATCGCGCTCAAGCGCAGGTGCTCGAATCCGTCACCCCGCGGGGAGTGCAGGAGCGGGATCATCGGGATCCCGCTGAGGAGTCCGATGGCGAGGAAACGGAAGAACCACATGGCCGACATGGTCTCGGACGACGGAGGGGGCGGGTCAAGAGCCGAGGTGGGAGAGTTTCCACGGATGGAAGGGCATGATCGACTTCTGGATCATGGTTGGAGAGGGCGAGGGCCTGCGGGATATATGCGGGATGATCTTCCACCGTTCGGGTCGGGGAAGAGGTTTTCGCCCTGATCGGAAGCTCTGTCATCGCCCGGAACGCAGCCCTCTTGAAAGCCGCTAGTGGTGTCGTACACCCTTCCCAGAAAAAGTTTGCTCCGTACATCGTGCGCATGGGGAGGCTGCGACATGAGGCCGCTGATGATCGAGATCGACCCGCTGAGGTCGGTTGGTCCCGTTTTGATCGGTTCCTCTCACGAAGAAGCCGGGCAAGCACTACGCGTCTGGGGTGAGCCCGTACCGTACGCGCCGTATCCGGGGGCACTACCGCTCGACTGGAGGATCAACGGCGGAGACACCGGCATCGACGCCTTCGTCCACTGCGGCTCCACCGGAGCCGTCCAGGCTGTGGAGATCTTCCGTGATTCCGACACCCGTCCCCGAGCTCAGGTGCTCTTGCTGGGCGTAGACGTGTTCTCCATGCCTGCTGGGCAGGTGATGGAAGTCCTGCGAGAGCGATTCGAGATCGAAGAAGAGGACGACTGCGGGTTCACCGTTCCGGAGATCTCGGTCGGCCTGTGGCGCTCCATTGTTCCGGGCGAGGATGCCGACGAAGCAGAACGCGAGCGCTACACCTGCTTCGAGAGCGTCCTGGCCGCCCGCCCGGGTTACTACGCGCGACCTTCCGCGCCGGAGCCCGGCCGGTAGGGCAGGGGGCTGTAAAGCCGCCGACAGTACGCTGGCCTCATGGACGAGATCACTCTCCGCCTGGATCAGGAGGCTGCAACGGTTCTGCGTGACCATCTCCACATGGTCGGCGAGCACTTCGCCGCCGGCACGCCCGTGGCGCAGTTCCCGCGGGAAGACGAGGAACGGCTTGCCAAGGTCATGTGCGAGCTGGACAAGGCGCTCGGCGGCCGTGGTTGCATCGCGTGCGCCATGGGCGGCCGCTCCCACCGCTGATCGCCTGCGGTCATCAGCAAGATCGATCAGTCTGAGTCATGCATTGACCGGGCACAATCAGACCGTGGACTCCCAGGCCTCCCCTCTTCTGAAAGCGGCCCGTCTCTGTCCTGCCGACATCCGGACCGAGTTCGGCATCGGTGTGCCCGACGTGCTGGAGTACCTGGGGCACGACGAGTGGGAGATGGCGCTCCTTCTTCTCGAAGAGCTCGGTGACGCCCATCCGCAGCCGCCCGGCTTCTGGAGCCTGCTGGCCGATGCCGCCCGTCTGATGTGGCTTCGGCGGGACGCCGACTGGTACGAATGGCGGCGCTGTGAGGCCCGAAGCGGCGTTCTCCGGGCCGAGTTGTGCCTGAAGTGCACCGAGGACGGAGGCCGTACGCTGCCGGTGCCCTCCGGCTGGTCGCTGCGACCCATGTGGGACATCGGCCGGCGGACACCTGAGGGGGAACCACTGCTCAGCATCGCCGCCCTCTGGGTCGAGGGCGGCGATCCCCTGAAGCCGGGAGAGTGCGCCCCCGTGCGGCTCCTTCCCCTCGCCCCTGAACACTGGCGACACCTCACACCGGGTGATGCGATCACCATGCACGAGATACGACCACCCGCCGGAACGGCACGTGTCGTTGAGGTCATGCCGCCCGTGGTGGCCGCTTCCTAGAGGAACTCCAGGCTGGTCTTCAGCAGCTGTCCAGGGGGATTGACGGTAAGTCGACTCAGGAATTCTTCGACTCGAAGAGTTCGGGACGGCGAGCCGGTCGGCTTCTATGATTCGTCAATGGAGATCCGGATTGTTCTTCCGTTCGACCCCGACTTCCATGACCCCAAGAGCCTGGCGGCCCTGGAACAACGCTGCACCCAGCACGGCAGAGAAGAGTGCGCGGAGCCGCCCATCGCAAGCGTGCACTACCCACCGAACGGGCGCGTCGCGGCATGCCCCCGAGCGCTTCGCAGCATCATCGAGGACGCCATCAAGAAGTTCTCCTAGCGGAGATCGCACCAAGCCGCGGTCGCATCGTCGAAGGTCTTCCCCGAGGGCAGCGTTCACCCTGCGGGTCTGAGTGCTCGGCTTCGCGGACCCGGCGGATCAGTCCGGCGAGGCCGTGCCGGTCGAGGAGGCCGAGGGTCTGCCGCCAGGTGGTCGGGGCGAAGTGGTCCACGAGGCGGAAGGCGCGGCCGCCACGGCTCCCGCTCTGCGGGATCCGTCCGGGCATGAGGCCTGGGGGCCGGTCCCGGCCGGACCCGCCCGCCGTACGCCCGCCGCGCCGTACCCGACCGACTCGCCGCACCGGGGTCCGCGCCGCCGCCCGGAAGGTCGCTCCGACCGTCGGTCCTGACCGCTACGCGGCGCCTATGGCGTCCTTCGGGATCGATGTCGGCAGCTCCGCTCCCGAAGTCTTCCGAACCGGCCCCTCCGCTCATCGGAAAATCGGAAGCCCGCCGCCCGGCAGGCAGACGGAGCGCAAATCGTCAGGACCGCAGGTGCTCCACGCCTCGTACCGGGAATCGGGCTTCACGTTCAGCTGCATCCCGGTGTCGAAGACCAGCCGCAGCGCACCGGACTTGAAGGCGACCGATGACAGGAGCGCCGCGCCGAAGAGTGCCAGGGCCGGCGCCACCTCCTGGCGCTCAGGGGCCAGGTGGACCGGTTTCGCATCGGGAGCGCTCAGCGGGCCTCTGGTGAGCGTCGCCGTGGACTCGATGTCCACCCGGGCGTCACCGTCGAGGAGCAGCGTCAACTGATGGCTCACCCGGACTTGGACCACCTGCATCCCCCGGTAGGGCAGAATCCACCGGTCCGCCAGCTCGGCCAGATCCGCCGGTGTGGTCACGACGCCGTCCGAGCGCATGACCGCTTCCCGGATCAGCGGGTCGGCAGCCGCATGATCCTTCCTGCGGTGGTTCACCGAGACCACCATCCGAAGCGTCTCGTCGCCGTGCGGAAGCACATAGGTGAGGACTTTGTACTCCCGGCCGTCCTCTCCGGTGACGTTGAGGTGCCCAGCAGATTCCGGACAGTCGGCTACATAAGCTGACGGAAGTCTGGAAGAGGTAGGTACGTGACGAGGCGTCGTAGGCAGTTCTCGCCGGAGTTCAAGGAAGAAGCCGTCCGCATGGTGCTGGAGGGCGAGCGGACGGTCGCGTCGGTGGCACGCGAGTTCGACATCAACGCCAGCACCCTGGGCAGCTGGGTGAACCGGCATCGGATCGTGAGCGCGCAGGGCGAGCGGCAGCCGGTCTCGGGGCCGGAGCGGGCCCGGATTCGGGAGCTGGAGCGGGAGAACGCCGAGCTGCGCGAGAAGCTGATCTTTCTGAAAAAAGCAGCCTTAGATTCAAAGAGTCAAGGCAACACATTGGGCCGGGGTTCGGTAGCCGAGGCACTTGCG